>NZ_MBPP01000038.1 GCF_001858325.1 Marinobacter sp. AC-23
TCCGAAGGGTATGGATCTACATTTGATTCTGGATAACAGCTCGACTCACAAGACGCCAGAGGTCAAAGCTTGGCTGGCCAAGCACCCTCGATTCAAGCTGCACTTCACGCCCACGAGCGCGTCCTGGCTCAATGCGGTGGAGGGTTGGTTTAGCCAACTGGAGCGACGGGCTCTTTATCGAGGCATTTTCACCAGTGTCGGCGAATTAAAGTCTGCGATTAAAAAGTTCATCAAGGTTCACAACGAAAAACTGGCAAAGCCGTTCCGATGGCATAAAAGTGCCGAGTCCATTATGACATCGGTGGCGAAAGCAAAGCTGAGTTTAATCAACAATAAATGAGCGAATTAACCGAACGACACACTAGGCGCAACATCGGTGGTAGCTACACCACCGGCGAAGGTGACTTGGTCCAGTACATGACACCTTCATTTGGTGGCCTGAAGCTGGGTGCAGCTGTACAGGTTAATGGTGATGGCGATACTCAGTCAGGTGGGAAGAGCTATCCTTATCAGTTGGCGGCGATTTATTCAGTCGATGCGCTGACCCTCGCTTTCGCTATGGACTCTAACGACGGTGCTACATCGTATTCTTCAAGCACTGTCGAAGCGCCGAAGAACAACGAAAACACCTACGGCCTACGTGTTGCTTATCACATGGACGCACTGGGATTGTCCCTTGAGTACCAGACTCGCAAAGATGCATACGACGTAGTTGGCGTTCAGGGAACCTATACCCTGGGCAAAAACGCGTTCGCACTGTCTTATGAACTGGCGGAAAATGACGGTGTAAACGGCGACGATAAGAGGGACACAATTGCCCTGCAAGCGCTGCATAACCTGTCCAGCAACATGTATGTCTATGTAGAAGGTAACCTGTCCGGCGGTGATGACGGTGTTTACGGCGTAGCTAATAAGAGCGAAGCTTCAACTGTCTCTGTTGGTGCTACTTACTACTTCTGATTTGGCAATGACCAGTTAAGAAGCAGTTTGAAGGAAACCGGGGGCCGCAAGGTCGCCGGTTTTTATTTGTGTTACATAAAATGCGAGTGGACTGATGGCTGAAGAGCTGGAAATCAAGCTGACGCTCGACAAGGGCGAAATGGATACCGCTTTGACCTGGCTGTGCGCGCAGAACGGCGCGGCGCTTGGGTCGAGAAAGCTGCTTATTAATACCTACTACGACACCCCCGGTGCAGATCTTAATCGGCAGAAAGCCGCTTTGCGCGTGCGCCAGAAGGGCGATGTCTATGTTCAGACAGCAAAAACCCAGGGAAGCTTCGTGAATGGCATGCACAAGCGGGAAGAGTGGGAATGGCCGCTGCCGGCTGCGGTCTTGAATCTCGGGCTTCTGGCGGCTACACCGCTGGGAGAGGGCGTTGATCTGGCACAGCTTGCTCCCGTATTTGAGACTAACTTTAACCGGCAGATTGTAATGATTGATGATGGCGACGCGGTCATCGAGTGTGCACTGGATATTGGTGTCATTGTCGCAGGCTCGAGGCAGAAGCCCTATGTGAAGTGGAGTTTGAGCTGAAATCCGGTAACTCGCAGCGACTATTGGTCTGGGCGGAGCGTTTGGCTTCTGAGTGCCCGGTCTTTGTGAACCTGATCAGCAAAGCAGAACAGGGTTACTACCTTGCAGGTATACACGCTGGAAAGTCAGCCGCTGGCGAAAAGCCGGGTGCCAATGCCGGTGGGCAAGACGGTATCGATCTTTTTTTACACCAGCTCAGTAATGCCTGGCTGGAGCAAAGGAGTGTTTCACTTGAAGGGATAGACCTGCAGTCGCTGCAGGTGCGAGCTGAAGCTTGCGGTTTGGGTCAGCCTTTTTCTGAGTTGGCAGAGCATCTGGCCAAGGGCGGAACCCTCAGTCAGATACTCCATAAGCCAGAACTTGGTCAGTGTCAGCTTGGCCTGCTGTCGAACCGAGAAAGGCAGTCTGCCGGGTAGAGCGCTAACCTCCTAAAATCATTGTGGCGATCGTGAAATAAATCAGCACCCCGCTCACGTCGGCAATGGTCGTGATAAGCGGTATGCTCGCTGCAGCTGGATCAACGCCCAGCCGGTTAAGCAGAAGCGGCAGCAGGATGCCGATCAGCCCGCCTGCAAGCACAACGGCAATCATGGTTATAGCCACTGTTGTGGCAATGGCCATTTCTGTACGGAACATGCCGACTACCCACACGGTGAGTGCCATGCTAAGGCCCAGTGCCGTCGCCACAAGTAGCTCTTTGCTAAATAGCCGAACCCAATCGCTGTTTACCACATCCCCAGTGGCAATGCCTCGTATCACCAGTGTGGCGGACTGGGCACCAGCGTTGCCAGCACTGGCAACCAGCAGGGGCATAAAGAACAACAAGGCCAGGTGGGCGCCGATGATTTCTTCAAAATGCGCGATGCCGGCACCGGTAAAAATGTTGGCAAATACGAGAATGATCAGCCATTGAATCCGTGAGCGATACAGCGAGAAGGGTGAAGCCGTGGTGATGCCGGTTTCCAGATTGCTCACCGACCCCCCTTTGTGAATATCCTCTGTTGCCTCTGCCTCGATAACATCCATAGCGTCGTCGTAGGTGATAATCCCTGCAAGGCGATCATGATCGTCCAGTACGGGTAGGGCCAGAAGGTCGTACTTGGTGATCAGCCTGGCAACGTCGTCTTGAGATGTGTCCGTATGGGTAGATACCAGACCAGTAGCAAGCAGAGAATCAATAATGGAATCAGGCTTGGCGATGATCAGGCGGCGCAGGGATACGACACCAAGCAGCACCTGGTTCTCGTCAATCACGTACGACTGATAGATGGTTTCTTTGTCTTCGGCTGTTTTGCGCAGAATGCCTATGGCTTCACTGGCCGTTATACCCGATTCAAACACTGCGTAATCCGTGCTCATCAAAGAGCCGGCAGTGCCCTCAGCGTGAGCCAGAAGTGCAGTCAGATCCTTTCGATCTTCCTCATCAAGCTTACTGATGAGCTGTTTCTGACGAGATTCATCAAGTAGATTGAAAAAATCAACCCGGTCATCCGATGGCATTTCGGCTGTAAGCAGCGCGAGCTCCGCCAGCGGCGTAGCCTGAGTTAGCAACAGCTGGGTGTCCGGGTTGGTGTAGCCCAGAACCTTCGCGCGCAAAGCCAGGGGCAAACTCTGGAACAGGGAGCCACCTGAATCACTCTCCAGGTTTTGTTCTATAAATTCAGCAAGGTCCGCAGCATTAAACAGATTCGCTGCGTTTGCAACGGCCTGGGGCTGGCCCGATGCAAGTGCATCCACCAGCGGCTGAAAAAGTACGGATTCCATAGACGGTGCCTGGTAAAAATTACTCAGTGGGCAGCGGAAGAGTCGGCTGAGGTCGTGTTGTCCTGCAGGTTTCTCCATTTCTTCAGAAAAACGCGATAGCGTTCCAATGCGTCTTTTACCACTTCGAGATCCGGGGGGTTACTTGATTTCACCAACACGATAAGCCCTTTTCCCTCGATTTCACCGTTTACGGACGGGTGGCAGATAACTTCGTCGCTATCGTTAATATACGCCAGCGCCGTGCCAATGCCGTGGCGAATTAATGCGCTGACAATATCAGCCCAGTTGAGGTCGTCAAGTTCCAGGTCGTAGCGGTGTGGGTGGTCGTGCTCATAATTGAACATGTCTTCCAGCACTGTTTCCGACCCTGGAGCTACCACGGAGCGCACCATAATTTCAGGGTAGGTACGAACCGGGCGTATAATGGCCCGCACGCCAAGCTCTTTGAAGCGGCTGCGATTAGCGTCTGTAACACACTCCACAGTGGTTTTTTGGCCAAGGTTAAGCTCGCCTAAGCGGTGGGATATGTCGAAGGTCAGGCTGTCTGAGTGCGGGTCGGATTCGTCGGCGGCAAGCACAACTATGTGGCGTGCACTTCCCGCGTGCACGGCCTTTAGCGCGTCTGGGTCAAACCCGGAGCCATGAAAATGCACCAGGCCCAGGTCAGACAGCTCCGCCGGGAGACCGGTTGGAAACTCGCGCGTAAGCAACATGATGGGAATGGTTTCGTAACCCTGTGCAGAACGGATCTGCGTTGCAAAACGCATGAAATACGTCATGCCGCCGTGCTTAGGGGTGTTGATGATGACGATGTGATTGTTCATTTTATAGATCCAGCGTCCGGTGAGAATGCGTTCCCGGCGGTAGAACCGGTACTCGATAAAATCGCTGACAATAAGCGTCAGCAGGGTGATGGCGCCCACAAACATGAGCAGGATGGTACTGAGCCGGCCGATGTAGGTTACGGGAGCGTAGTCGCCATAGCCTACTGTGGCGATGGTCGTCATTGTCATCCACAGCGACTCGAACAGAGTCAGGTCTTCAACCGCCCAGATAATCAGTATTTGGGTGGTTAATAGCGCGATCAAAATCATGAACAGGCGCTTCACTCGCTTCCGGATGAGTCCGCCCATAGGTACATGGCTTTTCTCATGTTCGGCATTAAGGGGAAAGCGGTTTCTCAGCATCCGGTGTTGGCCTGTTCAGTCTCGGGTAAGTTCGTTATACAGTAACGGGAATATAACAGAGAGACAGGGGTTTGCATTATGTCTGAGCCATGGAGTTGCCTTCCGTCGCTGTTGGCCGACGATGTCGCTGCCAGCTGGTCGTCGGTTTTTCCGGAAGGTTTGCCGGGCTGGCTGCTGGAAGATGCTGGCATATCGGCAGACGTAATTGCTCAGGCCATGGCCCGGAGCCTGTTCCTGCGTCAGACGCTTGAGAGGCACCCGGAACAGGTGCGAGCGCTTTTGGATTCACGGGGATTGAGTGAGCCAACCACCCCCGAATACCTTCACGCACGCTGGAGTGAGTATCTTGTCGAGGTCACCGACGAGCCCGGTTTGCATGCAGCGTTGCGCCGTTTCCGCCGGGAAACGCAATTCCGCATTATTTGGCGGGACTTGATGCGGTGGGCGGATCTGGCGGAGACCATGGCTGCGACCAGCACGTTTGCAGAGGTGTGCATTCAGGGTGCGCTTGACTGGCTGCATGAAGCTGCCTGTGAGCAGTACGGCACGCCTTGGGGGGTAGACCCGGTGACAGGTGCGGACACGCCTCAGTCCTTGATTGTAATAGGCATGGGGAAGTTGGGTGGATGCGAGTTAAACGTATCGTCGGATATTGACCTGATTTTTGCTTTTCCCGGTAAGGGTGAGACCCGGGGCGGTCGGCGCTCACTCGATAACCAGCAGTTTTTCATCCGGTTGGGCCAGCGCCTGATTCAGGCTTTGGATCAGATAACCGCTGATGGTTTTGTGTTTCGTGTGGATATGCGCCTGCGCCCATATGGGCAAAGTGGCGCTCTTGCGCTCAGTTTTGCTGCGCTGGAAGCCTACTATCAGGATCAGGGCCGGGACTGGGAGCGCTACGCCATGGTCAAGTCCCGGGTGGTGGCTGGTGATGTGAAGGCCGGCCAGGTGCTTATGGAAAGCCTCAGGCCATTTGTGTATCGCAGATACATCGATTTCAGTGCATTTGAATCATTGCGCAGCATGAAGGCGATGATTAGCCGCGAAGTGCGCAGGCAAGGGCTGGAGAACAACATTAAGCTCGGCAGCGGTGGCATTCGGGAAATTGAGTTTGTGGTTCAGGCGTTTCAGCTTATCCGCGGCGGCCGCGACAGGGAGTTGCAGCAGCGTGAACTGCTAGTCATCCTGAAAGAGTTTGAGGCGCTTGAACTCCTGCCTTCGCAGGTGGTTAGTGAGCTCCGAGAGGCTTATATTTTTCTTCGCAACCTGGAGCACGCTCTGCAGGGCATGGAAGATAAACAGACCCAGCTGTTGCCCGAAGACGAGCTTTCGAGGGCGCGGGTTGCACTGATCATGGGCTTTGACGGCTGGCCGGGCTGCCAGGAAATGCTGGCGCAACACCGGGAAAACGTTGCCACCCACTTTGCCAATATCATTGCCACGGAGGAGAGTGAAGAGAGCGCGCAGCCTGCTCTTGATGAGGGTTGGTTTGAGCTTTGGCTGGCGGAAGTTGATGAGGTTTCAGACGCGGAATGGCTTGAAAAACACGGCTACGAAGATCCAGGCGGTAGCTTAGCCATGCTCAGTAGCCTGCGTAACAGTCGCACGGTGCAGACCATGCAAACCCAGGGGCGTAAACGGCTGAACCAATTCATGCCAGTGTTGCTGGAGGCGTTGACGGAGGTAAAAAATCCATCAGAAACCTTGTCTCGTGTGCTTATGCTGGTTGAAGCTATTTTGCGCCGAACCGCTTATATGATGCTGCTTCTGGAGAACCCGGGGGCACGTACACAGCTGGTTAACCTGTGTAGTGAAAGCCCCTGGATTGCGCGGCAACTTGCAGAAACGCCGCTGCTTCTGGATGAGTTGCTCAATGCCGAGAGCCTTTACCACCCGCCTGCACGGGACGAGCTGCAGGATGATCTGCGCCAGCAAATGCTGCGAATTTCTTACGACGACCTGGAAAATCAGATGGAGTCACTGCGGCATTTCAAAAAGGCTCATACGCTTCGGGTTGCGGCCTCCGAATTGAAGGGTACTTTGTCGCTGATGAAGGTGAGTGATTATCTGACCTGGATTGCCGAGGTTGTCCTTGATCATGTTGTCGACGTAGCCTTTTCAAACCTGGTTGCTCGCCACGGTTATCCAGGTCGCGCTGGCGGCGCCACCCGCGAAACGGAGTTTGCGGTTGTCGGTTATGGCAAGCTTGGAGGTATTGAACTTGGCTATACGTCGGATCTGGATTTGGTGTTTGTTCATAATGCAGACCCGGAGTTGGCAACTGATGGCGATAAATCCATTGATAACGCGGTTTTTTATACCCGTTTAGGGCAGCGAATTGTACACATCCTCAATGCTCAAACCCCTTCCGGTCAGTTGTATGAAGTCGACATGAGATTACGACCATCGGGCAATTCCGGGCTGCTGGTAAGCACTTTGCAAGCGTTCGAAAAATATCAGTGCAATGATGCCTGGACTTGGGAACACCAGGCTCTGGCAAGGGCCAGGGGTGTTGCCGGGTGTTCCGCAACGGCTGTGGCCTTTGAGGCTGTCCGGCACAACATACTTTGCCAGAGTCGTGACAAGGAAGCGTTGCGCCAGGAAGTGGTGGAAATGCGCGAAAAAATGAGGGCTAACCTAGGCACGCCAGAAAGTCGACGCGAGGAAACCTTCCACATCAAGCATGATGCCGGTGGCATTGTGGATATGGAATTTATGGTGCAGTACCTGATGTTGGCATGGAGTGAGTCGCACCCGGAACTAACCGGGTGGTCTGATAATATCCGGCAAATGGAAGAGCTGGGCAGGGCTGGTGTGTTGCCGGTGAAAGAAGCAGAGCAGCTGCGGGAAGCCTACATTGCGTTGCGCTCATGCATTCACCGGCGGGCTCTGCAAAACCTTAACAGCCAAGTGGCGGGGGATGCATTTTTGGACGAGCGGCGTTACATACGGTCGGCCTGGCAGAAAATCATGGCGGGATAGCGTGCTGGGTGTCGTTCCGTCAAAATTTCCTGCTAGAATGCTGTATCCCCGAAAACCGCTTTTTTAGGAGCAACGAAGAATGTCGATGGCTGATCGCGATGGTGTTATCTGGCTGGATGGTGAAATGGTTCCCTGGCGTGAAGCCAAAACTCACGTCCTGACCCACACCCTGCATTACGGCATGGGCTGTTTTGAAGGGGTGCGCGCATACAACACTGCGAACGGCCCGGCTATTTTTCGCTTGAAAGACCATACGGATCGACTCTTCCGCTCCGCTCATATCCTGAATATGAAAATGCCGTTCAGCAAAGAAGAGCTTAACGATGCTCAGTGTGCGGCTGTCCGTGAGAACAATCTGGACGAAGCCTACCTGCGCCCCATGGCCTTTCTGGGCTCCGAAGGTATGGGGCTGCGTGCTGACAATCTGAAGGTACACGTGATGGTCGCCGCCTGGAGCTGGCCGTCTTACATGTCGCCAGAAGCCAAAGAAGTGGGCATCAAGGTTCGCACGTCCTCGTATACTCGCCATCACGTTAACATCACCATGTGTAAGGCCAAGGCGAACGGCAACTACATTAATTCTATGCTGGCGCTGAATGAAGCCATTGCCAGCGGCTGTGAGGAAGCTCTGCTGCTGGATAACGAAGGCTATGTGGCTGAAGGCTCCGGCGAGAATGTCTTCATTATGCGCAACGGCGTTCTGCATACGCCAGAACTGACCTCCTGCCTGGAAGGCATCACGCGCCAGACCATTCTGGATTTTGCCGCCGAGCTGAATATCCCAGTGAAAGAGCGTCGTATTACACGGGATGAAGTTTACGTTGCCGATGAGGCGTTTTTCACCGGCACTGCGGCCGAAGTGCTGCCAATCCGAGAGTTGGATGGCCGTGCTATTGGTGCGGGTAAACGCGGGCCGGTTACTGAAAAGCTGCAGGCCATGTATTTTGATGCTGTGCAAGGGAAGCTCCCTCAGCACAGTAACTGGCTGGCGCCCGTGCGGTAACTCCCCTATGGGGACAAACTACATCAAACACATTGGGGACACAGGAGGCTATCTTGTGTCCCACTCCGTCAGAAAAAGCTTCCGGGAAAACTGGTTTAACCCGGTGTTCTGGGGTAGGCAAGCGGCTATCGTCACTCAAGGTGGTCGAGGCGCCGCTTGGTTTATTCATGCACCTTGTGGCGAACTTGTTTTACGGCACTTTTGCCGCGGGGGGTTGCCGGGGCGTTTTATTCGGCGAGAGTATGTATTCACTCGTGCGGATGCCGTCCGGTCATTTGCTGAATTTCGGTTGTTGAATAAACTCATCACGAAAGGTCTACCCGTACCTGAGCCTGTTGCCGCCGGTTATCGTCTGCATGGCCCTCTGCTTTACCATGCGTCGCTGATTGTTCGCCGCATCCCCGACGCAAAGCCACTCTCTGAATGTGTAAGAAACACTTCCAGTAGTAAAACATGGCACGCGGCGGGTGCTTGTGTTCGCCGCTTTCATAACGCCGGAGTGTTTCATGCCGACTTAAATTGCATGAACATACTCGTTGCGGATCAGGTGTATCTGATTGATTTTGATCGAGGACGCATGATGCCCAAGCAGGCTAGCGATGGCTGGAAGGAAAACAATCTCAGCCGTCTTGAGCGCTCCGTGAAGAAGTGTCTTGAACAATTAGATGCTGAGGAGCGTGGGCAGCTCTGGCGGAGCTTCCTGGCTGGCTATCGTAGCGACTGATCAGTATATCGGTGTTTCGCCAGGAGCGGTTCGGCGAAAGCGTTTGTACTCCCACTGATATTGCTCAGGAACCAATTCAATACAGCGCTCAACGGAACGATTCAGTGCGCTAAGCGATTCAGACACATCTTTTGAAATCATGCCTTCATCCGCTCGCTTTATAACAATTTTGAATCCTTCACCTCTGGGCAGTCGCTGGGCAAAGGTAATTAGCGGGTGCGCGTCTGTTTTGTGAATCAGCTTTGAGGCGAGCGTCATAGTGACCGCAGGGATACCAAAAAAGGGCGCAAACTCACCGCCTTCTTGCCTTGGCGTCTGGTCAGGCAATACGCCTACCACTCCACCTTCACGTAAGATGGCAAGGAGGCGCATAATACCCCTCCGATCGGTAGCAACCAGCTCGGAACCGCTGCGGCTACGTACGTTTTTAATGTAGGTTTCAAATTCCGGACGGTTTGGCGGACTGTAAAGCGCGGCCATCTTGTAGCGGGAAGCAAAGAACAGCCCGGCCAGCTCCCAGTTGCCCAGATGCGGCGCCAGAAGGAGCAGGCCTTTGCCGTCGGCCTTGTAGTCATCAAGCAGCTCTTCGCCTTCAATTTCCTTTATCAAACCTAGGCAGCGCTCAACGGGCCACTCCCACATCAATGGAATCTCCATCGCGGTCGCGCCGGTTTCTCGGAGGCTCTGCTTTCCCAACTCTTCGAGTTCTGAGTCTGTTAGCTGTGGGTAACAAGCACGAAGGTTTGTGCGCGTGGTTTCCACGGAACGGCCACCAAGTTTCCACACCGCGCCTCCCAAAAAGCGGCCGATGTGTTGTGCCCAGCGCAGGCTGAGTAGGGACAGTAAGCGGAAAGCCAGAGCGATGAGTTTGGCGGACACAAGAAAAATCCAATCAGCGGAATGCAGAGCGGAAAAGTACCATTGTCATCGGACCCGCACAAGAAGATGGTCGTTCAGTTAATGAAGGGTTTTCTGTTTTTGACGTGGCTCCGTGATAGAATTTCCCGCTTTTAGAACTGTCGCCCGGAGGAACATCAGCTTGCAGCCGGGCTCAAGAATCAGACGTGGTCCGGGCAACAACTATGTGGAACCTAATCCAATTGGCTTTTTTCCGATTTGCGGCAGGTGGCTGGATACCGCCCAGGTGGTTTGAGCCAAACCTACCTCCAGAAAATGATCGGGCCGCCCGGAAGGGACACCTAAAACTGGAGGTGGTCAGCCATTGTTGGAACTACTCGCACTTTCTTGTGTACCAACTTAGTTCCGTCGTGCTTTTCCCGCCCAAAAAGCTTGATGTGACAATGACCGTTTTTTTCAGCCCAGAAGATACCAAAACGAAGACGTTGCTGGATTTTTTTGGTCAGCAGACCGTGCCGGGCGTTACCTGGAACTGGCAGCCAGTGCCAAAACAGCAGCTTTTTCGCCGCGCAATCGGCCGCAATCAGGCGGCACTGGCCACAAAAGCTGATTGGGTTTGGTTTACAGACTGTGATCTGATGTTTCGCGACAACTGCCTCGACGCCCTTGCCGAAGCTTTACAGGGGCGCCAAGAGACATTGCTGTTTCCGGAGGTTGAGCGAACAACGGATCTGCTGGCGGAAAACAACCCTATGCTTCAGGCTGGCACTACCGAGCCACAAGTACTGGACATCGACACAACCTCTTTTACCTCCCGGCAGATATCCAAGGCCACCGGGCCTTTGCAGATCGCCCATGGGGATGTGTGTAGAGCTGTCGGGTACTGCCGAAATATAGGCCTTTATCAGCAGCCCGTAGAGAGCTTTGCAAAATGCCATGAGGACCGTGCGTTTCGCTGGTTGCTGCGTAGCCAGGGCGAGCCTGTTTCGGTCCCTGGAGTGTTTAGAATCCGGCATGTTGCGAAAGGACGTTACAGCGGAAATGAAACCCGAAGCCGGCTTAGAACCCGGTTGCGGGTTTGGCAGTCGCGAAGGCGGGACAGGAAATAAGTGGTGAGCGCAAAATCAAAAATTGTAATTATTACTCCAACCTGGGCCGGGGACGTTGATCACTTCAGAGTGATGCGCCAATCCGTTGAACGGTCGTCACTTGCTGAACTCGAGCACTACGTAGTCGTTCAAGATGAAGACATGCCGCTGTTTGAGGAATTTCGAGGCCGTTCCGGGCTTAATCTGCTCTCCACAGCAGACGTACTGCCACCAGAGGTTGAGAGGAAACGACGGATGGCACGCCGCTTATCGGATCGTTTCGGACGGAATGTCACTCGTCTTGCCGGCAGCTTGCGACGCCTGTTTTCTTTTCCGGAATGGCCATCCTACACAGGGTGGCACACTCAGCAACTTTGCAAGTTGCAGCTTGCCAGTGAGCTGGAATGCGACGTAGCGGTCATTCTCGACTCGGATGTAGTGGTTACTAAAGCCGCGTCTTGTCAGGACTTTATGGGCAAATCGCGGACTGTTTGCTTTGCAACGTGGAGCGCCAGATCCGAGGTGGAGGGTAAAGTAAAAAACTGGGTAGCTGAATCTGAATCATTGGTGGGGACAGTTCAGTTGTGTGACCCGGTAAATGTTTACTTTGACACCCCTTTTGTTTTCGATAGTGTGATTTTACGAGAGGCACTTCGTACGCTAGAAGTGCGCTCAGGCAAGCTGTGGTGGGAAACTCTGCTAGCCAGGCCCCCACGCCGTTGGTCGGAATTCGGGTTCTACAAGGCATTTCTGGGGAATTACAGAGACCAGCAGGACATAGAGTGGCGGGCGCCAGATTTTTCTAGGTATATCTATAATACCAGCAACTCTGAAATGGTCATTGAGACAGTGCGCTCGATGCTGGCGGATTCTGATATTCATTATATTACCATTCACTCTCACGCCAGTGGCCGTGAAACCTGGAGTCCTGATGAGTACCTTGGTCGGATGACAGACCTTCTGGATCAAGAGATATAGTGAATGAATGGAATCCTCTATGACTTTTGAGAGACTGCTTGGAAGCCGCGGGTTGAGGGACAGGCAATGGCTTTCCGGCTTCTTCGCATGCTGGTTGCTCCTGGCGGTTTTAGCGCCAGACAGTGTTTACAAGCACTTTTTTCACGCAACAATTCTGCCATTAAGCCTGTATCTGCTCATTTCCCGCAAACAGAAGGTTGACTGGAAGGATCCTTTCCTCGGTTTGTTTCTGGTTTATTGTGTCTATATGTCCATAATAACCTGGGTAGTTGCCAACACCTCGACAGCTGATAATGCGCAAGCATCCCGGTGGGGGCTAGAGGCAGGTGCCGGAATGCTGGCATTTTTTCTATGGATACAGGAGGTAATAAAGAAGCCGCGAGAGTGGGGGGCGTTTTTTTTATCTGCAGCGCTTGTCGGGGCACTTGCCGGCCTAGTAGGTGCTCCAGTCGAACAGCTTTTTACGGGACGGCTGGAGGGTATCGGTGCGGCGGAACACTCGATTCAAGGAGCGTCGATTCTAATAGTTTTTTTAGCGGTGGGTATGTTTTTGTTGTTCGGTCAGCGAGACAGCAGAATGAATCGCAAAAGCATTGCTCTGGGTCTTATTGCATTTTTTTTGGTTAGCGTATTTGTTGTATCAACCAAAAGCAGGGCGCCCATCGTTGCTCTGGCTATTTATGTGCTTTTTTTTATTTCTCTTATCACTTTCAAGACCAGATCCAAGCTTGCGCTTGGAGGTACTTTGGCTGTCGTTGCGGGCCTGATAGGGCTTGTTCATGGGTTTATTGGTATTCCGGACTTTATTGAGCAACTTATGTCTCGGGGAACCTCCTACCGATTGGATATCTGGGCTGCCTACCTGAAGCATCCGCCAGAGTCTATTTTGCTGGGAAATGGCGCAGGGCTTGGATTCGAGTTTACAGCGCCGCATCAGGCCTATCTTGCTCCCCGTGGCTTGGATATAGTGCATCCACATAGTATTTGGTTGGGAGCCTATGCTGAAACGGGATTGATAGGGGTAGCAATGCAGTTCGGGCTTTTAATACTGGTTGCTTGGGCGGCCTTTCGCTGTCCTTGTGCAATGAGTCAAAAGCTCCACCTACTCATGATTGTTGGCTTATTCGTCATGCTGACGTTTTCTGATGAGTATACGCTATTGATATCAGTGCACCCGATTTGGATATTCGGCTGGATCCCCTTAGTGCTTGTTTGGGCTTGGGCCCGGGCCAGATCTGGCGAAACTGACCCTGAACCCCGCGTCAGTGGTAGTGAAGAGGAGACGCGATGAAAAATAAACTTACGATCTGCATTTTTTCCTTCAACCGGGGAAGGTTTCTTCGCAACTGTGTGAATTCTATTCTGGCGTGCATACCTGACGCAGAAATTGCCATCTTCGATGATAACAGCAGCGATCCGGAAACTTGCAGCTACCTCGAAGAAGCAAAGAAAAACTGCCAGGTTATAACGCCTGATACAAAGGGCACGATAAAGCATGGCGGCCTTTATCATAATATGAATGCTGCTTTGGAACTTTACCGAAACCGATCCTTACTTTGCTTTCTTCAGGACGATACCCAAGTGGTTCGTCCCTTGCCGAGTGGCGAGATTCAGGCCTTGGAATCGTTATTTGAAGAACACCCGAAACTTGGCTTTATCCACCCTTGCTTTATAAGAGGGATAGATTTGGCAAAGCGGCCTGTAACACCTGAACCAGGGCCTGCTCCTGAATTCTTTTTTAGAAATAACATGGGGCAAAGTGCCGGGCTTCACTACTCGGATCTCGTCATTTTTAAACCGAATCGACTTACTGCGGCAGGGTGGGAATTCCAGCAGTCGGAACCGTCCAATGATCGACAGGCGAGGCAGCTCTTTGGCCTGATGGCCTATATGTGGTTACCTTTTGCAATGTGGTTGCCAGAGGTTCCGGCTTATCGAGGCAAAAACAAGACGCTGGGACTGCGGCTGGCTGAGAAAAATAAGCAGGTTGGTTTTTACCCTTTCGACTTGTGGTCGAAAGAACTAGCGGAAGCACGAAAAGAGAACTCTCAAGGGCGCGTGCCTGTAGCCGAAGAACTTCTTGAGTGCACTCCTGTGACACCGAAAAAGCCCTGGACTTATAACCCGCTGACGGGGTTTCGTTTACTAAAACACCTCAACAATGCCGAGGTGGCGCTTCGTCGCTGGCTGGGGCGCTGATTAGTACAAAGGACTAAAAGATGGACGGTCACCCTGAAATTGTTGTTATCAGCCTGCACAGAGCCACTGAACGGCGCAAAGCCATAGAGGGGCAATTTGCTGCGCTTGGGCTTCCGTTTGTTTTTTTTGACGCGGTTGATGGGAAGCTCGGGCATGAGCTGTTTTCCAGGTACAGTGCCCAAAAAGCCAGAAGAATCGGTGAGATTCCTCTGTCTCCAGGCCATTTAGGGTGCTTTGCCAGCCATTATATGGTGTGGCAAAAGTGCGTTGATTCGGGGAAGGCAATGATTGTCCTCGAAGATGATGCAATGCTTTATGAGAAAGTATTCCGGACTTTCTTTAACTCAGTGCAAGAGCTTCCCGAGTATGTTGAGTGCCTTCGGTTATTCGAGAGCAAGTCGCGAAACAGGCAATATATACCGGTGTTTAAAACAGAAGGGCTTGGCATTGGTAAGTTTTTGCGGGGGCATAAAAGCGCAACTGGCTACTATTTGACACCTGGCGCTGCGGAGAAGTTTGTGAGGTACGCTGAGACATGGGCCGAGCCAGTCGATATTGAGATGGATCAGTTCTGGGCTAATGGTGTTGAATGCTATGGTTTACTAGAACCATGTCTGACTCATAACGCGACATTTGAATCTGCTATTGATTTTGGCGTGAACCCCTCGAAAGAGAGAAGAGGCTTGATGCGTCTTCGCTGGCGTTGGTATTTGCTAAAAGGAAAAATTCGCAGAGAAGTTCACAATTTGTGGTTCAGATTGGCGAATGACTAATTTACTTCTTGGTTGTGACGCAACTTGCGCTATGCAATTCGCGATGTTTTTAGTGGAGTCGTTAAGCGTTGAGCATTCCTAAGGTCCTTCATTTTATTTGGGTAGGCGACGAAGAAAAACGTCCCGATGCATGCTTTGAAACTTGGAGGCGGTTGAATCCGGAGTTTGAAATACGCGTGTGGGGGAATGATGAATACAATACTTACCCTTGGCGAACCAAGCGTCATATGCAGGCTATGTGGGATACCAGGCAGCTTTTCGGAGTGGCTGACCTTATGCGCTGGGAAATTCTTGCCAGCGAGGGCGGCTTTGCGTTAGATGCTGATTCGATTGCTGTGCGTGCTTTGCCTGATTGGCTTTTTGAATGTACAGCGTTTGCATGCTGGGAAAATGAGTTGGCTTCACCGGGCCTGATAGCTAACGGCTACTTTGCATGCAAGCCTGGAGATCGCATGGTGACCCATCTTGTCGAAACCTTCGAGGCCAGGCGCGATCTCGCAACCAGGTTTGTCTGGTACGAACTTCGGCACAAAACTGTTGCAGCCTGGAAAAGCGTTGGACCAAGGGCGCTCACAAGTGCTTTTCACGAGCTCAATTACAGTGAGTTGACGGTTCTTCCCAGTCATTTTTTCTGCCCTCGGCACTTAACAGTGGAGCAGTACCATGGGTCAGGCCCGGCCTACTGTGACCAATTGTTCGCAAGCAGTCGGCCAGATGGATATGCTGAGCTTAAGCTGCATGAACAGAGTCCCGATGAACTTATCGCGATGGCAAGGAAGCGATTGGGGCTATTAGCCGACATCAAACAGACATAATCCTTCGTAGCCAAGCTTCAAACTTAGCCATTTTTCTCAATAATCGGTAACGGCGAAGTGGGTCAAAGATCCATGGCGATCTAAGGCCCTGAACCGTTACTTCAAGGTATTCTTCTGCTATTGGAACCTCTTTTTCAGGACGAATTCTCAGGCGCTGTACCGTACCTTCATTCATTATTCTAAACGGATAGAAGCCAGCCTTGTTAACAATCTCGGCGAGCTGAAACGTGAAGCTTTTCTTCTTATTACGGTAAGCCGGTGGGTTGGGCAACCACATGGCGAAGGGAGCAAACATATAGCCCATTTCTATGAAGTTGTTTTTTGCCTGAATTTCATTATCAAACTCCCCCGGTACAAATTTCCAGTTTGCCTTTCTCAGGCGGTCGCTTCGGGTAACGGATATGTCTGAGTAGTAAACGCCCGCGACCTGCTTATTGCTTCGGTGTTCGCACACATATACCTCACGATCCTCGCGATAAATAAAACGATCCAACGTGCGCTTGCGAGTGATTTTTTTCTGGAACACTGGGGCGAGAAAGCCTGCACCCGGAACTTTGTCAAAGTAGCCGTCCATAAAGGCGATGTCATGCTCGTCAATGGGGCGAACTAGCTGCGTATCGTCCTGCAGAAAGCAAATCAGATCCTTTTCTCCGGTAACAGAGTCAATAGCCCGCTGCATGTTCGTATACAAGGCGCCATGTTGGTCGCCGGAGACTTTGTCGTCTCTGGTTCTGACCTCGTGTTTCTTTCCAATCTCGAGAAGAATCGATTGGGTTTCCGCGTCATTGCTTGCATCGTCATAGATTATAACCTGGTGTCCCGGAGCGCAGGCTTCGATAGACGCAATGCAGTTTCTCAAGTGGGGGCCGCGGTTATAAGAAAAAACGAAAAAAATCAATTTTTTGCTCCAGCGGTATGTTGATGCTGTTGAATGCCATGCTTGGTTTGGATAATGCCCTGCTTGTCCACATTTAGGCGGTGTGACTTATTGGCCTGTACTGTTTTGGGATCAACATACCCTCTTTTATGATCCAGGTGGATCACGATTGCGTTATAACGAACATGCTTCGGTTTGATGCCGTTGTTAACCAACCGTACTCCAAACTCCCGATCCTCACCGCCATAGGCCATGGTCTCGTCAAAGCCGTTGACGGCCAGAACATCTTTTTTCCATGCTGATCCGTTCGACCCTTTAAAGCGGCAGCGGGTTGGGGTTAGCGTATTGTATAGCTGTGCCTGCCAGCGGTTGGCGGTCAGCTTACTGTTCTTGTAGCTCGCTTTCAGGCCATGTTGCTTGAGCCATACCAGATCGAAGCAGCGGCCGCTCAGGATATCGTCTTTGGTAATGGCCTCGCTCGTGGTCATCGGGAGCTTGTGGTAACCGCCAGAGAGGTATCGGCCTGGTAGGGCTTCGTTTGCGTGTACTTCAAGAAAGTCTTTTCTTGGGATGCAGTCACCGTCTGTAAATACCAGATAATCAGAAGTGGCTTCAAGGACGGCTTTGTTAAGGATTCGACACTTGCGAAAGCCTTCGTCCGGTTGCCAGACGTGCTTGATGTTCAAGCCGGTTTGCGCACGCATGTGGTCAACCAGATCGCGCGTCTCATCGCTGGAACCATCGTCCGCCATGATGATTTCGAAGTCTTGGTGAGACTGTACGCTGTAACCCCAAAGCACTTTTTCCAGCCAGCGGGGGGAATTGTAAGTGCTGATGATGACCGATAGCTTCATGAAAATTGTCTCACATCGAAATGTGTATGAGGTGCCTCAAACTCGCTATTTGTAGAATCTGGACAGTTCATCGAGAACCTGTTTTGTAATGCCGGGTTGCAATGTGTAGTCCTTTATTCGTTGCATATCTTTGCCGAGTACGTCGACGTCGCCGGAGGGGCCGTCGACAA
>NZ_MBPP01000039.1 GCF_001858325.1 Marinobacter sp. AC-23
CGTTTTCAATGCGTCTGTGGTTATACCAGCCCGATCAGTGCAGATCGGAACGTCGGATAACACCCACACCCAGTCCTTCAATGAATAATTCTTGCTCTTTCAAGTCGACCTCGATCGGCGCGAACTCTTCATTTTCGGCGATCAGATAAACCTTTGAGCCTTCCTTTTTGAAACGCTTCACTGTGACCTCATCCCCCACCCTGGCCACAACCACCTGGCCATTATGAACGTCCTGTGTGCTGTGCACGGCCAGCAGGTCGCCATCGAGAATGCCGATGTCCTTCATGCTCATACCCCTGACACGAAGCAGGTAATCGGCGGACGGCGAAAAGAACTCTGGTTTCAGCGCGCAATGATCTTCAACATGCTCCTGAGCCAGAATTGGGCTACCTGCAGCTACTTGACCAATAATCGGCAGCCCGGGATCTTCGGCTACTTCTGGCAGACGGATACCTCGGCTGGCCCCGGGAACCATTTCAATTGCGCCCTTGCGTGCTAGCGCCCGCAGGTGCTCTTCGGCGGCGTTGGCCGAGCGGAAACCCAGTTCCGTTGCAATTTCGGCGCGGGTGGGTGGATAACCGGTTTCATCGACAGATCGTCGAATAATTTCCAGTACCTGGGTCTGTCTTGCTGTCAGCTTCATTGTTTCGCTGCTCCACTTGCTGCATGCAGGGCTTATACATGCTGGGCCTGATATCTGATGGCGTATACAGTGAACCAACCATCCTGTTTTTTATACAGTGATTTGACTATATACAGTGTTTTATCCAGTGTAAAGCCAAGCGGCCTATTTTCTTGCAGACCCTTAACTGCCGGCGCTTCGGTAGTGTGATAAAGTTTAAAAACTCTTACATTCAGCATTAGTGAGCCTTATGAACCAAGCTACCGCCCTGAACATGCCAGATATAATCAATACTGCGGACGGAAACGAGCGCCGGGTGGGCGTAGAGATCGAATTATCCGGCTTGGGTATCAGCAGCTCGTAGACCTGGCGGCAGAGTTACTCGGTGGCGATGCGACACCTGAGTCCCGCTACGTGAGCAAGCTTGAGACGCCCTTGGGGAGTTTTATTATCGAGCTGGATTCAGACCCCATCAAAGATCTGGACCTGGCAGATGAGCGCTTGCCCGTGTCCATGCGTGAACTGGGTGGGCAGGCTATGGAGGTTATCGACGCCGCGGCTGAGCGAATTGTCCCGTTGGAAATTGTCAGCCCCCCCATGTTTTTTTCTGATCTGAGCCACATTGAAACTCTGGTCGAAAAACTCCGGAAAGCTGGTGCGCTGGGCAGCAGAGAGGCTATTTATTTTGCATTCGGTCTACAGCTTAACCCTGAGCTACCAGACCTCAAGCCAACAACGCTTGTCCGCTACTATCAGGCGTTTGCAGTGCTTTACGACTGGCTAAAGGCGCGTCATCAGCTGGATATCAGCAGAAAATTTACGCCTTACATCGAGCCATGGAGCAGTCGTTATACCGACCTGCTGATTGCTGACGACTACTCACCAGACCAGCAACAAATGATGGTGGATTACCTTGAATCCAATCCCACCCGTAACCGTGCTCTGGATTTGTTGCCGCTCTTTGCACACCTGGACAAGCCTCTACTCGACCAATACGTGAAAGACCCTCGTATAAAAAGCCGGCCAACGCTGCATTACCGACTTCCAGACTGCGACATCGACAATCCCGAATGGCATTTTTCCAGTGTCTGGAATGACTGGGTAGTGGTAGAACAGCTCGCAAACCATGCCGAAGATTTGGCAGAACTGCGAGCCCTTTTCCGGGATAGTCGAAAGATCAGCTTGCGCAATCTAACCAAGAACTGGCAAGAAACCTCAGAAAACTGGCTAAAAAGCAAAGGCTATGTCTAAACAGCGCAACCCTGAAGACAGCCTTCCAGGCCTGACCATAGGCATCAGCGGCCCGGCGAGAAAGCGTATCGCCCAGCGCTTGATTGGCCTGGCGCTTCGGCTCAAAGGTGCACATACCTACTACATTCGCCCAGGAGCCCGGGTGGATGTGTCGCTGCTGGATGGCCTGGTGCTTTCCGGAGGCACCCACGTGCACCCAGAGCGTTATGGCCAGCAACCACAGGTGAGCGCCCGCTATGACCGAGCGCGAGACACCACCGACCAGTTACTTCTGGAACAAGCAGAGACAATAGGAATTCCCGTGTTGGGCATTTGCAGGGGCGCGCAGTTCATCAACATATTCCACGGCGGCTCCCTCTGCCAGAACGTCACCCCCCTCAGGGTCAACACCAAACACCGCCCTTTGTTGTTTCCCATGCAAACCGTTCGCCTGGTAGCCACAAGCCGGCTGGGGCAGTTGATGGGGGCACCAGTAATTGGCGCTAACCGGATACACAGCCAGGCAATCAAACATCTGGGCAAAAACCTGAAGGTGACGGCGGTGGATAACGACCTGTTTGTTCAGGCCATCGAAAGTACCCGCGGCCAATGGCTTATGGGGCTTCAATGGCACCCGGAATACCTGCTTTACCTTAGTGGGCATCGACGTATCTTTGGCCAATTTCTTCAGGCCGCGCTCGCATTCAAACTGGCCCGACTGGAACCTGATTCCAGCAGGGCCTGACTTTATACCCATGTTCGGGAGGAACACCGTATGGCTAGAAATAACCTGAAAACTCGTATTCTGTATACGTTGCCCTTACTTTTGCCAAGCTTGGCCATGGCGGGCGAAGTGACCTTGACTGGCGAGGGCACGGTTCGCTATGAGCCGGACAGCGCACGCCTGCAATTTACCGCCAGCGCGGAAGATGAGTTACCTCGTAAAGCCACGGAACAGGTGTCTTCCATGATGGAGCAGTGGCGCCAGGGCATTAGCGAATACCGGCCCCAACTGCAGGAATATACCGACGCTTCCGTCAACTTGTATAGCCGCACCTTACCCTCCGAGGCACGGGAAACGGAGCCACAAAAAATAGCGGTTGCCTCACAGACAGTAAGCTTCAGTATTGCAGACTTAACTCTGCTGAACCCCATTCTGCAACAGGCCCAGGCACTCGGCCTCAATTACAACCTTGGCCCCCGTCAGTTTTTCCATTCCGAGGAAACAAGTATGGAGAGGGAGGCCTTGGCGCTGGCTCTTGCCGATGCGAAATCCCGATGCGAGTTTGTGGCCAAGCAGATAGATCAGAGCTGTGGGGACGTGGTTTCACTGAATATTAACGGCGGCCACCGCCCCATGCCGATGATGATGTCGGCTGAAGCAAGAGGGTCCGATGCCATATCCAGCGTGGGAGAGCGGGAAATCAACGCCTCAGTGAACGCGACGTTCGAACTGGACTGAATTCAGAAATCCCGGGTATAGAAAATATCCAGAGAAGCTGCCAGGCCACTGGCAGCTTCAAGAAAGAAGTACTTTCCCAAATCGTAACGCAGCGCTACGGTGCTAATAGGCTCAAAGATTCCCACCCCATAGCGAATACTAAGTTCATCGGTGAGATAGCCACTGGCCACAACCGATGCCTGATCTCCGCTACCCTCCGCTTCCAGAGTTAACTCGCGAATACCAAACCCTTCCCCGATTTGTCCCGTCACTTTGTTTACCTGGGTCAGCCCTAACGAAATAGCAGCACGGCTCATCTGCCCATCATCACTTTGGCCCCCAGGGGCACGGCCAAGAATCACATATGACAAGGCATCTGCCTGGGGCATACTTGGGCTGGAGAATACTTCGGTCGTGGGCGACTGAACCGGCCCACTCAGGCGAATCCCAGCAACAACCGTATCAACCTGTCTTACGGCTTCGATATCCAGATACGGCTGCACCAAATTGCCAACAAATAGCAGCCGTGCGCGACGCAACTCCAACTCCTGGCCATACGCCTCGTATTGGCCATCAACCAGTTGCAAAGTGCCCCGGGTGTCCATGTCGTTACCAATCCGCAGGGTGCCCTCTAAATCGCCAGTCACCCCGAACGCGATAAAGCTCACCCGGTCTTCGCCGACCACAACAGTAACATCCATATCCAAAGACTGGACCAGAGGCTCTTTCGGCTCAACGCCAATGATAACCTCATCTTCAGAGACCGACACGGCCTGCTCAGGCAGTCCTTCTATTTCAATATCGCCCCGAGGCACTTCAACCCTGCCAGCCACGCTCAGCGAACCTTCGCGGAATGCGATGGTCAGATCTGGCGCCACCTCCAAATGAGCGTAGGGCTCTATGCTAAAGGGTAATCTATCGCCGGTAATGCGAATCTCTCCACCAGGCACTCCTTGCCAGTCGACCTCGCCCTGGATCGTTGCCTCACTACGGTCGCTGCTGCTGATCCTGCCGCGAATATCCGCGGAGTATCCCTTGAGGTCTACGCTGACAACTACTTCTTCCAAGGGCAGAGGTAAACGCGGATCTACCACCCGCCCGTTGATCAACGCTATTTGGCCTTCCACTGCGGGCCGCATCAAAGGGCCGGATATAGTCCCCTCTCCGTTCACCTCACCGGCGACCTCTTCAAGCCCCGTAAACAGGCCCGCCAGAGCAATATCAAGACCTTCCAGTTTGAACTGACCTTTAACCGACCTGTCTTCGTCCATCGGGTCCAGGCTCATATCCACGGACAACGTGCCAAGCTCGGGGCCAGAGAGCTTCACGGCGAGATCTGCTTGCTCAGGCTTGAGCTCCAGCTCTGTGGTCAGTGTTTCGTAACTCAAGGTTTCCCATTCGCCATCCAGCAGCAACTCGAAACGACCTTCGCCGGCATCCAGTGCTATCCGGCCGTCGGGGCCCGTATCGGTGGAGGTGAAGTTGATTTCGCCATTAATGCTGGATTGCCAACGCAAGGTCTCTGGAAGTATCGGTGCCAGAGCCGAAGCAGGAAAACTGTCAATGCGGTAGGCAATGCTGGGCACTGGCAGCAGAGTTTGGTCGTCGGCACAAATAGAGCTTTGCTGCCAACGCCAGCAATGGCCTGCAACGTTGAGTTCACCGTTTTTCCCGTAGGCGAGTGCGGTGGGCGACGCCAGCACCCAGCTTTGTTCTTGCCCGGGCACATCAACAACACCTCGCACAAGCTCGCCCTGCCAGCTTGTCCAGGCATCACCTGCCGCGCCTTGAAAATCGAATTGCAGCCTTGCGTCTTCGTGCTGTGCGTCAATCGCAACCTTGTGGTCGCCTTGAGAACCCTGCGCCTTGACGATTAACGACTCAATCGTCTGTCCCGCGGCTGTAATACCCTTGCTCTGTAGTTCACTGGTAAGACGCAAACCAGATTCCAGCTGCGCATCCAGGCTCAGGCTTTCAACGACCAAAAGATCCTGCCAGCGCAACTCTGTCGCACTGGCAGTCAGCTCCCCAAGAGGCTCGTCGGGGGTGCCGGCAAGCGTGAGCTGCAGATCAGCCTGCCCTGCAAGGCCCGGCATGATTTTCTCCGGCGCCGGCAGTTTGAGATCAAGGTTGGCTCTTAGCTGCTGCCCCCATTGGCCGCTGCCCTCAACCCGGTTATCACCAATAACCAGCTTCAGCTCTGGCACAACCCAGTCGCCGGTGGCGGTATCCAGTCGGCCGGCGGCGACCGTAGGGCTGGAGCGCCACTGGCCCTCCAGATCCCAGGTGGCTCCATAGCCGGAACCGGCCCTTCAGTAAGCTGTCCTTCTGTGGTGACCTCGCCACTAAGGCTTGCTTCCAAAACCGGTACCCAGTATCCCGGGTTAAAGTCCTTTAATTCTAACGCTGCCTGCCAACTCAAGGGGCCGGAGAAATTCACAGAGCCATTGCCCGAGAGAGAACCCGCACCGGTGACTGCAGAGAGCTCAGTTAGCCGCACTTGGCTGGCATCGCCATCAATGGCTGTAGCCAGTTCTGCCTTGCCTTGGGCGCCGTCAACTTCAGCGGTCAGATTGGCCTGATATCGCCCGTTGCGCCACGAAGCATCGCCATCCAGTTTGCGTAGCTCAACCGGCGGCTCTTCCATGCCTTCAAGCAACGAATACCAAGGAAATTGCCGTAGCCGTATGTGTGCTTCCGCACTGAGGCCGTCCTGCCATTGGGTTTTGCCGGTCACTACAAGGTTTCTGGGTGAAGTATCTCCCTGACCCTTCTTTCCTTCACTTCCTGCAGAAAGCTCCAGCCTTATGTCCCTGGCTTCGGCAGTTGTTACCAAGCCCGCCAACGCTAACTCAACCGGCCCTTCAGTGCCCGGCAAAGTGGCCTGGCCTGTTGTTTTAAACCCGTTCTGCAGGTTACCTGCAGCTTCAATAAACCAGTTTTTCAGCACCAAGGTTTCCGGTAAGGCTTCGGCCGCCCGGAACGTTTCTGAGGTTATTTTTAAGCGCGCGGGCAGGTTTGATGCCAAAGGTTCTACTTTGCCTTCCAGTGCAGCATTGAGATAGCCCCGACTCTGCCCTGAGAGAGCAAGATCCCGCACACTGCCGGAAAGCGCCAGATCTATCGCCCAGGTCTCGCCATAGGGCGGCGGCAGAGTAGCGTTTACCTCAAGGTTAACCGGCCAGTCCCGCCGCGTTTCCACACGGCCAGAGGCGACCACGGTATAGTCATCAAGCTGGTAGTAAACCCGTTCCAGTTTCCAGTCGGCACCTGAGCCGCCTGCATCAAGCTCAAACTTGTCCCACACCTTGCTGCCATTGAGCGTAAATGTGCCAAGCCTTACATCGCTGACTCTTAACCCCAGCGGTAGCTCAAACCCCGGCAGACTGATATCCCCAGACGAACTTTGCTCTTCTTCAGAAGGCTGCACGCTAACGTCGAGCTGCTTCACGTGCAGGGTTTCGAGGCAAAGCTGCAGATCAAAAAGGCAGGAGGGCGACCAATCCACAAGCGGAGCATCCACCGCCACGTTCACTCCGTAACCTTGCCACTCAAGGCTATCGGCCTGCCAGGTTCCAAACAGCGAGCCGCGATCGTTAACCGCCTCAAGCCCAGGTATCTGGTCCATCACCCAAGCCGTGCCGGCTTCAGAGCGCAGCGCCAGTAGAATCGCTGAAACCACAACCACCGGAAGAAGGACCAGGAGCCCGAGAAGCAGCAGCACCCAGAAGCGGAATCGGTGTGTCCGTTTACGCTGAGATTGCTTTGCCTTATCGGTATTGTCGTTGTCTTTGCGTACGTCTGTCACAACTCTGGCCCCATCGAGAAGTGCACCCGCCACTCGCCACCAAATTCAGGGTTCAAGCCCTTGGCAACGTCCAGGCGCAGTGGCCCCAGCGGCTGATCCAACGAATTCCCACACCTGCCCCAGTTGCCAGAGGATCTAGCAAATCATTCACCGCGTTCCCATGATCGACAAACAGGGCTGTACGCCACTTTTCAGCAAACTGATACTGGTATTCTGCGCTACCCACCAATGTGTAACGGCCACCCACAGGAACGCCGTTTTCGTTTTCCGGTGACAGCGTCTGGTAACCATAGCCGCGCACACTCTGGTCACCACCCGCGAAGAAGCGCAACGAGGGCGGCACATCTTCAAACCGGTTAGTTCCCACGCCCCCAAGCTGGACCCGTGACAAAAAGCGATGCTTACCGCCGAGCGTAAACAAACCCTTGGCAATCGCGTTCACATGCAATATATCCACGCTGGACAGAGCGGCCCTGTGGGAGCCGGTTACATTAATCTGCAAGCGGTACCCTTGGGACGGATCCAATGGCGAATCGGCGTGCAACTTGGAATAGCCAATCCCCGGGAGCAGCAACGAACTCGTTCCTTTCTCATCGTCACCAATATTGAAACGTTCCCCCTCCCAACGCACAGACAGCACTTGCAACCACTCATTATCCAGCTGGTGTTGCCACTGCTGCCCAAACGTCAGGAGCTCAGACTCAACGTTCTCAATATCTTCACGTTGATAGCCCGCCGTAAGCCGGATCAGATCTGTCATGGGTGGATCCAGCGGCAGTTCATACCAGGTACTCAGGTTCTGCCTGGGCCCGGAGAGCTCTGTTTCTGCACCGCGCGTGTGCCCCATGGGGTTAATCCAGTGCTCCCGCCAGGTGCCCCGGAAACGCGGCCCGACATCCGTAGAAAAACCGAGACCAGTGGCGATGGAGCGGCGGTCTCGCCGGGTCAGGCCAATGCGTACGGGAATAACGCCACCTTCAGCGCTGGATGGGACGGCGTCAATATCCACGCCTGAGAAATAACCGCTGCCAAGAAGATCGCTGTTAAGCCTGGCGATTTCATCTGCGTGGTAGGGAGTGCCCGGCTCAAAGGTCACAAACTCCTGAAGAAGGCGAGTTTCGAACCAGTGCCCCTCTTCAAACGTGACAGCCCCCAACCGGTACCGATCGCCACTCTCAAACACCAGGGTAATGTTTGCCTCCAGAGCTTCGGGATCAACCTCAAGGGTTCGGGTAACAAGCCGCCCATCAAAGTAGCCCCTGCGCCGGGCCCGGGTCTGCAGCGTATTTCGAAGACTGGAATAGTCGCCATGGTTCAGGACATCGCCTTCAGCGGGATGAACTGGCAGGTCATCGGTAAAACGTGAGTCGGAAGCAGCGGCCCCTAGAATTTCAACGGTTCGGGACTTGATTCGCACTGGGTCGCCGGGGGTAATAATCAGAATCAGCCGGGCAGTGTTTTCTGCGTCACCCTCCTCCACCTGCCAGTCCACAATTGGGCTGTAATAACCCAGTGCACGCAGCGCTTTACTTGCTTGGCTGACTGCTGTTGTCGCATAGCGACGAAGGTTACTGGCATTTCGTCCTTCCACTTCGCCAATGAACGCTTCAGCGTTTTCCTGGAGCCCGGGGTAGTCGCCCTTTACACTCACCTCAACCTGCTCGGCAAGGCCCGAGGAAGACCATAGAAAAAGCAGCAGGCCGAGCAGCCGGATTCGATCCGATTTCAAAATATGATCAAGTGATAGCATCCGACTGTTTCAGTGTTGGTCGTGATAAAAGAAGTTATAGCTCAAGCGTGAGAGTTTAACATCAGGCGGTCAAGTTAATCTGCGCCCAGACCAGTCGTCGGCCCGGCCCAAATGCGCTAACCTGTAGAAACACCTGAGAATGCAGCTAAATCACAGAGGACGGACACCCGCGAATGCTGAAAATCAACCGCGAGAACTTGAAGTCCAGCCACCAGCTCACATGGCTTATTATCGATTTCCTGATGCTGGGCCTGCTCATTATCAACCTCGCGTTCATTATCTGGGACTCCATTTACAATTTCATCGCGATCCAGAATGTACTGAAAGAATACCTGCCAGCAATCCAGGCCCTATACCACCCAATCCATGAAAACTTCATCTTCTACGATGTGATGTTTGTTGGCGTCTTCCTGGCCGAGTTTTTTTTGCGCTGGGGCTATTCGGTCAAGGCCAAAGTGTATGATCGCTGGTACTTTTACCCCTTTATCCACTGGTATGACCTGGTGGGCTGCATACCTGTAGGAAGTTTGCGATTCCTGCGGGTCCTGCGGGTTATTTCAATTGTGTACCGCCTGCACCAGTACAAGATAATCGATGTATCCAGTACTGGTATTTACCGGTTCGTAAACTTCTACTACGAAGCCTTCATGGAAGAGCTTTCTGATCGCATCGTGGCCAAGGTATTGAGCGGCGTTCAGCACGAGATAAAGCTCGGCTCGCCGTTGTTCGAGAAGATCCAGAATGACATTCTCTACCCACGGCGCGAGATGCTTTCCGGGTGGATTTCACACCGGGTTGCGCAAGCAGCACAGGAAGGTTACATACCCAACCGCGGGGCGTTGAGAAGCTACCTTGAAAACAGAGTAGATCGTGCACTTGAACAGAACGTCGAGCTTTCGCGGCTAAAATATCTGCCCGTTGTGGGGTCGACTATCAAGGAAACTCTTGAAGATGCAGTGGGTGATATTGTTGCCAACGTTATCCAGCAGATTTTGGAAGATCTGGCGTCCTCTTCGAACCATGGGTTTATTGAAGATATTGTAAACGCGTTTATACACAAGCCAGGCGAATCAGATAACAGCGAAGTGAGAAACGAAGCCCTGATCGCACTGATCATCGAAATCATTGATGCCATTAAGGGCCAAGTAAGGGTCAAGCGCTGGCGAGAGCAACTTCCATAGCCCCCCTGGCTTGAACACCGCAAACAACAAGAACGATACCTAAGAGACGTAACATGGACCTTTGCACTACCAGTCAGCCCACGAGCTTCTAACACAGCTTGAAGCTGGCACGCTGAGCAGTGAAGCGCTGGTGACGGCTTTACTCGCAAGAATCCGCGAACACAACCCAGCAGTAAACGCCATTGTTACCCTCGATGAAGCCCGCGCACTCGAGCAAGCACGGGAAGCCGACCAGAAGCGTGCTTCCGGCGCAGTAACTGGCCCCTTGCACGGCCTGCCCCTCACCGTGAAAGACACCTGGGAAGTGGCCGGAATCACGTGCACCGCCGGTGCCCGAGCCTTGCGAGACCACAAACCTGAACGTCATGCAGATGTGGTGCAACGGCTGGAAGACGCCGGTGCCATTATTCTCGGCAAAACCAATGTTCCTGTGTACGCCACCGACCTGCAAAGCTATAACAAACTGTTTGGCGTAACCAACAACCCCTATAGTGCCGACCATACCCCGGGAGGATCTTCCGGTGGCGCAGCTGCAGCTTTAGCAGCGGGCATGACGCCGCTGGAGATGGGCAGTGATCTGGCAGGCTCGGTGCGTATTCCTGCACATTTTTGCGGGGTTTTCGGGCATAAACCCTCACGAACCCTGGTGTCTTTTCGCGGGCACATTCCCGGGCCTCCAGGTACACAATCGCAACCAGATTTAGCGGAAGGCGGCCCCCTGGCCCGGAACGCTCGAGATCTGGAGCTATTACTGAAGGTTGTTGCCGGGCCAAAACCGGTTGACAGCCGGTGCTGGCAACTGACTATGGCGCCCTCAAGGCTGGAAACCCTGAAGCAGGCACGGGTGGGGCTGTGGCTGGAGGACCCCCTGTGCCCGGTGGAACAAGAACTGACCGACGGCTACCGCAAGCTGGGCAAGCAACTCGAGGACCAAGGGGCGCTCGTATCTGAAGCCAAGCACCCGCTTTTGGGCCTTAAACACATATTACCTGCCTATTTCAATCTACTGGGCAGCCTGCTGAGCACATCCCTCAAGCCTGCCCAGCGTCGCCAGTTGAAATGGATCGCACGGCTGGAAAAATGGCTTACCTTCTTTGGCCCCATGACGCCATTCATTGGCGAGTATGGCCGCGGCGCCAATCAGCCGGCCTACCAGTGGATGGCCATGAGCGAGATGCGGGAAAAGATGCGGGCAGAGATCGAGACCCTGTTTCAGGATGTGGACGTACTGCTAACCCCGATCACCCCCACAGCTGCGATCCGGCACGACCATTCGCAGCCTGTGTTCAAACGGCGCATCACAGTAGATGGGCAATCCCGCGCCTACATGGATCAGTTCTGCTGGATTGCTTTTGCCACCCTGCTCGGTTTACCGGCCACCTCCGTTCCCATCGGGCGTACCAAGGAAGGGCTTCCGTTTAACGTACAGGTTATCGGCGCACCTGGGATGGATCTGACCACCATTGGCTTTGCCCGATTGCTTGAAGATGCTGGTTTGGCAGGGTTTCAGATTCCAAACGGATTCTGAAACCCTGGCCATATCCATCCTGAAACTCAACTGGTACAGCCACGAACCGGACTAAGCCGTCAGAAGTACCCCTCTGACGCCTTACTCATTTTTTGAAATGTAAGACTGATAAACCACAAGCGAAGCGTTCAGACTGTCTCGATAGGCTGCGCCGTACTGATTACCGCCCGATTCCGCCTCGCGAATAGCAGCGGTGTATTGCCCGAACCCCTGCTGTGCAAACGCTAAAGCAGCGGGCACGCCGTCCCTCCCGGCTACAAAAGCGAGGCGTTCCCACTCTCTGGTTTCTGCGTCTCTCATAATGCTCCTTGAGCGCAGCCCGGTTCATTTCAACGATTGGTGCAACATAGCCGGCGTGCGCTCTTGTTCCACGATACCAACTCTCACCAGAAAATCACCAAATCGCTCCTGGGCTTTTCGTTCCTGCTGGTATGCGCGGAACAGGGGCTGCAGCTCACTCAAAATTGTGTCCGTATCTATATTCTCCCGGTACAGCCTGTTCATGCGCTGGCCGGAGAAATCGGCACCCAAGTAAAGATTGTACTTGCCAGGCGCCTTGCCGGTCAGCGCAATCTCGCCCAAATACGGGCGGGCGCAGCCATTGGGGCAACCGGTAATACGCAAGTTAATCGCATCTGGCTCCAGCCCCTCTTCCGCCATAGTCTGTTCTACGCGGGTCACAAACTCGGGCAAAAAACGCTCAGCTTCTGCCATGGCCAGGCCACAGGTTGGAAACGCAACACAGGCCATGGAGTTCTGGCGCAGCGGTGAACTGCGGTTTCCAGCATCCAGTTTGTATTCCTCTACGATGGCATCCACCGCCGCTTTCTTCTCAGGCAATACGTTTGCGATAACCAGGTTTTGATTGCAGGTAATGCGAAAACTGCCGGCGTGTATTTCCGCGATTTTACGCAGCGCCGTTCTCAGCAACCCGTTTTCGGTATCTGCTACCCGGCCGGTGGGAATGAGCAGCGTAAGGTGCTGGTTGCCATCCTCACCTTCAACCCAGCCAAACCTGTCGCCATTGCGGCTCAAGCTGAAAGAGCGCGGTCGCTCAAAGGCTTGTCCGTGATATTCCGCAAAGCGCTCCTGGAACCAGTCCATGCCATGGTCATCAATGGTGTACTTGAAGCGGGCATGGGCGCGATTGGTGCGATCGCCAAAATCCCGCTGAATGGCACAAATAGCTTCGCAGGCATCTACGATCTGCCCTTTCGGTACATAACCCGCCATGGTGGCCAGGCGTGGATAGGTAGCCGGATCACCGTAGGTCAGCCCCATTCCGCCGCCAACCACCACGTTAAATCCTAGAATCTCGCCCTCTTCGACAATGGCAATCAGGCCAATATCGTTAGCAAACACGTCGCAATCGTTTTCCGGAGGAACCGCCAGAGCAATCTTGAACTTGCGCGGCAGGTACTTGTGCCCATAAAAAGGCTCTTCTTCCTCACCCAGTTTTTCGACGCATTCCTCCCCCAGCCAAATCTCCGCATAGGCCGCCGACCGCCAGCGCAAACGCTCGCTGATCGCCAGGGACAACTCATGAATCTCGCCATGCAACTGTGATTGGTGCGGATTCACGTTGCTGATCACGTTACGGTTCACATCACCACAGGCACCGCGGCTGTCCAGGCCCAGCGCATGTATTTTTTGCATAAACGGCTGCATCTGTTCCTTGAATACGCCATGGAACTGGAATGTCTGGCGGGTGGTCAGGCGCAGGGTGGAATCGGCACACTCATCGGCAATCTTATCTAACCCCAACCACTGGTCTGTGGTCAGCACCCCGCCCGGCAAACGCAGGCGCACCATAAACTGATACAAAGGCTCAAGCTTTTGGCGCCGGCGCTCATCCCGCACTTCCCGGTCATCCTGTTGATAGGAGCCGTGGAACTTGGTCAGTTTGGTGTCGTCCTCTGGCAAGGCGCCAGTGGTGCGGTCCGCCAGCCCTTCCAGAATGGTTCCGCGAAGGTAGTTGCTCTCACGCTTGATTACTTCGGCTTCAGGCAATTTTTCACTCATCAGTACACATCCCGCTGGTAACGTTTATCCCGGTTTAGCTGGCGCAGGTAATCCTCGGCCTGCTCCGGATTCAGCCCACCCTGCTCGCTGGCAATTTCCAGTAACGCCTGGTGCACATCCGGTGCCATTTTGTCGGCATCGCCACATACATACAGGCTGGCGCCCCGTTGCAGCCAAGCCCATACCTCGACGCTGCTCTCCTTCAGGCAGTGCTGCACATAGCGTTTGTCTGCCTGATCCCGGGAGAACGCCACATCCAGCCGAGTCAGCAAACCTTCACGGCGCCATTTAAGCCACTCCGACTGATAAAGGAAATCACTACGGAAGCGCCGGTCACCAAAGAACAGCCAGTTTTCCCCTTCGGCCTCCCGCTCTTCCCGCTCCTGCAAAAAGGCACGGAATGGCGCAACACCGGTGCCCGGGCCAATCATGATCACCGGCTCGTTGTCATTCGGTAGAGCAAACTTCTTGTTCGGATCTATGTAAACCCGCACCTGATCGCCTTCACTCATCCGATCAGACAACCAGGCGGATGCGACCCCCCCTCGATCCCGGCCATGGCTGGCATAACGCACTGCGGCCACGGTTATATGCACTTCGTCGTCCACCGCTGCCTGGCTGGAACTGATTGAGTAAAGCCTTGGGGGCAGTTTACGCAGCAGGTTCACCAGTTCCTGCGGTGCCAGTGTTGCAATCGGCCAGGCCTGAATCAGGTCCAGAAGATCACGCCCTTCAGTCCAGGCTCTGAGCTCCGTGCTGTCTGCCACCAAAGCTTTAAAAGCATCATCATCAACCAACTCCGCCCAATGCTTCATCAGCGGCGGTGTAAGCAGTGTAATTTCACGGTAGAAGGCCAAGGCCTCCCGCAATGAAATATCGCGCTCGTCTACAGAGACAACCTGCTCGCCGTCAAATTCCAGCGCAGCCAGCAATTCGCCAACCAAAGCCGAACTGTTTTCCGGGTACACGCCCACCGCATCCCCGGGCTTATAAACCAGCCCCGAGTCTTCAAGTGACAGCTCGATGTGCCGCACCTCTTTGTCAGAGCCCCGCCCGCTAAGCACTTGATTGGTAAGGATAACCGCCGCATACGGGTTTTTTCGGCTAAAGACCGACGTTGGTGCTTGCTCTGCCGCTACCGAGTTGGCAGCCGCTGGCTGGCTGGCGCCGGCTTCGCTGGCAATCGTCTCCAACACCCGGTTAATCCATTCTTCGGCCAGGTCTTCGTAATCCACATCGCAATCTACCCGTTCAGCCAATGCCGTTGCCCCTAACGAGGCAAGCTTGCTGTCAAAATCCTGACCGGTCTTGCAGAACTGCTCATAACTGGAATCACCCAACGACAACACGCTGTAGCGCAGCCCGTCGAGCTTGGGGGCTTTTTTGCCATACAGGAATTCATGGAAATCCAGCGCATTGTCCGGTGGGTCGCCCTCCCCGTGAGTAGACGCCAACACCGCAAGGTACTGCTCTTTCTTCAACTGTTTGGGCTTGTAGTCCGCCATATCCACCACCTTGGCAGACACGCCTTTATCGGCAGCACGAGCAGCTAGCTGCTGCGCCAGCTCTTCAGCGTTACCGGTTTGTGAGCCGAATAAAACAGTCAGCTCAGGGGCTGAAGAAGCAGGCACATTAGCGGCAATAGCTGTGTGAGTGGTTGCGCTTGCAGAGCCACCTGAGCATTTGCCGGCAAGAAAACCTGCAAGCCAGAAAAGCTGTCCTTCGTCCATACCCGTAAGAAGGTCTGACAAACGCGCTTGCTGATCCCCGGAAAGAGGAGACGAGTTCAGATCTGTCGTCATTTTGGATGATCCGTGTGAACTGTAAATAAATGGCTGGCTTCAAGTACAGCTAAACGAAGCCTGTTCGCACTCTAAAAACCACAAGATGAACGATAAAATGAAATAGACAGGACAAATAAATCGATATACTCGATATATATTCCAGGTAACTGATTTTAATGAATATTAAACATATTCCAAATAACTCTAAATGAAATGACCTTAATCATTTCAGGGAATAACCGGATTATTTTAAGCTAGCAGCACTAATATTCCACACCCAGGGAGCCCTCGAACATGCTTCCGCTGGACATGCTTTCACAAGGAGTACCGTAATGCCCCAAAGCACCTCTACTCACACCCATCAGGTGGTCGTTATCGGCGCTGGCGCCGCAGGCACCAGTGTTGCAGCGTCCCTGCTCCGCCAGCGGCCCGGCCTGGATATAGCCATCGTTGAACCCAGCGATATTCATTATTATCAGCCGGCGTTCACGCTGGTAGGTGGCGGCGCTTATTCCCTGGCAAAAACGGCACGCCCCCAAGCCCACACTCTGCCTGAGGGTGCGCGCTGGATTCGAGCGGCCACGCAGGAGCTTCTGCCGGAACAAAACCGGATTGTGCTGGAAGACGGGCGAGAGATTGGCTACGACACCCTGGTGGTCACGCCGGGCCTGAAACTGAACTGGGATAAAATAGAAGGCTTACGGGAGACTCTGGGCCGTAACGGTGTTTGCAGCAACTACGACCCATCATTAGCGGAATACACGTGGCAGTGCATTAGAAAGTTCCAGGGCGGGAAAGCCTTTTTCACGCAACCCCCCGCGCCCATCAAGTGCGCCGGCGCGCCCCAGAAAATAGCCTATCTGGCGGCAGATTATTTCCGCAAGAAACAGATATCCAGCCAGTGTGAACTCAGGTTTTACGCCGCCGGTGGCGCGCTGTTCAGTGTTCCGGATTTTGTTCCCTACCTGGAGAAAGTTGCTCGTGGGTACAATATTGGCCTGCTTATGAACCACAACCTGGTTGCGGTTAACGGCGACAAAAAAGAAGCCACGTTCCGTTTCACAGACAGTGATGGCGAAATCCAGGAAATAACCGAATCCTTTGACTTATTGCACGTAACGCCACCGCAGTGTGCACCTGATTTTGTGAAGAATAGCCCTCTGGCCAATGCCGATGGCTGGGTAGATGTTGATCAGCACACACTGCAACACGTGCGCTTTCCCAACGTGTTCAGTCTGGGTGACAGCAGCTCCCTGCCTACCTCAAAAACCGCTGCAGCGGTTCGCAAACAATCTCCTGTGGCGGCGGCCAACATTCTGGCTCAACTCGCTAATGGGCAGCTGAAGGCAAGTTACGACGGCTACACCTCCTGCCCCATCGTGACAGGCTATGGCAAAGTGATGCTTGCGGAGTTTGTGTATGGCGGTAAGGTAACGCCCACACTGCCGCTAAGCCCGTTTAAAGAATCTGCATTTTACTGGCAGGTTAAGAAACGCGCCCTGCCTCCCTTCTACTTTGATTACATGCTCAAAGGCCGTGAGGGCGATATCGCCCACAAAGTGCGCTAGAAGCCCGGCGTGGGGATAACAACTCGAAACAGTTGAATGACGATCCAACAGGCACGCTAATCCTGGAATCCTTTTTCTTGCAAATCGGGAATGAATGAACCACTAATGACCACAGGTTTCCGGAACAGCGAGCACTCTACCCATGGATTATCGTACCTACCGCGAAAAACTGCAGAGTAAGTTTCCTGAACCCATACTGGCGTTCGAGCCGGATGAATACGAGGCACGATTGGCATCGGTTCGTCAGGAAATGACTGAAGCCGGGCTTGACCTGCTACTTCTAACCGAGGCCGGTGAGCTGTGTTACCTCACTGGTTATACGACGTTCGAGGTCTCAGTTCAGTGCGTGCTTCTGGTCGCAGCCGATCGAACCGTCTTGTTCGTACCTGCCATCGAAATGGGACCCGCTGTATACCTGAGCCGGGTAGACGAGGTTATTGGCTACCCATGGCAAGCTCCCGAGGCGGTAGCAGGCGACTTAGCTACTCAAATACGCAACACAGCAGGCGTTTCTGCGCCACAGATCGGCTTCAATCCGTGGACTGGCTCGTTTCGGCCGGGACTGCTTTCGGCACTCCAAAGCAAATTGAGCGCAGCCACGTTTATCGATTTTGGTGGATTGATTGATCGTGTTCGCCTGGTTAAATCCCCCGCCGAGCTGGTTTATCTTGCCGAAAGTGCAGCTATCTCCGGTGCGGGACTGGACGCGGCGGCTGCGGTGACACGAGTGGGTGTGATCGACCATGAAATTGCCCGGGCCGGAGCCAGCTCTATGCTAGGCGCTGGCAGCGAATTCATGAGCATGCAACCGATCGTGACGACGGGCGTGCGCAGCGGCATCATTCACACCAATCATGGGGGTCACAAGGTTGCACCTGGTGATGTGGTGTTCACCGAATTCGGCGCGGTTCGCCGTCGCTACACGGCACCAATGATGCGAACTGCTGTAGTGGGCCAGGCCTCAGCCGAAATTCTTGAGTTCCATAGGATCTGCCTTGAAGTCCTCGAAGCGGTAATGTCAGCCGCACGAGCAGGTTCAAGTTTCGCCTCCGCAGCCCGCGCTGGCGAAGCCGCACTTGCGCCGATCATCGATCGTGCCTTTTTCTCCGGTGTATATGGCTATCCGGTTGGCGCAACGTTTCCGCCATCCTGGGTCGCGGGCTCGATGTTCATAACCACCGACAACGAAGAAATTCTGAAAGAAAACATGGTGTTTCATCTGCCGATCTGTTTACGCAAGCCAGGAGAATTTGGTGTCGGCTTCAGTGAAACAGTGCGTATTACAGCAACGGGTGCCGAACGGATAACCACCAATACGCTGGCTCTCAAAGAAATTTCTTTGTAGCAACAGGAAAGCTGAAAGCAGGAAAGGCAGACCAGCAAGCTACTGGACTGCCTTTCCTGCTGCCCTCCCCCAACCGCCTCCCAACGCCTTATAAAGATCAACCGCGGCTACCAGTCGCGACAGTCGCAACTGCACCAGTTGATCCCGGGTTTGGAACAGGGTTCGCTGAGCCTCTAACAGAGTCAGCAGTTGGTCACTGCCCTCTTTGTAGCGCAATTCTGTCAACTCAAGAGTTCGGGCTGCGCGCTCGTTTACGGTTTGCTGTAACTCTTCCCGATATTGGCTGGTCTGCACGCGATCAAGAGCGTCATCGGTTTCCTGCAACGCGGTCAGAATGGTGCTGCGATATGTTTCAACCAACTCCTGCCGTCGGGATTCACTGATCGCCTGCTGAGCATCAAGGCGCCCACCGTCAAACAGGGTCTGAGCCAGCAAGAGGCTCCAACCGGCGGTTTTCACCGGATCAGTCAGGCTAAGCAAATTGGTGTTGTTGACACCGGCATTCAAGTCAAGCGAAAAAGACGGCAGCAAGGCAGTGCGCGCTTGCTCCACACTTGCATCAGCGGCCTGAAGCCGGGCCTCTTCTCGTGCCAGATCCGGACGCCGGGTAAGCAGTTCTGGCGGCAGCCAGCGTCGACCGACGGCAGTGCCATAGTCAACAGAGTATCGTCGGCGGCTTTCACCTCAAATCCCAGTGGCGAAGCTCCCACCAACACCGCCAGCGCTGATCGGGTTTGCCGGTATTGCAGCTGTAGGGGTACCAGGCTGGCCCGCTGATTTAACACCTCCGTTTGCTGGCGTAGCAACTCGGCACGATTGGCCGCACCATTGCGATAGCGCACCTCCACGATCCGTTCAACCCGCTCGGAGATTCGCAAGTTTTCCCGTGCCACCCGCAGCTGTTGTTCCAGCCCAAGTAACTGGAACCAAGTGGTGGCCACACTGCTGGCAAGGGTCAGGCGCACCGTGTCGTAATCAAAAGCGGTCGCCCGGAAAGAGGCTTCGGCCGCATTACGACTGGCCGCAAGATTACCCCACACATCCAACTCGTAACTGGCCGTCAGGGTGGCAGAGGTTGACTCGCTGCGTTCGGAAGGACCACGCCCATCACTAACCCGTGAACTTGTGCTTCCAGTCAGACCCAATGATGGCAACAGGCTGCTGCCTGCGATCCGCGCTTGCTGCTCTGCCTGGAATACGCGCTCTGCCATGGCCGCCAGGTCAGGGCTTTGTTCAAAGGCCCGACGGATAAGCTGATTCAGTTCATCTGAACCAAAACCCTGCCACCAGAGCCTATCCGGCGCCACGCTGTCTTCCCCGATGTCCTTCGGAATATTCCAGGTTTGCGCGCTTTCAAGCGTGGGTCGCTCAATAGGGAGTGTGGCGGCGCAGCCAGTGAGTGTTGCTGCGGCAATCGTTAATAACAGGATCCGCAACCCACCAGTTCGTTTGTTTATAAGCATTTCATTACCCTTTACTCCGCTGCCAATGCCGTAACCGGGTCTAATCCCGCGGCTTTTCGTGCGGGCAGGAAGCCGAACAAAAGGCCAGTACCGAATGCACACCCGAAGGCCAACAATACCGGCAGCAGAGAATAGCTTACCGGGGTGCCAAAATGCGCCACCAAGGCCGCGGCCCCAAGCCCAAGACCTACACCAATCACACCACCCAACGCCGAAACGGCCAGCGCTTCCAGCAAAAATTGCTGCAGGATATGGCGGGCGCGAGCACCCGTCGCCATACGTATACCGATCTCCCGGGTACGCTCTGTCACACTTACAAGCATGATGTTCATAACACCGATACCTCCCACCAACAATGAGATCGCTGCCACAGAACCTAGCAGCCAAGTGAAGGTGTCTTGAGTCTCCGAAACGGTATCAATCAGTGAGGCCATGTTGTAAATCTGAAAATCCTCAACGCCGTGGCGCTGAAGTAATAATTGGTGTACCTGGGCCTGAACCTCATCCATCAGCGAGGTGTCGTCCACGGCGATGGTTACGTTGCGCAAATGCCGCTGACCAAAAATCCGCATACTGCCGGTGGTATAGGGCACCAGGACCACGTCATCCTGGTCCTGCCCCATGGGCGACGCCCCGCGCTCGCTCATCACTCCGACCACCTGAAACAACACGTTACTCATCAGGATATAGCGCCCCACCGGATCCTCTGGCCCGAACAAAGCTTTGGCTGAGGTATTACCCAGAACGGCCACTGGCGCATACTCGCCTTCGTCTGCCTGGTTAAAGAAGCTGCCCTGCCTGACCGACCACTGACGAACAGCCGGAAACTGCCAGGAGGTCGCGTTCACCTCTGCCTGATGGTCGGCATTATCGTAACGCAGGGTCTGGCTGCCCGTAAGTTCAGGCACCGCAGCGATGATGTTCGGTAAGGTATTAATGGCATCAACATCTTCCGGCACCAACGTGGCAATGTTCCACCCGCCCCGCCTTTGCCCCGGAGCACCGGGGCGCACCAGCAGTAGATTACTGCCCATGGCACTGATGCGGTCCACCACCGCCTCACGGGCACCGTCGCCGATTGCCAGCATCGTTATCACGGAAGCCACACCTATGACGATACCCAGCAATGTCAGCGCGGTACGAAACAGGTTGCCCGTCATGGAGCTAATGGCTGTGCGAGCTCCCTGATAAAGCTCCCTGACAATAGAGGGGTTATGCTTTAGAGACTGTCGTTGGAGCGGCGCGTCGGCAATGACATCTGGCGGGCCAGGATCACTCACTATCTGACCGTCGGCGATCTCGATCTTGCGATGCGCATGGTCAGCCACATTGCTGTCGTGGGTAATCAGGATAATGGTATAGCCTTCTTCCGACAGCTCTTTCAGCAGCTTCATGACCTCGCGGCCACTGTGGCTGTCGAGGGCGCCAGTAGGCTCATCTGCAAGGATAATCTCACCGCCATTCATCAGCGCCCGGGCAATGGATACCCGCTGTTGCTGCCCGCCGGAAAGCTGGCCCGGCCGGTGTTCCAGGCGTTCATCCAGGCCCAGCCGTCGCAGCAGGTCGGCCGCCCTCTTCTGGCGTTCACCCGCACGCAGGCTGGCGTAGCTGGCAGGCATTTCAACGTTTGCACTAGCCGACATTCCTGGCAACAAGTTGTAGCTCTGAAATACAAAGCCAAATGATTCACGGCGCAAACGCGCCAAGCCATCGCGATCCAGCTTCGACACATCGTGCCCATCAAACCAGTAATGGCCACTAGATGGCCGGTCGAGGCAGCCAAGAATATTCATCAGGGTGGACTTACCAGATCCGGAAGCCCCCATAATGGCTACAAATTCTCCCCGCTGAATGGTCAGGTTGATACCGCGCAGTACCTGCACAGCCAGTTCACCGTTATGGTAGGTGCGGGTAATATCCCGCAATTCGATCAGCGGTTGCGTCATGACTACAGCCTCATGCCAACCATCCGGCGTGAGCTACCGGATGAACTTTTGGCGCCGCCGTCACCGCGTGAACTGCTCACTACCTGGTCGCCCTCTTCCAGGCCATCCAGGATTTCAACCTGCACCCGGTTCGACACGCCAACCGTCACATTTCTTTGTTCGATCTCACCATCACTGCCCAACACCTGAACCGTGGTGGTCAGTCCACGACGGTTCAGCGCCGTTACGGGTATCAGCAACGCATCCTCGGTTTTGGCATTAACAAAAAAAACCTGAGCCGTCATTTGGGTCATCAACCGACCTTCCGGGTTGGGCACATCAAAGACAGCGTTGTAGAGCACGACGTTATTTTCGACTACCGGGGTGGGCTCCACCCGATCCAGATGGCTTTCCCAACGTCGCTGCTGGTTACCTAGCGTGGTGAAATACACCGGCTGGCCGGGGGTCAGCTTGCTAATATCTGCCTCTGACACCTGAGCCTCAACAGTCATCGCCGACAAGTCGGCAATGCGCATCAGCACCGGTGCCTGCTGGTTGACGTTGAGGGTCTGACCCTGCCGGGCCTCGATGGAAACAATAGTGCCGTTCATAGGCGCATAGATGCGGGCATACTCCAGGTTGGTTTCTTCCGCCCGCAGGGTTGAGTCAGTCTGTTCTATTTGGGCACTGATGGCCTCGACTTGTGCTTTCGCTGACCTAAGAGTTGCTTCGGCGATTTGGGCCGTTTCACGACTGGTGGCTTCTTCCCGTAACAGATTCTGCTGCCGCCGATACTGAATTTCCGCAAGGGTGAGCTGTGCTTCACGCTCCATCAGCTGTGCCTTCTGATTACGAAGCTGTGCGCGGATCGCATCTACCCGGGCGAGGTATAGCGTGGCATCAATTTCTGCCAGTAGATCGCCCTCTTTCACTTGGCTTCCAACCTCGACATGAAGCAGCTTAAGCTGCCCCGACACCTGCGCGCCTACATCCACGTAGTCCCGGGGCTGCAACACACCGGTAGCCGTCACCAGGTCTTCCAGCCCTCCTCGCTCTACTGTCACCGTCAGCACATTCTGCTGTGGCTGTCTGTCCCGCTGAAACCACCAACCCGCAGCAATGACAGCCGCTAGAACCAACAACACAGGCCAGACAAACTTTCTGGGGGAAACCATGCACACCTCGCAGCAAATTCCATTCAACAAGCCCATTTAATGGATAAAAAAGGCTGGAGCTGGATTGTGAGCAATAATGCGTGCGCATAGTATGCTTGGGCTGTGGCTTTACGTAACATTTACGCGGTGATGATTCGTGTGGTGCTAAAGCTCGTCAAGTTTGCAAGGGTTCAGTAGCTCACCCTTGAATTTACACCCGGACCAGCACTAGCGCCCATGCGCCACTCACTTTCCTGGTTTTTTCGGGCATTGTCTTTCTTAGCGGATTTTCGAAGTGTCTGCCATGCAGAGAATATACTTTTTGATGAGCCCGCCAACTGAACCACTGATCCACTCATAATTTTCTCCCCGAATTAAGAACGTGTTCAGAGCAGAATTTAGCACTACAAATTCTTATTGCAAATGATTATCATTAAATAGTTTTGAGATTTATCTCTGCTAATAATGGCAGGAGGATCACTACACCGAGAGCTTTCGGTTTCTGGAAGGTTTCGCACAGCAATAAACGAGGTTAGATGGAGAGTAATCGGCGGTTACAGCTGCATAGAATTCAACAGGTGCTAGATCATGTTCATCATAACTTGGATAAGCCATTAGCGGTGACTGCACTGGCCAAACGCTGCGGCCTGTCGCGCTGGCAGTTCAACCGTATTTTTGCCCATCAAACCGGCCTTTCACTAGGACGCTACGTGCGGGAACTGCGCTTGAGCCAGGCAGCTGAGATGCTGCTTTTTACCAAACAACGCATGATCGATATTGCTTTGGCCTGCGGTTTCAGCTGTGACATCAGTTTCAGCCGTAGCTTCAAACAACACTTTGGTTGCGCGCCGGTAAAATACCGCCAGCGTGGCCTGCCATGTCTTCTGAAAACTCCGATGTCTTGTCACCCGGACCTGCTGCCCCCAGAGTCATTGCGTTCGCGAGTGCCGGGGATCCGGCTGGATTTCCAGCCAACGTTCACCGTGGCTGGTGTGGCCGGCCAAGTGAACGGCCTGTTTTCGGCCTGCCCTGATTTTAATGACAAGCTCCCGCGCCTGTGGCGGGATTTCAGTAGCATCAACAGCGCAGACGCTGACCACCCCAGAATTGGTGTGTTAGACCTTGCAGGAGGGTCCAACGCATCTTTCACCTACCTTGCTGGAACAGAAGTTCAAGAACCACCAGCGACAGATACGCTAAGTAGCATCACAGTGCCAGGCCGAAACTACGTTGTGATCGCGTTTCATGGCCCACTGGTTTCCCTGCCAGATGTTCTCAAATGGTTTTTCCAGGCCTGGCTACCCAACTCCGGCTGCGAAGCACTCCACGCCTACGATCTGGAAATTTACCCACCCGGATTGACCCCTTCTGCACCACAGGTGTCTATGGAATATTGGATACCGGTCAAGCTTTGCCGGCCAATGATTTCGTGGAATGCACCAAACTGTTAAGTATCGCCCCGACAACCAAATATAATGATAATGATTCGCATTATAAATGTAACAGACTATCTTGTCTGTCTCTGAACTCTACGGGGCTTTACCATGAAAGGATCTTTTCTCAAACCCTCGATACTGGCTATAGCGGTGGGCGCAGGTAGTAGCCAAATCGCTCTTGCGAACGAGGTAATGGAGCTGGACGAGCTGGCAGTTTACGGTGACACCTACCGCAGCACAGCGACCAAAACATCACTGCAGCCGGAAGACACGCCCCAGAGCATATCGGTACTGGACCAGCAGGCTCTGCAAATGCGCGATGCAGATTCAGTCGCTGCGGCGCTTCGATACTCCCCTGGCGTCAACACAGAGTTGCGCGGAGGAGCCGTGGGTCGTCTGGATCTGTTCAGCATTCGTGGTTTTATCAACTACCAAAACTACTACGATGGCATGCAGCTGCTATACAACGACTGGAATCTTCAGCCGCAAATAGACTTGTTAGCGGTTGAGCAGGTCGAAGTATTTCGTGGCCCTACGTCAACTCTGTATGGTTCCATGCCGCCGGGAGGCATGGTCAACCTGATCAGTAAAAAACCAACCGCGGGTTCATCCAATAAGATTGAGTTGGCTACCGGCTCGCGCAATTTGAATGAAGCCTCTGTTGAAAGTAGCGGCCAATTGGGAGATTCGGATCTATCCTACAGCCTGGTTGGGCTGGCCCGCACCCGAGATGGCCAGGCAGAAACCGCGGAAGAAGAACGTTACATGGTTGCGCCCTCCCTGGACTGGCAGATCAGCGATGACACCCTGGTGAATTTTAATCTGTACTATCAGAAAGATCCGGAGATGGGCATTTACACATCCTTGCCGGCCTCCGGTCTTTTTCTGCCGAACCCAAATGGCGAACTGGATACCGATGCGTTCTCTGGCGACTCCAACTGGAACCAGTTTGAAAAAGAGGTTCTTCTGGCAGGCTATAAAATCAACCACAACATCAATAACAACTGGAATTTTCTGCAGAACTTTCGCTACACCGATGCAGAAGCATTTCAAACCAACACCTATGGCACTGGCTTGGCCGCTGACGGACGAACCCTGTCACGAGAAGCCTATCTGACCGATGAAGCGACCACCGGGTTCACGATCGACAACCAGGTTTCCGGGCGCTTTCAAACCGGCGCAGCCGAGCACAACTTACTGGTGGGTTTTGATTATCTGAGCCTGAAATCAGACGTCATCTATGAGGATACGGCGGGTGGAAGCGGCGCGCCCTCCATTGACCTCTTCAATCCAAATCATCAGCAAATTTCACGCTCGACGATCGACATCACAGACACGCCGTATTCATCTGATTTCAACATTGAGAAAAAGCAGCTGGGCGTTTATGTGCAAGACCAGGTCAGAATTGACCGGTTTGTGATGATTGGCGGTGTACGTTGGGACGATTTCACAGGCACGGAAAACGGAACACAGTACGGCACCGCTGTAGACGCAAAGCTCGACCAGGATAATGTTTCAGCGCGTACCGGAATCATGTACCAGGCCGCAAACGGCCTCTCGCCTTACCTCAACTACGCTGAAAGCTTCGAACCACAAACCGGGAGGGATCGAAATGGCAATGAATTTGACGCCTCCGTCGGCGATCAGTGGGAATTGGGCGTTAAGTATCAGTCACCGGACCAACGCACCACCGCCAACCTCGCGTTTTACCAGATTACCAAAGAGAACGTACCAACCCGTGACCCAGCAGGCGGCCCGTATGACAAAATCCAGGCGGGTGCCGTGCGCTCGCAGGGCGTAGAGTTGGAAGCTCTGGCTCAGCCTCTGGACAACCTGCTGCTAACCCTGAGCTACACGTTCCAGGACGTAGAGATAACAAAAGATAATTCTGGACTGAAAGGTAAAACGCCGGTGTGGGTTCCGGAACATTTACTGTCGGGCTGGGCCGACTACAGCTTTGACCAAGGGCCTTTAAACGGTCTGATTGCCGGCATTGGAGCGCGCTATATCGGCGAGGCCGAATACGACGCGACCACCAACTCGGGCAAAGTTCCCGACGTCACCCTTCTGGACATCGCTCTTCGCTATGACGTGGGCCAGCTGGCACACACGTTGAACGGCACTGAGATCGGGGTATCCGTGAACAACCTCACCAACGAGCGCTATTATAGCTGCTTCGACAGTGCTAATTGCTGGTTTGGTGAGGAAAGAACGCTGGAGGCATCAGTGTCTTACTCGTTCTAGTACCTTCTTAACCCCCAGATGAAATAGGCGCCTCCCAGCAATGCGGCCACCAGGCCGGCTGGGATTTCCTGAGGGAACAGCACCTGACGCCCCAACCAATCCGCGCTTATCATCAGTAAAGCGCCAACCATCGCCGAACCTACAAGATGAGGTAGCGCCCTGGAGAAGCCCAGCATCCGGGCAACATGAGGCGCCAGCAAGCCTGCAAAACTCAAGGGCCCGACAATCAACGTTGCAAATGCGGTCAGTATGGCCACCAGTGCCAGCAGTATAAGCCGAACCTTATCCACACTCAGCCCCAAACCCAAAGCAACGTTGCGACCGAGGGGTAACAAATCCAACCAGCGAGCGACCAGTGGGGTTAGTGCCACCACCATGACAGCAAGCAGGAGCGCGCTCAGGCCCGTTGAAAAATCAACGTAGTAAGTTGAGCCTGACATCCATGCGATTACCTGTTGGATACGAGGGTCACCATTGGCAAGAAAGATACTTCTTAACGGGTCGAATAAAGCCGTTATGGCTATTCCAGTAAGAAGCAGGCGCTCGGACTGAAACCCGGTGCGGCGATTCAACAAAATCAAAACGGCTAACGTGATGACAGCACTCATTGATCCAGCCAAAACAAGCAGCGGCACGGTAACATCCGAGGAAAAGTAGATAGTGACAATCAATCCAATGGCTGTGCCAGAGCTGATCCCCAGCACCTCTGGACTGGCCATCGGGTTGCCCGTCATTCGTTGAATGGTCGTACCAGCTAGAGCCAGCAGAACGCCCGCCCCCGCAGCCGCCAGAACGCGCGGAAGCCGCCAGTTTACAATGGAGGCCCATTGTCCCGTGCCATTGAATATCCAGCCTCCGGTGGATTGAGTCACGAACAAAGCCACAATGGATGAAACCAGCAGTAAAACCAGAAGCCAAAGAAACATTCGTGAGGTGGGCTTACTGGTTAGCTGTAGAGTCGCTTTAGATGTGTTTGGCGCAGTGCCTTTGAGGGATAATCGCGGAATAAGCCAGAGCAATAACGGTGCCCCCAGGAGTCCGGTCATAGCACCGGTTGGAACCATTGAAGGCAACTGCGCCGAATACTGCAGCAAAAAAAGATCGGTAGTTAATAGCAGCAGTCCTCCGAACACAGGTGCCCATAGCAGTCGTTGTGCCAGAGTGCGTGCGCCCACCAGCTTGACGATCACCGGTGCAGCCAATCCCACGAAGCCAACGATACCCACAAGGCTAACGGCCGATGCAGTAATAAAAACAGACAACCCCAAGCTCAGCAATCGGAGCTTGCGTACGGATATGCCGAGACTACGGGCACCGGATTCATCCAATTCCAGCAAGCCCAGTGGCCGCACCATTAATCCGGCTATGATCGCCGCGACTACCAGGCGGGGCAACAAATGCAGCGTGTCGCTCCAGCTATTTTGAGCAAGAGAGCCAGCAGCCCAGATCATCAGGCCGCGAAATTCTTCCTGATGAAAAAGAATCAATACCGTGCTCAGCGCACCGATATAAAGATTAACGACTAAGCCGGCCAAAACCACAGCAACGGGCGCCAGCCACGATGCCAGGATAACGAAAGCACAATCAGTAATGAGATTGCACCCCCTGCCAGTGCCACCCACTCACTGCCGAAAGCCAAGAGACCGGGCGCAAAAAGCGTGGCCAACAAAAGACCAAGCTGTGCTCCACTGGCAACACCCAGTGTCGTTGGCGAGGCGATAGGATTACGCAAAACCTGTTGCATCAGAACACCCGCCAAGCCGAGCGCCGCACCAACCAATAGGGCGATGGTCATGCGAGGCAGCACGCTGAACTGAACCACCGCTGTAGACATCACTTTGGCTTCGGGCGCGGAAAGCCCAACAAAAAAATCGAAACTGCCGTGGCTCAGGCCTGGCAGTGTGTGGCTCAACAGGTTAAAAGTGATAACAACGCAGATGATAACCAGTGGCAAACAAATATACGCGGGAGAGGCCCGCTGATGTATAGAGATCATAAGTTGCGCAAGCCTGGCTCAGTGGCGTGCTGTTCAGTCAGTGCCTGATACAGTTCATCAGCAAAGCGAACGGCTGAAGGCAGTGCTCCAAAGCTCCACACCGCTGGCAACGATAGAACCCGATCATGGCGAACGGCCGGCAGCGCTTGCCAGAGCCTGTTATCGTCAAAAACCCCTTCCGCACTCATGGGAACCGGATCGACGATAACCAGGTATCCCTGAGTAACCAGTTCTTCTATGCCAACCGTGGTATAGCCCCACATATTTGTTTCGCCCTTCCAGGCGTTTTGCAGCCCGAGTTGTTTGATCACCATGTCGTATAAGCTACCTTTGCCATAAGCACGTACATGACGGTCATCAATAAACTGAACGACCAAAAGCGGAGGGGTGTCCATGGCAATTTTTTCTTTCATCTGGTCAATTCGCGAGCGGTGGTGCTCTATAACAACCTCAGCTTCTGCCGAGTGGTTGGTCAGTTCGCCAACCCGTCGAGTGGTATCTACGAGGTTTTGCCAAAAATCTTTCTCTGGATTGTATGTGGTCAGTGTTTGAACCGGTGCTATCTGTGAAAGAGTGGGCTCAATTGCACTATACAAAGGGGATATCAGGATAAGATCAAGATTCAGTGAAGCAGCCAACTCTCGGTTGGGCTGAGCACGCAGGCCTATATCCACAACCTGTTCAGGAAGTGACGGTTCCACGACCCATGCCTGATAGTCCTTAATCTGAGCCGTCGCAACCGGCACTACCCCTAACGACATAAGGGTTTCGACCAGCGTCCAATCAATGGCTGCCACTCGAAGGGATGCATTCTGCGATTGTGACAAGCTGGATACCGCAGCTTCGACATTCAGCGACACTAACGTCAGAAAGAAAAGCTGTAATAGTAGAAGACCCCGAACACGAGTCGGTGCATGACCCAAACAACGGAAGGATAGCAACAGATTATCCAAAAAAAATAACATGGCTGGGAAACAGAACCTCTGGCACTTCACCGCACAAACCCTTACGAGCCACGTACCCGCGCTGCCGGTTTGCATACGAAGTAATTTTAAGAGAACATAAACGCAACTGATTATTATTATACATTGCGCTGACAATTCCAGCCACTACCCGGGAGTTTTGATGGAGTTACTCGCCATCGTTTTCCGCCAGTACCGCCTCCCCTTTGTTATCATTATGCTTCTTAGCCTAATCAGCGCAGGCGTTGGTATTGGCGTAATAGCGTTCATTAACCAACAGCTGATTGAATCAGCGGGGGCACCCTGGCACGTGTTGCCAACCTTTTTCGGGCTGGTTTTACTCTTGCTGGTGGTTACTCTGGCGGCGCAACTTGCACTCACGATGCTGGGGCATCACTTCGTTTACGATTTACGCGGCCGGCTGATCAAGCAGATCCTGGATACCGATATCGAAACGCTTGAGCGCACCGGCAGTGCGGGGTTACTGGCAAGCCTTTCTGTTGACATCCGAAACATCACCTTTGCTTTTGTTCGTTTACCGGAATTAGTCCAAGGTGTTGTTGTTACGGTGGGCGCAGCGGCATATCTTGCCTGGCTATCCCCCGGCATGCTTATCGTCACCACTTTATGGGTCGGTGTAACAATGCTCGTTGGCTGGCTCCTTGTTCAAAGGGTATATCGCCACCTGGCGCAAGTTCGGGAAACCGAAGATGCACTCTACTGTGATTATGAGTCTTTTATTAACGGGCGAAAGGAGCTTGCACTTAACCGCAGTAGAGCCCGTCAGCTTTATGAGATCGACTACGAGCGCCACGCCAGCAGCTATCGCTGGCACATAATCCGCTCAGATACATTTCATCTTTCCGCAGTAAACTGGTCAAACATCATGATGGTTGGCGCGATCGGTGTGGTATTTTTTCTGGCCAACGGCCTGGGCTGGGCTAACACCAATATCGCAGCGACTTTTTCGCTGACACTATTATTTCTTCGCACGCCCTTGATTCAGGCGATTGGCGCGCTACCCATGCTACTTAATGCACAAGTTGCATTCAGAAAACTCGAGAGTTTGGATTTAGCCGCTTATGCGCCTGAATTTAATGTGGCGTCCCCCGCGCTAGACTGGAGCACGATTGAGCTGCGAGGGGTTACTTACCAATACCCTAACCAGGAAGGCCGGGGTTTTGTTGTGGGGCCGATTGATGTCACTCTGCGGCGCGGTGAGCTGGTCTTCCTGATTGGCGGGAATGGAAGTGGCAAATCTACTCTGGCTCGTCTTCTAACCGGATTGTATCGGCCCCAAAGTGGAGAAATTCTGGTTGACGGAAAACCGTTGACGACCGCTCAAGACTGGCAGCATTTTCGCCAGCGATTCTCTTCCGTATTTACAGACTTCCACCAGTTTGACCGCCTTTTAGGGCCAAATGGCCAAAGCCCTGAGCCTGAGCTGCTGAATGAATGGCTCAAAAGACTGCAAATGAGCAAAAAATTGGAGATTGATGCAGATCGAGTAACGAACCCCCAGCTATCACAAGGCCAACGAAAGCGACTTGCTTTGTTGTTGGCCATCGCCGAGCAGCGGGGTTTTATGCTTCTGGACGAGTGGGCTGCGGATCAGGATCCGCAATTCCGACGTTACTTTTACCGGGAGCTGCTGGGCCACTTGCATGATATGGGCGTTACGATATTCGCCATCAGCCACGATGACCATTATTTTGAGCATGCTGACCGCTTACTGGAAATGAAAGCGGGGCTCATGCATGAACTGACTGGTAAGCAGCGTGACCTTGCAACCCAGGATGCAGTATCCAGGGTCAGTGAGGCTTAATTTCTCGAGTACCAACAAGTAGGGAATAGAGCAACCCGTATACCTTGCAGGTGGGTTGCTCATTTCCCGTAATTGACTTACCAGTGGTAGTTCAAGCTGGCAGTGACGCGTCTGGCCTCACCGTAGTAACACCAGTAATCGCAGCTTGCGATATATTCTTTGTCGACCAAGTTGTTAATGTTGAGCTGAACACGCCAATTCTTTGCAAAATCATAACTGGCCATGGCATCAACCACACTGTACGAGGGGACCTCATAGCCATAGACCTCGTCCTTGGTTTCACCAACAAAGCGCACTCCCCCGCCCACCTTCAACCCCGGAACGGCTTGTGAAAACGCATAGTCCAGCCAGGCCGAGGCCATATGGCGCGGGATCAACGTAGCTCGAACCTCATCTGCGCCAATCGCCCGGTTTTGCGTGGTGGAGTCGCTGTAGGTGTAAGCCGCTGTCATCTGCAGGTCGCCAGTTAGGTAGGCAACCCCTTCCAGCTCAAAGCCGTCAGTATTGCGTTCGCCTTCTTGTACCTGGAAAGCACCATTGGTCACCAGCGAGTTTTTCTCTTCAATCTGGTACACCGAGGCGTTCAAATAGCCATCAATGCTTTCAGGCGCATACTTAATGCCTGCTTCCAGTTGCTTGCCTTCCCGTGGCTTATACAAGTCGCCATTAGCGTCGGTGCCAACCGTGGGCTGGAATGACTCGGTATAACTGATGTAGGGGGAAATGCCGTTATTCAGCAGGTACATAATGCCGCCGGATAACGACACTGCGTTATCGTCGGCACGCTCTTTGGTGCCGTTTGCGGCGTTATCGGTTTCAGCTTTGTCATAGCGTGCACCCGCGAGAAAGATCCATTGATCATCCAGCCGGAGTTGGTTCTGAAGATAGATACCCGTTTGCTGCTTTTTGACCGTTCGCTGAGTCAGATCGCTTTCCGCCACCGGCGTGTAATTTCCATACTGAGGCTCGAACAGATCCACGGTTCCGAAAGGGAACGGATCCGCTTCTTTGCCCGAGTTTTCCAGATCCTGGTAATCCACACCTATCAGTAGCGTATTTTCGGTGCGATCCGTGAACCACTTGCCAACCACTCGGTTATCAATCGTCCAGGAGGTGATATCACCATCGCGATACACCAGGCCCCGGGTGCCCTCTCTTGGCCCGCTCTGGAAGAAAATGTAAGTGCTGCGCAATAACATATCGAGCTTGCTATAGCGTAGATCTTGCTCAATACGCCAGGTGTCATTAAGTTGATGCGAGAGCTGGTAACCCAAAGAGGACTGTTCGCGTTCATTTACATCGTAGTCGGGCTCACCGTAATTCACCGCAGGGTCGACTTTGCCAAAGGGCGTGCTCTCAATGGTGCCATAGGGTAATTTGAAACCGTTGTAGGGCACTGCGTCATCTTTCTGAAAGCTGCCCAGAAGAGTCAGCGTGGTCTGGTCGCCAATGTCCCACTCAAGGCTTGGAGCCACGTAGTAGCGCTTGTTTTCAGTCTCGTCGATATCACCCTCGGCATTTTGATAAAGACCGACCAAACGATAGCGTACATGGTCACTGCTATTGACCGGTCCGGAGCTATCAAATCCGACCTGCTGATGGCCATTTGTACCACCTTCAATAACAACCTCCCCTCGGGGATCTTTCGTGGGGCGCTTGCTAATCGCGTTTATAACGCCACCAGGAGGCGCTTCGCCATACAGAACCGAGGCCGGGCCCTTCAACAGTTCTACCCTCTCAAGTCCATAAGGCTCCGGTAACCACTGGTAGTAACCTGCACGATATATACGCAAACCATCCTGATACGTCGACTGATCATAGCCGCGCACCTTAAACCAGTCGGTATCGTTATCGCTGCCGTATTGCCCGGTTACAACACCCGCACGATAACGGAAGCTTTCATCAAGGGACTGTACATTGCGCTCTTCCAGCTCATCGCGGGTGACCACAGACGCCGGACGAGGCGTTTCAATAATAGGAGCTTCCACTTTCAGCGCGGTTCCGGTTACAACAAGCGGAGTGAGTACTTCGGTGTCGCTGTCGAAGGTTTGCGCCATAGCCATAGGCACAACGCCCAGCCACGCTAACGGCGCGGTGTAACGTATGGCCTTGAGGAGTGGGCGAAGTGAAAAAGCGCTGGGAGACATTGCGTGGCCTCGAATAGAGTGTGGGCACCTTACGGCGACAGGTCTGCGTTAATGCTAATCTTATTGTTAATGATAATAGTAAATATTTCTATTTAAAAGTAATTCTCGAGTAGATGTCTCAAACCAGTAAAGGCACGAAGGAAGAGGGCACTGAGGAAATCCGAGGGATAGAAACGAAAAAAGGCAGACCAGTAAATTACTGATCTGCCTTTCTTTTATATGGTAGCGGGGGCAGGATTCGAACCTACGACCTTCGGGTTATGAGCCCGACGAGCTACCAGACTGCTCCACCCCGCATCAAACTTGTTGGTGGTCTCTCGATCACCGTGGCGCGCATACTACGGCGCAAAACCAAGCCTGTCAAAGACTATTCACACTTTCCGGCAATTTATCGCTCCAGAATAGCCGTTATACCTTGGCCACCGGCAGCACAGATCGAAATCAGGCCTCTGCCACTGCCCTTTTCTTCCAGAAGCTTGGCTAGCGTAGCCACAATACGCCCGCCGGTAGCGGCAAATGGATGGCCTGTGGCAAGGCTGCTGCCTTTCACGTTCAGTTTAGCGCGATCAATGCTACCCAGCGGCTTTTCCAAGCCCAGCTTGTCTTTGCAGAACGCAGGATCTTCCCAGGCTTTGAGCGTTGAAAGAACCTGAGAAGCAAACGCTTCGTGGATTTCATAGAAATCAAAATCCTGTAGCGTAAGGCCGGCTTTCTCCAGGAGACGCGGTACCGCATAAGCCGGAGCCATCAACAGCCCTTCTTTTTTATCTACAAAATCAACTGCGGCTACTTCCGAGAAAGTCAGCCAAGCTTTTACCTCGAAGTTATTGGCCTTTGCCCATTCTTCACTGGCCAGAAGCACGCAAGCGGCGCCATCGGTCAATGCGGTGCTATTGGCAGCCGTCATGGTGCCATTTTCGCGATCGAAAACCGGCTTCAGAGTTGCCAGCTTTTCGAGCGTAGTGTCCGGGCGCAGTATGTTGTCTTTTTCAAGACCGGCAAGCGGCGTCATCAAATCGTTAAAAAAACCTTCTTCGTAGGCTTTCATCAACTTCTGGTGACTCTCCCATGCCAGCAAATCCTGCTCGTCACGGGGTATCGCCCACTCCTTGGCGGTTACCTGGGCGTGCTCACCCATGGACATGCCTGTGCGGGGCTCGCCATTCTGTGGCACTTCGGGCTTTAGGTAGCCTGGGCGAAAACGGCTAATAATTTTAAGCCGGTCACCCGTGGTCTTGGCCCGGTTCAGATCCAGTAGAATCTCCCGCAGGCCTTCACTTACGCCAATGGGCGCGTCCGACGTTGTGTCCGCACCACCTGCAATACCGCACTCGATCTGGCCCAGAGCGATCTTGTTAGCCACCAGAATAGCTGCTTCCAGACCCGTACCACAGGCCTGCTGAATATCGTAAGCCGGGGTCTCCGGTGCAAGCCCACAGCTAAGAGCGGCTTCCCGGGTAAGGTTAAAGTCACGGGAGTGCTTTATCACAGCCCCGGCAACAACTTCACCAAGACGCTTACCCTGAAGATCAAAGCGATCTACCAGCCCACGCAAGGCCGATGTCAGTAGTTCCTGGTTATTAATCTTGCTGTAGGCCGTATTGGAGCGTGCAAAGGGAATACGGTTGCCACCAAGAATAGCTACGCGGCGAACGCCACTGGCGCCCTTATCTGCAGCTTTCGGAGCTACCGGTTTCTTCTGGTTGGACTTCTGAGCCTGTGCCATGATGATATCCTTTCTGTGCAAGTTCTCGGGGGATGGGGGGGCAGTCTAGCGCCAACCGCCATTGTCTCATTGGCATGCCTGACAAAGCCTTACAGGCATTGAGTCAATCACATAGCTTACGGATTCTTTACTCTGTGTAACCAACATGCTCCACACATCTTAGCAACACAAGGACGAAGCCATGTCTGACATTTATCTCAAACTTGTAAATACACCTATGGGTAAAACCGCAGCTCAATCCCTTGGGTTACCCTCACCCGTACCTCTTAAACGCCTCAAGCGTGCAGATCAACCTTTTATTGAGGGTGATGTGCTAGTCGGCGCGGGCAACGGCGGCAAGGCCATCTCGACCATTGGCCGCGTTCTCGGTGCCAGCGCCGCCACACTGCACCATGCCAGCGGTAAAACCACACTGGAAGACTCATCAAAAGCCGGTAACAAAGCGCAGGCATTGGATGTAGCTTCCGGCAAAGAAACAAAGTTTGCAGCGTTGGTATTCGACGCCACCGGCCTGAAAGGCCCTGAAGATCTTCGCGCCCTTTACGATTTCTTCCACCCTACCATCAAAAAACTCGGCGCGAACGCCCGTGTTGTGATCGTGGGCCAGGATCCGGCAACTTGCCGCAAAGCACCCCAGGCTGCAGCACAACAAGCCTTGGAAGGCTTCACCCGCAGCGTAGGTAAAGAAGTTGGCAAGAAAGGCGCAACGGCCAACCTGCTTTGGATGGCCCCCAACTCCGAAACGCAGCTGGAATCCAGCCTTCGCTTCTTCCTTTCTGCCCGGTCCGCCTATGTTTCCGGCCAGGTTGTTCGTATCGGAAAAGCCACCAGTGCGCCGACCACAAATCCGGTTGCTCCTCTTACCGGAAAGGTTGCCCTGGTAACCGGAGCCTCACGCGGTATTGGCGCGTCCATTGCGGAAACTCTTTCCAGAGACGGCGCCACCGTGATCGGGCTGGATATCGAACCTGCCATGGAAGAACTCGAAAAAGTCACCAGCGCCATCAAAGGCAAAGCCTGGCGTGTGACATTACGGCGGCAGACGCTCCCAAGAAGATTGCAGACTTTGCTGAAAAGCATTTTGGCGGGCTGGATATTGTTATTCACAACGCAGGTATTACCCGCGACAAAACACTAGGCAATATGCCCGAGCATTTCTGGGATATGACCATCGCCGTTAACCTGACTGCTGAAGAGCACATTAACGACGAACTCATGAGCCGGGGTTTGCTTAAAGAAAACGGCCGCATTGTTTGTATCTCGTCCATCAGCGGCATTGCTGGCAACTTTGGGCAAACCAACTACTCTGCAGCAAAATCTGGCGTGATTGGTTATGTGGAAGCCATGGCTAAACAGGTGAAGAACGGCGTTACCGTTAACGCTGTAGCGCCAGGCTTTATTGAAACCCAGATGACAGCCGCCATGCCCATAACCTTGCGTGAAGCCGGTCGTCGTATGAACAGCTTGTCTCAGGGCGGCCAGCCTGTAGATGTGGCAGAAACCATAGCTTGGTATTGCAGCCCGGCATCTGGTGGCGTGAACGGAAACGTTGTACGAGTATGCGGGCAATCACTGATCGGAAAGTAAAAAAAAARGGCAAGTCCAATGGACTTGCCCTTTTCAAAATCTGGTGGGTGGTACTGGGATCGAACCAGTGACCCTCGCCTTGTAAGGGCGATGCTCTCCCAGCTGAGCTAACCACCCAGAAAGAGTGGCGGAGCGGACGGGACTCGAACCCGCGACCCCCGGCGTGACAGGCCGGTATTCTAACCAACTGAACTACCGCTCCGCATCGATTCGGCATTAAGCCTGAACCGTGCACCAAACTCAAGAGCTCGATGCGTACCTTGAAAGAAAGTGGTGGGTGGTACTGGGCTCGAACCAGTGACCCTCGCCTTGTAAGGGCGATGCTCTCCCAGCTGAGCTAACCACCCACACTGGTACCTTTCAAAGGCACTCACTTGAAAACGCTGATGTTGCCTGTAAACAGACTTCATTGCTCAACCAAGTGAGAGGCGCATTTTAAGCATTTGTCCGGCGGTGTCAAATCTTTTTCCGGAAACCCTAAAAAAACCACCACCCGTCCGATTCTGCCGCCTCACGGCGCTCACGATCAGCTTCTTCATTGGCCTCCACAATAGACACCGCGGCATGGTTCGGTGCCAGTAAATCGCTGTTCAGGAAACGGGTTGAAACAATCTCCTGCCTTTGCATGGCGTACTCGCGCGTAACTAACTGCAAATCCCCCTGGGCAAGAGGGTGTTCAGGGTCTAGCTCGGGGTGGATCTGGGTTGGTTCAGACAACTCGTTGTACCGAAGATAATAAATCCCGCCCGGCTCAACATGAAGGGTGGCATCTGCAATCAGGCTTAAACTGAACGAGTTCATGCCCTCAAGACCAAGCAACGGTCTGCGCATGGCGATATGGCGCTCTCCGGGCTTTACAACAAGCCACGTGAAGCTGTCATTGCGAATATTGAAATAGTGGGAATCATCAACATAAACGCTGGGCGCTTCGATTTCATCGCCAGCCCATTCAGAGTCAGTTCGATAGAAATACAGAACCGCATACTTGCGATCCCAGCTATCGTTATCAATGTGCACAAAGTCATGGCCCGAAACTGGGTGCAGGAACGACCCGGTGCTTTTACCAATAGACTGATAAATCGTGCACCCAGATGCGGACACCAGCGACACGACGATCAAAACACGAAAACAAAACGAGCGCAGTTTGGAAGGCTCAAAAAAAGACACTGGGGTTTTCATTTTTGTTAACTCTTCATCCTTTGGTGAGTTGCTTGATCATAGCAACTGCCAAACCGTATAAATGAGAGCTACCGCAAGGGATGAATAACAAACCGTTACAAAACCCGGCGCCCGCTTCCGTGCGACAACGCCAGTGGAAATTTACGATCGGCTACTGACGAGATACCTGACCACGAAGCTGATTAACCTCCTCCGACAAACGCACAAGGCGCGACGTAAGCTGAGCGCGCGACGAGTCGATGGCCTGAACATTTCGCTTCAAAGCCGACAACTCATTTCCGAGGTCTTTATCACCACCGCTGCCAGACACCCTCTTCTCCAAAGCCGACAAACGCCCCTCTATCCCACTGACCCCCAGCTTCTGTTCTTGCTCAAAGCGGCGTACACGCCGCTCAACCAGCTGATCGACATCCGCAAATTGCTTACTCAAAGCAGTTAGCTTCTCAGCCGCCTGCCGGTTTGCATCTTCCAGAGCCGAAACTGAGGTTTCCGTCTGCTTTGTTAATGCGGCCACATCCGCACTCAAGGAAGTCCGAACCTTCTCAACCGTGGAGCCCACATCCGCCAACGTTTTCTTACCTTCCGCAAGATCTGACTCTGCGGCGGCAATCCGCTCCTGGTGGTCATTCAGCCGTTTCTTATTGCGCTCGTTTGCGATCACCCAGAGCTTACGAATCTCGCTACCCGCTTCATCCAGAAGCTTCTTCTGGGATTCCATCTGCTCCGTCAGTGACGCACCACGCTCCTGCAGGCTCTCCCCCGTTTCCGACAGATCCCCTTCAAACCTCGCCAACGCCAGCTTACTCTGCCGGGCGCCGTAATCTGCCTCTTCCAGCTGCGCTTCAAGTAACTGAATCCTCTGACTCTGTGAGTACCATCCCGCTACCGAAGCTACCGCCACAGCAACAACCAGCAACCACAAAACAGCCAAACTCGAACGGCCACTGCCGCCATTATCGCCTCCCTTGGCCGATTTCGGCGGCTTGGACGTGCCACCTGCATCTTCGCCTGACGACTTCGGCTTCTTCTGGGCCGGCGCTTTATGCTCCGGTGCACCAACAGGCCGCTCGGCTCTGAGTTCATCGTCATCTGGACGGATGGGTTCCATTACAGCTCCTGAATATGGACGGTTTAATTAACTGGCACTGATAATACATGCAGTTGTTGATAGGTTGAAATGACGAAGCATACAGACACCTTCCTTGCATGGTAGATAGCCAAAACATACAATGGCCGGCTTTCCAATTATGACAGGACTGTTGCGTATGCAGCCGCTTGTAGGACTTATCATGGGTTCCAAATCCGACTGGCCCACCATGGAACATGCCGCCAGCATGCTCGAAAAACTCGGCGTCGCCTATGAAACAAAAGTCGTCTCAGCCCACCGCACGCCGGATCTGCTTTTCGATTACGCAAAAAGCGCCTCCGACCGCGGCCTGAAAGTCATTATCGCAGGCGCCGGCGGCGCTGCCCACCTACCTGGTATGGTGGCATCACAGACATCTCTGCCAGTACTGGGCGTGCCAGTGCAATCCAAAGCACTCAGCGGCCTTGATTCGTTACTCTCCATCGTACAAATGCCCGGCGGCATTGCCGTAGGCACCCTGGCGATTGGCAACGCGGGCGCCACCAACGCCGGTTTGCTGGCCGCGCAGATTATTGGCACCTTTGATGAAGGTGTACGAATAGCTGTGGATGAATTCCGAGCCACACAGACTCGAACAATTCTCGACAACCCCGACCCAACAGTGGCTGGAGAACACAAATGAGAATTGGTGTATTAGGCGCCGGCCAACTGGGAAGAATGCTCGCCCTTGCTGGGTACCCGCTGGCCAAAACCTTTGTTTTCTACGACATGTCAGGCAGCCCCAGTGCCGGGCTGGGTGAAGTGATCATTGATCGCGAAGGCCAATACCTGGACGATTTTCTGTCCCGGGTGGATCGCGTTACCTACGAATTTGAACACCTCCCGGTAGAGGTGGCCGAAAAGCTGGCGAAACAAAAGCCCGTTCACCCCTCCCCCCGCGCACTGCAGATTTGCCAGAACCGCGAAGCTGAGAAAACACTGTTCGGCGAACTTGGCATCCCCACACCCCAGTGGAAAATTGCAGACAGCGCCGAATCACTGAAAGCGGCAGCCGAAAGCCTGGGCTGCCCGGTGGTGGCGAAATCCAACACCGAGGGCTACGACGGAAAAGGCCAAGCGGTACTTAAAAGCCCGGAAGATGCAGAAGAAGCCTGGGAATCCATCGGGCACCCACGGCTGATGGTCGAAAAGTTTGTGGAATTCAGCCGTGAAGTTTCCATCATTGCCGTACGTGCTGAGGATGGCCAACTGGCCTTTTATCCCATATCAGAAAACACCCACCACGAAGGCATTCTGCGCTATTCAATTGCCCCAGCGCCGAAGCTGGAAAAGCACGTTCAGGAAGATGCAGAGCACTACATCAAAGCTCTGCTTAACGAACTGGAGTACGTAGGTGTACTTACTCTGGAGCTGTTTGAAACAGCTAATGGCCTGGTGGCAAATGAGATGGCACCGCGGGTTCACAACTCAGGCACTGGACCATCGAAGGCGCGATGACCAGCCAGTTTGAGAACCATATCCGGGCTGTGAGCGGGCACCCTTTGGGTAGCGTTGAACCGCGCGGTCTGAGCTGCATGATTAACATCATCGCGGAACACGGGGATGTTGAACGCCTGCTGGAACTCCCTTACGCTCATGTACACCTTTACAATAAAGGCGAGCGGCCTGGCCGCAAGCTTGGCCATGTAAACGTTCTGGCGGACAACTACGCCGAACTGGTGTGGCGGGTAAGGAACTGTGTTCAGTTTTTGCCCGGCAGCCCAGAGTTCAGCAGTTCGCTAGACTCTATCAGCAAGGGCTGAATCGCATTGCAGGGTTGATATTGCTCAGATCGACCTTATATTAGAGCGGTGACATTCAAATATAACTGAGAGAAACAGGGAGACGACCTCATGGCTTTTGAACTTCCGGCACTACCTTACGAAAAGAATGCTCTGGAACCACATATTTCTGCTGAAACCCTCGAGTACCATTACGGTAAGCACCACAACACTTACGTCACCAAGCTGAATGGTCTGGTTGAAGGTACCGAAAACGCAAGCAAGTCGCTCGAAGACATCATCAAAAGCGCCAGCGGCCCGCTGTTCAACAACGCAGCCCAGGTATGGAATCACACTTTCTACTGGAACTGCCTGAGCCCGAACGGCGGCGGCGAGCCTACCGGTGCGGCCAAAGAAGCTATCGAAAAAGCCTTTGGCTCGTTCGATGACTTCAAAAAAGAGTTCAACGACAAGGCCGCCAACAACTTCGGTTCTGGCTGGACTTGGCTGGTCAAGAAAGCAGACGGCAGTGTTGCTATTGCCAACACCAGCAATGCAGAAACACCGTTGACCGGTACTGACAAGCCAGTACTAACCGTTGATGTGTGGGAGCACGCGTACTACATTGATTATCGCAACTCCCGCCCGAACTACCTGGAAGCGTTCTGGAACCTGGTTAACTGGGATTTTGTGAACGAAAACCTGGCCTAATTAGGTAAACAGGCTTTCCAGATACAGCCAGCAAACGGCTGAATACAAAACGCCCGCTTCTACGCGGGCGTTTTTGTGTAATCTTTTATTAAACTTACAAATAATAACGTTAGCGCCCTGAAGTCTTCGGGGAAATCACCGATACTCTATACAGTATAGTTTACGCCTGAACCGTGGCCTGAGTTGTCCGCCATGTGTTTTACAAGTACATATACGCCTGACCAGCAGGCTAAAGACAGGTCTGAATGCAGAACTTTTTTGAGGTTGAAAACCGCCTTGACTACCGCATCCTGAGATGGATACTCGCGGTTGCGCTGATCAGTGGCGTGATCGTTAGCGCCATTCAGGTGGTAATCGATGCACGGCGCGTTTCGACTGATCTGGACAACCAGGCCAGTCAGACCATTGCCATGGTTAAAGATGCCACGACCCAAGCTGTGTTCAGCATAGACGCCGACCTGGCAAACCAAGTAGTCGACGGCCTGTTTGCCCATGAAGCCGTGCACCTGGCCCAGATTCTTCACGCTAACGGCGACCCCCTAAGTACCCGCGAGCGCCCCTTAATAGACAGCGCATTCAGACCGCTGATTAATTGGATTTTTGGCGCCGAGCGCCAGTTTCGCACAGAACTTAAGCGTAACGGCGATTTAGATACCGTATACGGGTACTTTATAGTTCACTATGATACCTCGCCGACTGGCCATATGTGGCTGGGCCGCGCCATGATTACCCTCACCTCCGTCGTGGCTACCGCCGTAATTTTGGGCATGGTGTTGTACTTCGTTTTTTACATGCTGCTTACCCGTCCACTGCTGCGAATTGTGCACTCAGTAAAACAGGTGGACCCTGAAAATCCAGACGATCGCCTGATTGCGACTCCAGCCGGCCATGAAAAAGATGAGCTTGGACACTGGGTGAACACCACTAACACTCTGCTTATGGCCATTGGCAAAAGCCAGAAACGCCATCGCGAAGCTGAAGACAGGGTAAGCAGGCTCGCCCGCTATGACCAGCTTACCGGGCTGCTGAGCCGGGACAGTTTTATGGAACTGTTGCAGGCCGACATAGAAGAATCCAAACGCAACCACACCCTGTTATCTGTGATCGTCTGTGGCATTGATGACTTTAAATCCATCAATGATCAATGCGGCTTTCGAACCGGGGACCTCACTTTGCAAGCCGTGGCGGATCGACTCCTTGAATGCTTGAGCGGCTCGCGCTTTATCATTGCTCGCCTTGGCGGCGATCAGTTTGTGGTTGTCGAGAAAGGGCTTAAAGACGGTTTTCAGGCAGCCGATACCGCAGAAGCCATTCTGGCCGGCATCAGTGAAACCATAGGAGTGGAAGGCCAAAACATTTCGATGACAGCAACCTTGGGCATCGCACTATACCCCTCCGACGCCATCCAGCCAGATCGACTTCTACAAAGTGCGGAACAGACCATGATGCTGGCCAAGCAAAAAGGCCGGGATCACTTCCAGTTTTACGTGGCAAGCATTGATCAGGAAATCCGCGATCGCAAACAGCTCGAGAAGGATCTTTCCGAGGCTTTGTCACTAGATCAGCTGCACTTGGTTTACCAGCCCCAAGTCGATCTCCAGACCAAAAGGGTCATTGGCGCAGAAGCCTGCTGCGCTGGGAGCACCCTGTGCGCGGGTTGGTACCACCGGATTATTTCATCCCCTTTGCCGAGAATAATGGCTCCATTGTTGAGATTGGCCAGTGGGTTTTGGAACGGGCCTGCCTGCAAGCCAGGTTGTGGGCCGAAAAAGGGCTTCCTCTGCGCATTGCCGTCAACCTGTCTGCGGTACAGCTGCGCCAGGACCGCATTGTGGATGACATCCTGGATACGCTGAAGCGTCACAATATCCCCGCCGGCCGGCTGGAACTGGAAGTAACAGAAACAAGCTTTATGACCAACCTCTCCGATGCCGTGGCCAAACTACATGCCTGAATCGTGCAGGCATCAGCATAGCGGTAGACGACTTCGGTACCGGCTATTCGTCCCTGACTTATCTTAAGAAAATGCCGGTAAAACACCTGAAGATCGACAAGCAGTTCATTCGAGACTTGCTGGTTAACGAGGAAGACACCCGCATCGCCAACACCATCATCGATCTAGGCAAAAGCCTTAACCTGACGGTCGTTGCAGAAGGTGTAGAAACCGCAGAACAGGAATATTACCTTAGCCAGCGGGGTTGTAAGCTGGCGCAGGGGTACTTCTTTAGCAAACCCCTGCGCCCCGCCGATTTTGAGAAATTCGTTCAAGGATTTCACCAGAAACTTGTAGAAAATAACGCCTGATTCATTACCTGTGAGGAGTTGCCATGGGCACTACCATTATTGGCCTGATCGTTATCGCTGTTGCTGTAATCTATCTGGTATTTATCTACAACCGCTTGGTTTCTCTGCGCAACCAGTTCAAAAATGGCTTTGCCCAAATTGATGTCCAGCTCCAGCGCAGGCACGATCTTATTCCCAACCTGGTCGAAGCCGCCAAGGCCTACCTTGTGCACGAGAAATCAACGCTGACCCAGGTTATGGAAGCCCGAAACAGCGCCGTAAGCGCCCAGAAAGATGCCGCCAAAGATCCTGGAGACGGCACCAAAATTCAACGCCTGGGTGGCGCCGAGAACCTGCTCACCAAAGCCCTCGCCAACTTCTATGCCGTAGCCGAAAACTACCCGGATCTGAAAGCCAACGAAACCATCCAGCAACTGATGGAAGAACTTTCAAGCACGGAAAACCGGGTCTCCTTTGCGCGCCAAGCCTACAACGATGGCGTAATGAGCTATAACATCTTCCGCGAGCAATTCCCCAACAACGTGATCGCCGGCATGCTTGCATTCAAGGAAACCTCCCAACTGGAACTTGAGTCTCCCGAGGCCCGCCAGGCACCCAAAGTGGCCTTCTGAGGCCCTGACCCATGGCTCATCCCGGTTTTTTCCAGCGCCAGGCCAGTGCCCGGCGCAACACCAGCCTTCTCGTATTTCTGTTCCTCACCGCCGTGGCGCTGATCACCCTGGCCGTATGCCTCGTGGGTTACTTGGTAACCCGCAGCGAAACCTCGGGCTTACCCTTCCATTACTGGCTACTCACCAGCCACGGGTTGATTACCGCCTCAGCTGTGGTGCTGCTCATATGCATGGGCTCACTCATACGCTGGGTAGATCTTGCCGGTGGAGGCAGTCGCGTTGCGAAAATGGTGGGCGCGCGGCCTATTGATCCGGATACCCGTGACAGCGATGAGCGCAAACTGCGCAATATTGTAGAGGAAATGGCCATTGCCAGCGGCGTGGCCGTGCCGGAACTCTACATCATGGACAACGAAACGGGGATCAACGCTTTCGTTGCCGGGTATACGCCCGGCTCCGCCGTTATGGTGGTCACCCATGGTTCCATCACGCAGCTAAACCGGGATGAACTACAGGGCGTTGTGGGTCACGAGTTCAGCCACATATTTAACGGTGACATGCGCCTTAACGTGCGCCTTATCGCCCTGCTTTCGGGCATATTAATGATCGGTCAGATAGGAAGCTTTCTGCTTCATGCGTCGTTCTACAGCGGCGGGCGATCATCGGCACGCAATCGTGATGGTCGCGCCAGGCAGCCATGGGAATTCTTGGCGTGGCTCTGTTTGTTATCGGCTACGTGGGTGTATTTTTCGGACGCTTGATTCAGGCTGCTGTATCGCGCCAGAGGGAAACGCTGGCCGATGCCTCGTCGGTGCAATTTACCCGAAACCCCGACGGTATTGGCGGTGCCCTTTTCAAAATCGGGCTTCGAGGCAGCTATCTGGATACCACCGGCCACGCCAGTGACATGAACCACATGTGCTTCGGCGAAAGCGCCCGCATGAAGTTCTCGTCGCTGCTTGCCTCCCACCCCCCTATTGAACAACGTATCAACGCGATCCAGCCGGGCTTATGGCGCGTCTGAAAAGCCGCCTTCGGGATACAGAGACTGGCGACGATCTGCGCGCGGCAACCTCCGGGCAAAGCCCAGCAGAGGCTTCCGGCTTCGCAGGAGCAGCCACAGACCGGTTTGGTTCCATCTCAGGCCGGCGCACATCACATTCCGGCTCGGCCATCGCCACATCTGTGGCAGCCCCGGAGATTGCACAAAAGCTTTCAGAAAGAGTCGGTACGATCAGCCCAGAAGGTGAAGACTTTGCTATAAAACTGCTGCAACACCTGCCATCAACGTTTCGCGGTTTACTGTATACCCGGGCTGGCGCTATTCAGCTCTGTTACGCCCTGCTCATTAGCGATCTGAGCGAGCACCAGAAGTCTGAGCGCCTCAAACTGCTTCCCGACCATTCGTTGCTTGGCGCACAGTCCGACCTGCTGGCAAAACTGACCCCGGCCCTTCAGAGCCTTGGCGAGGCTGTGCGCTTCCCTGCGCTGGAGCTCGCCATGCCTGCACTGCGCAAGCTAGACCCGGATGAACGCGCTGAACTGATTCGAAACGTAAGAAAACTGGTGAGTGCAGATAACCGGGTTACGCTGTTTGAGTTGGCGCTTACCAGCTTTCTCTCACGCCATTTAGGCGCAGATTCAGAAAGAGCAATACCTGTTCGCCACCGTAGTTACAAAACGGTGATGCCGGCACTACAGAGGCTGTTGAGCCTGCTGGCACGAGCCGGCTCGGGTGAAGAGGCAGACGCAAAGAGCCTTTACCATGAAGCCATCGCAGGCTTTGCCAGCAAGGGCCATGCCGATAACTCAATGCTGACAAAAGTTACGATGCGGCAGCTACAGGAAGCCCTGAAGACGCTAAACGGGCTATCACCACTGCTAAAGCCCGCCGTCATCGACGCCTGTGGGCACTGCATCACCTATGATGGTGTGATCGAGCCGCGCGAATACGAACTCATGAGATTAGTGGCGGATCAGATGGACTGCCCAATGCCGCCGATGGTGGTGTGAATAAGGGTGGTAGCTGGCTTACTGAGCCAGCGCACCCTCCCCCGGGCTAAACAGTACATCAACGTTCGGATTACTTCTTCTTTCCGGCAAGCCAAGCTTATCGCGAACATCCAGGTTCACCTTCCAGAGTTTATTAAACTTCTCCGACGTGGCAGCAACTGCATCTGCCTTACCCAGCATGATCTTCGGCCGCAAAAAAACCAGCAAGTTGCGTTTTACACGGCGCTCAGATTCAGATGAAAACAGGCGGCCGAGATAGGGAATATCGCCCAGCAGGGGAACCTTGCTCTTGTTGACCATGTAGTCATCGCGGGTGAGACCGCCCAGCACAATGGTTTCACCATCATCCGCCAACACGGTTGTTTTTATCTCCCGCTTATTGGTCACAATATCAGAAGCATCTTCAATACTGTCGGCCACACTCTCGGTGGTTTGCTCCACCACCAGCCTCACCAAGCCATCTGCACTGATTGTTGGGGTCACCTTCAGGGTAAGACCAATATCCCGGCGCTCAATAGTGGTAAACGGGTTGGTGGTGCCATCACCCGTTACGGTGGACTGCCCCGTACGGAACGGAACATTCTGGCCGACAATAATTTCCGATTCTTGGTTGTCCAGAGTGATGAGGCTAGGCGTCGAAAGCAGATTAGCGGCAGCAGAGGTAGAAAGCGCCTGCAGAAGAATGCCCCAGCTTATGCCATTTTCGTTTCTCTGGCCGGCTCCTACCGTGATGCCCCCAACCGCTGGTGCTATGGCAGATTCCGTCAGTATTGCGCTAAGCACATCACCTAAGCTCTTACCTACATTGCCAAAGTTTGTTCCCATCACAGGCGTCGAGGAGCCCGACTCATCACCCAGGGCTACTTGAACGCCAAGATCCTGACCCAACTCATCGCTAATTTCTACAATGGCTGCCTCAATCATTACCTGAGCACGACGCACATCCAGCGCAGCCACAATTTCCTCGGCTTCCTGCATCAGCGAAGGCTCGCCGCGAACTACCAGTGCGTTCAGGCCCTCATCAGCAAACACCGTAAACCTACCTTGGGGCCTCGTGCTGGCGCCACCACTTGCAGCACCACCGGAACCCTCCTTAGTTCGCTCGCCCATGACACCATTCAGGATCTCAGTGAGGTTCTTCGCATCGGCATGCTTAAGACGGATAACCTTGGTTGCACCGCCACTGGCAGAAGGCTGATCCAGTTGAGAGATCAGGCCGCGTATCTTGCCACGGAAGGTTTCATCGCCCCGAAGGATAAGGCGATTGCTACGCTCATCCGCGGTGACGCTGTATTTTCTGACAGAGTTATCGTTACCCCCACGGCCTAGCTCATCCGGCGCAAGCTCTTGTAACAGGGTTACCATATCGCCGACCCATGCCTCCTTAAGCTTGATCACTTCCACTTCATACTTGGAGGGGCTATCCAGCTCCCGAACAATCTGCTCCATGCGCTTTATATTTGAGGCGTGGTCACTAATAATCAGGGCATTGGCTGCAGCGACACCCGCAAGGTGACCGTACTTTGCCACCAAGGGCCGAAGAATAGGCACCAACTCCAGCGCATTGGCGTTATTAACCTGAATCACCCGGGTTATAAGCTGCTCGGAAGGAATGCTGGGGAACCGGCCTAAGACTTCGGCGGACTGCTTCGCATCCACCTGCTGCACCACCTTAATGACTTCCTCGCCGGGAATGGCGGTAAAACCATGCACGTTGAGCACCGCAAGGAACAAGTCGTAAATCTCGTGTTTGTTCATCGGGGCACTGGAAAGCACTGTAACCTTCCCTTTTACCCGAGGGTCCACCACAAAACTGTAACCGGTAATGTCCGCCACCTGAGTTACGAAGGCGCGTATGTCTGCATCTTTAAGGTTCAATCGCCAGGTTTCATCCTGGCCGTGGGCTACAGACATCAAAGGAAGAAGAATAAGCAGAGCGAGGGCCCGCAGAAAATTTGTTTTGTGGTTATACATCTGGCGATTTCGTCCTGTATCGATGAACCCTGTCAGCGCCACTGCTCAGGTATGGCATAACTTATTGTGAGGAAAGATCCGTCACGTTCGATTTCTATATCCAGACTGGCTTGGCCGCGCCAGCTTTCCAGCAGCGACCTATCCTGCTGCACATCACCCAGGCGCTGCCCGTTGATGGCGGTAATTACGTCTCCGGCTTTGAGATTTACAGCGTTTAACATGGCATTAGAGCCGTTGTACACATAACCTGAACCACCACTGTCGTCCACTGGGCTAAGGCCATAAGGCGTCAGAGCAGCTGCACCTTCGCTATCCAGTTGTTGTCGGGCATTATCCAGAAACGCTTCCGGTGATGATTCTGCCGACTCTTGGGTCACTTCTGCAACCATTGTGGTCTCCCCATCCTCTTCAAACGTCAAGGATTCGTAACGACCACCACGGCGAATCAGTATGCGCCCGACCTCTACCTCTGCCAACTCGGCATTGCCTGGCAGCAAATCACCCACACGATACCACTCGGTTTCACCGTTGCTGCCGGCCACTATAGCACCTGAGTCTTCCGGGCGCTGCGCCACCGAAACGCCTTCAAGCCTGAGCCTTAAACCGGTTTCAGGAGCAGAGCGCTTAACAGCTGCGGCTACCTCACCCGAGACTTCCGCCCGGCCAAAAAACTCGTAGTTAGCCATGGGATAACTGCCGGAGTTTTCCAACGCTCGAGCTCCGAACGAGCCGACGGCAGGAGCAACCGCAACCGGCTTATCCTGCCAGGCGAAAAGCCAAGTAATGTTCGCAAGGGCCACGCTCAAATAGAGCACCAACCACACGAGCAGTACATTGGCGATCGCTTTTGCAATCCTGTGCTGGGTTTCTGGTGCTGGCATGGAAACCATCAACGCGCCCCCGGCAACAATGGCTGCCTTACACGAAACACAACGTCATCGGGGCTTGCAGAATCTGGCCAAGGCTGGCCGGCGAGATCGATCATGCGCTTATAAATCCGCAACTCCATCATACCGTTCCAAAGGATATTGGCATCTGCAGCAGGACCGGTACCGGCCTGCTCGGCAACCACCAGCACCACGCCACCGTCTGTGGTATCTAGGTTAGCCTGCATGGGTGGGAACTCTGCCTGCCCAGTCTGGTTACCCATGGGCCAGCTCACATTGCCACCGGCCCACCGGCCAAGGCCGTCCGCGCGCACAACACGGTCGTCTGCCCACTCCAGCGCCAAGCGATCTATGCTCACGTCGCCTTCAATCATGGCACCACCACTGCGGCGGATTATCTCTTCAAACTCTGAAACGGCAACATGGCCGCGAGCATTCACTCGCGCGTTCGCTGGCCAACCAAAAGCTAAATCACCCGAAACCGACGACTGCAGGGATTCCACAGAAATTCGCACAGGCTGCTCCAGTGCAGTAACAGATGGCCAACCTAACTGCCACTCAACCCGCACCGGAAAGCCGGCAACAACCACACCTGCTGCGCCATTCCAAACCCTGCCAGACACCTGCTGCACCTGCACTTGAGGCGGCAAGGCAACATGGGGAGAGGCGTGATGCCAAACCCAGCCAGCAGGAACAAAAACAATGAGTGCACCCAGATAAACAAACAGCCCAAGCAACACAAGCAAAAACAACTTGCCGGGGCGAAGAAAAGGTTTTGATTCAGTGTCACTCATTCGGTTGCACACAGACAGTTGACCGGTTGCCGAGTCTAGCAAACGCTCCGGCCAAGTTCATGACAAAAAAACAAAAAACCCCGCGCCAGTGTGAACCAGCACGGGGTTTTTAAAAGCAGATCAGGCCACGCCCGGTATTTTGAGACGTGGTCGGGATCAGCAAGCTATGGCCAGCATTACATCATGCCGCCCATGCCTCCCATTCCACCCATTCCGCCCATATCTGGCATGCCGCCACCCGATGCGCCATCGTCTGGCTCATCCGCAATCATCGCCTCAGTGGTGATGATCAAAGAGGCCACAGAAGCCGCAGCCTGCAGCGCAGAGCGAGTTACCTTGGCCGGATCGAGGATGCCCATCTCCAGCATATCGCCGTACTCTTCGGTAGCAGCGTTATAACCGAAGGAGCCTTTGCCTTCCCGAACCTTGGCAACAACCACAGACGACTCACCACCTGCGTTGGCAACGATCTGGCGCAGAGGCGCTTCCATAGCGCGGCGTAGAATGTTCACGCCCGCTTTTTGCTCTTCGTTGATAGCATCAACGTTGTCCAGCGCAGCAATAGCACGGATCAGGGTTACACCGCCACCAGGCACAATGCCTTCTTCAACCGCAGCACGGGTAGAGTGAAGCGCGTCTTCAACGCGGGCCTTCTTCTCTTTCATTTCCACTTCAGAGCCAGCGCCTACCTTGATGACGGCAACGCCGCCAGCCAGCTTGGCCACACGCTCTTGAAGCTTCTCTTTGTCGTAATCTGAAGTGCTGTCTTCAATCTGCTTACGAACCTGCTCAACGCGGGCTTCGATGTCGGCCTGTGCGCCGGCGCCATCAATGATGGTGGTGTTTTCCTTGGTCAGGTTCACACGCTTAGCCGTACCCAGGTCGTCCAGAGTGGTGTTCTCAAGGCTCAGACCTACTTCTTCAGAAATCACAGTACCGCCAGTCAAAATGGCGATGTCCTGCAGCATTTCTTTGCGGCGATCACCAAAACCAGGCGCCTTAACGGCGGCAGCTTTCACAATGCCACGCATGTTGTTCACAACCAGAGTCGCCAGAGCTTCGCCTTCGATATCTTCGGCGATGATCATCAGCGGCTTGCCAGCTTTGGCAACAGCTTCCAGCACCGGAAGCAGTTCACGGATGTTGGAAATTTTCTTGTCAACCAGAAGTATGTACGGGTCATCAAGTTCAACAGACATGTTGTCTTGATTGTTGATGAAGTACGGAGACAAGAAGCCGCGATCAAACTGCATGCCTTCCACAACGTCTAGCTCGTCTTCCAGGCCACGGCCTTCTTCAACCGTGATTACGCCTTCTTTACCAACTTTTTCCATCGCATCTGCAATCAGCTTGCCGATGGTCTCGTCGCCGTTGGCGGAGATGGTGCCAACCTGAGCGATGTTGCGGTTATCGTCGCAAGGCTTGGCCATTTCGCGAATGGCTTTGACTGCTTCTGCAGTTGCCTTGTCGATGCCGCGCTTCAGATCCATCGGGTTCATGCCGGCAGTGACTGCCTTTACGCCCTCGTTAACGATGGACTGAGCAAGAACGGTCGCAGTTGTTGTGCCGTCACCCGCTGTATCGTTGGCCTGGGAAGCAACTTCCTTCACCATCTGGGCGCCCATATTCTCGAACTTGTCTTTCAGTTCGATTTCTTTGGCAACCGACACACCGTCTTTAGTGATCGATGGAGAGCCGAAAGACTTCTCCAAAACCACGTTACGACCTTTGGGGCCAAGCGTTACTCTAACGGCGTCCGCTAGAATGTTGACGCCTGCAACCATACGTTTACGGGCGCTATCACCGAATTTGACTTCTTTTGCTGACATGTCTTCTATTCCTGTTCGTTAAAACCGAATTCGTGGAATCAATCGAGTTAATGACTGTTCGTGCGAATTGCTTCAGCGATCACTCAAGCACGCCGTAAATATCGCTTTCGCTCATGATAAGCAGCTCTTCACCGTCAACCTTTACAGTGTTGCCGGCATACTGGCCAAATACCACGGTATCACCCGCTTTAACTGCCAACGCACGAGTTTCACCGTTGTCCAGAACGCGACCGTTACCAACGGCAACAACCTCACCCTGTGACGGCTTCTCTTTAGCGTTGCCCGGCAGCACGATGCCACCCGCAGTTTTCTCTTCTTCTTCCTTACGGCGTACTACAACACGATCGTGTAACGGACGAATCTTCATTGCTCGGCGTCTCCAATAGTCAGATAAATGTGGCAATGACATTTGCTGTTGATGGCCAGATTGTTGTTTCAATCTGACAAAATTGCCCGGCTTGTAACCTACTGTTTTCCAGTAGATATCAGCCCGCAGCGAACTTGTGAATCCTATGTGGGGCTGGCGCAGGGGTTTTCAACACCCGCCCCGATAAATTTTTCACTTTTTATCAAGACGTTCGTGGTCGGTTTTTGTTTCATCCCGATACTCCCCTTCGATAATATCGCCGTTGCCACCCCGGTCGAACGGGCGCTGATCGCCAAAGGGATTACTTCGATCACCAAAAGGGTCTTGCCCAAACGGGCTTTGGCCACCACCGGCACGAAAATAAAAGCCACCGCTCTTGCTAGAAGCCACCATTCGCTTCAGCGCCAATGCAGACAGCCAATACCGAGTAAAAGGAATGAGACAAAGAAATCCGATGGTATCGGTAATAAACCCTGGAGTGATCAAAAGCACACCGCCAACCGCCAGAATCAGCCCCTCAGCAACCTCCTTTGCAGGCAGCTCGCCGCTGTTCAAACGCTGATTGGCCTTAAGTAAGGTTGCCATACCTTGCTGGCGCAACAGCCAGGCGCCAAGTACCGCCGTTAGCAGAACAAAGCCAATGGTATTAAACACACCAATCATGCCGCCAACCTGAATAAGTACCGCCATTTCAGCGATCGGCATGATAATGAAAACAAAAAATAATATGGACATCAGGCTCTCACATTTGGGGTTTGGGCATTTCAAGGTCTGGTACACTCGCAGCCTTTCAGATAACACCTTCTAACTAACTTAGGGCAAAACATGAAACTTCAAGATTCCGTAATTGCAATTACCGGCGGCGGCCAAGGTCTGGGCCGAGCTATGGCCGAGTACCTGGCTGCCAAAGGCGCCCGACTGGCCTGATCGACCTAATGCCAGAGAAACTTGAAGAAGCAGCTCAAGCCTGCATAGCGGCGGGCAGCGAAGCGAAAACCTACGTGTGTAATGTCGCCAAAGAAGACGATGTAGAGAAAACCTTTGCAGCCATTATGAAGGACCTCGGCCAGCTGAACGGTCTGGTGAACAATGCTGGAATATTGCGCGACGGCCTCATGGTAAAAGTGAAAGAAGGCCAAGTAGAAAAACGCATGGAACTGTCCCAGTGGCAGGCCGTTATCGACGTTAACCTGACGGGCGTATTCCTGTGTGGCCGCGAAGCCGCCACCCATATGATCAAACATGAAAATAAAGGCGTTATCATCAACGTCGCCTCTATTTCCCGAGCCGGCAACATGGGCCAAAGCAACTACTCCGCTGCCAAAGCCGGAGTATCTGCCCTGGTGCCTGTATGGGCAAAAGAGCTCGCCCGTTATGGCATTCGCTGCATGGGCATAGCACCCGGATTTATAGAAACCGAAATGACCGCCTCCATGAAGCCAGAGGCTTTGGAGAAAATGGCCGCAGGCATTCCCCTCAAACGCATGGGCAAACCAGAAGAAATCGCCTCAACCGCCGCTTTCATCTTTGAAAACGACTACTTATCCGGCCGGATGATTGAGGTAGATGGGGCTTTGCGTCTGTAGTTGACCAAAATACTTTACAAAACTAAAAATAAAACTAATATGTAAAGTAAATTAGCCAAGTCGTTTGTAATATGGACTACCAAGCCCTAGGGCAATCAATATCAACCTTGCGCCAGCAACACGGGGTGTCTCAGCAAAGAATGGCTGAACACCTCGGTATATCCCGCGCGACCATCAATGCGCTTGAAAATGGCCGCTCGGGTGATATTGGCATTAAGAAAGTCATGAAAGTACTGGACTACCTGGGCAAGGAATTAGCCATTCGGGACAAATCACCTTTCCCGACCCTTGAGGAGCTTAGGGATGAGCGATGAATTAGGCGTACACGTCGGCACGCGTAATGCAGGTAAGGTATTTCAGGAAACCAAAGAATTCGTATTCCGTTATTACGAGACAGCCCTCCCCGATCAGTTTGTTTCGCTGACCATGCCTGTTCGCAAGAAGGATTATAACCATCCTCGCCTGCACCCCATATTCGAGATGCATCTGCCCGAAGGCTACCTGCTTTCGATCATAAAGAAGCAGTTTACGAAAATTACTGACACCGACGACTTTGGGCTTTTGAAATTGCTTGCCCCCAATATTCGTGGGCGCGTTGAATATGCCCGTGATAAACAGCTCGATAAGTCACCACTGCACTTGGACACACTTCTGCACTCCGATAACCCGAGCCTGTTCGAAGAATTGGTTTCACGGTTTGCGCTGCGCTCGGCATTGAGTGGCGTGCAGCCTAAGGTACTGGCACAGCTTGAGAACAAAGTGACTCTGCAGCTGGATGACTTCATTGTTAAAGCTTGGGGCCCAGACTACCCAGCCCTTGCACTTAATGAATACTGCTGCATGTTAGCCAGTAAGTATGCGGGGATTCCGGTACCAGAATTCTATCTTTCGGACGACGAATCGTTGTTTATTATGAAAAGGTTCGATCTAAAGGAGGATGGTAGCGCGCTCGGTTTTGAAGATATGTGCGTGCTTCAGGCGAAACAACGAGAAGACAAATACTCGGGAAGCTATGAACGGATCGCAAAAACCATAAAGACCTTTGTAAGCCCTGAAAACAAAAAATCTTCTTTGGAGCAGTTCTTTAAAATACTCGTAATTAGCAACGCGCTGCAAAATGGCGATGCGCACCTAAAAAACTTTGGCCTAATCTACGAGAGCACTGCGTCCATTTGGCTTGCACCAGCTTATGACATTGTCTGCACCACAGCATACATTCATCAGGACATACCGGCGCTAACACTTGCGGGCAGCAAGAGGTGGATCTCTCGCAATCAGCTTGAGCGCTTCGGCATGCAAGCCTGCGAGCTGACAGCATCCAGAGCCGGCGAACTGTACGACGAGTGCCGACAAGCCATGGAAAAGTTATCGTCTTACATCGCAACACGACTTGCTCAGAGCCCAGGCTGCGATCAGTTGATGGTACTTGAACGCCTACAAACGCTTATTGCCAACGAAACCGCCCCATAGCCACTCGGCCATTAACCACTTCCACACCTTCGGCTTCCAGCAGGCTAACCTGCTTCCGATAAATCTCGGAGCCTTCCGGAAACGCGATTTGGCCATTGCTACGGATAACCCGGTACCAGGCACAGAGTGGCCCTTCGGAAGCTTGCCTAGGGCGCGACCTATGTAGCGCGCCTGTCGGCCGAGACCCGCCATTTCGGCCACTTGGCCGTAGCTTGCAACCTTCCCGGGTGGGATAGCGATGACCACCTGCCAGATTTTCTGGTCTTTACTCGGTTCCGTTGGTTGCTCCATAACGCTCACCCACTTGTTGTTTGGCCAACGTCTGAGCCACCACTCCCCGTATGGTCAGGCGCCAGCGCATCCAAGCGCTTGCCTTGGCGAATCAGGAACCAGGCCAGAAGAATGGCGGGGATTCCCATCAGGCCAGCCACAAGGAAGAACTCCGCATAACCAAAGCCTGCGACAACCATGCCCGAGAACCCACCCAGGAACTTTCCGGGCAAGGTCATAAGGGAGCTGAACAGTGCATATTGGGTGGCCGTAAAAGAGGCGCTGGTCATGCTGGAAAGCCACGCAATCAAGGCCACGTTGGCAATACCACCACTTAGGTTATCGGCGCTCACCACCAATGCCAGAGTTGCGAGATTCGGCGGATACTGGGCCAGAAACACAAACAAAAGGTTGGTAGCTGCCGTCATAATGGCGCCCGCCAGCAGGATCTTTCTCGTGCCATAACGCACAACCAGAACACCGCCCGCCAGAGAACCTGCAATGGTCATGAAAAATCCGAAAATCTTGGTGACATCCGCAACCTGGGTTTTACTGAAACCCATAAAATCGAGATAGAAAGGATTGGCCATCACACCCATCGCGATGTCTGAAATGCGATACACCGCCACCATCACCAGAATAACAAACGCCAGCTCTTTATAGCGCCGAAAAAAGTCCAGAAACGGCCCAGCTATAGCGGCATAGAACCAACCGGCAAAGCGAGCTACCCGAGGCCGAGATGAGTGCGCTTCGCAGCTTCCTGCTCAATTTTATGTGCGATATCCTGAGCAGCAGAAAAATGGTTCACCTCAGGCTCTTTCACCACCAGCACGGTTAACGCACCCACACCAACCAGAGCCGCCATCACTTCGTAGGACACCTGCCAGGACCAAAACTCTGCCAGGTACAAAGCGCCCGCGCCCGCAACCAGCAACGCCAACCGATAGCCAAAAATATAGGTTGCGGCCAGCGCAGCTTGCAGCCGCTCTTCAGCAATCTCGATACGATAGGCATCAATGGCCACATCCTGAGTGGCAGAAGAAAACGCCACCAATAGGCCGCACAGCGCCATGGTTTCGGGCACGGCGATGGCGTCCACATGGGCCATCAGGTACAAACCAGTGGCAATACCCACCTGTGCTAGCAGTATCCAGCTCCGGCGCTTACCCAGCAGCCTGTCCAGCACTGGCAGCTTCAGGCGATCCACCACCGGGGCCCAGAACACCTTGATGGAATAGGTTATTCCTAGCCAACTGAAAAACCCGATGGTGGCCGTTTCCACACCCACATCCGCCAAGCGGGCGTTCAGCGTGGAAAAGACCAACAGAAACGGCAACCCGGCGGAAAAACCGAGAAACAGCAAAGCAACCACCTGCCAACGAGTGTAGGTGTAGAGCGTATCCCGAATCAGGTCCAGGCGGGTGCCGGTTGAAATGGTGGAGCCTCCGGTTCAGTCGCGGAAATTATTAAACTGCAGCGGTATTTCCAGCTCGGTCTCACGTAACAATGCCATCGCGGTCTGCAGATCGTCCCGCTTCTTACCGGTTACCCTAACCTTGTCGCCCTGAATGCTGGCCTGTACCTTCAGCTTGGCATCCTTGATCAGCTTCACAACCTTTTTGGCCATGTCGGTTTCAATGCCCTGCCTCAGTTTCAAATGCTGCTTTACCAGCTTGCCGGCTTTGCTGTCGCCATCCTCTTCCAGGGCACGGCTATCGATGTTGCGCTTGGCGAAGGTCATCCGCAGCATATCCATAAGCTGCTCAAGCTGGAATTCCTGAGGGGCACTGATCGTAATGCCCTTTTCATCCAGTTCAACGTCCGCATCCACGTTTTTAAAATCCCAACGGTTGCCAAGATCCCGCTTGGTTTGATCCACCGCGTTGGTCACTTCGTGCATATCAATTTCAGAAACTATGTCAAAAGACGGCATGGTCGTTATTCTCCAGGAGCTGTAGCGAGTATACTCTGTGGTTCAAAATAAGGGCCAAGCATACCAAGCCCAGGAACTCCCCGCATCTGACAATGGACTGGTACAAGCAGGTAACAATGCCAAACCTAGATCTCCCTATCCTTGTAGTAGACGACGCGAAATTCAGCAGTATGGTGGTTGGCCGGACCCTGCGAAATGCCGGGTATCGCGACGTACGTATCGCCAACGACGCGCCGGCGGCGCTCAAACTGATCGAGCAACGCCCGGTGAGTGTGCTGATAGCAGACTGGCTTATGCCTGAAATGGACGGGCTGCAGCTAACAGACCAGGTACGCCAACAGGATGAGCATCTCAACCACTACACCTACGTGATCCTCCTAACTGCCCGGGAAAGCGTAGAAGCCTTGGCGGAAGCGTTCGACCGGGGCGTAGACGATTTCATCTACAAATCCGACATGACCAAGCAGCTAATCCCCAGGATTTTTGCTGCGGACCGCATGGCGGATCGCCAGAACACCCTGCTACGCGCTAATGCCCTGCTCATTGAAAACAACCGAGAGCTGGAATCCAGCAACATCATCGACCTGGAAACCGGGCTTTGCAACAGCCGCTATGGCCGCGACCGCCTTACTAAAATGCTGAGGCACGCAGAATCCCGGGGTGGCTCATCTGCGTATGTGCTGTGCGGTATTCGCAACTGGCAAGACCTGAAGCGCAAACACCCGCCCTCTGTCATGACCGAGCTGGCGGTGGGCATTGCGCGCAGGCTAAGCGCTCTGATTCGCCCCATTGATGTTCTGTGCCGTGTGGGCGACAACCAGTTCGCACTCATTGCCTATTTCCCCAACAGCGACCACTGCACAACAACGGCCTTTCGTAGGGTTTTCGATGGCATTAACCACAAAGCCCTGAAAACCACAGCCGGATATATTTCTGTAGAAGCCGGCATGGCGCTTTGCAAAGCCGACGCCCAACACGGCACGCCGTCCATACAAGACATGGAGCGGGCCTCTGTTCACGGCCTGGTCGATGCCTACGAAACACGGCGGTTTACCGAAACCACGCCAACCATGGGTGCAAGCGCCTGAGTACGACCAACAATTCGTAACACTGAGACACACATCACGCACAGACATTGCAAGGCGAAATGCCTATTCTGAGATTGTGGATTTAAGCAGTATCCCCCATGGCGGAGGATCCGAGTTGTACCTCCGCCGTCAAATGGGAAATCTACCGAATTAACGAATTTTTCAGGCACTTTCGTTTGTTCTCTTTTTAGGCCAGCATATTTGCTGGCCTTTTTGTTTTTTGCACCCAGGCAAACCCTTCGTTTAAAGTCGTTAAGCACAACTTTCGTTATACTCTGGCCACAATATCTAACAACTGTGCTGCCATCATGAAAAATCTTGGAACTGCCTCCATCGCCGCGCTTCGCCAATATGTTCGCGCCGCCGAATCCGCAGGTGCCGACACCTCATCTCTTTTTACACAATCCGGCCTTAACCCAGCCATTCTGGATTCCGACGACGGCCGAATTAACGGTGAGCAGTTTCAGCGCTTCATTTTTTTGCTGTGCAAACTCACCAACAACCCGATACTTGGGCTGGAAACCGGCGATTTCGTGCAGCCAGGTTCTTACAGCGTGCTGGGTTACATCACCATGAGTTGCGCAACCCTGGGGGAAGCCGTCGCCCGCATTGCGCCATTTGAAAAACTGGTGGGCGACATGGGCACAACTGGCCTCACCATGACGCAAGGCTCTATCAAATTGACCTGGCACTGCAACTACGACGACCCCATCGTAAGGCCACAGTTGGTCGATAACGTATTCGCCTCCTGGGTAACCTATGCCCGCTGAGCGGACGATACCGCCGCCTCACCCAC
>NZ_MBPP01000040.1 GCF_001858325.1 Marinobacter sp. AC-23
GTGGACGTTGGAGATTTGAGGAAAGCTGCTCCTAGTACGAGAGGACCGGAGTGGACGAACCTCTGGTGTTCGGGTTGTCACGCCAGTGGCATTGCCCGGTAGCTATGTTCGGACAGGATAACCGCTGAAAGCATCTAAGCGGGAAGCCCCTTCCAAGATGAGATCTCCCTGGGCCCTTGAGGCCCCTGAAGAGCCGTTCAAGACTAGGACGTTGATAGGTCGGGTGTGTAAGCGCTGCGAGGCGTTGAGCTAACCGATACTAATTGCTCGTGCGGCTTGACTATATAACACCCAAGACAATTGCGGATATCGCAACGAAAAAATCAAATCACAGCTCTATCTCATCCCCCAGTGATCAACCGTTTTGTCTGACGACCATAGCGGCTTGGAACCACCTGATCCCATCTCGAACTCAGAAGTGAAACAGGCCAGCGCCGATGGTAGTGTGGCATTTGCCCATGTGAGAGTAGGTCATCGTCAGACTCTTAATTACGAAAGCCCCGATAGCTTATGCTACCGGGGCTTTTTTTTGCCTCAAATTTAACCTGGAGTGGATTGGGAGCACTGCTCCTTATACTTCCCGGTGATATACTGCGGGCATCAAATCAAACGCGATATGGAGCACGTCAATGTCCGGCAACGATCATCTGGTCATATTTGATACGACTCTCCGGGATGGTGAGCAAAGCCCCGGTGCCACCATGAACAAGGCCGAGAAGCTTCGGATCGCCAAGATTCTTGAAAAGCTTCGTGTGGATGTCATAGAAGCCGGCTTCGCGATTGCAAGCCAGGGCGACTTTGATGCGATTAAGTCGATTGCTGAAACGATCAAAGAATCAACGATCTGCAGTCTTGCGCGCGCTTTGGATAAAGATATTGACCGTGCAGCAGAAGCTATTCGCCCGGCCGAGCGAGGGCGTATACATACGTTCATTGCTACTTCCCCCATCCATATGAAGCACAAGCTGCAAATGCAGCCAGATGAAGTGGTTGAGCAGGCGGTACGGTCGGTAAAGCGTGCTCGAAGCCATGTGGATGATGTTGAGTTTTCCTGCGAGGACGCCGGCCGCTCGGAATTGGATTTTCTTTGTCGGATCATCGAAGCTGCAATTGATGCCGGTGCCAATACAATCAATATTCCGGATACAGTTGGCTATGCGATTCCAGAGCAGTTTGCGGAGACCATTCACCAGTTGCTAAACCGCATCCCAAATGCAGACAAAGCCATTTTCTCTGTGCATTGTCACAATGACTTAGGGCTTGCCGTGGCAAACTCACTGGCCGCCGTAACCCGTGGTGCTCGGCAGGTAGAGTGCACAATTAATGGCCTGGGTGAGCGCGCCGGCAATGCGTCTTTGGAAGAGATCGTGATGGCCGTTCGTACTCGACAGGATCTGTTCAATATTGATACCCGAATAGATAGCCGACATATAGTTCCAGCTTCGCGGCTGGTCTCGACAATTACCGGTTTCCCGGTGCAGCCGAACAAGGCCATTGTGGGGGCAAATGCTTTTGCCCATGAGTCCGGGATCCACCAGGATGGCGTACTTAAGCATCGCGAAACCTATGAGATTATGCGCGCGGAAGACGTCGGCTGGCACACAAACAGCTTGGTGCTGGGCAAGCACTCTGGCCGCAATGCCTTCCGTACCAGGTTGCTGGAGCTAGGCATTCAGTTTGAAACGGAAACCGAGCTGAACGAAGCCTTTACCCGGTTCAAGGCACTGGCCGATCTGAAGCATGAGATTTTTGACGAAGACCTGCAGGCTATTGCCAGTGACACCCGGCAGAAGGACGAAGAGGGTCGTTACGGTCTAGTTTGTCTTCAGGTCTGCTCGGAAACCGGCGTAACACCGAGGGCAGTTCTGACGTTAACGATGGAGGGAAAAGAGCATAAAGTAGAGGCAGAGGGCAGCGGCCCGGTAGATGCGACGTTCAAAGCCATTGAATCAATGGTTGATTCTGGCTGTAACTTGCAGCTTTACTCAGTGAACAGCATTACCAGCGGCACTGATTCTCAGGGTGAGGTGACGGTTCGGCTGGAGCGAGGAGGGCGTATTGTAAATGGCGTAGGCGCAGATACAGATATTATAATTGCCTCTGCTAAGGCCTACATTGAAGCCCTTAACCTGATCAGCCGCGGTGGTATCCGTCAACACCCACAGGTAGCGGATGTTTGAATGATTCAAACTGAAACACAGAGGCAGTTCTATCTCGGTGTTGCGGGCATCCGCTTATGGTATGCCCGTGAGCCATTGCCCGGTGCTGCGCCTAGCCCTGAGTTCCAGTTTCCAGAGCCTGACCAGCTGGAGCACCAGCCTGCGCGCGGAGAAATTCCAGTGGTCGGGCTGCCTGCTAAAGCTAAAACAGCAGCGCTCTCCTCCGACGCTAGTCAGCGAGGTATCAAACGAATTGCCAGTCTCCAGGCTTTAATGGAGAACAAAAAAGAGCCGGCACCAAACGAGGAGGTACAAGAGCCACAACCTCCTGTGGTTGAAGGGCTGTTCTCCCAAGTGTCTGAAGGCACCGTGGTGACAGTGCCGGAGTCGCAGGATGGCACTGGTCAGGCGTTAAACTTGAGTATGTGTGTATTTTCTGGCGACCATTACATCCTTATCGCGCATATATCGAAAGAGGCCAGCCTTCGGCTGCAGGAAACTCTCGCTGCAAATATAATGAAGAGTCTGGGCGAAAAATCATTAGGGGTTTCGGAGTGGGTTCAGTGGCCGGTGTTCAATAACCGCCTTGTTCCGGGGAGCTCTTTGGCTGATCTACAATCCGTTATGGCGCAGGTTTTTAACGATGCTGGTGCTAAGAAAGTGATTGTTCTGGGCGCATTGGAAGGCGCAAGAACAGGTAGTGGCTGGCTGGTAGAGGCGCTAAAGCGGGCCCCCGATGTTGAATACGAGCACTCCCTGGCGGAGCTGGCCAGTAACCCGGGCTTGAAACGCTCTTTGTGGCAACTGCTCAAACCTTTGGTCACAGCGTGATGCCTAAGTTAGAGAGTTTATATGACCCCTCCCAAGACCCTGAGCTGACCGTGCGGCCCTTGGTGCGGGAGGATTTGCCCGAGATACTTGATATTGAACGCCAGTGCCATTCTCACCCTTGGACTGAAGGCTTGTTTCTGGATTGCTTCAAACCGAGCTATCGCCTGTGGGGCGCTTGCCTGGGGGATTCGCTGGTCGGGTTTTCAATAGTGGTTTATATGCTTGATGAGGTGCAACTTCTGAACCTTTGCGCCCACCCGAACGCGCGCGGTCGGGGAATTGGAGGGCACTTGTTGCGACACCTTATTGCCGAAGCCACTGGCGAGAACATGAATCAGGTAGTTTTGGAGGTTCGGCTGAGCAATAGCGTTGCCAGCAAGCTCTATCGTAAAGAAGGATTTGAGGAAATCGGCCGTCGCCCCCGATACTACCCAGCTCCTTCGGGGCGCGAAGACGCCAGAGTAATGTCTCTACTCTTAAACCCCTGAAGCGTGTCGCTTCTGTTCGCGTAATGACCTCTTAGCCCTTATAATGGCTGCCTTTCCCGAACATCTGACGCAGGTTGCTTTTCGACTATGTCTCACCTTTCCCAGGAAGTGGCTAAGCGCCGCACCTTTGCAATCATCTCTCACCCAGACGCGGGTAAAACCACGATCACCGAAAAGGTTCTCCTGTTCGGGCATGCTTTGCAGAAAGCCGGGACGGTTAAGGGCAAGAAATCCGGCCAGCATGCCAAATCTGACTGGATGGATATGGAGAAAGAGCGGGGTATATCGGTAACCACGTCTGTGATGCAGTTTCCTTACCGCGGCACGCTAGTGAACCTGCTGGATACGCCGGGCCACGAGGACTTCTCGGAGGACACATACCGTACATTGACGGCGGTAGACTCGTGCTTGATGGTAATCGACAGTGCCAAGGGCGTAGAAGATCGTACCATTAAGCTGATGGAGGTTACCCGCCTCAGGGATACGCCTATCCTCACGTTCATGAACAAGCTCGATCGCGATACCCGTGATCCAGTTGAGCTTATGGACGAGGTGGAAGATGTATTGAAAATCGCCTGTGCGCCTATTACTTGGCCAATCGGGATGGGGAAAAGCTTTAAGGGTGTCTATCACTTGTTGCGGGATGAGGTGATTCTTTATCAAGGCGGTCATGGACATACTATTCAAGATGTTCGAGTCATTAAAGGGTTGGATAATCCGGAGCTTGATACCGTTCTTGGTGAGTACGCCAGTGATCTGCGAGGTGAAGTAGAGCTGGTTAAGGGCGCTTCTCACGAATTTGATCAGGAGGCATTTTTGGCGGGTGAGCTTACCCCCGTGTTTTTTGGCACGGCCTTGGGCAACTTTGGCGTGGACCATATGCTGGATGGTTTGGTTAATTGGGCGCCTAAGCCTCAGCCCCGTGAAACTGACCTGCGGCTGGTACAGCCTGATGACGAGGGATTCTCGGGCTTTGTGTTCAAAATTCAGGCGAACATGGATCCTCAGCACCGGGACAGAGTCGCGTTCATGCGCCTTGTGTCTGGCAAATACAAGCAGGGCATGAAGGCTCGCCATGTGAGGATCGGGAAGGACGTGCGTTTTTCTGATGCGTTAACATTTATGGCTGGTGATCGTGCGCACGCAGAGGAAGCCTACGCCGGTGACATCATTGGCCTGCACAACCATGGAACGATACAGCTGGGTGACACGTTCACCGCAGGTGAAGATATGAAATTCACCGGCATTCCCAATTTTGCGCCAGAGCTGTTCCGCCGTATTCGCCTGAAAGACCCTCTTAAAGCGAAGCAGCTCCAGAAGGGGCTGATTCAGCTTTCAGAGGAAGGAGCTGTGCAGGTCTTCCGACCTCTGCGCAATAACGATTTAATTGTGGGTGCGGTTGGTGTTCTGCAGTTTGATGTGGTGGTCAGTCGCCTTAAGACTGAGTACAAAGTTGAGGCCGTCTATGAGCCGATCAACGTTGCAACAGCGCGCTGGGTAACCTGTGCCGATGCTCGAAAGCTGGACGAGTTTGAGCGCAAGAATAACGACAATCTGGCGCTTGACGGCGGGGATCGTCTGGCATATATCGCGCCGACCATGGTAAATCTTAATCTGGCTCAAGAGCGCTATCCAGACGTCGAGTTCCATAAAACCCGGGAGCACTGATGCTGTGGCAGTCGAGGCTGAATTGAAGCTGGTTGATGCCCACTGCCACTTTGATTTCCCTAGGTTTGATGGGTGCAGGCTCAGTGAACTTGATGCCGCTTCGAGTAACGGTATTGTTGGATTGGTCATTCCGGGAGTGCGCCGCCCGGATTGGGGGCGGGTCCGGGATACGGCACTGGCGCATTCTGGCTTGTATTATTGTCTCGGTATTCACCCGTGGTTTGTTGGAGCGCATTCCACAGGGGATTTGGAGAGCCTTGAGCAAATTCTTAGTACACGGCCCGAACGTTGTGTTGCTGTAGGTGAGTGTGGGTTGGATCGTTTGCGTGGCGATCTGAAGGCTCAGCACCCTTGGTTTGAAGCCCAGGTTGACTTGGCATCGAGGCTCAAATTCCCTCTGATCATTCATTCGGTGAAAGCCCACGACGAGATTCATGCCGTGTTGAGGCGCAAAGGGTGGGCGGGCAGTGCTCTTGTGCACGGGTTTTCTGGTAGCTACCAGCAAGCCACGAAGCTGGTTGATCAAGGATGTTTTATTGGTGTGGGCGGTGTTATTACCCACGCCCGCGCCCGTAAAACCCGGGATACCGTTGCACGCTTGCCGTTGGAATCTCTTGTGCTCGAAACCGATGCGCCAGACATGGCGCCAGAAGGTGTTGATGCGGGCGCTAATTCCCCGGTTTACCTTCGCAGAATTCTTGAGTGCCTCTCAGAAATACGGGGCGAGCCCTTGGATTATCTGGCCTCTGTTGTATTTTCCAATACGCGACGGTTATACGGCCAATCTTTATGGTGATAACTGGGCAATAAAACAATGCAAGGTGGGGTTGGTTTTCAATAATCGTTCGAGTATACTTCGCGCCCTGGCTTTTCAAGGCGATGTCACTATCTCAGCCCCGAATAGTGTCACTGCCGATCAATATACAGGTACAGAATCTCCTCCGGGTGTACTACACTTTCCGGTGGCGGTTTTTAACGTTTCTATTTATAGCGTTCAAGGCGGAATCAATGAAGACTCTGAGTGCGAAACCAGAAGCCGTAAAACGTGACTGGTACGTTGTAGACGCAGCCGGCAAGACGCTGGGTCGTCTGTCAACAGAAATCGCCCGTCGTCTGCGGGGCAAGCATAAGCCTGAGTACACCCCTCACGTAGACACTGGCGATTACATTGTTGTTATCAATGCGGGCCAGGTGCGGGTTACCGGCAAAAAAGCATCTGACAAGATGTACTACAGCCATACCGGCTTTCCGGGTGGGATCAAATCCATCAGCTTTGAGAAGTTGGTTGATAAGGCGCCTGAGCAAGTTATTCAGAAGTCTGTCAAAGGTATGCTTCCGAAAGGCCCGCTTGGTCGCGCCATGTTCAAGAAGCTGAAAATCTATGCTGGCACTGAGCATCCTCATACAGCCCAGCAGCCCAAAGAACTCGATATTTAACGGAAGGCGGATATGTCTGTAGCACAAAATTACGGTACTGGTCGCCGCAAGACGTCCACGGCTCGGGTGTTTATCAAGCCGGGAAGCGGTAATATTGCAATCAACGGTCGCTCAATCGAAGAATTCTTCGGTCGTGAGACTCTTCGTATGATCGTGCGCCAGCCTCTGGTTGTTGCTGATTCTGCGGATCGTTTTGATATCAACATCACCGTTAAAGGTGGTGGCAGCAGTGGTCAGGCAGGCGCTATTCGTCACGGCCTGACTCGTGCGCTGATGGATTACGATGAGGCTCTGCGTCCGGCTATGCGTCAAGCGGGTTACGTAACCCGTGATGCTCGTGCAGTCGAGCGTAAGAAAGTTGGTCTGCGTAAGGCGCGTAAGCGTCCTCAGTTCTCCAAGCGTTAAGTTTCGCTGGAGCAGATCTCGAAAAAACCCGGCTATTTGGTCGGGTTTTTTTGTTTCAGGGTCAACGACATTCAAATTGATCTGGGGCACAGAGCAGGCTCTAGCGGCGGCTTTCCGACTTGTAAGGACATGGTAATTTCATTACTATTTGGTCGCTTATAATTTTGGGTTGAGAAGTTCTTTTTGATGCGCACTGCCGGCTTTCTGGCGGGCTGTGACATCGCCTGATGGGAGAAAACCATAATGAATAATGGCGACGTGAGCCAAGGTCGACGCCGATTTCTGATCGGCGCTACGGCTGCGGTCGGTGGAGTCGGCGTCGTCGGTGCGGCAGTTCCTTTCGTGGCATCCTGGAATCCCAGTGCCAAAGCGGAGGCGGCTGGTGCGCCGGTAACCGTCAATATCAGTAAGATTGAACCGGGACAGCAGGTCACCGTTGCGTGGCGGGGAATGCCGGTCTGGCTAATTCGCCGCACAGAGGAAATGGTGAGCAATATAGAAAAGCTCAACGACAAGGTGAAGGATCCCCAGTCTGAAGCCCCGCAGCAGCCGCCATACATTCACGGCATACTGCGTTCGCTGAAGCCCGAGATGGCAGTTCTTGTCGGTCTGTGCACGCACCTGGGTTGCGTGCCGACTTATCGTCCGGAAGTAGCTCCGGCAGACTTGGGTGATGAGTGGCTTGGCGGGTTGTTCTGTCCTTGTCATGGATCCCGCTACGATATGGCAGGGCGGGTCTATACTGCGCAGCCTGCTCCGTTGAATTTGCAGGTTCCGCCTTATCGTTACGACGATGATGAGACTCTCACCATTGGTCTTGATCCGGAGGCAGCGTAATGCGAAAGCTTCTTAATTGGGTAGACGAGCGTCTACCAGTTGTTGATGCCTGGAATAATCACCTGGCAAAATACTACGCGCCGAAAAACTTCAACTTTTGGTATTTTTTCGGTTCTCTGGCAATGCTTGTACTGGTCAACCAGCTGGTGACAGGTATCTGGCTTACCATGAGTTACAACCCGACAGGTGAGGGTGCCTTCGCTTCCGTTGAGTACATCATGCGTGATGTACAGTGGGGTTGGCTCTTGCGCTACCTGCACTCCACGGGTGCCTCGGCCTTTTTCATTGTGGTTTATCTCCATATGTTTCGGGGCCTCATGTACGGTTCCTATCAGAAGCCTCGCGAGCTGATCTGGCTATTTGGCATGCTGATATACTTGGTGCTGATGGCGGAAGCTTTCATGGGTTATCTGCTGCCTTGGGGGCAGATGTCCTACTGGGGTGCGCAGGTTATTGTGAACCTGTTTGGTGCCATTCCGGTGATCGGTGAGGATTTGTCTTTGTGGATTCGTGGTGATTACCTGATCTCGGGTATTACCCTTAACCGCTTCTTTGCTTTGCATGTGGTTGCTCTTCCCATTGTTTTGCTTGGTCTTGTTGTTCTGCACATTCTTGCTTTGCATGAAGTAGGGTCCAACAACCCAGATGGTATCGATATCAAGAAGAACAAGGACGAGAACGGTATCCCAAAAGATGGTATTCCGTTCCATCCTTACTACTCAGTGCACGACCTTGTGGGCGTTGCAGTATTCTTCTTCATATTCTTTATTGTGGTGTTTTTCTTCCCTGAAATGGGCGGCATGTTCATTGAAAAGCCGAACTTCGAACCTGCAAATGCTCTGAAAACACCAGAACATATAGCGCCTGTTTGGTACTTCACACCGTTCTACGCCATGTTGCGTGCGGTAACGGTGGATCTATTCGGCCTGCCTGCGAAGTTTTGGGGTGTGGTTGTGATGGGTGGTGCCATTGCGATTCTGTTTGTTCTGCCGTGGTTGGACAAAAGCCCTGTGCGCTCTATTCGCTACAAAGGCTGGTTGAGCAAAATTGCACTTGCGTTGTTCGCAGTGAGCTTCGTTATTCTCGGGTACCTTGGTCTTGTACCAACCACTGAGGGGCGCACCACCGTTGCCCAGATTTTAACAGTGGTGTATTTCCTTTACTTCATTCTGATGCCGTTCTATACGCGCATGGAGAAAACCAAGCCAGTACCAGAGAGGGTGACAGGATAATGAGAAAGCTGATTTTTGGTCTTTTCATCGCATTCCTGCCGGTTCTCGGCTTGGCAGCGGGTGCTGGTGTTTCACTTGATCACATCAAGACGGATCACACCGATAAAGCATCCCTTCAGCGCGGTGCGGCGACGTTCACAAACTACTGCATGGGGTGTCACTCCATGGAGTATGCTCGCTACAAGCGGGTTGCTGATGACCTTGAGATTCCTGTTAAGTTGTTCGAAGAGAATCTTATTTTCACTGGCGCCCAAGTTGGCGAGCTGATGAAGAATTCCATGAGCAAGGACATGGCAGCGGATTGGTTTGGTGCTCCGCCACCGGATCTTACGCTGGAAAGCCGCTTGCGCGGTGAGTCCTGGGTTTATTCCTACCTGCGTGGCTTTTATAAGGATGAGTCGCGCCCGTTGGGTGTAAATAATGTGGTGTTCGACAAGGTGGGCATGCCCCACGTACTGGTCGACCTTCAGGGGTTATGTGCGGTCGAGCCCAACATTGGCAAGAAAGCCAGCGTTGAGCCGTTGAGCGGTAACATCAATAACGCAAATGCCTGCCCGGAATATGCAATAGAGGGCAGCATGTCTGGCGCCGAATTTGATAGTGCCATGTATGACTTGACCAACTTCATGTCCTACATGGCAGATCCGATCAAGGTCGAGCGTGAGCGCTTGGGGGTCTTTGTTCTGATCTTCGTGGCTATTTTCTTTGTCTTCGCCTTCTTGCTCAATCGTGAGTACTGGAAGGACGTACACTGAGAAATAGGGTATAATCCCGTTCCCTGAGTTCCAGTGGGCGTTAATCGGCCCGCTGGAATTTTTGCGTTTTTCGGGGCCATTTCGGTTTGTTTACTCGTGAGGTAGTTCTATGGGCGTTGTTACCAAGCGGTCATCGATGACATTTTTCTCAGATCCGACCAGCCACTATAGCCATAGAGTGCGCATTGTGTTGGCAGAGAAGGGTGTTACCGTTGATATCGTTGATGTTGATCCGGATAATCCACCGGCAGAGCTGGCTGATCTGAATCCGTATAACGCCCTGCCGACGCTGGTAGATCGTGATCTGGTTCTGTATGAGCCCAACATAATGATGGAGTATCTTGATGAGCGTTTTCCGCATCCGCCGTTGTTGCCTGTTTATCCGGTAGCCCGTGCGAACAGCCGGTTGATGATTCATCGGATCCAGAAGGATTGGTGTGGCTTGGTAGATCAGATTCTGAACCAGCCAAACGCCAAGCGTCGGAGGTGGCTCGCAAAGAGTTGCGCGAGAGCCTGCTCGCAACTGCGCCACTGTTTGGTGAGATGCCGTTTTTCCTCTCTGAGGAATTTACCATCGTAGATTGCTGTATCGCTCCCATACTTTGGCGTTTGCCGTCACTGGGCATAGAGCTCAATGACAAGCAAGCCAAGCCATTGCATAAGTATATGGAGAGCATTTTTGAGCGCGAGGGGTTTAAGGCGAGTCTTTCCGATCTTGAAGAAGACATTCGTAGCTGATTTGGCAAGGTTCCGCTTTAAGGAACAGGAGACTAGCAGTGCCTGATAATAAGATCACCATGACATCCAGCCGTCCGTATTTGGTGCGTGCTTTTAATGAGTGGATACTGGATAACGACTGTACGCCTTATATCGTTGTGGATGCGGGCATTCAGGGTGTTCAGGTACCCACCGAACACGTAGCGAATGGGCAAATCGTTCTGAATGTCTGTCCGGGGGCGGTACGTGGCTTGGTTGTTGGTAATAGTGCGCTGGAGTTTAGTGCCCGTTTCGGCGGAGTGCCGATGCAGGTATTTATTCCTCTCCAGGCCGTTTTGGCCATATACGCCAAGGAAAACGGTGAAGGTATGGTGTTTGGCAGCGAGCCAGGCTCTCCTGATCCTGACGGTACTAATGACAGTGAGGGCTCCAAGCAGTCTGGCGGTCAGGATGAGCGACCAACCGGGCGGCCTACTCTTAAGGTTGTTAAGTAGCGTCTAGTTCGTGAACTGTTAAAAAGCCGGCTCCTGCCGGCTTTTTTTTTAACCCCCAAAAAGCTTGCCGTCTATCAGCGAGCACAAGGCGTTAATAATAAGCAAAAGTAGCGGTGTGGCTTCTGTAGGTGAGAGATCGTTTAGGGCGATCTCGTGATCTTCGGAGTGCATGAGGGAGGTGATATCAGACTTTTCTTTAGCGCTCAGCACTACCACGCTCATTTCACGGTCGTGTGCGGCCTGAATGGCCTGAATGAGATTCGCTTTGTGGCCATCGTCAACAATCACGAATAACAGGTCGCCGGGTTTCCCTATGGCTTTGACTTGGCGCGAGAAAGTGTCGTTGAAACGGTTGTCCCGGCAAATGGCAGAGTAGGTCGTTGCGTCGGCTCCCAAGTTTATCGCGGGTAGCGCTGGCCGATCCTGCTCAAAACGGTTCAGGAGAGCCGTACAGAAATACTGAGCGATTACGTTGGCGTTACCGTTAGCGCAGGTGACGATTTTTCCGTCATTCAGCAGGGCGTTTACAAAGGCGTCTGCGGCTTGCTCTATGTCAGGACCCACGGTGCTGGCTGCCTGAGCGGTATGCTCCATATGGCTCGCAAATAACTGGTTGATCAGGTTGCCCATGTCGTTCATCAGAGTTTATACATCCGCCTGGATTGCGTTTTTTATCCATTGTACCCGGTATTTTTTGACGGTTCCCGGGCTTATTGCCACCACGTCTATACGGCTAAGGGTGTCCCAGAGGTGGTGTCGATGCAGATAAAACGAAGCGGCCTTCAATAATCGCTGTCGTTTTGGGTAAGAAATAGAACTTGCTGGATCGACAAGACTGCCGCTACCTCGATAGCGCACCTCAAAAAAGACGAGAGTATCCTTGTCTTGGCCTATCAGATCAATTTCACCACCGCGGTTATAAACGTTGCGCTCATATATCTGCACACCGTGAGCCGCGAGGTACCGCTCTGCTACACCTTCAAAGTATGTTCCGATAGCTTTGCGGCCTTCCATGGCTCTATTGCTCCTTTGTTGTTGCACTGCAGTGTTAGTTAGTCAGTGCCTGCGGGCGTTCGCTCTCTTCGCCGTTAGGGGTTGCTGGTTGAGGTAGCAGGTTGGGCGTTCCGTTTTGGAACTGTGCCCAAAGCTGGTTCCGATGGACGCTGCCTTCCCGGGTCATGGTTAGTTGTCCGGTCTGGCCGTCAACTGCTGCCGTCTGAACCTGGCGAAGCAGGGGGAGGCGCTTACTTAGCTTCCATGCGTCGGTTCCCATGGCAAACAATCTTCCCAGTTGACCGCGAGTGCCAGGCAAAACGTTACTGGCTTCATCGCGCAATGGGTTGTTCTCGTTAAGTACCCATGGGATATCGGTGAACATGACCTGATTCAGGTCGCGATCCCGGCCAGCATCCGGTGTGCCTTCGTAAATGATCGACGGTGAGTAGACGGGAAGGTCGCCCCCAAAGTAATACGCAAACAGCGGTTTGAGCTGACGAGCCACTGCAGGCTCAGCCACCATGACAATGGCTTCAGCATCCTGGCGCCGACGCGGTTCGAATTCGACGTTCAGGCCAATGGTGCGCTCTACCTGAATGGCCCGATCCCGGGACACGGTAATGCCCAGCAAGTCTGCAGTAACTTCTCGCAAGTTGTCTTCGCGAAAGAATCGTTCGATATCCAACGCTACCGCACCGTTTTGCTTCATGCGCTTCAGCAAGGCTGCCTCAATACGGTCACCCCACTCACCGTGAGGGATCAGTACGAGTACTTGGTTGATGCTCTGCGTTGAGAGCTGGTCGGCAATCTGTCGGGCTTCGTCTTCTGCTGAAAGGCCAAACTGATACAGGCCGCTCGGGGCCTTTTGGCCATCGGGCAGGTAGTTGAGCCCTAAAGCAGGGACTGGCAGCGTTTTCATGCTGGTAAGACTTGCCAATGCTTCCTTCTCAAGAGGGCCTATGATCAGGTCAATGTCTTGAGCGGCCAGCTCTTTATACAGCTCGCCAAATGGCGTATCAGACGTGTCCACAACACGGATGTCGGTTTTGTTGCGGTCGGCTGATTCGTCCTGGTAATAGGCAGCCAAAAATCCGTCTCGGATAGCCTTGCCTGCGCTGGCAAGAGGCCCTTTGAGAGGCAGGGCCAAGGCGATTTTTTCAGGTCGGTTTTCGGCCAGACTGGCTATTAATTGGAGTTCGGAAGGCAGTATCTGGGCGGCTGGGTGACCGGGCCAGTTATTTTGCCAGCGTCGTATGATGCGGCCTTGATCATCAATGCTTAGTTCCGGCGCCCGGATATTGGCTGCGAGTTCTAGCCAGCCCTCGGTTTCGAAACCAATAGTGTCCTCTCCAGCGGAAGCGAGCTTCTGATCCGGAACAGCTTTGAGAAACTCCCAGATCTGGTTGTGGATTTCTTGCGGATTAATCTTGCTATCCGTCTGGGACAGAAGCATGAGTGTCATGGCGGCGGATAAGCGGTCGCCTATTAATGCATAGGTTTCGGCCTGAAGGCTCGCTGCCCGGTTAACCAGGTCTGAGCTGTAGCTTCGAAAGTTGTCTGGTGAGAGCTTGGTTACAATGCTGTTAGCCCATTCACGGTCTTCGAGAGCCACCGCGCTGGCCATAGAGAGTAGTTGCTTCTGTGCCTGCAACGAAGGAGCAGGTTGCGCAAGCTGAGTGCTCTGAAGTAATGTGCGGGCCGCCCGGTGGTCGCCGCGCTCCTGAAACCGGCCGGCGACCTCCAATAAGTATCGCTGAGCTATTTCAGTGTTGCTCTCCCTTGCGGCAAGCTCAAGAGCTTGAGTGGGAGATTGGGCAACCTGCGAATTTAGGTCGACACTGGCACAGCCGGCAAAAAGCAGGGTTAATATCAATATGCCGGCCAGGGCACGAGGGTTAATACGGTTTTTGGTCATGGCAAGCTCTATAGATTCCGGAGTTTTGGGCTTGTGGCGCCGATCTGATGGTGGCAAGTTTAACAGCTCCCGGGCCAATTCACATGACGCAGGTGTCATGGTGGCGCCGTCTCTGCACTTGAGGCATACATTTTGAAATCTGAATCGGATCAGTCAGTCATGCAGGTAATAAAGCCAGGTGATGGCCCGGGAACGCTCTATATAGTAGCGACTCCTATCGGCAATCTTGAGGATCTCTCCCCTCGCGCCGGAAAAATTCTCTCAAGCGTGGCGGTTATTGCAGCAGAAGATACTCGCCATAGCGGGCGACTGCTTCAGCATCTGGGTATCAGTAAGCCGTTGATTGCATTGCATGATCACAATGAACGGGGCAGAGTTCAAGGCATAGTGGATCGGTTATTGGCGGGTGCGGATGTAGCGTTGATTTCAGATGCTGGCACGCCACTGATCTCCGACCCGGGCTATGTGTTGGTTCGGGATGTGAGGGCTGAAGGCATACGCGTGAGCCCAATCCTGGGCCATGTGCGCTGGTTGCAGCGCTAAGCGCGGCGGGGCTGCCAACAGATCGATTTTTATTCGTTGGTTTTTTGCCAGCAAAGCGTACCGGCAGGCGTACAGCTTTGGATGAGCTTCGTAAGGAGGTTGCGACCCTGGTGTTCTATGAGTCGCCCCATCGGATATTGAACACCGTAGCGGATATTGCAGATGTCATGGGGGCGCAGCGAGAGATTGTGCTCGGCCGGGAAATCACCAAAACCTTTGAAACCTTTTACTCCGGTGGGGCGGCGGATGTGCATACCGCACTTACAGAAGATCCCCATGGCAGCCGTGGTGAGTTTGTTGTTGTGGTCCGGGGCGCTGAAAAATCTGAAAGTGGCTTAATGGCGGGCGCGCTAGATGTAGACCACTTGTTGAACCTTCTGATGGCTGAACTGCCACTGAAGAAAGCGGCAAAAATGGCCTCTGAGCTGACAGGGCTTGGTAAAAACGAGCTGTATCAGCGCGCTCTTGATCTCAAGGACAGTTGAGTCTGTGCTTTCTCTTGCATGGTGCGTGACGCAGGAGTATTGTCTCGCCCGAGCTCGCCAGACAGTCGCCGCCGGTTTTACCGGGGGAGGAAAGTCCGGGCTCCGCAGGGCAAGGTGCCAGGTAACTCCTGGGCGGCGTGAGCCGACGGAAAGTGCAACAGAAAGTAGACCGCCTAAGTGCTCGTGACTCGTTCGCGAACGCCGGTAAGGGTGAAACGGTGCGGTAAGAGCGCACCGCGTGGCTGGCAACAGTTCACGGCGATGGTAAACCCCACCTGGAGCAAGACCAAATAGGAGTCCTATGGCGTGGCCCGCGCTGGACTCGGGTAGGTTGCTTGAGGCCTGTGGTGACGCAGGCCCTAGATGAATGACTGTCCACGACAGAACCCGGCTTATCGGCGAGCTCACTTTTTCCTCTCTTTATGGGGCGTGTTTCTTCTCACAGCACGCCCCTTATAGCCAAAAAATCTTAAACCTCACTTGTCTCCTTCAGACATTTTTGCAGGTGTTTGATTTTCCTTCTTTTCTTTTTCGTAATGTCACCTTTTTCTCACGTCTCTGGCTGTAACTTGTTGTCATAAAAGGAACTTTTCCAAGAGGGCCGCTGTTTGCGGCGCTTGCATTGTGAATTGCGTGTTTCTATAGTGTGCACAAGTGGTAAAAAGTGGTTTCTAGTGGTTATTTGTGGTTTTCGGGTCTCCAGAGACAGACTAAATGAGCAATTTTCTCGGCAGTCATGCCATCAATATGGATGCGAAGGGTCGCCTGGCGATCCCTACCAAGGTGCGCGAAGGCCTCGCGCAAGCCTGTGGTGGCCGCATTGTATTGACAGCGAATGCCGATGAAGAGCGGTGTCTGTTGGTTTACCCGGAGCCCGAGTGGGAAATGCTTCGCCCTAAAATTGAAGCGCTTCCCAACATGAATAAGGCCGCGCGACGCCTGCAGCGTTTGCTGCTTGGTAACGCTGCACCCATGGAAATGGACTCTGCCGGGCGCATTCTGGTGCCGCCCACGCTGCGCAGTTACGCCCACCTTGAGAAAAAACTGATGCTCATCGGGCAGGGCAATAAGCTGGAGTTGTGGAGTGAGGAGCGCTGGTTTACATGGCTTGATGAATCTTCCTGTGATGAAGATATGCCGCCTGAGATGGAGGCGCTTTCCCTATGACCTCTGATCGCAAGCCTGAGGCCGGAGCGGAATTCTCTCATCGCTCAGTACTCCTGGATTCGGCGGTCGACTATATGGTCAGCGACCCCGATGGCAAATATGTAGATGCAACGTTCGGCCGCGGAGGTCATAGCCAGCTTATTCTTGGGCGCCTGGGCGCATCTGGTCAGCTGCTGGGTATCGACAAAGACCCTGAGGCTATCAGTGCGGCCGAAGAGCTTGCGGCACATGACTCCCGCTTTGGGTACTTCCATGGCTCGTTTGCTGAGCTCGGCCGAGCGGTATCTGAAGCCGGCTGGGAGCAGGTTGATGGCGTTTTGATGGATCTCGGTGTGTCTTCGCCGCAGCTGGATGATGCCTCGCGAGGCTTCAGCTTTATGCGTGAGGGGCCACTCGATATGCGAATGAACCCGTTGCAGTCGCCTAGCGCGGCTGAATGGCTCGCCAGTGCCGAAGAGCGCGAAATCGCTGATGTAATTTTCCGCTACGGCGAAGAGCGGTTTTCCCGTCGTATTGCCCGCCTGGTTGTCGAGCGTCGCCAGGAGGCGCCAATTGAGACCACGCTCCAGCTTGCTGAGCTGGTAAGCACTGCGATACCAAAAAAAGAGAAACATAAGCACCCGGCAACTCGCACCTTTCAGGCGGTTCGCATTTTTATAAATCGCGAGCTGGAGGATCTGGAAATTGGGCTGCAGGCTGCAGTAGATCGGCTTGCGCCTGGCGGTCGACTGGTTGTTATCAGCTTCCATTCGCTGGAAGACAGGCTGGTGAAGCGTTTTATGCGAGATCTTGCTCGTGGCCCCAGGCTGCCTAAAGGCATACCGGTGACAGCAGAGCAGGAGGCTTCGGACTTTCGGTTGATAGGCAAGGCCAACAAGGCGGGCGCCGGTGAAGTGAGTGAGAACGTTCGTGCCCGCAGCGCGGTTATGCGAGTTCTTGAGCGTATTGATCCTAATCAAAAAAACCCAGGGAGCGCGTAGTTATGGGCGCGGTAGCCATAGAGCCGGAAGTAAAACCGGCGAAGCTGAATAAAGAAAAGGTTCGTGAGGGCGTTGTTGCAGCTGTGCGGATTTCGCGCCGGGTATTTGATGCCACGCGTCAGAAGAGAGTTCTGGTGTCGCTGGCTCTTGCCGTGCTGCTTGTCGGTTCGTCTATTGGCGTTGTTGTCAGTGCCCATGAGAACCGCACGCTGTTCAATACGCTGTCCCAGCTTCAGGGGGAGCGTGACAGCTTTCAAGCAGAGTGGAGTCAATTGCTTTTGGAGCAAAGCGCCATGGGTGGTCACGGTCGGGTAGAGAAACTTGCGGTCGAACGTTTCAGCATGGTGGTTCCTGGGCGGCAGGATATTGTTCTGGTCCCCCTGATGTCGCCGTTGGCGGCCCGGTAATTCATAGTGACAGCAACCTGCAGGGTGAACTGATTGTCCAAACAGGAAACAGCAAGAACATTGAGCCAGAAAATAGCGGCAGGCTTGAAGGCCTGGCGCTTTGGTTCTGTGCTGGGCGTGTTCCTGGTGGTTGTGTTGGCGCTTGGTTGGCGTCTGGTTGATCTGCAGGTTATCGATAATGATTTTCTGCGTCAGCAGGGTGACGTACGCACCATTCGTGTGGAGTCAATTGATGCCCACCGTGGCGTAATTACTGACCGTTACGGTGAGCCGCTGGCAGTGAGCACTCCTGTGCAGACACTCTGGGCAAACCCTTCAGAGACGGATCCTGGTGAGCCCCGCCTGGCGAATCTTGCGAGAGTGCTGGACATCAGTGAGGCAAGGCTGCGCGAGCGGCTTGAAACCTATGCTGGGCGCGAATTCATTTATCTGCGCCGAAAAGTCCAGCCCGGGCTGGCTGCAAAGGCCATGGAACTGGATATTCCTGGCGTGTATACCCGCCAGGAATATCGTCGTTATTACCCGGCAGGCGAAGTAACCGCACACGTTGTCGGGTTTACCAATGTTGATGAGCGCGGTCAGGAAGGCCTGGAGTTGGCTTACAACGACTGGCTATCTGGAGAGTCTGGACGCAAACGCGTGCTGAAAGACAATCGCGGGCGCGTTATTAAAGACCTTACACTCATCCGAGATGCAAACCCGGGACACGGCCTTGAGCTTAGCATTGATTTACGCCTGCAGTATTTAGCCTATCGCGAGTTGAAAGCCGTTGTTAGCGCCCACGATGCTCATGGCGGAACCCTTGTTATGCTGGACGTTGAAACCGGCGAAGTGCTGGCCATGGTTAATCAGGGGTCTTATAACCCTAATGATCGCAGCCAGCTTGCTCCTGGAAATCTTCGCAACAAGGCCATCACGGATCTGTTTGAGCCAGGCTCAACCATGAAACCGATCTCGATGGCTGCAGCGCTTGAATCCGGGAAGTACTCCCTGAACGCAACAATTGATACTTCGCCCGGTTATCGGCGTTTTGGCCGGTTTACGATTCGCGATTACCGGAACTACGGCGTCCTTAGCCTCACCGACATTATTGTGAAGTCTAGCAACGTGGGTATCAGCAAGATTGCCAGCGAGTTGGGTGGCGCCACTATTCGCAACCTGTATGCACGGCTCGGACTTGGTCAGCCCACGGGTGTTGGCTTCCCAGGTGAGGCCGTAGGTGTGCTGCCAGCGCGACCTAAATGGCGTCCCTCAGAAGAGGCTACGCTCGCATACGGTTACGGAATGAGTGTGAATGCGCTTCAGTTGGCCCAAGCCTATATGGTCATTGCTAATGGCGGTATACGGTATCCGTTAAGCCTGATGAAGCTGAACGAAAAGCCCGTTGGCGAGAGGGTGCTTTCCGAGAAAGTAACCAGCCAGGTGCGCACCATGCTGGGAGAGGTGGTTTCCCGGGGTTCTGGCAAACGAGCACAGCCGGGTTTTTACAGCGCCGGAGGCAAAACGGGAACGGTTCACCTTGTGGGCGCCAAAGGCTATGAAGACAGCGAGTATAAGTCGATTTTTGCTGGGATGGCGCCAATCGATAACCCGAGAATAGTCACAGTTGTGGCCGTGGATGCGCCGCAGTCTGGGGAGTATTACGGAGGGGAAGTGGCTGCGCCTGTGTTTTCCCGTGTGATGAGCGATGCGCTTCGCCTGTTGAATGTGAAACCTGAGCTGGATGTTGACACTGCTGGTCTGCGAGCGGGAAAAACAGGGGAGCGGGGGTAAGCCTATGAGTATTACATCTCTCAGTACCCTGTTGCAGGGCATCGTATCCGTACCGTCAGTTTTTGACGTGACGATCCATGGCCTACAAACCGACAGTCGTGAGATCAGCTCTGGTGATGCCTTTGTTGCTTTGGCCGGCGCCACTACGCCGGCTGATCAGTACGTGGAAAGCGCCGTAGCAGCAGGTGCAACTGTTGCGCTTCTGGAGTCTGAAACCGAGCAGGAGTGCTGGGAGCATCACGGTGCACTCGTTGTGCCTGTTGTAGGGCTGCGGCAACTGCTGGGCAAGATCGCTGCGCGTTTTTATGAACACCCATCCCGCAGGCTCCGATTGATCGGGGTGACTGGAACCAATGGCAAAACCTCTGTTAGCCACTACATAGCCCAGCTTCTAAGCCTTACGGGAACACCTTGCGGCGTGCTGGGAACATTAGGTTATGGTATGCCGGGAGCCATGCAGGAGGCCTCTCACACCACGCCCGATGTGGTTCAGGCTAACCGGGTGTTATCGAGAATTCTTGCCAAGGGTGCTCGTGCCGCTGCCATGGAAGTATCCTCCCATGGCCTGGACCAAGGGCGTGTGGATGGATTGAACATAACCGGGGCTGTTTTCACCAATCTGACCCGGGATCACCTGGACTATCACGGTTCAATGGAGGCCTATGGGGCCGCCAAGGCACGTCTGTTCGAGCGTGAAGACGTGCACTTCTCAGTCATCAACTTTGACGACCCATTCGGCCGGCAGCTTTACGAAACCCTTGACGGCAAATGCGACCGCATTCGGTACAGCCTGCATGAGCCCCAAACAGAGTTGTGGCTGAAAGAATTCCAGCCCACGGATGGCGGCTTTGATGCCGTGATTGATGGTGAGTGGGGCGCTTTTGAACTTTCCGTGCCCCTTATGGGAAGTTTTAACGCCAGCAACGTGCTGGCTGCAGTGGCAACGGTTATGACACTCGGAGCCACGGAAGAGCAAGTTCAGCAGGCAGCAAAGCAATTGATCCCGCCTCCGGGCCGGCTTGAGCGTTTCTGTAGTGCGGATGGTGTTCGTACCGTTGTGGACTATGCCCACACGCCAGACGCTCTGGCTAATGCATTGGCTGCATTGCGCCCGCATGTAACGGGCCGATTGATTTGTGTGTTTGGCTGTGGCGGTGACCGCGACAGTGGCAAGCGCCCGGAAATGGCGAAGGAAGCTGAAAAGAGCGCGGATGTCATCGTCGTTACGGATGACAATCCCCGTACAGAGTCCCCTGAGGCGATTGTGCAGGATGTTCTGGCGGGCTTCTCCAGCCAAGACTCCGCAACGGTTGTTCATGATCGGGCCGAAGCAATCCGTTTTGCTATCAGCATGGCAACATCGGAAGACCTGGTGCTTATTGCGGGCAAGGGCCACGAGGCATGGCAGGAGATTGCGGGCAAAAAGTTACCGTTTAGCGATGCCGCCCACGTTCGTCAGATGCTGAAGCTTGAGGGAGGTGCAGCATGATCGGCACATTCTCACTGGCCCAAGCTGTGCAATTTACCGGAGCCGTCTGTGTGGCTCCAGAACTGGACGCCGTCCAATATGCGGGTGTGTCCACGGATACGCGCGCTTTGAGGTCGGGCGATTTGTTTGTTGCTCTGCGTGGCGAACATTTTGATGGCCACAGGTTTTTGCGCGCCGCGCAGGAGCTTGGAGCTTGTGCTGCGGTCGTTGATACGTTTGATCGCACTCTCGATATCCCTCAGTTGGTGGTGGCCGATACCGTTGAAGCGCTGGCGGGCCTGGCAGCAGGTAATCGCAACCAAAGTGATGCGAAGTTGATCGCGATAACCGGTAGCAGTGGCAAGACCACGGTTAAAGAATTAGCCGCCGCTATTTTGGTTCGTGTGGGCAACACCTTAGCGACCGAGGGCAACCTGAATAATCACATTGGTGTTCCGTTAACGCTGTTTGGCCTGGAGCCAACGCACCGGTACGGCGTTATAGAACTTGGCGCCAGTGGGATTGGCGAAATTGCCCACACAGTCGCCATTACCAAGCCCCAGGTTGTGATTCTCACGAACGCGGGAGAAGCGCATCTTGAAGGCTTTGGCAGCTACGAAAACATTGTGCAGGCCAAGGGTGAAATCATTGAGGGTGTAGCCGAGGGCGGTCTAGTGGTATTGAACCGGGACGATCCCGCGTTTGATCAATGGATGGGCCGTGCTGGTGACCGCCGGGTTGTGAGCGTAAGTCGTTGTGACCACCCAGCCGCTGACTACAGAGCTGTGATAGAACAATCGCACGGTCAAAGTTCAGAAATTGTGGTAACCGGACCTGACGGCTGGTCTTGTGCAATCACACTGCTACTGGAAGGCGATCACAACGTAACTAACACCCTGCTTGCTATTGCGGCAACCCGGGAGCTGGGCGCGACCGATATTGCTATCACCGACGGGCTGGCGTGCATGGAGTCAATTCCGGGGCGCTTGCAGGAGATCAACCTGCCAGGGGATCTGTCGGTTATTGATGACAGCTACAATGCCAATCCCGCCTCCATGAAAGCGGCACTCAGAGTTCTGGTAAAACGTGAGGGTAAGCGCATTGCCGTCTTTGGCGTCATGGGTGAGCTTGGGCCAACTGCCTATGAGCTGCACCGTGAAGTCGGAGTCCTTGCCGCTGACCTTAGAATTGATCGCCTTCTGACTGTGGGAGCTGGCTGCGAAGGCTATGCCGACGGTTTTGGTGAAACAACTGAGATGTATCAAACACACGAAGAGGCCGCCGAGGCCATCGTTCGCACCAATGAACCGCCGATGACCGTGCTGGTGAAAGGGTCCAGAAGCTCTGCCATGGATCTCGTGGTGGAAGAGATAAAAAATAAGGTGAATAGTTCATGCTTCTCTGGTTAACAGGGGTTTTATCAGAATATTTTTCAGCACTGACGGTGTTTCAGTATCTAACCCTGCGTGGGATTTTGGGCATACTCACGGCTTTGTTGATTTCGCTATTTATTGGCCCTGTGATGATCCGAAAGCTGGGCCAGTACCAGATTGGCCAAGCCGTCCGGGACGATGGACCTCAGACGCACCTCAGCAAAGCGGGCACCCCCACAATGGGCGGTGCGTTGATTCTGGTGGCAATAGGCATCAGTACCTTGTTGTGGGCAGATCTGACCAACCGCTACATCTGGGTGACCATACTGGTGACCCTGTTGTTTGGTGCGATTGGGTGGGTCGATGACTATCGCAAGGTGGTTGAGCGGAACCCTCGCGGGTTGCCTGGGCGTTGGAAATATTTCTGGCAATCGCTGATCGGTGCCGCCGCGGCCATCGTGCTGTATTTCAGTTCGGCATTGCCTCAGGAAACCTCCCTGTATTTGCCCTTTGTGAAAAACGTGTCACTGACCCTCGGGCCGGTACTTTTCATTCTGCTGACTTATTTTGTGATTGTCGGCAGCAGCAACGCGGTCAACTTAACTGACGGCCTGGATGGCCTGGCAATCATGCCAACGGTTATGGTCGCTGGTGCTTTGGGCATCTTCGCTTATGTATCTGGCAACGTTCAGTTTGCAAACTACTTGCTGATTCCGCATTTACCCGGCACCGGTGAACTCATTGTTTTCTGCGGCGCACTCGTAGGTGCCGGGCTCGGCTTCCTGTGGTTTAACACTTATCCCGCACAGGTCTTCATGGGCGACGTGGGTGCCTTGGCCCTGGGTGCGGCGCTGGGTGTAGTGGCGGTGATTGTGCGCCAGGAGATCATCCTTTTCATCATGGGCGGCGTGTTCGTGATGGAAACCGTCTCGGTAATTCTGCAGGTAGCCTCCTTCCGGCTGACCGGGCGCCGGATTTTTCGGATGGCACCACTACATCACCATTTTGAACTTAAAGGCTGGCCCGAACCGCGCGTGATTGTGCGCTTCTGGGTTATCACCGTGGTTCTTGTTCTGATTGGCTTGGCCAGTCTGAAGATACGATAGGAAATCGGACGAATTATGAGTGTCATCACATCAGATCGTCGCACATTGGTAGTGGGGCTCGGTAAAACCGGGCTCTCCTGCGTGCGCTATCTGTTTGCGCAGGGTCGGGAAATCGCGGTGGCTGACAGCCGCGAAACGCCGCCGTGCCTGGATGATCTGCGTGCCGAGTGGCCGGATATACCTGTTTATCTGGGGCGGTTTGACTCAGAGCTATTTGCTGGTTTTAACGAATTGATCGTAAGCCCAGGTATCAGTATTGCCGAGCCTGCTATTGCCCACGCCGCTGAACAGGGTGCGCGCATCCGTGGCGATATCGATGTGTTTGCTGAAGCTGCCGATGCGCCTGTCGTGGCCATAACTGGCTCCAACGGCAAGACCACCGTCACAACACTGGTGGGTGATATGGCTCGTGCAGCTGGCCGCCGGGTGGAAATTGGCGGAAACATAGGAACCCCTGCGCTGGATTTGCTGGGCCGAGGCGCCGAACTGTATGTGCTTGAGCTCTCCAGCTTTCAACTGGAAACCACTGCACAGCTGAATGCCCTGGCGGCTACGGTACTGAACGTCAGTGACGACCACCTGGATCGATATCCAGACAAAATGGCTTATTTTCAGGCCAAACAGCGAATTTTTCGTGGTTGTCAGAACGCCATTGTGAATCTGGACGACGCGCTGAGTACCCCCATGGCGCGGGATAATCTGCGGTTCATCTGCTTTGGGTTCAACCGCGTCAATCCAGATACCTTTAGTACCCGGGAAGATGACCAAGGCCTTTGGCTAACGCTCGGGTTTGATAGCATTCTGAACGCCAACGAGCTGAAGCTGGTGGGTTGGCACAATCTCAGCAATGTGATGGCAGCGCTGGCATTGGGGCGCGCCGCTGGGCTGCCAATGGACGCAATGCTGAGCGCTGCTCGTGAATTCAGCGGGCTGCCGCACCGATGTGAATTCGTACGCAGGCTTGGCGATGTTGACTACATTAACGATTCCAAAGGCACCAATGTTGGAGCGACCGTTGCAGCCATAAATAGCCTGGTGCCCGAAGGTGACCAAAAAATCGTACTGATTGCTGGCGGCGAAGGTAAGGGTGCAGAGTTTTCTGAGCTAGCGGCGCCGATCACAACCTGTTGTCGTGCCGTGGTGCTGATTGGCCGTGATGCAGACCGTATTGCAGATGTTGTAAGTGCTGATACCCCGGTCTATCGAGTCTCAACCCTGGCCGATGCGGTGACCAAGTCTGCAGAGCTGGCCCTGAGGGGAGATCGAGTTCTGTTTTCCCCTGCTTGCGCAAGCTTCGATATGTTCCGGGACTATATGGATCGTGGTGACCAATTCCGTGCCCAGGTTCAGTCTATTGGGGAGGTGTCGTGATGCAGGCAGGACTGTCAGTACCCGCGCGGACTCAGTGGATGGGCGAAATTCAGCCTTTGGCGGTTCTGATTATCAGCTCGATAGCGCTGCTGATAATCGGCGTTGTGATGATTTCTTCAGCCTCTATGGATATGGCAGTAGAGACCATGGGCAATGGTTATCACTATGTGATTCGCCAGCTCATGTTCGCCACCATGGGGTGCATGCTTGCGCTGGTGTCGGTCAATGTGCCTATGGCCTGGTGGGAGCGCAGCGGCTGGTTGCTGCTTGGTATTGGCCTGCTGTCGCTGATTCTGGTGCTTACGCCCCTGGGCCGTACGGTAAACGGATCAACCCGGTGGATTCCGTTTGGCTTGTTTAACGTGCAGGTATCAGAAGTCGCGAAATTGTGTCTGATCGCTTACCTGGCGGGATACGTGGTGCGTCGTCGTGACGAGTTGCTAAACACCTGGCCGGGCTTTCTGAAGCCTTTGGTGGTTCTGGGTGTGGCGTCTGCACTGTTGGTGATTCAGCCCGACTTTGGGGCCACGGTGGTTCTTGTTTCAGCCGCCGCGGGGATGATCTTCTTGAGTGGCGTGCGCCTCAGCCGGTTTGTACCACTGATTGCAACCCTGGTGGGGCTCGGAGTGGTGCTGATCCTGACTCAGCCGTATCGCCTGAAGCGGGTAGTTAGCTACCTCGACCCCTGGAAAGATCAGTTTGACAGCGGCTATCAGCTAACTCAGTCCTTAATTGCATTCGGGCGTGGCGAATGGGCCGGTGTTGGCTTGGGTAATTCGATACAGAAATTGTTTTTTCTGCCCGAGGCTCACACAGACTTCATTTTCGCGATTATTGCTGAAGAGTTCGGGCTGTTGGGCTCTTTGATTGTGCTGGCACTATTTACCGCCCTGGTTGTTGCCGGCTTTGTGATTGCCCGTCGGGCAGAGAAGGCCGGCATGCCATTTGGTGCTTGTTTTGCCTACGGCATCACTCTGCTGATTGGCCTGCAAGCAGGTATCAATATGGCGGTCGCCACCGGGCTGCTGCCCACTAAAGGTCTGACCTTACCCTTGGTGAGTTACGGCGGCTCCAGCCTGATGATCAGCTGTGTTTGTATCGGCATTCTGGCTCGGATTGAAATGGAGCGAATAGACAAGGAAAAACAGGGCACCGAAAAGACTGGCCCTCGCAAACGGGGAGGGGCGCGCTATGACTGAGCCCCGTCGTTTTTTGATGATGGCCGGCGGCACCGGAGGCCATGTGTTTCCAGCGCTTGCCACTGCGCGGGCACTTGAAGCCAAAGGGCACGAGGTGCACTGGCTGGGCGCCAGCGGAGGCATGGAGGAGCGGTTGATTGGTGATACGGGTATTCCGTTGTCGCTGATCCATATCTCGGGGCTCCGGGGTAAGGGCAAGCTGGCGTTGGTCATGGCGCCGTTCCGCTTAATGCGCGCGTTAGGCGAGGCCTTCACGATCATGCGCCGTATTCGCCCAGATTGCGTGGTAGGCATGGGCGGGTTTGTAACTGGCCCTGGCGGCTTGGCTGCATGGCTCACAAAAACGCCGCTGGTGATTCATGAGCAGAACGCTATAGCCGGAATGACTAATCGCATTCTGGTGCGATTTTCGAAGGCGGTGTTAGAAGCATTCCCGGGAAGCTTCGGTTCGAATGTGATTACCCGGTGTACGGGCAATCCAGTACGTGAAGACTTGGCAAACCTGCCAGAACCGGAACAAAGGATGGCTGGGCGCAATAGCGGCCAGAACGAACAGAAACAAGCGCTACGTATTCTGGTGGTGGGTGGCAGCTTGGGGGCTCAGGTGTTTAATCAACAGTTGCCAGAGGCCTTGGTCATGTTGTCCGAACAAGAGCGTCCGCAGGTTCGTCACCAGTGTGGCGAGAAGCATGTGGAAGCGGCGCGGGCCTCTTATGAGCAGCATGGAATAAAGGCCGATGTTGAGCCGTTTATTAAAGATATGGCGGAAGCTTATAGCTGGGCCGACATTGTGTTGTGTCGCGCCGGAGCCCTAACGGTTTCCGAACTTTGTGCTGCGGGTATCGGCGCAGTGCTCGTGCCATTCCCCCATGCGGTGGATGACCATCAAACGAAAAATGGCGAGCAAATGGTAAGCGCAAAAGCGGCCGTGCTTATACCACAGTCACGGCTGACACCGACTGTGCTGGCAGAAACCCTGGGCGACCTTGCCAGGGATCGCGCCCGAGTCATGGATATGGCTATCGCTGCACGTACTTTGGCTCGCCCCGATGCAACGGAGCGAGTTGTGAATTATTGCCTGGAGGCCGCTAATGGCTGATATAACCAATCCGCCGCTTGCATTTCAAGTACCGGAAATGCGCCGGATTCGCCACATTCACTTTGTGGGCATCGGTGGCGCTGGCATGAGCGGCATTGCCGAGGTGCTGAAAAACCAAGGCTACGACGTATCTGGCTCAGACCTGAAAGAGGGTGTGGTCACCGATCGTCTCAAGGCCATGGATATTGAAATTCATATCGGTCATCGGGAAGAAAACAGCGCCAAAGCCGACGTGGTGGTGGTGTCTTCTGCTGTGGCGTCCGATAACCCGGAAATGGTGTCAGCTCGTAGCCGGAGAGTGCCCATTGTGCCCCGGGCAGAAATGTTGGCTGAGATCATGCGTTATCGCCACGGCATTGCTGTAGCCGGAACTCATGGTAAGACGACCACCACAAGCTTGATTGCTTCCGTGTTGGGTGAGGCGGGGCTTGATCCTACGTTTGTGATCGGCGGCAAGCTGAACAGTGCCGGTACCAATGCCAAGCTGGGTGGATCCCGTTATCTGGTCGCTGAAGCGGATGAGAGCGATGCCTCGTTCTTGCACCTGACGCCGACGATCTCGGTAGTGACCAATATCGAAGCCGATCACATGGACACCTATGACGGCGATGTAGAAAAGCTCAAACAGACGTTTGTGGACTTTCTCCATAACCTGCCATTTTACGGCCTGGCTGTGATGTGTGTGGACGATGATTACGTGAATGAAATCATTCCTCGAATTTCCCGCGCAATTATCACCTATGGCATCCGTAATCCGGATGCGGATTATCGTGCCGAAAATATAGTGACAGACGGGCTCAGAACCCATTTTGTGGTTAAACGGCCCGGCGGGCGAAGCGACCTCACCGTAGAGCTGAAAATGCCTGGGCGCCACAACGTGCTGAACGCGCTTGCGGTGATTGCCGTAGCGACGGACGAAGGTGTCGCAGACGAAGCCATTTGTCGGGGGCTGGCGGTTTTTGCGGGTGTTGGTCGTCGTTTTCAGGTCTACGGAGATTACCAGACGCCTAAAGGCACCGTCACGTTGGTGGATGACTATGGCCACCACCCCACCGAAGTGGAGGCGGTCATTCGTGCTGCCCATGACGCTTGGCCGGGGCGCCGTCTGGTGATGTTGTATCAGCCCCACAGGTTCAGTCGAACCCGTGATTTGTATGAAGATTTTGTACGGGTGTTGTCGGAGGTCGATGGCCTGTTGCTGATGGATGTCTACTCCGCTGGAGAAGCCGCGATTCCAGGTGCAGACGGTCGTGCTTTGTGCCGCAGCATAAGGCAGCGGGGCAAAGTAGAGCCCTTGTTTGTGGAAGATAATCGTGAAATCGAGAACTTGCTGTCCAGTGTTTTGCAGGACGGCGATCTTTTGATTACCCAGGGTGCTGGGGACATTGGTGGTATAGCGATCCGATTAGCGGCGCAAGGAGTCATTTCAGGTGAGTGATATGCAGCATCCCGAGATACCAGCGTATCAGGCTGAACCAGATGTGGTTCAGGCGTTGGGGCGCGTGGCTGTGTTTATGGGAGGGGACTCAGCAGAGCGCGACGTTTCTCTCAACAGCGGCAAGGCGGTTCTTGCGGCACTGATCTCCGCAGGCGTGGATGCCTTTGCTATGGATGTTCAGGGCTGTCTCTTGAAGACCGTAGAGAGGCCAGAGTTTGATCGGGTTTTTATAGCGTTACACGGTCGCGGTGGTGAGGACGGAACGCTGCAAGCCATCCTGTCCCAAGCGGGTATTCCCTATACCGGTAGCGAAGTCATGGCTTCGGCGCTGGCAATGGACAAGTTGCGTACGAAATACGTGTTTGCTGGCTGTGGTTTGCCAACACCGAAATTCCGAACCATGACGGCTGCCAGTGATGCTGAACAGATCGTTCAAGAGCTGCGATCGCCACTGAGTGTTAAGCCTTCCCGGGAAGGTTCCAGCATCGGAATTCGTAAAGTAACGACCGCCGCTGAACTGGTTGAAGCCTACGAGGCGGCAGCAGCGCTGGATAGCCTGGTTTTGGTAGAAGAGTGGATAGAGGGGCCGGAGTTTACAGTCAGTCTGTTGCAGGACAGTGCGTTGCCGGCCATAGGCTTGAGCACAGATCATGTGTTCTACGACTACGACGCCAAATACCTGGCGGATGATACCCGTTACCGAATCCCCTGCGGCTTGGCGCCTCAGGATGAAGTCAGGTTACAGAACTTGGCGCTGGAAGCTTTCCGGGTAGTGGGCTGCCGCACCTGGGGCCGGGTAGACATCATGCAAGATGCTAACGGCGAGTTTTGGTTGCTGGAAGTGAATACCGTGCCGGGGATGACCGACCACAGCTTGGTGCCTATGTCGGCAAAGGCCGCCGGAATGAGCTTTGAAGAATTGGTTGTGCGGATTCTTCAAGACACCTTGGAGGGGGCCGATGCTTGAAACACTTCTAATCCGGAGTCGGGCGATACCGTCCGACCCTCCCCGCGCCGGGGAGCAACAACCCTTGGGCCGGAGCAGGACCGGTTTGGCGTGTTTAGAGCTGTGCTTGCCGCTGTGCCTTGGCTTCAGGCAGGTATGGGCATCGCAATCTTGCTGGTTGCAGGCTTGGTGCCCTGGGCAACTGGAAAAGTGCTGGGCGCCATGGATCAGCAAATTCTGGCCATTGACGTAAACGGTGATTTCATCGGCGACAGTCGCATTGCCATTGAGCGGCAGGCAGGAAACTGGATCGGAAAAAGCTATTTCTCTACGGATCTTTCGGACATAAAGGCTGATCTCGAGAAACGTCCGTGGGTTGAGACGGTAGCAGTGCGGCGAGTATGGCCTGATCGCTTGGAGATCAACATTCGGGAGAAAAAGCCCCTCGCGTACTGGAACGACGGTCGTTTAGTCAGCCGCACGGGCGAGCTGTTCATGCCGTCCAACCCTGAGATTGCAGGCCGCTTGCCGCAACTTGCGGGTCCAGATGCGCGAGTACGTGATGTGATCAGTATGGCCCGCACCATGAGTGACAAATTAGTGGGGCACGGTTTGGGGTTTTCGGGGCTTTCACTGGAACGTCGAGGGGCTTGGACTCTTCGCCTCTCGAACGGAATTGAAGTGGTGCTCGGCCGAGATCAGGTCGCGAAACGCTTTGAGCGTTTTATAACGGTTTATGAAAACCGGCTTATATCACGGTCGGACGAAGTTAGCCGGGTAGATGCCCGCTACACGAATGGTGTAGCGGTTCAGTGGAAGCCAGCACAAACGGCTTCCGGCCCGAAAACATAGAAACAGTAAATTCAGACCTACGGTTTGGTGGAATACATGTCATCGGTTGAAACGGAAAACATGATTGTCGGTCTCGATATCGGAACCTCGAAGGTGGTTGCGATCGTCGGCAAACGCAAAATGGACGGAACCATTGAGGTGGTGGGTATTGGCTCCCACCCATCTCGGGGACTGAAGCGGGGCGTGGTGGTGAACATTGAAACCACGGTTCAGGCGATCCAGCGCGCGGTTGAGGAAGCCGAGTTGATGGCAGGTTGCCGCATTCACTCCGTGTATGCGGGGATTGCCGGTAGCCATATTAAGAGCCTCAACTCTCATGGCATTGTCGCCATCCGCGATCGGGAAGTGACCCAGGCTGATATCGACCGAGTGATTGATGCCGCACAGGCGGTCGCCATTCCTGCAGATCAGAAAATTCTGCACATATTGCCGCAGGAATTTGTGATCGATAATCAGGAGGGGATCAAGGAGCCCATGGGTATGTCCGGTGTGCGCCTGGAGGCGAAGGTGCACCTGGTGACCTGTGCGGTCAACGCAGCTCAAAACATTGAGAAGTGCATTCGCCGCTGCGGTCTTGAGGCCGACGACATCATCTTGGAACAGTTGGCTTCCAGCCATGCAATCCTCACCGAGGATGAAAAGGAACTGGGTGTCTGCGTTGTGGATATGGGGGGTGGTACCACGGATATCGCTGTGTTTACGGGCGGTGCCATTCGCCACACGGCGGTAATCCCCATTGCCGGCGACCAGGTTACTAACGACATTGCTATGGCGCTGCGTACACCCACGCAGAACGCCGAAGAGATCAAAATAAAATACGCCTGTGCGTTGACACAACTGGCCGGCGCCGATGAAACCATCAAGGTGCCCAGTGTGGGGGATCGCGCACCTCGTGACCTTTCACGCCAGGCTCTGGCAGAGGTTGTTGAGCCGCGCTACGAGGAGTTGTTTACGCTTGTTCAGTCAGAGCTTAGGCGGTCAGGTTTCGAAGATCTGGTTCCGGCTGGCATCGTGATTACAGGCGGAGCTTCAACCATGGAAGGTGTGGTGGAGCTGGCTGAAGAAATCTTCCACATGCCGGTACGGCTGGCGTGTCCGCACGCAGTTTCCGGTATGACAGAAGTTGTTAATAACCCGATCTACGCCACAGGCGTCGGGTTATTGATTCATGGTTTCCGGCAAATGGATCTTGGCCGGACACCGGTGCTCAAGGGTGAAGATGCACCCTCGCTGTTTGAGCGCATGAAGGCTTGGTTTACCGGTCAGTTCTGACGGTTCCGGGCAAGTAGTAAACGAAGGTGTCTCGAAAATACAATCTCGAATAAACAGCCTGGAACAAGGCTGAAACAGCACGAAGGAGAAGGGGAATGTTTGAACTTGTCGATAATGTCCAACAAAACGCTGTCATTAAGGTAGTTGGTGTAGGCGGCGGCGGCGGTAACGCTGTGCGCCACATGCTAAACAGTGACATTGAGGGTGTGGAGTTCATCTGCGCCAACACAGATGCCCAGGCACTGGCTGATATGGATGCGCGTCAGATCATCCAGCTGGGCGGTAACATCACGAAAGGTCTGGGCGCAGGGGCGAATCCGGAAATCGGACGTCAATCTGCCCTGGAAGATCGCGATCGTATTGCCGAAGCTATCAAAGGCGCAGACATGGTGTTTATTACCGCTGGTATGGGCGGTGGTACTGGCACCGGCGCTGCACCAGTGGTCGCAGAGGTTGCGCGGGAAATGGGTATTCTTACCGTTGCCGTGGTTACCAAGCCGTTCAATTTTGAAGGCGGCAAGCGTATGAGCTTGGCCGAACAAGGGCTTAGGGAGCTGGAAGAATGCGTTGATTCGCTGATCACCATCCCTAACGAAAAGTTGCTCGCTGTGTTGGGTAAAAAGACCAGCCTGTTGGACGCATTTGCTGCTGCGAATGATGTTCTGCTCGGCGCGGTTCAGGGTATTGCTGACCTGATTACTCGCAACGGCATGATTAACGTCGACTTTGCCGACGTGAAGACGGTGATGTCTGAAATGGGTATGGCAATGATGGGTACGGCACGCGCCACTGGTGAAAACCGTGCGCGGGAAGCTGCCGAAGCCGCAATTCGTAGCCCGTTGCTGGAAGACGTCAACTTGCAGGGTGCCAAGGGTATTCTGGTCAATATCACTGCCGGTATGGACTTGAACCTGGGCGAATTCTCCGAGGTTGGCGACATTGTGCGTGAGTTTGCATCCGACTCCGCTACGGTCGTAGTAGGTACCGTTATCGATCCGGAAATGACTGAAGAACTGAAGGTGACCGTTGTTGCCACAGGTCTTGGCGGGGATCGCGAGAAGCCAACCAAAGTAGTGGATAACACCCGCACTCTGGATGGCAAAACAGATTACAACCAGCTGGATCGCCCTGCAATCTTGCGTCGCCGTGCGGTATCACACGGTAATGTTGCGATTGATCAGAGCAAAGAAAGTGAAGAGCAGGGGGTCGACTATCTCGATATTCCCGCATTCCTTCGCAGGCAGGCTGACTGATAATCTAGTGTAATTAACATCCGAAGTGGGTCGGTTTTTGTATGGATAGACCACGAAATCGGATAACGGTGCGCTGATTGCCGGTGGTGACATTGCATGAAATTCAGGCAATGTCGAGCTGTGCAAATGGTACTCAGTCGTATTTTTTGATATTCTACGGGCAGATTTTTGCCTAGAATATCGCCAATTTTTACGGAATAACGAACCGATGATCAGACAACGGACACTAAAAAACACGATCCGTGCTACTGGGATTGGGCTGCATTCGGGGGAAAAGGTTTACCTTACCCTGAAGCCGGCTCCGGTAGATTCGGGAATCATTTTCCGGCGCACAGATCTCGACCCTGCGGTCGAAATCCTGGCCTGCGCTGAAAATGTGGGTGAGACCATGCTGTCCACGACGCTGGTAAAAGACGGTGTCCGTGTGGCGACAATTGAGCATTTATTGTCAGCCATGGCTGGTCTCGGTATCGACAACTGCTTTGTTGAATTGAGCGCTGCAGAAGTGCCGATCATGGACGGCTCTGCCGGTCCGTTCGTCTTTCTGCTGCAGTCTGCCGGCATTGCCGAGCAGGAAGCTGCTAAGCGGTTCATTCGCATCAAGCGCGAAGTGACCATTGAAGAAGGCGACAAGAAGGCTACCTTCCTGCCGTTTGAAGGCTTCAAGGTGAGCTTTGGCATCGACTTTGATCACCCAGTGTTCAAGGGCCGTGCCCAGACTGCGACGGTAGATTTTTCGAGCACGTCTTTCGTGAAGGAAGTCAGTCGCGCACGAACTTTCGGGTTTATGCGTGATATTGAAAAGCTACGGGCGATGAATCTGGCGCTGGGTGGCAGTGTAGATAACGCGATTGTGGTCGACGACTACAAGATTCTTAACGAAGACGGTCTTCGTTATGAGGATGAGTTCGTCAAACACAAAGTACTGGACGCAATTGGGGATCTCTACTTATTGGGCAACAGCCTGATTGGCGAGTTTCGTGGTATCAAGTCCGGTCACGACCTGAATAATAAGTTGCTGCGCAAACTCAGGGCAGAAGAGGATGCATGGGAAGTGGTTACCTTTGATAACGAAGAAACCGCCCCTATCTCCTACATGAAACCTGTGTTGGCGGTGCCGGTTTAAGGCCGGATGCCTTAATCCCGGACGTGGCTTGCGAGTTTTTCGAGAACCTCGCGTAGTTTTTTGTCCTTCGTGTGCCCGGCTTCCTCTTTGAGGAGTCGGGCATTTTCTTCACTTAGGGGAATCTTTTTCGCTGGCGGTTTTTCATGAAACCGTGGCGGCACCACTTTCACCTTGAGCTTCCATACAAACCGGAACAGCTCATTCTCACGCAATGTTTCCATGATCTCGTGTTGCCGAAAGCGAATCTGGCTCGCTTTTCCTGCGCTTTCTGCCGACAAAGTTAGTTCGCCTTCTAAACAGCAGACAAACCGGGTACCAGGTGCCAATGCTGGAGGTAACGAGGCCATAACCTGTTCTTCTGCCATGCGGTGAGTGTTGGCTTTTGCCACCAGTTCTCTCAACACTGGGGTTCTGCCCAGGTTGTCGAAGGTCATTTTTTGTTCACTTTTTCGCTTCATAAGGCGTTTTCTTCTCGACGGCCACGATAACGATTGGTTACACTTCGGCACCTTTTGTGCGTAGTGCCAGCGCTGCTCTTGTTTTACCTTGTTGTAAATGAGTATGTCTACCGGGCGCTACGATTTATCAGTACGTAGTTGTTGCTAAGGATGGCAAACCCGCTCGGATTATTCCGGGCTGCAACACTACAGGACACGGTTGCGGCTCATCTATGAAGTCTGAAGATAATATGAATATCATTCTTGTAAGCAAGGGCCACGGAAAATCCCGTGTGTTGGCGCTGAATGGCACGACTGCCTTTTCTCTGGCCTTTGTAGGGGCTATTTTGATTGCTGCTGCAGGCTGGGCGGGGTATAGCGTGGCGATGAGCCAGGCAGATGCGCGCGAACCTTCGGACTCTGAACTCATAGCTCAATGGCGAAGCAAGCTCAGCGAGCAAAAAACTGAACTGGCCGGCGTACAGCAGAATGTACAAGATCAAGTAGATGCACTGACACTGCGTCTTGGCGAGATTCAGGGCCGTTTATTACGACTCGATGCATTGGGTCAGCGTTTTGTGGAATCTGGTCTGGTTGCCAGTGACGAATTTGATTTTAGCCAGCCGGCGGCGGTTGGTGGCCCAGAGGATTCGCTTCCTGCTGACTCTTTTTCAGCGCCCGAGCTTACCCGGATGATTGATGAGTTGGAGCGCAAAATGCTGGATCGTGAGCAGCAGTTGCGGCTTCTGGATCAGGTTTCGTCCCGTCAAAAGCTGGAGGATGAGTTGTACCTGGAAGGTCGCCCGATAACTTGGGGCTGGTTGTCCTCGCGTTACGGCTTTCGTTCGGATCCGTTTACCGGAAAGCGCACTTGGCATGCGGGCGTTGATCTTGCGGGTAAGGACGGCAGTGACATTATCTCTGTTGCGGGCGGCGTAGTAACATACGCAGGCGAGCGTCACGGTTACGGCAACCTGGTTGAGGTTGATCATGGGGATGGCCTTGTTACCCGCTACGCTCATTGCAAGACAATCAAAACCAATGTTGGTGATGTCGTACAGAAGGGGCAAGTGTTGGCGTTGATGGGAAGTACCGGTCGCTCCACGGGGCCCATGTGCACTTTGAGGTCATTCGCGGTGGCAAAACTGAGAACCCTGAAACCTACATTAAAAGGGCAAGCCGTTAGTCTTTCGGATTTTGCCTGACGTTTGCCAGCGCCCCACCTCGCCCCATTAGGTTCTTTAACTCCCGGCATTTGGTGCAGTATAGCCTCTGATCTTCGGCTATGTGAGCCCTACCTTTTGTCCTGTCACGAAATAAGGTTAGAATGCCGGCTTCCTCCGTTTAATCAAAGAAGCAGTGGTCTATGTTCTCAAAGTTTGCAACCAAGATGTTCGGCAGTAAAAATGCCAGAGAAATCAAGAGAATGCGTAAGCAGGTTTTGCGTGTTAATGAGCTTGAAGAGCAGTTTGGTAATCTGGCGGACACCGAGTTGCAGGGCAAAACGGCTGAGTTTCGTCGCCGCCTTGATGAGGGCGAGAGCTTAGATGCACTGCTGCCTGAAGCTTTTGCGACGGTTCGTGAAGCTGGGCGCCGCGTTATGGGCATGCGCCACTACGATGTACAGCTGGTTGGCGGTATTACCCTGCATGAGGGTCGGATTGCGGAGATGAAGACCGGTGAGGGTAAGACACTGGTCGCGACCGTCGCTGTTTATCTCAACGCCCTGCCAAGCAAAGGCGTACACGTTATAACTGTAAACGATTACCTGGCCAGCCGTGACGCAGAGTGGATGGGTAAGCTTTATGGTTTCCTTGGGTTGCAGGTAGGTGTGGTTGTTTCAGGCCAGCCGTCGGAAGAAAAGCGTGCGGCTTACCAGGCCGACATCACCTACGGTACAAACAACGAATTTGGATTTGATTACCTGCGGGATAATATGGCATTCAGCACCGACGACAAGGTGCAGCGTGGCCTTTACTACGCCATTGTCGACGAAGTCGACTCTATTCTTATCGATGAAGCCCGTACGCCACTGATCATTTCTGGCGCCGCAGAAGACAGCTCCAAAGCATACTTGGCCATTAATGAACTGATTCCGAGCCTGGAAAAAGGTGAGGAGAACGAAGAGGGCGAATCCTCTGGCGACTTCACTATTGATGAGAAATCCCGCCAAGTAGAGCTCACCGAGGCCGGCCACGAAAGAGTGGAAGAACTGCTGCTAAGCCGTGAACTACTGGGAGAAGGTGAGAGCCTTTATTCTGCGGCCAATCTTAGCCTGCTGCACCACGTGCACTCAGCGCTTCGTGCCCACCACCTGTTTCAAAAAGATGTGGATTACATCGTTCAGGGTGGCCAAGTTGTCATTGTTGACGAACACACAGGCCGTACCATGCCAGGCCGTCGCTGGAGTGAAGGTCTGCACCAAGCGATGGAAGCCAAAGAAGGTCTGAATATTCAGGCAGAAAGCCAGACCTTGGCTTCAACCACATTCCAGAACTACTTCCGGCTGTACAGTAAGCTTTCCGGTATGACCGGTACCGCTGATACCGAAGCCTTCGAATTCCGCCAGATATACGGCCTTGATGTGGTGGTTATACCGCCCAACAAGCCAATACAGCGCATTGATTATAACGACCTTGTTTACTTGACCCAGGATGAGAAGTTTCACGCCATCATTGATGAGATCAAAGATGTGACAGGCGAGGGCAGGCCCATTCTGGTAGGTACCGCTTCTATTGAGGCATCTGAGCTACTCTCTATGCTGCTGAAAAAAGCCCGCATTGAGCACAAGATTCTGAACGCCAAGCAGCATGAATCAGAAGCCCAAATTATTGCTCAGGCTGGCCGCCCGGGCGCTGTGACCATCGCCACCAACATGGCTGGCCGGGGTACCGATATTGTATTGGGCGGTAACTGGGAACACGAAGCAGCTGCCGTTGGCGCTGCAACCGAAGAGGAGCTTGCGCGGCTTAAAGCAGAGTGGGCCGAGCGCCATAATCAAGTGTTGGACGCCGGCGGCCTGCACATTGTAGGTACTGAGCGCCATGAGTCTCGCCGCATAGACAACCAATTGCGCGGCCGTGCCGGACGTCAGGGCGACCCGGGTTCTTCCCGCTTCTTCTTGTCCCTGGAAGATAACCTGATGCGTATCTTTGCGCCGGACAAGGTTAAGAGCCTGATGCAGGCGATGGGTATGAAGAAGGGTGAGGCTATCGAGCACCGCATGGTTACAAATGCCATCGAAAAATCCCAGCGCAAGGTCGAGGGCCGTAACTTCGACATGCGTAAAACGCTGCTCGAGTACGATGACGTAGCCAACGATCAACGTACGGTTATCTACGACCAGCGTAACGAAGTAATGTCTTCTGAGGATGTCTCCGAGATGGTAGATACCATCCGTGAGGACGTTGTTGATGTGTTAGTGAGCGAGCATATTCCGCCCCAGAGCATGCCTGAGCAGTGGGAT
>NZ_MBPP01000041.1 GCF_001858325.1 Marinobacter sp. AC-23
ATCGCTGCAGCCAGTCATGGTGCGGATGTCGACTTCCTTTTGTACACGGATATCAAGAAGTTCTATCCCTCAATAACGGTAACCAGAGCATCGCAGGTTGGAAGAAACGCGCCGAGGTCGCAGGACTTGAGCACAGCTGGATTGAATTGGGTGAAAAGATAATCTGTGACCACGGCATGATTGCAGCCCATTCCGGTGGTCAGGGAATCTTAACTGGGCCTGCCTTCAGCCATTTAATCGCGAACTTGGTGATGGATGATGTCGACGAAAAGATGGAATCGGAGTTTCCTGGCCATTACTGGCGTTACGTGGATGACGTTGTAATAGCTGGCACGAGGGGCAGAACCGCGGATGGTAGGCGTCGACTCTCTGAGTTGATGGATGAGCTTGAGCTCGAACTTCACACCGGAGATAAAGACTTCAGGGTTTCAGCCACCACTTGGTTGGAAGGCGAGAACGATTTCACTAATTCAGACAGCCGCCTTTGGATGGAGCTCGTTTCGAATATTAAAAAGCTGCTCCTTTATAAACCAAGCCTAAAAGATGAGCTTCATCGGGCCTTTTCAGCCAATGGAATTAGCCTCCCGCTACTGGATTATGAAAGTGCTGTTGCAGAGTCTTCTTTTATCGAGCGGACATACGACTGGGCTAGTCGATATCGTTGGGCAAGGAGGCAGATTGAGAAGATTTCTGTGGCATCTCTGGTGCGCCAAGCTTTGTGGGCGAGAAAGGAGTATAGCGAGGCACTTAAGCGCCATTTGGAGAAAATGCCTGTGAGTGGCTTCGAGCGGAAACGAGCAATTCCCAAGCTTCGCTATTTCGCAGGCAGACTGATTTACCTTCTTCCTGATAAACAGCTGTTAGAAATGGCGGGGAACCTGGTAGAGCATCCCGAGTTATTTCTTATCGCCCGGGTTAGCAAAGCAATTGCCACAAAGGACGTAACGGAGGTTTTGAGTCTGGGCACGAACGCGGTCAACGCAGCAGCTCAGGTGCTCCGGACTGGGGAAACTCAAATCAGTTGTGACACTGATCGGTTAGATGAAGTGCAGAGCCAAGGTGCTGCTATGCTGGTGATCAATGGCCTGAGCCTCAATGATATTGAAGGGCATCGGACTCCAATCAATGATTTTTCTGAGTGGACGTCTGGCGCAGATTTAATGACCAGTAATGACCCATTTGTTCAGGAGCTAGCGTGTTTACATGGCGCCTACTCGCATCCACGGCATACTGAAATGCTCGATACTGCCTTCGATAGAGATGAGCTGCTTGCATTTGATGTAATCACGCAGCTGCAGGAATCTAGTTATTTCTGAGGCCCAGAATTAGTGGAGATTGACGTTACCGCGCCTTGAGTTGCGCCTTCAAACTCCATGGCAGCAGCTCAAGGCCTCGGTTTCCGCTCGTGGATTCCGGTAGATCTTCACCAATCCTTGACACCGAATACTCTCGCTCATAACGGAGGTCATCGGCCTGGGAGGTTTGCGAGGGCTTGAATAGCGTCCTCTGTGATCTATGCATTACCACTGTTTTCACACCTTTCATTTGCTCAACGATGTCTAGAAAGGTGGTGGGGTCAAGGTAGGGGAGGCAAGTTTCGATTATTCTTGAGACCTTTCGTTGCAAAATATCCCGATCCCGCTTTGTGGCTGTCGGTATCAAGCATGAATGTACTCCGGGCCAGTTCCCCAGGTTTGTAGGCTTAATCCAGTCATGCCTTACTCGTTGAACCAACTTTCCTTGGGTCTGTGCGTTGAACAGGTTCGGAGTGAGGTTTACTAGGCATGTGAATGTTGGTGTGACGTGGGCCTCCTGGCCTGTTGTTTGATTTACTTCCAGCCTCAGGATGCCAAGCTGATTTGCGAGTTCTGATGTATCGCATGGCACTCCTGGTAATTTGATGGCGGCCCAATGAGGGCCAAGCCGTAGATCGGTCTTTGAAGCCGGCCTGGACTCTTCGTCAATAACAGCCCGCAATGCAGATGCCCAGTTTCCGGCTCGTCTTCGCTGGCAATCTGGGCAGAATCGGTGATGACAGGCGAGCAAGTATGGATTGGCTACAACACGCTCAAAAGGATAAGTCTTCAACCTCTGCCCGCACTCACGAATCATTCTTGCTTGGTAGTCCGTCTGTTCATTTCCTTGGAAATACGCCGCTACTTCCGCAGCTGTTGGCGGTTGGTCTAGATTACTCATGGGTTCTCACTTTTGGAGGCGGATTACGAGGGGGCTGGCTATGATGCTGTTTGGCAAGAATTGTTGGAGTGGTCTTGCTAACCCCCGTGTTTGGTGTCTATGGGTGTCTATGAACTGCTATTTGCACATAGGGGCCAGCGTAACGACTTAATCCTTTTGGTAAGATCCTTGAAATGCCTCCCACTGGAAGGTTGTTGGTTTTTGCTCCAGTCGGACGTCGTTTCTATGTCGCTTTAACTCACAATCCTCCTGATGTTTCAGATCAGAAAACCAGCCACGTATTTGCCCGAACGGTTGAATCAGGTTTACATCTTTGATCTGTTCCGCCATGGAGAGGAACCAGCCTCTGTGGGGCGCATGCAAGCGGGGCTTCATGGGGTAACTGACACATTTGAGGATTTTATGGCGGAGTTCGTCGTCCTTGCCGGTCAGCCTTCTCGCACGAACTCGGGGGATAAAATGTGCTTTCAAGCAACCTTGCCACTCCTCGGCCCATCTCTCCTCTGTGACGTAGTTGTTCCCCTGGTGCATCGATGGCCGAACCTGGATAAGGCAATGAAAGTGAGGGTGGGCCGACTGGAAATCAGAAGCGCCTTGGTCGATCTCGACGAATTTGATGCCACCTAGGACATTTGCTTTCCAGAACGCTCTGTTGCTTAGTCGACGGAATGCGCCATTCATTTCGTTGATAGTATCCTTGAGGTCACTCACATGACAATTTCGAAGGGTAAGTGTTAGGGCCACCCACTTACCTGAAAGCGCTTCCGGTGTCGAATCTAGCAATTGGTGCATTCGGCTGCGCCATTTCAAACGCTTTCTCCACTGGCAAATTGGGCAGTGGCGGTGTTTGCAGTACCAAGTGTCTGTGAACGTTCCGTAGGCGCGATCAGGGTAGACTCGTAGTTGCATTGCGCATTTTTGAATTCGCAATCCATCGTGCATAGTGCTGGCGCAGGAAAGAAAGTGATCAGCTTTTTCATTTGCCATAGATTTGAGCTCTTGGCGATCTGTTACGTTTCCGTATCCATTCCATAGTGAGTTCATGGACATGGCCTCCTTGTGGCGGTGCCTGGTTGATAGGGGATCGTTTATTTGAATAGACAGCGGTTGAAGCCCCGTTTGGCGGCTATTCGCTAAGGTTTGCTGGGAGATCTGGCTATATAATCGTTGTGATTAGAAGAGCTTTGGATGTAGAGAAGTTGTCTATTAGTTATATATAAAGCAGGGAGTTAGCCGCGGTGGGCTGCACGACTGGTCAAGCTCCGCTGGTAGTCTCGTTCCTGGACGGCGTCCAATATCCAATCGTGAACTTCTGAGTCCACCCAGCCGACTGAGCGCCCACCAAGGGGGATGGGCTTTGGGAAGGTGCCTGCGGCCAAGTATTTATATATAGTCGAACGGGCTAGGCCGGTTTTTTCGATTACGTCTTTGAGTCTGAGGATGCGCATGCTTTGTTCTCCTGGATTGCTTGTTGTCCCAGAAGATCTGTCGGGCCTGTAAGGAATGATCTATAGAGAGCTATCACCGTTCTTGCTTGCCTTTCGTGAAGAAGGTCTCGGATGTATTGATGGCCGAGTGAACTGCGAAGTTGGGTTTGGAGTGCAGAGGTCACATTTGTAGGGTGATTCGCTCAAGCCTGATTTCTGAACGCTTGCCGGTGCCAGAGGGTAATATCCGATAGGTGGTATTTGGTGTGTTCAGAGTACTTGCCCGCTTGGGTAGCTTGCCCATTCTCAAGCACAGCGATGCAAGCTGGTGAGACAGTTCTTCCAGGTCAGCGCACAGGCTATAGAACATGCGTCTTTGTTCATGGCTCTTTGTCACAGTGGTATGGCGTCCTCCGCCCAGCTCGTGCACGAAGTCCTCCGTGGCGTGGTCCTGCGCATTCCTCCACACTGACTCAGAAAGGATTGAGATTGGATTGCTGAGCAATTTCGCTGCATAACGCTCGATTACACACTGGGTATACAGTTTCGCGGCAGGGCGCTTAAGGAAGGCCGGCGCATTCTGCTCCCAGGACCCCGGACTTATTCGAGTTCTCTTCATGCCAGGGGGCGTGGCGGCATGTTGTGCAGCGGATGCGAGTCGATCATTCCGCCCGGGATGGCCGAGTTTCATTGCTACTTGATTGATCTCAGTTGAGGTGCAGCCTTTGCCACGAATCGAAATTTGCTCCGTTCGAATGCCAGTGTCTCTTAGGACAGGGTGGTTGAGGTCAAGAAAATAGACAGAGCTCGGCTTTCCAAGAATGGCGCCCTCGACAAGACCCGGAATGGTTTCGGCAATGACCCCGAGCTCTTGCAACTGATTAATTCTCCTCTGAACCTGCGATCTTGGGATTCCGGCATACTTGCTGAGGTCCGCTTGGCTGGATGTCGCAACCACCCCCGAACGATCGGCCCTGGTGAGCAGCACCAACAGCAGCATGAATAGGGTGTTGTTCATTCCAGCCTGCTCAACGAGTCTTGGCTTCTTGAGTCTGTTGCTGATTAGTTTAAGACTTTGTTTTAGAAGCCGGGGTTGGAAAGGGCTCCTTTCGCCCTTCCCTTTCTCCCAACCCACCGAGCCTATTTTCCTCAGTTTTCTTGGTCGACCTTTTGGGCCTTGTTCAGCGATTTCACTTAGCAGCTCCTGATCCATGAGCTTATGCAATGCCCGAAAAGCGGCTTCCTTAGTGAATCTGAAACGTTTCGCGAGATGAAGACCGTTTTCTTTTATCAATGCAAAGCTTCCAGCATGAATTGCACTTTCGGATGCGAAGAGGAGTAGGATAAAAAAAAAGCTTTTCATCGGCTTTCAAATAGGGAATCCCTGACAGGGCGCAGCGGAGAGATGCCGATGTAAGCATTAAAATACCTATGAAAAAGCCGAATAAATAAATGGTAGCGTATTAATGTACCTATGAAAAGTAAGACTAAAGTTTATATAAAAACGTCAAAATTACGTTTTCATCATGTTTAAAAATCGTAGTAACTTAGTTTTTAGTTAGTAATTAACGTGTTTTAAACAAATTTTTACATGGTTTTGTATTAGTTTAAGCTATGTTGAAGTGACGTAATATGCAGCCGTAATAGCGAGCTACCTATTTTCTGGCTTTTTAAATCAATTAGTATTTACATCTAGTTTTGGATGGCATGGCTAAAGGGGAGGAAGAATGAGCTGGCACGGGTCTACGTTTTCAGGAATGGGAGAGGCTTCGTCTGCAGATCCGGTTAAGGTGTCGCAGTGGGTGGAAAGTGCGGATGAATTTCAGTGCAAATGGGCAGTGAAGTACTTGTGGAATCAGGCCGTCCCTGGTGGCTCTCTCGACCTCTATTTGGGAGAGTTGAGTCGGGGTCAGCTTGCTGGCCTGGTTGAATGGATGCTTTGTGCTGACGGTGACAGTTATGGAGGGTCGACCTTCCCTATGCCAATTAATGGAGTGCGTCTGCACGGAGAAGAGTATTTTGCCAAAGCAAGGAATGCATGGAATCAGCGAGTAAATAGACAGAAGAAGGCGTCGCAATCCAAAAACACGATAGTTGTAGACCCAGAAACGAAGAGTAAGATTCGAAAGTTAGCGTCAGAACACAACCTTAAGGATGGCGAATTCTTGTCGATTCTGATCGATCTAATGTCTGAGCGTCGCGGGGCGGTAGAAGGGATCATCCGGCAGAGAAAAGAGGCTAAAAGGGCTGCAATTGCATCGGATCTCGGTATTTTTAGCGGGTTCGGAGACTCTTTGTAGTGGAACGATGTGTTTAGCTTTCACGGAGCGTATCCAGATAGTTCGCCCAGACTTGCATCATCAACCGGCGATCATCTAGAAACTCTGTTCGGTTGTATGCCCTTCCATGCATATCGGCAACGCGGTGCCCTAGCTGCATCTCAATCAGGTGCACGGGGTATTTGAGCTCTTCCTGGAGCAGCGTCCGTGCCAGAGCTCTGAAACCGTGAGCCGTCATCCTCCCACCGTATCCCATCCGGTCCAGTGCAGCCTTGATTGCCACGTTGCTCATGGGCCGTTTTGCATCCCTGGCATTTGGGAACACATAGGGGCTCCTGTGCATGGTGACTGGCTCTACGGCGCGCAGTATGGCGATTGCTTGGTCTGATAGTGGCACTATCAAAGGTGCGCCGTTTTTGGTGGTAGGGAGCTCCCACTGTGCTTTATCAAAATCGATCTGCTCCCAGAGCATCTGCCGAGTATCTCCCGGACGTGTAAACAACAATGGAGAAAGCCTCAAGGCGGCTGACGTAGCAAAGTGGCCTTGGTAGGCATGAATGTCTTTCAGCAGCTGTGAGACCTCATCGGGGCGAACCAGCGCATGCTGGTGTTTCACTTGTGTGTTGGGTAAGTAACCGGTCAGATCGCGGGTAACGTCAGAGTCCACCCGCGATGTTGCAACTGCATACCGGAACACCAGACTGATGAGGGTTTTGACCCTGTGAGCGGTCTCTGTGTTGCCTTTTTTGACAATGGCATCTAAAACTTGCAGGACATCTGCAGGCTGAATGGAGCGGATAGGGCGCCTGGCCAGCAGCGGAAAGGTGTAGATCTCCAGCCTTCTCCAGTTCCGAACTGCATGCGCCTCCGTCACTTCAACGAAGTGCTTCTGCTTGTACCAATCCTCACAGAGCGTGCGAAAGGTATTCTCGCCGTCGGATGCCCGCTGTGTGGACTCCCGCTGTCGGTGAGCGCTGGGGTCGGTGTTCTGCTGGAGTAATGCCCTGGCCTCATCACGGGCCTGGCGCGCAGCTGCGAGAGAGACTTGTGGGTAACCGCCAAGCGATAACGTCTTCTCGTTACCCGCAAAACGATACCTAAACCACCAATATTTGGACTCACCCTTGATAACCAGTGTCAGGCCGCCACCATCTGCCAGCTTCCGTATCTTCTCGGAACCTTTGGCATTTTTGACTTCAGTAGCGGTGAGTTTATCGCGTGGGCGGGCCATGACTGTCCAGTTTGTGGGTAACGAGGTCTGAAAAAGCTGTGTTACCCACAATGTTACCCACAAGTGAGCGTGGATGCCAATGGATCAATATGGATGTGACAGGCATAAAAAAGCCCCGTTTACGGGGCTTTGGGGCGTTTCAGTGGATCTCGCTGGACCTCCTGAAACTCTTGGTTGGTGGAGACGGCGGGAATTGAACCCGCGTCCGCCAGCACTATGCCTTGAGATCTACATGTTTATGTCCTTCTATTGATTTAACCTCAAGCGACCCGAAGGCCAGGGTGCAAGAGGCGAGTTCTTTAAATCTTAGCCGTTAGACAGTGAACTCTGGATAACGGAGCATCCCGTAAGCGATGACGTCCTGAAATGTAGCTCTGGGCTACGGGCGACCCAGTCAGGACGACTAGCAGCTTACGCTGCTAGTGAGTAGTTTTCGTCGTTTGCGACTATTGCATTGCAGCTTTGGATTAACGAGATTGGCTGCCATCTCGACATGCACCCAAGGGTTCGCCACCAGCGTCGAAGCCATGTCGTCCCCTTGCTCACAGTATATGTGGGTGTCTAGCCCAACTTCAAGGTCTCTTTGTTGCTGTTTTGCACAAGCCGGCCTATAAGCCGGCTTGTGCCGCGTGGCTCAGCGCTTTAAAGCTTTCGCGGAAGTAGTCCATCACGACATTCGGGTCGGCATGAATGGCTTTGTCTACGGTAATGCCGAACTGCACTGTGCCGGCGTAGCTGAAAATACTCATGCCAATGCCGATGCTGCCGCTTTGTGGCACCCAGAACATGGGCTGCAACAGTTTGCTACCAGCCAGGTATACCGGTTCCTTTGGCCCGGGTACGTTGGTGAGTACCGCCGAAGCCTTGCTGCTAAGCAGGTCCAACGCGCGCCGCTCCAAAACATCCGGGCCGCGCCCGAATAGATCCAGCAAGCTGTAAGTAACCTGCGCTTGATAGGACTGCTTGAGCCGGGTCATGTTTTCCTGAACCTGGCGGAAGCACATAACGGGATCAGCAATTTCCACAGGCAGGCATACCAACACTAAGCCGAACTGGTTTCCCAGTGTTTCGATGGGCTGGTTAAGCGGTCGCAGGTTGAACGGTACTGCGACACGGATGCCGCAATCCGGGATAGCCTCTTTGCTCGCTTTAAAGTGCTTATGGAGCGCGCCGGCCGCGGCACTCAGCAATACATCATTGATGGTGCCGCCTAGTGCTTTGGCGCAGGCTTTTACTTCTGCCAGGTCCAGCGGTTCCGCCCAGGCAACCTGTTTGCGCCCCGAAAGCGTGTTCTTCAGGCAGGTGTCTGGCTCAAAGGATGAGAGCCCGAGTTTGAGAAGGTCTGTCGCAATGCCGCTGGCGGTGCTGGCAAGTTTCAGGGGGTAGTTTGGTTCTTCCCGAACGGACTGCATGAACAGTCGGGCCTGATGCGTCGCTGCTTCGGTGGTATCAAGGGCGCGGTGCAGGAACCGGGGTATAGGTGAGCGCGCGGGCTGCTTCCAAGGCCTGACTGAAGGTGTCTGTTGTTCGTCGGGTTCAGGTGTCTTGTCGGTGAGGGAAAGGAGAACCCTTACCAGTGATATGCCATCGGCAATGCAATGATGGATGCGAATCACAAGTGCGCAGCCGCCTTGGTAATTGTCGATGTAGTGGATTTGCCAAAGGGGGTGGCGCAGGCCCAGCGAGGTGCTGTTTAAGTCACTGGTCAATGTCTGGAGTTCCGCTTTGCAGGCCGTTCCCGGGAGTGCGACTCGGTGCAGGTGGTTGTCAAGATCAAAAAGTGGATCGTCTTGCCAGTAAACCTTGTCGCCCTCATCAATAATGCACTGTCGGAATCTCTGAAAACGCAAAAACCGCTCATTGAGGATGTGCTTCAGACGGCTGATGGCGATCGGTTTATCGAATACCAGCACCGCCGAGATCATCATCGGATTACGTGGGGTGTCCATCCGCAACCAGGAGCGGTCAACCGCCGTCATCAGAGTCCGTTTGACTGACATAAGCTCTCCCCGTTTAGTGCACCGGAACTAAAGATCAGGCGGTGTTGTCCCGCAGAATGCGCTGCTTCTGGCGATCCCAGTCGCGCTCTTTCTCGGTTGCACGTTTGTCGAATAGCTTCTTGCCTTTTACCAGTGCAATTTCACACTTTACTTTGTTGCCCTTCCAGTACAGTGCCATGGGCACGCAGGTTTGGCCCGCCTGACTCGTTTCCACGATTAGCTTGGCCAGTTCTTTGGCGTGCAATAGCAGCTTTCGCGTGCGGGTAGGGTCGGCAATAACGTGGGTGGATGCTTCGGTAAGGGGCTGAAAATGCCCGCCCAGTAGAAACGCCTCGCCACCTTTCAATAATACATAGGCGTCGGTTATCTGAGCCTTGCCAGCCCGAAGCGATTTTACTTCCCAGCCAAGCAGGGCAATCCCCGCCTCAAAGCGTTCTTCAATATGGTATTCGTGTTTCGCCTTTTTGTTCAGGGCGATGGTACTGCTCGGCGTACCAGGTTTTTTCTTGCTCATGAATCAATTATCCGGGTTCGGACGAATGAACGGGCCGACCGGGTGCAGGTCGGCAAAAGGGGCATTGTAGCTCAGGAGTGCCAGAGTGGTCACGAAATGGCCTTCAAAGGCGCGGCTGGCTCGTGCGTAAAGGAGTCCTTCGGCTACAATATCGGCCTCGACACTTTTCAGGGGCGAAAATGCCGACGCCGTACCAGACACCTATCGGGTCTTTTACCCGTAAATCAACCTTCTTCTGGGCCGCAGTAGGCGCAACAGTGGGTTTGGCTAACCTATGGCAGTTCCCCTATTTGGCGAGCCAGCACGGTGGCGGGCTGTTTATTCTGCTTTATCTCGGCTGTTTGCTATTGGTGACTTTGCCCTTAATGGTTACTGAGGCTGCCGTTGGTCGTTATGCCCGCCATGGGGTTGTGTTGGCAATGGACGGCCTGATTCGTAGTGCAAAACGTTCGAGAGCGTGGATGGCTGTTGGCCGGCTCAGTATATTGGGTGCTTTTCTGGTGCTGTCGTTTACCGCCGTTTTCGGGGCCATTGCGCTGGCCTACGTGTTTTTTGGTGCAATGGGCCGGTTTTCTGGAGCGGGTCAGGCGGAAGCAACTGAAATTCTTGCAGGATTGGTTTCCGACCCACGAGAATTTCGCGTATTTATGGGCTGGCATGCTTTCTTTTTGGCTATGGTTTTGTGGGTGTCTGGGCAGGGCGTGGTTGGCGGACTGGAGCGAGCGTTCAGAATTGTTGTGCCAGGCACGCTGGTGCTCTTGTTGGCACTGTTTGGGCTTGCTGTTGGGTACGGTAGAATCGACGGCGCTATCAGCCAAATGCTGGAGATGCACCCGCAGGATCTCTCTTGGCAAAGCCTGAGCGCAGCCCTGTTTCATGCATTCTATACATTGGGGTTAGGTATGGGTGTGTGGGCTGTTCTGGGTGCATACACCACACCGGACACGCAGCTTAAACGATCCATCCTTGCGGTTGTGCTGATGGACACGCTGGTCGCGATTCTGGCCGGGCTGATGATTTCTTCCATGGCGACGGAAAGCGATATGTTTGCTGGCCAGCATGGGTTTGGCCTGTTGTTTGTTTCGCTCCCGCTTACCCTTGCAGAACTTCCTGCTAGCCAGTTTTTTATTGCTGCCGTCTTTCTCTTGGTGGTCATGATTGTCTGGGCAACCGCGCTGGCGCTGCTGGAGCCTGTGGTGGGATGGTTTCGTGAGTGGATCGGGGCGCCCAGAGGGCTCACGGTTGTTCTGGTGGGCCTGGCGGTATGGCTTGCAGGGTTGGCTTCCTTGTTTTCGTTTAATGTTTGGGCCGAATTTCAGCTGGGTGGCGCAACGGTGTTTCGGTGGTTGGAGCTGATAACCGGGGGGGTGATGATTCCCCTGATGGCCGTCCTGATAGCGTTCTTTACGGGTTGGTGTCTCACGCGCAACCTCTCGCAAACCATGGTTGGGTCGGCACCCAGGCTCTTTAGTGCTATTTGGTTTTGGGTTATGCGCCTGGTGCTGCCTCTGGTTGTCGCCTATATCGGGGTTCATTACACGGCAGCTTCATTATTAAACCTGTGCGACAACGGCGGTAAGGCATTCTGGTGCGAGCCTGCACCGGGCCCGGTTTCTCGCGAAGAACGTGAAACCTCCCAGGGCGCGGGGGGCGCGAAGGCAAGAGAGCTGTTGCCGGCAGAGCAGGGGCCTTCGAGCGAGCTTAACGAACAGCAATCGACCCCTGAAAATGCCCCTAAAGACGACGATATCCTTTATCATAGCGTCTGATTGCAGCTATGTGTGTACCTCCTGAGTCTGCAATCGTTCTTAACGTGTGTTTGTATGCAGGACAACCGGTTCCAATGCCCCATCAGATTGATAAAACAGCCCTGGTTATGCACTCCGCCGAGCGCATGTTCCACTTGGTTAACGACATTGCCCGATATCCCGAGTTTCTCCCGTGGTGTGCGGGTGCCGAGGTTCACCAGCAGGGCCCAGAACAGATTATGGCGTCGCTTGAAATTGCCAAGGGCGGGGTGCGCCACACGCTTACCACCCGCAACCAGCTTCAGATGCCAGAAGCTATTGAAATGAGCCTGGTAGACGGGCCGTTTCGCAATCTTACAGGGCGCTGGCACTTCAAGGCGCTGGATGATAATGCCTGTAAGGTTATTCTGACACTTGAGTTTGAGTTCTCAGGCACGCTATCACGAATGACGTTTGGGCCTGTTTTCAACCAAGCGGCCACAACCATGGTGGATGCATTTTGTCGTCGTGCAGACGATATCTACTCGGGGAGTGTCCAATGCTGAAGATTGAGGTGGCTTATGCCCGGCCCGACAA
>NZ_MBPP01000042.1 GCF_001858325.1 Marinobacter sp. AC-23
AGAGAGGGTGGGGCGCATATGAAGGCAAGCTGGATATTCTCCGCCAATGACGTGGTGATCAACATAGGCGTCATTGCCGCTGGTGCGTTGGTTGCGTGGACAGGATCTAATTATCCAGATCTGATCATCGGCGGCATCTCGGGAATCATTGTGCTTAACGGTGCCAGGCGTATTCTGGCGCTCCAGGGTTAAAACAATGCCCCTTACTTACAAAATGCTCTCTGCATTTTCAGGTTGACGAGCCCGATTCCATTGACTGCCAGGAATGCGGCGTGCAGGGTGAACTCGTGCGATTCGGCAAGCGAGTTACCCTCTGGGTGATCCGACGCGGATACACCTGCCGTTGCTTGCAACACCATATTCAGACCCCAACTCCCGCAAATGGTGGACGGCTTTCGTATAACGTTGCGGTTACATGAGTTCTTCAACCACCCCTATACTTTCGTGGCCCACCAGGCAGGTCTGAACGAGAAGATGATGCGAGCAATCTTCAATGCCTGTGTCGAATTCCTAAGCCGCTGGCGCCGCTTCAAGACGCTCCGCATTCCCAATTGCTATCGGCGCAATCCGAGTTACATTTTGGGGTGCACTCGCAATGGCACTTACGGCAGGAGTACGTCGAATATTTGGCGTAGTTGCATAATGCGGTGTTTGTTAATCATGGGTCCACCTCAGACCCTCTAGAAAATCAGGGCGAGTTATAAAGGGTACGGTAGCAAGTATTGGGCCAATACATGTCCTCACTGTAAAAGTATTCAGAGAGACAATTTCCTATTTATCTTCGGTAGTGTGGCGCTTGCGAGCGGGAGACTTCCATTGCGACCGATAAAGGAAATGGAAAGAACGGTCGGTATCCAGACTGGCCCGAAGTCAGTGAGCAGTTTTATGAATACGGTATTGGGGAAATACCGCTAAGCTTCTAGCTTTTGACTACAATCTGATCAGATAGACTTCGGATCGATCAGACATGTTGATGCAATTTCCAGTCGCCCATGACGACGAACTGCTTGGTAGCGTCATAGCTCGGTTCGTGCAACGGCAGGGCCTAGAAGACGACAAGGTGGCGTTGGGTCAGCTTTTTGCTTCTCAGAAAATTGTGCCGTCGTCGGTTCTTCAGGGCCATACAAATCAACTGCTCGCGAATATTGGGCACTTGTGGACAATCTCGCCCCGAGATCTGTTACAGAAGCATACGCTTCTTCCCGTGTTTCGTCCCTTCGTAGCTATGAAGGCCTACGATCAATTTGTCTTGGATTTATGTGGCCAGGGCAAAAACCACAGCATGCTGAGAACCGGCGTTAATGCTTCAAATATTGTTTGGCCATCCAATTTCAGGGTCTGCCCTTTGTGCTGTCAGCACCAGTTAAGAAAGTTTGGCTACCGATATTGGCAACGGATTTTCCAGTGTCCCGGAGTTGAAGCATGCCCGAAACATGGCTGCTTACTGATCGATACGGGAATCCCTCTGCAGTCGCACAGGCGGCACCGGTTTGTTGGTACACAGGCGATCACGCAACATGTTCCCGCGGTTTCACCGCTGGCCGACAGAAAAAATCTTCTGTTATCTATTGGAGTCTCTGACTTGCTTCGATGCAAAGCGACAGACGCACCCAATAACTATCAGTGGTCGAGATTCTATAGGGCTCTGGCGCACCAACATGATCTTAGTAGAGGAAAAGGCGTCCAGCATCAGGAAGTTGCTGCTCGGGTTCGAGCCTATTGGGGAGTTGACTGGTTGGAGAGTCATGGCCTTTCACTTGGAATTGATGACAACTGGCTTGTTTCAATGTTCCGAAAGCACCGTCGGCCATTTTCTTACCTACAACATTTCGTTTGTTGGTTTGCGATGTATGACAAAGAGCCCGCGTTGTGCGATGTGTTAGCTGAGGCTTCCCAGTTCTCGAAACAGCCCATGGGGAAGGCCAGGTATTTTTCACCACGTGCGGAGAAGGCTTGTCATCAGTATCGATTGTGTTGGAGCGACCTATTGAGTCGATATGGCTCCCTGCGTGAGGTTCGGAAACATCGGGAGGGCGCACGAGTCTATTCGTGGCTGTATCGGTTTGATTCAGACTGGCTTACGTCACACAAACCCGAGAAGGTTAATTCCAGAAGGAGGGTAAAGGTAGATTGGCCAAGGCGCGATCGCACGATTGTGCGGGAGCTTATCGCAATTGAGAGGGCTGTCTGGCAAGATCTGGAAGGTGCCAGGCGCTCGAAACGCTGGTACTGCAAACAGGTGACTGACAGCAAAATCCTGGAGAAGAAACTCGCTAAGCTGCCTTTATGCCAAGCGTTCTTTATTCGGTATACAGAGTCGGTCGATGAGCATCAGGCGAGACGGCTGGCTTGTATATTTGCCGGCTTGGTTTTGCAAAATGAATGGCGAATACCTACCTATGAAATTGAACGAATGGCCGGGCTCGATCCAAAAAAGTGTCGAGAAGTTGGCCGTCAAATACTTTTCCAAGCCATCCCCGCCTGGCGCCGTTCTGAGGCGATTACCTTCCGACAGCGCCCTCAAGCGGGCTGATGGAATTCATCAGCGAAAATGGCTCTTTGGGAAGGCCCGCCCCTACATTAACGTAAAATTCGAAGGCCATGCTCAGCAAGCCGTTCCTGTTGAGCTGATTTCCATGTTGGTAGTGGGGAGCAGTTACGAAAATAAGAAAAGGAACCCGGCGCCTCAATCTGAAAAGTACGAGTTCAAAGTAATTGAGGAGCCACAGCTGACGAGGGCTTCATCAGGCGTAAATTGGTTCCGGTTTAAAACAGAGCGCGGCACGATAGTTCGCGTAAGGCAATTAGAGCTAGCGAAGTGCCTGTTTCTTCATAATTTCCAACTTGCTAGAACAGCCTTTAGACCTAATGGTTTGTCTGGCCTGGCACAGGTTTCGGAGAGTGAGGATGCGACAACTATCAAGTTCCCAACAGTGGTGGATTACCCGCAAGCGAATCTAAAGTCCAAAGCCACACTTGCTCACTTCTCATGGATGGTTTTGGATCAAAATGCTCGAAAAAGCTTTGGGTCGATCCTGAACTTTTGGATGGAATCAGATAGCGAATCATGGAATTTTCGTTTCGATCCGCCACGAATGAAAGGGTGGCATGTTGCAGGATCCGGCTATTCCGGGGCAGGAGACGCCAGTGACATATTCACGATCGATGAAGTCACTCGCTTTCATAATCCGGTGTTTTCTCATCAAAAACCGATAGTCATTGATCATCCGAGGTTCAATGAGCTTTTGGCGAAAGAACCTATTAACGGTAAGAGGCCGAAAATACAGCGTAGCGACGATGATCCGTTATTGGAACTCAGTTTAGAGCCACTGCTTGGGAAAAGGTTAGACCAGGTTGCAGATCACGGATTTAAGTTCTCGTTTGACGACAGTCTGGAAGTTAAAGTACAGGTAAATGGCAGAAGGTACAGCGTAAAGCCCGTTGTAGATGCTGACTCAACGCCGGCGGCAGAAACCAGTAGCCCCGGCCATGCTACGGAAGGTGGTACGGGGCGAGAGCTTGACTATGGCATTAATCGGGGTGGAGATGAGGCGGAGTTGATCGCGGAGGAACTCACCGAAGTTGAGCCAGCAGACAAATTCCAGATCTTCGAAAAAGTAGTGCAGCAACTAGGAGAGCGCCCCGGCTTCACTTTTGAAAAGAAGGTGTGTTTTCAACTACCTTGGCCAAGAGGCTCCAATTTGGCCGCCACCAAAACAATAACTGGAATGCCAGTGCAAAGTTACGTCGCATTGCTGAAATATCAGTCTGTTCCGGTCATTGTCATTGAAGTTGATACGGAGAGCCTGCTCAACTCGCATACACTAAGCAATTTGATAGTGGTTTTTTCTAAGGATGCGACTGAGGGAGTTAAGTCATTGCTTCAGCGTTGCTCAACCATGGGTTTGTACTGGGATCTCGATTACATCAAACGTTTGAATGCCGTCCCGAGAACCTGCGCTCATCCCCACCGAGTCACTAAAAGCGGGGGGGAATCAGTAGCGGTGAGCCCAGAACAATATCAAAGGAGATGGGTAAATATACTGGAGCGCCATATCAAGGCGTTAGTGAAAGAGGTAAAGCGCGCTTGAGGACTGGTTCAGGTAACGATGCCGTGTTCGAGCCGACCAATTACGTCTCGTACCTGCTGGATACCTTCTTCATATTTCAGTAAGTCATTTGGCTTTTTGTCCCCCAGCGCACGGACAGGCCCTGAGAGCCACTGGTCAGCGAGTTTTTGGTTTCCTTCGAATAGCTCGACTGCTTCCGCTATAGCCGTCATGCGCAAAGTGTTTAGATCTACGTTGTCTTGGCTCATGTGGCGTCTACCCTCGCGAAGGCGTTAATCGGCAACGTGCCATCAATCTCCAGTGAGTATTGCACATAGTATTTTCGATGCCGAGTTCGTACTGAGTCCCCAGGGATTCAAAAGACATCGACACGCACTCGATTCTACGGGCTGGAATTGAGTGAGTTTCATTGGATACTACTACAAACTTTGACCCGATGGATCCCAATACCCAAGTCTCACTCAAAGACCTTGGTTGTCGCTGAACCGGCCAAGTTAATTGTCGCGCTATACCTTAGCCTATAAGGGGAATTTATGGTCTATGAGTTGCTTGTAGCAGGTCAGGCATTCGATGAAGGCTGGCTGCCGAACCGGATTCCCAAAAGTTTGTTCTTTGGGTCGTCACCGCGAAGGGTTACGGCAACTCTCTGCTTGAGATCGGCTTGCGCACTGTCAGATAGATGCGCAAGCATTGCATCAAAGTTCTCGGTATTGAGGGAGGCAATGTACTGTTTTCCAGTATCTGCCAGTGCCGAATGGACGTGGATGAAGTCGTAGTAAATGCCAGTAGCTTCTACTCAGCCATCGTTACCGCCGTCGCCCCAGTTGCCCCAAGGCGCAATCACTTGGAACCCCTCAACGCCATAACCGGTAACGGAAAAGTTCGTTAATCAACTGCTGAAAGGCGGCACCATGCGATTCATGTACCTTTAGCTTGAAGAGCGCTCTGAAGAAAAAATCATCCATACTCGACATCGAGACGCATCCAGTGCTAAACCGTTTCTGGCGATGGCCGCCATGACGTTCATTTGAATAATCATAGCGTACTTGGCAGGTTGCTTCTATTCTGATTGGACATCCCCTCGCCACAGGGACTGGAGTCGCGAAAAGAAAAGGATAGAGCTTTTTATCAAACTTTAATGTCAGAAGTCGGGGTGGGTTACCCCGCGGCAGGGTCTAAAAATATCAAACTTTAGAATCTTTCGAGTCCGGAAATGTGCGAAAATGATGCCTCTTTTTATCAATCTTTATTATCGGGTGACACTGGTGGAGATATGAAAACACAGCCTGGTCAGCCCCCCATAGAACTGACAGAGACCACTTTGTCGTCTCTGCTGGCAGGACTGCACCAGAACAAATGGCGTGCCAGCCAACTTCTTGAACAGTGCCTGAGTAACGCTGACCATCACGATGACCCAGCCAACCAGGTTTATACGGCCCGTTTCGACCGGACAGCCAGAGCGGAAGCCGCCGCCGTTGATGCGCTTCAGAAGGGCGGGGTTCCGCTGGGCGAGCTTGCCGGGGTGCCGATAGCGCTTAAAGTGCTGTTTGATGTTGCCGGTGAAGTAACCCACTCAGGATCCAAGTGGTGGGACAAGCAAGCGCAAAGTGACGCGCTGATTGTCTCGCGCCTGCGCAGGGCCGGTGCGGTTATCACCGGGCATACCAACATGACCGAGTTCGCTTACTCCGGGCTTGGGCTAAACCCCCATTATGGTACGCCTGCCAACCCACTTGCGCCGGGGCGGATATCCGGTGGCTCATCATCCGGGGCGGCCGCTGCGGTAGCCCATGGCATGGCCGCTGCGGCCATTGGCAGTGATACCGGCGGGTCGGTGCGAATACCGGCCGCATTTTGTGGTTTGGTGGGCTTCAAACCCTCCCAGCAACGCATACCTCGCGATGGCGTATTCCCCTTATCCCAGAGCCTCGATTCCATCGGCCCCATTGCTCACAGTGTTGAATGTTGTGCCCGCCTGGATGCCGTTATGGCTGGTGAGCCCTGGCAGAAGGCGGCTCCCATAGATCTGCGCGGGCGACGCTTTGTGGTGCCGGCCAATTACATGCTTGATGACCTGTCCCCGGGGGTTGCCGAAGCGTTCGCCAGTAGCCTGCGCACACTGCGAGACAACGGGGCTCAGATTGTGGAAACACAGGTGCCGGTGCTGGATACGTTGCCGGAACTTATGGAGAACGGAGGGCTTTCAGCGGCGGAAAGCTATCACGTTCACCGACACTGGTTGCAGCAGCACGGCGAAGAATACGACCCTCGGGTACGCCAGCGATTGGAGCGGGGCGCCGGTATCAGCGCCGCGGATTACCTTGAGCTATTGCAGCGCCGGGCCGCGCGAAAAAAACAGGCGGACCAATGGCTCAGTGCCTATGACGGGATTCTTGCACCCACGGTGCCTGTTGAGCCGCCGCTGCTCGCCGAGCTTGAAAGCGATGCTGAGTACGGGCGCCTGAACATGCTTGTTCTGCGTAACCCCACCGTGGCCAACCTTCTCGATCTGTGCGCTATCACACTCCCCAACCATCAAGACGGCGCCCTGCCTAGCGGCCTGATGCTGATTGGCCGTAATGGGCTAGACAGTTCTGTGCTTGGTATTGCGCAGGCGGTGGAAAACGTCCTTATACGCTCAACATATTGATACTATGACTAAATACTGGAATTTATTTTTGCCCCCGAACCTGCTCTTCGCCTTCGTAGCTCGGTTGGGCGTTACTGTCACGCTGCTTGCCATGATTGTGTTAGCGGGGCCTGCCTTGGCCAATGCCGACGGTAACAAACTGCGCATTGCGTATACCGAGTTCCCTCCTGCCGAGTACCAAAATGAGCAGGGCGAACCGGCGGGATTTTTTACTGAGCTCACCCGAAAAGTTGCCGAGGAAGCCGGCTATGAGGCCGAGTTTATCTACCTGCCTGTAAGCCGGGTTTATTTGTACCTGAAAAGCGGCGATATTGACCTGTTCCCCGGCCTTTCCGAAGTGCCAGCTCTTAAGAGCGAGGTGCTCGAAAGCTGGGTAAATGTTTATCCAACCCGGCTTGATGCCTGGCATCTTGAGAGTTCAGAGCCACTGACACACTTTAATCAGCTTGAGGGAAAAACGGTCATCGTGATTGGGGGCTACACCTATGGCGGTTTGTTATCGTGGCTTGAGAATTCTGAACGTATCCGGCTAACCGAAGCTCCCAACAGCCGTGCAGCACTCGAGATGCTCAAGCTGAAGCGTGGTGATTATATTCTGGATTATCGCGAAATGGTTGAGGAGATACTGGCTCAGCCATCAGACCGCGGAGTACGGGGCTCGGAAGTGAGATCACGCTATTCGGCCTGGTTGTATTCCCTGGCAAGCCCCAGAGCGGCGCTGCTCCGGGAAGCGTTTGACGATGCTACCTGCGACTTGTCAGCCGAGGTGAGGCTCCACCCGTCCGGGATTTCAAGGCTGACTTCGTGATTCCCGGATTTCCTGAAGAACACCGTTAAGGCAGATTCTTAATCCGCGCTAACCGGGCCAAGGGTGATATCGCCATACCAGGCGCTTGCCTGCTCGCCGGTGTTGTCTGAATCCGACATGATGGCAATGCCGCGAATCGGCGGTGGGCTTTCCCCAAACGCTTTACGGTAGTCCGCCACAATATCCCGCTCAATACTCACCCATTCACCGGCCTTTTCGCTGCCGGAATTCACAGCAACCATTACAGTTTTTTCGGTGTAGGGGTTGGCTATAAACTCGCCCTTCGGCAGGGTGTTTGCCCAGATGTAGTTCAGGGCATTACCAGGCAATTCCTCTCCAAACAGCACCTCCGCCGTTTTGCGTTTTGCGCGTTCAAAAAAACCGGCCTTTTCTGGCTCAAACTCGAAGGCAACGTAGATGCGGGCAGGGTAGTCATCGCCGGATTTTTCGCGGGCATCGCCTTTTTCAAACACATTGGAAACCTTCCAGCGCCAGCTTAGCATCGGCGCACTCTCTGGCTTGATATCCAGCCGGGCGATCAGGCCAGAAGCGCCGCCGGAGGTGTGGGCTTTAACCACCTGAGTGCCATCCTCGCGTATCAGCTCGTAGCGCGAGTGCTGTTCTATGTTGGGGAATTCCAGTGGCTCCCAGCCATCTGACAGAGATTCCATTTTCGAGAATGCGGGAAGCAACGGCTCCTGTGCCAGCAGATGCGGAGATGCCAGGCTGGCCAGGGTAAAGACTAGACAGGTAACAGTGCGGGTGGTCATAAGCATGAAATCGTCCCACTTTATTGTGTGTTTGTGATAGACCGGCGGATTGGGGAAAGGTGCCTTGTCTCTCAAAAAAATCCCGTATATAGTGCCCCTATCCTTGGTTGAATACCAAATATGGTATTCGGGAATCCGGTTAGAATCCGGAACTGACGCGCAGCGGTATTGGGGAACGAGCGTGGCACAAAGACACTGGCGCAAGCCGGGAAGTCGCCACGCAAGGCAGAACCGAGAGGTTCATGCCCCTGAGTCCGAAGACACTGCCAGGGATAACTGCACCTTCGCGACTCAGGCGCCTGCATTTGGCCCTACAAGGTGAGCAGCAACGAACACGGCACGGTTACAGCTATTATTGGCTGGTGCTCTGTTTTGCCCTGTGTACGCGAAGGTTATGGAATTCACGCGTATTCAGGAGAACACCTTATGTCTGCGACAGCTATGGCCGAGCCCCGGCCTCATCGCCCTCCGCCACAGAAGCCCTTCAGGTTATCAAACGTAACGGCAACCTGGTCAGTTTTATCCCATCCAAAATCAGTGTAGCCGTTACCAAAGCATTTCTCGCTGTTGAAGGTGACCAGGCAGCAGGATCTGCCCACATTAATGATGCCGTTCACCGGGTAACCGAGCAGGTTGTGCAGGCCATCAGCCGCCGCTTGAAAGCCGGTGGCCGAGTACACATTGAAGACATTCAAGACCAGGTAGAACTGGCCCTGATGCGCGCCGAAGAACAGAAGGTGGCCCGCGCCTACGTACTTTACCGTGAAGAACACGCCCGCGAACGCGCACTGCATGAGCCGGTAGAAGCTCACCCTCATCTCACCGTAAAACTGGCTGGCGGCCGCACAGCACCGCTGGATATGGGCCTGATGAAACAACAGGTCGACCAGGCGGCATTTGGCCTGGAAGGTATTGATGGCGAATCCCTGGTGGAAGACGCTATTCGCAACCTCTACAACGGCATCGATGAAACCGAAGTGCTAACGGCACTTATCATGACGGCCCGTGGCCGCATCGAACGTGAGCCGGACTACAGCGCCGTCACCGCCCGCCTGCTGCTGGAACAGTTGCGCCTTGAAAGCGTAACCGCCTTGAAACTGGACACCAACCTGACCCTGGCCGAGGTGTATCCACAAGCCCTGAGCACGTTCATCAGCGCCGGTATTCGCTACGAATTGCTCGATGAAGCCATGGCCGCTTTCGATATGGAACGCCTGGGCGCGGAATTGAAACCAGAGCGCGATCAGCAATTTGGCTTTCTTGGCCTGCAAACCCTGTACGACAGGTACTTCCTGCACTGGAAAGAAGACCGCCTGGAACTGCCTCAGGTGTTTTTCATGCGCGTCGCCATGGGCCTGGCGCTGCGTGAAGACGACCCCAACAGCCGTGCCATCGAGTTCTACAACCTGTTGTCCTCCTTCGATTACATGGCATCTACGCCCACACTGTTCAACAGCGGCACCCGCCATTCCCAGCTTTCATCCTGCTACCTCACCACCGTGGGCGACGACCTGGAAGACATCTATGGCGCCATTCGTGACAACGCCATGCTCTCCAAATGGGCTGGCGGCTTGGGCAACGACTGGACACCGGTGCGCGCGCTGGGTTCCCGCATCAAAGGCACCAACGGCCAAAGCCAGGGCGTGGTGCCTTTCCTGAAGGTGGTGAATGACACCGCTGTAGCGGTTAACCAGGGCGGCAAACGCAAAGGCGCCGTGTGTGCCTACCTGGAAAGCTGGCACCTGGACATCGAAGAGTTTCTGGAGCTGCGTAAAAACACCGGCGACGAACGCCGTCGCACCCACGACATGAACACCGCCAACTGGGTACCGGATTTGCTGATTGAGCGTATGCGCCAGGATCGTGACTGGACACTGTTCACCCCCAGTGACGCGCCCGACCTGCACGACCTATACGGCAACGAATTCCGCGAGCGCTACGAACACTACGAAGCCCTCGCTGCGGAAGGCAAAATCGAGCTGTTCAAAACCATTCCGGCCAAACAACTGTGGCGCAAAATGCTCACAGTACTGTTTGAAACCGGCCATCCCTGGATAACCTTCAAAGACCCCTGCAACCTGCGCTCGCCGCAGCAGCACAAGGGCGTGGTACACAGCTCTAACCTGTGTACAGAAATCACTCTGAATACCAGCGCCGAAGAAATTGCCGTGTGCAACCTCGGCTCCGTGAACCTGGCCGCTCACATCCACAACGGCGAACTGGATGTGCAGCGCCTTGAACGCACCGTAAACACCGCCGTGCGCATGCTCGATAACGTTATCGACATCAACTTTTACGCTGTGCCCCAAGCCCGCAACTCCAACCTGAAACATCGCCCGGTTGGCTTGGGCCTCATGGGCTTTCAGGATGCGCTTTACGCACTGCGCCTGCCGTACACCAGCCCGCAGGCCGTTGAATTTGCAGACGTAGCCATGGAACAGCTCAGCTACTTCGCCATCCGAGCGTCGGCGGAGCTGGCAGCAGAGCGCGGCGCCTATGAGAGCTACGAAGGGTCCCTGTGGAGCCAAGGCGTTCTACCCATCGACTCCATCGAATTGCTGAAAGCTGCCCGCCTTGAAGGCGACCTGAGCGTGAACACCGACAGCCGCCTGGATTGGGCCCCGGTGCGCGAACTCATCGCCAAGCACGGCATGCGGAACAGCAACGTAATGGCCATTGCCCCCACCGCGACCATTTCCAACATCGTGGGCGTGTCGCAATCTATCGAACCTGCGTACCAGAACCTGTTTGTGAAATCGAACCTGTCCGGCGAATTCACCGTGGTGAACCCATCCCTTGTGCGCGATCTCAAAGCCGAAGGCCTGTGGGACAACGTGATGGTGAACGACCTGAAGTATTACGACGGCAGCGTGCAGCAAATCGAGCGCATACCCACCGAACTGAAATCCCGCTACGCCACCGCGTTTGAAATAGACGCCCGCTGGCTGGTGGAAGCTGCCTCTCGTCGCCAGAAGTGGCTGGACCAGGCCCAGAGTTTGAACCTGTACATGGCGGAGCCCAGCGGTAAAAAACTCGATGAGCTTTACCAGCTGGCCTGGGAGCGTGGACTGAAAACCACCTACTACTTGCGCTCCTTGGGTGCCACCGGCGTAAACGAAAGCGCCGCCCCGGTTGCAGCACCGCAGCCACAAGTATGCAGCATCGACGAACCTGATTGTGAAGCTTGTCAGTAACCACTTACTTTGTATCTAAGAGGCACAACCATGCTTAATTGGGACGACGAAACCACCAACCAAGCCAAGCCTGCCAACCCAAGCGGCCCGGCGCCGGTAAACGTAGACGACAAACGTGTAATCAACGGCGAAACCGACGTAAACCAGCTGGCCCCGTTCAAGTACCCCTGGGCCTGGGAATACTTCATGAACGCCAACAAAAACCACTGGACGCCGCTGGACGTGAACATGTCGCAAGACGTTCACGACTACCACCACCGCCTGAACCCGGCGGAAAAGCACGTATTTGAAAACGTGCTGGCCTATCTGACAACTTCCGACATCCTAGCCATGCGCAACATCGGCCTGGCAGTAATGGAAAAAATGACCGCGCCTGAGCTGCAGATATACCAGGCGCGCCAAGTTTACGAAGAGGCCATGCATACTTGGGCCTACCAGCACTGCATTGAAACCCTCAACCTGGACCAGGGTGAAATCTACAATCGCTACCGCGTAGTGCCGCAAATCAACGCCAAAATCCAGATAGCCAACCGCCGCCTGGACGCCGCCATGCGCTCCGACATGAACCTGCGCAACAAAGACGACCTGCAAGAATTCATCATGTCGTACCTGTTTTTCGCCGGCGTGTTTGAAGGCTGCTGGTTCTACAACGGTTTCAGCCCCATCTTCGCCCTGCAGCGCCGCGGCCTGATGCGCGGCACTGGCGAGCAGTTTCAGTACATATTGCGTGATGAATCCATGCACTTCTCCTTCGGCCTGAAAGTGGTTAATCAGATCCTGGAAGAAGAAAACATCAGCTTCGACCCCAAGGCCGTGCGCGACATGTGGGATGAATCCGAAGCCGCCGAGCGGGACTACGCCAACTACATCCTGCGCGACCCGATCCTCGGCTACTCCGCGGAATACCACATCGAACAGTTCCGCTTTGTAGCCAACCGCCGAGCTCGCGCCGTGGGCCTGGAGGAGCCGTTCCCCGGCGCCAAAAACGTCTCACCCTGGCTGGATGAGCAGGCGACCATGCGGAAGGAGAAGAACTTCTTCGAAACGCGGGTGATTGAGTACCAGACCGGGGCACAGCTGGAGTGGTAATGCTGAGCCCCAGGTTTGGGTATTCGCCGGGATATACCGGTTAGTCTGGAACCTCTGCCGAGGACGGAACCACGGCAGAAGGTAAGTCCGACAGGGCTGCCAATGCGGCCTCCTGAACCTGATCCGATGGAACCGTTTTGCCCGAGGCCTTCGAGGGCAAAGAGCGGGTTGCTGTAGCAGAGGCAACCACCGTGGGACTATACCCCAGCGTGAATGCAGCACGAGCGGTGGAATTCACACACATGTGAGACATGAACCCCGTCAGGATCAGGTTTTTGATACCGGCCTGCGCTAATTGCTGATCCAGATCTGTCTGGGCAAAGGAATTGGGGAAGTTCTTGGTGATAACCGGCTCCCCCTCCATAGGCGCCACCACATCGGCAATTTGCCCGATAGGGGCAGTGAGGTCATAAGGTGAGCCGGCCCCAGCGTCGTGCTGAATATGAAAAACCGGGCGGCCTGCGGCACGGAAACGTTGCAGCAGAGCCTTGCACTCTTCCAGCGCAGGCTCCACTCCGTCGAGCTTCATCACGCCTTCCCGATAGGTATTCTGGGCATCAATAATCACCAGTGCAGAATCGCTGATGGGGCTGGCAGTGTTGCCCAGGCCCACGATGTCCCTAAGGGTTGTAATATCACTCATGATGTATCCTTTAGAGTTGGCCGCCGACCAATTCAGTACTTCAAATGGGGGCGCGATGAATAACAGACTCCAGGAGCCCGGCCTCAGTGGCTCATATATATGTACGTTACTCGGGCGCTGGTGGCAAAAGAATCAACCTAATGGGCGAATTGCCTGCGACGCGAGTAGCAGTACGTAAGTGCTGGCTCCACCGACGTTGAATAATGATCAGCCCAGCGGGCTCCATGCTGTTTTGATATTCAGTTATTTGAGCTCGGCTGGCCGTAATTGCACGGCAAAAAAACGGAGATATACGGCAACTGTCGCAAAACTTTGTGAATTTACGGCCGGGTATATTACAACCCTATGAAAAATATGAAATAGTCACTGAGTAACGATGATAGATAAGCGAACACATATTTGTGGGAGAACCCGACAATTGACGCCTATTTCCAGGCGGTCTACCTTATAGAGAAGGTAGCTTTTTGATAACAAAGGCAAACTTGATTGCTCGCATGTGCCAAGAAGGGAAATAGGCGCATATGGATAGATGTCATTTGTCGTTGAATTAGCTGTTAAATCGCTGATTGATATGAGCAAGGAGTGAATATGGTAGCTCTGGTCAAGGAAGTCTACTCGAAGGAAGATGCCTGTCATCTATATGGGTACGACCTGCTCAATGAGACATATCTCGGCTCGAGGTACGTGGTCACATTTGGTCTAAGTTTGGAAGCGTTGTCACCCTCTGAGGCTCTAGAAAAACTATATGGATTTCGAGGTCATATTTTTCGGTTCACGGATAAAAAAGAGTTTCTAAAAATGTTCAACACAAAATTAGATGGGCCACTTAATCACTAGGGCTACGAGCGGTTTAACAAGTCAATTAAGTTCGTTCCCGGCCTGATGGCCGTCCACCGGACGTCCCTGTCGGGCCGCCGCTTATTTCAGCGTTGAGGCTGTAGAAAAAGGTCGGAGGCTTTTTCTGACCTGAAGTTGATCAATAATTAATCTAAAAATAGCGCCTATTCTTAAAATCTGGAGCATTTGTCACCGAAAACATACTCAGATTTTACGTAGGAACATCACCGAAAAAAGGCTCTAGGGTTTTTCTACAGCCTCGTTATACACAGTAGCAATATGAAGAGGTACTTTCACGAATGCGAGATAAGCGAGCCCTAGCGGGAATAGTTGTTGGCATAGTGGGTATCGTTTTAGGAGCCGCGTTTTCTTATTGGAGCAGCGCTCATTTTTTCGACGAAGGTAAAAGTTACGTCCACAGTGAGCTTTCCAATCGCGCCTTACGACGAGGCGTAGACCAGCAACAGGTTGACGCATCCAAGGATGCTGATGAACTATATGGTTTGATTTTGGAGAAGGGGGTAGAGGAAGCGGTAAGGCGACAACTTGATGACGCAACAGCAAATGCGGTACGAAAAGGAGAGGATAGAGGTCGCGCAGCTTGCGAAGTAAATTACGAGAAGAATATCGGATCGCTCCGGAATGAGATGAGTGCGCAAAAGCTAGAGTTCCAAAATAGGGAGGAAAAACTCAAGCTAGAGTTCGAAAATAACGAAGGAGAACTAACGAGACAACACAAAGTGCGACAAGATCGCCTTTCAGCGGAAATTTCTCGATTGGCTGAACAAATCTACCTAGAGCGTTTTTGGGCGCACTTCGAAAGTGCCGTGGTGGCAGCGAACGAACTTGCGGGGGTCGACGATATCGCAAAGCTTACAGACAACCAACGCCGTTGGATGGTAGAAAACGCTCAAGCTATGGTCGACGTTGCCGAACGAGGTAGAACGGCGGCACGCACCATCCTAAAAGCGCTGAATGGCGCTATCGACGATTTACAGGCAGTCTTAGCTACGGACCCGGTTGATATGGACGCCCTAAAGCGAGCAGTCGGCCGAATAAATGCTGGCCTTGGTTCTGCGCGGCAGATATATGTTGAGGGCGAGCTTCTGTTTCATCAACCTGCCGAATAATCGTTATGGTTGGGCGTTGTTAAGGCCCCAGGTAGGAAGGCCGGTTTGGAGCGAACCGGGGATGGTGTATAACCATGCCCTCAACCCGGACGGCTTTTTCGCTCGCGACGCTCGCCAAAAAGCCACCGGTTAGGGCTGGCGTTATAACTAAAAATATGAGCGACGAACGAGCAGAACGCACCAACAGGTTCCAAATGGTACTTACCAATGTAATGTGCCAGGGTTTCTTAGCATTCGATATCGCTATCCTTATTGCGTATGCAACCCATGCAGAAATCACGGATACGGAGCGAAAAGCAATTTTTTGGGCAGCCTTAGCTCTCCCGCCTTTGGCTTTTGCTCTGGCCCTAAACACGTTCCACAAGTTGGGAGAAATGAACGGAAACTTCGGGCAGGTTGCCTCGCTTGTCCTACGATCATTCGGGTTAATTTTTTCCTGCGTAGCGATCGTTTATTTTTTTCACGCATTTTCAAGCACTATAGGCTGGGCATTTGCTATATCGACGGGGGTAAGTTTCTTCGTCTTTCTGCATAGCTTTCAGCGGGATAAGCCCACTAGGTTATAACAAGTGCATCAAATTCGTTCCGGCCCAAATGGGCCTCCACCGGACGGCTTTTTCTCCGCTTCGCTGCGTAAAAGCCGCCGTTTATGCAGGCGTTAATTGCCAAGGAGAGGTATGACTATTAGCTTCAAGGTAAATCATCCCATTACCACTGACCAGTTCATCGGCTTGTTGGAGAATTCTACCCTCGGAGAACGCCGGCCAATTCACGACCGAGAATGTATGGAAGGGATGGTTGCCAATTCCAATCTCACTGTAAGCGCTTGGGATGAGGATTTGTTGGTTGGCATCTCTCGCAGTGTCACGGATTTCCACTATGCCTGCTACCTGTCAGATTTGGCGGTTCATCAGAGTTATCAGAGATTAGGAATAGGTAAGCGATTACAGTCACTGACCCAAGAGCAACTGGGGCCGCTCTGTAAATTGATACTCATCGCAGCACCGGCAGCTCATTCATACTATGGTCAGATCGGCTACACACACAATGACCGTTGTTGGGTTCTGGATCCGGAGGTGACCATTGGCAATTAACAAGTCAATTAAGTTTGTTCCCGGCCTGACGGCCGTCCACCGGACGCCCCTGTCGGGCCGCCGCTTATTTCAGCGTTGAGGCTGTAGAAAAAGGTCAGAGGCTTTTTCTGACCTGAAGTTGATCAATAATTAATCTAAAAATAGCGCCTATTCTTAAAATCTGGAGCATTTGTCACCGAAAACATACTCAGATTTTACGTAGGAACATCACCGAAAAAAGGCTCTAGGGTTTTTCTACAGCCTCGTTAGGGCTGGTCGTAGTGCCCTCCAATGGCGAAAATATAAATGGATCTGTCGTCGAACCGGTATATGAGCTATCCTTTTGTGAGATGCGCCTTGACCACAAGCCTGACAAGTTATGTTTAAGCGGCTCAGGTTTGCCGATGCCAGTTGATGGATCGTCAGAGCGGAGCATTTCTTTTAGCAGTTTGCAGAGAGCGTTGTGCAGCTTTTTGTCTTTGTCGCGCATCTTTTCATATGCCTCCCAGGTGCTGCCCTCAAATACCAGTGATCTCATTCATCTGCTCATTATCAGGTATGTATCCTTGACCACGGCTGTGGGTATCGAGGGAGGCCGCAATCTGTTGCATCAGGTCTCGATTCTGAAGTACATGCAGCGTTTCTTGCTCTCTTTCCCAGTCTTCAGCACTTATTATCACGAATGCTTCTCCGGCACGACGTGTCACCTTGAGAGGTTCGTGTCTACTAACAACCTGCTCTACAAGGCTTTTCAGATTGTCTCTGAATTTGTTTACACTGATGATATCCATAATCCCACCATTATGTACGGAAACTCCGTACAACTATATAGCAATAGCCCTAACAAGGCCAAGCACGGCGACAGATTTTTCGTTGCTCGGGAACTGGGCATACATCCTGGCCAGATCTACAACTGGCGTCGTCAGTTCACCCGTTTGTCTGATAAACAGTTCAATCGCATTGATGGTGTCGATTACTCCAAGACTGAGAGCGAAGCCATGCGGAAGCTCAAACGCGAAATGGAGATCCTGAAGAAGGAGAACGAGTTCTTAAAAAAAGATGTCTGCGTACTTCGTGAAATCCCAAGAGTGAAGTACGCGCTGATGGATCAGTTTCGTCAGTCGTATACCGTTCGGTTGATGTGTCGGGCGCTGTCTCAGGGAGAAGGCTATTCGAGCCCGCAACGGCAAGGCTTTTAAATACAGTCGCACGTCTGAGGCGATGACGAACGTGGCAGACAACCTGCTGTGGCGTCAGTTTGCAGCGTCGGCTCCAAACCTGAAGTGGACGACCGACATTACCTACATCTGGGTGAATGGCTGCTGGCTTATTTGGCGACGGGGTAAGTCCAATGCGCAT
>NZ_MBPP01000043.1 GCF_001858325.1 Marinobacter sp. AC-23
CTTTGAAATTGTTTTGCCTTCCTGGTTTGCATCATCCGCAATGCTGGGCACATCTGGATCAAACATCATCACCACAAAGCTTTTCGTGCCTTCGGGTGCATCATTCCAGGATATTTCCGGGTTTCGGTTGGGGCCAAAACTCATGTGATCTTCCGGGTGGAACACGCCGAACGCGAATATCTCCGGGACCGGCTTGCCCTGTTCAATACCCTCAACGTTCAGTTTCATGGCGCTTTCTCCTATTGGTTGTTGCGGTTAATAGCTCGTCTCTATCTTAGTGATTGTGCCAGAGACGAACACATTCTGTGTTAAAAGGTTGTATCAAAGGTATCGTACCCCTATCTACAACAACAGCCATACCAACGGCTATACCAACTTTTCAGAATTTTTTAACGGAGCCCAGATGAGCGAGCACAAACCCGGCCAGCCGCAGCAACCAGAGAACCAACTGGATGAAGATGCCATCGCCTTTGCCCAAGGGATATTTGAGCTGGCACGCAACGGCGGCACAAAGATGCTCAGTCCCCTACTGGAAGCCGGAGTGCCAGTAGACATCCGCACCAGCAACGGCGACAGCCTACTTATGCTTGCCACCTACAACGGCCATGTAGATGCCGCCAGATTGCTGCTGGATAAAGGTGCCGATCCAGATCTTGCCAACGATCGACTGCAAACACCGCTTATGTGCGCCGCCATGTTCAACCGCACGAATATGATTGAGCGCCTGCTTGAAGCCGGGGCAGATCCGCAATTGCAGGATGCCGAGGGCAATACGGCGCTGAGCCTTGCCCGTGCGATGGATGCGAAGGACGCTATTAAACACCTGGATCGCTAGCCCAGCTTCCGCAAAGAGCACCATATGTTCAACAAAGGCGAGATTATCCACCACTGTCGGGACAAACTCGGCAGTATTCTGGTGATCGACTACCGCAAACACCGGGTACTGACTTTTAACTCGATGTTTGAGCAGAGCAAAATCGACCGACAACACCCACACGTTCCCGTGCACGAGTATAGCCGGGCGATGCTGCTGCCCGCTGCCTTTAGCGAGCCCAAAAACGTCACCATCTTGGGGCTTGGTGGTGGCGTGATGGCCAGTGCGTTTCACCATCTATACCCAGAATGCCGGGTACATGCGGTAGAGCTGAGACAAGCTGTGCTGGACGTGGCTCGGGAATACTTCGGACTACCCGACAGCGAGCGCCTAAAGGTCACCATTGCCGATGCCCGCAACGCCCTGATCGATCTTCCCGGTGCCAGTACCGATATGATCCTGGCCGACCTATACAGCGCAGATCGCATGAGCCCCGCACAGGCACAGCGCCAATTTGTAGAAAACTGCAGCCGGGCGCTCAGCCCCGGTGGCTGGCTGATTCTGAACTACCACCGCACACCCGACCCCGAAGGGCCGTATTTCCGCCAACTGCGAAAGCATTTTGCCGTGTTGCTGGCATTCAAGAGCAAAACCAACAACACCGTTGTGTACGCCAGCAAACAGCCGTTCGAGGCCATACACCCGAAAGACCCCGCATTGGCCAACCTCGAAAAGCGGCTACCCATCGACTGGAGCCGGTTAATGAGCAGAGTTAGCCGGCTTTAAATCCACCTAGCGATCGACACGCCCAGTGCTAGAAATTGTATTCAGGCTGACAATGGTATCTTGACAAAAAATTGGCTACGCTTCTTTTGTCGTAAGACAAGCCGGTTTTCGGACTAAAACCGGTTATTACCCAAGGAAGGAATGCCCCATGAGCAACCTCAAGGTCGCCTGCGTTGGCGACACCCATATTTGCCCCATACCCGGCCACGGCAGCAGCCCCATTATTGCGAACGGTGCGACCGCCAATGTGGATGGCATGCCCATTGCCCGGGTGGGCGATGCCTGCGGTTGCGGTGCCATGATCGCTCAGGGCTATCCACTGGCTCTGCTGGACGGTAGGCCCTTGGCCCATATGGGCAGCCCAACCTCTCACGGCGGCCAGATCATCACCGGCAAACCCCGTATCATTTTAGGCGTAGCCACCTCCACAGCACCGGTGGTGGATTTCGCCAAGGCGGGTGCCCTGAACAGCCAAGGCCAACTGACCCCTGAGGCCACGCAAGCGTTGGACAAAGACCCTTTCGGCTTTGTTGAGTGGGCCAAAGCCAAAGGCGCCCTGGTAGACGCAGGACTGGAAGGAGCGACCCCCGAAGAAATTGAAGCCTCGAAACGCCATGCAGCAGGTCAGCCTGACCTCCGCCCCAAAGTGACCGTTGAGGCCGGAATTTTCTTCGACGGCACCGGTAACAGCCGCGATAACACCGGTGCCTTTGAGCGAAAGGTGGATGAATGCCTGACCGCTCAGGCGGCGGGGGCCATCAGTGAGGAAGCCTGCAGTGCTGAAATCTCGCAACTGATGGAGGGCAGTTACCTTAATGCTGAGACTAATGTGTCGAAGATCCACACGTTATATCAGCTCTTTTCTACGAACACATTGACCGTAGAGAATCATCGAATTCGTACCTACGTCTCAGGCGTTGGCACCAAATCCGGTAAAGAGGACGATGCCTGGGCTATGGGAACGGGTACCGGGGAACGCGGTGTTCTCGCTAAAATGGAATCAGCTTGTGAGAATTTAGCTGAACAAATCTATCAGGGTGCAGGCCCTCGGATTGACAATTTTGTTTTGGATGTTTTCGGCTTCAGCCGAGGTGCTGCCACTGCCCGACATTTCGTGAATGAGGTGAAGGATGGTGCCCGTGGTGCTTTGGGGCAGGCGTTTCAAAAGCAGAGCATTGCCTGGCCGAAAACCGTCACCATTCGTTTTCTGGGTCTGTTTGATACCGTAGCGGCTGTAGTAGACATACTGGGTGCCGACTTTTCAGCTCACAATAACAACAACGGTGAGGTGCGCGTGGACATTGCCGCCGATACCGCTCAAAGAGCCGTGCACCTGACCGCTCGGGACGAATGGCGTTATAACTTCTCCCTCAACAGCCTGCGAGGGCCAGATGGCAGCCTGCCTGGCCATTTTGACGAGTGGGTATTGCCCGGTGCTCATTCCGATATTGGTGGTGGCTACCCTGATAATTTCCAAGAGCGCATTCAGGTAGCCTTGCCCCGTAGATTTAGCGGCCGCCGCCCCAGAGACAGTTATGAATACACAAGAATTCTGATGGAGCGTAAACGGATAGCCAGCGAAGGTTGGTTGGGGCTGCACAACCCGGATGGCACGCTATCCATTGAAGAAGCCTATCGGCGGCAATTAAAAGAAGGGGTAGTTGAACTGCAATTCCGGCTTTGGCTGGATCGGCGTGTACAGGCCGAATATTCTCGAATAGCCTTGCGGCAGATGTACCGGCTGGCAAAAGATGCGGGTGTGCCACTTGACCCGATAGACCCTGCCGACCCGGAGATAATCTTACCGGATGAACTTCAATCTATAGCTGCCAAGATCACCCGTCACATCAACGAAGGTCAGCCACTGCAACTGTCTGCTGCAGAGGAAGCTCTGCTTCGTCAACGCTACATTCACCACTCAGCCCATTACCAGATTGCCGGGTCACTTTTTCCATTCAAGCCTGCACCCGGCAACGTGCGGGGTGTGCATCCGAACAGGGGTCTCAAATGATCAAGAAGCTCGTAATACTCTCTATCGTGTTCTGCTCAAGTGTTCTATCGGGCGGTTGCTCCCTCGCGGGCACTCCCAAATGGGATCGGCCTGTAACGTACAATGCTCGAGTGGCTGTTCCACGTCATTACGACGCGTGGGTCAAGCCACTACAGTTTGAAGCGACCGGTGAGCGAGCCTGGTGGTGGCCGGTTGGAATCACTGGTTGTTGCTGGAAAAGTCCGGGAACGGGGGGCGGCGAACTGGCTCCCATGCCAGACTACGTTCACATAACCTGGTTTTCCTTTGCCGAGCAGCAATCCTACACCCGGCTGGTCCATATCCCAGACCCTGAAGCCCTGCGTGAGCGTATGGAGCAACCCGCACCTGTACACAAATGGGGGAAACTCCATAACTTACCCCGATATAACTTGGTTTTTGGACTCGCGCCCGGTGGCACGGTCGTCCTGTGGATCATGAATTGGGGTGAGACGGCTATCGAAGTCGGACGCTATAAAGCCGTCAAAATAGACACTCACCCTGAGTACTATGAGAAGAGAACCGAACGCTATTTATCGGATAATGGTGCCTATCTTAAGGAGCATGGCCTTCAGCTTGACCGCTGGTGAAAGTCATTTGCCAAGTATATGCAGAAGGCCCTGGTGCAGCGCGTGGATATCGCCGCCGACGCTGTTCAGAGAGCCGTACACCTGACGGCCCGGGACGAGTGGCGTTACAACTTTTCCCTCAACAGTCTGCGGGGGCCGGATGGCCGCCTGCCAGATCATTTTGACGAGTGGGTGCTGCCCGGTGCCCATTCCGACATAGGTGGCGGATACCCCGATAATTTCCACGAACGCATCCAGGTAGCCCTACCTCGCAGATTTACCGGCCGCCATCCCAGAGACAGTTATGAATACACAAGAATCCTGATGGACCGTAAGCGGATAGCCGGTGAAGGTTGGCTGGGGTCGTACAATTCGGATGGCACCCTAACGGTTGAAGAAGCCTATCGGCGGCAATTAAAAGAAGGGGTAGTTGAACTGCAATTCCGGCTTTGGCTGGATCGGCGTGTACAGGCCGAATATTCTCGAATAGCCTTGCGGCAGATGTACCGGCTGGCAAAAGATGCGGGTGTGCCACTGAATGCCGTTAAACCAACAGATACCGGGTTTTCATTACCTGATGAACTCCAGCCCATCGCCACAGGGATCACCCATCACATCAACGAAGGACAGCCATTACAATTGTCTATCCAAGAAGAAGCCCTGCTTCGCCAACGCTATATTCACCATTCAGCCCATTACCAGATTGCCGGGCCACTTTTCCCATTCAGACCTGCGCCCGGTGGTGTGCGGGGCGTGCATCCAAACAGGGGTCTCAAATGATCAGAAGACTTGTAATACTTGTGACGGTGCTCTGCACGAGCTTCATATTAAGTGGTTGCTCCATAGCCGGTACACCCGAATGGGATCACCCCGTAACGTACAACATGCAAGTGGCTGTTCCACGTCATTATGATGCCTGGGTCAAGCAGTTACAGTTTGAGGCAACGGGAGAGCGAGCGTGGTGGTGGCCAGTTGGAATCACCAGTTGTTGCTGGAAAAGTACGGGGAGGGGTGGAGGGGACCTGAACCCCATGCCTGATTACATCCACGTGACATGGTTTTCCTTTGCCGAACAGCAGTCCTATACCCGGCTTATCCACATCCCCGACCCGGAAGCCTTGCGTGAACGTATGGAGCAACCCGCACCGGTTCAAAGAAATGGAAAAATCATCAACATGCCACGCGATACGTTGGTTTTGGGGCTCGCCCCCGGTGGTACGGTTGTCATGTGGATTATGAACTGGGCCGAGACCGCAATCGAAGTGGGGCGCTATAAAGCAGTACCTTTTGACGATGATGTCAGGTACGAGGGTGCCCTGGAGTCTTATATGGAACGTGAGGGTGATTACCTTAAACAACACGGCCTTCAGCTTGATCGCTGGTAAAAATATTTGCCAGGGATATGCAGAAGGGCCCTGGTGCAGCGCGTGGATATCGCCGCCGACGCTGTTCAGAGAGCCGTACACCTGACGGCCCGGGACGAGTGGCGTTACAACTTTTCCCTCAACAGTCTGCGGGGGCCGGATGGCCGCCTGCCTGAACACTTTGACGAGTGGATACTGCCCGGTGCCCACTCCGACATTGGCGGAGGCTTCCCCGAAAACTTCCATGAACGCATTCAGGTAGGCCAGCCCCGCAAGTTCCGCGGCTATCACCCCAGAGACAGTTATGAATATACAGGAATCCTGATGGAGCGTAAGCGGATAGCCAGCGAAGGTTGGTTGGGGCCGCACAACCTAGATGGCACGCTTAACATTGAAGAAGCCTACCGGCGACAGTTGAAAGAGGGGGAAGTTGAACTTCAATTCCGTCTCTGGCTGGATCGACGGGTAAAGTCCGAATACTCACGAATAGCCTTGCGGCAGATGTACCGACTGGCCGCAGATGTGGGAGTACCGTTTAAAAAATTGAACCCCACCTTGGAAAAGTATGCCCTGCCTGACGAACTCCAATCCATCGCCACCCGCATCACCCTTCACATCAACGAAGGTCGGCCACTGCAACTGACTGCTGCAGAGGAAGCCCTGCTTCGCCAACGCTACATTCACCACTCAGCCCATTACCAGATTGCCGGGCCACTTTTTCCATTCAAGCCTGCACCCGGCAACGTGCGGAGCGTGCATCCAAACAGGGGTCTAAAATGATCAGAAAGCTCGTAATACTCTCCATCGTGTTCTGCACGAGTGTTCTATCGGGTGGTTGCTCCTTGGCGGGTACGCCTGAATGGGATCGACCTGTAACATACAGTGCTCGAGTGGCTGTTCCACGTCATTATGATGCCTGGGTTAAGCGGTTGCAGTTTGAAGCGACAGGTGAGCGGGCTTGGTGGTGGCCGATTGGCATTACCGGCTGTTGCTGGAAAAATCCGGGAACCGGGGGAGGAGAGCTGGCCCCCATGCCCGACTACATTCATGTAACGTGGTTTTCCTTCGCCGAACAGCAGTCCTATACCCGGCTTATCCACATCCCCGACCCGGAAGCCTTGCGTGAACGTATGAAACAGCCCGCGCCTGTACATAAGTGGGGGAAGCTACATAACGTACCCCGATATAACTTGGTTCTAGGACTTGCCCCCGGTGGTACCGTTGTAATGTGGATTATGAATTGGGGTGAGACCGCTGTCGAAGTGGGGCGCTATAAAGCGGTTCCTTTCGACGATGATGTCAGGTACGAGGGTGCCCTGGAGTCTTATATGGAGCGTGAGGGCGAATACCTTAAACAGCATGGTCTACAGCTCGACCGCTGGTGAAGATCGCTTGTGCAGGCTATGCAGAACGGCTCTGGTTTCGGGCGTGGATATCACCGTCGACACGGTTCACAGAGCAGTGCACCTGGGGCCGACTGATGAGCAAGGTCAGGCCCACTTTTCCTGAGGCGGCGCATAGGCACGAAAGCCGTCCACCAGATCTGTAGGAGTTTGTGCCAGCACAATCATGTCTAGGTATTGCTGACTAACAAACCCGGTAGCCACCATGGTTTTCACCATTTCTAGCAGCGGGTTGTAAAAGCCATTCACGTTATAAAACGCACAAGGCTTTTGGTGAACACCTAGCTGCGCCCAAGTCCAGACTTCAAAAATCTCTTCCAGCGTGCCGATACCGCCGGGCAAAGCAACAAAGCCATCGGCCAGCTCAGCCATCTTCGCTTTGCGTTCATGCATATCTTTCACAACGAACAGCTCCGTAAGGCCTGTGTGCGCCAATTCCCTGTCACGCAAATGCTCAGGAATAACACCGTAAACCTTACCGCCACTGGCCAGCACCGCATCGGCAATAATGCCCATAAGGCCAACATGCCCACCACCAAATACTAAATCTATACCGTTATTACCAAAAAACTCACCCAGCTCTTTGGCCTTTTCAGCGTATAGCGGTTCATTGCCAGAACGGGAACCACAGTAAACTGCTACTTTCATATTTGGCTGTCTCTTGCTGTGTGTCGAGTGATTGATACGTGTTCCGACCAATTGTGCGGGCGGCCCGGAGCGCGTTAGTATTATTCCTTCAGCATCAGTATCCTACCTTGCAAGCTGGCTCTAGTGACGACAGCCAAGCGTTTTTTCTAAAAGAGCACTTGGCTTTCTTTACTTAAAGGTCTGATTGCTATGGATAACCTTCATCACATTGTGGTCGTCGGCGGCGGTGCCGGCGGCCTCGAACTTGTTACCCGCTTGGGCAAAAAACTCGGTAAAAAGGCCAAGGCGCGCATCACCCTGGTGGATGCTGGGTTAACCCACGTGTGGAAGCCCCTCCTGCACGAGGTTGCATCCGGATCTTTGGACGCAAATTCCAACGAAGTGAACTATCGCGCCCACGCTCGCCAGCACCACTACGAATTTCAACTTGGCCGCATGAGCGACGTTAACCGCGAAACCAAAACCCTGGTGATCTCGCCCTTCCTCGATGAGGATGGCCACGAAGTGGTGCCCGAGCGGAATCTTCACTACGACACACTGGTTATCGCCGTAGGCAGCACCGCCAACGATTTCGGCACCCCCGGCGCGCAAGAAAACTGCCTATTTCTAGACAGCCTGAAACAAGCCCGTCGCTTCCATAACCTGATGCTCAACGCCTTTTTACGCAAAAACCACGAAGCCCGACAAGGCCGAGAGCATGTCCTGAACATCAGCATTATAGGGGCCGGCGCCACGGGCGTTGAACTGGCTGCCGAGCTGCGGCTGGCTTCGAGGGAATTGCCGGTGTACGGCATGAACCACCTGAAAGACTCAGATGTTTCGATTACCGTAATAGAAGCCGCCGACCGGATTCTACCGGCGCTTCCCGGCCGGCTCTCAGCAGCGGCGACCAAAGAACTCGGAAAACAGAATGTAACCGTCCTCAACGGCCAGCCCGTGAGCGAAATTCGCCCCGGCATTGTGGTACTGAAGGACGGCACAGAGCTGTCCTCAGAAATGACCATTTGGGCCGCAGGCATTAAAGCACCGGCGTTTCTTGCCGATCTGGATGGCCTTGAATCCAACCGTGGCAACCAACTGATTGTGCATCAAACCCTGGAAACCACCCGGGATGCCAACGTCTTTGCCTTCGGCGACTGCGCCGCCTGCCCACAACCCAATACCGACCGACCCGTAGCCCCCCGTGCCCAAGCCGCACACCAGCAGGCAGATACCCTGTTTAAAACCCTGTGCAACCGGCTAGAAGGCAAAGACGCCGTGCCCTTCGTGTATAACGACTACGGCTCGCTGATTAACTTTAGCCACTACACCACCGTAGGCAATCTGATGGGTAACCTATCCGGCCGCAGCATGTACATTGAAGGCAAGGTAGCCAGGCTGTTTTACGTGTCGCTATACCGCATGCACCAGGTGGCATTACACGGTTTTCTGCGCACTGGCGTAATTTGGTTTATGGATAAGATAAGCCGGGCGATGCAGCCGCGAATGAAATTGCATTGATGGGCTGAAGACGAGCAGAATCGCGTAAACCCTAGCAACGGCCTATGTCTAAGTACCTTTTTTGATCGAGCTTTTGATACCGGCTTAATCACATACGCGAGACGTTTCTTGAGCGAAGCGGAACCACAATTGAATTGCCGGATAAGTTCTCACCCTCGCTAGAATTTATGCGCTGGCATCGTAAACGTCTTTTCGTAAAATAAGGGGCTTGGGAAAGTGTGAGATTAGGTGGAGCAAGCTTGCACAGGCCCAGATGCCTTCGTAGGCTTGGTATTCGCTAACCTGATTAAACGTGCGAACGGCAACGGGGTGTCTTATGGCCCTGGATGCAAGGCCGGCCAGAACCAAAGCCAGCGTCTACCTTCGGGCAACTTATCGCCTACCAGCGGCTACTCCCACTTTTGCTTTATTCTGTATCAAACGAAGACAAAGGCGCTGTTACGATCAAACCTTCTTTCACGAAGTCCTGCAGTACAATATCGTAAGTCCCGTCTGGCACCTCTTTGGCGATTTGGTAGACCACTCCGTTATTGTCTTTTGGAGCCGCCTGTAAATCCAATATCTTGAAAGAGACTACCGGTGTTTTGTCCGCACTCCGAACCATTAACACCTTCGGCTTGAGTTTGTGCAGCGCATGGCTTTCGACCACGATCCCCACTTCGCCGTTCATCATTTCGGCGATGGATCCGGGTGGATAAACGCCCACCATCTGAATAAAAGCGTCGGCCAGCTCAGTATCAAACTGGGTTCCGCGATTATTGTGGATGATCTCCAGAGCGTGCATTGACGCGAGGGCTTTTTGATAAACACGCGTGCTGGTAATTGCATCGTAGGTGTCCACCAGCGCGATGATCTTCGCAAAGTAGGGTATGTTTTCAGCCGGCAGTCCTCTGGGATAGCCTTTGCCGTCTATTCGCTCGTGATGCGAGAAAGCCACGTCCACAGCGCTTTGCAGTGAGGCACCAGTGCTCATAAGAATGGTGCGACCATGAACTGTATGGTTTCGCATTAATGCAAACTCGTCGCTGGTCAGGCTGGTTGGCTTATTCAGAACCTCGTTCGGAATTCTGGTTTTACCGACATCGTGCAGCAGGCCGCATAGTGCCAAATTCTGAATTTCGCCCTTTATCATACCCAGAGATTTTCCAAACGCGGCAGACAGTATGGAAACGTTGATGCAATGCTCGGCGGTATACTCATCCTGATTCTTGATCTTGGTGAGCAGCATCAAGGCATTCTCGTTACGCAGCACACTCTCTACGCAACTATTCACAACGGTTCGGGCTCTGTTTATATCCAGCGTGCGGCTGATGCGCAAACCGGACATGATGGATTTGGCCGTGCTCTGAGCATCCTCAAACCGCATGGTGGCCGTTTGCAATTCCCGACTCATGCTCACCTGGTTTATATAGGAAACACGCTTGCGGGGGATTGTCCGGGCGGGGCCAGGTTTCGGCGGCTGCGTAGGTTTCTGTTTGCGATTGAACAAACCTACCAGACGACCCGGGCTGGAAACCTTCACTCTGGGTTCCCGCTTTTTCTCGGCTACGCCTTGTATAACCACAAACTCACACTGAAGGCGCAACGCGTGGACTTCGTTCATGTCTCTGATAATAAAGCCCTGCATGAGAAAGTCTGTTTCTTCCCAGGGTCTATCCAACCGGATGACATGCATGCCGATTTCCAGATCAGCAGTATCTATCCGGGTTTCAACAAGCTCAACGTATGTACCTTGCATGACTTTGGCTCAGCATTGAAGGCTATCAATATAAATATCATGCAACTGTAGCGCAGTATGAAAACATGGATTGTAAAAAACGGTTAAACCTTATTTGGCGCGGCCCCTACTCCGGCACGGCCTTCAGCTTGGCAATAGTCGATCGAGCTAATGCAGACAACTCGGCCGGGCTTTCGTTGGCGTAGGTGATAATTTGCTGCTTCATGCTTCTGGCCCAGAATTTATGAAGATGGTCCGCCGCTACGTCGGCCACCTTGTCGTCGTCACCCTGGTGCAGATTGTTGGCGATGATCTGGTCGAGCATTTTGATCAGGTTGTTTAATTGCTGGTCACTCACAACGTACTCTCCTGAGATATGTCTTCACCACGGGCATAGATTACGTGGCGACCTACATCTTCCCGTGCCTGAATAATAAGGCCGTCGGCGGTACACCAGGCCGCACCGTGGGTGGCGCCTGTTTCAAGCTGCAGCGGCTGGTGTTTTTTCAGGTTTTGCAGCGCAGTCTGAACGGCTTCATCGCTGGGCATAGGCCGCAACGCCACCACGTCAAGCGTGCGGACTACATGGGCAAGAGATTCGGTGCCACATAACCCGCAGCCGGTTCGGCCGGTCATGTTGCGACGCTGTTCCCGCAAGCGAGCGTAGCAATCACCAGCAATATGCATATCCAACTCTATGCCATCTTCACCCGGCTTTATCTCGATGCTGAACAGCTGATCTGGCCGCTGCACTATACCTTCGCTCAGGCTGAAACCCAGGGCGAAATCCTCAAGATCACAGGGCGAGGCCATCATCACGGCATGGCCGCCGAGCTTAACGACCAGATCCAGCAACTGCTGGCCGGTGCGCAACCCCGAAGAAGCCCTCTCTGCGCTCAATCGCGGCGAATGCGACATCGCCAGTTTTCACCTACCAACTTGCCCGGCGCTCGCCCGGCAAATTCTCAGTCACTACCAAAGACACCTAAACAAAAACCATCGCCTGATCCGCTTTGTTACGCGGTGCGAAGGTCTAATGATGCGCAAAGGCGAACACGAAGAGGTTCGTACCTTGCAGGATTTGAGCACCTCAGGGCTCAGCTTTGTAAGCCGCGACCGTCATTCGGGCACCCGCATCCTTCTCAATCTTTTATTAAGGCAGCAAGGCCTCGCTGAAGACAGCATCAACCGCACCTCTCAGCCAGAGTTCACTCATACTGCCGTTGCCGCGTTTGTGGCCTCGGGCATGGCAGAAGTTGGTTTTGGCGTGCAAGCGGCAGCTGAGCAGTTCAATCTGAACTTCATTGAAATGGCCAGCGAGCACTACATGCTGATTTACCGCCAGGATCGCTTGCCTGCAGCAACACTCAGATACCTGACAACACTTCTACAATCCCGGGCACTCATTGATCGCATCAACACAGTGCCCGGCTACGCGACAGACAACCCCGGCGACATAAGCACTTTCGATCAGCTTATTGCCGGAGCAGCCTGAACACCCGAGCAGCTCAGGTACCCAATCGCTTGATACCTAAGAGGTCTGCAGAGATACTAATACGCGATGGCCTTATGTTGATTTCCGGCAAGCCTTTTTTGATGGAGTTCTGATGGATCCAATGCTCACCCTGGTCGGTGCCCTGATGCTTGTCATCAGCATCCTTCTGAGCCCACTTTCCAGCCGCGTCGGTATGCCGGTTCTGCTTATCTTCCTGGCCGTGGGCATGATGATGGGCAAAGACGGCCCAGGTGGCATTGAATTCGACGATTTTCAACTCTCTTTTCTGGTCGCCAATCTGGCCTTGGGCGTTATCCTTCTGGATGGCGGCATGCGCACACGTGCAGAAACCTTCCGTGTAGGCCTGAAGCCTGCTTTGGTACTGGCTACGGTTGGTGTTGCTATGACGGCCGTAGGGGCCGCATTTGTCGCCTGGCTGGTTTTCGACCTGCACTGGATGATGGCCCTGCTCATTGGCTCCATCATTTCGTCAACCGACGCGGCTGCTGTGTTTTCACTACTTCAGGGCCGTGGACTGCACTTAAATGAGCGGGTCAGCGCTACTCTGGAAATCGAATCCGGCAGTAACGACCCCATGGCGATCTTCCTGACGCTGATGATGGTCACGGTGATTGGCAGCAATGGAGACCACGCCATTCAGGAGTCGCTGATTCTACTGTTCAAGCAGTTCAGCATCGGCGGCGTTGGCGGTATCGTCGGCGGGTTTCTGATTGCTGAGCTAACCAACCGTATTCGCCTTACGCCATCTCTCTACCCGTTGCTGGTAGCTGCCGCTGGCATTTCGGTGTTTTCTGCCATCAATGCCATTGGCGGCAGCGGGTTTCTGGCCATATACCTTTGCGGTGTTGTGATCGGCAACCGTCAGGTACGGATGATGCCGATGATTCTACAGATGCACGATGGCTTGGCCTGGCTGGCTCAACTTTGCCTGTTCCTGATTCTCGGCCTGTTAGTTAATCCGTCTGACCTACTGCCTCTGGCGGGAAGCGGCCTGATACTGGCACTGGCACTGATTTTTGTGATCCGGCCATTAACCGTTATGGCTACCCTTTGGCCTTTTGGCTTTAACCGCCGGGAGTTGGGTTTTATTAGCTGGGTAGGTTTGCGGGGGGCTGTGCCTATCGTTCTGGCGCTGTTCCCGATCATAGCCAACCTGCCCGAAGCACAACTGGTTTTTCATGCGGCTTTTTTTATTGTGCTGGTTTCTTTGTTGGTTCAAGGCACCACTATTGCGCCGCTTGCGCGCAAACTGCGCCTCGAAATTCCTGCAAACGGCGAGCCCTACCGGCGCTTGCCATTGGACGCCCCAGCCGCGGGTGATCATGAGCTGATGCTGTTCCCTTTACGGGGGGAGAACTGGGAGAAACCCATTGTGTTGGGGCAATTGCGCTTTCCCGAGAACACGGCCGTTGCCGGCGTGTTTCGCAATCGCGTTTGCCTGCAGCCAAAGGCCGATTTGGAAGTATCCAATGGCGATGTCGTTGCCATGTTCGCCACACCCAGCGTTCTGAATGAGCTTGGCAAATCTCTAAGCGGCCGACAGACCCCAAAGCACTTGGCGGAACGCGCCTTCTTCGGGGACTTTGTGCTTAACGGAGACGCGCTGCTTGGCGATGTGGAGCAGGTTTATGGGATCGAATTTGATGAGTTGCCGCCAGAGCTGTCACTGGCCGAATGCTTTGCAAAACGCACCAAGGGCCACCCGGTTATTGGCGACACAGTTGTTCTTGGGCCGGTCACTCTGGTGGCCAGGGCTACAGAGGCCGACCAAGTCACTAAGGTGGGCTTGAAAATGGAGAAGTCACAAAATGCCTGACCTGTGCACTGGATAGCTATAAAAGTTAACAAAACCCCTTAACATCTAATCGAACGGTTGTGTTATAAACAGCCCTGCGCGAAGATTAATCATTGGTAAGTTAAGGTTATTGCTATGCCCCGTTTATTAACCCGGTGCCTTCTGGCTCTGTTTATTACAGCAAGCTTTCCAGCGTATAGCTCAGAGCTTCTAGCAACAGCAGATACCCGAATGCCAACCATAGACAACGCCCCCAGCGAATCGCTGGTGGTTAGTAAAGTGCTGGTAAGAAAAGAACAACGCAGGCTTTATCTGATGAACGGAGAGGAAGTGCTCCGGAGCTACCGCATATCGCTTGGGGATAATCCTGAGGGGCACAAACTCTATGAAGGCGACGAACGTACGCCAGAGGGCGAATACACGCTAGACTGGCGCAATTCTGGCAGTGATTTTTACAAATCTATTCACATCTCCTACCCAAGCGTAAAAGACCGCGAAATGGCAGAAAACTGGGGGTTGAGCCCAGGCGGTAGCATTATGATTCACGGTTTACCCAATGGCGCGGAAGACATGGCGTTTGCTTATACAGGTCTGGATTGGACGAACGGATGCATTGCCGTTAACAACCAGGAGATGGATGAAATCTGGCAGTTGGTCAACGACGGCACCCCGATCCGCATCATTCCCTGACCCCCACCCCATGACGCCAGCATTAAGTTGTCGTCATAACCTCAAAAAATTTACGTATACTTAGTTAACATTTCCTCTCAGAGTGTTTTACACTGTTTCACGACTCCGGTAGTCAACGCCTATCGGGCCGAAGCTGACAGGAAGTTGTCTGAACTGACTTTCGGATCAACAGGAAATAACTCGACCAATAAGGGGATTTACAATGCGTAAACTGACGATCGCCGGAATCGCACTAGCTACTGCTCTGACTGCAGGTTGTGCAACTTCCGACCAGGGCGCTCTTGACGAAGCCAATGCAACTGCCAGCTCTGCTGAGCAAAGTGCAGACAAGGCAATGAACACCGCTAACAGCGCTGCTAGCTCAGCACGTTCTGCACAACAAACTGCAGACCGGGCTCTGGCCGCTGCAAAAGCAGCTCAGAAAGCTGCTGACGAAGCAAACGAGCGCGCCAAGCGTATGCTCGATCGTGCAAGCATGAAGTAAGACTTTAGCTTAAGCACTACAAAAAAGGCCGGGACTCCCGGCCTTTTTTTATGGCTCCCGCTTTATGATTCCGGCGGCTTTGGTTGATTATTAACCGGCGTTTTCTCCATGAACATTTTGATCATATCCATCGGTAACGGGAATACGATGGTGGATGAATTGGTATTGCTCATGTCTGAGAGGGTTTGCATGTAGCGCAGTTGCATAGCGCCCGAATCGGCAGACATTACCTTTGCAGCCTCCACCAGTTTCTTGGACGCCTGCAATTCGCCTTCTGCATGAATCACTTTTGCCCGCCGCTCACGTTCGGCTTCAGCCTGGCGCGCAATGGCCCGAATCATGGATTCATCAAGGTCTACATGCTTGATTTCAACGTTAGCAACCTTGATTCCCCATTCTTCAGTTTGAGTATCAATGATCTCTTGAATATCCGCATTGAGCTTATCGCGCTCTGACAGCATTTCGTCCAGGTCGTGTTTGCCCAGCACCGATCGCAACGTGGTCTGGGATAGCTGGCTAGTCGCGGCACCGAAATCTTCAACACGGATAATGGCCCGCTCCGGGTCCACCACACGGAAATAAAGCACCGCATTCACCCGCACCGTTACGTTGTCACGGGAAATGACATCCTGGCTGGGCACATCCAGGGTGATTACTCGCAAATCCACCCGCACAATCTGTTGAATGCCGGGAAGCACAACAATCAACCCCGGACCTTTCACGCCTTGGAATCGGCCCAGGAAAAACACAACACCCCGCTGGTATTCCGGCAAAATCTTGATGGCAGAACCCAGTATCAGTAGTAGCACCACAGCGGGTGCCAGCCAGGGAATCAGATCACCAATCATACAGCCTCCTCGTTTCGCTGCTGGTCACTGTGTGTCCCGTCAGCTCGCGGTGCGTCTGCCGCCTCAACGCTGACAGTCAAGCCATCGATCCCGGTAACCATCACTGCATCACCCTGGCGCACAGGGTGATGGCTGACGGCCTTCCAGCGCTCTCCGCTGAGCCGCACATGCCCTCGATAACGCCCATGCTCCTCGCTAAAATCATTCAGTGCAACGACTGTTCTACGGATTACCTGCTCGGTACCGCTAACCGGAAGCTTTTTCCGCAGCCCGACAAATCGAGCGACCGTCCAAAAAATGAAACCGGCCGCAACTGCTGCTGTGCCCCCAATGGTCGGCAGAGAAATGGCACGGTGGCTGCCATCCATAAGAATGATCGAGCCGGCAACAAACGCAACTATGCCGCCTACACCAAGAATGCCAAAGCTGGGCACCAGGGACTCCCCGACAATAAATCCTAACCCGAGAAGAATCAGAGCCAACCCGGCGTAGTTTACCGACAGCACCTGAAACGCAAACATCGCCAGGATCAGACAGATGGCGCCTACAACACCTGGCACCACCGCGCCCGGGCTTGCCAGCTCAAAAATAATGCCGTAGAACCCGATAATCATCAGGAAATAAGCAACATTGGGGTTGGTAATGACTGAAAGTAGGCGTGTGCGCCAGTCCGGTTGCATACGAACAATCTTCAGCCCGGCAGTCTGAAGCGTTGCATCACCGGAGGTCAGGCGCACCGTGCGCCCGTCAATCTGGCGCAGTAGCCCGGCAGATCCACCGCAATAACATCTATGACATTTTGCTCCAGGGCCTCGCTGGCGCTCAGATTAACCGCCTCACGCACGGCTTCTTCGGCCCAGTCGGCATTCCGGTCGTGGCGCTCCGCCAGCCCTCTGATGTAGCTAACCGCATCTTCCAGAACCTTGCGCTCCATGGCTGTTTCGCCACGACGCTTGCCATCGGTGGGGGGATTTTCTTTTTTGGCGGGCTCCGAGCTGCCTGGCATCCCGCCCATCTGAACCGGCGTTGCAGAGCCAGGTTGGTCGCAGGGGCCATAGCGGCGATATGGCTTCCGTAGAGGATATAGGTACCGGCACTTGCAGCGCGGGCTCCCTGAGGGGAAACATAGGTTGCCACCGGCACATCAGAGCTCAGAATGGTTTTGATGATTCCCCGCATGGAGTCCATCAGGCCGCCAGGCGTGTCCATCTCGATAATCACCAGCCCTGCCGCTTCGGATTCTGCCCGGCGAATGCCGCGAACAAGATAATCCATGGTGGCAGGGCCAATAGCCCCGTCAACTGTCAAAACCAGCGCGGTGTCGGGGCTCTTTTGCTGGGCGAACACCAAGTGCGTCAGTGACGCCAGACCGAGCAGTATGCCAACCAGCATAACGACAACCCATGCTCTGAGCCATCTCTGACGGCCTGAGCTGATGGGGCGGTAGACCTGCATATCGCCTCCCCGGATGCGGAAGGTGGCTCAGAACAGCTTGGCGAGCACCGAAACCGGCAACCGTCGTAGCACGTAACCAATGGGTGTCCAGGGCCAGCTTGGCACAAAACACTCACTTTTCCCGGATTCAATGGCCTTTACCATAGCCTTGCAGCCGGTCTTCGCATCTACAATGAACGGCGTGCTTTTCACCTTTTCGTTGATTTCCGTTCTGATATAGCCCGGATAAAGCGTTGTCACCTTGATGGGTGAGTCCACCTTTTTCAGTTCGACACGCAAACCTTCTGAAAGTGCCGCAAGGCCAACCTTGGTTGCAGCGTAGGTGTTTACATTGCCCGGCATGCCACGAACAGCCGTTACAGAAGACACAGTAACCAGGTGTCCCCGGTTTTGTTCGCGGAATATTTCCATGGCCGCTTCCATCTGCGCCAGCGCAGCAACAAAGTTGGTTTCTGCCGTTTGGCGGTTAGCGTTGAACTTACCGGTACCAAGGGGCTGACCTTTGCCAATGCCAGCGTTAACAACAATACGGTCCAGGCTGCCAAACTCTTGCTGAAAGGCCCGGAAAACCTCAAAAACCTGATCGTGGTTGTTCACATCCAGGGCGCGAATGCTGATCGTCACCCGAGGATGCTTGTCTGCAAGCTCCTCGCGCAATGTTTCCAGCCGCTCGGTACGTCGGGCACACAGGGCCAGGTTATCGCCTCTGGCTGCGAACTCGCGGGCCATGCCCTCACCGAGTCCCGAACTGGCGCCGGTGATCAGTATGGTGCGATTCATGGGTTCTCCTGACTTATCATTGTTATAAACACCGGGTATCGGCCGAACTAGAAGTACAGCTTCTGTTCAGGTTCTTCTTGGGACGAGAGTTGTTTGTTTGTTGGCGACTTGTCGGATGCCACCCGTGAAATCTGTTCGCCAACCATGGCAGGAATACCATCGGCTTGGTCTACCGCAAGTTCTATCGCCTTACGCTGAACTTCAACCCCGGGATGCTTCAGGCGGAAGGCTTCAACTTCGCGCGTAGCCTCTTGCCACAGGCGATCCCGATCCTTCTGGTTATACTCTTCGTGGGGGCGATGAACTTCAAGCCAAACCTCGCCTCCGGACATTCCCATTTTCACGGGATCGTTAACGATTTGTACCGATGTGCCTTTGCCCGCCTGATAAACGAAACGGGATATATCTTCGTTATACATGCGAAAACAGCCGTGGCTAACAGGCATCCCCACACCAAATCGCTTGTTAGTGCCGTGAATCAGATAACCTTTTTCACTCAGCAAAAGAGCATGACTACCCAGAGGGTTGTCGGGGCCAGGCGGAATCATTCGGGGCAGGAAATCACCAGAGGCTTCATACTCTGCGCGAATGCTGTCAGGGGGATACCATGCGGGTGATTCCAAGGGCATGGTGACCTTGGCGTCAGCCAGCGGGGATGGGTTTTCAGACGTTCCAACACCGACTGGGTAAACCTGCACGCCATCCTCGGCAAAATAGTAAAGCCGATACTCCGCCAGGTTAATCACAATGCCTTCCCTGCGGGCCTCAGGCATAACATACTGGCGCGGCAGCGTGATGGTGGTGCCCTCGCCGGGCAGCCAGGGGTCAACACCCGGGTTTGCTTTCACAAGCTCAAGATAGCCCATCGCAAGTTGGCTACCCACTTCCGCAAAGGTGTCTTCATAGCGGGTGGTAAACACGTCGAGACGACCTGCCAAATCACCCTTGATCTCGAACGTTGGCACCCGTGGGCTACGATCAGTGGCCTGCCCGGAGGCGGGCTTTTCCGATGAGCTGTCCTGCTTTGCGGCCCACGCCGGTTGCAAAGCCAATGTACTAGCCAGCAACACCAGCGCTGAATACGTTTTGAATCCCATAAGTCTCATTCCAGAAAAACCTGCTTCGTTGCGTGCAGTGACAGCCGGCGCCCTCAGTAGTTCCAAACCACTGATGACAGTGTCACAACCGCCATAACTGCGAACAAAATACTTGCACAAACCCGGGCGGTCGCCAGCGGCAACCGATCCATCAACCAGTGCCCAGCCATGATAACCGGTATGTTGGCCAGCAACATCCCCGCTGTTGTACCGATGATAACCCAGATTGTCTCAGTATAGCGGGCCGCCAGAACAACGGTGGCAATCTGGGTTTTGTCGCCAATCTCTGCCAGAAAGAACATCACGGTCGTCGCCGCAAAGGCGCCCATACCCAAAAACCGGGAGCTGTCGCTGTCGTCCTTGTCTGGCACCAACAGCCACAAAGCGATTGCCACAAAGCTCAGGGCAAGAATCCAGGGAAGCCAGGTTTGGGGAATCCATGCAGCCACCCAGGCTCCCAGCCAAGCCGAAAGTGCGTGATTCAGGATGGTCGCGACGAGTATGCCCATAATAATGGGAAGGCGTTGAGTGTAACGGGCAACAAGAAAAAGGGAGAGCAGCTGGGTTTTGTCGCCAATTTCGGCAATGGCAACGGCAACTGTTGAAGTGAGAAATGCGTCCATGGATTCTTCCGGGGCGGATAGTTGGACATGAGACAGCTCACCTTCCGCCCTTGGAGGTGAAACTGCCTCAGGTCTTGCCAATTTCACCGAAACCAAGTGAAACACGATAGCCATGGGGATGAGCCCCAAGTATGTTGACTACCGTCCGATCCGGACACCGGATGCGGAGGCTACTCCCCTGAAGAGTAGGGCTATATTAGTTAATCTTCCCGGGCATGGCAACCGGCTACGCTCGCATGCGCCAAACGGGCACGACCGCAGCAGCAACGAATACGGCAACCAGCCACCAGGCCGTATGGAAGGCATTGATAGTGGGCACGCCGCCGCTATGCTCACCAAACTCAATGGTCAGTGCCACGATATTCACCCCAAATGCACCCCCCAACTGGCGAGTAAAATTAATGGTGCTGGAGCCGGCGCCCAACTCTTCGGGTTTAAGCGGGTTCAACGCGCCTATGGAAAGAGACGGTAACATAAACCCTATGCCTATCCGGCCAACCACCGTCCAGAGCGCAAGCCAACCGAAAGCCAGAACCAGGTCGGACAACGCAAACAAAATAGCCGACGAAGCAAACATCGCCATCCCGAAGATAACCAGTTTTCTGGCGTCGCCGCCCCGGTCAGCCAGTTTTCCGGCCAACGGGAATGTCATGCCCAAAACAATGCCCGCCGGCAGCATTAGCAGGCCCGCTTCTGTCGCTGTGTAGCCCAGAACCGTTTGAACGTAGAGCGGTATCAGGTAGGTGGATCCAAAAAGGGCCAGCCCCATCGCCATAGCGCCCAGATTGGCATAAAGGAAGCTAGGCCTGCGCAGCAAGCTGATATTAACCAAGGGATGTTTTATGCGCTTTTCGCGCAACACAAACATTATCAGAAGCACCAGTGCCACAAGCCCTTCAATGGCAACCCGGGTTTCCTGGCCGCCCAGGCTCTGCAGGCGGTTCAGGGTATCGAGAGAAAGCCCGACAGTCGCTCCCAGCAACACCAGCCCAACCAGATCAAATCGATAGGGAGCCGGCCGGGAAGCAGGCGTAGGTAGAAAGCGCAGCGCCATAAATACGCCGATGAAGGTAACCGGTGCTGGCGCAAACATCACGAAGCGCCAATCCAGTTGATCCACCAAAACACCACCCAGTACTGGCCCAAGTGCTGGAGCCAGTACAACCCCCATACCGTAGATGCCCATGGCCTGGCCGCGCCGATTGCGGGGGAATATGCGAAATACCAGATACATGCCCATGGGCTGCATCAAGCCGGCCATGGCACCTTGGCCAATGCGGGCAGCAATCAACTGCTCCGGCGAGTTGGCAAACCCGCCAGCCAGCGAGATCAGTGTAAACACCGCCATGGCACACGCCAGGGTCTTGCGTACACCAAAATGATCAAGCAGCCACGAGGAGGCCAGCATGGTTGTTGTCATGGCCGCGATAAAGCCGGTTGCCAGCCAGTGCACCTGGCCCTGACGAATACCGAATTCCACCATGATATCGTGGAGCGCAACGTTCACCACCGTGGCACTCAATACAGTAGCAATAGTCCCTACCATTACCGTAGAGACTGCCAGCCACCGCCAGTTGGTACCATAGCGGGCAATCAGGCCCTCGACAGAATTATCTCTCAAGTGATTACTTCTGCTTTTCAGCGTTATCCATGATTTTATGGAACACCCGCAACGCAACCTCAATATCGTCGTCGCTCACGCCTTCAAGCATTCCGTCCCGAAGTTTATCGGCCCGTTCAGACAAAACGTCCATGAAATCCCGGCCGGGATCGGTGAGGTGCAGGCGGCGAGCACGGCGATCATTGGGGCAAGCCCGGCGTTCAATCAATCCTTGCAGCTCCAGGCTGTCTAGCAGGCGCACAAGCGTTGGGTTTTCAATGGCCATCAGGCCGGCCAGTTCTCGCTGGGTCATGCCTTCGCCACCTTGCTGCAAATACACCATGGTGGTCCAGCGGGCTTGGGTGACGCCCAAATCTTTCAGGCGCTCGTCTAAAAGCTTACGCCAGCGACGGGTTACTCGGGCGACGGCAAAGGGAAACTGATCTCTCATAGCTACTGCTCCGTTCCGGCAAGAAAGCTTACATTATAGGATTGCTACCAATAGTAAGCTAACAATTCGAATAAAAACAGATGTGCAGTGAAAAACAAGATCGGGGAAAACCGAAAGGCGACCTTATTCCGCGCATCAACCGGTCGGGCGCAAGGACTCTTCATGCATTTCTTCAACCTCTGGAGATTGTTGGAATTCCGTGTTCCGCGGATCAAGTTCGGTCAGTACCACAGAGGTTTCCGGCATTGCAGGCACATAGTGTTCCTGATCTTTCACCGCAACATCTTCAGTGTAAGTAATGCGCAAAGAAGTGATAACCGCAAGTACCAGCAAAAACCCGGCATTGCCTACAAACAGGCCTTTCGGACCCATCAGGTTGATCAGTTCGGCCATTGCGATGGGGCCAACAACACTGCCAACCCCATAACTGAGGAGCAGTGTGGCGCTGGCCGCAACAATACGGGTGCTTTCCATGCGATCGTTGGTTATCGCAACAGAAATAGGGTAGATCATCGCTGAGAGCCCGGTGAACACTCCAACCAAGAGCATGAGCAGCCAAAGGTTTTCAGCCCCAATGAGGCTGACAGAAACCGCCGCAAAAGACGCAATAAGAGCCACCCAGAACATCACGCGGCGGCGATCAAATCGGTCACACAACCGCCCCAGTGGCCAGGCAAGAAGCATGGCCGCAATGATCGCGCTGGCCATGAAGGTCGAGGTTTTTGCAACATCAAGGCCCATCAGGGTTGCGTACACCGGGCCCAGCGCATAAAAACCACCAATCAGCACACCGCAGACCAAAGCGCCGGAAACACCGGTGAACGACTCGCGGGCAAGCGTAAAAAAAGAGATGCGCTGAACCTGCTCAATAATCGGAGCTTCCATGCGAGTTAAAGCCAGGGGAACCAGAGCCAGTGTAAGCAGAATTGCAGCGAGGGAAAACGGCATGAAATTGGAGGGGTCGCCCACGTTAATAAACAGCTGACCGCCCGCGGCAGAGAGATAAAAAACGATTTGGTAGACAGCAAATAGTGTGCCGCGGTTACTGTTGCTGGCACGACTGGAGAACCAGCTTTCGATCACCACCAACACGCCGGCAATGCTAAAGCCCGAAAGCACCCGCAGGCATGCCCAAAACACCATGGAAATAGCCATGGGATACATCAGCGACACCACAGCCGCTATGGCAGCGAACGCTGCAAATGCCCGAATATGGCCAACACGACCGATGATCTGGTGCACATAAAGAGTGCCCAGAACAAACCCAACAGAGTAACAAACCAGCACCCAACCGATAATATCCGGTGAAACCGCTTCAATACTCAGACGAATGCCAAGCAACGTCATCAGGAAAGCATTTCCGCTGATCAGCAAAACGATGCTCAACAAGAGAGCAGAAAGGGAGGCGACCGTTCGGGTCATTGCGGAAACTCCGGATGTTACTGGTGCAGTATTACACCAGTCCTTTCAAGATGTACCTAATACGCACTTGCCGAAGCCCTGCTAAACTCCTATGAGCGTCAAGCGTTGTTATAGCGCTGTTTCACAATGTTTCACATTAATGCGCCGTAACAGACCCGCTGTGCCATAGGGGGTAATATTAAAAGCTATTATTCAATAAACCCGTGAGTGTCTGGTTATGAAAAAAACGGACTGGCCCATCCGTTGGGATTTGCTGCTTCGCTACCGACTCATTGAAACCGTCGCACTGTGGGAAGGTCGCTTGACGACAAACCACATCTGCCACAGTTTTGGTATCGGCCGGCAGCAGGCATCTAAAGACATAAATACCTATCTGCGCGAGCTTGCGCCAGGCAACCTTGTTTATGATCGGCACCTCAAGGGCTACGTACCGTCGGCAAATTATAAGCCGGCAGTAACCCGAGGGCATGTTAGCGAATACCAGGATCTGCTCGCTCGCCAGCAAAGCCTTAGCAGCACCTTTGAAACCCTTGAGGTCGGCCTACCAGACAACACAGTTGTCTACGGCCCCAATCGTGTTATAGCACCTGAGACCATGCGAGCGGTCGTAACGGCAACCCGCCATGGCAGGCAGCTAAGGGCAAGCTACTCGTCCCTTAGCCGTCCTGAGGCAGTAGAGGGTATTCTCGAGCCCCACACACTGGTGTGCACCGGCAACAATTGGCACCTGCGCGCTTGGTGCGACTCCAACCGGGAATTCAGGGATTTTGCCCTCAGCCGTTTCCATGCAGCACCCACGGCCCTGCGGCAAAAAGCCAAACACACAAGCCAGAAAGATGATGACTGGAATCGCCGAGTCACAATGACGATCTCCCCCGACCACCGCCTGACCGAAGCCCAGCAAAAAATCATCGAACTGGATTACGGTATGCACAATGGTCGCCTGAACGTTGATGCTCGGGCCGCTCTGGCGCCGTATGTTTTGTCGCAGCTTGGAATCACGCTAGACAACCATCACCCTGACCCACTGATCCAACAGCTTGAACTGACCAATCCAGATCAACTTGGGTTTGGCAGCAAGCGCGAACGCGCCCTCAAAGCCGTCGCTGGCCTCAGCTAACTATTAAGCATTCAGCGTGAACTTAAGCACACGATGTTTTTGTGCCTTCACTTTTATTCTATTACTGCTGTCAGCCTCTGAGGCACTGGCAGCAAATACCTGTGGCGAGCGGGCAACTGCCATTTCTGCGGTCCAAGGTGAGGTCGACACATCACCGCTGGTTGGCCACAAGGTTACCGTTGAGGGCATCCTCACCATCGATGCCCGCATGGAAGGCGGGTTTGCCGGCTTTTATCTGCAACAGGCTGAAGATGAAACCGACGGCAACCCCGAAACCTCTGAAGCCTTGTTTGTTTTTACCCGCAAAGAGACGGGTGTGCCCGGTGATCGCCTGCGCGTTACGGGTACCGTAAAGGAATTCCACGGCCTAACTGAGCTTGCGAATATCCAAACGATCATTGCCTGTGGCTCTGCCCCACTTCCACAAGCCCAGGTTCTAACGCTACTGTGGCCAGCCACACTGGAGCCCCTTGAAAACATGCGAGTCAAGGTGGCCCAACCGTTAACGGTTATCGATTCCTGGAACCTGGCACGCTACGGCGAGCTCACATTGGCAGCGGCTGATCAGGTGATACCTACGGAATATTTGGAGCCCGGCCCACAAGCAGCACAAATCGCCAAGCGGAACCGACAACAAAGACTTCTGCTGGATGATGGCCGCAGTATACGCCACCCTGACCCCACCCCTTGGCCCTCCGAAGGCCTGAGCGGCAAGAACACAATTCGCAGCGGCGATAAAATCCGCGAGCTGTCTGGCGTCCTTGATTACCGGTTCGGAGCCTGGCGAATACAACCGGAAAGTCTGCCGGTTTTTGAGCTGCAAACACTCGGCCGCCAGCCCCTGCACGGCCCGCAGATCCGCATGTTCGTGTTATGACGATGAACCTGGAAAACTATTTTAATGGCGACGGAAAAGGCCAAGGCTTTCCAACGACCCGTGGGGCCGCGTCCGCGCTGGCATTTGAGATACAGCATCGGCGACTGGTAGAGGCTCTGCGTCGCCCAGACCCAGACATTCTGGCTGTCACTGAGCTGGAGAACGACGGCTATGGCGCAGCCAGCGCAATAGCACAGCTGGCCCGCGCACTCGGTCCAAAATGGACCTTTGTTAAGACCCCAGGTGCCGATGGCAGCGATCAGATACGCACCGGCTTGCTGTATCGCCGTGACCGCATCGTTTCCGAGACTCAACCAGAACGCCTGAACACCGGCCTGTTCAGCCAGCGGGGCCGCCCGCCATTGGCACAGATTTTCCGGTCTAGGGGGCAACGCCTTGCCATTCAAGTGGTGGTACCACACCTGAAGTCAAAATCGTGCAGAGGTGCAACCGGTCAAAACCAGGACAAGAACGATGGCCAGGCTGCTACGCCCAACGCCGCACCAAAACCACACGCGCAGTTGTCGAATGGATTGAGCAGCTACCGCAAATACCCGATCTTGCTGGCACATTAATTACCGGCGATCTCAACAGCTATTTCCATGAAACACCACTGCAGGTTCTGCAGCACGCTGGATTCACCAGCATGGTGCACCACTTCCACCCCTGCACGGCCCAGCAATGCGACCAATACACGTACAGATACAAGGGTGAAAAAGGGTCGTTGGACTACGCTCTCGCCTCCGCATCGCTCAAAGGTCGGGTTCTCGATGCCCAAACCTGGGCCATCAATGCCGATGAGCCATTGGTGCTAGGGTACAAAGACAACCTGCCTGGCACGACTGCGTTGCCCTGGCGCTCCTCTGACCACAACCCGGTTATTATCGATATCCAGCTCTAACCGGCCCCTCATATTCCTGAATAATTCCGCTGGCATACGCTCCAATTGGCCTCTCGTGCCCATTGACCCGTCATTGAAGTCATGGGGGCGAGGTGCCGCAACGGTCATAATCAAAGGTATTGGTTAATCCGTCAGACAACAAGAACAGCTTATAACAAGGATTCTCATGCGTGTTTCTGCTTCTGTCACACAGGATCTGGGTATGCCGGCCATCTACCTGCATATACTGGCTGAACTGTTGCGCACCATTGGTCTGGACGAACGCGACTTGCTGCTTCGGGTTGGGTTGGACCCCGCCAGGCTGCAGTCTACAAGTGTCAGAGTTAGCCAGGCGCAAGCCAGTGAGTTTGTGACCCGCGCAATCATTGAAAGCGGCGAACCCGGCCTTGGCATTATGCTGGCCCGCGAGCTGAAGCTGCCATTGCACGGCGCGCTAGGCGTGGCTGTGATGAGCAGCCGCACCCTGAAGGATGCGCTGGGCCTGATGACCCGTTACCTCACCTTACGGGCGCCACACCTAAGTGTTCGCAGCCGTGAGCACGGCAACGCAGTGCACTACACCATTCTGTGTGATGGCGACCCTGGGCCTCTGCAAGGGTTCATTATGGACGCCATGCTGTTTGGTTGCGCCTTCATGGGAGAACAACTTACCGGTACCGCCATTGGAGGGTCTGGAATTCTGAGGAAAGGCGCAGAACCCCCATACTTCCATCGCTTCCGACAGTCGATTTTGATGCCGGTTAGTTACAACTCGCAAGAAAATGCCCTGGTCATCCCCCTTAATGCGTTGTCAGCGCCTATCCGCTTCAGCGACGACCAACTTGCAGAGTCGTCCCGCGCCCAGTGTGAAGAGGCGCTGAAGCAGCTTACCGAAGATGCGGGCTTCGCTTGCCGGGTAAGGCGAGTGATTGAAACCAGCTACCCCTTCCCACCAAAGCTGGCACGGGTAGCTGCGACACTGTTTGTATCAGAGCGCACGTTAAAGCGTCGGCTTCAGGAAGAGCAGGCCAGTTTTCAGAACCTGGTGGACCAGGTTCGGTTAGAGCGCGCCAGGGAGCTGCTCACCGGCACTAACATAAATCTGAACCAGGTTGCAGATGTTTTGGGCTATGCAGATGCTGCAAACTTTACCCGTGCCTTCAAGCGCTGGACGGGGGTCAGCCCTAGCCACTACAGAGGCGCTGAACAGCAGTCAGCCGCCACGTTTCTGCGCGCCCGCATGCCGGCCCCTGCGTAATCAATCGATACCGATGATTTTATGCATTTGCAGAGTCAGGCGCCAACGGGGATGAGCCAGGCAGTAATCCGTTGCCTTGCGAGTGTTACTCTGTTTGACCGGATCTGTGCCGCCCTCAGAGGCGGACGGAGAAGCCATAGGCGACAGGAAAAAATGCTGTGCGTTCAGGTGAGTAAACCTTTCTGGCAGGGCTTTGGCCTGAGGGTATACCAGCTTCAGCTCATCGCAGGTTTGAATCACCACCGGGGCATCGGCCTTGGGACTCACGCACAACCAGTCAATACCGGACGGCGCGGGCAGAGTGCCGTTGGTTTCCACACCCACTTCAAAACCCAACTGGTGGAAAGCCTCAATCAGCGGTTCATCCAGCTGCAATAAAGGCTCTCCGCCGGTACAAACCACATAAGGCGCGCCCGGTGCCTCTGGCCACAAACTGTGTATGTGGGCCGCCAGAGCCTCTGCGGTTTCAAAAGTCCCACCATTTTGGCCATCGGTGCCCACAAAGTCCGTATCACAAAAATTACAGACTGCCGTGGCGCGGTCTTTCTCCCGGCCTGTCCACAAGTTGCACTTACTAAAACGGCAGAACACTGCGGCGCGGCCTGCTTGAGCCCCCTCGCCCTGCAAGGTATAAAAGGCTTCTTTTACCCGATACATCAGCGCCCCGCCTCATAGGCCAGTGGGTCCGCAAGGCTATTTTCGGCAAAAGCTTCAAGTCGCTCTACGCAAGAGCCACAAAGCCCGCAGGCCTTTTCCCGACCGTTGTAGCAGGTCCAGGTGTGGGCGTAGTCGAGCCCAAGCTTTAAGCCCTCGGCCAAAATGTCACCTTTGCTCATATGCATGAACGGGGCCTCAACACCCACGGGTTCGTAGTTGGCTACACGGCATACCGCATCCATTTTCTCCACAAACTCCGGCCGGCAGTCAGGTAGATCGCATGATCGCCCCCGTGGGCGCCGTACCATACTGCATTGGCATCCACAGTTACCGCATAGCCTGTGGCCAATGAGAGCAGAATCATATTGCGGTTGGGCACCACCGTGGCTTCATGTTTTCTTCTTCGTAATGGCCTTCGGGTATGTCGCTGTCGGAGGTCAGCGCAGAGCCGGACATAACCTCACTCATGGCGCGAATATCAATGACCTTGTGGGGGATATCCAGGGCGGCACACACTGAGTGTGCAACGTCCAGCTCACGGACATGACGCTGGCCATAGTTGAATGATAATGCATAAACCCGCAACCCTTGGGCGCGCGCGCGGTGAAGCAGCGTAAAGGAGTCCATGCCTCCGGAATAGATTACAACCACGGTGTCAGTCATGCAGGCTCCTGGCAAAGGGATAAAGGTTCTGTAAAGACCGGGTAATAGAATAGGCGTATTGTAACAGCGCAAAGGCGGGTTGAGTTCGCGTCCGTGAACACGGGCAGGTAAACTGCCCTCAAAACACACCGATAGCCAGACAACCAATGACCACACAACTACGCCCAGCGTGTATCGACTTTGAGGCATCAAGCCTCGACCTCATTGCAAGCTACCCAATTGAAGTAGGCGTTTGCACGCCCGACGGTGAGCTACATAGTTGGCTCATTGCGCCCGAGACATTCTGGCAGGACTGGTCTGAAAGCGCGGAGCAAATCCACGGCATTTCTAAAGAAAGACTTTTGGCTGAGGGCGTGACAGCCGCCGAGGTGGCCCACCACCTTAATCAGTTACTATCGGGCCAGGTGTTCTGCGACGCTTGGACATTTGACAGCTTTTGGTTATACAGGCTGTTCCGGGCCGCCCGTTTGGAACCCGGATTTCACCTGGAGTCGATCTCTTTACTGCTTAGCTCTCGACAGGTGAAGCAGTGGTCATCCGCACGGCAGCAAGTTATTTTTGACCTGGACCTGCCCATTCACCGGGCGGCAAACGACGCACTGATTCTGCAAAAAACCTGGGAGTACGTTACAGACCGCGCACTCTGAGGACAATCATCTCCAGACCATCCCTTAAGGTGTACAGGGTCCAGTAGGTAACCAAAGCCATCAACCCTGCACCAACAACGGTGAAGACAAGATCGTCACCAACAATCCTACCTTTTGCCAGCACCATGTACATGGCCAGTAAAGCGATCAGAACGATTTCTACAGCAAAATGGGAGCGGAACTTGTTGCGGGCAGATCCGGATTCTTCGGACATTTTCTTAGGTTTCAACCTCTGGGTATCTTTCAGTATGGGTGATTAGTTAGTGTACAAATTATCACCCAAACAGCCCCGAGTATCTGTACGAGTTAGTGGCTACGAACTTTCCACTACCGAAAAAACACAACCATACAGCCTGCACTTAAAGGAAAAATCCTTTGCGTACCTGGCTGGCAGATCAGTGATGCCGATTCAGCCCCTGAATCATTGCTGCGTCGCTGCCGTGCACCACTGCGTAGTTGCTCACTACGTCGTGAATTTTTTCCTGGGAGTAGGGTTTAACCACATAGCCGTTGGCTCCCGCACTGATTGCCCTCTGAATGCTGTCAATGGAGTCATCCGCAGTGACCAGCACAATATGCTGCCCCTCTCGAGACTCTTTAAACGACTGCATTAATTCGTGGCCATCACCGTCTGGCAAGCCAATATCCAGCAATATAATATGGAACTTGCCCCCATCAAACGCTTTGCGGGCCGCAGCGGCATTCTCACATTCCGTCACATCCGTAGCGCCGGCTTTGTAGAGCATATCAACCAGCCGCTCACGCATCACCGGCTCGTCTTCTACAACCAGTACCGTCAATTTATCCATCCTTATCTCCTTGTTGACGCCGGGCACATGACACGCAGGATTCATTGCAGGACAGCGATTACCACGAATCGGCGCCTGTATGGCGGGGCAAATCCAGCGGCGCATGTCCGGTCTGTGGAGGGCGGACAACATCGGTGGAATGCCCTTCAACATTCACGGCATTACCTTCCCGGCCGCCCTCATGGGTCAAAATATTGCTGATACCCACCGCCGTAGAATAAAGCGAGATTGCAATAATCAGCAGGATTGGCTGCACAAATGCTACAAACCCCGGTACCTCGGAGCCCCCATGATACTCAGCATCAGGATAATCGCCGGCCCCAGCACCACAAACAGCGTCAGAGCTATAAAGAATACAATACGCTCCTTGTAGGCGCCAAGGTCTCGATTTGTAACAAGTCCCAGCACAAACTTCCCAATGGCCAGCCCCGCAAGAATAGCAGCCGCTATGCTCAAGTCTGGCTGCATCAACATCCCATAGAGATTGCCATCCCAAAGTCGCTGCATGCCAATAACAAGGAACGGGAAAAGCACAAACAGGATATCGGCATAGGTGCCATACATCATGCTCATTGACTGATGTTCACGGTGTAATTGGCGCTCACTCATTGATTCGTTCCTGTTTTATTCTGTGTTAATTCACGCTCGATCATCTGATCCAATATCGCAAACTCACTGCGTATCTGGCCCCATTGCGGGTCAGTTTCTTTTACAAGCGCTTCTACAACGCCAGCCTGCCGGGTCATCTCAGGGTAACCCATAGCGCCTGCAGAACCTTTTATCTGGTGGGTTTCAAGCTCAAGCACTTTTTGATCGCTGCTCGCCATTGCGCCGCTCATTCTCTCTCGGCGCTGGCCCAACCCCGACAGGAACCTGACCACCAGGCGACTAATATCCTCATCTTCATCTGCGCGGCTCACCCCAAGGGGCACAGAATCCAGAAAACGACCTAACAATGCTTCTAGACGGCGCTCGTCAATGGGTTTGTCCAGAACCCCGTCACAACCCGCCTCACGCAGTGCGTCGGCTTCTTGCTGAACGCCTGCTGTAAACGCAATAATCGGGCGCCGGAATCCGGCCTGCCTAAGCAATCCCGTAGCCTCAACACCGTCCATTTCCGGCATGTGCCTGTCCATAAGCACCAGGTGCACAGATTCCGAAAGCGCTTTACGCACGGCTTCGTCGCCGGACTTAACGGTTACAACCTCCAGCCCCAAACGATTCAGCATCCGCTCCACCAACTGCTGGTTTTCGGCATTATCCTCAGCCACCAGCACCCTGCCATGGTATTGCTGGCCTGGCTCAGAGGTGCTGCCAGAATGAACCTTAAGATAACGGGCCAGAACCTCATAAAACCGCTGTTTGTCGATGGGTTTGGCCAGGTGTTCGTTACAGCCAGCCAATCGGTAATCGGCAATATCCTCGGTCATGACATTAGCGGTCAACGCTATTACCGGCGTATTCACCCCGGCCTCTCGCAACGCCGCCGTTGCATCACGGCCATTCATGACCGGCATTTGAATATCCATGAGAATCAGATCAAACGACTCTCGAATGGCCAGCTCCAAGGCTTCCGCACCGTTGCCCACGTGCACCAGTTCAGCGCCCGTGCGGCCCACTAGCAGCGAAACCAGCCGGCGGTTCACGTCGTTATCTTCGGCACAGAGTATGCGCCCGGAAAGTCGCGGCGCCACCACCATCGGAATGGCTCGCCGACGCTGGCTGAGTTCCGACGCATCCCGCAGAAAGTGAACCTGATCGATGGCACCGGTACGAATAGACAACTCAAACTCGCTGCCTTCTCCGTAGGTGCTGCTAACACGGATACTGCCACCCAGCATTTCTGCCAGTCGCCGTGAAATACTGAGGCCAAGGCCAGTGCCGCCATACTGCCGCGAAATAGCAGCACTGCCCTGGGCAAAAGGATCAAACAGCCGGCCAATCTGCTCGGGCTTCATCCCGATCCCGGTATCCACCACCCGGGCAACCAGAACCTCCTGCTCGCGATCACAGCGTATCGACAAGGAGATCGACCCTTTTTCCGTAAATTTGAGCGCATTTCCACACAAGTTGATAATAATCTGGCGCAACCGCGTTGGGTCTGTCTGAATTTTTTCGGGCAGCGGAAATTCGCAGAGTATATTAAACTCCAGACCTTTTTCACGGGCTCGCGGTGCAAAAAAGGCGCGAATTTCATCCAAAAGCTCGGGCAGGTTTACCGAGATCACATCCACATCCAATTTATTGGCATCGATTTTGGAGTGATCAAGAATGTCATTCACCAGCTCCAGAAGATGGCGGCCGCTACGGACAACCGTCTCTGCACTGCTGCGCTTTTCCTGGTCATCCAGGTCCGGATCCATCAGTGTTTCGCCATAGCCAATGATAGCTGCCAGGGGCGTGCGGATCTCGTGGCTCATGTTGGCAAGAAACTGGCTTTTTGCCTCTGCGGAGTTGCGGGCCAGCTCCTTTTCTAATCGCTCCTGTTCCCGCTCGCGCTCAATGCGCTGACGCCGATGGCTTTCCGTGGAATCGACACAGGTTCCTTCCAGGTGTGTGGGCTCACCTTCGGTGTCGTATGCGGTGTGGAGAGAGATAATCGCCCAGCGCTCTTCTCCCGCCTGGGTCAGGTAGCGGGCCTCGACACCTTTTACCGTGCCCCGCGCCTCCAGCTGCTCAACTACCAACTCCCGCAGCCGGTTATCTGCAATACACACTTCCAGCACGTCAGGACTGCTCTCCAGCAACTCCCGGCTGCTGCCAAAGCCCATCAACCGTGCCATGGCAGGATTGGCCGTTACAAACTGGCGGCCGGCCGACATCTGGAAAACGCCCTCAATGGCGTTATCAAACAGTGACTGGTAACGCTGCAGGTTAGACAGCGCCCGCCGGCTCCAGCTCAGCGCCTGGCCTTGAACCTGTTTAATGCGATCGGCCAAGGCAAAGGAAAATAGAATAATCTGCGCCGTTAGCCCTATTTGAGGTGCGTAACCCGTGAATGTATTGAGAGGCAGGTAACCCATAACGGTCAGGGCATATATGCCAAACCCCATAAGCGCCAGCGCCCAGGCAAAAAAGTACGAGCGAGCAGCAGGGTTGTAATACCGCCAGGACAAATAGCTGATCACGATCAAAATAAGGCAGAGCAGCACCGACCCGATAACAATCCATTCCATGGCAATGTGGTAAGGCACAAACAAGGACAGTACAAAGGTGAGAACCACCGAGTAGAGGCACATTACCAGAACCCGGTCCAGATCCGGCGAGCGGGTACGGGTTTCAAGCAGTGCCCGGGCCATGAGCAGGCCCCAGAACCAGGTCATGATGATCTGAAAATGCAGATACTCCTTATTGAACAACGCCGGGCGGCTGTCCAGCAGCTGGATACCATGGACCTGCTCTGTGGCGATAAACACCGCCGCTGAAACCAGATAAAGCACGTAGTAGATGTTACTGCGCTCACGAACCGAAACGGCCACAAACAGGTTGTAGGCCAGAATGGCCAGCAGGCTACCCAGCAGAGCGCCACGGATAACCTCATCTACCGACACTTTTTCAATATAGCTATCGGGGCTCCAGAGGCTGATAGGTAGGCGAAAGGTGTTGGTATTGATAATGCGCAGGTACACGGAGGTAACGCTATCCGGCTCCAGGTTCAGCCGGAATGTGGGGTTGGGCACCGCCAGGTCACGTTCTGCCCAGTTATCCTGATAGCCTGCCTTGCGCTGGTCGATCAGTTCACCGTCGCGCACCAAGTACAAAACAACTTCATCTACCAGCGGCAGGGCAAGCTCGAGAACCCATTCTGTGCCTGCCTCCCCGGTGTCTGCGCGCACATCGAACCGGGTCCAGTAAGCCGACTCCGTGTAGCCAAAGTTCAGCACCCCGCTTTCATGCTGAGTGAACCGCCCGGGCTCCATGGTAAGAATGTCTGGCAGAAGGTAGAGCTGGCCGGCATCCTCCAGATACGAGATGCAGCCGCCAAAATCACGGATGCTCTCCGTGCTGCTTTTCAGAACGAGTTGACCATTCTGGCACTGCTCCTGAGCGCCGGCCAAACCGGGCACCAGAGTTATGACCAAACATATTGTGGCAAGCAGCCATTGCATTGCTTTGCCTGAAGCCGGTTTACACCGTTGCTGCAAAATGTGATCTCCGCGAGGCAGATGCCTGTCTTATGGTTTATTGTCAGCAGTCGGATCGGGGCGGAGCGCCCCGCGGGTATTCACTTTAGCCGTTTACGGCTGGTTTCGCACCTCAGGGCCTTCTGAAATGAGACACTCCTGCTTTTTTGCCGCTATTTCAATCGCCCTCCTGAACGTGAGCGGGTGCAAGATGGAGGATACCGGGTCAACGGCGTTCAATCCGGCTACCAACGTAGACCTGACCTTCTCGAACTTTGATCTCGAAGATACCGAAACCGCACCAAACAATCTTGAACACACACGATTTTGGGATTTATATCAGGGTATTCAGCCCAGCGGAAATGGCGATAACGCCAACAACCGTGAAACCGCAAACGAGGTACGCGACCACATAGACAGGTTCATACAGGCAACTCGTGCCGAGGATGGCAATAATTACGAAAAAGTACGCAACCCGCTGGATCTGATCAATCAGGTAATCGCATCCGATCAGGTTACCAACTTTCGGGAAGGCCGAAAGTACATTAGCCAACGTATTACGGACGGGCAAGCAGGCACTTACAACACCCGTGGTAACGGGGCGCTCATCCGGTTTACAGATCAGAATGCTGTGCTGAACGACACATCGCTTAACGAAAAACTGTGGATTTTCCCAACGCTTGACTGGAGATACCTGCCCGCCGGCCCTGAAGGCAGCAACCTGAACGAAAAGGTTTATCGAACGGTTCAGTACGTAAGCCGTAGCGTTGCACCTGAAGAAGCTGAAGCCCAACCGGAACTGGTGAGCCTGCTAGCCGGGAGCCGGTTTGACGCCAACAACTTTGTAACAAGCGGCTACAACAATCCAGAGTTCGCCACTGCAGATTATCTCAGCCGCAACTTTGGAAGCATCGAGCTGAGGCAAGAGTTCATTGAGGATAAAACCGATACACTTTTTATCAAGAGTGCGGACAAGCCTGTGCTTGATCTGAACCGCTATAGCGGTATCAACTTAAGCGATGCAAGCCCTGATTGCCTGAGAGTTGAGCTGAACTATGTGACTTCAACCGTGAGAATTTTCTATTCCAACGGCGAACCGGCAAGGGTTAACACCCCAACCAGCGAAGATCCCGATAAAACCAGCGCCAATA
>NZ_MBPP01000044.1 GCF_001858325.1 Marinobacter sp. AC-23
ACCCGCCTTGGCGGCAGCCACTTCCTGGCTTGCGCCATTTTGTCGGTGCTGCATGAACAGCTCCTCTTGTCGGTTGGTTATGTGTTGGCCTGGCACCCTTTGCTCCACCATGGAAAACAAGGGGCCAATTGTTACACCCAACCGGCCAAGATAGTTGTCGTTAACCGGTCATCCTAATTGTCGCCGAACACCTCATGGTGGAGTTTGTGTATCCGGACCAGGTTCTCCAGTGCTTCTTCATTCATTGATGCTTCCTTTCAATAATATGTACTGTCCTTCCAGGACCTTCCTCAAAAAAGGGTTATTGTTAGCTCGACGTTTCTTAAACTCTTCTTGCTTGTAGAGGGTTGGGTTGATGGTACGGGAAAGCTTGGTTTCTGCTGGCTCCAACGCTTCAAAAGCCTCCTCCAGGGTGAGGGAATCCGATACCAACATGAGGTCGATATCGCTATTAGCATGATCGGTCTTCTTCGCCACCGAACCATAAATCAGGGCCAGATCGATTTTATCACTAATCGAATTGAGAGCATCTTCAACCTGTTGTTCTGGACCGAGCAGTTTGGAGACAAGAGAAGACAACTCCGGAAAAACGGGCGAGTCCGGGTTGGCTCTATATCGTTTCTGGCGCCCCTGCAGCTTCACTTGCACCAGGCCGCTATCCACCAGACGTGCCAGTTCCCGCTGCACAGCCCCCGAACCTGCTTCCGCCTGCTCGATGAGCTCTTTGATCGAAAAGTCCCTTTCCTGACGTGCGAAGAACAGTCGCAGCACCTTTTGGCGGGTTTGTGAGAACAGGGCATCCGCTAATCCAGTGCGGTTCGATGTTGTTACTGCTGGCATGTAAATTACGCCCCTAAAACCCATTTTGGGTAATTATATACCCAAAATGGGCATCTCGGAACTTTAAAGCCGAATTGCCCGCCTTTACTGCGTGGCCTGATCAATCTTTTCCGCCTGCTTGGCCGCCTCATCCTCCATAAACTTCTTCATGTCGTCTTCAAACTTCGGCACACCGCCCGGGCTCGTCGGAACCTTTGGCGGCTTGTTGGCCCCATTTCCGCGGCCTGTTCAGCGTTGGCTTCCTTACCCCTGTTCAGTTGCTGAGTCACCAACAGACCAACAACCAATACAGCGGCGAGCAAAAGGATCAGTTTCATAACGGTTTCCCATTCAGTAGTTACCGACCAGATTAGCTCATAGAACTGTCCCGATTTTCCCGAGGTCATCACTCACACGCATCATCATCCTGGCCCGGGGATGTTTTTCAGAAGCTCGGCATTTGTGGGGTACTTCTCAAGCAGCTCAACCAACTTTTTTGTGCCCTCTAGCGGTTTAAGACCGCCAAGCGCCCGGCGCAATGCTCTTATTTTGTCTAAATCTTTTGGATCCAACAGCAGCTCTTCACGGCGTGTACTGCTTTTCGAAATATCCAGCGCGGGAAAGATTCGCTGATTCGCAACGTCTCTCGATAAAACCAGCTCCATGTTCCCCGTGCCCTTAAATTCCTCAAAGATAACCTGGTCCATACGGCTGCCGGTATCCACCAAAACAGTCGCCAAAATGGTCAGCGAGCCGCCATTCTCAATGTTTCGTGCAGCGCCAAACAACCTCCGCGGAATCTCCATCGCTCGGGCATCCACCCCGCCAGACATAGTACGACCGCTGCTCTTTCGCTCCGCATTATGCACACGCGAAAGCCTCGTGAGAGAGTCAATCACAATCATGACGTTGTGACCCTCGCCCGCTTGCTGGCGGGCGATATCAAGAAGTTCATCGGCAACGCGAACGTGATGAGCATAGCTTTCATCCGAAGAAGAAGCGTGTACCTCAGCCGGGACGCTACGCCTGAAATCAGTGACCTCTTCGGGTCGCTCATCTATCAATAACGCGTAAAGTTTAATCTCGGGATACGCCTTTCCCACCGCCTGGCAAATATGTTTCAAAATCGTCGATTTTCCAGACCCCGGCGGCGCAACTATCAAACCTCGCTGCCCCATGCCAATCGGCGTGATCAAATCCATCGCGCGCACCGTGAGTTTTTCTGAACCTGACTCCAAGCGAATCCCCGGCGTTGGATTGATAGCCACACCATTTAAAAAACGTTTTTGTGGATCGGCCTCACCTTCCACCTCAACCATAGCTTCGGCTTCCTCAGCCACTGGTTTAGCGTCTTTATTTCGTTTTCGGGTTAAACCTAATGTCTTTCTCGTCATGATTGTTTGATAGCTCTTGTTTGATAGATATTTTTCGAAATGGGCTGATAACGTCAAAAAAACAGTGTGCACAAAATAAGTCTGTCTCGGTTTTCCATGCGCGTGGCCATGCTGACAAGCGTTGCTATAGTGAAACAAGCTACCCCACTTTCCATCTTGGCCAGACCCATGCATACATGCAACGCTCGTTAGGACTTCCCAATGCCCACTTACACTGTAACAGTCGCGAATCTTTCCCTGTCGCTGCAGCAGAAATCACAGATAGCGGAGGCCATCACAACGGCCCATCACACGCAAACCGGCGCGCCCCACTTCTTCGCCCAGGTTCTGTTTTTTGCGACCAACGAGGGTGAGCACTTTGTCGGTGGCCGCGTAAACTCAGCGCCCCAGGTGTATGTGCACGGACTGGTACGCGAGGGCCGCAATACCGAGGTCAAGCAGGCCCTGATGAGCCAGATGCTTGAAAAGGTAGTGCAAATCACGGGCACAACGGCTGAGGACGTCTGGATTTATCTGCAGGACATTCCAGCCACTCAGATGATCGAGTTTGGCCGGTTTCTGCCAGCGCCGGGCGACGAAGCCGAGTGGGAAAAGGAAATGACACCAGAGAAGCGTTCCGGGTTGCCCGATTAAAGGAGCACTAACACTCGACGACCTCAGAAAACCGGGACAGATTTATTTTCCAAACGGATAACCCAACAAGGAGACACCATGTCGTACACCAGCCGATATACACCCGAAACCCTGAGCCGTGATGAGCTGGACCAGAGCACGGGCCCAATGGTGATCGAATTCGGCACCAACTGGTGCGGGATCTGCCAGGGTGCTCAGGCGGACATCAAGGCGGCAATGGACAATCACCCAAGCGTTCCGCATGTGAAGGTTGAAGATGGCAAAGGCCGCAGATTGGGGCGGACGTTTGGCGTTAAGCTCTGGCCGACCCTGATTTTTTTGAAGGATGGTGAAGAAATAGCGCGGGTCGTCCGCCCAGAAGACAGCACCGACATCGAAGATGCACTGCTAAAAATTCGCTAAGGCCGGCGCCGGCAATTGCTGGCCTGCCAGGAACAATACGGAAACTGGAAAATAAATCTGTCCCGGTTTTCGTGTGACCAACCTTGGCGACGATCACATGGCGCGAGTCATGTAAGGAAAGCGTTCAATCACCGTGTATACCGAACCACCGGAGCCTTGTTCGCTCTCAAAGAGTACGAACTGATCCACCTGAAACGACCCGAAAGCCGTTTCCCCATACTCGGCCAGCAAGCCCTGAACCGAACCGGGCTGGCGCTTGAATCTGGCAGGGTGATATGGGGACGGAATGCCCGACTTTCAGTTGTTAATCCAAGGTTCTCCATTTGGCCTTTAATCGCGCTATGGAGACTGGCAACGGGAGCCGTCGGCTGGACTCCCGCCCAAAGATTTCGAGGGGCACAAGGCTGACCGAAACAACCCAGCCCCGTAACACTCAGCTCAAAAGGCGCCAGGGGAATATTGCGGGCAGCCTCGCACACCGCCGATAGACGTTCTTCTTCCACGTCGCCAAGGAACAGCAATGTGATGTGTATCTGCTCAACACTTTGCCATTTGGCAGCGGACATCTCTGCCGTGGTCTTCAACAGGCGGGCTTTGATACGAGCGGGAATCTCCAGTCCGAAGAATAGCCTGCGCATGGATCTATTCCTCATAACTCATCTTGTGCACCATATCACCGTCTATCTTGAGCGCCCCCTTCTGCGAACAGTATCCAAAGTATAGTTCGCCCCGCCCGGCGCAGTCATCGACTTACGGATTCCCCATCCACCACAAAAGAATAAACCTGTTCCGGTTTTTTCCGTCATGGCTCGCCTTGCACCTGTTTTGACTTACACCCGTCTAGAGCACAACGGCGGGTCCGTGCAGACGAAGCTTGAAATAGAGGCGGGTTGGTTGCGCGCTAGTTACAGGGGCCTATTCATCGAGCTGTGCTGTGCGACACACGACTATAATCTGCACGTAAATACGAGTCAGCTGAACAAGCTTGGCAATCCATTCGCTGCACCTTGCCGGTGGAGCCGCAATAAACTTGGTTCATCGTGCCCTATAAAAAGCTGTGAGCTCACAGAACCGACGCTGAGCTAAAACCTACAGATATCAGAAGCGTTGCCGTGATCCCCATTGGCACGGCATTCGATGTCGACGTCTACGGGCGACAATTCGGGTTTTTCCTCTAAGACCGTCATCACGAAACTCCCGCGATGCAGCAGCCATCCAATTTCCCAATTTGGGAGCTTGAAACCTCCTCTGATTACGCGCATAATGTTCCCAAATTGGGAAACGTTAAGCTATGCGACTTATAGGACGGGGAAAATTACAGTGCCTTTCGCGCACGGACGAATCGGCGCGTACTTGGATATGCGCATGGGTCGCAGAACTTACTGACGCGAACTGGAAAAGACCAGCGGATGTGAGTCAACAGTTTCCGAACGCTCGACAGTCTCAGCCGGGCAGCTTCATTTTCCCCATAAGCAACTGTAACAAAGAGGTTTCCCTGCAAATTGCTTTCCAACAAGGCATCGCCGTTATCACCGGCCTTCAGTGAAGACAGAAATGATGGACGCTAAAGTAATTCGCACAGAGGAACAATATATAGCTTACCTTGATGAGGTTCAGGCTCTAATTGCTGAAGATCCCAAGTTGAACTCTAAAAAGAGTGAACGACTTGAGCTGCTTACAGTTTTGCTAGAAGCGCATGAAAATTCAAAGTATCCAGTGGAAAGCCCGGATCCAGTCGACGCCATTTTATTCCGCATGAACGAGAAGGGCTTGAAGCAAGCTGACCTAGTGCCTTATTTCGGCACGAGCAGTCGAGTTTCTGAGGTGCTAAATCGCAAACGGCCTCTAACCGTCCAGATGATTCGGGCACTGACTATCGGCTTGGGTATCTCTGCCGAAACATTGATTGGCGCTTCGCTTCCCGACGCCCCTATCAACAAGCGATCTGTAGATTGGTCGAAGTTTCCGATCAAAGAAATGGCGCGCCGGGGTTGGATAGAAAATTTGGGAAAAGTAGCCAAGGACAACGTTGAAGATTTGGTGAAAGGCTTCATTTCAGATGCTGGGCTGCAATTCGGTGCCGCATCATTTCGTAAAACATTTTCTGGGGAGGCGGAAACGCCAACATCTAGGTATGCCTTGTATGCTTGGTTAGCACGGGTAATTCAGAAAGCTCGGGACAAAAAGAGCAACTTAGGCCGTTATGAAACTGATGTACTTTCTGCCAATTATTTGAAAGAGCTTGCTCAGCTAAGTCGGTTTGATACGGGTCCTTTATTAGCGATTGAGCAATTAGAGAAATCAGGCATCGCTGTAGTAATTGAACCTGCACTGAAAGGCACACTGTTGGACGGAGCCGCTCTTAAAGATTCTGATGGAACCCCTATTATCAGTCTCACGTTGAGGTATGACAGGATTGATCATTTTTGGTTTACGTTGGTGCACGAAGTCGCTCATATTTGGAAGCATGTTGGTAACAATGAGGCCTTTTTGGATGATTTAGATACATCATCCGAAGATCGAAAAGAGGCAGAGGCCAACCGCTTAGCAACCGAAGCCTTTATTCCGCGTGTAAAGTGGCGGAGAAGCGATGCTTATACGACGCCAAGCAAGGACACGATTGAAAGATTTGCAAAGGATTTGAAGATCCACCCGGCAGTAATCGCCGGTCGACTCCGAAGGGAATCGGGGAATTATAGCCTGTTCTCCGACTTGGTGGGACAGAACCAAATACGCCAGTTGTTTCCATCCGACGAGAAAATTGAGGCTTAGTTATGAACATTCTCTACTTCCCCATATTAAAAGCAAAAGATGCTGAATTTGATTCGCTTCGTAATGCGTCACAAAATGTAACGAACAGCATGATACCTTTGTTCGAGGTTCCTAGATTCAAACCGGAGCTCAAAAAATACAAAGACAATCCACATGCTAAGGCCACCTTTTTGTCCGAAGTAAGTCGAAAGATAGGCGAGCTTCGGCCTGGCATGTATGCGATGTTCGACACATACCATTGGCAGGATCCAGCCGACAAGGTCGAAACAGGGGAGCACCATTTAAACTACCTTTACAACTCTTTGAAGAGTGATGGCGTTAATGTCGTACCTGTTGTTGGCTATGATCGCTGGGATGATGACGAATATCGTTTAGCATTAAAAAGCATATCGAGAATGCACACTGGTAAATTTTGTATCAGGCTAGAGCGATTTGCATTTGATGATGTTAGCGACCCCACTCACTTTCACGAACGATTGAGTGAAATTCTTAATTATCTTGAGATCAATCCGGCTAACTGTCACGTTACTCTTGACCTCGAGGATCTGAGTGCACTGCCAATAGTAGATATATTTAACAGTTTTGATTCACTATTTTCTCAAATTACTGGTTATGGTTTTTCAACATACTCTATTGCTGGGTGCTCTCTGCCGAACTCGATTGACAAGGTGATTAAAGACCGAGATTCTTGTGGCTCAGTATTGCGAAGAGAAATGCTGCTTTGGAAAAATGCTCGAAAACAACACCCCACCTTCCGTATATATTTTGGGGATTATGGCGTTAGAGGCCCTAGCACCGGTGAGACAGGATATGGAAACACTAACGCCAAAATCCGATATACCATTGACGATGAATTTTTCATCGTCAGGGGGCATGTAATCAGAAAGCCAATTGGTGGTTTCCAGCATTGCGAACTAGCCCAAACTTTAATTAATTCTGGTCACTACCTTTGTTCCGGTTTTAGCTGGGGAGACAACGAAATTCAGCGATGCGCAAATAAAGAAATAGGTGGCGGGCCGACAACTTGGATTAAGATTGATACGAGCCATCATGTCGCGTATGTGGTTGCAGAAGTAGCTGAATTTGAACGCACTACAGCGGCCCAGACTGCCCGTATTGGAGAATAGCAGGGAGCTTGAGGGGTTAAATTTATTTGTAAGCGCCCCACGAACTACACCGGAATGATTTCGCCCTGATTCCATGGCAACAACTGGTTGCCATCATCGTCGGTTGTCGATGATGATGGCACTTTGATGAGTGCTTCCACCAGGCATGCTTAGGCCTCAAGACCATTGGCTAGCGCCATTTCGATCAGGTTATAGATTCTGGCGCTGGCGTGTGCATCCTTTAGCGCCTGGCTGAAGGGCCAGCTTTGCGGCCAATGACGAATGGGCGTGTGGCATTTTACACCGGGTTGTTATCCAACCAGATACGACCATCCGTCCGGAAAACGGTCAGTTTGGGTGGTAATCCCCCCGTTTTAGTGGGGTGTTTTCGGGGGGATTACCATGCCGGAGCCGACGTGAAGCCGGCTCCAATAGCCAGTAACATCGTAGAATGTTTTCCTGGCCAATTTTCAACCAGCTACCAAAAAAGCCCCAACTGCTGCCACAACACCGCCCAACGTTCGGCCAACCCGGCTATCTGTCTTGAGCATCAAAGCACCAAGCCCACGCCCCACACACGTCAACGCCACCGTAGCGATAGAGAACCCGGCAAGGTAAGCCACCAACGCCGCTCCGGCGGGCATTTCAGCTCCGTGCGCAAACCCATGAAACACCATGAACGCCGCAACCAGGGAGCCGCCCACAGCGGTCGGCAGCTTGGCCATGGTGGCAATCAGAATACCTGCCAGCAGCACCGAAAGTGCGATACCGGTTTCCACGCCCGGCAGGCTCAAGCCGCCCCAGGCAATGCCAGCGCCGACGACCATGCCGCCGATGACGAACAGCGGTGTGCTGTTTTTTAGTGTGGCGGATTGGCGCACGCTCCAGAAGCCGATTGCGGCCATGGCCAGCAGATGATCCAGGCCCTGCATGGGGTGCAGCAGGCCGCTGGTGAAGCCGGTGCCTGCGTCGTGGCCGACGTGAGCAGAGGCCGCTGTCGCGGTAACCATCAGGCCGGTGGCCATCAGTACTCGGGTGATTGCTTTCATAATGTTTCTCCTGGTTTTCAATAGATTCTGTTCACCGGGCCTTCAGGCGGTTTCGGCAAGTTTTTCCGGGCGTCGTTCCGGCAGCATCCCGCGCTCCAGAATAAAGCTGATAATCGTCTCCAGCCCTACCCCGTCATAAAGGTTGGCAAACACAAACGGCCGTTCGCCGCGCATCTTTTTGGAGTCCCGCTCCATCACGTCCAGCGAGGCGTGGACGTATTCGGCGATGTCGATTTTGTTGATAATCAGCAGGTCGGATTTGGTGATGCCGGGGCCGCCTTTGCGGGGGATTTTGTCGCCGGCGGATACGTCGATCACGTACAAGGTGAGGTCAGACAGTTCCGGGCTGAAGGTGGCGGAAAGGTTGTCGCCACCGGATTCGACCATCACCAGTTCCAGATTCGGGTGTCGGCTTTGCAGGTCGTCGATGGCCGCCAGGTTCATGGAGGCATCTTCGCGGATGGCGGTGTGCGGGCAGCCGCCGGTTTCCACGCCCAGTATGCGGTCGGCTGGCAGGGCGTCGTGCTTGAGCAGGAAGTCGGCGTCTTCTCTTGTGTAGATGTCGTTGGTGACCACGGCTATGTCGTAGTGGTCTTTCAGGGCTTTGCACAGCTGGCGCAACAGGGCGGTCTTGCCGGAGCCTACCGGGCCACCTACTCCAACTCTCAAACAATGTTTCATGGCGTGTTCTCCGTGTCTCTTGTAATCAGCGTTTGTTCTTCAGCTTCTGAAAAGCCGCGAATACTGGGTTTCGTGTAAGGCGCTGCCGAGGGCCAGGCCGGGCAATATCGGGCCAAGCTCTTCGTCGTCCCGCTGCAGGGCGGCTTCCACAGCCGTTACCAATAGCGGGCGCATGTGTTCAGTGATGCGTTGGGCGGCGGTATGGCCAAGGGGCAGCGCCTTGCAGGCAGCCGCCAGCTGATTTTCCAGCCAGGCCCAGGCGAAGCCGAGTAAGGTCAGGCGCTCGGGTACATTCCGGTGATGGGCCACCCAGGCGAACATGGTGATGTAGCCGGGTTCCTGCGGGATCAGGCTCGCATCCGGCAGCAGGCCCAGGTTGCGCAGCAGGGTGACCAATGCAGCGCCAAGGCGGGTGTCTTCGTCGCTCAGTTCGGCGGTTTCCCGGGTGGCGTGCAGCCAGTTGTTCCACTGTGCAATGGCTTTCGCATCGTCTACCGCCCAGGCGGTTTGCAAGCGCACCAGCAAAGGCAACTCGCAGCGGCTCAGGCCATCTTCCAGTACGCCTTCCAGCCATTGCTGCAAGTCTGTTTCGTTATTTACCCAACCCAGCTCAAAGGCACTTTCCAGACCCTGAGACCAGGCAAAAGCACCAATGGGCAGCGCAGGGCTGACCAGCTGCATCAGGCCCAGCAATGCCAAGTCGTTCGATGCGGCCGCTGGGCTGTTAATGGGAGTGAGCATGGTGATGGCCGTGCCCGTGGCTGTGGCCGCTATCGGCTTTTCCGGTCTGCGCATAGGCACCCGGTTCGGGATCAAAGGATGCCGTGTGATGAACAACCTCAGCACCCAGATGCTCGGCCAGTTCTTCCAGCACATGGTCTGGCGGAAAGCGAACCCAGCCGCCCTGATCATTCTCACCGATGGCGAGAGAGACGTGGCGATTGCCGAGGTGATAGCACAACCGCGCCAGCGGCAGGCCGGCTTCTATGCGGGCGGTTACCACGGGCTCTTCCGCTGCGCGGATGCGGATGATTTCGCCAGTTCTGGCTTGCAGCAGGTCGCCGTCTCGCAGCACCGGGCCGCGATCCAGAAACAGGCCAACGTCCTGGCTGGTTTCTGTGGTGGTGCGCAACCGGCCCCGCATGCGCAGTTCGTAGGGCAGAGTCAGGTTGTCGTGGATTTCGGAAGTTTCCACGTTGGTGATACGTTTAATCAGTTCCAGCATAAGGTTCTCCGGTTTCCGGCTCAGAACAAGTGGTAGCGCTGGGCCAGCGGCAGTTCAGAGGCCGGCTCACAGGTAAGCAGTTCGCCGTTTGCGTGCACTTCGTAGGTTTGCGGGTCTACGGTGATGTGCGGGCAGGCGTCGTTCAGTTTCATATCGCTCTTGCGCACCTGCCGCACGTTCTTGCAGGCCGCCAGCGGGCTGTCCAGGCCCAGTTCTTTGCCAATGCCCGCATCCAATGCAGCCTGGCTGACGAACGTCAGGCGCGTGGCACTGGCGGCTTTGCCGAAGGCACCAAACATAAGCCGATAATGCACGGGCTGGGGCGTGGGGATTGAGGCGTTGGGATCGCCCATGGGCGCAGCTGCAATCATGCCGCCCTTCACAATGAGGCCGGTTTTACGCCGAAAAACGCCGGGTTCCAAAGCACCAGGTCCGCCAGCTTGCCCACTTCTACCGAGCCCACTTCGTGGCCAATGCCGTGGGTGATGGCGGGGTTGATGGTGTACTTGGCAATGTAGCGTTTGGCGCGAAAGTTGTCGGCGCCCAGGCTTTCATCTTGCGGCAGCAGGCCACGCTGAACTTTCATCTTGTGGGCGGTTTGCCAGGTGCGGCACACCACTTCCCCTACCCGGCCCATGGCCTGGGAATCAGAGGCGATCATCGAGATAACGCCCAGGTCATGCAGGATATCTTCCGCTGCGATGGTCTCGCGGCGAATGCGTGAATCGGCGAAGGCGACGTCTTCCGGGATGTTGGGGTCCAGGTGGTGGCACACCATCAGCATGTCGAGGTGTTCGTCGATGGTGTTCACGGTGTAGGGCCGCGTCGGGTTGGTGGACGACGGCAGCACGTAGGGTTTGGAGCAGGCGGTGATGATGTCCGGCGCGTGGCCGCCTCCGGCACCTTCGGTGTGGTAGGTGTGGATGCAGCGCTCTTTGAACGCGGCGAGGGTGTCTTCCACGAAGCCGGATTCGTTTAGGGTGTCGGTGTGAATGGCCACCTGTACGTCGTATTTATCCGCCACGGTGAGGCAGTTGTCGATGGAAGCTGGGGTGGTGCCCCAGTCTTCGTGCAGTTTCAAGCCGATGGCACCGGCTTTAATTTGCAGCTCCAGAGCTTCGGGCAGGCTGGTGTTGCCTTTGCCCAGGAAGCCGATGTTCATGGGCTGGCTGTCGACGGCCTGGAGCATTTTGCCCATGTGCCAGGCACCGGGTGTGCAGGTGGTGGCGTTGGTGCCGGTGGCCGGGCCGGTGCCGCCGCCAAGCATGGTGGTAATGCCGCTCATGAGGGCTTCTTCAATCTGCTGCGGGCAAATGAAGTGGATGTGAGAGTCGATGCCACCGGCGGTGAGAATTTTGCCTTCGCCGGCGATGATTTCGGTGCCGGGGCCGATGACAATGGTGACGTCTGGCTGGGTGTCGGGGTTGCCGGCTTTGCCGATGGCGGCGATACGGCCGTTTTGCAGGCCAATGTCGGCTTTAACAATGCCCCACCAATCCAGAATCAATGCATTGGTGATAACAGTGTCCATCACGGTGTCGTCGGCGCGCTGGCTTTGGCCCATGCCATCGCGGATGACTTTGCCGCCGCCGAATTTTACTTCGTCGCCGTAGTGGGTGTGGTCTTTCTCGACCTCAATCCACAGTTCGGTATCACCCAGCCGCACGCGATCGCCCACGGTGGGGCCGTACATGTCGGCGTAGGCTTGCCTTGTTATTTTCATGTCTGCGCCTCCAGTTTGCCCATAACGTCGCCCCGGAAACCGTAGATCTCGCGATGGCCTGCAAAAGGAATCAAAGTGACCTGCCGCGACTGGCCCGGCTCGAAACGAATGGCCGTGCCAGCGGCGACGTCCAGCCGGTAGCCTTTTGCTTTAACCCGATCGAAAATCAACGCGGGATTCGCCTCGGCAAAGTGGTAGTGGGAGCCGATCTGAATCGGGCGGTCGCCGGTGTTGGCGACGTCGATGGTGATGCGTTCGCGGCCTTCGCAGAGTTCGATATCGCCGTCTTTGAGCTGGTATTCACCGGGAATCATGGCGCGCACCTCAAACAATGGGGTTGTGGACGGTGACGAGTTTGGTGCCGTCCGGGAAGGTCGCTTCCACCTGCACTTCCGGGATCATGTCGGCGATGCCATCCATTACGTCGTCGCGGGTCAGAATCTCCGCGCCGCTGCTCATCAGCTCCGCGACGGACTGCCCTGCTCTGGCGCCCTCCATGATTTCAGCGCTGATCAGGGCGATGGCTTCCGGGTAGTTCAGTTTCAGGCCCCGGGCTTTGCGGCGTTCGGCCAGCAGACCGGCGGTGAACAGCATCAGTTTGTCTTTGTCTCTGGGCGTCAATTCCATGGTTTATCACTCCGCTATGCGCATGTTGTTCAGGTCAGCCAGATTCGGGGAACGCTGGCAGGCTGGCCGGTGAGCTTTGGCCTGAGCAGTTCCCAGGCTTGTTGGCAAAGCGCCCAGGCTTCGTTTCTTTCCTGCCCCAGATAGCGCAGCAGCAATACGCCACGGCGCCGAGTGACGGCCCATCGCGGGTTCGCTGGCAGGGCTTCCCGCAGCGCTTCAATAGCACCACTTTCATCTTCCAGGCCGACAACCCACAGGGTGGCCTGTACGGTAGCGCCGCCTTGGCCCCAATGGCCTTTGAACCGGGGATGTGCGGGGTCCATAAGCTGGCGCTCAAGCCACAGTGGGCGGCCGCCCAGCAGCAGGCGAAAACGTTGTTCCAGGTGGCCGGAGACAAACGGCAAATTGCTGGCCGGGCGGCCGAGGGCGAGGATTTCCCAGCCGATGCATTTGGCGCCAGTTTGCAGTTCGATGGTGGTGGTCTGTTCGCCCCGGGAGCCATCAAATGCGAGGGTTTCCTGGGGCAGGTATTCGAGGATGCCGTTGTTAGCTACCTGCAGGCGGGTGTGCTGCCCCCAGGCAACGCCGTGGCTATCGGCTTTGTAGAGCTTGGCGGCGGCAGGCGTGGTTAGCAGCACATGGGCGCCCTCTCCCACCGAGGCCTCGATGCGAAGCTCGTCACCGCTGACCAACCCGCCGGGCGGGTGCAACAGGTAAACGTGGCAGCAGCCGTTTCGCCCTTCCGGATAGAACGGCCGCTGCACTCTTAACGGGCCATGGTGTTTTCGGTGCGCCAGACGTGTAACCGGTTTGCTCTCTTCCCCCCTTACCACTTCCGCTCGTGCTTCAAAGCCAAGAGACAAGCCGGCAGCCCAGCGTCGCTCCAGATCGAATCGGTGTCCCGAGCCCTGATCTGGTTGGCGGCACTGTTCTACCCGTTGGAAAGCCGTCATACCGTCAGGTGCTTTTTGATCAGCTCATCGGTCAGGCCGGCGATCTCTCCCTCGGCCACTCGGCGGCCCCGATCAAGGATGGCGAAGCGGTCGGCGTATTTGCGGGCAAACGGCAGCTTTTGCTCCACCAACAACACGGTGAGGCCGTCTTCCTTGATCAGCTTGCGGATAACCTCGCCAATCTGGGCGACGATGTTGGGCTGAATGCCTTCCCCCGGTTCGTCGAGGATCAGTAGGCGGGGTTCGATCACCAGCGCACGGCCAATGGCGAGCTGTTGCTGTTGGCCGCCGGAAAGGTCGCCGCCCCGGCGGTGGCGCATCTCTTTCAGTACCGGAAACAACTCGTACACCCGTGCGGGGATTACCTTGCAGCCGTCTTTGCGCACGGCCAGGCCGGTGCGGAGGTTTTCTTCCACGGTCAGCAGCGGGAAAATCTGCCGGCCCTGGGGCACATAACCAATGCCGAGGCGGGCACGGTCTTCTATTTTCTTTTGGGCGAGTTCCACGTCCTTGGCGAACACGAGGGAGCCGCTTTTTACGCTTTCCTCGCCCATGATGCATTTCATCAGAGTAGTCTTGCCCACGCCGTTTCGCCCCATCACGCAGGTGCACTGGCCCTGGGGTACGTCCAGTTCCAGATCCCAGAGAGTGTGGCTTTCGCCGTAATACTGGTTGAGCTTGTCGATCTTCAGCATCAGGCTTTCAGTTGGCATCAGGCTTCCTCCCCGAGATATACCTTGATCACTTCCGGGTCGTTTGAGACCTGGTCCATTGAGCCTTCCGCCAGCACGCTGCCCTGATGCAGAACGGTGACTTTGCGGGCGATGGAGCGCACAAAGCCCATATCGTGCTCTACCACCACCACCGATTGTTTGCCGGCCAGACTGGTAAGCAGTTCGGCGGTACGTTCCATTTCCTGTTCGGTCATGCCGGCGACCGGCTCATCCACCAGCAGCAGGCGCGGCTTCTGCATCAGTAGCATGCCAATCTCCAGCCACTGTTTCTGACCGTGGGAGAGGATGCCGGCGAGGGCCTGGCGCAGCTCTTTCAGGCCAATCATTTCCAGCACTTCATCGATGCGATCCCGGTATTCCGGTGTCATCAGTGCAGTCAGCGTCGGGAACACCCGCTTGTCCGCCGCCATGGCCAGTTCCAGATTCTCGAACACCGTCAGCGCTTCAAATACCGTGGGCTTCTGGAACTTGCGACCGATGCCGAGGGAGGCGATGTCTGGCTCGCTCAGGGTGAGCAGGTTGTGGCGGCTGCCAAACCACACCGAGCCGGTGTCCGGGCGGGTTTTGCCGGTAATGATGTCCATCATGGTGGTTTTGCCGGCGCCGTTAGGGCCGATGATGCAGCGCAGTTCACCGTCGTCGATGGTGAGGTTGAGATTGTTGATGGCCTTGAAGCCATCAAAGCTCACGTTCACATCTTCCAGGTACAGAATGGGGCCGTGCCGCACGTCCACAGGGGACTGTGCTGGCGCAAGAAATTCAAATACCCTATCCCTGTTGGTCAGTTCCTGAAGAATGCTCATGCGGTAGCCTCCTTCGCCGGGGGCGTGTTACTGGCGTCGCTGGACTTCCGTGGTTTGAACAAGAGGCCGGCAATGCCTTTGGGCAGGAACACGGTCACCAGAACAAACAGACCACCGAGGGCAAACAACCAGGCATCGGGCATGATGCCGGTGAACACGGTTTTGCCGTAGTTCACCAATATCGCCCCAATGACGGCGCCGTATAGCGTGGCGCGGCCACCCAGTGCCACCCAGACCACCACTTCGATGGAGAACAGCGGCGAGAATTCGCTGGGGTTGATGATGCCCACCTGGGGCACATACAGCGCACCTGCCACACCTGCCAGCATGGCGGAGACCACAAACACGAACAGCTGCACCCGCTCCACCCGATAACCAAGGAAGCGTGTGCGTGCCTCGGCATCCCTACAGGCAACACTCACGCGGCCCAGTTTGCTGGTCACAATGCCGCGGCAGATAAGGTAACCCATGGCCAGCGCAATGCCGGTGGCGATAAACAGCCCAAGCCGGGTGGCATCGGTGCGCAGATCAAAGCCGAGCATGTCCTTGAAATCCGTCAGGCCGTTGTTGCCGCCAAGGCCCATCTCATTGCGGAAGAAGGCCAGCATCAGCGCAAAGGTCAGCGCCTGCGTGATGATAGACAGGTATACACCGGTCACCCGTGAGCGAAAGGCCAGGAAGCCAAACACCAGGGCAAGAATCCCCGGCGCCAGCAGAACCATCACAAAGGCGAACCAGGCCATGTCGAAACCCAGCCAGTACCAAGGCAGTTCCTGCCAGTTCAGGAACACCATGAAATCCGGCAGCAACGGGTCGCCGTAGACGCCGCGATCGCCAATCTGGCGCATCAGGTACATGCCCATGGCGTAGCCACCCAGGGCAAAGAAAGCGCCGTGGCCCAGGCTGAGGATACCGAGGTAGCCCCACACCAGATCCACCGCCACCGCCAGCAATGCGTAGCACAGATACTTGCCCAGCAGCGTAACGGTGTAGGCGCTTACGTATAGGGCGCTGTCCTGCGGCATGAACACATGCAGCACACTGACAAGCGCCAGGGAGGCGAAGAGCACGCCCAGGAAAATTCGAGTTGAACGCTCCTGCAAGGGTCTCATTAACCACATACCTTAACCCTCTGCCGCACGGCCCTTCTGGGGAAAGAGTCCCCGGGGGCGTTTCTGAATGAACAGGATGATGAAAACCAGCACCATGATCTTGGCGAGTACTGCACCGGCCCAAGGTTCCAGAAGCTGGTTGATGGTGCCCAGCGTCATACCCGCCAGCAGGGTGCCCCAGAGGTTACCCACGCCGCCGAACACCACCACCATGAAGGAATCGATGATGTAGGCCTGGCCCAGGTTGGGCCCGACATTGGTGATCTGCGAGAGTGCAACACCGGCCAGGCCGGCGACGCCGGAACCAAGCGCGAAGGTGAGGATGTCCACTTTCGTAGCCTTGATACCCATGGAGCGGGCCATGGCTCGATTCTGGGTCACTGCGCGCACTTCCAGCCCAAGGCGGGTCTTGCGCATGATCAGCATCAGGCCCGCGAACACCACCAGCGCAAAGCCGATCACGTACAGGCGGTTAAGTGTTAAAGACAGTGCTTCGTTGATCATCACCGAGCCGCTCATCCAGTCCGGCGTGATCACGGTGCGATTGAGCGGGGAGATCACGGTGCGCACAAGCTGCTGCAGAATCAGGCTGACACCGAAGGTGGCCAGCAGGGTTTCCAGCGGTCGGCCTTTCAGGTGCTGGATCACGGTGCGCTCTATCGCGATGCCCGCCAGTGCCGCCACCAGAAAACCTGCAGGGATGGACAGGATCAATGCCAGGCCGGGCTGGCCCGGCAGCAATTGCTGCATGCCCCAAGTGGTATAGGCACCCAGCATGATCAGTTCGCCATGGGCCATGTTGATGACGCCCATCACGCCGAAGGTGATGGCAAGGCCAATGGCGGCCAGCATCAGTACCGAGCCGAGCGACAATCCGAAGTACAGAGTCTCAGCCGCGCGGTTCAATTTCAGCTTCTGTTCGATGCTTGCCATGGCTTTAGTGGCTGCGGCTACCAGCGCGGCATCGTCGCTACGCATGGCTTGTTGCAGGGCAGCGCGGGCTTGTGAGTTGAGGCTGCCGGAGAGGGTCGCTACAGCAGCAACATCGCCCTGCTCTTCCACTTGATAAATAGCCAGGGCTTCGGTGAGTGCCGCCCGAACAGAGTCGCTCTTTTCGTCGCTCATCAATTCCGGTAGTCGCTCGGCGAGAACGCCATCCACGCTGCCTTTGAGGGCGCGGGCGGCAGTTAACCGGTTGTGCTCTTCAGGGCTCTTCAGATCAAGCACCGAGAGAATGCTTTCAAGTTCATTGCGCAGTGCGTTGTTAACACGAACGGTGTCTATGTCGCGGCGGGAAATTTCACCGAGGTTTTCGCCGGTGAGTGCGCTTTCCACAGTCCAGTCACGGCCCCGGTTTTCCAGCACAATAATGAATTGCCCGCTGGATTCGATGCGGCCCAGTTTATTGCTGGCGAAAGATTCGAGCCAGCCTCGGGCGCGCTCATCGCCACTACCGGCGATCTGGTTGACCACCTCTTTCTTTTCCGCAAACGAAGATTCTGCCAGAGAGGTAAGCAACTGCTGCGCTTCCGAATCGTCTACCTGAGCCTGCACAAGGCCGGGGTATAGCACGAAGACTGTTAGCAGCAGATGGCTGAGCAATCGGAAGATGCCCATGTTTGTGTCCTGTCCTGATGAATAAGGGGGCTGTAAGTTAAAACGCTGTTCGAGAAAACGGGCGAGGATCAGACCTCGCCCGTATCACGGTGCAGACCGCTTAAACCTTACTCAGCAGCGACTTTCGCCTGGCCACCGCAGGTACCGGAAACCACATTGAAGTTTCCGCAGAACAGCGGCTTGCGCCAGTCACTGATCAGATCTTTGGAACCCGGCAGGAAATCAGACCAGGCGTCGCCCGCCACGGTAGACGGCGTTTCCCAGACCACGGAGAACTGGCCGTTGTCCTGAATCTCGCCGATCAGCACGGGCTTGGTGATGTGATGGTTCGGCATCATGGTGGCGTAACCACCGGTGAGGTTGGGAACGGAAACGCCGATGATGGCGTCTTTCACGGCGTCTACATCCGCCGTGCCGGCCTTCTTGACCGCCTCAATGTACATATTGAAGCCGATGTAGTGCGCTTCCATGGGGTCGTTGGTAACGGCATCTTCGTTGTCGGAATAGGCAGCCCAGGCATCGATGAAATCGTAGTTGGCGTCACTCTCCACACTCATGAAGTAGTTCCAGGCCGCCAGATGCCCCACCAGAGGGCCAGTGTCTATGCCAGACAGTTCTTGCTCACCTACGGAGAAGGCAACCACCGGGATGTCGGCGGCCTCGATACCCTGGTTGCCCAGTTCTCGGTAGAACGGCACGTTTGCATCACCGTTGATGGTTGAAACCACAGCGGTTTTCTTACCTGCACTACCAAACGCCTTGATGTCGGAAACGATGGCCTGCCAGTTGGAATGACCAAACGGCGTGTAGTTGATCATGATGTCGGCAGCGGCCACGCCTTTGTCCTTGAGGTAGGTCTCGAGGATCTTGTTGGTGGTGCGCGGGTAGACGTAGTCGGTACCTGCCAGAACCCAGCGCTCAACGCCGATGTCGTTCATCAGGTAATCAACCGCCGGGATCGCCTGCTGATTGGGCGCTGCACCGGTATAGAACACGTTCTCGGAGGATTCTTCACCCTCGTACTGAACCGGGTAAAACAACAAGCCGTTGAGTTCTTCTATCACCGGCAGTACGGATTTACGGGAAACCGAGGTCCAGTTGCCGAAGATCACGTCGACTTTTTCTTTTGCCAGCAGCTCACGGGCCTTTTCGGCAAACAGCGGCCAGTTGGAGGCAGGATCCACAACAACCGGTTCAAGCTGACGACCCAGCACTCCGCCGGCTTCGTTCTGCTTTTCGATCAGCATCAGCATAGTGTCTTTCAGGGTGGATTCACTGATCGCCATGGTGCCGGAGAGGGAGTGCAGAATGCCGACCTTGATAGGATCTTCCGCTGCAACGGAGTTGAAAGAGATGGAAAGTGCCAGTGCAGAGAGGCTTAGTTTCACGTGTTTACTGATGCTCATTTCATCGTCCTTTGCATTCTAGTGGGTTGTGCAGTTCGTCAGCAACGCAAGCCTCCTGTGCATGAGCTGTTCCAGACTTATAAAAGTTGTTTATTTATCAGACTCTTACTTTGAAAACATGAATCAGTACACGGCTCCGAAGCTTCAGCTTCGGACCTAAAAGCGTGCAGCGGAAACCAGCCTGCTCAGTTATGGTGCGGTCAGGCACAAGGTGGTGGTGGAAAGTGACGGCAGGAACAGGCCCGACCCCAACCCTCCTTGCAGATTGCTGAACATAAACCATTGGCATAACATGCAGGCAAAGGGTTCCCTCCCACTATTAGCAAAAATGCATTCTTTTGAATGCACTATCCCTTAGCCATCAAGGAAAATTACAATGAAAAAACTCGCTTTGAATGCGCTTACGCTCGGCATCTCCCTGGCTTTCGCCAGCACCGCTTTTGCATCCGACTTTACCGATATGGATCCAGTCACTCTGCGCCTGGCACATGTGTCAATGAGCAAGATGGTTTTCATATTGCCGCCGTAAAATTCCAGGATTTGGTCGCAGAGCGTACCGAGGGTGCGGTGAGCATAGAGCTGTATCCCAACGCCTCGCTGGGTGATGAGCGCACCCTGCTGGAAGGCATGCAGATTGGCACCGTCGATATGGGGGTGATCACTAACGGCCCTGTGGCGAATTTTGTTGAAGAAATGGCGGTTTTTGAGCTGCCGTTTTTGTTTCCTTCACCGCAAGCAGCATACGATGTGCTTGATGGGCCCATTGGCCAGGAACTGCTCGACAAGCTCTCCGAAGTTAACCTGAAAGGCCTGGCCTATGCCGAGCGCGGCTTTCGCAACCTGACCAACAGCGAGCGCCCGGTCAACTCACCAGAAGACATGGACGGCCTGCGCATTCGCGTGATGGAAAACCCGGTGTATGTGGATACCTTCCGTGCGTTAGGCGCCAACGCCATTCCAATGGCGTGGACCGAAGCCCTAACCGCCATGCAGCAAGGCACCATTGATGGGCAGGAAAACCCGGTGAATGTGGTTCACTCCTTTAAGCTTAACGAAACCCAGAACTACATGACCCTCTCGCGGCATACCTATGCCCCGGCCATATTCGTTATGGGTATGCCAGCCTGGTCCAAACTGCCGGAAGCCGCTCAGGAGGTGGTAACCCAAGCCGCCCAGGAAGCCGCCGAGTATGAGCGTAAAATAAACGCCGAGATGGCATCCGAGCAACTGGCCGAGCTGCGCGAAGCCGGCATGCAGATCAACGACAACCCGGATATCGAAGCCTTCCAGGCGGCCGTAGCACCGGTATACGAGCAGTACGGAAAACAGTTCGGTGATTACTTGCCGCGCATTCAGGAGGCGCTCAAGTAAGTGGGCTCAGCTACCCAATCGTTGTTGAAACCGCTAAAACGAATTGAGCGCGGGCTGGATGCAATCATCCAGCCCGCAGTCTTTGCGGCCATGGCGGCGCTGATTGGGGTGATCACCCTGCAGATTGTCTCCCGCGTGCTATTCAGCGCAGTTGGCTGGACCGAAGAGGTCGCTCGTTTTCTGCTGGTGTGGATCACCTTTTTGGCAGCCACCCTGGCTTTTCAGCGTGGCCGGCATATTGCCGTGACCTTTGCCGTGGACGCCTTACCCGTGCGCCTACGGCAAGTGGCACGCATTGCCGCCACTCTGGCGGTGTTAGCCTTCATGGTGGCCTTGGTGGTGATCGGCTATCGCTATATGCAAGTGCAAAGCTTTCAAAAATCTGCATCCCTACGGGTCTCCATGACCTACGTTTACGCCATTATTCCGTTTACCGCAGCCGTGATGAGCTGGTATGCCCTGGTTGATCTGCTAGAGCTGCTGCTGGATGGCGAACGCGTTGAGGATTCCGCCCCATGACGCTGTTACTGTTCGGGCTGTTCTTCGGGCTCATGCTGCTGGGCGTACCTATTGCCCTGGCGATAGGGGCCAGCACCATGGTCGCCCTAAGCCAGGCTGGCGTGCCGCTTATGGTGGTTACCCAGCAGATGTTTCAGGGCATCAATTCCTTTGCCCTGGTGGCTATCCCCATGTTCATTCTTGCCGGCGATCTGATGGCCCAAGGCAAGGTGAGCGAGAGGCTGGTCAACTTCGCTGACTCTCTGTTCGGCTTTCTACGGGGCGGTTTATCGCTGGTCTCCGTGATGGCGGGGATGTTCTTCGCGGCGATTTCAGGCTCGGGAGCTGCGACCACGGCAGCAGTTGGCTCAAGCCTGGTGCCAGAATTACGCAAGAAAGGCTACGATCCGGCATCTGCCGCCAGCTTGATTGCGGCAAGCGGCACCCTGGGCGTGGTGATTCCACCTTCCGTGCCCATGATTATCTATGCCGTAATTGCCCAGCAATCGGTAACCGAGCTGTTCCTGAACGGCTTTTTGCCGGGGCTGGCCATGGGGCTGGGGTTGATGGCGATTGCCATTATGCAAGCCTACAAGCGCCAGTACCCTAAAGGCACACCGCTTTCTCTAAGCACCATCTGGCGCACGCTGAAAAGCGCCAGCTGGGGATTGATGACGCCGGTAATCATTCTGGGGGGGATATTTTCGGGTATCTTCACGCCCAGTGAGGCGGCTGTGGTGGCGGTCAATTACGCGCTGCTGGTCTCGCTGTTCATTTACCGGGATCTCAAGCTGCCCGACGTGTATCGCATCCTGATTCGCTCGGCGATTACCACCTCCGTGATCATGCTGGTCATCGCCACGTCGGCGGTGCTGAGCTGGACGCTTTCCAGTTGGCAGGTGCCCGGCGCCATTGCACAAGCCGTGCTGTCTATCTCCACCAACCCTTACGTCATCATGCTGCTGGTGGTTGGAATAATCCTGCTGACCGGTGTATTCATCGAAACCGCCAGCGCCTTGATTATTCTAACGCCCGTTTTGCTGCCCCTGGTGCTTCAGCTGGGAATCGACCCCATTCACTTTGGCTTGATTATCGTGGTGGGGCTGGCGATTGGCATGATCACCCCGCCGGTGGCGATCAACCTCTATGTGGCTTCCTCAATCACACAGCTGCCACTGGAGCGCATCACCCGGGCTATCGTTCCCTACTTGCTGACATTGATCAGCGTGCTGCTGTTGATCGTGTATGTACCGATTATTGCCGGCTGGTCAGGGTGACCTCGTCTTTAGGCAGCAGGATTGACAAAGAATCAAGGCGACTCTTTTTTCTCTACGCCGTACGCGTCCGTGGCCTGCATTTCACTGATTATCCACTCTTTGAAGGCCTTCATACCCGACGTCAACGGACGGTACTTCTGATAAACCAGATAAAAAGCTTTCCGGGTATCAAGCGGAATATCGAACGGCACCACCAGGTTCCCGGAACTGATCTCCCTGGACGTCAGCGTGGGGTCTGCAAGCGCAACGCCCAGGTTTTCCTGCGCTGCAGCCGTGGTTAGTTGGCCGCTGGACAGCTGAAGGCTGTTCTGGGGCGTAACAAACTCCGCTTCGGCCAGTTGTAACCAGCTATCCCATTCCCACTTACGTGTACTCACATAGATTAAGGTGTGATAGCGCAGGTCGCTCGGAACCAGCAAAGGGTAATCTCCCTCCAAAAGCTTCGGGCTACACACAGGCACAAGCCTTACCCTCTGCAGGAAGTAAACCTCGATGTCATCCCATTCGCCGTTCCCATAGTAGACCGCCATATCCGTGTTCGTCTCATTGAAATCGAGCAACCCTAAAGAGGCGCTTATCTGCAGCTCAATATCCGGATAGATTTCTCTGAAACGAGATATGCGCGGCATCAGCCACCGAATCAGAAAATTGGGCGCTACGCTGATTCGAACCACATTGGATTCTTTACTGGCTGACAGCCTGTGAGTGGCCATTTCGATTTCATCCAAAGCATGCCTGACAGACACCAGGTACTGCTCTCCGGGCGGCGTCAGCTCCACCTTTCGCTTGCTACGGCTGAACAGACTCACTCCCAAATATTCTTCAAGTGTTCTAATTTGGTGACTTACTGCAGACGCAGTTACAGCCAACTCGTCTCCAGCGGCTACAAAGCTGCCTTTGCGAGCGGATGCTTCAAACATTCTTAATGCATTCAGCGGGGGAAGACGACGCATAAGTGTTACCACATACCATGAGGTTTTCTCATCATTGTGCTTAGAAAGGATCGCTTTTCCAAGCACAACGATCTCAGTAGCATAGATCACATAGAAATTGAGTGGTGCAACCAAGGAGAATAGCCCCATGACTACAGAGCTCTCAAATACGCCTAGCATTGTCGAAATTCACGATCTTGTGGCACGTGCTAAAAAAGAACGCAACGAGTACATCGCGAAGCAGCTGAGCTCAGCGGCGGCAAAACTCAACGCAGCATGTCGTTCAATGTTTGAGGTTGCAGCTTCCAAGCTGTCCCCGAGCCACTGATACGTTCCCATTAGGAACTCGTTTCAGGCTCAACCCTAGCCGGCTTACCCTATTATCTTTGCCCTACGTGAAAGCGTAGGGCTTTTTTATTTTCTCGGTCCAAACGTTTACACAAATGTTGATATATACAAACTTTCAACCTTGTCTCTGGCCCACTGGGTTTTACGCAAAAACTTCAACGACGACTTGATAGACGGGTCATTTTTGAAGCATTTTATGTCGATTCTTTGAGCTAACCCTTCCCAGCCGTAGTGTTCCTGCAGGCGTGTTACCACTCGCTCAAGCGTAAGCCCGTGCAATGGATTGTTCGGTTGCTCATCATTCATGCTTTTAATACACCGCTATTTATCTGCAGCACGGGGATCTGTGTGGCCCGGCTCGCAGTGGTTGGTAAATGGTTGCTTAGTAACCGCAAGGTAACGGATGCAAGCCTCCTACTCCCTTGCCCTTTTTGCAAGCAGCTCGATGTCTCCGAGCCTCAACAGGTGGCACTCCCTGATAACTTTAATGGTTGGCTTCAAGGCGAAACAGATACTGCCAACCAGGAACAGCCAAGTGGCCTCATAAGTCGTGCTCTCGTTGAAGAACAGAACACTCCCAACAATGAACTGGAACGCCGCTGCGAAATCCACCAAAGTGAACAGCACCTCATAGATGGCATAAATCCGAACGTGTTTCTGAGAGGCCGACTTTAAGTCGGGGTCGAATAACATTATCGAGCACTCCGTAAAAAGAGTTCTAAGGGCGAGTTTTGTGCATCCATAATACGCAAACTCAATGACCAACGGCTAGACGCGCATCCGCACTCCTCGGCGATATAGCTCTGTGATGTGCACTTCGAAGGTGTAGTTCAGTGTCCAGAGGGGTTTGATTACGATACAGTTTGGAAGTCCAAGAGAATCCCATCAACTCCAAGGAATTTATAATGCTAAGTTCATCGGAAGGTAAGAAGGTCCCCCAGGTTACGTTTCCCATTCGTCGTGACAACGAGTGGCAGTCGGTAACCAGCAACGAGTTATTTACCGATCAAACGGTTGTTGTGTTCGCCTTGCCGGGCGCGTTTACACCCACCTGTTCAAGCACGCATTTGCCGCGATATAACGAGCTGGCGCCGGTTTTCAAAGAGCTGGGCGTAGACCGGGTAATCTGCCTGTCGGTGAACGATCCGTTCGTCATGCAGGCATGGGCGGAAGATCAGCACGCTGACAACATCGAGTTTATTCCCGACGGCAACGGCGATTTTACCCGTGAAATCGGCATGCTGGTTAGCAAGAGCGACATAGGGTTTGGTGACCGCAGCTGGCGGTATTCGATGCTGGTCAAAAACGGCGTAATCGAGAAAATGTTCATTGAACCGGACAAGCCTGGCGACCCGTTTGAAGTATCAGATGCCGACACAATGCTTCATCACATCAAGCCAGATGTGACCTTGCCGGCACGGGTGAGCCTATTCACCAAGCCCGGCTGCCCGCACTGTACTCGCGCCAAAACGCTGCTACAGAAAAAGGGCTACAAGTATGAAGAGATAACGCTGGGCGCCGCCGGCCTGTCATACAGTACGTTGCAGGCGGTAACGGGCCGAGGTACAACCCCTCAAATATTTATCGACGGCCAACTGATTGGTGGCGCCGATGAACTCGAAGCCTTGATGGCCAATCGATAATCGTTTAGCCAAGCTAATCTGCGCCTGAACATGCCCGTTCAGGCGCACTGCTCTGATAACTCAGCCGTTACCCTTTGATACCCCATATGGGAAAATGGATTTTTCTGCTCATTATTTGCGCAACCGCATCCCCTGTGCTTGTATAAAACTGACAGGCCAGTTGGATGGCACAGCCTTTCACTCTCCTCCCGCAGCGGAGGGCCGCTATGTTCCGAGCGCTTCGGAACCACAGTTAAATGGAGTTGGCTTTGCTATGGCTTACGAAACGATTGATGGTCAAAAATACGAAAAAGAACTGTTGGATCTAGCTCGCAAACACACCACTGGGCAGGGTGAAGGTAAATTGTCCAAAGACGAAGTCGCCGACCTACTCAAATCTGCTCAGGATGGCACCAGCGTGACAGACACCGAAAAGGCTACGCTGGGGTATATTCGGAAGAATTTTGAGTTCACAGAGGCTGCTGCCAAAGATTTCGACACGGCATTCGACAAGCTGTGATTTCGGAAGGGTGGTAACAGAGGAAGTGAATCCGGTGCCGGAAAATTTGGTTTTCATAGGCAAAGGCAGTTACGTTCAAAGCCTGTTGCTAAGTCGTGCCAATCGCCATGGCCTTATCGCCGGAGCAACCGGCACCGGAAAAACGGTCACCCTGCAAATTCTTGCAGAAGGCTTTTCCGCTCAAGGTGTACCGGTGTTTATGGCCGATGTGAAAGGCGATTTGTCTGGCATTTCTCAACCAGGCACCCCAAAGCCTTTTCTTACCAAACGCGCAGCTGAGGTCGGCCTTGAACCCTATCTGTTTGCGGGCTTCCCCACGGTATTTTGGGACGTTTTTGGTAGCCAGGGCCATCCGGTGCGGGCCACCATTTCGGATATGGGCCCTCTTTTACTGTCTCGCCTGCTCGAACTCAACGATACTCAGGAAGGCGTACTCAACATCGCCTTCAAGCTCGCCGATGATCACGGCATGGCGTTGCTGGATCTCAAAGACTTGCGTGCATTAATGACCTTTGTTTCCGAGCAGTCACAGGAACTCACCGCTCTATATGGCAACGTCAGTAAAGCCTCCGTAGGCGCGATACAACGACGCTTATTGCAACTTGAGCAACAGGGGGGCGATCAATTCTTTGGCGAACCGGCTCTGGAGCTAACCGATCTGATGCGCTGCGATGCGGCTGGCCGCGGGCACATCAACTTGCTAGCGGCAGACCAACTCATCCAACGACCAAGGCTCTATGCCACCGTTCTGCTCTGGCTGCTGGCCGAGTTGTTTGAAGAGTTGCCGGAAGTCGGCGACCCTGAAAAACCCAAGCTCGTGTTCTTTTTCGACGAAGCACACCTGTTATTTGAGGACGCGCCGAAAGCCCTGCTAACAAAAGTTGAGCAGGTGGTGCGATTGATCCGCTCCAAAGGTGTAGGCGTTTATTTTGTTTCACAAAACCCCACCGATATCCCCGATAAGATACTCGGCCAGCTTGGCAATCGGGTACAGCACGCTCTCAGAGCATTTACCACCCGTGACCAAAAAGCCGTTCGCGCGGCCGCTTCAACCTTCAGGGAAAACCCCAGCCTCGATACTGAAAAGGTCATCACCGAACTCGGCATTGGCGAAGCCCTGATCTCCACCCTCGATGCCAAGGGCATGCCATCGATTGTTGACCAGACGCTGATACGGCCGCCCTCTTCACGCCTCGGGCCTGCTACGGCTGAAGAACGAAACCGCATTCTCAGCCTCAGTGAGTTTGGCCCTCGCTATGATGACGTTATTGACCGCGAATCTGCCTACGAAATACTACAAAAGCGTGCAGAGCAGGCTGCCAAAGAAGCCGAGCAGGCAACCCTTGATAAAAACCGGATTTATGAAGCCCCAGCCAGTAAAAGCAAAAAACCTGCACAAACACGACGTTCTTCACGCCAGGGAGTTTTTGAAACCATGGCAAAAAGCATTGCGCGCACAATGGGTCGTGAAATGACACGGGGTATCTTGCGCGGTGTGCTGGGGTCTCTGTTTAAAGGACGTTAACGCCGTGCAGTGTTTAAGCCAGCCGCCATTGGCTCTGCAACCATCCTGGAAAATTTACAGGCCCTCGATATGGGCAACCATGCGCTTGCGCAACGCCTCATCGGGTAGCGCGCCCATGGCGCCCCCCATATTGTCGATCATGTGGCGGGCTTTGCTGGTAGCCGGTGTGGTGGCGGTTACTACCGGATGCGAGAGTACGAACTTCAGGAAGAACTGGGCCCAGGAGTGAGCATCAAATTCTGCCGCCCAATCTGGCAGCTCCTTGCCTTTCACCTTATCCCACAGGCGGGCGCGGCCGAACGGCGCGTATATCAGCACCGCAATGCCTTTGTCTTTGGCCAGGGGCAGAATGCGCTCTTCCATGGTCAGGTTGTCGACGGCGTAATCAACGCCGATGAAATCAATGGGCTCGTTTTTCATCACCGTTTCCAGGCCCTCATATTGCTGCTGGAAGGTGGTTGTCACGCCAATGTAGCGCACCCGGCCGTCGGCCCGAAGTTCCTTTAACAGGCCAAGCTGGTTGGGAATGTCCGCCATGTTGTGGACCTGAATCAGGTCAATGGGGTTTTTGCCGATCCGTTCGAAAGAGGTTTCCACCTGGGCCCGGGCTTCTTCCAGATTGGCGGTGCGGCCACCCCAGCCGGCTACGTTCAGTTTGGTCGCCCAGAATAACTTGTCGACAATGCCCAGTTCGTTGGCGATTTGCCCGGCGACTTCCTCCGACGCCCCGTAGCTCGGGGCCGTGTCAAATACCGAACCGCCCTCTTTAACCAGCGCAGCCAGCACTTCCCGCAAGGCCTCGAAATCCTCGCTTCGGGCAGTGCTGGAGAAACTGGCGGAACTGCCCAGGCCCACGCCCGGCAGGCGCTCGCCTGTGGAAGGATGGGGCGGGTGATCAGCTCCAGTTCGCGATCTTCTGCCCACAGCATGCCAGGCCGCATAGCAAGGCTGGCGCCAACCGCCATGGCCAGTTTGAGATAGGTGCGACGGGATATCATGATGGCATTCTCCTTTCTTGTTCTGCACGGGTTAGCTCATGAGCCAGCGCCTTTTGTTTTTGGGATCGGCCAAGCCAGAAAGCCAGAGCCGCCCACATAAGGGCAAGCGGAACAGCAACAGCCGCGATGCCCGCCAGGCCCATTCCCAAACGGGCCAGAAGACCTTCTGTGTGCGCGCCCACCACATCACCAGAGCGGTAAACAAAGGTGTCGATAAACGCCTTGGCCTTGTATTTCTCCTCACGACTGGCAACGGTATACAGGGTTTCCCGGGCGGGGCGCATCAGCGAACGCTGCACGGCCCTGAAGGTGGCTTCAAACACCACCAGGGCCGCAAACGACCCCACCATCGCAAGGCCGATAAAGCCCAGCGCAGCCGTCAGCGGAAGCAGCGCCAGGGTTACCGCTACCCCAAGCCGCCTCATCAGATGGCCCGCCACCAGCGCCTGCATTACCAGAGTGGCAATTTGGGTAATCAGATCAATGCGGGCAAACAAAGTGGTGCGCAGGTCGGTGCTCTCTCCCATCGCCGCCACCATATGCAACCGGGTGAAATAGATGAAGGTAGCCATCACGGCAAGAATTACCACATAAGCGGCAATGCCCATCAGGTAGCGGGAACGGCATACCGCCCGCAGCCCCTCCCAAGCACTGCCGCCAATGCGCGCATGCTCGTCGACGGGGAGCGGGTCCTCCGGGCTTCGCCGTTGTGACGGCGAATAAGGCTGCAGGTGAATAAGAATCAGGGCGGCAACCAGCGCCAGAACCAGAAAGCCAGTTGCCACCAACAGCAGGGCCGGTGTGCCCAGGGGCTGGGCCAGGCGCCCCGCTAACCAAGGCCCGAAAATGGCGCCCAAAGTGCCTCCAACCGCAATCAAACCGAAGAACCGTTTGCCCTGATCAAACGAAAAACGATCCGCCATCAGTGCCCAAAACACCATGGTTACAAACAGGTTGAACACGCTGAACCACACGTAAAACACCTGGCCTGTGGTTACACCGATCACATTGGGTGTCAGCGTCATCAGGCCGTAGAAAACCAGCAGGCTAACACTGAAAAACAGGTAAGTAGCAGAGATGAACAGGCGCCGGGGCAAGTTACTGACCAGCCAGCCGAACACCGGGTTAACGGCCAGCGTGACCACTGCGGTGCCGATGAACAGCCAGCGCACCGTATCGATACCGCCCTGAATACCCAACGCCTCCCGGGCAGGACGCAGCACCATAAGCGCGGTCAGCACACAGAAAAAATACAACACCGCCACAAGCACCGGCAAGATTTCATGCCGGTGAAGGTTAAACATGCTTTGGAATGGGTGGCGCATAGGGAAAGATCCTGATGTCGGAGTGCAATTCAGTTCCCCGCGCTCCCGATGCACGCTGAATCAACTCGCTTACCCGTACCTGAGCATCCGCGTAGTCCTCGGCGGCATCGCCCTCATGGATATGCACTTCAAAATGTGCTTCATCCATGCCTCAGCTATTGGAAACCCGGAATTCTATTCCAGTATCTTTGGCCATTTTTCATTCGCCTGTAGAATAAAGCCTTCAGGATCTTCCAGCCATTGATCGTGCACTGATTTGCTATAATTCAGGTACAGCCGCCCATCTCTGACAGACCAGTATTTCGGATCGCCTTTGGTCAGGGTGCCCTGACTTATAGCCCAGGCACAATAACCACCGTAGGCTGGCGCGTATCGTTCCGGATCTTCTTTGAAGAGCGCAAGATTTTCGGAGTTCGCGAACCTCCAGGTAGCGCCTTTATACTCGATTGTGTGCTTGGCGGAGCCCTCGGCTGGGCCTCTGCTTCGAAATAACTTACAGCGTCGTACCCACCAACGGCAGTGTTGCCTAGCAGCCCGGTGTAAACAGGCGGCTCCGACGCCAGGGCGTTGCTGGTAAAAAGCAGCATTACAGTCACGAGAGCGAAAAGCCTGGCCATGTTGCATTCCTTCCAGTCGAGGTGTGACCAATTAGACAACACTGGTTGGATTTTGTTTCATCCGGCCCTTGCGCTTCCCTGCAGAAGCCTTGATGGCCCAGCGTTGATCGTTTAGCCATTATCATTCATTCCCCACACCCTTTCGAATGGTCGCCCCCAAAAGTCCACCTTGACTGCATCTGATATCACCCTGTAACCTTTAAAATGTATTTAACATACTCTTTAAAGGTTACCTCATGCTCTCTGAACATACTATTGCGACCGTTAAGTCAACGGTGCCACTACTGGCCGAAAACGGCCAAGCCATCACCCAAGAGTTTTATAAAAGGTTGTTTGCCAACAACCCCGACCTGCAGCACATATTCAACATGGCCAATCAGCGCAGTGGCGGCGGAGGCCAGTCATCAGCCTTGGCAGATGCCGTTTTTGCTTACGCCAAAAACATTGATCAAATTGAAGTGCTGGTACCCGCCGTACAGCGAATCGCCAGCAAGCACGCCAGCATTGGCATTGAGCCCAAGCACTATCCAATTGTAGGGGAAAACCTGATCGCAGCTATTAAAGATGTATTGCAGTTGCCAGATAACCACGAAGCACTCACCGCGTGGGAAGAAGCTTACGGCGTGCTGGCACAGATTTTTACCGATACTGAAGAAAGCATGTACAGCGAAAAGGAAGCTCAGCCAGGTGGCTGGCGCGGATTTCGCCCCTTCACCATTGATCAGATTATTGAGGCAACACCGGAAGTTAAATCGTTTTACCTCAAGCCAAACGATGGTGGCGATATTTGCGCGTATTCCGGCGGTCAGTACCTTGGCATCAAACTGACTGGAACCGGTGACAGCTATGATGAAATCCGGCAATACTCACTCTCGTCCTGGGGCACAGAGGATTATTACCGGATTTCTGTAAAGGCCGAAACTCAAGGGGCTGCCTCGCAGCAACTTCACCAATGTGTGGCTGGTGATACGGTTGAACTGAGTGCGCCTAATGGGCAATTCATGCTGAACAAAGATGCCCCGAAACACGTCTTTATTTCCGGTGGCGTTGGCATCACGCCTCTGTTCAGTATGCTCAAAGAAGCTCTGGCATCTGGCATTTCTGCCGAAAACGTCCAGTTCGTTGAATGCTGCCGCAGCGCCGAACACCAGATTTTTCACCAAGAGCTGGCAGAGCTACAAAAGTCATCTGGGCTGGATCTGCGACGTGCATTTGAGTTTGGCGAGGGTGCCGATTGGGCTGGGTACTTAACCGCGGATATTCTCGATAAGTGGCTCACCGACAAAACAGCCCATGTGTACTTCTGCGGCCCTATGCCCTTTATGTCGGCTCTTAAGGGCATACTTAACAGCATCGGGTTTACAGACGACCAACTACACTACGAAGTGTTCGGGCCAACAACTGAACTGCCTGTAACCCACTGAGGTCATAGAGAACCGGTCACGTACTGGCAACCCCAGGGGTTGGATTAACCACCCACTCGGGATTCTCAAACTCACCAAGAGGCCGGATTTCACAAAACGGCGCAGCACTGCGAATAATTTCAGCTACGTCGGGGTTGGGTTGCGCCTCCATCGAATCCCGGCTGGCTTTGCTGTCCCAGTGGGCAATGGCGATAAGCGTATTCGGATCATCGATTTTGCGATGCAACTCCGTTCCCCTCGCGCCCGGCGCACGCTGAATCAACTCGCTTGCACGCACCCAGGCATCCGCATAGTCCTCGGCGGTATAGCCTTCCCTGATGCGCACTTCAAAGATGTACTTCATACATGCCTCCGCTATCGGTTGTGGCGACGCAGTAACCAACTGTGTTCACCTTCACGTCGAAAGCCGCGCAGCCGGCTCAATCAGTACCCTTAAAGTAACACGCTAACCAAACTCACACGGCTAATCATCGGTTCCCTCAAACATCCTGATCCTGGCGCTATTCAGGTGTCTTTTCATAGCTAACTCTGCGTTCTCGGCATCGCCATCGATGATGTGTTTCAGAATCGCCTTATGCTCATCCTGAACCAATATCATGCGATTAACGTCCGTGGATTGTAATGATAGCGTCCGGGTGATGTTCATCCCTTCTTTAATATTCTCCCTTAACGATTTCATCACCGTCGAGTAATACTGGTTATTAGCCGCCTCGGCAATCGCAAGGTGAAACTCGAAATCTTCTTCGCTGGCAATGGCATGAAGCCTGTTTGCTTCATCAATTTTTTCTGCCGCTGCAACGATGCGAGCAAGCTGATCAGCTGTACGCCGCGTAGCAGCGAGACCCGCGGCGCTGCCTTCCAGATCGGTGCGAAACTCAAAACACCGCTGAATACCGGAAATACTGGAAATCTTGGAGAATGAAAGGACCGCATCATCCGGGCGCTTAATGACGAAACTACCTGACCCTCGCCGTGACACAATCAGGTTGTCTTCTTTTAGTCGGGTTAACGCCTCCCTCAACACAGGTCGGGAAACACTGTACTTTTCGCAAAGCTTCGCCTCACTAGGAAGCTTCTCGTTCGCCGGATACTCGCCACTAATGATTGCCACCAGAATTTTCTGGTAAGCCACTGAAGAGAGCGACCGACTGATTTCTTGTTTTTGCATCTGCATAGTTATACAACCAAAAACAGGGTGAAAAATGCCAAAATAGACAACTTTTAACAGCTCTAATGACCAATATGGCGAACAAATCATTTACACAGCGACTATGAAATCTTCGTTCACAGTATGTTTATCATCGCTAAACGAGCGGAAACATCGCCGAACTTTATCATTTTAAAGCATTTTTCCGCAAGACAATTTCCTGCAGGCCGCTTCTCTGAAACGCCCTTCTATCGACTACGGTCTAATAGAATATTACAAAATCAACCAAGTTGTAAAAAGTTGTTTGATTTGTAAAATTTCATATCGTACAGTCAGGGTGTGTTCCATTCAGTCAAGGTAGATATGCATGACAACAAGTACTAACAATATGCAGGCAAGTCAGAAGGTTATTGACGATCTGCGTCGCGTGTCGACAGCAACTCTGCACACAGCGCTGTTCAAAAGAGGTTTGCGCAACACCTACATCCAGGGTGTCAGCCTCATCAACAACCAAAACCTGAAGATGGTCGGCCAGGCATTCACCCTGCGCTACATCCCGGCTCGTGAAGACGTTGATACCGTTGCGGCATTCAAAAGCCCTGAGCACCCTCAGCGCCTTGCCGTTGAAACCGTCCCGGAAGGTATGGTGTTGGTTTCTGACTGTCGTCAGGACGCAACAGCTGCTTCTGCAGGGAGCATCCTTCTCACTCGATTGGAAGTTCGCAAATGTGCAGGTTTTGTTTCCGATGCGGGCATCAGAGATTTCAACGACGCATCTAAAATGAACATGCCGATTTTTTGCGCCAAACCAAGCGCCCCAACCAACCTCACCAAGCACCACGCCGTAGACATACAAGTACCGATCGGTTGTGGCGGCGTCATGGTTAATCCGGGTGATGTATTGGTAGGCGATGGTGACGGCATCATCGTTATCCCCCTGGAAATTGCACCGGAAATTTCCGAAGAAGCACTAGCAATGGAACTCTTCGAGGATTTTGTGCTGAATAAAGTTCGGGCGGGAAGCAAAGTCATTGGGCTGTACCCTCCCAACGCGGAAACTCTGGAGGAGTACAACAACCAAAAGGCATAGTGGGCATCAGACCCGTGAGGTGAACACAATAATCACAATCAAACAAAAAGAGACATAATCATGATCTTAAAAAGATTGAAGAACCAACTCCTTTGCGTCATTGGCGCTTGCCTGCTCACCTCAACCGTCGCGGCGGCTGAGTATCCTTCCCGTGATATTCGCCTCATCGTACCCTGGCCAGCCGGCGGTGGCGCCGACGCCATATCCCGAAAGCTCGGCAGTATTGCAGAGCAGAAAATGCCGGTTTCAATTTACATTGAAAATATCGCCGGTGCCGTGACCGCTTCCGGTTTGATGCAGATGTCTCGTGCTCGCCCCGACGGCCACACCATCGGTGTGCTGACCTACGACAGCGTGATCACGCTTCCGCGCGGCAAAATGGTTCCAGGCTATTCGCTTGACAACATGACGCCGATTGCTCGAATCACAAGCGAAGCCGACGCGGTAGTGGTGTCGGAACAGTCTGGCTTTACCAGTTTCGAGCAACTGATTGAAGCTGCCAAAGCAGAACCAAATACCGTACGCGTGGGCGTTGCGCCCAGAGGGTCAGGGCCTTTTCTTGCCGTACGTCGCCTTGAGAAACAGGCTGGGGTCAAGTTTAACGTTATCACCTACCCTGGATCGTCAAGCGCTGAGGCCGAAGCTCTGCTGTCCGGTGAATTGGATGCAGCGATTTCAAGCCTGGGTGATTTTAGCGGGGTCATAGAGTCTGGCGATGTGAAAGCTTGGTAGAGCTGTCATCGATACAGAACCCATCGTTTCCAAGTGTTTCACCCATTAGCACTCTAGGCTATGACTTGGAGACCGGAAGCTTCATCTTGCTGGCCGCTCCGAAGAATACGCCGAAAGAAGTGATCGCTTCGCTTGAAACGTCGTTCAAAGATGCTTTTGATAGCGAAGAGTTTCAAACCTGGGTATCGGGTGTAGGTGTAACGCCAAACTGGTTAGGCGTTAATGATGTGCAGGAATGGATCAATACCCTGCAATCTGAAACGTTCAAAGTTATGGACGAACTCGATCTATAACGATGCGGCGCGCCCCCCTGCAACGCTGACAGGGGGATGATACCCAGAGGTGCTTGATATGCTTTATTTTTATAAAAAAATCATCTTTCAGTTTTTAATATTTATTGTTTCTGTCGGATATCTCGTCACTGCCATTAACATCGGAAGCCCAGTGCTGAACGGGGGGCTTCAACCATCTTTTTTTCCTCTGATCATAGGCTCACTTGCAGTGATGTTCAGTGGAATACTCCTATTTAAAGAATGGGTTCTTGTAAAAAGAAGAGCGGCAGATGCAGGTGATGAAAGCAAGCCATATGCTGCTCCAATCATTGTTTGCCTCATCTTTATTTACATTATTGCCTTTTCAACTATCGGATATTTCATCCCCTCAGTGCTTTTTGTTTTTTCAATGATGTTGATGTTTTCATCAAAAGAAAAATTTGTTCAAAAAGCCATAATTTCAATAGTGATAGTTGCGCTTGGGCATCTCATATTCGAACTACTTTTCGGAGTTAGACTCCCGACCTTGAGGGGTTAACTTATGGAATTCATTATACTTGTAGTCACCAGCTTCAAAACGCTGCTCGATCCTCTGGTACTGACCTACGTAATAGCAGGTTTTATAATCGGTACTGTTTTTTCCGCCATTCCAGGGTTGACCGCAACATTGGCGCTGGCGTTGTTATTACCTCTGACATACAGCCTGGATGTCACCACAGCGTTGATGGCTTGCGCCAGTATTTATATGGCGGGCATGTGTGGCGGCAGCATTACAGCGACCACCATAAATATCCCTGGGGCGCCCTCATCAATGATGACAGCCCTCGATGGCTATCCAATGCAACAACAGGGCAAAGGAGCCTTGGCACTGGGGCACGCTGCCATTGGCTCGATGGTTGGTGGGGCTTTAGGTGCCATGTTGCTGATTGGCCTCGCGCCATTCATTGCCGAGGCATCGTTGCTGGTACAAACCACCGGTAAATTTTCGTTATTGGCGTTTGCTGTGATCGTTATCGTCATCGCGCAACGCGGCAAGATGATTAAAGCTGCCATGGCGGCATGCATCGGTTTAATGCTGGCAACCATAGGCCTGGATGCGATGGAGCCCGTTACCCGCTTCACCTTCGGGTTCAGCGACCTCACGGCAGGCATAGATCTGATGCCGGTGATTATTGGCACCTTTGCGATCAGTGAAATATTGATACAAGTCGGGGCCAAAAAAGAGGCTCGCCAAACTACAGAAGCGATGAGCAAGGTAAAAATCAGACGTCGCGATTTCATCCCGCCGTTAGCAGACATTCGTAAAATTGGCGTTGTCTGTTACGTCAAATCGTCGTTGATTGGCTACTTTGTGGGAACGCTACCCGGAGCAGGTGGATCGATGGGCAGCTTTCTGGCCTACGTTGAAACGGTACGCACCTCCTCAAACCCTGACAGCTATGGCAAGGGCAATCCAAAAGGGATTGCGGCATCCGAAAGTGCCAACAATGCCGTGTGCGGTGGCGCCTTGGTACCGATGCTGACGTTCGGCATCCCTGGCGATCCAATTACCGCAATCATGCTCGGAGTACTCGTGATTAACGGTATTCAGCCGGGCCCTCAGCTGATGGCAGGGCAAGCTGATCTGATTGCGCCGGTGCTTGCCTCACTTTTATTCAGCGCTGTGATATTGATTCCTTTAACGCTGTTTTTGCTAGGCCCCTACTTCATCAAAATTGTCGCAATCCGCAAGGACGTACTCTATGGGTCTATTGCCCTTCTTGCCGTGGTAGGCAGCTACGTGGCTACGTATTCAACCTTTCAAATGATGATGGCGCTGGCGCTGGGTGTACTGGCGTACTACATGAGAAAGAATGATTTCCCGATCATCACCATGCTACTTGGATTCATTCTCGGCCCTAACCTGGAAGAGTTTCTACGCCGCTCGCTAGCCCTTTCCAATGGCAACCCGATGACATTCTTTACCAGCCTCGACAGCTTGTTCTTCGTCGTTCTCACACTCGTTTTTGTTTACTTTCTTGCGATTAAAAAACCGCTCAAGCAGCCAGCCAGTAAAGCTCAGAGCTCTGAAGAAGTTATTTAACCAGCTCTTTTCGGCGACTCCAGGCCGCCGGGCAGGGCTAATTTTCGATACGCCAGGATCTAATCCTTTTTCTGTTATGTGCAATGTAGGAGCAAAAATATGCAACCTAAAGGTCAGCAACTAATCGGCCAAGACGCTTTTTTCGCAACCGGAGCTGCGATCCACGCGATCAACCCCGCCACCGGTGAGCAACTTGATCCGGGTTATGCAAGCGGCAGCTCGGCCGAGGTCGAACGCGCATGCGGGCTAGCTGAGTCGGCAAGTCTCGAATTTCGAACATTATCACCGCAACTACGTGCTGAATTTCTGGACACTATTGCAGACCAGATCGAGGCGATCGGCGATGAACTGATCGAGCGCGGTATGCTCGAATCCGGCCTTCCTCGCGCACGTTTAGAAGGCGAGCGGGGCCGGACTTGTGGCCAGTTGCGTCTGTTCGCATCCGTGGTGCGTGCAGGCGAATGGCTCGATGTTCGTATCGATCCGGCCCTACCCGAGCGCAAACCTCTACCCAGAGTTGACCTGCGCCAGCAACATATTGCCCTGGGGCCTGTTGTGGTGTTTGGCGCCAGCAACTTCCCGCTAGCATTCAGCGTCGCCGGTGGTGACACCGCTTCGGCCCTGGCTGCGGGCTGCCCGGTTATTGTCAAAGCACACTCTGCTCATCCCGGCACCTCCGAGCTTGTAGGGCGCGCGGTGCAGGCTGCGGCCAAGCAATGCAAGATGCCCGAAGGGGTGTTTTCGCTGCTGTTTGGTTCCGGCAACGACATCGGCCAGGCGTTGGTATCGGACCCGCGAGTAAAGGCAGTCGGCTTTACCGGCTCACGCCGCGGTGGCATGGCCTTGATGGCAACAGCCCAGGCTCGCCCTCAGCCGATTCCTGTTTATGCTGAAATGAGCAGCATCAACCCGGTATATCTGCTCCCCGAAGCGCTCGAGACACGAAGCCAGGCACTGGCTGAAGGCTTTATCGGCTCTCTGGCAATGGGCGCGGGCCAGTTCTGCACCAGCCCGGGTCTGGTCATTGCGGTTCGCAGCCAGGCGCTTGATGATTTTGTATCAGCGGCGTCCAAGGCGATCACCGCCGTTGCAGCTCAGACCATGCTGACACCGGGAATCCACAGCGCATATCAGCAGGGCGTCAAAGCGCTGTCTGAGAACGCCGGCGTTCGCTCGCTGGGTAATGGCGTGGAAAGCGAAGCTCCAAATCAATGCCAGGCCGCTCTGTTCACCACCTCTGCCGAAGCATTTATCAACGATCACAACCTCCAGGACGAGGTGTTCGGATCCAGCTCTGTGGTGATCGAATGCGACGATATGGCACAACTCAAGCGTGTTACAGAAAAACTCGAAGGGCAGCTAACGGCCACCATTCAGATGGAAGAGGCTGATACTGAACAGGCCAGGTCATTGCTGCCTACGCTGGAAGAAAAGGCAGGCAGGATACTGGTAAATGGCTGGCCGACCGGTGTTGAGGTGTGCCATGCGATGGTGCACGGAGGGCCGTTCCCGGCAACGTCAGACTCGCGCTCTACCTCCGTCGGAAGCAGTGCTATCCACCGCTTCTTACGCCCGGTTTGCTACCAAAACCTCCCTCAGGCGCTGTTGCCTGAAGCGCTCCGCGATGGAAACCCACTGAAGGTTTCTCAGCTAGTGGATGGCAAGCGAATCGTTTAAAAGCACTTGCACTGAGGCTTATTCCGTTCGGAAGCGCTTAATAAACGCTTCCGATTCGGCAATCGATTGTTCCATATTCCGAATCAAGGCATCCACATCCTGACGAATTTGCCCCAACTCGCCTTCAAGCGAGCCAATCGCCTGCGCGTTGAGATTATGCTTGAGGAACAGCACCTGATCCTCAAAGGCTTGCAAAACCGGGTCCATACGCTCTTCTGCTTTGTGCATCCGGTCAATCAGCTGACTGTACTGCTCGCGGGTTTCATTCAGCTTACGCTCACTGCTCTGGCGCAAAGACGTACTTTTGTATCGATCAAGCTCGTCTTCCCACTCTTCAAACAATGCGCCGGACACTTCTTCCACCGCATCAATCCGGTCGCGCACCTCTTCGGCGATGGACTCACTGTCTGAATAGGCGTCATTGATTTTCTCATACCGCTCTTTAAGCTCGGTGTCGGGCGAACTCACCACACTTTGGAAGCGTTCCAGCGCTGATCGGAAGGTTTCCTGGGCCTCATTTTGAGCATCCCGGGCATCGCCAACACGATCAACCAGAATCTCCCGTTTCTCGATACCCAGTTTTTCCATGGTGTCGTAGTACAGTGAGCTACATCCGCCAATGATCAGCAAAATGGACATCAGCAACCCCGTGCTGATACGGCGCCCGGCGCGCGCTTTGGAATTCTGATTTATGTTGGACATTGCAGTCCCTCCCCAAGATGAATAACAGCCTGATTTAAAGTGTTTAGCTCTAGTCCAAACCAACATTATATGCTTTTGGTGCCTCCGATCACGCCGGTAAAACGTATTATCCAACACGAATTGCATAACGCGCCAAAGTCACTAACAATCGGGCATGATTCAGCCGTATTGCAGAGCAAAGCTACGGCGATAACATCATAAAACAACTTGGCGGAGACAATGTGTCAATAACGACGGATGCGTTTGATTATGAGGCCTGTTTACACGCCTGTGCCAACCAAAGCAAGGAGGCATTGCGAGAGCTCTACCTCGAAGAGAGCGGCCGCCTGATGGGTGTTGTTTTTAATATTGTGAAGGACCGTGCCACTGCGGAGGACCTGATACACGACGTCTTTTTGAGAATCTGGCAGAAAGCACATACGTTCGATGCATCCCGTGGCAACTCACGAAGCTGGATTTACTCGATTGCACGGCACCTGGCCCTTGATTTTATTAGGTTTTCAAAACGGCAAGTGACTCAAAGTGAGGTCATCGAAGATATTCCCGATGCTCGTGACGGTGATTGGTGCGAGCGCATTAATTCAACGCATTGGGGTAGTACGAGCAACAACCGGGTGCAGGACTGCATTATGGAACTGGAACCTGAGCGCAGGTCATGTATTTACCATGCGTACGTTAACGGTTACTCCCAAAGTGAGATCAGTGACCTTCTCGGCGCCCCTTTGGGCAGTGTGAAATCCTGGATAAAGCGCAGCCTGCTGTCGTTACGGGAGTGCCTCGGATGAAAACCAGTGATCATGAATCTCCGTATGAGCTTGCCGGTCAGTATGTACTGGGCACACTGCCAGAGGCAGAACGTCGAGCTGTTATTGAACGCCTGAAGACAGATCAGGAGCTGGCGGAGTTGGTTGCCTATTGGGAAGAGAGGCTGGTGCCGCTATGCGATGTTGTTGACCCCATGCCGTTGCCAGACAGCGTGTGGGCGCGCATCAGCAATAGCGCCCAAGCTGAGGCCCTCGCCGCCGCGCACGACAAACAACCGCAACTGCCGCTCCTGAAAACCTGGTGGCACAACCTGCCTCTGTGGCGTGGCCTGACAGCCGCAGGCTTTGCCACGGCGTTGCTGCTTGGCGTAGCGCTCTCAGGCCAGCCGCAACAGCCTTCTTATCTGGTGGTACTGGCGACGCCAGAGGGGCACTCACCGGGATGGGTGGTGCAAGCCAGCAATCACCAGACACTAACCCTGAAGGCGTTGGGCACCTATGAAGTGCCGCAGGGTAAATCTCTCGAGTTCTGGACCAAGGCGGATGACTGGAGCGCACCTGTGTCGCTGGGGCTGGTCAAGCCCGGCCAGACCTTAAGCATCAATGTGGATAAGCTGCCGCCGCTGGAGCAAAACCAGCTGTTCGAGATCACCCTGGAAGACGAAGCCGGTTCGCCGATTGGTAAACCAACCGGCCCGATCGAATACATCGGACGGGCAATTCCGATCTAGGAAACCCGAGAATATCCAGCCACAAAAAAGCCCGGGCATCGCCCGGGCTTCCTGTATTACCCGCGTCGCTTTATTCCGGCATCAATACAATCGATTCCGGCGCAGTCGCTGCAACAATGTCGCTCGGAGCGGCGTTGTTAACCAGAGACGCATCTGTCAGGAAGTTTCTCCATATTTGGATCTGGCCATTAATTTTCTCAGCCACATACAAGTCCTGTCCATCAAACGCGATATCAACGGGATTACCCAGCCCGGTCACATCAGTGCCGTCACCAGTATTGGCAATTCGTTTACCAACGTTGGTCACACCGTTAGCGGTTGATGCCATCAAAATGGTTTCCAATGCACCGTCATTGTCAGCGCCACCCGCCCCGACATCTGCCAGAATTAACGTATCAGAAGCCTGATCGTAGCGAATACCATGGATGTTTGTGGGGGCGGAAAACGCTGTTCCACCGACAGCCGGAGTAATAGTCCGGTCTGGCCCACTCGCACCCATGTCCTGGGAGAAGTCGTCATACGCGGCAACTGTGCCATTGGTCAGTGCGACATAAAGCGTATCACCGGATGGATCATAATCACTTTCCCATGGCGCCACGCCGCCAGTGCTGACAACAACCGGGGTTGCATTACCGCTGGCGCACGCACTGAACACCAGCATTTCGGCGCCGCCATTTTCGGCGACAATCATCAGGCCGAGATCATCTGCAAGCTCAATACCCTTGGGCGACATTAGGCGAGTATTCGCACCGGTGATGGTACGGTCCTGGTTGGCATCAAAGCCATCACGTGCACCGAGTGCACCAATAACTGCAATGCCGCTATTGGCCGTGGTGCCATCATCAAAGGTGATGTAGGCATTGCCATCGCGGTCAAGCGTGACATTCTCAATGCTTCCCAGGCCGGTATCGAATGCCAGCTGGGGCGCTGCAGCCAGCGTGCGGGCGTTAGTGAACAGTTGGCCGGACGTTGCCGAACCCGTTGCCGGATTGCTAGTCGTCAGTACCTGGTATGCCGTCGCAGGGTCAACAATATCGGTCACACCGGGAGCCGGATCAGCATCCGGTACAACAGCCAGTGATTCAGGCGCTGGCGTGTCCAGAACCAGATCCGCCGCAACATCACCACCAGCCCGGCTGAAAATGTTCTGGTAGACAAGAATCGCGCCGCCGCCATTGGCTTTCTCAGCAATACGCACATCCGTGCCGTCCAACTGCAGGTCAACCGGGTTACCGAGACGCGTGTTGGGGCCTTTAAAGGTTGTGGCCGCTGTAACTTCACCATCTGCCACACTGGCATCGTTGATCACATAGAGTTTGCCGTCGTCAGCTGAGCTGGCCACACCTACATCGCCTATGACCAACCTGTCACTCTCGGCATCGTAATCAATACCGTGCATGTTGACCGACGCTTCGCCGTCACCATCAACCACGGAGAACGTGCGGTTTGCACCGCCAACACCGCGATCTGCAGAAAAGGCATCGAAAACCGCAATCGTGCCATCCACCTGGGCAACAAACAGCCGATCGGAAGCATCATCGTAAACCAGGTCCCAGGCATTGGCCGTGAGCGCAACTGTTGCTACCGGCCCAACATTTCCAGCAGCCGCTGCACCCATCAGCAATAAAGTGCTGGCGCCGTTGTTAGCCACCACAACAAGACCGTCGCTGGCGATCGTGGCGATACCTTTGGGGTTGGCGAATGTGGTGTTGGCGCCGGTAATCTCATAACTTGCGTCACCGCTCATCCGCGTCGCCGCGCTGCAAGCTGTTACCAGGTTGCCGGTACTTCCAAGATCACCAGCCTGAACCAGGCTGCCGGCCTGATTGATCAGCACACCCTCGTTCGCGCCAGTGGTGTAAGTATTCTGCAGCCCAAGGTCCTCATCACGGACCCGGACGTTATTGTCCGATGCACTGTTACTCGCCACAAAAATGGTCGCAGGTGCAAATTCTGGCGGCCCATCTATGACCACGTCATCGTTATCATTGTCGGAACCACAACCTGAAAGCCCAACCAGAATGCCGGATACAGACGGCGCAAGAAGTGTTTTTTTAGGCCATTTTCCATGTTCTGAAAAGTTATTAGGTTTCATAGCGTCATCCTCAAATTTTGGTTATTGACCCTCCCAAAGTAACTCTGTTGGCGCAGGCCTCAGGATGACTACTCAACAACTCCGAAATTGGAGGCAGTATTTTTCAAAAAAGTTTGAAAGCTATCGAAGGCTGGGACCTATCGAAGGCTGCAACCTACCGGTGCACCCTAATGCCGTTAAAGCAACACGCTGACCATACCCACACTGCTGACAATCAACAGCACTATTCCCAGCAGGCGGAAAAACACCGGTGTTTCGGCTTTCATAATGCGCTCATGAAAGCGTAGCCCGATCACATGCCCTGCGGCGGCGCAGGGTAGCAACCACAGGTGGTGAATCAGTTGCAGGTCCAGCCCCACCCAAATGAACGCTGCCAGCTTGATCAACACCAGAATGAACCAAAGGCCGAACAGCGTATCGCGCAGTTTCTCCCGCGCAACATGCTGCGCCGCAACCGCAATAATCAGCGGAGCGCCTATCAGCGAGGTGCCGCTGATGTAACCACCTGCCATCAACAGGGCCACATCCACGGTTTTACTGTTGCTGCGAAACGGCCGATTAATGATGTACGACACCGAGTAAATTGCGACGATCACAAAAATAATCGCACTCAACACATTTGCTGGCAGCGTAAACAACCCAAACACGCCAATCAGCTTGGGCACCAGCATAATGCGCAGCATTCGCCACAGGTAGGGCCAGTCAACCGTGCTCTCCGTCGCTTTTACGGCAGCATCCGGCCCAAACCCGGTTAATTTCTGGCTGCCCTTACCACCTTTACCGTTGTGGCTGCGGTTGTTCATCCAAATGGTCAGCGATGAAAACACCAGCAGGTGCACCGCGATGATGGGCAGAAATACCAGCGGGTCGTCTTTCACCAGCAGCAGGAATGGCAGCGACAGCACCGCCCCGCCAAAGCCCAGGCCAGAACGTACAAACCCACTCCAGATGAAAATGAGCGCAACCAGGCCATACTGAATTAGTGAAAGATCTGACATAACATCCTGAGTAGTATGAAAATTTCAGCCCGAGTATAACGGTTTTCCATAAAAAACACCGGGCAAAGCCCGGTGCGTTATCCCTTACCTATCCGCCAAAACGGTGTGCCAAGGCGTTTAATCGCTCACTGGCCCCTCCTTGATGGCGGAGCGCATGCGCCGGCGTAGCAAGGGCCCGAACAGCGGTGGCAACACCAGGCCCAGGCCGGCTACCAGCCACAAACCAATGGCCAAGGGGCTTGACCAAAGCGTTGTCCAGTCGCCGTCAGACAGTATCAGCGCATGGCCCAGGTTTTTCTCCATTTCTGGCCCCAACAGCAGGCCCAGAATAATGGGCACCATGGGAATTTCCAGTTTGCGCAGAATGAACCCGCCAACCCCAAAGACAATCATGAAATACAGATCAAAGGTGCTGTGGCTGATGGAGTAAATGCCCACAAACGCCACCATGGTCACAATTGGCAGCAGGTACATCGGCGGCACAGATAACAGCCTTACAAACACTCCAATCATCGGAATGTTCAGCACCAACAGCAATACGTTACCAATCAACAGCGCGGCGATCACACCCCACACAATGTCGGCGTTCTGGGTGAACATCAGCGGCCCTGGCGTTATGTTCAGGGAAATCAACATAGCCAGCAACACCGCTGTGGTGCCGCTACCCGGCACACCCAAGGTTAACATTGGCACCAAGGCGCCAGACGCCGCACCGTTATTGCCCGCCTCCGGCGCCACTACGCCACGAATGTCGCCTTCGCCAAAGCGGCCTTTTTTGCCCAGCACCGATTTTTCCAGGGTGTAGCTTATAAAGCTGCCCAAAGACGCACCGGCACCCGGCAGCACACCGGCAATAAAGCCCAGCACACCACCACGCAGCTGGGTGGGAATTGTCGACACAATCTCTTTAAAGCTCAGTGTTAGCTTGCCCACTTTCACTTTGCTGCGGCCTTTGCCCATACGCGCTTCTACAAAAAACAGAAGCTCGGATATGGCAAACAGACCCACAATCGCCAAAATGAAGTCGATGCCCTCATACAGCTCCAGCACACCGCCGGTGTAGCGTTGGGTGCCGGTGGATATGTCGATACCCACGGTAGAGATCATAATGCCCAGTGTTGCGGCGATTACCGTCTTCATCGGGTTTTTGCCGGTTATACCGCCGAGCGTGGCGAACGCGAGCAAAAACAGCGCGAAGTATTCCGCCGGCCCAAAGGTCAGCGCAAAGCGCGCCAGCACCGGAGCCAGCATGATCAGGCCTATGGTACCGATCAGACTGCCCGCGAAGGACGCAATCGCTGAAATAGCCAACGCATCTGCGGCACGGCCTTGTTGTGCCATGGGATAGCCGTCCAGGCAGGTCATCATGGCCGGCTCGTCGCCCGGAATATTCAGCAAAATCGACGAAATCCGGCCGCCGTACATAGCGCCGGCGTAAACCGAAGTGAGCAGAATCATCGCGGTTTCAGGCGGCAGCCCCAAGGTGAAGGCCAACGGAATCAGAATGGCAACGCCATTCGCCGGGCCCAGGCCTGGCAGGCAGCCAATCAAGGTGCCCACAAAGGCACCAAATAGCGCAAACATCAGGTTGTACGGTGTCAACGCCACCGCAAACCCATCCATCAGAAAGCCAATGGTTTCCATGGTCAAAAGCCTCCCAGCAAGCCATTGGGCAGGCTCAGAGACAGCCCATAGTTAAACAACCCAAACACCACAACGGCACTCACCAGCCCCGTCACAAACGACCCTTTGGGCGGCGCGCCCATGCGCCAGCTCAAAACGCCAACGGCCAGGGTAGTGGAGATAATAAAGCCCAACGGCTCCAGCAGCAGTGCGTAAACCACCAGCACAATGATTGAGATCACCAGCTCCAGTGCCGATTTCCCCACGGGCCATCGGGCGTCGGCATCTGGCTTGATCATCAGGTACAGGCTGCCCACCACCAGCACGATCGCCAGCATGGTGGGAAAGGTTTCTGGCCCTACTCCCTCGGCACCGCCGAAGGGTTCAGGCCATTGCTGCGCTACCCAGCCATAGGCAACCGCCAATACCAGCAGGCACAAACCCAGAATACGGTCACCCATGCCGGTCATTTCAGCAGACCTATTTCCCGGGACAGGTCTTCAATTTCCTGAACCTGATTGGTCACAAAGCCTTCAAACTCGCCGGCTTTGGGGTGGAACGGAATCAGGCCATTGCTCTTCATCACCGCCTTCCACTCTTCGCTGGCGTACAGGGTGTCGATTGCGTCTACCCAATACTGCTGAGCTTCATCCGAGGTATCTTTGGGCATATAAAATCCGCGCCAGTTCGGGCCAAGCGCATCAATCCCCTGCTCGCGGGCGGTAGGAATGTTGCTGAACTTGCCCGGCAGACGCTCCTCAGACAACACCGCCAGCACCCGCAAATCACCGGTGAAGGCATCCACCTGGCCACCCACAACCTGGGTCATGGCTTCGCCGCCGTTGTTGTACGACAGGTAAGGAATGGATGGCAGTTTTTCAGCGCCAGCGGCCTTTGCCGTAATAAGCACTTTCAGATGATCCCAGCCGCCACGGGCACTACCGCCAGCAAATTTGACTGCGCGCGGGTTCTCTTTCAACGCGTCCATCAGCTGGTTCAGGTTTTCATATTTGGAATCTTTGCTTACCGCGATGATGCCGTAATCTGCACCCAGCGCGCCGATCCACTTCACCATGGAGGCATCCATACCGGGGAACTGCTTCTGCGCCAACCGGGTGGTGGTGGCAGTAGACGCCGCGACGATCAGTTTGTCGTCGTTTTTACGCTTGCTCACTGTGTGAGCGTAGGCCACGCCGCCACCTGCGCCGGCCATATTCACGGTTTGTACCGAGCCGTCTACCAAGTCAAGCTGTTGCATGACGTTACCCACGCTGCGGCAGGTGAAATCCCAGCCGCCGCCCGGATCAGCCGGTGCCAGGCACTCTACTTTGCCGCTGGGCTCCCAGGCCATGGCAGACATACTGAACGCAGCCGCTGCCGCAAATGCTATTGTTGTTTTGATGAACATATACATTGCCTCTTTGTTGTTTCAGTAAACAGAGTAGAAGGCAATGCGTAGTTGCTGAAGTTTGCGGGCGTAACGCATTTAAAAAAACTACTGCGCATTGTGTGCATAAAGTTCACGGGCAAACCCGACGACGGTGTTCTACCCTTTACCCTCTCGCCGACGGACAACTTTGATCAAAGCCTATGCCTGCAAAGCGACGCACAAAACTTAAAACCCGCATGATTCTCACCCTGGGCCTGGTGAGCGCATTGCAAGCGGCGTTTATCGGCGTATTTGCCGGCTATTACCTTAGCGAATCCCTGTACAACGAAATTGGCCAGCGCGCGCTAATGGTAGCCAAAACCGTTGCCGCCAGCCCCGCCATTATTCAGGGGATACAGCAACGGGACATTAGCGCCCTCAACACCCTTACCCGCACACTGGCCACCACCAACGAAGCCCTGTTTATTGTGATTGGCGACCACAACGCTATCCGCCTGGCCCACCCATCACCCGAGCGTATCGGCCACTCCATGGCAGACGACGACGGCGATGACGGCCACCGTGCACTGGTAGAGGGTGAGGGCTATGTGGCCCGTGCGCTAGGCAATCTGGGTGAATCCATGCGTGGTAAAGCGCCAGTGTTCGATCCCGGCAGCGGCGACATTATTGGCATAGTGTCGGTGGGATACAGCGTGCGCCAGGTGGAGGCAACGGTGCAGCGCTATAATTTTGTACTGTACGGCGTTCTGGGTGTGGTTTTGCTGGTTAGTATTCTTGCGGCGGTGGTCATCGCAAGCCGTTTCAAGCGTGCTATTTTTGGCCTGGAACCAGAAGAAATCGCCGGCCTGTTCCAAGAGCGCGACGCCACACTGCAATCGGTACGTGAGGGCATTATTGCCATCAACCGCCACGGCATTATTACCACCGTAAACCGCGCGGCCCTGACCACCCTGGGGCTGAGCACCGACAGCCAGGTGGCAGGGCGCCCCATTCTGGAAGTGCTGCCCGAAAGCGACCTGATGTCGGTACTGACCAGCGGCATACCGGATTTCGATCGCGAGGTATGGCTGCGCAACCGCCAGATGGTGGTTAACCGGCTGCCCATGCGCCAGGGTGATGAGATTATTGGCGTGGTGGCCAGTTTTCGCCTGCGCAACGAGCTGGATCAGGTCAGCCAGCAGCTGACCCGCATCCAGCAATACGCCGACACCCTGCGCAGCCAGACCCACGAATACTCCAATAAGCTGCACACCATTGCCGGGCTGATTCAGCTGGGCGCATACAACGATGCGCTGGGGCTCATCGGCAGCGAAGTCAGCAGCCATCAGGCGCTGATTCACCTGCTGCTTGAGGCGGTGCCAGATCCTATCATTGCCGGTTGCCTGCTGGGCAAACACAACCGGGCACGGGAAATGGGCCTGCACCTGGACATAGACCCAGGCAGCCAGATGGCCAACCTGCCCAACAACCTGCCACGGGATCAGTTGGTGAGCGTGCTGGGCAACCTGATTGATAACGCATTGGAAGCCACTCGCCGCCACACCGGGGCAAATGGCCGGGTGCAGCTGTCGATGACCGATCTTGGCCAGGAGCTGATTTTTGAGGTTGAAGATCAGGGCCCAGGTGTGGCGCCAGAAGTGCAAAACCGGATCTTTGAAAAAGGCGTGACCAGCAAAGCCGGCCACGAACACGGTTTTGGGCTGCACCTCGTCCGCCAGTTTCTGGACAGCTGGGGCGGCTCGGTAACGGTAGAAAATCTGGGCGAGACAGGCGGCAGTCGCTTTACCTTATACTTACCCAAAAACCCCACAGGCAGGAGCCAACCGTGACCCCCATCCGACTGCTGATCGCCGAAGACGACCGCCAGATTGCAGAAATCCAGCGCCGCTTTATTCAGCGCCTGGATCAGGTGGAACTGTGCGGTATTGCACACACCCTGGCCGATGCCCGAGAACAGGCAGAAGTGCTGCAGCCTGACTTGATACTGCTGGACGTGTATTTCCCCGACGGCAGCGGTCTGGATTTATTGCGCGAGCTGCGTGCCAGTAACAACAGCAGCGACGTGATTCTGATTACCGCCGCCAAAGAAGTGGACACGCTGCGCACTGCCCTACGCGGCGGGGTGTTTGATTACATCCTGAAGCCACTGGTATTCGAGCGCCTGGAAGAAGCCATCAACCGCTTTTGTGAACACCACGAGCGCTTATCGGCATTAAAACACCTGGGCCAGGAGGAAGTAGACGCCCTGCTCCCGCGCAACGCCAGCGACACGGGCAACGACAGCCACCACCGGCTGCCAAAAGGCATAGATGTCATTACGCTGGACAAGATTCGCGAACTGATTGCCGGCGGCAAACCCTGGAGTGCAGAGGAAGTGGGCAGCGCCATGGGCGCATCGCGCACCACAGCCAGGCGCTACCTGGAATACATGACCGGCACCGGCACGTTGGTGGCTGAAGTCAGCTATGGCAGTATTGGCCGGCCGGAACGGCGCTACCGGATGCAGCGCCTGCCAACCTGAGTGTTAATATCACAGGTTTTATCAATAAATAGTATCCTGATACCGAAGTATTGTAATACCTTCATCTGTGATGAGTATCCGCTGGCACTGCGGGTGACACTGGGGAGCACCTAAGCTGCAGATAGCGATACATAACTGAAACGCTTGCGGTACTGCTCCATGGTGCAGCCCGCCATCCTTTTGAAAAGACGTCGGAACGAGCTGGCGTCTTCATAACCCACACTCCAGATAATACGCGCAGTTTGCTCACGGCTGGATTCCAGCAAGTGTTTAGCACCCTCAACCCGCAGGTGTTGCAGATAACCAATGGGTGTTTCTCCGGTGGCCTCCTTGAAGCGGCGCTTGAACGTACGGGCGCCAAGACCCGCAACGACAGCAACCTCATCGATGGTCACGGGGTCGGCATAATGCCCTTCAAGCCAAGCTTGTGCCTTGCGAATGGCATCATCCTGATGAACCTTCTGGCTGTAAAACGCCATATAGGGCGTTTGCTCCATTCGGCGACCGTCCAGCACCAGCATTTTGCTGCAGGCAAGAGCGACCGAAGGCGAGGCAAACCTTTCCACCAGATGAACACACAGATCCACAAACGCCGAAGCCCCGCCAGCACAGATGATCTGGCCGTTATCCACCAGCAATTGGTCCGCATCCATGCGGATATGTGGATAACGGCTGCGGAACATTGGGGCGGCGCGCCAATGGGTGGTGACCACCTGGTCGTCAAGTAAGCCGGCCTCCGCCAGTATAAAACTGCCGGTGCAAACACTCGCAATCACCGTACCCCGTGCCGCGGCCTTCTTAAGCCAACCATGCAGAGGTATCGCCGGGGCCAGTGCTTGATCCAGGCGATTTGCACCAACAACCGCTTCCACTGAGGATCCCACCACAATCAAATCTGCCTGAAAGGCCCCGCGCGAAATGGTCGGAGTAACCACAGCACCACTGTAGCCACGCACTGGCTGGTCATCCACGGTGATTATCTGGCAATCGAACAGCGGCTGGCGCCTACCCGCCGGTTTGTCACTAACGAAATTGGCAACAGTAAAGAAATCCATTATTCCGTGCACACCCGAGGCATGGCATCCAGGCAAAGCGACAATCGCGACATTAAACATAAGAATGACTCTTTCCGCATTTTATATGTCGAATATGACACTCCTGCTGACTGCCCGCAAGCTCTAACCTGAAGCTGTAATCAACCAAAGCAGGAAGAAGGACTTTCACTATGAATTCACCACTGAAGACTCAAACCTCGATTTCTCAAAAGCCTGGAGTTCGCCATGTCGGTCGTTCAGCCACTCGGCTGGCTTTGCAGCTTTACGCTCGGATGGCACCGCAGAAAGCGGGCCAACTGGTAAATCGCATGGCATTCCGGCCATCACGCCTGCCACTGCCCTTACGCTATGAACATCTGCTGGACAATACAGACAGCTATACCCAACTCCAACATGGTGCCCACAGCATTCCGGTGTATTCCTGGGGCAAGGGGCCCGTCATTCTTGGCGTTCATGGCTGGGCCGGCGCAGGCGTTCAATTTGGTGCCTGGGTGAATCCGTTGGTAAACGCTGGCTATCGCGTGGTTCTGTTTGACGCACCCGCACATGGGCGCGCTCAGGGCAGCAGTACCGACCTCTTTGAGATGGCCGAGGTCACAGCGAAAGTGGCTGACAGTGTTGGCCGGGTTCACGGAATATTGGCGCACTCCATGGGTTGCATAGCGGCTGTAAGAGCAATTAAGGACGGACTTCACTCCCAGCATCTGGTCATGTTGGCGCCCCCACTCAGTTTAACGGCTGTGATGGACAATCTGGGGCGGCAATGGGGGTTAAGTCAGAACGTTCTCGACGTTCATCTTCGGCTAATGGAAGAGCGTTTCGGGAATTCGGTTTGGGATAGGCTGGATCTGGAAGCGCTATCCCGATCACTGACCCAGCGTGGCATGATCGTTATTGACGACGACGATACTTCGATTGCGCCAGATGAAAGTGAACGAATCTCTACCAACTGGCAAACCGCCCAGGTACTGCGCACGAGTGGCCTGGGGCATCACCGGCTGTTGTGGAGCCCACTGGTCATTGAAACCGTTCTTCGGGATCTGGGCCGGCCGGTCGATGCGGTCGCCTGATCGTTTTTCGCGTAACATTGCACCCTATCGGAGTGTGAAGGCGCTTTCATGCTCAACCAGTCATCATTGAGCTTGAGCGTATGATCAACGCATTTGCCGTATCCAACTATCGCAGCCTGAAGAACGTTGTTTCGCCCCTATCGGGCCTCAACGTAGTTACCGGGCCCAATGGTTGTGGCAAATCAAACCTATACAAATCGCTCCGGTTACTCGCGGAAACCGCGAAAGGGAACCTCATCTCGTCGATTGCTCAGGAAGGCGGCCTAGACTACACATTCTGGGCCGGGCCGGATAACTTCACCAAGGGCATGAGAGAGGCTCCGCGCCCGTTCAAGGCGCCGCCAAAAAGCAAAATGCCCGTTTGAGGCTGGGCTTTGTCGGCGAGGACTTCAGTTACGGCATATCCTTGGGCATGCCGGCGCCGCAGGGGTTTGCCGGCTACCAAGACCCATCCATGTTTCAGTTCGACCCGGAGATAAAGCGTGAATGCATCTGGGTTGGCGATGTTTACCGACCCAGCAGCTGCCTGATCGACCGGGTTGGTCCAGTGGTAAAAGTGCGCTCCGGCCAAAAGTGGGCCGTGTATAACACCCACCTCAATTCCTACGAAAGTATTCTGAACGAAATCAGCGACCCGGTGGCCGTACCAGAGGTGCATGCGGTTCGACAAACCATCCGCAACTGGCGCTTTTACGATCAGTTCCGAACCGATACCGATTCCATCATTCGCACACCCCAGATAGGCACCCGAACCCCGGTGCTTGATCACGACGGCCATAGCCTGGTCGCAGCACTGCGAACCATCTACGAGATTGGTGACCGGCAGGCGCTGTATCACGCAATTGAGGATGCGTTTCCAGGAGCCACAGTTAACTTTACCGCCGATTCCGGTAACCGCTTCGTGCTGCAGTTTTTGCAGGACGGGCTTTTGCGACCCTTAAACCAGGCCGAGCTTTCAGATGGCACGCTTCGCTACCTGCTTCTGGTGGCCGCATTGCTCACATCCAGGCCCCCTTCCCTGTTGGTGCTGAACGAGCCCGAAACCAGCCTGCACCCGGATTTGCTGCCCGCCCTTGGGCGCTTGATTATCCGCGCCTCGCGGGAGACCCAGGTTTGGGTGGTTTCCCATGCACCACGGCTAGTTGCCACGCTGGAACAAGATGGGGAGTGCAATTCTATTGCGCTGAATAAGGAGCTCGGGGAGACAATCATTCAAGGCCAGGGATTGCTGGATGCACCGCCGTGGCAGTGGCTGATTAGCCACGCGAGCCAGGTTCACCGAAACGGCGGCTCATCAAAGCTACGCAGCTTGCGCGAATGCAGGGTGTAACGCTCGCTGCGCATCAGTTCCAGCGCGCGGATGCCAATATGCAAATGCTGGGCAACCGCTCTCTCGTAGAACGCCCCTGCTGCTCCGGGCAGCTTGATTTCACTGTGCAGTGGCTTGTCGGACACACACAGCAAGGTGCCGTAAGGTACACGCAGCCGATAACCCTGGGCGGCGACCGTGCCGCTCTCCATATCAACCGCGATGGCGCGGGCGAGGTTAATCTGCGGGCGCTCCTGCGCCCAGCGCAGCTCCCAGTTACGATCATCGTAGGTTAAAACGGTGCCAGTACGCAGCCGACGCCGGAGCGTGTCACCCTCCTCGCCGGTGATCTCCGCCGCAGCCTGTTGCAGCACTTGCTGTACTTCGGCTAACGCCGGCAATGGAATGTACGGCGGCAGTACCCGATCAAGGATGCCATCTCGGCGCATGTAGGCATGAGCCAGCACATAATCACCAATCACCTGCGACTGCCGCAGCCCACCGCAATGACCAATCATCAGCCAGCAGTGCGGGCGCAGTACGGCCAGGTGGTCGGTAATGTTCTTGGCGTTGGAAGGCCCCACGCCAATGTTCACCAGGGTAATACCCTGGTCGGGCTCATTCGCCTTCAGGTGGTAGGCTGGCATCTGGAACCGGTGCCAGACCACGGAGTCGATAATCGCCTGCATTTCATCTTCGGCCATCCCCCGCTCAACCACCACATTACCGGGCAATACCATGCTCTGAAAGCGTGATTCGCCCAGCAGCATATCCAGCCCGTGCCGAATAAACTGGTCAACATAACGATGGTAGTTAGTCAGCAATATCCACGGCTGTACATGCTGCCAGTCGCTGCCGGTGTAATGCACCAGCCGGCGCAATGAAAAATCCGTGCGCGCCGCATCAAACAACGCCAACGGCATTTGCTCCAGCTCTTGCCAGTCGTATAGGCCATCAGCAGTGCCATCGTTGGTGGCAGACAGATCCGTGCTGGGGAATACCCGCGCCAGCTCGATGGCGGTAACGCCCGAAGCGCCCAGCTCGTCACCTTCCTCGACAACATAGGGATAGGGAATGTTGAGCTGGCTCAAACCCACTTCCACAACTACGTCGAAATCCCGCATCATGTACCCCAGCTGGCTCTCCAAATACCGCCTGAAGGCTCTGGCTGAGTTACCGTAATACTGTAAACACCGGGCACCTGCAGCCGCGCGTAAGCACGTATGCTGCTGGGCACCTCGCCCTGGGTTTGATATGTCAGGCGCAGTTCAGGGTAACGGAAGGCGCTTTGGGCATCCTGCGGTAGCTGGCGATCATTAATATACTGCTTCAAAGCCGCGCGCAGTGCGCTGGTTGCTTGCCCATACAAGGTAGCAAGGCGATCAACCGCCGCTTCAGGGGTGGTCACTTCAATAAAATCATCAGCACGAGAAAGTGTCACGACAAGCCTCAAAGTTGTTTAACTGCCTTCATATTGCCTGCTGCAGCGGCTGCGGCCAAGCACCAGCGCAAGTACTGCGCATACAAATTACGTGTTTGGCTCAAACATGGATAAATCGAGTTCAACACTGTCTCCTAACCAATACGCGTATATTGTATGGTCTTCTAAATCATTGCCGGACAATGCATGTATTAGAACCGTGAGACCTTCTCTATTTAAGTCGAGCCAGGTTACAAATTCATTAAAATGCTGAGCACCAAATGTGATTTGGCAACTCCACTTTGGGTGAGGCCCAACCATCTTTTGGTGAATTCGACCAACCTTCAGGCCGAATTTCTGACCCGCCTGCTCACACAAAGAGGTCGCAAAAGACAATGTCTCTTTCTCAAAATATATATGGGCGTGGTAAGCCTTATGGGAATTAACAGGGCGCTTAACTTCTTTCATTGAGTTCTCCATTCACCTCAAGGATGCTATCTGCGACAAACAGCTTCGGCACCAGCATAATGCGCAGCATTCGCCACAGGTAGGGCCAGCCAACTGTGCCAGCCTATCACCCAGCCTTACAGGAACTGATATTGGGTTATAAAAACGACTCCACCCATTGGGGTGCTAAAATCACCCAGGCGAGCCTGATCTTTGCGTTGTTCCCTTTATTTTTCATCGGGGGCCCGGATTGGGCTAACGGCCTGTTTTATGAAGCCGTGTGGAACCTGGGGCACATCCTGTTCTTCTTTCTGATAACGCTGTTACTTCAGCCGCAACGCAAACTTGGTGGCTGGCGATTAGTCACTGTCACCACTGTGGTGGTACTTGTTGCGGGCGGGCTGATTGAACTGGTTCAGAGTGAGATAGGCCGCGACGTTGATTGGCACGATATGCTGCGCAATCTAGTAGGTGCCTGGCTGGCGCTGGCGTGCCTCTCATGGCCAGAAAAAAAATCACTTGCCGTGTGGCTGGCCCGCATTGGCGTAGCCATATTGTTGCTATGGGAGCTTTGGCTCGTGGCCGCCATCGGTCACCAACAGTGGCAGATAACCCGACAAGTGCCGCAACTTTATAACTTCGCTACTACCAATGCCCAGATATTCTGGGATGGCAACGTACAACGTTCTACGCGCTTTGCCGATTCGGTAGGCAATCAGTTCAGCCTGGAAGTGAACATCACAACCGAAAAGTACTCAGGGGCATCGCTGAACAATTTGGCGAGCGACTGGAGCAACTATCAGAACCTGGCACTGACATTGTTTAATCCCGAGCAAACGCCACTGACCGTGGTGTTACGCATCAACGACCGCACCCATGAGCGAAGTGGCAATGCGTATGAAGACCGTTTCAACACCCGACTTGTTCTCGACCCCGGAGTGAATCGCTTTACTGTGAGTTTGGCTGATGTTCAGCAAGCACCCGCAACACGCCTGATGGATATGACCGATATTCGCCAGCTCATTATCTTCGCGTCAAATCAGGCAACGGCCACCACCGTTTATCTGCTTGAATTGAGTCTTTATTAACGGCGCAGGGTATGCGCTTACACCTCAATAATTCTATCTGCAGTAAACAGTGGCGGCTCATATTCATTCGGGTAGGCACCGGGATTAGCGAATACGCGAGTGCCTGCAACCTGTATATCAACGGGCTCATGAACGTGGCCGTGAACCCACAGATCCATTTTTCCCATCAGTGCCCGCAAATCCGAAGCAAAGGCCGGCGACAACGAGTCCCCTTGGTATTTCGGTGGGATACACTCCGGCAACGGCGCATGGTGGCTAATCACCACCCGTGGCCCCGAGCAGGGTTCGCTTAACGCCGCCGCAAGCCAGGCCATGGCTTCTGCATGCAACCTCTGGCTCTCTACAGTAGAGAACACCTCGCCTGTTGGTTGCTCGATAATGCGAAAATCGGGCATAAACGCAAGCGCGCGCTTTTCCGTCTGTGATGGATCATAGTCTGGTTGGCCGTTATACAGACCAAAATCTGTCCATAATGTGGAGCCATGAAAGCACACGCCGCCAATGGTCACCGTATCGTTATCAAGCAGGTGAATTCCCAGGCGCTCAGCTTCGGCACGCAAGGCCTCACGCGTGTCGGGCATGCTTGTTCCATAGAACTCATGGTTGCCCGGAACGTAGATAATCTCCTGCCCCGCAAATCGTTCCGCAGCCCAAGCGAGGCCTTCCGTTGTACGATGAATATCTCCGGCCAGGATAACCACATCAGCAGCTACATCAGGCAATTCGCGACCTTCGCGAAAACACTCCACGTGTAAATCCGACAGTATTCGCAAGCGCACAGTCTTATCTCCTCGGGAAACTTGGATAGATCTTTTTCTTAGGGCTTAGCCTACCCGTTTTGGCGGGCCTGAGGCTAAAGTTACATCCACTTGCGTTTTATGGCGCGTAAGCTTGGTACACCTCTCTTTAAAACGTTTTTCCGACAATGCTTACAGGAGAGAACCAAGCACAAGTAGAAATACAACAAGAGGGACTATTCATTTGCCCGAACAAAGACCCAGTTGGTCCCGACGTTGTCACACACGATGACGTCGCGATCGATAGTTGCACACAGAGACAGGTTTTCCGGAAGCTCATCGTGGTATCGGGCTTTCAGCCCCAAAGTTTTCCGATCCTGTTTGAGTAGCTCGTAGGTCTGCCCCATACGATCGGAAAAATCCACGCCGCCGCTTTCCAGTGTGTGAAAGGCGTTGTGAAACGCCGTGAAGCTCATGGTGTTTGCACCAAGGCCAATGGCCAGCATTTTTGGGATGTAACGGTCATAGGCGGCCGAAAGATAAGATCGCACGGCTTCATCATCGTTACGCTCGCCATCGAAAGGCACTATTACGAGGCGGTTACCCGGTCCCAGGACACCGTCGTCCAGAGATGCCAGTGTGCGATTGCCTGCAAGCTCATAAGCCGCTTTTGGGCACTGGATGAAGTCGCTCCTCAACTGGCAACCCGCCAACCCCTGGCGAATCGACGGTTCAGTGCCGGATTCTTTTGCAGGCCCCACCGATGACCTGGTCGTTTCAGCTTCAGATGTGGCCGAAATCTCTGGCAATGCCAGGCCCAATCGTTTGGCAGGCCGACGCAATAATAGCGCCTGCACGTTTGGATCATTACGCTTGAAATCCATCGCAGAAGGCAGGCCTGTGCCCCCACCGCGCTCTACAACTTCGCAGTAGAGGCGCTCCAGATCTGTCTGGGCCGATGCCAGGCAAGCTTCATCGGCGCCGGCGATCGAAATCCAGCCAACGGCAAAAATTATGAGCAGTTTTTTTTGGTAGGCGATCACCGCAGCTCCATCTGGTGTGCTTTCAATGTTTACTATACAACGCCACCACCGGCTATTGCGCCAGCGCATAATCGATCCTGGCACACACCGCGGCAATCAACGCCTGCTGAAATTCCGAATAAGGGTTCTCACCCGGTTCGAAGGGCTTGTCGTCGCGGGCCTCCAATTATCATGCATTTGGCTCTGACCAGACGGCATATTCATTGCCATTCGGGTCGTTGAAATGAAAACGACGGCCACCGGGAAAAGTGAAAATATCCTGAACGATTGTCCCGCCAGACTGCTTCACTTTATCGATGCCGAACTATTCTTTTTTGTCGATCGTTATCTCAACCGATTTGCCGTTACCCGCGAACCACTTCTGAACATACAAAGTGCCCACGATAGGAGCCGTGCCTTCATCAGGAACCTCCTAATGGTGAACGACAAATAGCCTTCAGGGCGCCGGGCAAATCCGACAATATTCGCAAGCGCACAGTTTTATCTCCTTGGCAGAGCAACCTCAACGGTCTTGCCTCCGTAGCCGAAGCGTTGATCACGACCTTGAATGACCACCGTTGAAACGGGCTTTGGAACTTCGACCGCGTGGAGACTTCTGGTGAAGGGCTGCTCGGCGGCGTGATCGTGCAGAAGTATTCGTTCGCCATAGAGCGTGCCATCCTTTCCCATCACCCGAAATGCATCGGCATAGCGTTGTGGCGTGTCGTAGGGTGAGGAGAGAGTAACGTCAAAATCGAAGCTGTTATCGCCGGTGGCGCGCACCTTGGCTGAAATGACATCGGGGTACCTCTGCTGAGGTGCATTTTCTGCTAAAGCATCGCTCGCTAAGATGATGATTCCGAGCGCAAGAACCGTGAACATTCGAAGGTGCGACGGCATGGCGGGTTACTCCTTCCACTGATACATGATGAAATCGCTCGGCCCCGAGGTGTAGCGGTCGTAAAAGGCGCGACCTCGCTCATTGAAGTGCTGTGTGATCCAGCGTATCGCAGACCAGCCACGTTCGCGAGCGAGGTTCTGAAGACTCTCGAATATAGCGTCGGAGGCCCCACTACCGCGAGCATCCATGGCCACGTACATGTCATCCAGGAACCCAATTTCATTCCCCCCGAGCGGACGAGGGCAAGCACGAACATGGGCCAGACCAACCGCGAGACCGGCATCGGTGCGGGTGAGCAATCCTTCAAGCACGTGGCTTGGGTCTAATAACCAGCTCCATACTTCATCTGCGATGGCATCACTCATGGGTACGCCATAGAACTCGGCGTAGCCGTCAAACAGGGCCCGCCATTCTGATTTGTCGCTAGCCACCACGAAGTTTGTCTGGAAGGTGCTCATAGTTTGCCTCAATTTCTCAGTGTAGGCTTCGGGCTTTTTGCGGCTCTTAAAGCACCTCCGTGCTAGGGGCTACCCTAACTATAGAAGATGTCTACTGAAGTGGGGGAAGTGCAGAACGAACTTTAATGAATAGTTAGAGTAAGTCTTACTCACAGGGATATGCTTGCATGAATGCTGAGATGGCTAGAATAGTGCCGTGGCGGTGAAGTTCCTTAGGATTGTCCTTTAGGTATTTCACAACAATCCTGGCAGCTTGGCCATTATTCAGACCCGCTTCCGGGGCGCAGAAGAGCGCGTCCTTACCCAACTGAACCTCATACATGGCGTTAGTGTTGGTTACGCCCTGCATCATACCGAAACAATATCCGAGAGCCCCAAAATCAGGATTGGCTGGCTCATTATCCATAAAGTCTATTGCCGCATTGCAATGGTCTAGCAGCTTGTTACCGCTTGCGAAAGCAGCTCCCGGCAATAAAGCTAGAATCATCAGAACCAAAGCTCCAGTTAAGCTTCTCATAATTACTCCCAAATCTTTGCTTATGAACTTTAACGAGGCTGTAGAAAAACCCTTATCAGAGCCTGACCCGCAGCCGCTTTATTGTATTTTTCAGTACTTGCGATCAACTAACGCAAGTTTGCTCGTTCGTCGAGCATTAGCGATATTCAGCTTACGAAGCCCTTCAATCAGCTATCTAAGAGCTGCTTCTGGGTACACCTTAGCCCAACATCATGCCGCTAACTGCCCGTAATTCGCCAGTTTCTCAATGTTGTGTACCAGACAATACAATTGCCACTGGCCCTGCACCTTCTTTTTGCCTCGCAGACTGAAGCGATTCAGGCGTTTGTTCGTGCCAATGTTGCCGAACACGGGTTCCACCACCGATATTCGATGGCTGTAGATTTCTTTGTCCTGTTCGCTATCCACCCGATGCTTCATCCAGTCGGTGTAGTTAGGGAGTCGTTTGTTTTCAATGGTGAACGATACCTGCCTGCCAGACCCATTACGGTGATCCGCTGATGCTGGATTCTGCATGCACTGGTGCTTCTTCGGGCAGTGGCGGCACTGAAGCAACCGACCTTCGAAGTGCACTCGGATTTTCCCGTTTAGCGCTTCCCGTTGACCTCGATAAGTAAGAGTTTGACCGGAGGGGCAGACACAGACGAGCGTCACTGGATCGAACTGGAATTCGCTGGCTGCCAGGGTGTCTTTCCAGCCTTTGTCTGGGAGGTTCTGGTGCCGCTTACCGTATTTGTCTTTCTGATCCGCGAACTTGGGGTCGCGGCTGCGGAAGCGGTTGTCCGGGATGTAACCGTTGATCTGCTGTTCATGCAGGTATTTCATATTCGCTTCGTTGGCGAAGCCAGTATCGGCCGTCACAATCGCGCCGGTTTGGTAGATGTCGTCAGCGATACCCAGCTTTTTATAGCGTTGCTGAACCGTCTCCGACACTGGCTTTAAGGTGTGGTGTTCTTGCCCTTCGCCGAAGGCCTGAGCATCGATGATGATCTGGTGTTTCTTGTCCACCGTGGCCACGCCGTTATAGCCCTGGATCGTGCCTTTGCTGGTGGTCTCTTGCCGCTTTCGTTATCGGTGATGTTGCTTTTCACTTCCTTGCGCCGTTTCCCCTGGCCAATACACGAATAGCCAAGTCAGAACCCTCCAGCGGCGAATTAACGAATGGAGATTACGCGACCAGAGCTATCAGATTAAAATGACGCAGCTAATGAGCAGTTAACCACACAACAATCCTGGTGAGACAATCCGGCTATGAGTTTGATTCTTTACTGAGGCAATACGTATACTCGCCAAAGTCGACGTGTTGATCCTGGATGACTGGGGCTGATGAAGCTGAATGCAGAAAACCGCCGGGATTTATTGGAGGTGCTGGAAGACCGATACGGCCGGCGCTCCACCATCGCTACCAATCCATGCGAAAAAGACAGACAAAGTTGACGAGCGCCATGGTTTCAGAGTAACAATGAAAACCCCGCGTCGCTACGCTCCGATGGGTGGCAGCCTTGCTCCGGTCCGGGTGGCAGGCTTCACATGGAATGGGTGGCAATCTTCAGCGGTTTACGCAGTTATTACACCAGAAGGCTACGCCAAGTTGAAGAAAGAGCTCGACGACCTGTGGCGGAAAGAGCGCCCCGAAGTCACAAAAATGGTTCGACGGGCTGCAAGTCTTGGTGATCGGTCAGAGAACTCAGATCACCAGTATAACGAAAAAAGGCTCAGGGAGATCGATCGTAGGGTCAGGTATCTTAGAATCCGTCTTTCCAAGCTTCGTGTTGTCGAGTACAGCCCCGCCCAAGAGGGAAAAGCATTCTTTGGAGCCTGAGCCACGTTGGTTGAGGAAAACAGTGACAAACTTACATTTCGGATTGTCGATCCCGACGAGAGATATGACAAAAAAATTATGTGGCCGTACACGCTCCTGTGGTCAAAGCGTGCCTCGGAAAATGCAGAGGAGATGAAGCAATACTCAGGACACCCAAATCGACGAAACTATGGGAAATTGACCTGCTAACATGTCAAGTCGACTGATATTATCTGGTACTTGCGGCAAGACGCGCACCTAAGGCTATAAACAATGCGCCAAGGCCTCGATCTATCCAAAGCCCAACTTGCCTATTTTTCTTCAAAAATGAACCCAGCCGGGATCCTACCATAACCAAGGGAGGCTCTATGAAAGCTGCGACAACGATTATGAGACCTCCGTGGAGAAATAGCTGAGCGCCATTGGAGCCAGCTCCTTCAACAACAAACTGTGGCAAAAACGCAAGGAAGAAAATGGCCACCTTCGGATTAAGCGCAGAAACCAGCGCGCCTTGCCAATAGACCGAGTGTCTATTCAGATTTTTTTGGTTCCCATTCGAAACAAACGAATCGCCACGTGACAGCAACATTTTAATTCCAATCCATATCAAATACGCAGCACCCAGCCATTTAACGATTGAAAAAGCCAGTGCTGACGTTGCGAGAATCGCCGAGAGCCCAGCGGCCGCCATGACCACATGCAGCCCAGCACCCGTCCAAATACCAAACATAGCAGCGAAACCCTGTCGACGTCCATTGCGCAGAGTCTGTCCCAAAATGAAGGCAATATCTGGCCCAGGCGAAAGGTTCAAAAGAACCGCCGCCGACAAAAAGGTCATCCAGTGCAGAATCGTATAATCAAACATTCAAAGGCTCCCATTGAAGCGGACATATAATCAGCAGCATGGCCTATACATAAAGCTGAGCGCTCTGGTGTGGCCTTGATACAGCAAAGCGGAGACAAAGGGCATCCGAGCACCGCGTTCGGTTAGCTGGTTTTTCGAGACTGGTGCGGCGCTTTCGCTCCTCCAGAGTATTCTATAGCGCGACAATTAACTTGGCCGATCCGTACAAGATAGTTGGCGCTGCATAATATTCAGTCCAAAATGCCGCACGATGTCCACTAATTGTAGCAGAACCGTAAGCGTCCGAAGGGAGCCATTAGGAGTCTGCAAATGTGGGTGCTGCGTTTTAGTTCTCAGCTGTAATGTGACGAATTACACCACGGTGCCTGAGAAGGTCAATCAGCATTGCCACACACTGCTCAACACTTAATTCAGTGGTATTAAGACGTAGATCCGGCGATATTGGTGGCTCATATTTCGAGTCGACTCCTGTAAAGTTTGGAATTTTCCGTTCGCGAGCCTTCTTATACAAACCTTTAGGATCTCTATTTTCGCAAGCAGTTAGAGGAGTATTGACATAAACTTCGACAAATACGTAGCCGGATAAGAGTGATCGCGCGATATCACGGTCGTGTGAAAAGGGGGAGATGAATGATGCGCTTACAATTAGCCCCGCATCAGCGAACAATTTTGATACTTCTCCTATTCGACGAATGTTTTCAACACGATCTGACTCACTAAAACCGAGGTCTTTGCTTAAGCCGTGACGGATGTTATCTCCATCCAATAAAGCAGTGTGATACCCCATGGAATGCAACGCTACATCCAGCGCATTCGCCAGTGTGGACTTCCCTGACCCACTGAGGCCTGTAAACCAAATGAGGCAAGGGTTTTGCTCTTTAATGGCTGCTCTTGAAAAATTGGAGACGCGATGTTCATTCCAAACGATGTTTTTGGTCATAGTGAATTCCGTTTCGTATACGGTTGATCATGAATAAGAAGATTGTTCCTTAAGACCCCTAAGTCCAGATACCAACACATAATAGACCTTCCAAGCTTAGGGAGCAGCTAATCCGTTCCAAGCATGTCCCCCATTGTTAAACCTTTGTTCCCTTATATCTTCTCGTTGCCCTGTCACATGAAGGCAGAACATATTCCCTTTATATATTTCAATTTCCACGATGCCATTTACTACCGAGGCTATACCATCGAGAGCAGACTTGGCCGTTTCAGAGTCAATTTCGTAGTAGCGCCCATCGTAAAGGCGTCTGGCAACATAAGCAGAAAGTGACTGAAACATTTTCTGTACTTCCATGGGAAGGGTTGATGAGCATAGCTCCTTGAATGCATGACCGAGCAGTGTCATGCCCGGTGCTTCATAGATTCCTCGGCCTTTAGTGCCACTACTCGATCCTCAAATACGGCAGTTAGGCCAACTCCATGTTTCCCGGCAATATCATTCGCCAGGCCCAGCAATACTTGAGGAGAGTTTAAAAAGCCGTTGATTGTATGTAGTTGACCTTCCCTAAATTCAATACGCACGTTAGTTGCTTGGCTCGGTGCGTTTTGTGGTAAATTGGTTAGTGCCCACGGGGCGTATATCCAAGGCACTGTTTCGTTCTCAAGTTGAACGCCTTCGTGGGAAACACCCATCAATGAACCATCTGTAGACAGTTTTTCCTTAGCTTCTAAGCCCTCTTTATAGGATTGTCCTAGTAGAAATTCGACCATTTCTTTTCGATCCCTAAAACGACTTCGGAACTCTTCATCTTCCCATGGCGCGTAGGGAATAGCGCTGGGCGCAAATTTTTGTATGTAGCGGGTGAACCGTCTGAAGTCGTTGCCCCCGTTCACACTTCCGTGAGCTAGCACCGTGCAGCCCTCCTCAACCATTCGAGGTGCCAGTTGACTTACGAGCACTGCTCGTAGGGCGCCTGTCGTATTCCAGTAGCCGCCTTGGTAACTGGCTTGGTAGCGAAGGACTTGCAAAGCGAATGAGGCCATAACGTCTCTAAGGTCAACTGTATGCAGAGGAATGCCTAGCTGAGCCATATCCTGCTTGAAGTTCGTAAGTTGAGACTCGTCTTGCTGTCCAACATCCGCTGTATACACATGTAAGTTAGCGCCCGCTTCGTGCAAAAGGTGCGCCTGGACCCATGAAAATAGTCCCCCACCGGCAAAGAGACCGACTTGATGATCCTTTAATTCTGCTTGGCATAGTTTACTGCTCATAAAAGGTTGCTCCCTGCACTTCATAAGTAGATGGTTGGCACAAGTTTAACGCTCTATTGAAGGCAGGCCTCTTCCAAAGCCTTATAGAACGGAGTGTGGTACTCATAGAACTCTCGAAGAGTCTGATTGTTTTCGACAGTATTCTGGTAATGGCCTTTGGCCGAACAAAAACCAGTCGTCTGACTAACAGTCTTATGCCAATGCTGAGTTTGTGACCAATCCCGAGAATTGTGCGCACTCCATTGAAGTTGGTCATTGCTGAAAGGCAAGCCGAACTGCGAACAAAAAGCACTAACTATTCTCTCAGGGTCCTCGGCTAGACGGTCTGCATTGAGCACTAGTGGCTGCTTCTGCTGTACTTTTCGCACTGAAGCAAATATCCGAAATAGGTTCTCGTAGCCTATGTCGCCGCATTTAACATCAGGGTTCATCGCGTAGTGTGAAGCAATAGTCCTCCGTGGCTCCCTCACAATAAAGAGGTGCTCTGAATTACTGAGAAAATTCATATCGGTTTCTGCCTTGTAGCGATGGTCACAGGTCTCTTTTAAAAAGACTGGCTGATCATTCGCCAACTGGAGAAGGCTTTGTATTAGCTCATCCTCATTGCTTACAACAATACTACCTCCGGATCCATTGGGCAGTTTTGTACTTCCTTTGTCCGCCAAGGTACAGAAGGGCTCATGTACCGTAAGGAAATCACCGCGATTCTGCATCATTCGGTAAAAGGCGGTAGAACGAGAGCGCGGGTGAGCCCACAGTACTATCAAGCGTCCCTGATCTTTTGGCATAAGCGTCATCCCTCTAATCTGTTGCTGTTTTTTTGTGAGAAACTATCATTGGGACCACCACGTGGGCACGCGATCCCAACGGTGTTTACGAAGTTCGCTAAGAAGGGCTGGGGGGAGTGAGCTGCCATCGCTGACGGCTGTATTTGCAAGTACATGCTGAAGCTTGCGCATTCCCGGAATAGTAGTGCTCACGGCGGGGTGGTGAAGAATAAATCGCAACGCTAATTCAGCCATAGTCCAACCCTCAGGAGTGATAGGGCGGAGCGCTTGGGCTCTGGCTACGCTTGCTGTGAGGTTCTCCGGAACAAAATAGCTGTTTCGCCAATCTCCTTCTGGCCAAGTCATATCCTTACGTAATGTCCCTGTGAGCGTCCCCTCGTCAAACGGCACTCGTGCGATAACTGCGATATCTAACTGCTCACACACCTTTAGCAGGACATCCTCCGGCGCTTGGTCAAATATGTTGTAAATCACCTGAACCGAATCAATGAGGCCAGTACGCAGTGATTCTAGACAGTTCCATGGTTCCCACCTGTTGACGCTGATGCCAATGCCTTTTACTAAGCCCTGGCGTCGCCAATCCTCCACAATTTTTTTCCAGTCATCACCAAAGGCCCATGCATCTTCCCACACATGGAATTGCAGCAGATCAATGCTGTCAGTCCCTAGGTTGGTCAAGCTCCTTTCAACGTATTCCTGTAGGTAATCCTTAGGGAAAAGTTCATCAAATCGATCAGTTCGTTGTGATGGGAAAATCCGATTTTTGGGAGGGATCTTTGTAGCAATGTATAGTCGCTTGGCGGCTTTTGTTTCTCTAACTAAGCGTCCCAGCAATTTTTCGCTATAACCCCGTCCGTAGATCCAAGCGGTATCAAAATAATTAACGCCCTGTTGGACTGCCTCATGCAGTGACTCAATGCCGGACTCATCGTCTGCGCCAGTCCATCCACCTTCACCACCAGCGATACCCCACATGCCATAGCCAACCTCGCTGACGTCCCATCCTAAACGCCCCAATTTCCGATATTGCATTTCAAACTCCTTTTTGTGTTAGTTGAATGACAGAACTTCTTGTGATCGCAGAGATTCTTCAGCTAGCTGACGGGCATAGGCGGTCAGCAAATGCTTGTCGAATTTAGGCCAGTTCAACCCCGCTGCCTGCAACAACTGACGGGCTTGCCTCTGATCGAAGCGTTCAGCAGGGGTAACAACGCTAGAAAAGGAAGGTGATCCGGTTTCTTTTCCTCTAGATTGTGATGGAAGAGGGAGAGCCGAAAAAAGGGCCTTCAGCTCATTGTTGGCGTCCGGTTTTTGAATTTCATGTTTTATAACTTTGAAAAAATCCTGGTAGCTCACACGGCGCAGAGAAAGATCCAGTGAACCTAATTCCTCCATGAGCAGTCGAAAATCTGCTTCAGCAGGATTGAAAAGATGGTAGATTTGATTATCCGGGAACGAGTTAAAGATTCGCCAGCACAGGACCTTAGCCGTGACATCGACGGGTGTGTAGTCAAACGTCATTTCAATGTCTGGATAGATGCCACACTGTACTGAAGCACTTACTAACCTTGAGATAAAAGCCCTTGGGTTGTATACACCTTTTTCTGAGCAAGGCATCATCTCTCCTAATCGGTAAATTGTAGCCTTGAGACCCATCGCTTGGGCTTGCTCTACAAGCCCTTCACTGGCAAGTTTCGAAAGGCTGTAACCATCGGTTGGAAAATTGCAATCCGACGTCCATTCTTTTTCTTCGATCCGATGGTCTTTGGCTTCGTGGGCATTGAAAACGCTCAGTGTTGAGATATGATGGAACGACTTTGGCTTGCCCTCCAAAGCCAACTCAAGCAGATGCCGTGTGCCAATAACATTTGCGTTTCTTAGGGCTAGATAATCCTTCATAAAGTCAACGCTCGCAGCGCTGTGTACAACAGCATCGATCGTTTCGCTTAGAAAAGACCAATGGGTGGGGGTCAGTCCCAAGCGCATACTCGTTAACTCAGCAGAAACAATGCTAATCCGCTCACTTTGTATTGATGCAGGCAGCCCGTAGGCCAAAAGAGTTTGCCTTAGTCGCTTTATGCCCGCTTCTTCGCTGTGGCTTCGAACAACGCAATGAATGTGCGCGGAAGAGGTTTTGAGAAGTGTAGCTAATACCCTTGCTCCTACAAAACCAGTGGCACCCGTTAAGAGTATTTGTGTCGGGGGAGAGGCCAACGAACTCTTAAAAGACTGCAATGTAGCAAGTTTAGCGCGGCTCTCCTCAAGGTCCTTTTGCAAGGCAGCAGCACCATTGTCACTAGATCTTGTCTCCTCAAAATTCTGTTCAAGTCCTCTTGCAAGTGAATAAGCAGTCGTATAGCGATAAATGACATCAACAGCAACTTCTTGTTCAAGTCGTCTTTCAAGTAAAAGAATCAAGGTGACGGCTCTCAGCGAATCTCCACCTAGATCAAAGAAATCATCATCCAAGTCGATGTCCGTGCGTTCGAAAACCTCATGCATGGACTGAAGAACTGCAGCCTCAATTTCGTTGAGATTCTCAAAATCCACGTTTTGACCTGCGGTTGCCATTGATGTGGCTCCCGCTATCTCTAACAATTTTTGACGGTCAATTTTACCGTTCTGGTTCACCGGCATTTCTCCGAGAATCAGTATTCGTTTCGGTACAGACGATTCTGGTAGATGCTCTTGTAATTCTGCTTTCAGGGTGGATTCATTAGATGGCTGTGACAAGGACACTAATGCTGTAAGTTCGACGCGACCGCTTCCATCTTTTTGGGCAACGACCTTTGCCTCTAGCACTTGGTCAAAATCGAGCAGGCAACGTTCGATTTCACCAATCTCAATACGTACGCCGTCCACTTTAACTTGGAAATCTGATCGACCTTTATATTGTAGGTTTCCCTTTGTATCGATGAAGCCTAGATCTCCAGTGCGATAAAGACGATTGACTCTGAGGTTGACATAGGGATTGGGTGGAAATGAAAATGCCGTTTTCCAGTGCTCTCCAAGGTAACCTCGCCCCAAGCATTCCCCACCAATGACAATTTCTCCTACTTCTCCGCGTGGAAGCGCAATTAGCTCTTCGTTCGAAATAAACAGGAATGTGTTGTCAATTGGGCGACCAAGCGAAATATTGGTTTTGTCTTCATCGTCAACATCGTGAAAAACCATCCCAATTGAAGCCTCGGTGGGTCCATAAGTATTAGTTATCCCCACTTCTGGGAGAAGTCGTCGAAACTTTTGGACGGCTTTAGGATTGATTTCTTCGCCTCCAATCAGTAGCCGGCGTAGGGATGTGAGTTTTGAAATTCGTTGGGAGCTGACTGAGAGCATTTCAACCATGAAATTGAAAATAGTTGGAACAAAATCAGCCATAGTGATCTGGTGTTGAGCAATAAGATCAATGGTTGCGTCCAAATCGAGGAGACCATTCCGGTCAGGTATTACAACAGTATTCCCATTCATTAATGGCCATATCAATTGCCAGATAGATGAATCAAATACATGTTTACTGTTCTGCAGAATGACATCATCCGGTTGATCACCAAACCGCCGATTCATGCATAGAAACCGATTTAGAAGCCCTCGGTGTACGTTAAGACAGCATTTCGGGGTGCCCGTCGAACCGGAAGTGAAAAAACCATAACAGAGATCTTCTTGGAAATCTGGAAGACGGCCGGAGAACTGTTCGGCACCTTCAACGAGTTGGTAATCCAACTTATACCATGGACTAGAGGAAAAGGATTGATCGGAGCTACAAGAATATAGCACCACGGGCGGAGCCAGAGAATTGAGTGTTGCTAAAATGCGTGATGAAGGCCAAGCAGGGTCGATGGGGGCAAATGCACCACCAGCTTTCCAGATCGCAAGAATGGCTAAGGGAAGCTCTAGTCCATTCGTGCAGACAATTGGAACCATACTGTTACGTGTTACTCCATACTCCTGTAATATAGCTGCTAGTCTATTCGATTTTTCGTTAAGTGCTTTAAAAGATAGTCGTTGTGCACCAAAGATAAGAGCGGTCTTATTTGGAACCCGAACCGCTTGACGCTCAATCAAAGTTAATACCGTGACATCATTAGGAAGGCTATAAGTGGGCCCTTTCAGAATATCGTTTGATGGCAAATAAACAGGAGAGTGGGGGAGCTCCTGATTTTCTATTTTTAGTTTGCCTGCATTTTCTCTATCCATAAGTAATCTCCTTTTATCAGGCGCATAGTTTTTCAGGGCATCTCAGCGAGTGCTTACTGGCCTGTATTTATGAATTATTCAAAGTTAATAGCTCAAGTTAAACTAAGAGTTAGTTTGAGAAGACCAGACTGATACCGAGGCTAATGAAAACAACGCCGAGTGTTCGATCAAGCCATTTACCCACAGCATCGTTATCTCGAATCTTTCTAGAGATAAAATCCGCCCCAACGATTAGTACAGCTTCCCAGATCAGTGCGATCAATATAATAATGATGCCGAGGGTAATCATCTGCCACCACGCAGCCCCTTTATAGGGATCGACGAATTGTGGTAGAAATGCGATAAAAAATACTGCGACCTTTGGATTAAATAAGTCAACAAGTACTCCCTGCCGAAAAGTTTGGTAGCCACTCGCAGGCTTTGCTTGAAGAGTATCCACTCGGAATGACATGCCCCGAGATCTTAGGGCTTGAATGCCAAGCCAAACCAAGTAGCCGGCACCGATCAACTTTACAGCCAAAAATGCCGTCTCGGATGTGGCAATGATCGCTGAAACGCCCGCAGCGGCAGCGATCACATGAATCATCGCGCCGGTACAAACTCCCCAGCTGGAAAGAAAGCCTGTTTTGTAGCCTTGAGCAATGGTGCGACTAAGAATATAAACGTGATCTGAACCCGGTGAAACGTTTAGCAAAACCGCAGCTGCTAGAAAAAGCATGAATTGCTCAATATCTTCCATCCTTCAGCTACTCCTTGTGAGGTTTTCCCTTTATCCGCTGGATGTGTTTGCTGACCTTTTCCCTGTTGCCGCACGTTTTCATGCTGCACCATCGTCGGCGTCCACCTCGGGAAATGTCTCGAAATAGCCAGCCGCAACGAGGGCAACTCTTTAATGTTCGCGCCTGAAGGTCTCCAATAAGCAGTCCTAGCGCATCCCAGGCCAGCAAGCCTAGTATCATTTGTTGATTGCTAACCACTGATTGATCTTTGAGCGCAGTTAATCCACCAATTAAAGCTAGCTGCAGAGCCTCTTCATTGGAGTGAGCGTAGCTGAGTATCTTCCTTACAGCCCACACAGGCGGGGGCGACGATTGCGTTACAGAGTGAAAAGTAGCCCATGCTGCTTCTCTCAACTCCCTCGCTCCCTGCATTCCAGTCTCTTTGCATTTTTCCACAGAGATAGATCCCTCGGCAGATATCAAGCCCGCACTAACAGCCCACGTCCGAAGTGCTTCGTCGTCTGAGAGACGATCCTCTCTTGCACTCAAATCAACTCTGTCGGAGACAGTGTTAACGAAATCCAGTATCGGACTCCCACCTACAAAATGTCGTGCATGCCACCTCCCCATAGGGGATAACTCAATCTTATTAACCATTCAAGCACCTTTTACCGGTTATCTCAATAATATTAAATAAATGTAATTATAGCCACCCCACAAGAACGATGCATGCGTAATTAGAGCTTTACACCGCATCATCCGCAAGCGAAGCCGGTACGGCGACATGCGGGTGGTGACGACAATCCCCCGGGATAAGGCGCGTAACTTTGCAGCATCCTTAACCGCCAAGCTGTCAGGCAATTACAGTGAAAGCAAAATTGACATGGTCGAATCCATCAACCGAAAGCTGAAAGGCTGGGCGGCGTTCTATCAGTTCGTCGACTATAAAGCGAAAGTCTTCAGCTATATCGATGGTGTCGTGTTCTGGAAACTGGCCCATTGGCTGGGCCACAAATATCGCTCTCGGCTCAAACCACTGATGCGCCATTGGTTTAAAGCCCCAGCCTCGGGTCAAAGTAAGACTTGGGTGCTGTATGGCAAAACCAACCTAGGGCTGTTCAGTGGAGCCATCTTGTACCGACTCGTCGGTCACGGGAAGAAGCGATTTCGGTGGCGTCTTCCGGAGGGTAATCCCTACCTGAGGACTGATGGGCATAACGGTAATCCCCCATTTTAAGAGGGCATCAAAAGTAGAGTTCAGGCCACCATGGCCAATTTCTGTTGTGGGGTAATGCCTCCGAGAGCCATGTTGGGCCGTTCATTATTGTAGGTCCATAGCCACTGCGTTGCATATTCCTGAACATCTTCAATCGAGTGGAACAGGTATTGGGCCAGCCAGTCATAGCGCACGGTGCGATTGTAACGCTCGATATACGCATTCTGCCGCGGGTTGCCGGGCTGAATAAAGACCAGTGTAATATCGTGCCTCTTAGCCCAGGCGGCCAAGGTGGCACTGATGTATTCTGGGCCATTGTCGCAGCGAATTTGCATGGGCTTTCCCCGCCACTCGATGATCTGATCCAGGGCCCGGATAACACGCTCAGAGGGCAGTGACAGGTCTACCTCAATGCCAAGACCTTCCCGGTTGTAATCGTCAATCACATTGAACAGCCGGTAACTGCGCCCATCCTCTAACTGGTCATGCATGAAGTCCATGGACCAACTGATGTTGATGGCCGTAGGCACCGCCAATGGCTCGGGTTTCTCACGTACCAGCCGTTTACGAGGCTTGATGCGTAGGTTCAGCTCCAGTTCCCGGTAGATCCGATAAACACGTTTGTGGTTCCAGGGGTAACCCTTCACGTTGCGCAGATACAGAAAACACAAGCCAAAGCCCCAGTTTCGCTGATTATGGGTTAAGCGCACCAACAGATCCGCGATCTCGGCATTTTCACTGCTGAGCTTAGCCCGGTAGCGATAGCAGGACTCACTGACACTGAAGACCTCGCAGGCTTGGCGAATGCTACAACGAGCAGCGGCAACGGCTTTGTGCGCCATCTCGCGGCGGAGAGATGGCTTTACCACTTTCCCTCAAGAGCTTCCTTGCGCAACTCAGCTTTGAGCCGTTCTTCGGCATACATCTTCTTCAGCCGCCGGTTCTCATCCTCAAGCTCTTTCATACGCTTGATCATGGAGGTATCCATGCCGCCAAATTTGGCTCGCCACTTATAAAAACTGGCACTGCTCATGCCGTGCCCGCGGCATAGCTCCGGAACGGGCACACCGCTCTCGGCTTGCTTCAAGATCGCCTGATCTGGCTATCGGAAAAACGTGATTTTTTCATGCAGAATCTCCCTGCGTGTAGCTTACGGAAAATTCTACTTCTGATCACCGCTCTTTATCGGGGGGATTACCGCATGATGCTTCCAAAATTGGTCCTACCCACGAAAAATAGACACTCGGTTATGCGCATCTGCGCTCGTATTCCACCGGGCTGAGATAGCCCAAAGTGGAGTGCCTTCTCTTTCGGTTATAAAAGATTTCGATGTACTCGAAGATAGCGGATTTGGCCGCTGCGATCGACTCGAAACACTCAGCGTAGATCAACTCCACCTTAAGC
>NZ_MBPP01000045.1 GCF_001858325.1 Marinobacter sp. AC-23
CGAGTGCGTAGAAGGTTTCCTTACCCAAATCCACACGGTAGAGCGGCGGCATGGCAACAAACACATGGCCTGCGGCGACAACCGGCCTGAAGTGTTTAAGGAACAGAGCACATAATAAAGTGGCAATGTGCAGGCCATCAGAGTCTGCGTCGGCAAGAATGCAAACCTTGTTATAGCGCAGGCCAGAAAGCTGGTCTGAATTGGGGTCCACGCCGATGGCCACGGCAATATCATGAATTTCCTGAGAGGCTAGAATTTCGCTGGAATCTACTTCCCAGGTGTTCAGGATTTTTCCACGCAGGGGCATGACTGCCTGAAACTCGCGATCGCGGGCCTGCTTGGCGGAACCGCCAGCGGAATCCCCCTCTACCAGAAACAACTCAGAGCGGGCGGTGTCGCCACCGGAGCAATCCGCAAGCTTCCCAGGCAAGGCTGGGCCAGAGGTCACCCGTTTACGGGCCACTTTTTTGCTAGCCTTCAGCCTACGCTGGGCGTTACTGATAAACAGTTCCGCCAACGCTTCAGCCACATCGGTATGCTGGTTCAGCCACAGACTGAAGGCATCCTTGACCACACCGGAAATAAACCCTGCTGCCTCCCGTGACGACAAACGCTCCTTGGTCTGCCCCGAAAACTGCGGCTCCTGCATTTTGAATGAGAGCACATAGGCTGCCCTCTCCCAGATATCCTCTGGAGACAACTTAACACCCCTTGGCAGCAAGCTACGAAATTCGCAAAATTCGCGCATGGCCTCCAGAAGGCCTGTTCGCAAACCGTTTACATGGGTGCCTCCCTGAACCGTGGGGATCAGGTTAACGTAACTTTCCATGACCGCCTCACCGCCTTCCGGAAGCCACTGAATGGCCCAGTCAACGGCTTCGTTTTTACTGGAAAAGCTGCCTATAAACGGCTCTAAGGGAATGACCTCAATATCTACCAGAGCGGTGCGAAGATAGTCCCGGAGCCCATCTTCATAGAACCACTCATCCTTTTCACCGGTTTTTTCCTGTTTAAAGGTCACTGTCAGGCCGGGACAAAGCACCGCTTTAGCCCGAAGGTTATGGCGCAGGCGGCTCACAGAAAAATTGGGGCTGTCGAAATACGTTGTATCCGGTGTGAACTTGATGCGCGTGCCGGTGTTGCGTTTGCCAACGGTATCGATAACTTCCAGCTCAGAGGCCTTATCGCCATTGGCAAATGTCATGCGATGAAGCTGGCCGTCGCGCTTTACGGTTATCTCAAGATGTTTAGAAAGCGCATTCACCACCGAAACGCCTACGCCGTGCAAACCACCCGAAAAGTTGTAATTACCCTGTGAGAACTTGCCGCCGGCGTGCAGCCGCGTCAGGATCAGCTCAACACCGGGCAGCCCCTCCTCCTTGTGAAGATCAACCGGCATTCCCCGGCCATCATCTTCAACACTCAAAGACCCATCTGCGTAAAGCACAACATCAATACGGCGGGCGTGGCCTGCCAAAGCCTCATCCACACTGTTATCAATCACTTCCTGGGCCAGGTGGTTTGGACGGCTGGTATCTGTGTACATGCCTGGGCGTTTACGCACCGGGTCCAGGCCACTCAGTACTTCAATGGCATCGGCGTTGTATTGTTGCTCGCTCATAGGATGGACGTGACTCCGCAGGAAGAAAAATTCGTTCCCATAGCTTAGGGATTCGCAGCCAAAGATCAACGGCTGATTACTGTTAGTGCGAGCTGGTGCTATGGGGTGCTTATCATCGGCGGGTTTTCGCGAGCCGCTCGATCATTTGTCGGTGATGCTTGAATATCTGGAAAGTGGGTTCGATACGCCGCCAAGTAATTCAAATACAGTGGCCTCAGGGCTTAAAAACCAGCTCCCTGTCTCGGACACCTGATACCCGGATTTCAGGCCATTCAGTAGCCGGAACCGCAACCACCACACAGGGCGACGTAATCGCCTGTGTGGTCATCATTCCGGGCGCAGGCGAGCGAACAGCCATGGATAACCGTAAGGCGCTTTTTGTGTTCTCTGCAGAAGCTGAAGCCAGGCTGACACTGAAACCACCTGTTGGCTTTTCTCCCAGAGTGACAAACAGCAGGTGCTCCTTCTCAAGATTCACCTGTCGTAATTGCTGAACAGCCATATTCTGTGCGGGCAGTTCAAGCAACTGCTGTAATCGCTCGGGGGTCTGAGCATAAGCCAGTCCAGGGCCCGATAGACCACAATGGGCAGACTGGGTAACTTGTCGTGCCAAAGGCGCATGCGGTTTATCTTCGACAATGTCTGAAGACACGCACCCACCCAGCAATGCGAACCCTGCCAACACACAAACCACAGGCACGCCTGCAAATATCTTTCTGAATACTGCCATCAACGCTCTGCTCCAATAAGTTTGGGTGCTGGCTCGCTGCCTGACGTGCTCTGCCCACGCCCCTGCATTAGCTTGTAACCCTTGAAACCGGTGCGGGGCAGTATATTCGGTGTGGCAGCCGATGCCGCCGGGCGGGAATAGCTGGTTGTCATTTCTATGCCGGTTACAGATTTCTCCGGGCTGATTGTGATTTCCTGCCGCAGCCCGGCCACCGGGTACTCCGCGCAGGCTTCGCCAGCATGACAAATCAGGCCATCATTATCCAGATCGGATCCGGCAACCAGAATGTAATTACCTGGCGGAACCTCATCTAGTCTTTTTGGCTCAACGCCGTCATCAGGCACAAATGTAAACCGGTAGTGTCCGTTCTCGGCCACCACAGTCGTCTGGGCAACCGTGGTGTAGAAGCCATCCTCGGGCTCGGGGCTCACCAGCAAAACAAAATGCCGGCCTGCATCCCGTGCCTGCTGATCCGTCACCCGCTGGCCTATCACAGGGATTTCCAGCCGGCGGGCCTCGTCACTTCTATACTCCACAACAACAGGCGCGCGTGCCGACACCCCTGGTTCCAGTTCATCCGGAAGCAGCGTTAAAGTGATAAGAAACTCTGTGCCAAAAGCGCCGCTGGCCGGAGCGGAATCCAACCGCACCCAGGGAGCATTTACAGAGACAGAATCAATGGTGATGCCGCCCGGATTACTGCCATATACGTTCAGCTTCACATTCGCAGAAGCCCCCCCTTCCGAGGACAGGCTCACGATGGCGGGCGAAGACCCCAAGAGATTTGGCACCATAGCCGTTGAAGCCGCCAGGGCCGATTTTCCGGCATCCAGAAGGCCCCAGCCCAGGTCATTGGTCTTGGGACACGATTCAAGGCCGCAGTCCTGGTAGGTTAACTCTCCAGCCATTAACAACGCATTCAGCCTTTCAAAATCCAGCCCTGCATTGAGGCTTTTCATCAACGCAAACACGGCGGACACGTGAGGCGCCGCCATGGACGTACCCTGCAAGCCAATGTAGGTTTCCTTCGGCGTGCCGTTTATCAGGCTGGCACTGGTACTACTGACCAGATCGCTACGGCCATCAGCGTTGCCATCACGGCTGGCATCACCGCCGGGCGCGGCCAGATCAATCCAGTCACCAGAGTTCGAATAGGTTGCCAACACACCGGCCCCATCTACGGCACTTACGGAAAACACTCTGTCGTAAGCAGCTGGGTAGGACGCCGTCGTGGAAGCCGAATTGCCCGCCGCCGCAACAAATATAACGCCTCGGTTGGCCCCGTCGTTAATAGCATCTCTCAACTGTGGCTGGAAAGGGAGCCCGCCCAGGCTTAAATTAACGATATCGGCGCGAGGCTTTCCGCTAACCGGACCGGCAACCCAACGCAGAGCCGCCAGCAGATCCGCTGATGAGCCTGTACCACCCTCACCCAAAACCCGCACAGGCAGCAGCGAGGCATTATATGCAACACCGGCCCCGCCCGCGCCGTTTACCGCCGCAGCGATGGTGCCCGCTACGTGGGTACCATGAAACACGCTGGTTCCAACCGCATTTCCGGGATCCGAAGGATTACTGTCACGGCCCGGCGTACCATCATTATCAAAAGCTTCCGATACAAAGTCGGTGTCTGCAGGCAAAGGCTGAACAACGTTCGCATTCAGTTCGCTGTGCCAGTTTCCCGGCGCTCCGTATAATCCTGTGTCCATCACTGCAACAGACACACCAGCCCCACCATCACTGGCTATCTGCCATGCGATGGGAGCATTCACCAGCTCGTAATGCCATTGCTGCCCAACTGACGGGTTGTTATAAAGAGGCTCACTCACCGGTGTTGGCGCCATGGCCCGCATGGTGTAGTTGGGCGTAGCCGAGACAACGTCCGGGTGCGTATTCAGTGTCCGGATCCAATCAAGAGTCGACTCCTTCGCTTTCATCCCGTTGCTGCGAACCGTCTGTGGCGGTGCTTTTACCAGCCAGACACCCGGAGACAACTCCATTTTGGGCTCCATGCTCCCTTGCGGCACAGATGAACGCATCGACGCCTGGCTCTTATCCTGCCGGAGCACAACAATTGCTTCGGCGTCAGCAAATTCATGGTCTGGCCAGTCGAACCCGGCAGTCAACGCGCTGCCAACTGCGGATGTTGAAAGAATATAGAGCATAGGCTGAGGTCCCGATGCCTCCACCCTCAGGCTATAGGTGCCTGCGGTTTCGGTATCCGGTAATGAAATCCGAACTGGGTCTGACTGGCTGCCAGTGGACACGACCTCTACAGCACGGCCGCCGCTTAGTAGGGTCAGGGTCAACGGCGAGGGTCCCTGAATGGTAGAGAACGGCCGAAGGGAAATGCTCTGCCCTTCGCGCAGAGACAAGGAGAAGGTATCAACAGGATCTGCCGGGAAGACGCTTCCGGAGAGACCGCCCACGCTGGCGTACCTTCCGTTACGGGCACTAACGTAACCCGCAAGAATGAATTCCTGGGGCAGAAGCTGGGGCCCGGGGAGCGGAGACGGATTCAGCGCCAATGTGTCCGCACTGTCTGCATCTACCCGGGTTCCGGTTTCAATGGCTATGCTTCCCGAAAGCGCAATATTGGCGGGCGTTGGCTCCATGCTTCCAGAGCTTCCGTCGCAGCCCCACAGAGCGGCGAGCAGACTCACCAGAATGGAATACCTGAAAAGCATCGTTGCCTTTGAGTCAGCCGACATCGACAGTAACCTCTGTTTTTTGATCAGACTACAAGTATACGCTTCCCGAGGTTCGCCGGATGTTAAGGATCGCGCAAACACACCGACTTGGTTTCCGAGATTAAAAAAGCCGCCTCAGGACATTCCGGAGACGGCTTTGATTGCGCGGGTAAACCTTAGGTCGCGTAGAACAACATGGGTACGAAGGCCACCAGCAACAGCGTTGGCCCCATTACCGCTATGGGCAACAACAACCGCTCGTAGCGATGCCAGAAAGACCCAACACGCTCGGCCGCCAGCACTTCGCTCTCACCTACAACCTGCCGGGTAAGCAAGTGGTTCAGCGCCACTGGCGGGCTGAGATAGCCCAGCTCAAACGCTACCAGGCAAACAATCCAGAAGTGTAACGGGTCAATGCCCAGCTGAATCGCTGGCTGTGCAACGGTTGCAGAAACCAGAATCACTGCGCCGAAGGGATCCATCACCATACCTATGGCCGTCAGCATAACCACAATCACCAGCATCGCAAGCCAAGGGCTGGTCAGGTGTTCCGGGAACAGAACCTGAACGATATCAGAGCGCTCGAGAATGCCTCCCAGACAAATGGAAAAGCCGATCAAGGCCAGCAAGGCGCCAATATGCACGGCAGAATCGCTGGCTGCTGCGCAGCTGCGGCCCAGGAACGCTTGCATGCGGGTTTCACTGCCTTCCCGGCTGCTGCTGTCGGCATCAAGAAACACCAGGGCCAGCATCACGATAGGCAGGATCAACGGTGCACTGTATTCGTTAAACGACAGGCCAAGTACTGCATAAATGGCGAATATGACAGCTACCGCCAGGCCTACATAAGGCAACAGTGGTTTAAGCTGTTGCAATGAGGCCTTCAGGGCACCCGGGGCCGGGCGCGGCCGCCAGTTGCCTTCTGTTTTGCACACAATTACCGTGAACAAAGAAGCCGACATGATAAACACCCAGAAGCCCCATTCGTACATCTCGGTGGTGGTAACTTCCTTGTTCAGTGCCGCAACCACCACAATCAGCAGGCAGGGGTTGAGCACTACACCCAGGCTTCCCGACATGGCTGTAGTGGCCAGAGCCAGTTGCCGCCCAGCCCCGGCCCGGCGCAACTCATCGTATACAACACCACCAACAGCAAGAATGAAGATGCCCGAGGCACCGGTAAACGCCGTTGGAAACGCAGTCGCAAAGATAATAACCGACGCCAGCATGGGTGCAGGCAGGTTGTAAGGCTTGATAACGTTCAGCAACAGCTCTGGCAAGCGAGTCTGCTTCAGAACCATACCCACCAGAACATAGAGCCCGATATTGATAAACATCGAGGACAGGTTGGACATCATGCCGAAGTATATAGCGAGCCCTGAAGCGTACCCATCCACAAAGAAAAAGTAGCTCATGGCAATCAGACCCATGGTGCAATATAGCGGCACCACCAAACCCGAGGACAGCGCCAGCCCGCCAGCTCTTATGTGTTCGGGGACTTTCAGAAAACGCAAGGCATTGATTACCATGAACAGGCCGAAGACACCCGCCCAGGCATACTGGAGTACGATCGTAGACTCTGCCCCAGGTGAGCTGGCCAACCGGCCAAGGTAGGCATTCATCGAGAACACCATCATGCCATTAACCATGAACTGTACAGCTTGACTTAGGCGCCACTCTGAACGGTTTCTGGGCAATCGCAGTGCAATGTGATCGGCATCCATCGCTGCCACTGCCGCAGCCATCGCAAAGATGGCGATGAACAGGTACTTGGTCAGCCCAATGTTATCAAGTAGAAACGTCGCCAGCCCCTGCTCAAAAGCCTTAAAAGCGCCCAGTGCGGGCGTGGCCTGCTCCGCATTTTTCTGGTATGCGGCATGTTTCTGGGCGCACAGCGCAAGATTTCGCTCAAGTGAGGTGCGAATGGCCTGAGGGTTAGGCGGGGAATCAAAGAGATCGTCCGGATCCGGCTTATACGCCTCTACCCGCTTGCGGACTTCCGCATCCACATTCATCTCCAGACGACAGGAGGGTTCTGTGGCATCCGGGTTCAGCAGATAATAGTTTGGCCATGTCTGCTCGCCAACCCAGAGCAGACGTGAGTGAAGTGAGTTACCCATGCCCAGGATCAGGGTGAAAAACAGCAGCAATAAAAGAATGGCCCCGTGCACTCTATGCACGGGGTAAAGCGCTCTTGCAGCCGGGGCGGTTAATGCTCGCCAGTTCATGCGAAATCCGCCCTGTTATTCCCGGTTATCCGAGGTGCACTCCGAAGCAGAGGGGTTACTGGCGCAGCGAATCTTGCTCAGCAGACCCAACATTTTTGGGTGATACACATCAGGCGCACCGTTGAGGCCGTCGCGCATTTCAATCCGGTTCTGACGGAACATTTCCTGATATCCCTGAATGTCTTTTTCAGGAATGCGAATCCACTTTTCTTCAGGGATGGCCTCTTCTTGCTTGTTGATCAGGTTCATCGCTTGCGGATACATACCCCACGCCACCTGCCGAGCAGCCTGGGCGGTTTCATCGTCCAGAACCCCTTCACGAGCGACAACCTGAATAGTAAGCTGCGCCAAGGGATAATCCACAATTCCGCCTTTTTCACCCAAGCCTTTGTAGAGCTCAAGCGCCTCGTACGCGAAGGCCGGTGCGTATGCAGTATCAACAGAACCGTTATTAAACTTGCCGGCAAAGTTGGTGATATCTGAGGGCACCACCGTTGCCTTAACAAAGTTCACCATATGAATAGCGTCTTTCTGGTAGTCCAGCGTCGCCATACGCTTGCCGGCCAAATCCCCCGCCGTATCCATGCTGCGGTCGTTTACAAACAAATACCCGGCGCCGGCAGGCACAATACCTAATACTTCATAACCATCCTGCTTCATAAGGGGCGCAGCTTTGGGTTGAGCCAGTGTCGCCAGAAGCGTTTCAAGGTCGTCATAGGTAGGAAGTGCGCCAACAGCACTCACCGTTCCCGTGAAGCGGTTAAATGGCCGGGTACGGAGGTCCGTCGCGGCAACTGCGTCACATTGGCCGGCGTTGAAGTCACCCACGGCAACACCTTCATCGGTGTAGGGCTTCAGATCAAAGTCTACTCCGTGAGATTTCATCTCCAGCGCATAGTCCTTAACCATGTTAAACATGTCACCGTTTGCACCAATCACATCAAACACACACATTTTTACGGTCTGAGCCGACGCCAACGGCGCTATTGCAGCGAGTGTCAGGGCAGCAAGGGATTTGCGGATCATAACGACCTCCGGGTCATTTTTTTATTTATATTGGGTTCACGAACACGGGGCTTGGACTTGCCCGATTAGAGCAGTCCATCCAGGCTCATGGTTTCCACGTTTTCGTTATTGCGTTCCGGGCTCATTTTCCCGAAGAACGCCTGCGGCGTGCGGTAACCGTATTCAGCTGTCCAGTATTTGTCTGAAGAAAACCGGATGATGTATTCAGCCACATGGTCAACCAAGCGATACTCGTCCCACACCTCAATGGTATCTTCAGCTTCTGTAAAGCGGCGAATGACATCAGCCAGAACGTCAGTGCGACCGAACGTTTCCGCAGCCACTGCCTCAAGAGCCATTGACGCGCGCATACCCACTTTCACGCCGGTAGCGGAACTGTTTTCAAGCACTTTCCAGGGATCGGGGGACAACTCGGGGCGGGTGTCTGGCAACAGCAGCCAGACCATAGCGCGAACGGCGTTGGGCAGCCCGCCTGTTTTTGCGTTATCAACGCAGGTTGCCGCGCGCTCTGCCTGAGGCGCTATGTTACGTGGTATTCCTGCCCGAGCGCCCGAGTTAGCATCATTTACAACTGCCTGCAAACCCGTCAGCAAACCAAGCAGGAACGTCATCTCGTCCTGCTCATCAAACAGAAACGGACAATCCAGGGGTTCTTTGGCAGGATCAAAATCATAGGCCGCCATGGCTCTGCGGAATGCCAACAAACGGCGCTCAGCCGTGAGGGCGTATAGGCGCTTGGACCGTTCGCGAGCGTCTTTGGCAACTGGCACATTGCCCTCATAATCTGCCCGCAAGTAGGCAAGCTCGGCCTCCCAGGCTTCATACTCCATACAATTGGCAGCTAACAGCATCAGTAACGACCCAGTGGTATCTGGTGCGTCGTTAATCCGCGAAAAGGAATAGAGCAAGGGATCAATGCCTTCCCCAAGGGCGCATGCCATTTCCGGGTCGGACATCTGCATGACGTAAGGCGTGGCCTCACCCTCGGAATAACCCGCCAGTACAAACCCCGTGGTCTTATAAACGGGGTTTGCGGAACAGCCAGCAAACAAGACTGCCGTTGCCAATAAAACCAGTTTACTGCGTACCGCCGTCAGACGGCCCACATGAGTTGCCAGTATGGACATCATTAATTCACCCTGCTTTGCTTTGTTTTTATCAGCATGGAACACAGTCGGTTCTGCCGTTCCGGTCGCAAGAGTGCGTTGAAAGGTGTCCTACAAGAATGGCTCGTTTGCCGATTCCCTCATGCCGATCAGGCCAATGGTCTGACATTTAATGGGCGTTCGGGAAACATTTTTATTTAAAACAATGACTTCAGAAAAACGAAAGCCCGGGCGCACTGGAAGATTAAATTACGAATAGATTACCGATGCTCACGAGGATCTGCCGGCTGCAATGCTAGCCCAGGCCAAGCATTGCAACTACCTGGTCGGTCAAACCATCTTGAGTCAAACCACCGCGATCGGGGCGATACCAGGTCACGGTCCAGCTCAGCGCACCCGTCAGCATACGGCGCACCACAAATGGATCGGCGTTCAGTGCGCCCTCTTCTTTAAGGCCACTCAACACATCCAACCATAAGGCTTCGTAAATATCCCGAAGCTCCAGCACTTCGGCCTGGGAGGCATCAGACAAACTGCGCCACTCAAACACCAGAACGGCCATAGCCTCTCCAGTTTGGCCATTAATCGATTCCAACTCTGCGCTCACCAGCGCCCTCAATTTCTCACGGTTGGAATCGGCGGCACTCATCGCTGCCTGCATAACGGCGGTGTTCAACCTGATGGTTTCAACCATAACCGCTTTAAGTATTTCTTCTTTGGTACGAAAGTGATGAAAAAGGCTCCCGGACTGAATGCCCACCGCAGCTGCCAGATCTCTCACGGTGGTGCGCTCATACCCCTTATCACGAAATAGGCGAGCGGCTTCTCGCAGAAGCCTACCGCGGGCACTTTCCGGATCTGAAACCAGATTATCGGCAATGAGTGACTGAAGAATTTTGTCTTGGTTCACGGGCAGATCCAGCGGCTTTAAAAGAGCCGACATTTTACCTGAAATTTATTCATTTACAAACCAAGCGCTTGCTTGGTATTGTCTGGCTAACGGTTCAACAGTTGCCGGCACACATTCGTGACACCCAAGGCAACACAGCTACAGGATGCACAGACATGACGAATTCACCGAACACTATCCGGATTGGCTGTTCCTCCGCTTTCTGGGGCGACACCGAAACGGCCGCAGCGCAGCTGGTTCACAAAGGTGAGATTGACTATCTGGTGTCCGATTACCTGGCCGAAGTCACCATGTCGATCATGGCGGGCCAGAAGATGAAAGACCCGGGCCAGGGCTATGCGCGAGATTTCGTTGAAACGGTTATGGGCCCCTTGCTCGCTGACATCAAAGCAAAAGGGATTCGCGTACTGACCAACGCCGGCGGCGTGAACCCGGTAGCTTGCCGCGACGCGTTGCAAGCATTGTGCAAAAAGGCCGGTGTAGACATGAAAATTGCTCTGGTACTCGGGGATGATCTACTGCCCCAGAAACAGGCCTTGAGCAAAGCTGGCATTACCGAAATGGCCTCTGGCGCGCTATGCCCGCAATGATGGTTAGCCTTAACGCCTACCTTGGCGCATCTGGTTTAGCGGCCGCTCTGGATCAGGGCGCAGACATTGTGCTTACTGGTCGAGTGGTAGACAGCGCGTTGGTGCTCGCCCCCCTGGTTCACGAATTCGGCTGGGGCTGGAGGGATTACGACAAACTGGCGCAAGCCAGCCTTGCCGGCCACCTGCTGGAGTGCGGAGCGCAATCTACCGGCGGCAACTTTACAGACTGGGAAGAGGTTGCTGAAGGCTTCGCGGATATGGGCTTCCCGATTGCAGAAGTAAGGGCAGATGGCGAGTTCGTTATAACCAAGCCCGAAGGCACTGGCGGAAAGGTAAGCCGTGGCACAGTCGCTGAGCAATTGGTTTACGAAATTGGCGATCCCCGCGCGTATTTGCTGCCAGATGTAACCTGCGACTTTACCGAGGTTGAGCTGATAGAAAGTGGGCCAGACCGTGTAACGGTTCGCGGCGCCCGTGGCTTACCGCCAACCGACAGCTACAAGGTATCTGGCACTTGGCCGGATGGCTTCAAATGCACCGCAACCTTCCTGCTTGCAGGCATTGATGCCCCGAAAAAAGCCCAGGCAGTGGCTGAAGCCATTCTCACGAAAACATCACGCCTGTTCCAGGAGCGCGGCCTGCCGGACTACACCGAAACCAGCATCGAACTGCTGGGTACGGAAACCACATACGGCAAGCAGGGTCGCGGCCAAGGCAGCCGGGAAATCATTGTCAAAATCAGCGCGGCCCACACAAAGAAAGGAGCGTTGGTGCTTTTCTCCCGAGAGATCGCACAAGCAGCTACCGGCATGGCACCTGGTCTGACAGGCATTGTCGGTGGGCGACCAGCCGTTTGGCCCAAGATCCGTCTCTATTCTTGCCTGGTTTCCAAGAGCGATGTAACGGTTTCTGTTGATTTGAACGGCCAGGCAACACCCACTGCTGTCGATTCCGCTGGTGGCTTCCAGCCCGGTCTGATCAAGGACCAAGCCTCAATTGAAGGCGCATCGGCGACCGATACCACCGTACCTTTGATTGACTTGGCTTGGGCGCGTAGTGGTGATAAAGGCGACCACAGCAACATTGGCGTTATTGCGCGCAAACCGGAATTCGTTCCATTTATTGCTGCGGCATTGACTGAACAGGCCGTTGCCGAGTGGATGTCCCATACACTGAATCCGGAAACCGGCAAGGTTACTCGCTGGACATTGCCCGGGCTCCACGCATTCAACTTCCTGCTGGAGCAAAGCTTAGGCGGGGGCGGCGTTGCCAGCCTGCGCATTGATCCGCAAGGCAAAGCCTTTGCCCAGCAGTTACTGGAATTTCCGGTGCCAGTGCCCTCCGGGCTGGTTTGCGCCTGAACATTGAATAAGGTTTTTAAACTATGAGCTATCAATCCGTTTTTCGCCCGGACCTATTCAAGGGTCAGACATTTATCGTAACCGGCGGAGGTTCCGGCATCGGCCGCTGCACCGCCCATGAACTCGCCTCGTTAGGCGCCCAGGTTGCGCTGGTCGGCCGCAAAGCCGAAAAAGTTGAAACCGTAAAAGCAGAAATACTTGAGGACGGCGGCATCGCCTCGGCGCATGTCTGCGATATCCGTGAAGAAGAATCTGTAAAAGCCACCGTGAAAGCGATTATTGCAGAACATGGCGGCTTGAACGGCGTGGTTAACAACGCAGGGGGCCAATTCCCCTCCCCGCTGGCCGGCATCAACCAAAAGGGCTGGGAAACGGTGGTGCGCACCAACCTCACCGGCGGTTTTTTAATGGCAAGAGAGGCCTATACCCAAGCGCTATCCAAAACCGGCGGCGCATCGTGAACATCGTGGCCGACATGTGGGGCGGTATGCCGGGCATGGGGCATTCAGGCGCAGCAAGAGCTGGCATGGTGAACTTCACCCAGACAGCCGCTGTGGAATGGGGCACCTCTGGCGTTCGAGTAAATGCGGTTGCGCCAGGCTGGATTGCTTCCAGTGGCATGGACAACTACCCAGAGCACATGAAGCAATGGATTCGCAGCCTTGGCGACAACGTACCCATCAAACGCATGGGTACAGAATCGGAAATAAGCTCAGCTATCTGCTTCTTGCTGAGCCCAGGCGCATCATTTATCAGCGGCGATTGCCTGCGCATTGATGGCGCAGCGTCACAGGGCGGACGGGTATGGCCGTTTCCCAAGGCCAAGAATAACGAACCGTACAACGGTTTTCATCGGGCAGTCACACCAAAAGTGCTCAGCGAGGATTGAGGAAACTCTTATGCAAACACTGGAAACCAGCGTTAATCCGCAATCCGACGAGTTCCGTGGCAACGTCGAAGCCATGAATGCGCACATACAGACGTTCCGGGAAGTGGAGCAGAAGGTGCTTGACCTGGCAGAAGCCGCACGGGAAAAGTTCACCAAACGCGGAAAGCTATTACCCCGGGATCGCATTAATCGATTGTTGGATCGTGGCACACCGTTTCTGGAGCTTTGCTCTCTGGCGGGCTACAAGATGCACGACGACAAAGACGGCAGCCTGGCTGGTGGCAACATCATCGCCGGCATCGGCTCCGTCAGCGGCATTCGCTGCCTTGTAGTCGCCAGCAACAGCGCCATTAAAGGCGGCACGATCACCCCGGCGGGCCTGGACAAAACCTTGCGCCTGCAGCAGATCGCCAAAGAGAACAAACTGCCGGTTGTCTCCCTGTCGGAGAGCGGCGGTGCCAACCTGAACTACGCCACGGATATTTTTGTACAAGGCGCGCGCGGTTTCGCCAATCAGGCCCGCATGTCTGCGGCCGGGCTCCCACAGGTTACCGTGGTGCACGGCAACGCCACCGCCGGCGGCGCCTATCAGCCGGGTTTGTCTGACTACGTAATCGCTATCCGCGGCCAAGCTAAAATGTTCCTGGCCGGCCCCCCACTGCTGAAAGCCGCAACCGGCGAAATAGCCGATGACGAAGAACTCGGTGGTGCAGAAATGCACGCCCAGGTTGCCGGTACCGTTGAATACCTGGCTGAAGACGACGCCGACGGTATCCGCCAGGCCAGAAACATTATGGAAGCCCTGCCCTGGAACGAACAGCTCCCAGTACAGCGCGAGCTCAAATGGGACGAACCACTGCGCCCTGCAGACGAGTTGCTAGGTGTTATTCCCTCAGAATCCAAAAAGCCTTACGACGTGCGTGAAATACTGGCGCGCATTGCCGACAGCTCAAGGTTCATGGACTTCAAAAACGAATTCGATGACCAAACCGTATGCGGCACTATTCGCATCGAAGGCCACTCCGTAGGCATTATTGGCAACAACGGCCCAATCACCCCGGCAGGAAGCGCGAAAGCCGCCCAGTTCATCCAACTTTGCGACCAGGCTGGTACGCCCCTTCTGTTCCTGCACAACACCACAGGCTTCATGGTGGGCACGCATTCCGAGCAGAACGGCATCATCAAACACGGTTCAAAAATGCTTCAGGCCGTTGCCAACTGCAGGGTGCCAAAAGTCGCCATCGTGATCGGCGGCTCCTACGGTGCAGGCAACTATGCCATGTGTGGCCGCGGCCTGGACCCACGTTTCATCTTCGCCTGGCCCAACAGTCGAACCGCCGTAATGGGCCCAGCCCAAGCCGGCAAGGTGATGCGCATAGTGGCGGAGGACAAGCAGCGCCGAAGCGGCATAGAGCCAGACCCGAAAACCCTGGACTTCCTTGAACAGGCTACAGCCAAAAAACTGGAGGACGGTTCCACAGCCCTGTTCGGTACAGCCCGGCTCTGGGATGACGGCCTGATTGATCCACGGGATACACGGCGCGTTGTCGCTCTGGTTCTCGACGTGTGCCGCGAAGCCGATATCCGTCAATTGCGGCCCAATACATTTGGCGTGGCCCGGCTCTAGGGGTTTTCTGGAAGCCTGTCCACTCACCCGCCACCCAAACTTGCGAACCTGCTCCAACACTGGCAGGCAAGAACTAACTATCAGGAGTACAAAAAGAGTGAAATTCACAGCCGAACACGAAGCCCTGAGAAAAACCGTCCGCGATTTCGTGCAGAAAGAAATCAACCCCCACTGCGACGAATGGGAAGCAACCGGCCAGTTTCCCATTCACGAAGTATTCAAAAAGTTGGGCAACCTTGGCCTGCTGGGCATACAGAAGCCCGAGGAATACGGCGGCATGGGGCTGGACTACAGCTACAACCTCGTCGCAGCTGAAGAACTGGGCATGGCCAACTGCGGTGGCGTACCTCTGGCTATTGGTGTGCAAACCGACATGTGTACACCGGCCATTGCCCGTTTTGGTTCTGACGAACTGAAACGCACCTTCCTGGCCCCGGCTATTGCCGGCGACATGGTGGGCTGCATTGGCGTAAGTGAAGTAGGTGCCGGTTCCGACGTAGCTGGGCTGAAAACTACCGCCAAAAAAGACGGCGATGACTACATCATCAACGGCTCCAAAATGTGGATCACCAACGGTCCTCAGGCCGACTTTATTTGCCTGCTGGCTAACACCAGTGACGACAAGCCACACAAGAACAAATCGTTAATCGTGGTACCGATGAACTCCCCGGGCATCACCTTCAGCCCACACCTGAACAAGCTGGGCATGCGCTCCTCAGAGACCGCCCAAATTTTCTTCGACGATGTCCGTGTACCCCAGCGCTTCCGCATTGGTGCCGAGGGCACCGGCTTCATGATGCAAATGCTGCAATTCCAGGAAGAGCGCCTGTGGGGTGCTGCCAACGTTATCAAGGCGCTGGAAAACTGCATCGACCAGACGATTGAATACTGCCGCGAGCGCAAAACCTTCGGTACTCCACTGATCGACAACCAGGTTATCCACTTCCGCCTGGCCGAACTGCAAACCGAAGTAGAAGCCCTGCGCGCGCTCACATATCAAGCCTGCGAACTGCACATTGAAGGCAAAGACGTAACCAAACTCGCCTCCATGGCCAAGCTGAAAGCCGGCCGCCTGGGCCGTGAAGTTACCGACAGCTGCCTGCAATACTGGGGCGGCAACGGCTTTATGTGGGACAACCCCGCATCCCGTGCATTCCGCGATGTTCGGCTGGTGTCTATCGGCGGCGGTGCCGATGAAATCATGCTGGGAATCATCAGCAAGATGATGGGCATCCTGCCTGGCAAGCGCAAAGACTGAACTTCGGTGCCAGACCGGCAGCCCCAGACAATATTCTTGGAGTCGTTTTATGGAAACCTTGCCTCATTGCGAAACACTGCTTCTGGAAAAACAGGGGCCAGCACTGCACGTCACCATCAACCGGCCAGACTCCCGGAACGCCATGAGCCTGCAAATGGTGGCAGAGTTGTCCACAATCTTTACCGAAGTGGAAGCTGATTCCAGCATACGTGCCGTGGTCATCCGCGGTTCAGGCGGCCACTTCTGTGCTGGCGGTGACATCAAAGACTTGGCCGGTGCCCGTAGCCAGAAAACCGGCGAAGGCGAAGCTGACCCCTTCTACGTTCTGAACCGCGCCTTCGGGGCGATGATTCAGCAAGTGAACGAATCCTCCAAAGTCGTCATCGCCATCACCGAAGGGGCGGTAATGGGCGGTGGCTTTGGCCTGGCCTGCGTATCCGACGTTGCTATCGCGGGGCCCACAGCCAAATTCGGCATGCCGGAAACCTCCCTCGGCATCCTCCCGGCCCAAATTGCTCCGTTTGTAGTAGAGCGAATTGGCCTGACCCAGGCCCGCCGGCTTGCGCTGCTCGGCTTGAGAATCGGTGCGGAGGAAGCCTGTGCAATGGGCATCGTTCACCAGGTCGCATCATCAGATGTAGAGCTAAACGACATGCTGGCTCACGCTGTTGAGCGCGTTCGCAACTGCGCACCAAACGCCACGGCTCAAACCAAAGCCCTGCTCCACCGGGTTGGACACGAATCTATGAGCGGGTTACTCGACAGCGCGGCCGAAATGTTCGCCGCAGCCGTTAGAGGTGGTGAAGGCAACGAAGGCACCATGGCATTCATGCAGAAGCGTGCCCCAGCCTGGGCAGACGAGACCCACTGATTGCGGAGCGAGTTAGGGAGGAAGAGGGGCTCCAGAAAATGTTGGAGCCAGGGACGGCCGGAAACAAGCGCACATGGATGTGCTCGTAGCGGTTTTCTGGAGCCCCTCTTCCTCCCTAACTCGCGGCCCTGCACCGAACAAGAGACCAGCACAATGCTAAAAAAACTACTAATAGCGAACCGGGGCGAAATTGCCGTCCGCGTTATTCGCACCGCCAAAGCCCTGGGATACCGCACCGTCGCCGTTTACTCCGAGGCTGACGCCAATGCCATGCACACCGAACTGGCAGACGAAGCCGTTTGCATAGGCCCGGCACAAGTATCCGCGTCTTACCTGAATGCCGACGCCATACTCGCTGCTGCCCGCAAAACAGGCGCCGATTGCATCCACCCGGGGTACGGCTTCCTCTCCGAGAATTCGGGCTTTTCAGATGACTGCAAAGAAGCCGGCATCGTATTCGTAGGCCCCCCAGCGGGCGCCATCGAACTCATGGGCAGCAAGCGGCGCTCCAAAATCGCCATGCAAAAAGCCGGCGTGCCTGTTGTTCCCGGATACGAAGGCGACAACGCCAACGACGACGAACTTATTGCTGCCGCGGCTGACATCGGCTACCCGCTGATGATCAAAGCCTCTGCCGGCGGCGGTGGCCGAGGCATGCGCCTGGTGCACAGCGAATCCGAACTGGCCGATAACATCAAACGGGCACGCTCCGAATCCAAGCAGGCCTTCGGTGACGACGAACTGATTCTGGAAAGAGCGGTGATCGAACCCCGCCACGTAGAAATTCAGGTTTTTGCCGATCAGCACGGCAATGCCGTTTACCTGGGCGAGCGGGACTGTTCCGTGCAGCGGCGCCACCAGAAAGTGGTTGAAGAAGCACCCTCACCCTTCGTGACCCCCGAACTCCGGGCCTCCATGGGCGAAGCCGCTGTTAAAGCCGCTCTCGCCTGTCATTACGAAGGTGCTGGAACCGTCGAATTCCTCGTCGACAAAGACCGTAACTTCTACTTTTTGGAAATGAATACTCGCCTGCAAGTAGAGCACCCGGTTACAGAACTGATCACCGGGCAAGACCTGGTGGCTTGGCAGCTCACAGTTGCCGAAGGTCTGCCACTACCCCTGGCTCAGAATGAAATTGAATTGAATGGCCACGCCATCGAAGTCCGGCTCTACGCGGAAGACCCATCGAACGGCTTCATGCCGCAGACCGGCCCTCTGCATGTTTTCCAGCCGGCAGAAGGTGAAGGCCTGCGTTATGACACAGGTGTTCGCTCTGGCGATGAAGTTACGCCGCACTATGACCCCATGCTTGCAAAAGTTATCGCCTGGGGTGAGAACCGGGATGAAGCACGCCGCCGTCTGATCCGTGCTCTGGAAGACACCACCGTTTTTGGTGTAATAACCAACCGGTACTTCCTCAGCCGCATTATCGCCGACAATACATTTGGTGCCGGTGAAGCAACCACGGCATTCCTGCAGCAGGCCTTCAGCGAAGACCCTTCACTGCAGCCAGCCAAACCAAGCATCCGCCAACTGGCACTCGCAGCCTGCGTACTGGCCCAGGGCTCCTCCGAAAAGGAGGCCTGGAGCAACGCACCAGCTACCAACACGCCTATGAAGCTGAACACCGGTGACGAAACGGTTGAGCTGCTGGTACAAAGCAGCGGTAACAAGCTTTCCTGTCGTCTGGGCGACGAGCGCCATGAATTGACTGTTACCAGCATGCAGAACGGTGTCTTATACATTATCGACAACGGCATTCGTCAGCGTTGCCAATATCACCGCGATGGGGATTCCCTATATTTACAGGCGTTCGGAGAGTCGTGGTCGGTCATTGATCTCACTCACCAGCCTGCGGCAGGTGCAAACGGTACCGGCAGCGGGCGCATTCAGGCCTCAATGGACGGCGCCATTATCGACGTCTTGGTAGAACCCGGCCAAACCGTTAGTCAGGGCGACACCCTCGTCATACTGGAAGCCATGAAGATGGAGCACCCGGTTAAAGCCGACTGTGACGGCGTCGTTGCTCAGGTTCTGACGAGCAAAGGTGACCAGGTCAAGCGCAATCAGTTGCTGGTGGAAGTGACCACTAGCGAAACGTCCGAACAGGAGAACGATAAATGAGCACATTGAAAAACCAAACCGTATTTATCACCGGCGCCAGCCGGGGCATTGGCCGTGCTATCGCCCTCGCCTGTGCCCGCCAGGGCGCGAACGTTATTATCGCGGCAAAGTCGGACACACCGCACGCCAAACTGCCAGGCACCATCCACACAGTAGCCGAAGAAGTTCGTGCGGCTGGCGGCCAGGCGCTACCTTTGGTACTCGACGTGCGCGATGAAGGCCAAATAAAGCAGCGTATCGATGAGGCCGCTGAGCACTTTGGTGGCATTGACGCCCTGATCAACAACGCAGGTGCCATTCGCCTGACTGGCGTGGAAAACCTGAAAGTCAGCCGCTTCGATCTCCTGCACCAGGTGAACGCCCGTGCGGTGCTTGCCTGCAGCCAGGCAGCCCTACCCTGGTTAAAAAAATCCAAGCGCGCCCACATTCTGAGCATGTCACCGCCGCTGAACCTCGATCCGAAGTGGTTTGCTCAGTTCGGGCCATATACATCTACAAAATACGCCATGACCATGATCAGCATCGGCATGGCTCAGGAATTCAAACGCTACGGCATTGCCGTTAACACCCTTTGGCCAAAAACGCTTATCTCCACCGCAGCCATTCAGCATGAAGCGGGCGGAGAGAAAATGATGGCCCAAGGCCGGACTCCTGAAATCATGGCAGATGCAGCGGTAAGCATCCTGAATCATTCCATGGATGAGATGACGGGGCAGAACCTGATAGACGAAGACGTGCTGCGCCAGGACGGCGTAACCGATTTCGAAGGCTACCGTTATGAGGTCAATGACAAGCCTTTGTTACCAGACCTTTACCTGGACTAGCCCTAACTTATAAAAACACCTGACGGAAAGACCATGAGCCAAGATAACGTTACTGCGATGGATCTGATGCGCAGCTTGCCGGGAGTCTTCAAGCGACTCCCGGCAATTGCCAAAGGCTATTACTACTACTCAGTCAAGGATGCGCGCAAACCCCTCACCCTCGGAACTCTCGTAGAGAAAAATGCCGAAAAGCATCGCGATAGACCTGCGGTGTTGTTTGAGGACCGCAGCATCACCTGGGGCGAGTTCAATGCCTGGTCCAACCGCATCGCGGCTTACTTTCAGGCTCAGGGCTTAAGCAAAGGCGACTCAATTGCCGTTTTCCTGGAGAATCGCCCGGAAATTCTCGCAGTGGTCACAGGCGCGGCCAAGATCGGCGTTGCCTGTGCCATGCTGAACTCCTCCCAAAGAGGAAAGGTGCTGGAGCACAGCATCAACCTGATACAACCGAAAATGATCGTGATTGGCGAGGAGCTGGTGTCTGCATGTAATGACATCAAAGCCAGCCTTCAACTTGATCACCCCACGCCATTTCTGTTCCTTGCTGACACCAACACACTCAATGCCTTCGGCGACGCGCCTTCGGGCTACGCCAACATGGCACAGCAAGTGAGCACCTTCAACAGCAACAACCCGGTTCTGAGCGACCCGCCCAGAACTGGAGATACAGCAATTTACCTGTTCACCTCCGGCACCACCGGCCTGCCCAAGGCCGCTCCCGGATCACACACCAAGTTCGTGAAAGCCTACGGCGGCTTTGGCCTGATGGCGCTTTCCCTGACCCCGGACGACGTCTTCTACTGCACCCTGCCCCTGTACCATGGTACAGGGCTTGTAGTGTGCTGGAGTGCCGCCCTGGCGGGAGGATCTGCCTTCGCTCTGCGCCGAAAGTTCTCCGCCAGCGCCTTCTGGGACGACGTACGCCGCTACGATGCAACAGCCTTCGGCTACATTGGCGAACTCTGCCGCTACCTGCTGAATCAGCCGCCAAATGATCAGGATCGCAATCATCGCCTGACCAAAATGCTCGGCAATGGACTGCGACCCTCCATCTGGACAGAGTTCAAGGACCGTTTTGGTATTGAAACCGTCTCGGAACTCTACGCCTCCAGTGAAGGCAACATCGGCTTCAGCAACTTCTTCAACATGGATAACACCATCGGCTTATCTACGGCGCCGTATAAACTGGTGAAATTCCACGATGGCACCCGCGACCCAATTCGCAACGAGAAGGGCACGTTGCAGGAAGCCCTGAAAGGCGAGCCAGGTCTGCTTATTGGTGAAAATACCAAGAAGTGGGCTTTTGAAGGCTACACTCAAAAAGAAGCCACCGAAAAATCCCTCATTCGGGATGCCTTCAAAAAAGGCGATGCCTGGTTCAACACAGGTGATGTGCTGAAACAAATTGGTTGTGGGCATCTGCAGTTTGTGGATCGAATGGGGGACACCTTCCGCTGGAAAGGCGAGAACGTTTCCACTAACGAGGTCGAGAACATCATCGACGGTTCCGGCATGGTGGAAGAAGCCATCGTCTACGGCGTGGAAATCCCCAAAACCAACGGCAAGGCGGGCATGGTAACGTTGGTACCGAACAGCCATTCCTTTGATATCAACAAACTGCTGATCTTCCTGCGAAACAACTTACCGGCCTATGCAGTTCCGGTGTTCGTGCGGGTGACCAGCGCCATTGAGAAAACGGGAACCTTCAAGTACCGCAAGGTTGATATCCAGAAAGCCGGCTACACTCTGGAGCGCCCAGATGAAGAGGTTTTCGCCTGGTTGCCCAAAACAGAGGGTTACGTGCAACTAACCTCCGAGCTGGTTTCGGATATTGATGCGGGACAATTTAATTTTTGACCTTGGCATTAGTGCATTATCGGATATAACCGAGAAGTCAGATCGTAAGAGTGGGCGGCCCCTCCCAAAAATGTCGGAGGCCATGGATGGCCGGAGTCAAGCGCACACGGACGTGCTTGTAGCGGTTTTTGGGAGGGGCCGCCCACTCTTACTTACTCCCGAACCATCAGGCTACAATTAGGCAGCAACTCATGAGCCAACCTTAAGCACCACCTTCCCGGTAGCTCGGCGCTCGGTCAGCGCACCCAACGCCTTGGCATAATCCTCGAACTCGAATACTTCACTGATGTTCGGATCGATTTTGCCTTCAGCATAAAGCGTCATCAACTCCATCATATTCTGAGCACTCACCTCTGGCTCTCGCTGAGTAAAGCTACCCCAGAACACACCAACAACAGAGCAACCTTTCAGCAGCATCAGATTCGCTGGAACCTTGGGGATATCGCCTGCGGCGAAACCAACAATCAGGTGACGACCGTTCCAGGCCATGGCCCGCAATGCCTGCTCAGTGAAATCGCCACCCACAGGATCGTAAATCACATCCACGCCCTTGCTATTGGTCAGGCGTTTTACAGCGTCTTTCAGCGGTTCCTCTGTGTAATTAATCAGCTCATCCGCACCTGCCGCTTTGGCAATCTCAAGCTTCTCAGCTGAACTGGCCGCAGCAATCACGTGGGCGCCCATGGCTTTACCCAACTCTACCGTTGCCAGGCCTACACCGCCGCTGGCACCCAACACCAGAAGACTCTCGCCCGGTTGGATATTGGCGCGCTGCTTAAGAGCGTGGTAGGACGTACCGTAAACCATGGTGAACGCTGCCGCCTTTTCGTCACTCATACCTTCGGGTATCGGCAGCAAGTTGTGCTCAGGCACGATCACTTCTTCAGCAAAGGCTCCGTACCCGGTCAGGCCAGCTACACGGTCGCCGACTTTAAAGCGGGTTACCTTATCGCCCACCGCAATGACTTCGCCGGACATTTCGCCGCCCGGCGAAAAAGGCATGGTCGGCTTGAGCTGGTATTTGCCTTCGATAATCAATGTGTCGGGAAAATTCAGGCCCGCCGCTTTTACGCGCACTTTAACACCGCGGCCTTTGGCTTCCGGGCTGGGTACATCCTCAATAACCAGGGTTTCCGCTGGCCCATATTCTTTACAGAGGATCGCTTTCATGGTGACTCCTTTGATGAAACTCTATTGTTATCGAATCTCGCCAAGCTAAACAGACTCTCGCCATGAAGCAAATAAAGAACCTTTATCAAGATTAATAAGCACCGCTTATACCCTGTTCATTACGGGCACCTGCCCGAAGATGAATCGGGCGCGGTTTTCCGTTATTCTGCGCGCTCCTGATCCGAGCTGTTCAAAAACCATCCGTCTTTCTTTCAGGGTTCACTATGCCAGATATTGTCTACTCTCTTGAAATGATAGGAATTGTCGCCTTCGCCATATCAGGCATGATGGTTGCTCGTTCCAAAAACATGGATCCGGTTGGTGTTTTCACTATCGGGTTTATTACGGCTCTGGGCGGCGGAACCCTGCGCGATATCATTATGGACAACCATCCCCTGTACTGGATCAAGCACGAAGAACAGCCCATTTTAATTCTGGCCATGGCGGTTGTGTTCAGCTACTGGAAGCACACAGAACGCATTCGCGGGTCATGGATTGTGTTTCCGGATGCCATAGGGCTCGGCACTTTCTCGATACTGGGGGCGCAACTGGCTCTCGACATGGGCCACTCGTGGTTTATCGCTTCACTGCTCGGCGTAATGACAGGCACGTTCGGGGGCGCCCTACGCGACACCCTTTGTAACGAAGTGCCGTTTATTTTCCGGAAAGATCAAATCTACGCATCTATTTCATTTGCAGGCTGCTGGCTCTATTTCCTTTGCCAGTGGGGCTTGGAAAGCGAAACTCTATCGCTGACCATCGGGCTTCTCTTTATCGTTATTGTCCGGATGGCTGCGGTCCGCTTTGATATCCGTTTACAGCGCGATCCGGCGTGAAGCGAATGACGAGTAGCCAGACAACCCTGCACGTCCAATCATCTCTTGGCCTGAGCTCGCTCAGCCGGTAAGATTACCGTTTTTTCACGCAGCACCTTCTCGTTTAACGACTGTTTTTCGTTCTCAAAAGACTTCCACACTCAGACATCCTGAAAGGCAGACACCCGTCATGCTCGAACGACTGTTCAAACTCCAGGCCCACGGCACCAACGTTCGTAAAGAACTGGTTGCAGGCATCACCACCTTTTTGACCATGGCTTACGTAATCGTGGTCAACCCGGACATTTTGTCTTCCACCGGCATGGATTTTGGCGCCGTGTTTGTTGCCACCTGCCTGGCCGCAGCCATCGGCACCCTGATTATGGGTCTGTGGGCAAACTATCCGATCGCCCTGGCTCCGGGCATGGGCCTGAACGCCTTTTTCTCCTTCACGGTTGTGGGCAGCCTTGGTTACAGTTGGCAGGTGGCGCTTGGCGCAGTTTTTCTCTCTGGCCTGATCTTCTTCCTGCTGAGCATTTTCAAGATCCGCGAATGGATCATTAACAGCATTCCTATGTCTTTACGCTTTGGAATTTCTGCAGGTATCGGCTTTTTCCTGGCGCTGATCGCCCTGAAAAATGCAGGCATCGTAGTGGACAACCCAGCCACACTAGTTGGTCTGGGCGAGCTAAAAGCTGCAGAAAGCCTGCTTTTCTTTGGTGGGTTTGTACTCATTTGTGCATTGTCGTTCCGCCGCATAACCGGTGCCGTCATGATTGGCATCATTGCAGTGACCGTGATCGCGATGCTGTTGGGCATGGTGGAATACAATGGTTTCTTCGCCGCGCCGCCAAGCCTTGCACCTACTTTTATGCAACTGGATATTGCCGGCGCCTTGAATGTTGGCATGATCAGTATTGTGTTCGCGTTCCTGTTTGTAGATCTGTTCGACACCTCAGGTACGCTCATTGGTGCCGCCCAGCGCGGCGGCCTGCTGGACAAAGATGGCAAACTCCCACGCTTGGGCCGCGCTCTGATGTCTGACTCTGTTGCGAGCATGTCTGGCGCTGCTCTGGGCACCTCAACCACCACCAGCTACATTGAGTCGACCGCAGGCATTTCTGCCGGCGGGCGCACTGGCCTGACCTCTGTGGTTGTGGCGCTTCTGTTTCTTGCGTGCCTGCTGCTGTCGCCGATTGCCAGCATTATTCCTCCCTACGCCACGGCTCCAGCACTGCTATACGTTGCGGTATTGATGGCCAGTGGCCTTAAGCTGATAGACTGGGACGATATTACAGAAGCCGCTCCGGCTGTCGTTACAGCGCTGATGATGCCCCTTACGTTCTCTATCGCTAACGGCATTGCACTGGGCTTTATCACTTATGCTGTGATCAAAGCTCTGAGCGGACGCTGGACAGAGCTGAACCTGAGTGTTGTGGTGATCGCGATCGTTTTCATCCTGAAATTCATGTTTCTGGACGCGGCTTAAGCTGAACTCAGAATGAGAGCCTGATTTTTATGGATTACTTTTCTCAAAGCATCAAGCAAGCCATTCGCACAGTGCCAGATTGGCCCAAGCCCGGCGTTGCCTTTCGCGACATCACCACGGTTTTGCAGGATAAAACCGCTTTCCGGAAGCTGATCGATGCTTTCGTTCACCGCTATCACGGCCAAAACATTGATGCCGTGGCTGCGGTAGATGCCCGAGGGTTCATCATTGGCTCGGCCTTGGCCTATGAGCTTAACGCCTCTCTGGTTTTGGTGCGTAAAAAGGGCAAACTGCCGTTCGATACCTTGGTCGAAGACTATGAGCTTGAATACGGAACGGCATCCGTAGAGCTGCACCAGGATGCATTCAAACCCGGTGACCAAGTTGTGCTGGTGGACGATCTGATTGCCACCGGCGGCACCATGCTGGCAGCTGCCCGGCTGATTCGCCGTATTGGCGCTGAAATTATAGAAGTTGCTGCGATGATCGACCTCCCCGATCTTGGTGGGTCAGCCAAGCTGCAAGAAGAGGGCCTGAAGGTCTATACTGTATGCTCGTTCGAGGGCGAATAGAGACTTCACCTCAATCTATTGAGTGAGTGCTGACGGGGCTCGTTGCCGGAGCATATAGAGAGCATTGGGAGGTCACCATGGATCATTATCAACACCAATGGAAAGACGGCACACCGGTGCACCTGCCATTGGGTAAAATCGTTTGCGTTGGCCGCAACTACGCCGAACACGCCAAAGAACTCAACAATCCGGTACCCGCAGAACCCCTACTGTTCATCAAACCGGCTACCGCCGCAGTGCATGTAACACGCCCTCTGAGCTTTCCTGCCAACCAGGGACAGATGCACTTTGAAACCGAGCTGGCGGTGTTGATTGGCAAACCGTTAACCAATGCCTCTGCCAGCGAAGCTCAGGCGGCTATTCTTGGCTATGGCCTGGCGCTGGATTTGACCCTGCGGGATCTGCAAAACCAGCTCAAAGAAAAAGGCCACCCCTGGGAGCGGGCCAAAGCTTTTGATGGCGCCTGCCCCCTATCTCCGTTTGTGGCAGCGGAGCACTTTCGTAACGACCATATTATCTTCAGCCTAAATATCAACGAGCGACGTCAGCAAAGCGGCGATACCCGCGACATGCTGTTCCCGATCATTCCGTTGCTGGCTCATATAAGTAGCCATTTCACGCTACTGCCGGGCGACGTGGTGCTCACAGGCACACCGAAAGGCGTTGGCCCACTGCTCTCAGGGCAAACCCTGGCGCTGCAACTGGAGGATAAGTTGTCTGTCTCCACCAAAGTGGTTTAACTTGGGCTGACACAATCTTTCTTTCTGAAGAGCACGTATAGTCAAGCATGGCAAAAAAACCGGTTACCTCACGCAGTGGTCGTTTCTTCAAGCTTGCCGGCATGACTGCCTCGGTGGCGAGCCAGTACGCTGGCCAGAAAGCGCGCAGCGTGTTCAGCAGTGAAAACGACGACGGCGCTCGCAGCGAAAGCTACACCCGCATGGCCAATCGTATTACCGACACCCTCGGTGAAATGAAAGGTGCTGCCATGAAGGTGGGCCAAATTGCCTCCCAGACCCAGGATTTTCTGCCTAGGGAGTTTTCGGACGCGCTTCAGAAGCTGCAGAAAGAAGCGCCGCCGATGCCTTTCGAAATTATTCTCGAGCAGGTAGAGACCGAACTAGGCAAGCCGGTTGGCGAGCTTTTTGAGTACCTGCAAGAAACGCCTTATGCCGCAGCATCAATCGGTCAAGTCCACCGCGCCAGGTTACACGATGGGACCGATGTGATTGTGAAGGTGCAGTACCCAGGCGTGGATGAGTCCTGCGATTCCGACCTGAAGCAACTGCGCCTTGCCCTTAAGCTTGGCGGCCTGCTGAAAATGCCGAAAGAGTCGGTGGATCAGTTGTTCACGGAGATTCGTGAGCGCCTGCGCGAAGAGCTGGATTATGAGAACGAGGCCCGCAATATTGATCTGTTCCGGGACTTTCACCAGAACGACCCATGGGTGGTTATTCCTTCCGTAATACTCAGCCACTCTACCCGCCATGTGCTTACACTGGCGCTTGAGGAAGGCGACCACGTGAGCGAGGTTACGCCGGAGCGCTACGATCAGGCCACGATCAATCTGATCGGTCATCGTATGTTTACCACCATGGCGGATCAGCTATTCCGCTTTCAGTGCATTCATGGCGACCCTCACGCCGGGAATTTTGCGTATCGGCCAGACGGCAGCATTGTGATGTACGATTTTGGCTGCGTTAAAAAGCTAAAGCCGGAGATTGTTGAGGCTTACCGTAATGCGATTACGGCAGCGTTGGCTCAGGATTATAAGGCGCTGGATACGTATTTGATTGATTTGGGTGCGCGGGTTGGGAGTCAACCGGCTATTGATGAGGCTTACTATGCTATGTGGCGGGACATTTTAATTGTGCCGTTTAATTCAGAGCAGCCTTATGATTTTGGCGAATCCAGTATTCATAAGCATGTGGCGGCAAAAACGAGCACGGTGTTTAAGTATCTGGATTCGTTCAAGCCGCCGGTTGAGAGTATTTTTATTGACCGGATGATTGCGGGGCACTATTGGATGCTGAAGCGGCTGGGGGTGCAGGCGGCTTTTGGTGAAGAGCTTCGCCAGTATCTTGAAGTTTAAGGGTAGGTCCGGCTGACGTACCCGTTTCAAAACACGCTGTGAATACGTCCGTGTACGCTTGGCTCCGCCATCCATGCTCCGCACAGTTTTGAAACGGGTACGTCAGCCGGACTCGAGCTTCACGGTTACCTGAAACTCTGACTACCTAGCCAAGAAGTTCGCTGCCCATTCTGCAACGCCCTCACCTGCCCCTTTTCGGATGACTCTTGCGCGGGACACGCCTGCTGGTTCGCCGGGGTCTATCACTGTAATCGGCACATCTCTCTCAACCTCATGAACCAGCCCCGCCGCGGGATAAACCTGTAACGATGTACCAACGATCAGCAGGTCGTCAGCAGTGCGGACTATATCGGCTGCCGCCTGGAGCATGGGGACTTCTTCGCCGAACCAGACAATGTGGGGTCGCAGTTGCTGGCCGTGCTGGCATGTCTCGCCAACTTCTATGTCCCGGTAGCCTATGTCGTAAACCAGTTCTGGATTAACCGAGCTACGGGCTTTTGTGAGTTCGCCGTGGAGGTGGATTACGTTACTGGAGCCGCCGCGTTCGTGCAGGTCGTCTATGTTTTGGGTGACGATGGTTACACGGTGGTGCTGCTCCAGTTCGGCGAGCAGGCAGTGGGCGCGGTTTGGCTGGGCCGAGACGAGCTGTTGCCGGCGTTCGTTGTAGAAACGCAGCACCAGTTCCTGATTGCGGGCGAAGGCTTCGGGGGTGGCAACGTCGTATACGCTGTGTTGCTCCCAGAGGCCGCCGTTATCGCGGAAGGTGGAGAGGCCACTTTCGGCGCTGATGCCAGCGCCGGTGAGTACTACGATGTGCCGTTGCATTAGTCGAAGATCTTGCCGGGATTGATGATGCCGTTGGGGTCAAATACTTGTTTGATCCCTCTGAGGTAGGCAATTTCCACTTCGCTGCGGGTGTAGTGCAAGTAAGGCTTTTTGGTCATGCCTACGCCATGTTCGGCGGAGACGCTGCCCTGGTATTTCTCGACAATTTCGAATACCCACTTGTTAACCTGTTGGCACTTTTCGAAGAAGTCTTCTTTTGCCATGTCTTCCGGTTTGAGGATGTTGAGGTGCAGGTTGCCATCGCCGATGTGACCAAACCAGATGATTTCAAAATCCGGGTATTGTTCGGCCACCAGCTCGTCAATTTCCTGCAGGAATCCCGGAACTTTGGAAACCACAACGGAAATATCGTTCTTATAGGGCGTGCGTGGCGCGATGGATTCCGAGATGCGCTCGCGCAATTGCCACAGGTTCTTGGCTTGGGTTTCGCTCTGGCTGATCACACCGTCTAGCACCCAGCCGTTTTCCATGCACTGCTCGAACAGGCTCATGGCGCTGTCCATTACCTGATCTGAAGTCGCTTCGAATTCCAGCAGCGCATAGTAGGGCGCTTCGGTTTCAAACGGGGCAGGCACTTGCCCGTGAGCCAGAACGTGCCCCATGGCCTGGTGCGAGAAGAATTCGTAAGCGGTCAGATCCAGACCGCCCTGAAAGGTCCTGAGCACGTCCATGGTGTTACCAAGGTCGTTCAGCCCGAGCACCAGCACTGTAAGGTTGTTGGGCTGGCGAGTGAGCCTCATGGTGGCTTCGGTAATAAAGCCCAAGGTGCCCTCTGCACCGATGAACAGATGGCGCAGGTCGTAGCCTGTGTTGTTCTTTGCCAGGTCTTTATTCAGCTCGAGGATATCACCCTTACCGGTAACCACTTTAAGACCAGCAACCCAGTCGCGGCTCATGCCGTAGCGAATTACCTTGATGCCGCCTGCGTTGGTGGAGATGTTACCGCCCAACTGGCTAGAGCCTGCAGAGGCGAAATCCACCGGGTAGTAAAGGTGGTTGTCGTCGGCAAAACTCTGCAGTTGCTCCGTTACAACACCCGCCTGGCAACGAACCAGCCGATCGCTGGCACTGAAATCCAGAATTTGGTTCATGTTGTCGAAAGCAACAACCACTTCCCCGTTGGCAGCCACGGCGCCCGCGCTCAGGCCGGTACGGCCACCAGAAGGAACCAGTGCCACTCGGTTTGCGTTGGCAAACTTCACCAGCGCCTGAACCTGTTCGGTGGTTTTCGGGAGCGCGATGGCAACGGGATTAGGCGCGTAAATTCGCGTCCAATCTTTGCCGTAACTCTCGAGATCAGCCGGATCAGTCAGTATCTTTCCGGGCGCATCACCGGTGGCTAACAGCTCTTTCAGGGAGGCAATGATCTGTTCAGGGTTCATGAATGCAGTAGTCTCGTCAGGGTTGGGCCGGCCATTAAGGATAAATAGTTTTCAGTTCAGTTGATCCAGGCGAACCGGCACACTGTGAAAAGTTGCTTTTATGGTATCATACCGCTCCTGTTCTGTGAGCCAGCCCCGACGATCACTGGCTGCAGGCGATTTCATGCCACGAAAGGTTCGGAAGCAAAGCCCATGTCAACGACGTCTCTCGAAAAGAGCAAAATTCGGATTCTGCTGCTGGAAGGCGTGCACCAATCCGCCCTAGACACCCTGAATGCCGCAGGTTACACAAACATTGAGTACCTCAGTCACTCTCTGACCGAGGAAGACCTTATTGAGAAGATTGCCGATGCGCACTTTGTCGGTCTTCGCTCGCGCACTCAGTTGACTGCGAAAGTTTTTGAGGCTGCCAAAAAACTGGTAGCCGTGGGCTGTTTCTGTATTGGTACCAACCAGGTGGATTTGCAGGCAGCGACCCGTCGTGGCATCGCAGTATTCAACGCACCTTTCTCCAACACCCGCAGTGTTGCTGAACTGGTTCTGGCGCAGGCTATCCTGCTGCTCAGAGGTGTTCCGGAGAAAAATGCCAAGGCCCACCGTGGTGACTGGCAGAAATCGGCTAAGGATAGCTACGAGATACGCGGCAAAAAGCTCGGCATCATCGGTTACGGCAACATCGGGACCCAGTTCAGCGTACTGGCTGAAGGTTTGGGTATGGACGTGTACTTCTACGATGTAGTTTCCAAGCTGCCCATTGGCAATGCTACCCAGGTAGGCTCCCTGCAAGAGCTGCTCAACATCGCCGATGTTGTGAGCCTGCACGTTCCAGCAACACCGGCCACCAAGTACATGTTCAAAGCCGAACAGCTGGACCAGATGAAGCCTGGATCTATCCTGATGAACGCCTCAAGAGGCACAGTTGTTGATATCGAAGCGCTTGCTGAGGCCCTGAAAAGCGGTAAGTTACTGGGCGCTGCAATTGACGTGTTTCCGGTCGAGCCCAAATCGAATAATGAAGAGTTCGTTTCGCCGCTGCGGGAATTCGACAACGTTATTCTGACTCCCCACGTGGGCGGCTCCACCATCGAAGCCCAGGAAAACATCGGGCGTGAAGTGGCTGAGAAACTGGCAATGTACAGCGATAACGGTACGTCAGTGTCCTCGGTAAACTTCCCCGAAGTTGCTTTGCCCTCGCACCCGAACCAGCATCGCTTGCTACACATTCATGAGAACGTGCCGGGCGTTATGTCTGAAATCAACCAGGTATTCTCCGAGAACGGCATTAACGTTTGCGGCCAGTACCTGCAGACCAAAGAAGATATTGGCTACGTGGTGATTGACGTAGACAAGGCCTACGGTGAGCTTGCTCTGGAAAAACTGCTCCAGGTAAAAGGCACCATCCGCGGACGCGTGTTGTTTTAATAACCTCTCGTCCCATAAAAAAACCGGAGCACGCGCCCCGGTTTTTTTATGGCCGGCAATAATACCGGAACCCAGATTATTAACCTGTTACGTCATTGGAACCAGCGTCAACTCCACGCGACGGTTCTGCTCACGCCCTGCAGCGTTGTCATTAGAGGCGATCGGATAGCGTTCACCGTAACCTACGGCACGGGTACGTTTGGATTGAATACCTTGATTGAGCAGGAAGTCCCTCACCGAGCCAGCACGTCGCTCACTGAGTAGCTGGTTATAGCTGTCTGCACCGGAACTGTCTGTGTGGCCCTCAATCTGAATAATGGTCTTGTCGAACTCCTTCAGCACCAGAGAAACAGACTCCAGCGTGCCTATAAAACCACCCCGGATTGAGGTCTCGTTCAGATCAAAGGTGATATTACCGGGCATGACAAGTTCTATCTCGTCGCCGTTACGAATAACCCGGACACCCGTACCTTTCAGCTTGTGTCTCAGCTCTGCTTCCTGCCGATCCATGTAATAGCCAATGCCACCACCAACAGCTGCACCGCCTGCCGCACCAATCAGTGCACCTTTACCACGGTCGCTTTTGCTTGAGGTTGCAGCGCCAACAGCTGCACCGCCGATCGCGCCGATAATGCTGCCTTTGGTAGCATTCGAAGTTTTCTCTTCGTCGGTGTAAGGGTCATACGTCATACAACCGGCAAGGCCCATGGTCGTCACTGTTAATGCAAGCATTGTTCTCTTCACAGATTTCTCCTGTGGCTGGTTTCTTTCAACAGACGCTTTTCAGCTTTGAAGCTTTCAAACTCTTGAAGCCTTCTTATCTTGGCGTCAGGAGTTTTCAGAGTCGTCTGCTGCGGAATGATCAAAGGTGTCAATAATTGTACTGAATACGGTTGCCTGTAGATCCTTGGCTTCGTTCACCAAATGATGGCGACCGTCGGCAATTCTTACCTCCTTCACCGCCGCGAACTTATTACGGATAATTCTCAGATTGTGCTGCCAGTCTACGGTCTGGTCTTTTTCACCTTGAACGACCGTGACCGGAAAGTTCACCGGGCGGGCAGATTCAATGTGCGGAATCCATGTGCGCAACGCGCTCACCCAGTCCACGTGAACAGCTCTTGCCTGCAGCGGATCGTGATCACGCAGAAAACGCAGGAAGCGGGTGTTGCCGCTGTTCGCCGAAAATGCACGCTGCCACCGGTTAATAAATGGCTTTGCCAGGGTGTGCAGCACCTTGGCACCAAGCCAGCCAGCTGGTCGCACCAAGGGGGCCAGCAATACCACATTGCGGAATTCCGATGTCTCCTGTGAGTGGTGGTTCGACAGCAAATAGTCAATCAGTATGCCACCGCCTGTACTCTGGCCAACCGCAAACCACGGCCCGCGAATTTTGCCGCGCACGTGGGCCAGAACTTCCGACAACACCCCCTGATACTCCAGGAAACTGCCAATTGCCGCTGGTGTTCCGCTGGAAAGCCCATGGCCCGGCTGATCATACGTCAGCACATCAAAACCGGCTCCCAGGCAGCGATCAATTAACTGGCTGTACAGCCCCACATGGTCAAAATACCCATGCAGAATGAACACAGTGCCCCGCTCTACGCGAGGTTCCGGCAGCCGAAAATAATGCACCATGACATCATGCCCGCCTGTCGTTACATAACCCTGATGGTAAGCAACCTCGGGATACTCTACCCAAAGATCAAGGCCATAAAACCGACAGTAAGCCACCATCTCTTCACTGAGCTCCCTCCGCTGTTGCGGATCAAATGGCTCAAGCCTCTCCAGCAGCGATCCTCGATCCCAGTGTGGTATTTCTATGGTATCTGTTTTCCAGTACACGTAGAGTTAAACGCCTGTCATGAATAGATAATACGAATTACGATGCACAATCCTAACCCATAGCGGGGGGCATAACACAGATGTTGCAACATCTTCTCGAAACCGGACTGCGCCAAACCATGAATCGGCTAGTAAGACCGGCGCTTCACCCAGCCATACCGGTTTCCGTTCAGCGCACATTAATAAGCCAAGCCTACCGAAGCTCAACCCCTCCCCGGGGATGCCGTTTTCAAACCGATACTCTTGCAGACCTGCCGGTTATCAGGAGTTCTTTTGGCCAGGCCACTCGCGGCGCAGTGCTGTACCTGCACGGCGGCGGCTATATAATTGGTTCTGCTGCCACCCACAAAGGCCTTACCGGGCACCTCGCCAAGGCCAGCGGCTGCATGGTGGTTACACCGGACTATCGCCTTGCTCCGGAGCACCCTTTTCCGGCGGCGCTGGACGACGCAGAAGCGGCCTGGCAAGCGCTGATTGATGAGGGGATTTCACCTGGCAGATTGCCATTGCCGGTGACTCTGCCGGCGGCGGCCTGGCCATTGCACTGGCCATGCGCCTGCGAAACAACAATCAGCCACTGCCTGCTTCCCTTACGGTTTTTTCACCCTGGACTGATCTCACCCAGGAATCTCTGTATTCACCGGAAAGCGAACCTGTACTGCAAGCACGCTGGACTGCGAAAGCTGCAAAACTATACGCTGGCGAGGAATCCTTGCGCAATCCCTTGCTTTCACCAGTATTCGGCAATTTCCAGGGCTTGCCACCACTACTGATTCAGGTCGGAAGCCAGGAAATCCTACTCAACGACGCGGAAAGACTGGCGCGTGCGGCTCGCGAGGCCGGTGTACAAACGCAGTTTGAGGTATTCAACAGTCTTTGGCATGTATTCCAGGTGCACAGCGGCCAGCTAGACCGCGCCACAGCCGCCGTGCAAACCGCTGGCGAACATATCAGAGGGCATCTGGCAGACTGAGTTTGCCCAGCACTAGCGCCTCTTTGCGCTGCCTTGGCCACTGCTTAATGTGCCACTCCAGCTTTGATGCCTGACTGCGATCCCCCGCCGGTATGCTGAGCACCAACTCCAGCGGGCCTTTACCCCGCAAGCTTCGCGCGCCTTTGGGCGCGCCGGCTTGATGTTCGGCAAAGCGACGAGATACATCGGTGGTTATACCCGTATAAAGCGCACCACGGGCAGTGCGAACCATGTAGACAAACCAATCACTGGCCATCTGCCAGCCCTTGCTCACGTTCTTTAACTTTTTTTTGCTGCAGCCAAAGCCCCGCCATAATCAACACCAGGCCAATATAGGTCGACGGTAGAATCTGTTCGCCCAGAATAAAATAGATGAACACCAGCGACAGAAATGGCGAAATAAAAATCAGGTTGCTCACCCTGGAGGTGTTTTCTGCCTTTTTCATGGCGTAAGACCAGAGCACAAAGGCAATACCCATCTCGAATATGCCCACGTACAGCGCGGCGACCAGAGAGCCGGTTAGCGGCAGGGCCAAGCCTTCTGTCCACCAACAGATCACGGCTATCACCGGGAGGCCGAACAAAAAGTTAAGAAACAGACCAACCACCGGGTCCCGGGTGTCGCGGGTAGCAATAATCCAATAGGAGGCCCACACGAGGGTGCTGCCTATGGCCAGAGCGACCCCCAAGGGGTCTGAAAAACTCAGGGTGGTAACCGCGCCCCGTGTGGCAATGACAACAACGCCCGCGTAACACACCAAGCCAGCCAGAATATCGAGGCGTCGCAGGCGGTGGCCCAAAAACGGCACCGACAGGTACGCTAAAACCAGCGCCCAAGTGTAATTTAACGGTTGGGCCTCTTGTGCAGGCAACCGGTCAAATGCACCAAAAAGAAGGAAATAGTACAGACAGGGGTTTATCAGGCCCATTCCAACCGATTGAACGTACTGTTTCTTTCGCAGTGAAAACACCAGATGCCAGCGCTTTTGTAGCACCAGGATGACCGCCATAACCACTACCGACGCCGTGCACGCAACCAGCAACATTTGCACCGGCGCCAAGTCTGCCAAGGCCAATTTGAAGGCGGTAGCAACCGTAGACCAAAGCAAAACCGTACCCAGCCCGTACAACATGGCCGTTTTCTGATCTTTCATTACAACTCTCCTGGCTGCTCTCGTACATCGCTGCTGTCAGAACCCTGCTCATTTTCGGCTCCATCGGCAGGCCCGCCGGCGGCCAGCCAACGGTACAAAGTGCGCCGGTTAATGCCCAAAACTTGTGCTGCGCGGCGTTTGTTACCGTTTACCGCCTGCATCACATCGCGCACGTATTCCTGCTGCAGGTTGTCCAGTGTGGGCCATTCAGCGATATTGCTACCTGAGCGAGCAACTTCAGGGCTGCTGGCACTGCCCTGGCGCTTACGGATTCGCTCAGGCAGGTGGTCGGGCTGAATGGTATCGCCCTCACAGAAGGTAACCGCCCTCTCAATTGCGCTACCCAACTCACGAACATTGCCGGGGAACGGATAGTCCATCAGCGTGCGCGAGCTTACTTCACTGAGCTTCAGAAATCCCCGGTGATGCCGCCGCGCAGCCTCCCTTACAAAATGCATCGCAAGCAGATCAACATCATCGCCCCTTTCCCGAAGCGGCGGGATACGAAGGCTCAGGGTTTCCAGCCGGTAGTAGAGGTCCTCCCGGAAACTCCCCTCTCGTACAGCCTTAAGCAAGTCCACGTGAGTTGCCGCCAGAATTCGCACATCCACCGGTTCCTCCTGATCTGAGCCTACCGGTTTAACCATGCCTTCTTGCAATACCCGGAGCAATTTCGCCTGCAACCCCAAAGGCATTTCCCCGATTTCGTCCAGCAACAAGGTGCCGCCGTGCGCCTCCGCAAACAGGCCTTTCCGGGCCTGGCGGGCACCGGTAAATGCGCCGGCCTCATGGCCAAAAAACTCACTTTCCATAAGCTCCCCCGGAATACCCGCGCAGTTTACCGCCACAAAAGGTTTGTCCCTTCGCCCACTAGCCCGGTGAATGGCTCTGGCTACCAACTCTTTGCCAGTCCCACTCTCACCACAAACTAATACGGCTGCTTCGCTACGGGCAATCTGTCGGATTTCGGTCCGAAGCCGAACCATGCTTTCATGCTCGCCAATCAGGCCCAGCGATTCGTCCGCACCGTTGTGCGCAAGAAACTGCTGCAGCTGCTTTGAGAGATCCGCCTGGGTCAACAGCCTGCGTATTTTCAAGCGCAGGTGGTCGGTGGACAAAGGCTTGGTCAGAAAGTCATCGGCCCCAGCTTTCAACGCTTCTACCGCCTGATCCACGGTTCCGAACGCAGTAATGATGATAAAAGGCAGGCTGTGCCCACCAGCCTGGGTGGCTTTAAGGAGTTCCAACCCGTCACCATCGGGTAGGCGAAGGTCTGAAACAACTAAATCTGGCGTTTCTGTGGCGAGTAGCTGGCAGCCCTCGTTTACGGTACCGGCGCGGGTTACCCGGTAGCCATCCAACTCAAGCTCCTCACTCAATAACAGGCCCAGACTGGCATCGTCCTCCAGTAGCAGAATGGTTGCTTTGTGTACGCTCATGTTGCGGTCTCCACTGGCCAGAACAAGCTCATTCTGCAGCCGCCTTTTTCGTTGGCACCGATTTCAATTCGGCCGCCGTGTTCTTTCAATACGCTGCTAACAACTGCAAGCCCCAGCCCAGTGCCTTCTCCGGCAGGCCGTGTGCTATAAAAAGGCTCAAACACCGCCTCCCGCTTTTCCTCGACGATGCCCGGGCCGTCATCGTCTACCCGAACCTCCCACTCGTTGTGGGAACAATGCATCGATAAAACAACCTCAGAGTTCGCTGCCTGGCACGCATTGCGCACCACGTTAAGACAGGCCAGCTCTAGCCGCACGGGCTCCGCCTTTATTTTGGCATCGACTTCCAGGCCCTCGCTCAGCAAGCGTTTTCCGCGACATTTTTCATCCTCGCCAGCACGCTCCAGCACGTCTTTTAGAACAGCGTTGAGGCTGACCGGCCGCCTTGAATCTGGCACATGACGGAAGCAATCCAGCAGCTGTTGAATAATGGTGGTCATGCGCCCTACTTGGTAGCCGATGTCATCCAACTGCCGGCGCTGCTCATCCGTGAGCTCGTGACGCGCCAGAATGTTTGCGCGTCCCTGAATCACATTCAAGGGCGCGCCCAACTCGTGAGCAACACCACCGGCCACACGCCCAATCATGGCAATTTTCTCTTGGTACTCCAGGCGCTCAGCAAGCTGGCGTTCTTTTGCCACACGCTGCCTTATTTCCTCTTCCGCCCGGGCCATGCGCTCGCCCATATCCCGCACACCACCGTATATCTGCCGCAACTCACGGGGCCCGGATGGCTCTGCTTCAAACCGCCAGTGGCCTGGAGCAAGCTCTTCCATGGTGCTTAGTAGCCGACTCACATGGCGACCTACTGCACCATAGTGCCCAAGCACCACCACCAGAATGATTGTCACCGCCAGCGCCGACCAGATAGATGCGGCCCAAAGGCGACTTGAGGCCAACAGTTCATGAAAATCGCTGCGTCTGCGGGTTATTTGCAGTAAACCTTGTATCCGCCCGTCATTGGCCACCAAGGGAGTAAAGTGTGAAAACACGGACTGCCCATCAACCCAGCGGAAAGCGCCACCAAGCTCTCCACTATTGATAACCTGCTCTGCGCTGGCACTGTTCCCCACATCTGTGTCAGCTAGACCCAAACTGGCAATTCGCGCTCCGCCTTTATCAAATACAGACACTCCCGACACACGGCCAATCCGAAAAATCGATTTCAGGGAATCACTGATCACCAGCTCATCTTTTTCCTGCATTGCACGGGAAAGTGGCCCGCTGGTAGCACGAGCCACCAACTCAAGATCCTCCTGCAAGCGATCGTTTAAAGCTCTCTCTACAGCCCCAAACCCCAGATATATGGCAAGCCCACTGATAACCAGCAGAGGAACAACAATGCTCAGTACCAAGGTTAGCTGTATGGTCCCGATGACCTGCCCAGCACTTCTCAAAGAAGGTTTCATTTTGCCTCCAGCGACATAATTGCCACACACTTCTGCCACATGTGGCATTTCGCCACAACCTTCATTACTTGAGATTAACTACTGAAATACTTCAAGACACTGTTTTAAAAGATAAAAAAAGAATTTCTCAAGACTGGCACAGCACTTGTATTAGTCTTTGGCGACTGCAAATCAAACTGGAGATGTTGATTATGAATAAGCTACTTTTATCCATTACCGCTTCCATTGCTCTGCTTGCCGCTGGCCCCGCCATGGCTCAACAGAACGAGCAAAGCCCGGCAGCCACCGGAGATTCCAGCAGCTACTCCAACCCAGCAGCAGCCGGAACTCAGAAAACCAACTACACAGACGCGGAACTAAAGAAATTCATCGCGGCACAGGAAGGCATCACAGAGGTGCGAGAAGAGTACATCGAGAAAATCGAAGAAGCTGATTCCCAAGAGAAAGCGCAAGAATTGCAGATGAAGGCGAACGATGAGATGGTCTCAGTCATTGAAGGCTCGGACATGGACATTCCGACTTACAACGCTATTGCCACTGCCTACAGCAGCGAGCCTAAGGTGCGTAATCGCATTGAAGCGCTGATGTAAAACCGGCCCAAGTTAAAAACGTTGCTCGTCAGTTTAACCCCGCCTCTGTGCGGGGTTTTTTATTGAAGAAATGACCGCGCCGATCAGTTTGCAGTTACCGGTACTGATACAAACTTCACACCCTGGCGCGCCAACTCCGCAGAACCCCGCGCTGTGAGTTCAGAGATAAACTGAAACTGCTCTTTGGGATCAAAAGGGTACGCCTTTAGCCGATAGTGCATGCCCCAAGGCTTGTTAAAGACAATCACTAGCACAGGCTGCCAGGTTTTTGTTCGCGGCTCGTAAACGCGACATCCCGAAGCAACTCCCTAACCTGACTGACATTATGGTTTGCTTCCAAATGGAAGTCTGCCACACACATCAGGTTGTCTGTGCCATCGTTACCGTTGGCAATCAAGGAGTTCCACAACTTGCTGTGGGGAATGATCACAACCGTATCATCGGGAGTGACAATCTCGGCAGCTCGGGCGCCTATGGCTCGCACTTCGCCGTACTGCCCATCTACTTCAATCCAATCACCGGGGCGATAGGGCATTTCGTAAAGGGTAACAATGCCAGCAATCAAACTGCTGGCGTATTCCTTGAAAGCAAAGCCAAGTGCCAGAGCCAGAGCGCCAAAAATGGCCACCATATTTTCGAACGATGGCTTCACCAAAACCGGAACCACGATCACTATCGTGGCGAGAATGATTAACAACCGAAGCAAAGGCACCGAAGCCAGCAGGTAAAGGCGCGGTTTGCCACCCAATTTTTCTGCGACCCGGGGAAGCACTTTCTGAACCGCCACAATGATCAGTGAGGCGATGACAATAACGAGTAATGCCTGCAACATTGCCTGGCCGGTTATAGAGGCAAAAGCACCCTTAACTCCAAGGTCTTCAATCATAAAAGCTCCTAAAACTGATCAAGCGGGAATCCCCAACTCTGCAGATGGCGCCTGACAGTGGGGTACCCAATCGCTGTAACCTGCCAATCACTGCCAGGCGAATCCTGTATCACCAGTTCTGCCCGTTTCAGACGGGACAACACCAGGCTGAGTTCATGCGCAGAAACACCGGTAACAACCGCCAACGAGGCGGTATCAAGCCCGTTGTGCAGCAATAACCCGTGAAGCACAAAACCGGTGGCACTCTCCTTGCTCTGGGGCATGCTAGGGAGGCTCAGCCGCCCTAGCGGCACAACCCAGCAATCCGCTGACCGACTCTGCGTGTCTGATTGGTCACCGGCTTCATCTAGTTTGGTGTCATCATCCGGGCGGGCACGCAGAGATCTCTGCCAGATGGCCAAAGCTACACCAGGATTACCGCGAGAGGTAGCAGCCAGGTCACGTAAAAAATTGCTGTATTTGGTTTTTTTCTGGCTTTTGCTGTTTTCAGCTTCGTCTGTTTCGGGCAAGGGCAATACATACAGGCCATCGCCAGTCATTCTCGCGATCACCGACGACTTGCCGCTACCAGACGCAAGATACGTAAACCAGACTCCTAACCGGTCGGCATCCATGGGTGCCGGTGACCAGGGCGACATTTGGGCGCTTTCAAGATAATGCCCCCAGTATCGCCAACACCAGCTCGAACATCCCACAATCCCCGCGCCCATATCGCCAGAGGCTATCCGACGAAACAGCTCCTTGACCAGAGCCAGGCCAGAAAGACGCCGGAGCCAGAAATCTGCAAGCTCGGGAATAATCCAGGGACGCGACAAATCCTGCTTATCCCACCATTCGCTGGCTTCTTGATCGTCAAATAACAAAGCATCCGGCGGCGATATGATATTCCATACTTTGCCACTCTCATTCGAGCCTGACTGTCCACACTCTGAAAACCGGGTAAGCGCCTGCTGTACTCCGGAAAAAGGTGGCGCTACCAAGCAGACAACATCTCTACTGAGCGAACCCTCGGAGCGTGCTTGCTCCAGGCCACAAGCAATCGCTTCAGCCTGGTGTGAATAATCCGGCTCTGGCGCCAGCCGCCTCTGCTGGGCGGCGGACAGCTCCGGCAGCTCATCCATACTTTCAAAAGGCTCTTCGGTCTGTGACACTCCGGCCCGCAACTGTTTCAGGGCATGGCGAATCGCATCCTTGAGCGAGCGCCGCACAGATGTCTGCGGCAGTGTCCACTGCTCAGTGGGTACTAAGCCGCCGGGTAGACAAGAGTCGGCCTTGTTATCGTTGGTTTTATCCTTCAAAAAAAGCTCCTGCATGGCCAGCGGCTACCCGATCTACTCAGGCACCAACCAGCTGTGTTGGTGGGAAAGGCCCAGTTCAGGCTCTCCAGCAATGTCCTCGATCATGGCAGAAAACCGATCGCCATACCCCCATGGCGGATTAACGACCAACATGCCAGAACCGGTCATACCACGCTCTGGAGGTGTGTTCAGGTGGACTTCACTGCACCACACTTTGCGCAGCGCGCTATCTTTCACCGCCTGCGTCAGGGTGGTTTGCAATCCACTGGTGAGGATAGGATACCAAACAAGATAAACCCCGTGACGGCACTTCTGCCAAGCTTTGTGCAGAGTTGTTGCAACATCAAGATACTCGGATTTAATCTCGTAAGAAGGGTCAATCAGCGCCATCAGCCTGGGCTGCGCCGGCGGCAAGAGCCTTAACAACCCCCTCAGCCCATCTTCGTGCATCACCCGCACTCTCTGCTCTGCGGCCCAACCTGCGAGTTGACCGCTTTCCGTGGGGTGTAATTCAAACGCCGCCAGTGAATCACCTGGGCGCAGGAACTGACGAAACCAGGCTGGAGAACCCGGATAAACGGTCAACTGGCCCTCGCCTGCATTGAAACGCGACAACACCTCCATAACCGGCTGCCAGTCTTCAGACGTTAAATCTTTCCGGCTGGCCCACAGCTTTTGCACGCCCAAGTCCGCTTCTGCAGTTTTCCTGGCCCGCTCACTTTTAAGGTCATAGATGGCGCTACCCGCGTGGGTATCAAAGCAGGCTATGGCCGACCGCTTTGCCTGCATCATTGATATGGCTAGCGTTAACGCCGCATGCTTTTGAACATCAGCGAAATTCCCAGCGTGAAAGGCATGGAGGTAACTCAGCATATATGGACTCCCTAGTCACAGAAGCCATTAGGCCCGAGCGCAAACCTTCAGTGCAAGGGCCCCCTCTGAAAACTGCCCCTCCCCAAGGAAAAGCGCCCTTGCGTTGCGTCGCTTTAGCAAACATAATTACGAACGATAATCCATCCTATTACCATACTCGTTCCCTGAATCCCGGAGTTCCCAATGAAAACAATGTTTCGACCGGCCCTGCTGGCACTTACTATCGCCGCTGCCATCAGCGCCGGCTGTGCCAATACCACCCCGTCAGATTCCGCAGCCTCCGAGCCCGCCACCAAAGCCTCGGTTGTGGAGCACTACGCGAACCTGGCCCACGCGGGTTATGAGGATGCACTGATTACGGCCAAAGCCCTGAATGAGGCGACAGACCAGTTACTTGCCAACCCTTCAGATGCCAACATGCAGGCAGCTAAGGAAGCCTGGCTTGCCGCGCGCGTGCCATACCAGCAAACAGAAGTGTTCCGCTTTGGTAATGCGATTGTGGACGACTGGGAAGGCCAACTGAACGCTTGGCCCCTGGATGAAGGCCTGATCGACTACGTACAAGCTGACGATTACCAGTATGAGCTGGGCAACGCAGGCGCAACCGCCAATATCATTGAAAGCAACAACATTAACGTGGGCGGCGAGACTCTTGACGTAACAAACCTCACACCTGAGCTGCTGGCTAACCTGAATGAGGTTGGCGGCTCAGAAGCAAACGTGGCTACCGGTTACCACGCCATTGAATTTCTACTCTGGGGCCAGGATCTGCATGGCTTTGAGCAGGGCAGCGGCGAACGCCCGATAACGGACTACGCCACGGGTACCGACTGCACCAACGGCAATTGTGACCGCCGCGCTGACTACCTCGACGCCGTAACCGACCTTCTGGTGTCTGATCTGGAGTGGATGGTCGCCCAATGGGCACCTGGCGCTTCTGATAATTATCGCAGCCAGCTGATGAACGCCAACGCCAACGAAGGTGTACAGAAGATGCTGTTCGGAATGGGCTCTCTGTCCCTGGGGGAGCTGGCTGGCGAACGTATGAAAGTAGCGCTTGAAGCCAATTCATACGAAGACGAGCACGATTGTTTTAGTGATAACACGCACAATTCTCACTACTACAACGGCCAAGGCATTCAAAACGTATACACCGGCGACTACCGCCGCGTAGATGGCAGCTTGGTATCTGGCCCGTCCTTGTCTGACTTGGTTGAACAGAACAACCCGGAGCTAAACGCCCGCCTGAATGCACAATTGGACGCGTCCATGAAAGCCCTTGGCATGATGAAGGCCAAGGCCGAATCAAGCCAGAACCCCATGCCATTTGATATGATGATTGCACCAGGCAATGCAAAGGGTGCAAGCGTTGTTAACAGGGCCATTATGGCGCTGGTTGAACAGACCGGGTCTATTGAGCAGGCAGCACGCCAACTGGGCCTTGAAGCCCTGTCGCCCGATGACGCTGGCCACTCTTTCTGATAGCAAGTCAGGAAAAAAGATATCCGGGGGCACTGATCGCCCCCGGTATTCATGGAATAAGAACAAGCCATGGAAAGCCTGCTTTAAAGAGAGCGGATTTTCCATGGCTTATTCAATTGTGTGGTAAGAAATAATGATCAGAACACGACTCATAACGGCGCTACTGCTGTTAGGCACCGGCCTGCCAGTTCAGGCAGGTACTCACTCAGGTTTTCCATTGCAGGACACACCTGATACCGGTGGTGACGGCACCGTTGAGCAATTCAACACCAATGCCTACTCGTTGCCCCAGGGCAACCTTTCCATGACCAAACGGTTGGACTTCAGCGTTGGTAACAGTTTTTTCCGAAACCCTTGGGTAGAAGCACCCTCCAGCACCACTGCGCGAGATGGCCTAGGCCCGCTGTTCAACACAAACTCCTGCCAAGGCTGCCACATCAAAGATGGCCGAGGCCACCCGCCGGGGGTTGATGAGCCACCGGTATCTCTGTTCTTGCGCTTGGCTGTTCCGGCAGACCCCGAAGTAGACGCAGATATTCTGCTTACCCACGGCTTTAAACCGGCGCCGGTTTACGGAAGCCAGCTGCAGACAGCTGCCCTGCCCGGGGCAAAGCCAGAAGCCGATATGGTGCTGGCGTGGAACACGGTTACCAAAACCCTGGCTGACGGCACGAAAGTGAAGCTGCGTGAACCTATATATACAATCGAGAACCCGAACTACGGCCCCCTACCCGACGATCTTCTAATCTCCCCCCCGGGTGGCCCCTCCAATGATCGGAATGGGGTTATTGGAAGCCATCCCAATCGCCGATCTCGAGGCGCTGGCTGACCCAGAGGACGCAGATGGCAATGGGATTTCCGGCAAACTCAACCAGGTCTGGAACCTGGAAACTGAGCAAACAGCACCTGGTCGCTTCGGCTGGAAAGCCGCAGAACCGAATGTGCACCAACAAAGTATGGGCGCGTTTGCGGGCGATATGGGGCTGACTTCCAGCCTGAAGCCTGCAACCGACTGCACGCCAGAGCAAGAATGTGAGCGCTTCCCCGATGGTGGCCAACTGGAAGTCAGCGACAAGATCGCAAACTTCGTCACCTTTTATGCCAAGAGTCTGGCAGTGCCAGCACGACGTAATATGGACGACCCCTCTGTGCAGAAAGGCGCTCGACTGTTTAACGAAACAGGGTGCGCGGGGTGTCATACCCCCCGGCACACCACCGGATCAGACGCAGACCGACCAGACTTGAGCAGCCAGACCATCTGGCCCTATACCGACATGCTGTTGCATGACATGGGGCCAGCGCTCGCCGATGGCCGCGATGAATTTCTTGCAAGTGGTAACGAATGGCGCACTCAGCCGCTTTGGGGCATTGGCCTGGCGCAAACTGTTAATCCGCAAGCCGGTTTTTTGCACGATGGCCGCGCTCGTACTCTGGAAGAAGCCATCCTTTGGCACGGCGGTGAAGCGGCCCCGGCCGTGGCACGCTTCAGCCAGTTCAGCGCCGACAACCGTCGGGCTCTGCTCGATTTCCTGAATTCACTTTAACGGAGCAAATATGAAGCGACTGACACTCACTCTTTGCCTGGCCTCATCACTAGCAGCTTCTCCGTTAATGGCGGCTGACGCCAGCAACGCAGATTCCCCCACTGCTGATTACCGGAAACAATGGCATAGCGACATCCTCATCGGTTATCAAGGCCTGGCAACACAAAGCCAGGATCTGGCAAACCAGGTAGAGGCTTACTGCCAAACCCCGTCGCCCAAAGGGCTTGAGCAAACCAAACAGGCCTGGCTAGAGGCGTTTCTTGCCTGGCAACAGGTTCGCTTTGTGGATTTTGGCCCTGTAGAACAAGACAACCGGGCTTGGCAATTCCAGTTCTGGCCAGATCCTAAAAATCTGGTTGCGCGCAAGGCTTCCTACCTCCTCAAAGACGACGCACAGATTACACCCGCAAAAATCAGCGAATCCGGTGTCGCCGTGCAAGGCTTCCCAATGGCTGAGTACCTGCTGTACGACCAGGCGCTCAACAACGGCGAAAGAGCTCTGCCAGCGAACCGCACCTGCAAACTACTATTAGCTGTAACCAATCATATTGCTGACAACAGTGAAACACTGGTCTCCGACTGGAGCGGGTTTCAGAACAGCTACATTGGCAGTGACCAGTACACAGATACAACGATTCGTGCGGCAATGGCTGGGCTGGAGATTCTTGAAGAACGCCGCCTCGCCAACCCGATGGGGTTGCGTGGTAATGCAAAACGCTCGGTATACAGCGCCGATGCCTGGCGCAGCGAGGCAAGCCTGATTGCCGCTGACGCAAGCGTTCGGGGCCTCAAGCAGCACTTCCTGCCAGCCTTTTCCAGGCTCCTCAAGGATCGGGAGCAAACCGATCTGGCTGAAAGAATTGCGCAGCAGTTTGACGAGGTGCTCGCCAACTTCCCGGAACTTGACCGCCCAATGGCGCCACTGCTGGCTGACGACAACGCGTTCAAATCCCTGCAAAGCCTTTATATCGACGTGACTCAGTTAACCGCGCTGGTGAACGACCGGGCGGCCGTTGAGCTTGGTGTCGTGCGCGGCTTTAATTCCAGCGACGGAGACTGAGGACCGGCCCATGCCTGAACTGACCCGCAGAAGCCTGATTAAAACAGCCCTCGCTGGCAGCGCAGCCCTCACGTTGTCCGGCTGCAGCGTGCTGCCCCGCAAGGCTGGCAGCAGCCCGCAGCAGTACGCAGGCGCGATCGGCCTGCCAGATGGCAGCTTCGCTGTGGGCGCCATAGCGCCCGACGGCACAATGCTCTGGCAATCCCCGGTAAAAACCCGCTGCCACAGTGGCTGCAACCGCCCGGGAGCAGCGGACGTGCTGTTCTTTGAGCGCCGGCCTGGCTGGGCGTTCTACGTGCTCGATCGTAAAACGGGCAAGCAGCGGCATCGCATTGAGGCCGCGAAAGGCGAACACTTTGTAGGCCATGGGGTGTTTTCGCCTGACGGCCGATTCCTATACGCCCCGGTTAACCGCTACGAGCCCGGCGAAGGTATCGTAGCGGTGTACGACAGCCACCATAGTTATCAGCGAGTAAATACCTTTGAGCTGAACGGCATAGGCGCGCACCAGATCACGCTACACCCGGACGGCCAGACATTGATCGTGGGGTTGGGTGGCATTCTCACCCACCCGGACTACGATCGCATCAAGCTAAATCTCGGCACTATGAAGCCAGCGCTGGTAATGATGGACAGGTACTCCGGTGAGGTTCTTGCGCAGTTCCAGCCATCCCACCACCAGTTGAGCACCCGGCATGTAGATGCAGCCCCCGACGGCACCATCTATGCGGCCTATCAATACCAGGGGCCAGCCCATGATCTACCGCCGCTGGTGGCGCGCTACCGCAACGGGCGCTATGAAGAGATCGATTTTGGTGAGCCTGTTCACCGGGAGCTGGGCAATTACATCGCCAGTATAGTTGCCCACCCGGAGAACGATCTGGTTGCCATTGCCTCCCCGATTGGTGGTACGGCACTGATCTTCAACAGCCAGACAGGCGCGGTTATTGAAAAGGCGGCCATCGCAGACTGTGCCGGCGTTGAAGCCTTGGCGGGTGGAGACTTTCTGGTTTCCTCAGGCCGTGGCAAGTTGGTTCGCATGGGTAAAAGCCACCCCGCGTTAGAGATTGCCAGCATGTCCGTTCAGTGGGATCATCACCTCGTGTAAACAAAACGCGAATCTGCATTCCGGGGTTCAGGGGTGCCAGCCCGGCTGGTATCCTTGGCTATCCATTTCCCGGAGCACAGTGGCTTGTCTCAGCAACAGATACCTTTAGAGAAAAATCCCCCCTCACAAGAGAGCGCTCAAGCAACAACCAGCGCAGTTGAGCGATCTGTTGACCGACTATACAGCCTGATCGCAAACGAGGAAGACGCTCGGGTCTGCAAGGATATCCCGACGGAAGCCTGCCATGTGGTACCACGCAACTTCTTTCTGATTCTGGCCGCCAACGTATTGACCAAGCTGGGCGACCTGTTGATCAGCCCAAAAACGGTGCTGGCATGGCTGATGAGCGCCATTGGGGCACCGGCTCTGGTGGCCTGGCTTGTTCCCATCCGCGAATCCGGCTCCATGGTACCCCAGATGATGATCGCGGCCTGGTTCGCCGCAAACCCGTGCGCAAGTGGTTCTGGACGCTTGGCAGCTTTGGCCAGGCCATAAGCGTTGCGGCCATGGCAGCCTGTGTCTGGTTTCTTGAAGGCTATGCAGCCGGTGGCGGCATCATCGGCGCGCTGATCGTGTTTTCCCTGTCTCGGGGGTTCTGCTCCGTGGCCATGAAAGACGTGCAAGGAAAGTGCATCCCGAAAACCCGCCGCGGCAGGCTCTCCGGCCTTGCAGCCACCATAGGTGGCACAGCAACGGTTATCCTGACGGTTTTGCTGTTCTGGGAACGCGGCGACCCAACGTTCGCATTTTACAGCCTGCTACTGCTGTTGGCGGCCACACTCTGGATCATCGCCGGGTTACTGTTTGCAGGTGTAGAAGAGCACGAAGGTGAAACCGGCGGTGGTGGCAATGCCATCTCAGAGGCCTTTCACAGCCTGTCATTGTTACGTGATGATGCGCCCTTTCGTAACTTTGTTATTACCCGCGCACTGCTGCTGTGCTCGGCCCTGGCATCGCCCTACTTTGTGGTACTGGCTCAAAAAGAATCAGATACAGGTTTGATGCTTGGCGTGTTTCTTCTGGCAAGCAGCTTGGCCAGCTCTGTATCCGCCAGCTTTTGGGGCTGGATGGCCGATTCGTCGAGCCGCCGGGTGATGATTCACGGTGCCGCTATCGCCAGCGCTGTGTGCCTCGGTGTTGGGCTGACAGCCATGTTGGCAGGTACAGGCGTGGGCAACGGCTGGTTTTATCCGCTCGCCTTCTTCGTGCTGAGCATTGCCCATGCAGGCGTGAGACTAGGCCGGAAAACCTATTTGGTGGATATGGCGGGAGGGAACAAACGCACCGACTACACGGCCGTCAGCAACACCGTGATCGGTTTTTTGCTGCTGGCTACCGGTGGATTAACTGCATTACTGTCGCTGATATCAAACGCTGCCGTCATTGTCGTGCTCGGTTTGATGGGCCTGGCCGGAACCCTCAGCGCAATTCGATTAAAAGAGGTAACTGACGACTGAATCGCCAGTCGTCAGCCAGATACGTTAGATGGGCGCCTTGCATCATTCAGTGCCAGGGCCCCCTTCACAATGCGGTATATCAGCCAAATCGAAATCCCCAGAAGGATAAACCACCCAATAATCAGAAACAGGGTCACAAAACCAATAACCGTCCACAACAGCCCTATCCAAAAGGTGCGGATCTGCCAGTGGAAGTGCGACTCAACCCACGTGCCGCGAACATCGTCCAGCTTTACGTAATTGATGATCACACCAACCAGCCCGGTAATGCCTCCCAGAAAAAACGATAACCCCTGAAGGATGTAGACCGCAACGGCCAGATTACGCACGGGATCGGATCGGCGGGCCAACTCATTCGCTTCTGCGTCGGCGGGAATGTATTCCGGGTCAGCCAAGACACATCTCCTGTTTAAACGTGAGATGAGAGTTTACCACAGGGCCCGAAGCTGGCTTATCACCCAAACGATTAGTGATTATCCGGACGGTACCCAAGCCGAAAGCCACCCCAATGCCTGCCGTTCACGTATATCGGCACAGAAAGATCGTGCATGACTTCGCCTGTGTCCCGCCGATAGGTTTGCAACAGCATGTCTTCAGTATGGCTTCCACACCGAATGCCCGTGCGATCGTTAAACAATCGCTTGCTGCGGCTCCGCACCAGATCCGTGTCAGGGTCGCCGCTTGGCGCATGGGCGAAATCACGGTTATGGGTGGGTATGTAACCGTCAGGGGCAGCCACAATCGCAAACACCAGCGCCGGGTGCGAGCTCTTTACCTTTTCCTGAATCACAGGCAAATACTGATCGGTAAACACATCGAAACTGCTTGAATACTTGGCAGGCTGAGTGCCGGGAATGGGGTTTCTCGTTTTATCAAATAGGGCACTTTCTCGCAGTTTGCCATCGCGTACAGCCTGTTCAAAGACCTGCCCGATTTGCGCTGCGCCGGCGCGTGCCTGATCATAGAAAAATCTGTGGTAACTGGAGCCACTGTTCAACGCAAACGCCGCGTTGGCCACTTCCGCAAGCTCCATCAAGGTGGCAGCCTGCTCAGCAAGCGAAACAACGCTGGTATCACTTTCGGAGATCTGGTCTCTAACGGTTTCGATGGCTGAGAACACATGGGTTAGACTGAGTTCGTTGTTCTGATCAATCTCAGCTATGCGGGCAATCTGTTGCTGAACGCGGTCCGATTGGTCGCGTATCTGATCAAGCCGCTCGCCAACGGTTTCTACCGACGAAAGCCCCTCCTCAACGCTCCTGGCAAGATCCTCGATACGGGTAACGATCAATGCGGTATCTGAACGGATTTCCAGCAACGTTTCTGCAACCTCCCCCGTAGCCTGAGCGGTGCGACCCGCCAGCTGCCGGACCTCATCTGCAACCACCGCAAAACCACGGCCTTGATCACCCGCGCGGGCAGCCTCTATGGCAGCATTAAGTGCCAGCAAGTTGGTCTGTTCTGCAATGCCTTGAATAGTCGTGGTTACGCCCTGAATCTTGTTGGACTTGTCATTAAGCTCTTGAATCAGGCGCAAGTTTTCGCCGGATTGCTGATGTACAACCCGAATACTGTCAATCGCAGTGGTGAGTGCTTGGCGCCCTTCCGTACTGGCTTGCCGATTTTGCAGAGCCATGGTGGAAGCTTCGGTAGCTTGCTGCGAGGATTCCCTAACGGTTTCTGTAATTTGGCCAGCATAATCGGCCATCTGTGCGGTCTCCTGAACCTGGCGATCCAGTTGCAACTTGAGCTGGTCTGCAGCATAAGAAACCTGCGCGGCAGATATGGCATTTTTATCAGCGCTACCAGAAAGAGCTCCTACCAACGCCTTACCCGCTTGAGCGTTAGCAAGCAATTGTTCACACCTGGATCGCAGAGGGTGGTTTTCGTCAAGCGTTCCATCGTTCAACTCAACCAGCCCGCGATCAACCGGCTCCATAACCCTCACAATCAAGAACGCGACCGCAGCACCAAGACCTATAGCTAGCCCGATAACCATCGATGCTGGATCCAGACCTAACAAGGACGCCACCAAACCACTGGCAATCGCCAAAAAGATTGTGATGGCACTCCCCCAAAATATCGTTGCACGATCGAGCAACCCCATAAAAACCTCACCATTATTATTGTTTCCGATAGGTACACGGCTATCTGGCCAATTTGTAGACTAAGGAGTTGAAGCGGGTTAATAACTCATACTTTAGTAAATCTACCTAACTTAACGGCCAGTTTGATCGTTTCTTAAACAAAAAAACCGCAAACCCGGCGAGCCTTTCTGACCAGGCCATCAGGTTTACGGTTTTCAGGGAGGTTAAACAGCCGATCAGGCGCCAATCACACCGTTATTGTCGCGGGTAATGATAACGGTTGCGTCCCGTGGGTGGTCGCCTTCGTCACCAAAAGGCCAGTCCTTTGCCGGGTGCTGAATATTCACAAACATGGTTCTGACATCTGGCGTAGTAACGACACCTGTTACCTCGCAGCCCTGAGGCCCCACGAAGAAGCGCCGGATATCCCGGGTTACGGGGTTGGCTGCGAGCATCATATTGTTCTGATACGGCGGCGCATCAGAACCATCCGTCTGGATCCAGAGCCTGCCGTTGTAGTCAAACCACAGGCCATCCGGGCTGTTGAAGATGTTGTCGTCGTTCAAAGATACAACTACCTCCCCCTCCACGATGGTCTCTGTTCCCTGAGTCCCGGCAAACACGAAAATATCCCACTGGAGGCCAGTGGCGGCAAAGTTATTGTCGTCTTCGCTCCAGCGAATGATGTGACCGGTGCGGTTCTCTGCGTTGGGGTTCGCAGCATTAACCTGCTCCTCGGTACGCTGGGAATTGTTGGTCAGAGTAAAATAGACTTCATTCGTATTCGGGTCTACGGCGCCCCACTCTGGGCGATCCATAGGTGTCGCTCCAGCGATATCAGCTGCCAGACGTGTATTCAGAAGTACATCCGCCTGACTCTCGAAACCCTCAAACTGCACGTTACCGACTAATGTGCCCTGTGCAGCCTCAACACTGGCTGCAAAGGCTGAATCATCAAGCGACAAAGGCAGCCAATCGCCAGAACCGTTCTCGTTAAAGCGCGCAACATACAGAGTTCCCTCATCCAACAAATAACCACTGGCGGTTGCCGCGTAATATGGTCGCGAGGAAACAAACTTGTAGATGTACTCAAAGCGGGAATCGTCACCGGAGTAGCAGACAACCGGCTTGCCTTCCTCTACCGGCGCAAAGATTACGCCTCGTGCCCAAAGCGGCCAAGAGCTGTGCGTTTTTGCGGTTTACTCTCCGGCGTAAACGGATCGATCTCGACCATGTAACCGAAGGTATTTGCCTCGTTACGATAGTCATCTTCAGCCGCCAGTTCCGTGGGCGTAATGTTGAACCGGACATACTGGTCATCCCCACCCTCGGCAAGCTCCCAGTCGTAGCGGCTGGAACTGCCAACGCCATGACGGGTTTGCTCCCGTGGCGCGATTTGCGAGCCGTTGGCAAAATAGCCGTGCCAGTTTTCCTCAGCGGTCAGGTAGGTTCCCCAAGGCGTTGGACCCATCGAGCAGTTATTCAAGGTGCCGCGAGTCTGGGTGCCGTTTTTGCTGAAGCGGGTCGAGAGTTTCTGGTAACCACGAATGGGCCCGCGGATATCCATCTCTGTATTGCCCGTAACCCGACGATTGAAGGGGCTTCCGAACACAATGTCCCAGCTACCTGCACTGTCTTGCTTCACGTGAACCACGGATACGCCGTGAGCTGCCACTTCCTTACGCACTTCATCTGCAGGCCGCATACCACTCTGCTTATAGGTGGGCCCATCTGGATGCAGAGCACTCTGGTTGATGTACTCATGATTCATCACCAGCAGCCCTTCGTCAGAGCGACTACCTCCAGCCTTGAAATCAATTGGAAAGAAATGCATACCGTCGTGGTGCATGCCTATCTGCTGTTCTTGATCCGCACCGGAGTTCGAGGCATCAGCCTGAATGCTGGGTAAGAGCCGGTAATGGGTGTTCCCCAAGGCAGGAAAGCCTTGGCAGAGTATCCTGTAGGCACCACGACTTTGTTAGCCGTTGAAACGGCTACCGCCTCAAAACCAAGCTCGGTTGCATTACTTGTATTGGCGCCAGGCTCAGTGACTCCATTGTCACCTTCACTCTTGCTGTCGCTTCCGCAACCAGCAAGCCCAACACCCATGATGCTGGCCAAGGCTGCCCCAACACCGCCTTTCATTAAAGTCCGGCGTTGCATTCGTGTTGCGAGCACGTCGTGGAATGCCCTGTTGCCCGAGTGGTTCACAATCGGTTCGTAATCGGGGTCCAGGTAGTTTGGATCAAGGTCATGCTTAGCCATGTTATCTCTCTCAGTCTGTCTCGGGGATCAACAAATGGATGTTGTCGAGAAGACAGTTTCGACGGAAGACATGACAATGCGAGGACAGTAAAAAGACAAAACCGTTAATCTTTTCTGAAAAAGACTAACGGTTTTGGTGTGCTTTGGCAGGAATACTCCGGCGCAGGTAAAACGCGCCGGAGCTGACAAGCGGTTATTTGGTCACTTCGTCATAACCTTCTTCCATCGAGTCACCCGCTTCCTCAGCGGCATCACCCATTTCTTCTCCGGCGTTTTCAGCACCTTCTTCCATTTCGCCCATTACGCCTTCGTCTTGACCGGTGGCCTCTTCATAGGTCTCTTCTACCGAGTTGCCTGCGTCGTCCACCATTTCTTCAGCGTTGTCCGCGGCCTTATCGAAATCAGCTCCCTCATTGTCTTCGGAGCTGCAAGCAGCAAGACCCAAAGTCAACATCATAAGCAGTGCGCTGAGAGTAAACTTGTTCATACCATATCCCTCTGTTGGTAAACGTTTGTAACCATATACAGGGTAAGGCCATGCTTGCCACCACACAATTACCTGCCGATTAAGCTTTATTTAATCAACCACGGTGGAACTAACCTGCTTACTGTCATTTGTCATTTCGAGCCAACCTGGATGGCGCTTCTTATTATTGTTGCATTGCAATATTGTCCGACATAAATTCGAGTTACGCGCACTGCAATGGAGAAACACCATGAATGCCAAGACTCACAAGACGCTGGATTCACAAACAGTAAAAAAACCGGTACAGCCCCCCTCAAAAGCCAATATTTCTGAAAAGTGGAAAGACCCGAAACGTTATCTCTGGCTGTTGGGCCCCGCTCTGCCCGGCATTGGCTTAGCGGCGCTAACGGGTTACGCGATAGCCCCTAAAAAGCTTAAATTTTTGGCCTGGACGGGGCCGGCGCTGGTTCACGGCATTATTCCTGCGCTGGATCGTGCAATTGGGGAGGATCAGAGCAACCCGCCAGAATCGGCAGTCAGTTCGCTGGAGCAGGACAGGTATTACAACCGCATTGTTAAGGCGTTCATTCCTACCCAGTATGCGATGACCGTTATGGGTGCCTGGCTCGCCAGCCGCAAGAAAACCCCCATTGAGGATAAAATTGGCCTCACACTGACCGTTGGCGCCATCAATGGCGTGGGCATTAATACGGCTCACGAGCTAGGCCACAAATCCAACAGGTTCAATAAACTGATGGCCATGGCCGCTCTGGCTCCAACGGGCTATACCCACTTTGTTGTTGAGCATAACTTTGGCCATCACAAGCGTGTGGCAACGCCGGAAGACCCCGCGAGCAGCCGCATGGGTGAAAGTTTCTGGAAGTTTTTACCGCGCACAGTGTTTGGTGGTATGAAGTCTGCTGTGAAGATTGAGAAGGCACGCTTGGCTCGCAAGAACAAGAGTTTCTGGACCCTGGACAACGAGCTGCTTCAAGGGTGGGCAATAAGTGCTGGTTTCTTTGGCGCCACAACATTGATCTGTGGGCCACGGGCATTGCCATTCCTTACCGCTCAGGCAGTTTACGGCGCCAGCCTGCTGGAGAGCGTGAATTACATTGAGCATTACGGGCTGCTGCGCCAGAAAGACAAGAATGGAAAATATCAGCGCACACAACCGGAGCACAGCTGGAACAGCAATCACATTGTGACAAATTTGTTCTTGTATCAGTTGCAGCGCCATTCTGATCATCACGCCCACCCACAGCGCAGTTATCAGGCGTTGCGACACTTCGAGAATACTCCGCAGTTACCCGGTGGCTACGCATCCATGCTGATGCCGGCTTATGTGCCTCAGTGGTGGTACGAAACCATGGATAAGCGAGTGATTGATCACTACGAAGGCGATCTGAGCAAGATTAACTGGGATCCAGACCGCAAGGCAGAGCTGATGGCCAAATATGCAGATTATGCGGCTGAGGTGGCTGCCAAGGCTGCAGCTCGTCGGGAGGAAGCGGCTGGTTCGGCTTCGGAGAAGGCTGCCTGACAAACGCTAATTACTGGAAATTGGAGTTTGGGGCCAGTTGGTATCAAACTTTTGGTGCGGGCCGCCGGTGGGCTCTGCCTCCCAGGACACGCTGTAAATACATCCCTGTACGCTTGACGGCAGCATCCATGCTGCCGACAGTCCTGGGAGGCAGAGCCCACCGGCAGCTTCGAGCTTGAGTTTCCTGCCTTACTTTCCTTTGAATACTGCGTTTCGTCTTTCGAGAAAAGACTGTATTCCTTCCTGAACGTCTTCGCTGGCCATCACTGGGCGCAAATCCGGGAACAGCCGCTGCTTTGCTGCTTCCTGACCTTCGCTTACTGCGATTTTGGAAGACTTCAGACTACCGCGCACACCCAAAGGTGCGGCACTGGCGATCTTCTCGGCGATTTCCAGGGCAACGTTGAATTGCTCTCCCGGCTCAACCAGCTCCTGTATCAGGCCCCACTCGTAGGCTTGCTCCGCCGTCCATTCATCACCGGTCAGCAGATAACGCTGGGCATTGCCCCACCCGATTTCCCGTTGCAGGCGGATGGTGGCGCCTCCGCAGGCATAAATGCCGCGTTTGACTTCCAGTTGTGCGAAGCGAGTGCCTTTTGCCGCTACGCGAATGTCTGTGTTCAGCATCATTTCGACGCCACAGGTGAAGCAGATGCCCTGAGTGGCGAAAACCACCGGCTTGCTGAGGCCGCCGCCGGTTATATGAAACGGATCCAGCTCGCCATCACCCGGTTCGATACCCTTACCGTTTGCGAACACACCCGCCCAATCATCCAACTGCAGGCCGCTGGTAAAGTGGTCGCCTTCTGCGTACATCAGCCCTACTCTCAGATCGTCGTCATGTTCCAACTGGTAGTAGGCAGCAGCAATCTCGTGGTACATGGCCCGGTTCATGGCGTTCATTTTTTCCGGGCGGTTTAGCCTATGAGCAGGATATAGCCTCTCTTTTTAACGTTAACCAAAGCCATCAGAACCACTCCGCCTTCATGTTCAAACAAGTGTCATCCATATTCCGCAACAACACCAAATCCTGAGCAACTGTTGGAAGCTCCCAGTGGAAAAAGTACTGGGCAGCCTGGAGTTTGCCTTGATAGAAGTTGCGCTCGTCGTCAGTGTTGGCAGAAGCCAGTGCATTGGCCGCAGCGTTAGCCTGGCGCAACCACATCCAGGCGACGATGATGTGGCCGAACAGGTGCAAATAACAGGAGGCGTTGGCTAGAGTTTTGTCTACTTCGCCACTCACCAGGGACTTACCCAGGTTTTGGGTCACTTTAACGGCCTGCTGCAAAGTTTCACTCAGGGACAACGCCCATTGCTGGCAGCGATCGGTCGTCGCAGCCTCTAAATCCACCTGCATTTCCTGCATTAAAAGCTGCAAGCCATGGCTTTGATCCTGCCAGATCTTACGACCCAACAGGTCCAGGCCCTGTATACCAGTGGTGCCTTCGTGGATCGGGTTCAGGCGGTTATCGCGCCAGCACTGCTCCACCGGGTACTCTCGGGTGTAACCCGCACCACCGTATACCTGAATGGCCAGATCGTTGGCTTTCGGGCCATGTTCGGAGGGCCAGGTTTTGATCACCGGCGTAAGCAGGTCGAGCAGCTTGCCGGCTTCTGAACGCTTCTGCTCATCTGGGTGGGTGTGCTGATCGTCCATCAGGCGAGCGCCATACAGGCAAAGCGCCAACCCGCCTTCGCCGTAGGCTTTCTGGGCCAGCAGCATCCGGCGCACATCGGCGTGTTCGATGATTGGCACTTGTGGGCTTTCCGGATTCTTTTCAGAGGCCTTACGGCCCTGTAATCGGTCTTTGGCGTATTCCAAACTGTGCATATAACCCCGATAGCCGATCACTGCCGCACCAAAGCCCACCCCCACCCGGGCTTCGTTCATCATCTGGAACATGTACTTCAGGCCCTGATGGGGCTCGCCCACCAGATACCCGTGGCAAGGCGCATCGTCGCCGAAACTGAGTGCCGTGGAGGTGGTGCCCCGGTATCCGAGCTTATGGATAAGGCCAGCAAGGCTTACGCCGTTGCGATCCTCGGGGTTGCCATCACTGTCTACGCGGAACTTGGGAACTATGAACAGAGAGATGCCTTTTACCCCGGCCGGAGCGCCTTTGATTTTGGCGAGCACCATGTGAACAATGTTTTCGGTAATGCTCTGTTCACCGCCCGAGATGTATATTTTTGCGCCTTTAATGAGGTAGTGACCATCATCCGTTGGCGTGGCCGAGGTGCGAATATCCGCCAGCGACGAGCTGCATGGGGCTCTGTGAGGGCCATGGTCCCGCTGTATCGGCCACTGAGCATGTTGGGCAAAAAGCTGGTTTTTTGTGACTCATTACCGAACACGCGAATCAGATTGGCCGCCGCAGTGGTCAGAAACGGGTAGCCTGCGGTGCCCGGATTGGCTGCAGTAAAGAAACCATTGCAAGCGGCCATCACAGACTCGGGCAGCTGCATGCCTCCCAACTCGTAATCATAACGCCCCGCAATAAACCCGGCTTGGGCGTAGGCATCAAAAGCCTCTTTCACTTCTGGCAGCATTTCTACCTGGCCGTTAACGAATTTTGGCTCATCTTTGTCCGCCGCACTGTTGTGGTTGGCGAACTTCTCCCGGGCCATTTTGTCAGCGGTCTCGATGACGGCATCGAAGGTATCCCGATTGTGCTCATTAAAGCGATCGCGCCCGATCAGGCTTTCGGTATCAAGAACTTCGTAGAGCTGGAACGCCAGATCGCGGCGGTCTATCAGGGTATCGGTCATTTGAGCAGCTTCCTGGTAATTGGCTGGAGCCTTCTTTTGGTTACCTACAGGCTCTCATAACCGGGTTTTCCTGGGAACCGGCGTTTATGACATAATCATGGCTGATATCGCCAACACCCTGTCTAAGTATCTTGCTTGGAGGCCCCATGCAGACGGTTTTTATTATTGGTTTTGACGGCGCGCTGGCCAGCGCTATTACCGGCGTGATTGACTTGTTCCGCTTGGCCGGTGTGACCTGGGCGCGGATTCATGGCGAGCGGCCAGTGCCATACTTCACTACTCGGTTGCTAACGCGCAACGGGGATCCCTGCCGATGTATTAACGGTATAACCTTGTTTTCGGATGGGGGCTGGGAGGAGTTGGATACGGCCAGGGCGGACCTGGTGATCGTGCCGACTATCGGTGCGCCGATTGATCAGGTGCTGGCATCAAATACGGATCTGATTGGCTGGCTTAGCCAGCTCAAAAACCCGAACAACAACTCTGCGGGGCAGGTTCGGGTTGCCAGCAATTGCACCGGGGCTTTTCTTCTGGCTGAGGCAGGCTTACTGAATAATAAAGAAGCCACAACACATTGGGGCTTTAGTAATCGGTTTCGCCAGCTCTATCCGCAAGTAAACCTGAACCCGGAAAAACTGGTAACCGTAGATGGGCACATTGCCTGTGCAGGCGGCGGCATGGCCTGGTGGGATTTGGGTGTGCACCTCATAGAGCGCCATGCCGGTGCTCAGGTTGCCCGTGAGTTGGCAAAGGCTTTTGTAATCGATGCCGGGCGCAATAGCCAAGCCCCGTATAGTGCACTTCAGACCAAACGGTACCATTCAGACACGGTGATTTTGAAGCTGCAGGACTGGCTTGAGGAGCACTATGGCGAATCCGCCAACTTGCAATCTCTTGCGGCTTTAAGCGGCCTGACCACCCGTTCGCTGATACGGCGATTCAAACTTGCAACCGGTGAAACGCCCACAAGTTATCTTCAATCCATACGAATAGAAGCCGCGCGCAGCCACTTGGAAAACTCGCGCTTACCGGTGGAAGACGTTACCCGGCTGGTGGGCTACGAAGACGTCAGTTCGTTCAGCCGCCTGTTTCGCAAGCATACAGGCGTGGCTCCCGGAGCCTACCGCTCGCGGTTTGGCCGTTAGCCATGGCAGCGACCGCTTGGCCCAGGTTATGCATTGATTTACCCTAGCGGCCGTTGGCTGGATGTTTCCGTAAAGTATACCGACAGGTGTTATGTGGAGGAGAAGTACCATGAACGCACCAGCTCGACAATCCCATGCTGAAGTGCTTAGCCGGCTATACAGCATGAAACTTGCTCAAATTGAACAGGCGACCCACCAGGGTAACAGCCTTCTGAATCGAGTACTGGAGGCCGAAGCCGAGGCCATATTTAACGCTCTTAAATCGGCCAAATGACGGTGCAGCAACCGAGAAGAGTCTGCAAAAAAGGCCAGTCTGTGACCTTCCACGTCACTTTGAGATAATAACTTCCATTGCTGCCCGGCACTTGATTGATCACAAGTTGACTTGACCTGCGAGCTTGGGCACGTATCATCAGCTTTCAAGTTTTACTAACGGAGCAACCATGACCGCAAGGTCCGTCGGCTGCATGCTTTCAAATCGCCCCCCCCTTACCGCTGACATCGCGCGGCATCGTGGGCGTTTGCCTTACTTCCCAGACCCACCAGCGTCCCGCTGATCCAACTTCTGCCGCCCGCCATAATCGCCTCAACGCGACTTATGCAAATCGGCCAATCGGAGACTAGACTCAGGCTCAAAAAGCCATCTCCATTCATAAGAAAAGAAAACCGCTAACGAGGTTGCGATGTCGCTACCGCTGGTTGTACTACTGCCATTTTTGGGGGCCATAGCCGCACCCCTGTTTGCCCAAGGTGGGCGAACAGCTATCGCAATAGCATCGTCTGTGCCTGCACTGATTGCACTGGCAGCCCTGTTTCCACACTGGTCAGTTCTTGCCGCAGGCGGCACTGTGCTGCACAGCTATGAGTGGCTTCCTGCGCTCGGGCTTTCTTTCAGTTTTCGCCTGGATGGCTTGGCACTACTGTTTGCACTGCTGATTCTGGTCATCGGCCTTCTGGTTATTCTCTATTCCCACTACTACCTGAAAGCCCATGAGAATGTCGCCAAATTCTATTCCCTGCTTTTGTGCTTCAAAGGCTCAATGCTGGGCATAGTGCTTTCTGGCAACTTGTTGTTGATGCTGATTTTCTGGGAGCTTACCAGCCTGACATCGTTCTTGCTGATCAGCTTCTGGACTCACAAACAGGATGCTCGGCGAGGCGCGCGGATGGCGCTGGCTATAACCGGCGGCGGTGGCCTGGCCCTACTGGCTGGCATTCTGCTTATCGGTAATATTGTTGGCAGTTTTGAGCTGGACGATGTGCTCGCCGCCGGCGATCAGATAAAAGCCCACGCAATGTATCCGGTTGCGCTGACCCTGGTTTTGCTCGGCGCCTTTACCAAATCCGCCCAGTTCCCATTTCACTTCTGGCTACCCCACGCCATGCAGGCGCCCACGCCCATCTCTGCTTATCTGCACTCTGCCACCATGGTAAAGGCGGGGATATTTTTGATGGCGCGCCTATATCCAGCTTTGGCAGGAACCGAGCAGTGGTTCTACATGGTCAGTTTCACCGGCATGGCCACCCTGCTGCTTGGCGCCTATATCGCCATGTTCAAGCATGACCTGAAAGGCCTGCTCGCCTATTCAACCGTAAGCCACCTGGGCCTGATCACACTGCTGCTGGGTATGGGTACCCAATTGGCCGCTGTCGCGGCGATATTCCACGTGATTAACCATGCCACGTTCAAGGCCTCATTGTTCATGGCTGCCGGTATCATTGACCATGAAACAGGCACCCGCGATATGCGCCGGATCAACGGGCTTTGGCGCTATATGCCCCATACCGCTACACTGGCAATGGTCGCAGCCGCATCCATGGGCGGGGTTCCGCTGTTGAACGGCTTTCTCAGCAAGGAAATGTTCTTTGCGGAATCGCTTCAGCTAAACCTGCCTGGCCTGTGGGCATGGGTTCCACCCATTATTGCGACCTTAGCGGGCATCTTCGCCGTTGCCTACTCGGCGCGCTTCATTCACGATGTTTTCTTCAACGGCAAGCCCGTTGACCTGCCCAAGTTCCCCCCTCATGAGCCACCGCGCTACATGAAAATTCCGGTGGAGATTCTCGTCTTTGCCTGCATCATGGTTGGTGTGTTCCCAACCATCTCCGTAGGGCCGCTGCTGTACTCTGCGGCGTCTGCCACGCTAGGCGGTAACGTGCCCGATTATGAGTTGGCGGTTATTCATGGCTTTAACCTGCCGCTACTAATGAGCTTTATGGCCTTCTTCGGGGGCCTGCTTATGTACAGCCAGCGCCAGCGCTTTTTCGACTTCCATGCCCGCTTCAAAGAAATCGACGAGAAAGCCGTGTTTGAAGCCCTGGTTTCAAAGTTCGTGAACCTGGCCAACCGCTTTACCGGGTGGTTGGAAAATGGCTCTTTGCAGCGCTATGCCATGCTTCTGGTGGTCAGCGTTATTGCGGTAACCGTCATACCGTTGATCAACAACGGTTTTTATATCGGCGAGAATGGGCTGAGTGCGATTGACTGGCCAACAGGGATCGCCGCCGGCGTGCTGATGGTCTCTGCACTGGCAACAGCCGTTTGGCACCGAGAGCGATTTTACGCATTGGTGCTACTGAGCGTTGTTGGGCTAGTTGTGGCGCTGACCTTTGCCCGTTTTTCGGCACCAGACCTTGCCATGACACAACTTTCAGTGGAAGTGGTCACCATTGTCTTGCTGATGCTGGCGCTCTACTACATGCCTTCCTGGACACCCATGGAGAGCTCTAAAACGCAACGCATCCGCGATATCCTCATCGCGCTGGTCGCAGGCACAGGGATGACTGTGATTACCCTGGCCATGTTGACGCAGCCATTCAGTTCTATTTCCGCATTCTTTCTGGAAAACAGCAAGCCGGGCGGTGGCGGAACCAACGTAGTGAACGTAATCCTGGTCGACTTCCGTGGCTTCGATACGCTGGGCGAGATAACCGTGTTGGCCATTGCCTCACTGGGCATCTACGCCATGCTAAAAAACACTGCCTTAACGCCGCCCCCGGGAGACGGCTTGGGCCATGCCTGGACACGGGATCACTACCCGCTGATGCTCAAGCAGATTGCCCGGCCCATGCTGCCGCTGGCACTGATGGTGTCTGCCTATATTTTTCTGCGGGGGCACAACCAGCCCGGCGGAGGCTTTATTGCCGGTCTGATCACCTCAGTGGCACTGATTCTCCAGTACATTGCCAGCGGCATGATCTGGACTCAGGACCGCATTCCGTTCCGCTACCACAACGTGATTGGTCTCGGCCTACTGTTTGCGACCATTGCTGGCGCCGGAAGCCTAGCTTCGGCTACCCCTTCCTGACCACCGCCTTTGGCTATATCACCTGGCCCATCGTGGGCAAATTCGAGGTTGCCTCGGCACTGGTGTTTGACCTGGGCGTTTACATGACAGTGATCGGCGCCACCCTGCTGGCACTGGTCAGCATTGGCCGGCTGTCGCCTCATTCGGCCATCAAGAGCAAACAGGAGGGCGTGTAATGGAACTGTTATTTGCACTGGTTATCGGTGCCTTAACGGCATCCGGCGTTTATCTGCTGCTACGCGCCCGTACCTTCCCCGTCATCATGGGGATCACCCTGTTGTCCTACGGCGTAAACCTGTTCCTGTTTGCCACCGGGCGCCTCGCCACCGGCCAGCAACCAGTCATCGGAACCTCAGCCAGCTATGCCGACCCACTGCCTCAGGCGCTGGTGCTCACAGCAATTGTTATTGGTTTTGCTATGACGGCATTCTTGGTGGTTCTGTCCCTACGTAACCTGGCAGACAATGAAAACGATCATGTGGATGGCCAACGCGAGGAAACACCCCCTCATCGAAACAAGAACGGGAGGTAACCGGTAAATGACTCACTGGCTTATCGCTCCCATTTTCATACCACTGCTTGGCGGCATTCTGCAGGTCGTTATGGCTACGCCCCGATCAGCTTGCGCCGTACGTTGGCACTGACTACCACGTTGCTGATGCTGGTATCTGCTATCGTGTTGCTGGTGCTAGCCAGTGACGGCAGCTACCGCATTTATGCCTTCGGTAACTGGCAACCACCCTTCGGCATCGTTCTGGTGCTCGACCGGCTGGCGGCACTGATGTTGGTGCTAACAGCGGTTCTCGGCTTGTTCTGTCACATCTATGCCAGTGGCGGTGCCGATAAAGGTAACCGGCAATTTCATACACTGTTTCTGTTCCAGCTGACGGGCCTGAACATTGCGTTTTTAACCGGCGACCTGTTCAACCTGTTTGTTGCCTTTGAAGTGCTGCTTATTGCCTCTTACGGGCTGCTGATGCACGGCGGTGGAACGGCACGAACGGTTCCCGGGCTTCACTATGTCACCCTTAATCTGGTTGGCTCCGCGTTGTTCTTGATCGGTATCGGCATAATCTACAGCGTTACCGGCACCCTGAACATGGCAGACTTGGCTGTAAAAATCCCACAAGTTACCGGTAATAACCTGAACCTTGTGAAGGCCGGCGGCATGATGTTGCTGGTAGTTTTCGGCCTGAAGGCCGCTATTCTACCGTTGTGTTTTTGGCTACCCAAGGCCTATGCCCGAGCAACCGCGCCGGTTGCTGCGCTGTTTGCGGTTATGACCAAAGTGGGCATTTACGCCATTGTGAGAGTCTTCCCACTGATTTTTGGGGAAGGCGCCGGAGAGCTGGCCAATCTGGGCATGGACTGGCTGTTCCCGCTGGCTTTGATCACTCTGGGCATGGGCGTTATTGGTGCTCTGGGTGCGGATAGCCTTAAAACACTGGTGGCCTGGCAGGTTATTATCTCTGTAGGAACTCTGCTTGCGCCCATCGCGCTTGGCTCCGTGGCGGGCCTGTCTGCCGCGTTGTTCTATTTGGTCAGCACCACTTGGACGGTTGCAGGTCTGTTTCTGGTTTCCGAATTGGTCACAAGCCAACGAGGCTTGGCCGGCGACAGCATTGTTACGGCACCGAAAATGCGCCACCGGACATTCCTAAGTGTGCTGTTTCTTATCGGTGCTGTGGCCGCTGGCGGCTTACCACCTCTGAGTGGCTTTTTTGGCAAGCTAATGATTCTCCAATCCGTTGAGCCAGGTGTCGAAATGGCTTGGCTGTGGGGCGTGCTATTGGTTGGCAGCTTCCTGACCCTTATAGCCTACAGCCGCGCCGGCAGTATTGTATTTTGGTGGAACGTGGACGGTCACCAGGAAACCCCCGAACCCATGAACAACAGAGTTTCGATCTCCACCGGCATTCTTACCTGCCTTACCATGTTGATCGTTGTACTGGCGGGACCAATAAGCGACTACACTCGCGCCACCGCTGAACAGTTGCACGACAACCGTGGCTATATCAATATTCTGCAGACACCCGTACACGTTCCGCAGAGCCCGTTGGTTGAGGAGAGTAACTGATGTTTGATCGTCTGAGTTTTCCTCAACCCTGGCTGAGCTGGGTTCTATTCCTTACCTGGCAGATCCTCAGCGATGGGGTAAGCGGCGGCAGCGTGGTGCTTGGGCTTATCCTCGCTTGGCTGATCCCCCAGCTCACTCACGGGTTCTGGCCAGAGCGACCTGGCTTTGTAAAGCCCTGGCGCATGCCGGCATACATACTGCGAGTGCTGAAGGATATCGTGGTCGCCAGCTTTTCTGTGGCTTGGCTTATTCTCAGCCCTCGTTCACCGCGCCCGGCTTTTATCAGTTACCCGCTGAAGCTTGAGCACCCGCTGGCGATATCCATTCTGGCGAGCACCATCTCGCTCACCCCCGGAACCGTCAGCGCGGACATAAGTGACGATAACAAAACCCTACTGATCCATGCGCTGGACGCTACCAGTGATCAGGAGGTTATTGACGCCATTCACAACAGCTACGAAAAGCCGTTGATGGAGATGTTCCAATGATCACCACTGCTCTGTACCTCACCATTGGTATGGTGACCCTGGCCACGCTGCTCAACGTATACCGTTTAATCAAAGGGCCGGATGAGCCCGACCGGGTTCTGGCCATTGATACGCTCTATATCAATGCCATTGCGCTGATTATTCTGCTGGGCATTACTCTGGGCACACGCATGTACCTTGAGTCTGCTCTGCTAATTGCGGTTATGGGCTTTGTCAGTACCGTGGCCATGGCTAAATACCTGAAGCGGGGTAGCGTCATTGAGTAACAATTGGAGTAATTTATGAGTCTGTTCGCGGAATACGCCATTTCGGCGCTGTTGCTATTCGGTGGTGGGTTTACGCTGGTCGGCGCAATCGGCCTTGCCCGACTGCCAGACTTTTACACCCGGCTACACGGCCCTACCAAAGCGACCACCGTGGGCGTGGGCGCCATCATGTTCAGCTCGGTTATCTACTTCAGCAGTGTCGACCAAGGTATCGATTTTTCGGAAGTGCTGATCACGGTCTTTTTGTTTATGACTGCCCCCGTGAGCGCCAACATGCTAGCCAAAGCGGCCATGCATATAGGCGTTGAAACCGTAAAAGATACCGAAGGCGGTCCTTGGCATCAGTAACGCTCCTTTGCAAGCTTCCGGTTTTACTCAATTTATGTCAGATTGAGCCAACTTCTCAGATAAAACAAACAAACGAGAAAGAGGATTCCAGACATGGTACAAACCCGAATTTTACCCGCGGCGGAAAACGCCCATCAGTACCCTCTTCTGATCAAGCAACTGCTGCTTTCGGGGCCCAGGTACGCCCCTGATCAAGAAATTGTCTACGCCAACCGGAGCAAATACACCTACACCGATCTGGTTGAACGCATCCACCGGCTTGCCAATGTCCTCACCGATGCGGGCGTCAAGCCAGGCGATACAGTGGCGGTTATGGACTGGGATACGCCCCGTTACCTGGAATGCTTCTTCGCCATTCCCATGATCGGTGCCGTTTTGCATACCATTAACGTGCGCCTTTCACCCGAGCAAATTGTTTACACCATGAACCACGCCGAAGACGGCGTGGTTCTGGTGCACGATGATTTCCTACCGATTTTGGAAGGGCTACAAAGCGAAATCACAACCGTTAAGACCTATATCCAGCTTAGCGATGAAAAAAACGCCAAGGATACACAGCTCGATACTACCGGCGAATACGAGGCGCTTCTGGCCGGCGCTGCCACAGAATTCGACTTTCCGGATTTTGATGAAAACAGCGTTGCAACCACCTTCTACACGTCCGGCACTACCGGTAACCCGAAAGGGGTGTTTTTTAGTCACCGTCAATTGGTGTTGCATACACTCGCCATGACCGGGTCGCTTTCCGCCTACGACGAAATGCCACTACTGCGTTCGTCGACTGTGTATATGCCGTTGACGCCGATGTTCCACGTGCACGCCTGGGGCGTTCCCTACGCGGCCACCATGCTGGGGATCAAGCAGGTGTATCCCGGCCGCTATGAGCCAGAATTGCTGGCCGACCTACTTAAAGAACACAAGGTATCCTTCTCGCACTGCGTGCCAACCGTCATGCAGATGGTGATGGGCACGGAGTCGATAAAAACTGCAGACTTGAGTAACTGGCACGTACTGATTGGCGGCAGCGCACTAACTAAAGGCCTGTGCGATGCTAGCGCTAAACTAGGCATCCGTATGTACACCGGCTATGGCATGTCAGAAACCTGCCCGCTATTGAGTACAACGTTCCTGAAGCCCGAAGACCTGGAATTGCCGTTGGAGCAGCAAACCCCCAAACGGATCAAAACCGGCATTGCGGTGCCTATGGCTGATCTTGAGATTGTTGATAACTCAGGCAAGCCGGTGGCGCACGATGGCCAGGCCCAAGGCGAGATAGTCGCCCGAGCACCCTGGTTAACCCAGAGTTACTTCAAACAGCCAGATAAAGGCGAAGAACTGTGGGAAGGTGGCTGGCTGCATACAGGCGATGTCGCCTCCATGGAGCCAAACCACGTTATCACCATCAAGGATCGCATCAAGGATGTGATTAAAACCGGTGGTGAATGGTTGTCGTCACTGGATCTGGAAAACCTGATAAGCCAGCATGCCGCCGTAGCAGGCGCTGCCGTAGTGGGCGTTCCGGATGAGAAGTGGGGAGAACGCCCCCATGCTCTGATCACCCTGAAGCCAGGCGAGCATGCCACTGTGGAAGATATACAAAACCACCTACAGCAATACGTCGATAAAGGCGAAATCAACAAGTGGGCAATCCCCTCCCGGATGGATTTTGTTGAAGACATTCCAAAAACAAGTGTCGGCAAGATTAACAAGAAGATGATTCGAGACCAGCTAAAGTAATCCGATCTGATACCAACAAAAATGGCCCGCCAGGTTTTCCTGCGGGCCATTTTTTTCATCGTATAGCCGCATGGGCTAACAAGGCTCTGTAAGTCAGGGGGAGGCGTTAAACTCCTGAAAACGTAAAATCCACTTCAGGTTTTCGACCATCAACGATGTCAGCTAACGCAGCAGCTGAGCCACAGGAATGTGTCCAGCCCAGGGTGCCATGGCCAGTATTTAAGTAAAGATTGGCGAAGTGGCTCTTGCCCACATATGGCACGTTGGAGGGAGTTGCAGGGCGAAGCCCTGTCCAGAACTCGGCCTGATCCCAGTAACCCGCCTCAGGCATTATTTCTGCGGTTCTGCGTACGATAGCACGACAGCGGGTGTAGTTGAGTGTGCGGCTATAACCGCTCAGCTCGGCAGTTCCAGCCACTCGAATGCGGTCGCCAAGCCGGGAATAAACCAGTTTGTATTCATCATCCGTAAGGCTCACATTAAACGCCGCCTCTTCATTCTTCACCGGTACCGTGATGGAATAACCTTTGGCAGGATAAATATTCAAAAACAGCCCAAGCTGCCGGGCAAGTGCGGCACTGAAGCTTCCCAGACTGAGAACATAGGCGTCTGCCCTCATGGTTTCGTGATGCCCGTCCTTCAACACCTGAACCCCAAGAATACGTTCGCCTGCGCGCTCAAAACCAAGAACATCGGTGCCATAACAGAACTCTACACCGGCTTCCTGGCAGCGTTCGGCCAGCGCTTGGGTAAACTTACGTGCGTCGCCAGATTCGTCTTCAGGCGTGTAGGTTGCGCCCGCTATTTTATGCTGGATATTCTTCAGTGCAGGCTCTAGCTCCACTGCTCTGCTCGCATCGATAACCTGCCGATCACACCCGAGATCACACATAATACGAGTTGGTTCAAGCGCTGCGTCGAACTCAGCCGGATTGGTGTAAAAGTGCAGAATGCCCTTGGTAACCTGGTCATACTCAAGCCCGGCTTCCTGGCGCAAAGCCTGTAACTGGCTGCGGCTATAAGTGCCAAGATTAACCATCTGGCGAATATTATGGGCGGCTTTGGCAGAGGTACATTGAGTCAGAAAAGACATTGCCCAACGCCACTGCGCAGGATCCAGCTTTGGGCGGAACAGCAGAGGCGCATCTGCTCGAAACAACCATTTCAGTACTTTTAAAGGCGCGGAAGGATTGGCCCAAGGCTCAGCGTGGGAGACGGATACCTGACCTCCGTTTGCATAACTGGTTTCCAGGCCGGCTTGGCTCTGGCGATCAACCACCGTTACCTGATGACCCTGCTTTTGCAAAAACCAAGCGGTGGTTACTCCGATAACGCCTGCGCCCAAAACCAGTATATGCATACCTGCCTCCTGTTAAAGCGATCCCGCAACGTTGAAGGTGATTCAGGTTTTCCAACGAGGCTCAGATCAGTATTCGGAAAAGATAATATTTATTCGCGTGCCTGAGTGTAGCGTGAGAAAGCCAAGCTTGCGTCTTATACCATTAGCCACCAGAACGCTTTACCACCCAGCCTTTGAGTTCCAGAAGTGGCACCAGCAGATCCCGCTGATCACCCTGAATTTCCACCACACCGTCTTTAACCGTGCCGCCAGTGCCGCACTTGGCCTTAAGCACCTTTGCATAGGCTTTAAGCTCTTTCTCATCCATGGGTATACCGGTGACCAGAGTGACGCCTTTACCCTTGCGCCCTTTGGTTTCGCGGCTCACCCGCACAATGCCATCACCTTCCGGGCGCTGAGCCTGGCGGCAGGTGCAGTCAGAAACCGGGTGACGACATTCCGGGCACATGCGCCCCTGCTCGGTTGAAAATACCAACCCGCCTGAAGATAGCTTTGCCATTTGCCCTCCGTATATTGGGCATCTGCAGCCTATGCCCATAGAGCCATCTGCTTGCAAACGCCTGCTTTTTCAGTCCAGTTCCGGAGGATACTTGGTGAACATCTCGGCGACCACCTCATCAACCAGCTTTCTGCGGTTTTCAGGAGACTGGTTTTCATTCAAGTAACGACGACTGGCTGCGCGCCAAACAACTTCTTCAGACTTCGCATCTACCAGCTCGACCACAAGCTTCCCTTCTTTAACTTCACGCACTGGTGGCGGTGCAGACAGCCCCCAGCCGAAGTTGCCGGTACCAAAGCCCAAGCCAAGTCCGAGACCAGACTGCTCAAGGCGCTCCTGTTCCACAATCTGCCAGCTCACCAGAAGGTCGGCCTCCGATTGTTCTACCTTGCTCATGGCTTTGCGATTTAATTCACGCGCCACTGCACTCTGAACACGGTTCCCATCCAATGAAACGAACGAAGAATTGTCAGCGTCTGCCGCGAAAGCCCAAGTTGAGTAGTCGCCGAAAACCACCCCTGAGTTGTAATCCGTCACTACATTGCTGGCACACCCGGCCATTGCCAGTGTTACCAGCGCTACCATCAGAATACGAACCATTGTCTACTCCTTAGTTTCTGAGAGTCTTGATTCCAGTATACGCACAAGACACTTAATCGATGCACACTTGCCCGGTCATGCCTCAAAACTGTAATCCAGTTTATGCGCATCGCAAAATGCAATGAACGTTGCCATCTGATCCTCCGGAACCAAAACACGAGCAGTTACCGACAGACCATAGTCGATTGATTCCAGCTCAGCCGCGTTAACGTCACACCAGTGCCGCAGAGGCTGTTCATCCGAAAAATCCATTGTGATGTTTGCTGCACTAACTGGCTTATGAAAAATCCTTCCAACCTCTGAAAGCACACTCTCAGCTGCTCCGGCGTAGGCTCGCACAAGCCTCCTGCGCCAAGCTTGATGCCGCCAAAATAACGGATCACCATCACCAGAACATCGCCCATATCCTTGTGCTGAATCACGTTCAAAATCGGCTTGCCTGCCGTACCGGAGGGCTCGCCGTCATCGTTCATTCCGGCTTCGGCCGCAGAGCCGGGGCGACCAATCTGGTATGCCCAGCAAATGTGGCGGGCATCGGGATGATCCTGATGCGACTTTTCCAACCAGCTTTTCACGTCATCCCTGGAACCCACGGGCGCAATCCGGGCAATAAAGCGGCTTTTTTTTACGTCTGTTTCGCGTTCAAGGAAGCCGGCAGGTACGGGATAATCTTTTTTCATGAACTCGCCTGTGGTTTCATTAATTAACAGCAAATATCGGCAGGCGAGCCACAACTTGCAAGCCTCCACGCTCGCTGTTTCTGGCTGTAATTTCACCGTCATGGGCCAGAATAATGTCTTTGGCAATTGCCAGCCCAGACCCCAGCCTTGCCCTCCCCGGGACTTATCCGCCCGGAAGAAGGGCACAAACAGGTGCTCAAGAATATCATCCGCAACACCAGGGCCTTCATCCTCAATCGTAAGGCTTACCCAGCCTGCCGAGAATGCCAGCGCAACACGTACCACTTTTCCCGGCGGCGTATAATCAAGGGCGTTCTGAAGGATATTGTCGAACGCCCGCTGCAACAGGCCCGCATCACCCAACACCGACACACCGGTGCTCTCAGGCATTGAGTCGAGCTTGCAGTCCACTCTCTGGTGTTCCGCATAATCTGCAGCATCCTGTAAAACGCGGTTCAACAGATCTACCGGTCGCACCGGTTCCCGTGCGATATCACCACCCTGCTCGGTAACCCGGTACAACGTCAGTATCTGCCCGGTCATGGTTTCAAGGCGTTCATTCTGGCGCAGAATGCTGGCCATCAACTCAGCTTCAACACCGCCTTCGCTGGCAAGCTCAATAGCAACCCTCTGGCGCGCCAAAGGCGTTCGCAAATCGTGGGAAATATCTCGCAGCAGGTGTTTCTGCCGCTCCAGCAGAGTACAAAGCTGTTCGGTCATCGCGTTAAATGCGGCAGCTAGCTGCCCAACCTCATCCCGGCGACTCGCTATGCGCTCATTGACCCGCAGATCTGTATTGCCTCCGGCGATCGCCTGTGCCGTGCTTTCCATGTGCCGCATTGGCCGCGACACAAAGCGCGCAATCAGCCAGCAAGCCAGGGTAATCAAAACAAACGCCAAGCCCATTTCCATAAACCGGAAAACACGAGGCTCCAGCCAGCCTTCACCATGCATTTTTGGCCAGGCAACCAGACGGTACCCATCACCCACATCGACAATTGCGGGCTTTTGCCGATACCAACCGGATTTTATGCGTGAGCGGATAGCTGAGGGTAAACGGTTGTCATCATCCGCACTGATCATCATAAGGTGCAAGCCTAGCTCATCCCCTTGTTCCCTAAGGAATCTGTGCGCTTCTCTGCGGCCACGGTTGTCACGGATGGCCGACACCTCAAACCCAAGGTCCCGCAGCTCAAGCTGACGCTCGATGGCTGCGCGCTCTCGGTCCAGCATTACCCGTGAGGCCAGGTTGCTGACAACCACTGTTACGGCCATGGCCAGCCATATCAGCAGAAAAATACGCCAGAACAGCGGAATGATCAGCCGGCGCTTCATGTTGGCACCCGATAGCTGTAACCAAGGCCACGCACCGTCTCGATTCTGGGAGGGTCATCGTTGCCCAGTTTTTTACGAAGGTTGCTAATGTGCATATCGAGGGTGCGATCAAAGGCCTCCAAGCGGCGCCCCAGAGCCCACTGCATCAAATCTGTCTTACGCACCACGCTGCCGGCATGGGACAGCAGCACTTGCAGAATCTCATATTCAGTGGCCGTCAATTCCAGAGGCTCCTCGAGCTGGTATATGCGCCGGTGGCCCGGCTCAACGCGCAGATCTCCGTGGTGTCGAGCAGCTTTAACTTCTGTTTTCTGATCCCAGGCAACCCGGCGCAGAATCGCCTGAAGCCGAGCCACCAGCTCACGGGGGTTACAGGGCTTGGGAATATAATCATCCGCACCCACCTCAAAACCCACGATGCGATCCGTTTCATCACCCCGGGCAGTCAACAATACCACCGGCAGATGCGTTGCAGCGCGCAGTTCGCGCAGCACTTCAAGGCCATTGATATCCGGCAGCATAATGTCCAGCACAACAATATCGCAGTGTTGCCCAAGTGCCAGCGCCAGACCGTCCTTGCCATTAGCGGCCTCACGCACGGTAAACCCCTGACCACTTAAATAGCGGGCCAGTAATTCACGGAGCTCGTCGTCATCTTCTACCAGCAAGACTCTGTTCTGCATCGCTTGTCTCTACCAAGTTTGCTTGATCAATATGCACCAATTGTGCTGTCCAAAGTCTAACACGGGCCCCGGAACCTGCCGGCGCCAGCCCAGACTCCTTTGCAGAACCTTTACATGCCATTGACGCTCGCTTACCAGTCTCCACAGTACTATAGGGGTGAATCATGCTTCTGCCGCAACCGGCCAAGCAGCTACTTCATTGTGAGAGGAACTATCATGAGCCAACGTAAACGATCCATCATTACTGCCAGCCTTCTGGCGACCACCCTGCTTGCAGCCAGCCCGGCTTTACTTGCCGGCAACCATTCGAGTCATCATGGTGACAACCAGCATGATATGACAGAAATGTGCGACAACATGCGTGAAGGTAAAGGGCATTTCAACAAAGCAGATCGGCAAGAGAAAATGGCCGAACAGCGTGAAGCCATGGCCAACCGCTTGAAGCTGAGCGATGAGCAGCGGGAAATCTGGAGCGAGATGCACGAAGAAAAGCGCCAACAACACGAAAAACGCATGGGGAAGTGGCAGAAAAAGATGGATGAACGCTGTGCACAATCACAAAAGTGATCACAAGACGGGTTTTGACGTAAGGTAACGGGAGCGATAAAGGAGTCCGCCCCGGCCATGTCAAAACCCGCAGTATCAAACATAACACTTGAGGCCTGCCACTCCCTTTCCGATATACCGCGGAAGACTTGGGAGCAATTGGCAGGCACCGACAACCCTTTTTTGCGATACGATTTTTTCGAAGCCCTGGAAACCTCCGGCTGTACCAGCGCAGAAACCGGCTGGAAACCGTGCCATCTTATATTCCGCCTCAAAGGTGAGATTGCAGGGGTCGCACCCGCCTACCTCAAATCCCACTCCATGGGCGAGTATGTGTTTGACTGGGCATGGGCAGACGCCTACCGCCGGTACGGCATGGAATACTACCCCAAGCTCCTGATAGCTGTACCTTTTACACCGTCTCAGGGGGCAAGATTACTGCTCGCCCCGCAGCTGCGCGCGGAGCTCGACAGCCAGGTGATTCACGGCCTTCTGGACACACTCATCGGCCGTCTGGGCGCTCACTCCTGGCACCTTCTGTTTCCCGATGCGCAAGATCAACAATTGCTTCACCAAGAAGACCAACTGCACCGCATTGGCTGCCAGTTCCACTGGCATAATCGCAATTACGGGTGCTTCGAGGACTTTTTAGGTGAACTCACTTCACGCAAGCGTAAGTCCATACGCAAGGAGCGCCGGCAGGTAGCCGAACAAGATATTACCTTCACTCGGTTTCATGGTTCCGACATTCCCGATCAGGTTCTGGCGGCATTTTACGTGTTCTATCAAGCCACCTATCTGAAACGCGGGCAACGGCCTTATCTCACCCAGCAATTCTTTGAAAAGATGCGAGAGGCTATGCCCGAGCATTTGCATGTAATCATGGCGGTAAAGGATGGCGCGATGATCGCAGGCGCCCTGTTTCTTAGTGGGCGAGATACACTCTATGGCCGCTATTGGGGCTGCCTTGAGGAATACAGCCACTTGCACTTCGAAACCTGTTACTACAAGGGCATTGAACTGGCCATTGAGCTGGGCCTTCAAACATTTGATGCAGGGGCGCAAGGGGAGCACAAACTGGTGCGAGGTTTTGAGCCGATGCTCACGCATTCGTGGCACGGCATTGCTCACCCGGGCTTTCATGAAGCCATTGAAGCATTCACACGAGAGGAGGCGGAACAGGTTATGGGTTACTACGAAGATGCCAAAACGGTGCTGCCGTTCCGGCAAAACAACGGAGCCGAATAAGCCACCCATCGGGCGCCACACGGCTCCGCATTCATATCAGCTTTCTTTAACCCGGAAACCTATCTTCAGCGACACTTGGTAATGGCCAACCTTGCCATCAACAATGTGTCCACGGGTTTCCGTCACTTCAAACCACTCCATATTGCGGATGCTCTTCGCCGATTCTGCCAGGGCATTTTCAATTGCACCCTCAATGCTTTTTTCTGACGAACCAACAATTTCGACTTTCTTGTACACATGATTATCGGACATACCGATGCTCCTTGTACTCAGTGGCTTTCAAAAAAAGCCTATAAGACAAGTCGCCTTCCGGCAAATCAAAATCTCGTAACACCAAGCAAACTATTTTTTATTACCTAAACCATATACCGAACAAGAGCAGCCGAAAGGATGCCAGCCGCAATCGCTGGCAGTGGCTTCTTGAGAATGAGCATGGCAACGGCGGTAACCGAGAGAGCTGCAAGCGCGCCGGCATCACCGGCAAACGCCATGGGTACAATGATGGCAATGAGAACGGAGCTGGCCATGGTGTTGATAAAGCTCTCAACGCGAGGACTTATCCGCACATAGGACATGATAAATACGCCCCCGAACCGGGTTGCCAACGTAACCAATGTCATGATCAAGATCAGTGCCAGAACACCGGCAGTGGTGGTTTCAATGGTCATGCCGGCTCCTCCTCACCCTCGTCAACCGGCTTCTTTTCAAGCCAAAAGAGGCCGACTAAACCGCCGGCAAGTGCCCCTGCAACCACATGCGTGTTAGCCGGCAGCCACTTCCATGCTGCCAGTGAGGCGGCAGCAGCAAGTACCCAGGCAACCAGCACACGCGGCTCTTCTTCCCGCCCAACGCCATCGCCAACAAAAAACAGCCCAATACCATATCCATCCCAAGGCTTTTCGGGTCCTGCAAAAGCCCACCGAAATACACCCCCAGCCAGGTGCCAACAATCCAGGCCAGCCAAAGCACCAACCCGCCGCCCAGAATCACCTCAAGGTTTCGCCTGCCGCTTTGGTATTCCTGGGCTGACACGGCCCAGTTGGCATCCGTAAGAAGCAGCATAAGGCCGTAACGCTTAGCGGGAGAAACATCCTTCAGCATGGGATAAAGCGAAGCGCCCATCAGAAGGTGTCGGGAATTAATGGCAAAAACCACGACCATAACGGGGATAACCGAGACTTCTGCCCCCCACATATCAATCGCGGCAAACTGCGAGGCACCGGCAAAGACCAGGGTACTCATCAGCAGAGATTCCAGAGGACCTAGCCCCTTCTGCACAGCTGCGAGACCGAACGCGGCGCCAAATGCCACCACGAACAGGGAAATAGGAAACATCCGGATAAGTTCTGAGCGAACCTTCCCAGGCTGGAACTGGTATGAATGTGCGGTGTTTATCATCTACGCAAGCTAAGGAAGTTTAGCGGAAACGCGTATTAGTACTTTCCGAAGCACTGGATCTCGACAGCCTATGTCTCGGGGGTCTCGGGGGCCATGTCCGAGCCATCCATCAGCCGCGCCCGAACACGAGGCAGGTGTTCCGGATAGTGATTCTGAACAAAGGTTACCAGGCCCTCCCGCACAGCACACCGAAGCTCCCAGGCCTTACTGGAATCCGGGGCGCCCATGAGGAACCGTATTTGCAAAGCCCGTTCATTGGAATCAGTGACCTGCACTGTCTCTGTCCTGCCGTCCCATTGAGGGGCCTGCCGGAGCAGGCGCGCAAATTCCTCACGCAACGGATCAACCGGTACGGCGTAGTCCAACCACAGAAAAACAGTACCCATCATATCCGTGGTATTCCGCGACCAGTTCTGAAATGGGTTCTCGATAAACCACTGCAACGGCACGATCAGCCTGCGCAGATCCCATACCCGCAACACCACGTAAGTGGCGGTCACTTCCTCTACCCAGCACCACTCCCCCTGAACATGAAGTACATCGTCGATGCGGAACGGCTGAGTCAGCGCGATCTGCATGCCCGCCAGCAGGTTGCCCAGCACCGGGCGGGCCGCAAAGCCCAGAACGATGCCACCGATGCCCGCGGAGGCCAACAAACTGCCACCAACGTGGCGTACGCCCTCAAAGGTCATCAGGCTGCCCCCAGCCCTATAATCACAATCAGGATATTGAGCCCGCGAACAAGAAACCGGGTCTGGGTTTCGACTTTACGAGCACGTTTCCACTGGCCCTCCAGCACTGGGTTGAGCGTCACAATCACCTCACCGATGGCCGAGGTGCAACACACCGCGGCCCAGGTCAGCGACAGGATCAACAGTAACGTGGCGAGATGCTGCAGTTCTGCCAGTATGGGCAAACCTTCGGGCGCGGTTTCCAAAACCCCGTTCAGCACAAGCAAACACACGAAAACGCCCAGGGCGCGAGCCGCGGCATCGAGAAAAATACGGGGAACCGCCTTGGAGCGAGTAAACCGCCGTATCAACGCCAACCCAATGCGGTAGCTGCGTAAGTTGCTACTAACGCCAATAGCGCCGACGCCCCCGGCAAAAGCCATGCGGTGAGGCCTGCCTTGATAGACTCCAACATCCTGTACTCCCGGGGAAATTACTCTGAAGCCCTCAAATTAGCCCATGTCCACGGGTGATGGCAAAAGTGAATTGATCCCGGCTTTTAAAATAGCCAGAGTCTTACAGTCATCTCATCTACAATTGACCTCTTCGCTAAGAGCGATTAGTTTATATTCCGCCCGGCCCCACAAGGGCTATCCCCTTTGGGAGATCCGGGCACCTGAAATCAAAATGCCGGCCACAAGCCGGATGACAAAAACAACACCGCCACTGCCGCCGAGATCCGGCCAAGTGGAAAGGATTTCAAAATGCTTATATCAGCACGTCTCCGGGGCGTCTTGTGCAGCGCACAACTGATCCCGCCGGTTAAGATAAACACCTTTCATTTCCGCCGGAAAACCTCCGTGTGGCCTAAGGAAGAGAGGTGATCCCCATGTCTGTATTCAGCCATCCCGAGTTTGATAACCACGAACATCTGTCTTTTTTCTGCGACCCGGAAACCGGGCTCAAGGCCATTGTAGCTGTCCACAACACCTCCCGCGGGCCGGCACTAGGCGGATGCAGGATGTTCCCCTATGCCAGCGATGAAGAAGCCTTACGAGATGTGCTGCGCCTGTCGCGGGGCATGACCTACAAATCTGCGCTCGCCAATCTTGACCTGGGCGGTGGCAAATCGGTCATCATCGGCGATCCGCGCAAGCAGAAAAGCGAAGCATTGCTGGAAGCCATGGGCAAGCACCTGGAAGGCCTTGGTGGCCAGTACATTGCCGCCGAAGATTCCGGCACCAGCGTGCCAGACCTGAAAGTAATGGGCCGGCATACGAAATACGTTGCCGGCATTGTCGAGCGCACCGCTTTTGATGGTCAACCCAGCAATGGTGATCCCTCCCCGGCCACAGCCTATGGCACATTCGTTGGTCTAGGGGCGGCAGTAAAGCACAAGCTTGGCCGCGAGGATCTGACCGGTTTGAAGGTTGCTATCCAAGGCGTGGGTAACGTGGGTTACCGCTTGGCTCGGCATTTAAAAGACGCTGGCGCTGAACTTTGGGTGTACGACATTCACCAGGAAAACATGCAACGCGCAGTGGATGAGCTCGGCGCCAATGCAGCATCTGCCAACGACATACTGTTCCTGCCGGTAGATGTGGTCGCACCCTGCGCCATGGGTGCCGTGCTTAACGACGACAGTATTCCCCGCCTGCAAGCTACGATTGTTGCGGGAGCAGCAAACAACCTCTTGCAGCGCCCAGATCACGACCAGGCATTGAAAGACCGAGGCATCCTCTATGCTCCGGACTTCGCAATTAATGCTGGCGGCATTATCGATGTGTTCTATGAGCGTACCGGGGCTTCACCGGAAAAAGTTCGAGCCCATGTGGAAGGCATTGGCCAAACGCTTTCGGAGATCTTTGTGCGCTCCGATAGCAGCGGCATTCCAACTGGCGCAGTTGCCAATACGCTCGCCGAAGAGCGCTTCCGGACGCGCGCAAGCGCAGCCGGAACATCACACGAACAGCTTGTTGGCGCAGAGTAATTAACGGGTTTCGCGTTAAGGGGCCATAACTAAAGCACGGCCTCTGCTCTTCCAAACAACAACAAATATCTGGCAGGAGACAATCATGTCTGAATCACACGCACCTACTTCAGGGGCAACCGAAGGCTCGAACGCCAAACGAGGCTCTGGTCCTCGCGCCTTGTTTTTATTCTTGCAGCCACGGGTTCGGCCGTTGGCCTGGGTAACATTTGGAAATTCCCCTACATCACCGGTGAAAACGGCGGTGGTGCCTTTGTACTGGTTTATCTGCTGTGTATCGCCGCGATAGGCCTACCTATCATGATGGCCGAGGTACTTATTGGCCGCCGTGGTGGTCATAGCCCGGTGAACAGCCTCAGGCAGATTGCCAAGCAAGATAGGCTGAAACCCGCCTGGCGTGCGGTCGGCGCGGTCGGGGTGCTTGCGGGCTTTTTGATTCTTTCGTTCTATTCTGTCATCGGCGGCTGGGCGGTCTCTTATGTAGGCAAATCCGCCACCGGGCAGCTTGCAGGCCAATCTGCGGATGCCATTGGCGCGATTTTCTCTGACTTACTGGCAGATCCCGCCACGTTGCTGATGTGGCACACCCTGTTTATGGCGCTGGTGATGTTTGTGGTGGCCAAAGGTGTTCGTGCCGGGCTTGAGCGGGCTGTCAGCATTCTCATGCCAGCCTTGTTCCTTCTGCTGCTGACGGTTGTAGGCTACGCCATGACCACCGGCGAGTTCGGCCGGGCTGTGACCTTTCTGTTTCAACCAGACTTCTCCAAGCTCACCACCGCTGGCGTATTAGTAGCGCTAGGCCACGCGTTTTTCACACTGAGCCTCGGCATGGCTGTGATGATGGCTTACGGCTCCTACCTGCCAAAGAATATTTCCATCGCCAAAACCTCCATTGCGGTGTGCGTCATAGATACCGGCGTGGCACTGCTAGCTGGCCTGGCCATTTTCCCGATTGTGTTCGCCAACGGCCTTGAGCCTGGCGCCGGCCCCGGCCTGATCTTTCAGACCCTGCCGCTGGCGTTTGGGCAGATGCCTATGGGCAGCGTGTTCGGAACCCTGTTCTTTGTACTGCTGATCTTTGCCGCATGGACATCAGGCATTTCCCTGCTGGAGCCCATCGTGGAGTGGCTGGAAGAGCAAAAAGGCATGAACCGCACCACCAGTACGCTGGGCGCGGGTTTCGTTTGCTGGGCTCTGGGTATTGCATCGATCCTTTCCCTGAACCTGTGGTCGGACTTTGCACCACTGGGATGGATAGGCATGCTTGAAGGTAAAACCATTTTTGATCTGCTAGACTTCTTTACCGCGAATATCCTGTTGCCTCTGGGCGGTCTGCTGGTCGCGATATTTGCTGGCTGGATCATGTCACGCAAGGCCATGGAGGAAGAGCTGGCGCTCTCAAAGCCCATGTTCCGCCTCTGGTACGTTACCGTGCGCTTCATCACGCCTGTGGCTGTGGGAACGGTGTTTATTTACAACCTTATCGGGGCGTGAGCCGCGCCAGATAACCAGCAAGCCTATAACTGATCGAGGGAGGCTCTAGAGCCTCCCTCGATAAACGCCTTGAGAAATAAATCCGCCCCGATTTTCCGCTAGTGTATCCTCTGCTAAGACTCACCTGCCAAGGAGCTCGCGTAACGTGTTAATCCCACCAACGGAAAGCTGGACTCTACTGCAGGGTGGCCTGGTTTTTTTGGTGTGTGCCGTCATAATCGCGATTGCTGGAACGCGCATCACCCGGATTGTCGACCAGTTGGCTGACCGTACTGGAATTGGCGAGGCGGCCGCAGGTGCCGTGCTGCTGGGCGCGTCAACTTCCTTGGGCGGCTCAGTTCTCTCGGTCACCGCAGCATGGCATGGCAATGTCGATCTGGCGGTCAGCAACGCGCTGGGGGGTATCGCCGTGCAGACATTTTTCCTGGCGGTTGCGACATGGTCTATCGTCGGGCCAACCTGGAACATGCTGCGGCGTCGGCTCCAAACATGATGCAGAACGGATTACTAATCTGTCTACTGGCATTGATCCTGTTCGCGCCATATCTGCCAGACGTTACCGTCAGCGGGGTTCACCCGGTAACGCCGGTATTGTTTGCTGTTTATCTCTACGGCATTTACCTGGTGCGTGCGGCATCAACATCGCCGATGTGGTTGCCATCCGTCACTCGGGAAACCCGTGAAGACAAACCCGATGACGTGACTGCTATGCCTCCGCTGTCTCGCCTTTGGGTCGAGTTTCTGGTGTTGATGGCTATTCTGGGTATCGCAGGCTGGGCACTGGAGCCCGCGGCCACCGTGATTGCCACCAAAACGAATCTGACGCAGACAGTCGTTGGTGTGCTGCTCACGGCCGTTAGCACCTCAATTCCCGAACTGGTGACGTCGGTTGCTGCGGTTCGTCGTGGGGCGCTCACTTTGGCGGTGGGCGGGATCATTGGCGGTAATGCATTTGACACTTTGTTCACCGCCGCATCGGATATTGCCTACCGGGACGGGTCGATCTACCACGCAATGCCCGAGGACTCGAAATTCTTGGCGGTTCTCACAATACTGATGTCAGGCGTGCTGATGATGGGACTGATTCGTCGAGAACGTCATGGAATTTGGAAAATCGGCATGGAGAGCGCGGTCATTATGGTGCTGTACGTTTTCGGAGCCGTGTTGCTGGTTGTCGGTATCCAGGCTTCAAGCTAGTGGAACCGCCTGAGCTATCCAGAAAGCTCCTTCACTTGGTGGCGCCAGCCTATAACTGATCGAGGGAGGCTCTCAGGGTCTCCCCGATTCGTGCATTCAGCTTCAACTCCGCCAGCTCTTCAGCGCGGGTTCTACCCAGATTAAGAGTCGCAATTGGCTTACCGAATTCTTTGGCGTACCGGCAAAAACGAAAGCCTGAGAACACCATCAAAGACGAGCCGATCACCAGCAATCCATCACTGGCCTTCAGTGCATCCATTGCAGACTGCACCCTTTGCTTCGGCACGTAATCCCCGAAAAACACCACATCCGGCTTCAGTATGCCGCTGCATTGCGGGCAATCAGCGAGGAGAAAATCTGAAAAATCCACGTTCAGGTCCGCATCACCATCCGGGGCGGCATCTGCTTTGTACTGTCGGAAATCCGGATTGAGAGCCGCACAGCGGGCGTGTACATCATCCCGGGGCTCCGGTAGCCACAGCTCATACACAGCACTTCATCCGCACGGCCATGCAGGTCGCTCACGGCGTGCGTACCGGCTTTTTGATGCAGGCGATCCACATTTTGGGTCACCACCAGGCTGGAGTGGTTGCGCAACTCGAGGTCAGCGATACAGTAATGGGAGGGATTAGGCATGGCATTGCGGATGACCGGCCAGCCAATCAGGCTACGCCCCCAGTAGCGCTGGCGGGTTTCATGGTTTTCCATGAAATCAAGGTGCTGAACCGGCTGCTTGCGCTTCCAGGCGCCTTCGCCATCGCGGTAATCGGGAATGCCAGAATCTGTGCTAACGCCTGCACCGGTCAGTATAAGAAGCCTGGGGTAGCGGTGAATAAATTCCGCCAGCAGCTCACCCGCCTGCTCCGGCTCATGCAAAACCGGCGGCTTATCCAGCTCTGGGAGGCGCTGGTTAGAACTGAAGGGGCGGGTTCGGTGGGTCGTCACTGGCATACAAACTCCGGCTGTTTCAGCCCGGTTTGCGGGCCAAGTAAACGGTGTTGAACGATTCTCTGTTCTGGAACGGATTGTAGAAGCTCACCACGTGGCAGACTACGTCGGTGAATATCTCCCGCAAGATGTCCATGAATACGGCGTCTTCACCCTCGTTGGACCACATGGCAAAGATACCACGGGTTTTGAGTTGTCGGGCCATGCGGCTTATGTTTTCGGTGGTGTAGAAGCTGGCGTTCGAGTCGTTCAGCAGAGCCCGCGGCGAGTGGTCGATATCCAGTAAGATAGCATCAAACTCTTTGCCAGGCGCTTCAGGGTCAAAGCCTCCACTCTCGGGATCGGCAATGGCCAGGTCAAAGAAACTACCGTGTATATAGCGGCTGCGGGCATCTGCATTAATATCTTTCCCAAGAGGCACATACTCCTGCTGGTGCCAGCGGATAACCGGCTCCAGGTACTCAACGATCAGCAACTCACTCACTCGTTCATGCTTTAGGGCGGCGACGGCGGTATAACCTAACCCCAAGCCGCCAACGACGACGCTTAGGTTGTCGCCTTCGGCTTCACCCAACCCAAGATCAGAAAGAGCCACCTCGGCGTCCACAAACATGCTGGACATGAGAAACTCTTCGCCAAGCTTTACCTCGAAGATATCTCGGTCGCCCAGTGCCGGGATACGGCGGCGCCGGAGTGTGATTTCGCCGATTTCGGAGGGTTGGCTATCAATTTGCTCGAAAAGACGTCCCACGGTGTTGCCTCTTTTATCGTGACTGAGTAACTGGCCTTGAGCCTGGTTGATTTGGCTCCGTGCTGTCGCATGTGGGTCGCCCCGCCCAAAAACCGCTGTGAATACGTCCGTGTACGCTTGGCTCCGCCATCCATGGCTCCGCACATTTTTGGGCGGGGCGACCCACATGCTCTTCGATCTACTCCCCTGTTACCGGCGATACCTTTAAGCAGTCGGTGAGAACTGTCCGCATTTTCTCGGCACCGAGTTTGTTCATCAGTTCAATATTACGACGCGGAATTCCATCCACATCCGGATGGCTATCAATCGCGGCTTCCAGACTGGCTTCACGCAACAGGTGCAGCATTGGGAACGGAGAGCGGTTGGTGTAGTTCTCGGCAGCATCCGGTTCCGTGTCTGCAAACTGATAATCTGGGTGGAAACTGGCGATCTGGTACACGCCTTCCATGTCCAGATACGTGAGCAAACCATCCGCAGCGTCCAGAAACTCGTTGTAGTCCGCAAAATCCTGCATTACATGGGGATGAATCAGGAGAGTGGTTTCGGTTTCAGGCTCATCATCCAAGCGCAGGAGTTCAGTTTGCAGGACCTGGAGAAGTGAATCCTCGTTACCAGCTTCGGAGACCACAAACCGAACCCGGTCTCTGACCAGTTCCCGTTTTGCGAACGGGCAAAGGTTGTAACCGACAACGACATCCTCAACCCATTTACGGGTTGCGTGAACTACCGATCCTTCGCTCACTCAAAATTCCTCTAGTTGTTGATCCAACCTACCAAAGTCAGGTCGAGTAGGCGGGCAGGGCGAGCCAAAAATGTGCGAAGCATGGATGGCGTAGCCAAGCGTACACGGACGTATCCACAGCGTTTTTTGGCTCGCCCTGCCCGCCTGCCCAGCACCCATAGTTTTAGTAAGTTTTACAGGTAACCTTGGCTACGAAGGTAATCATCATAGGTGCCACTAAAGTCCGTAATACCCTCAGGCGTCACCTCAATAATCCGAGTTGCCAGCGAAGACACAAACTCACGGTCGTGGCTCACGAAAACCAGCGTGCCGGGATAGTTCTCAAGCGCCAGGTTCAACGCCTCGATGGACTCCATATCCAAGTGGTTGGTGGGCTCATCCAGGAGCATCACATTTGGCTTTTGCAGAATCAGCTTGCCGAACAGCATGCGGCCCTGCTCGCCGCCCGAGATGACCCGCACAGATTTACCTATGTCATCACCAGAGAACAGCATACGCCCCAAGGTGCCGCGTACCAGTTGCTCACCGCCCGTTGTCCACTGGGACATCCATTCAGACAACGTGTCGTCTGCGGCAAAATCCGCCGTATGATCCTGAGCGTAATAGCCCACCTCGGCGCTGTCGGTCCACTTTATTTCACCGCTGTCAGGCTCGTAAGCACCGGCCAGGCACTGCAGCAGCGTGGTTTTACCAATGCCATTGGGCCCGATGATAGCCACGCGCTCGCCCGCTTCAACCTGCAAGTTCAACTTGTTGAACAGCGTTTTTCCATCGAAACCCTTGGTCAGATCCCGAATGGTAACCGCTTGGCGATGCAGCTTCTTGCCCTGTTCAAAACGGATAAACGGGCTGATGCGGCTAGAAGGCTTTACTTCGTCCAGCTGGATTTTGTCGATTTGACGGGCGCGGGAGGTGGCCTGCTTTGCTTTCGAGGCATTGGCAGAGAAGCGGCTAACAAACTGCTGAAGCTCCGCAATCTGGGCCTTTTTCTTCGCGTTATCTGAGAGCATGCGCTCGCGAGCCTGGGTGGCAGCGGTCATGTACTCGTCATAGTTGCCCGGGAACAGCCTCAGCTCGCCGTAATCCAGGTCAGCCATGTGGGTGCACACGCTGTTCAGGAAGTGGCGGTCGTGGGAAATGATGATCATGGTGCTGCTACGAGCCACCAGAATGCTTTCCAGCCAGCGGATGGTATTGATGTCCAGGTGGTTGGTAGGCTCATCCAGCAACAGCACATCAGGATCCGAAAACAGTGCCTGCGCCAGCAGCACTCGCAGCTTCCAGCCCGGTGCCAGGCTACTCATGGGCCGTCGTGCTGTTCCAGAGGAATATCCAGGCCCAAAAGCAGTTCACCAGCGCGGGATTCGGCCGTGTAGCCGTCCATTTCTGCAAACTGTACTTCCAGATCGGCCACCGCCATGCCGTCTTCTTCGCTCATTTCGGCTAGAGAGTAGATGCGATCGCGCTCTTTTTTTACATCCCACAGCTCTTCATGGCCCATGATCACGGTGTCAATAACCGAGCAAGTCTCATAGGCAAACTGGTCCTGCCGCAGTTTACCCAGGCGAACATTCGGTTCCAGCATAACCTGGCCGCCCGAAGGTTCCAGGTCGTTACCCAGGATTTTCATCAGCGTGGATTTACCGCAGCCGTTGGCACCGATCAGGCCATAACGATTACCGTTACCGAATTTGGCGGAAACATTTTCAAACAGGGGTTTGGCCCCGAATTGCATGGTGATATTGGCAGTAGAGATCAAGAAACAAACCTATAGATGTGAGGGCCAGCACCGCGCCGGCTAAAGAAAGCCGGCATTGTACAGGTTTGCGGTGGTAACCGTGAGGCCGCAGAAACACCGATAAAAAGGACTTGCCTCAAGCGAAGGGTACGGGCAGCATTCCCTCTCTGAGGTACCCATTCATTTTATTTAAGGATAATGACCATGGCACAGGCAACCGCACGCCACATTTTGGTAGACAGCGAAGCGAAATGCGAAGAACTGAAAGCCGCCATCGAAGGCGGTCAGGATTTTGCCGAAGTAGCCAAACAGCACTCCTCCTGCCCATCCGGCCGCAGCGGCGGCGATCTGGCTCATTCGGCCCTGGCCAGATGGTTCCAGAGTTCGATTCCGTGGTCTTCAGCGGAGAAATCAACAAGGTTCTCGGCCCTGTAAAAACCCAGTTTGGCTATCACCTGCTGGAAGTCACCAGCCGCAGCTAAGGGGCCTGCAAGCGCGGTTATAGAATTCTCTTACCGCGAGTTGCTGTGTTGGCTCCTGATAACTTCAGGAGCCAACCTCTCCCACGATATTGCCTTTTTCAGCGCCAGCCCTACTTTTGCGGCGAGAGAAAACGCGCCATTTGCTTGCCAATGGATTCAATCGGGTCGGTAATAGCCTGTTGAATGCTCCGGGTAACGGTTTTTGAAAACGCAGATCCCGCGTCGCTTTCCAAAAAGTCGATATATAGCCCCATCTCTTGAGAACTGATCTTTTCATAGGTGTGCAGAAAGCTGTCATATACCTGCTGTTCAACCACGCCACGTATTTTGCCGCGCTGGTTTTCTATATTCTGTTTGAGCCCATCGTAGTTTTCCGAATCACTGCGAAATGCCGCCATGGCAGTTGCAAGCCCAAGCTGCACGGCAATGGTGGTATCCACTGCGCTTTCGGTGGCGCGGGCTGCACGGTCAAACCGTTCAAACATCCGGGCGCGATCTGTACCTTTATATTTTTTGTTCAGTTCCGGAGCCCTGGCCTGAATCTGCTGCCAGGCGGCCGGATCTGAAGCCGCGATTTCCGCCGCCGAGATTTTCCGGGCGACCGGTGTCTCATACCAGCTCTGCACGGCTTCAAGCTGCTTCCCGGAGAGGTCACTTTCCAGATTTTTTACAATCTGCTGTTCTATGTCCGTCGCTCGGAAGCTATTGGTCACAACATACCCAATAGTGTCTGCAACCATGGGTGGCAACTGCTGGCTACGCTTCAGACCTTCGCGAATGCCTTCGCTCATCATGGCCGGGTAGCGATCAACAATGTCGTCGATGGGCGATGCGGCAAGAACCTGCTGGGCGCTGGGTGCAGCCATAACGGGGCCGGCCAGAAACAGACCGGTGATTAAAAGAGGTTTAACTAGGGTACCAAGCTTCATTTAACTATCATCCTGTTTGATGGATGCTGCGTTTATGACACGCGCACCCTCCCCTGAGCAAGCAATCCATGGGTTGTGGAGATGACAGTTTGGTAGGAAAATTCTGGAAGCCGGCACGCCCGCGTCGGAGAAGGCGCCAGAACCGCCGCGATCGGTGGCGATCCCGTGTGAAATGGTACGGGCTTCCGGTGCTGGGTTTGGTTATTGGCACCTGGGCAACACTGCGCTTCAGTTTGCTTGCACCAGACCCTCCGGTTAACCCGGACGATGTGTGCGATATCTTTCGGGAGCATACGGTCTGGTACGACTACGCAAGCGACTCTCAGGAGCGCTGGGGGACTCCCATCGCCACCCAGATGGCTTTCGTATACTACGAGTCTTCGTTCCGCAGCCATGCCCGGCCACCCCGAACTCTATTATGGGGTTTTATACCCTGGTCCCGGCCGACCACAGCGTACGGCTATGCCCAAGCTCTGGATCCAGCCTGGGGAGAATATCTGGCGGCCACCGGCGATGGCTTTTTTACCGTGCGCACAGATATGGAGTACGCGCTGGATTTTGTAGGTTGGTATAACCAACTTACCCATCGCCAGCTTGGCATTCCCTTCCATAACCCTCGCCAGCTTTACCTGGCCTACCACGAAGGCCGTGGCGGCTACGCCCGTAAAACGTTCGCCCGCAAGCCAGCAGTAACCGCTTTGTCTTCACGGGTTCAGTCGCGAGCCTTTCGTTACGACAACCAGCTCAAGTCCTGCGAGCAGGAATTCCAATGCTGGCGCTGGTATCAATTCTGGCCATTTTGTGGTTAAAAGCAGGCGCACTGATGATTATGCTGTGGGGCTGAATTCGATTGCCGCCGTCTGCGCCCGCAGGCGATCGACCAGAAACTCCATCACAATACGAACTCTCGCCATTTGCTGCGTGTCCTGGCTTACGTGCACCCAAAGGTCAACACTTTCCCCCTCAAGAGGGGCTGACAGGCGGCGCAGTTCTTTGGTGCCCTCCCCCAGATAACAAGGCAGAACCGCAAGGCCTGCGCCCGACCGTGTTAACGCATGCATGGCGTGCAAACTGTTACAACGGATGACCGACGAGGCATGTTTCAAGTGCTTGCGATACCACCGGCCCGTTGCCAGGTGGCTGAAGGTGTCATCCGGAATAATCCAGAGACAGTCTTCGGGCTGGTTCTCAATATCCATATTGCGGTGGCGCCGGCAGTAGCTGGCGGAACCGTATACCGCAGACTCAATCGCCGCGATACGCTCACCTTCCAGCGTTGCCTGGGGCTTGTTCTCGGGGCGCAAAGTAAGATCCGCCTCCCTATGAGTGAGGTTGGTGACGTCGTTATCGGTAAGCACTTCCAGCTCGATATCAGGAAACTCTCGCACCAGCTCAGCCAAAACCGACCCAAGCAGCTCACTCATCATTGTGTCTTCAGTCGCCAACCGCACCCGGCCCACTGGCGCGGAATCCTGCCCCACCAGCTTGCGTTCAAGATTTTCCATTTCAGTCGACAGCTTCTCCGCATTGCGAAAAGCGGTCTCGCCCACGGGCGTTAGCTGTAACCCATCCCGGTTGCGCTCAAAAAACTGCACCCCCAACGACTCTTCCATCTGGTCCAGTCGGCGCAAAACGGTGGTTTGATGCACACCCAGTATTTCTCCGGCTTTGGCGAGGGTTCCACCTATTGCCAGAGCGTGTATATATCGAAGATAATCCCAATCCATAGCCACTGCATATTTGCAACATGAGTACGGAGTTTAACGTATTTACGCTGCAAAAAAATACCACTAAGATTCAAAGTATATTCGGGGAAGCCCTTTTATTTACTCACAAATAGCAACTCACCAGATAAGGAGGAAGTCGCTATGGCACAAAGACATATCGCAACCGTTCAACCGCTACCATCCAGTATCCTCCACAATAGTACTGCGGTGAGAAGCCAGCACACACGTGCGGCTGCGAAGATAGCGGTTCAGTTCATGAATCGTAAACTGCGGTCATTTAACCGCAAGGCTGTAGCTGTAACGCCCGATATCGCTCAGATGCAAGGCGGACACTGATTCCAGTCAGGCAAACGTAAAGGGCTGCGCCATATAGCGCAGCCCTTTAACAAGTAGCCAAACTGAAAACGCCGGCGGCTCTGCTACCAGAGCCGCCGGCGTTTTGCATTATTCAGTCAGAATTCCCACACCACTTTCTTGTTCTGCTCAAACCAGTCATCCATCTTGCGATTGTAAACATCCTCAATCACGTTGCGTTTGATTTTCATGGTGGGCGTCAACATCCCGTTTTCCATGGTCCAGGCTCTTTCACAACCACCACGAATGAAATCTTTTCGTGCGCTTCACAACCTTCGTTCACGGCTTTGAGCTCGTTTTCCAGCTCCCGTTCAACCTCATCACGGCTAATTCCTGTTGCGAGCGCATTCCGGGCTTCTTCCGAAAACAGCAACATCATGCAGGGCTGAGGTTGGTTGGAACCTGCCACACAGACAACTTCTACCGAAGGATGATTAAATCGATTCTCGATAGGAACCGGCACCACATATTTGCCTTTGGACGTTTTGAACAGGTCTTTCACTCTGCCTGTGATCCGCAGATAACCGTCGGCGTTAATCTCGCCCATATCGCCTGTCCTAAGAAAGCCATCTGCGGTGACATCCTCATGGGTTTTTTCTTCGTTTTGATAGTAGCCCAGCATCATTCCCGTGCTTTTTACCTGCAGCTCACCACCCTCACCAATACGATGCTCAACACCTGGGTTGGTCACGCCTACATAACCGATCCGGGCTTGTCCAGGCCGGCTGGCATGGGAGTATCCGAAGTTTTCCGTCATACCATAAACTTCCAGCAACTCCAGCCCAAGGCTTCGATACCAAGTGATAATCTCTTCCGACAAAGGCGCAGCACCTGTCAAGGCAGCCCGGCAATGGTCCAGCCCCAGCTGCTTGAGCACCTTCTTTTTCACCATTGAGCGGACGAACGGAATGCTGAACAGCAACTTCTGTTTTTTGAGCGGCAGTTTGGCGTTAACGCCTAGGTAGAACTTCATCCACAGGCGGGGAACAGAGAAAAACAGGGTTGGCCGCGCACGCTGCAAATCCTGCTGGAAGGTGTCCAGGGTATTGGCAAAGTACACATGAAAGCCGAAATACAGGGATTGCGTTTCCACCGCCGCCCGCTCCGCAACGTGAGCCAGTGGAAGATACGACAGCATGCGGTCATCTGACGACGCAGTGAACATCTGCTGCAACCCATCTGCGACCGACATCATAGCCCCAAAACTGTGCATTACCCCCTTGGGGCGACCGGTGCTGCCTGATGTATACACAATAGTAGCCAGCGCTTCCGGATCCGGTAATGTCGGAGAAGCCGGTTCGTGCTCAGCAATAATATCCTGCCACTTAGGCGTGTCCTTTCGCGGCGACATAGGCAAGGAGATAATCGGAAGACCAGATGGAATATGCTCTTTTATATCGTTCCAGCCATCCGCCGTGCCGTCGAGCTTCCCCAGAAACAGCAGTTTTGCTTCACTATGCTCAAGGACATAAGCAGCAGCTTCCCCGGTGAGGGTGGGGTATAGCGGCACAGAGACATGCCCTGCCGCCCAGATCGCAAGATCCGACAGTATCCAGTGCGCACTGTTCTTGCCCAGGATGGCAATATTGCTGCGCGTTGGTAACTCAAGACTGTGGAGATGAGCCGCCATGCGTGACACTTGATCAGCAGCTTGCTTCCAGGTGATGTCCTCCACCGAGCCGTCGGGGCAAGGCTGGGTCAGATATGTTTTTTCCGGGCTGTTCTCTGCCCAGTAGTACAAACAGTGCAAAGAGGTCTGCCTGCGGGGATCCACTGCCATGAAAACTCCTTATTGTTGTTGTCGCTGCCGGCTTCTCACCAACATCGGAATAACTGTCTATTTTATTGTAATAGTAGCGTTATTTTTTGAGAGCTCAATGGCATTAAACACCCGCTCTACTGACTAAACCATCCCATATTTTGTATACGGAGCGGTACAGCCGATATTTTTATGTGACATTTATCAAGATTGGTCTAGAGTAAAAAAACGAAGCGCATCGAATTCCACCACTCACAGGAGACCGCCATGAGGCAGTCAACTCGCTCTTTCCTGATTTTCCCAGCGTGGGGATTTATCCTGCTTGGCTCAGCCGCTTTCTTATACAGCGCCTTCGCCGGCATGCTGGGCTCCTAAAAATGCCGTGTTAAAAAAGATGCGAGAATTCGCCTAACGCCGGAAGCGGGTTTCCAGCACCACGGCCGAGTTGGTGCGCTCAACACCGTCAAGATTACCGATCTCATCCAGTACGGCACTCAACTCCTCCAGAGATTGTGCCTGTAAAATGGCTATCAGATCGTACTCACCGCTTACTGAAAATAGCTGTGATACTTGGCTAATACCTTCAAGCGCAGCATTTGTTCGCGCCGTCAGCTTCTGAGCAACCTTTATCGACACATGAGCCTCCACCTGGCTGGAAGAAAAAGCCCCGCCCAACTGGACCGCATACCCCGCAATTACGCCGCTGGCTTCCAGGCGAGCAATCCTGTTTTGAACTGTTGAGCGCGATAGATGCAACGCCTTGGCCAAATCTGTAATACTGACTCGAGCGTTTTGGCGCAGCAGCATGAGCAAGTTCTGATCCTTACTTCCAATCATTTTGCCAAACTCTTCCGTTATTTTGATAACAGCATAGCGCATTACGATCAAAGTGCATCTGCAAACCGGCAGAGCCTCACTGCATACTGACTCGAAACAATGTCAGGTTGCCGCTCATGATTATTCGCCCTATTACCGACAAAGATCTGGATGTCCTTTTTCAGATAGCCGAAGAGTCCGGCCCTGGGTTTACATCCCTTATGCCCAACAGGGACGCTTTGGCGCGAAAAATTTCTCACTCGATTGCCAGCTTTGAGCGCAAGGTAATAAGCCCTGGCGATGAGCACTATCTGTTTGTGCTGGAAGACGAATCCACAGGCGACATCCTCGGCACCACCGGAATTGAGGCCAACGCAGGACACACTCGGCCGCTGTATCATTTCCGGCGAAACACCGTTACTCATCACTCCCGGGATCTTGATCTTCGTCGCAGCGTGGAAACCCTCACCCGCTGCAACCATTACACCGGCTATTCGGAGATCTGCTCGCTTTATCTACGCCCGGAGTTCCGCCAGGCCAATGCGGGTAAACTGCTCTCCAGGGTGCGCTTCCTGTTTATGGCGCTTCACCCGGAGCGTTTTTCTCACAAGATCATTGCCGAGATGCGCGGGGTTTCTGATACCTCCGGCCAATCACCATTCTGGAACTGGCTGAATACGCACTTTGTCGATATGGAGTTTGGCCAGGCAACACACCTGGTTGGCTCCGGCTACACCGATTTCATTGATGAGCTAATGCCGTCCCACCCGCTTTACACCTGCCTGATGAGCCCGCAAGCTCGAGCCGTTCTTAGTGAGGTACACAGTCATACTCGGCCGGCCTTGCGGATACTCGAGGCGGAAGGGTTTCAGCATAAAGGTTTTATAGACCTGTTTGATGCGGGGCCAACGGTGGAGTGTGCCCTGGCTGACATTCGTAGTGTGAGAGTTTCTTCTGAATGCAGGGTTAGAGTGGCCGAGCCATACTCAAGCATGCGCAGCGGCTATGGTTGTACCAGTCATATACAAAACGAACCAACGCTGATAACAAACGCAGGTGTAGCAGATTTTCGGGCAACGATTACATCCGAGGTGTCGGAGCAGTCAGATACGTTGACCATTTCGCCTGCCCTTGCAAAAAAACTTCGCCTTGAAAACGGTAACCTCTCGCGCATTTTGCCTTTAATTCAGGGGGCACCGGCACAAACCCAAAATACAGCTACGGAGCTAAGCTATGCATACTGATCGCAACGCCTTGTTCGAGAATCTTTGGCAGAATTATAAAAACGTTACACCGTCGGCTGCGCAAATCCACCGTATTTTGGGTGCCGAAGAAGGCCAGGCAATCATTAACGATCATATTGCCTTGCGAACCTTCAATCTGCAGCCAGTTGGCTTGGAGGCCCTTGCCGAACACTTCCTGGCCCTGGGTTACCGCGAAGGTGGCGAGTACCACTTCAAAGGCAAGAAGCTCTATGCCCGGCATTATGAGCACGCGGACCCCGAGGCCCCGAGGGTGTTTATTTCAGAGTTACTGACGGAGCAATGCTCGCCGGAGCTTCAGGTTGTGGTAAAAAAACTCGTTCAAGGAATAACAAACCAACAGGTTGCTGAAGACAGCTTTCTGTATTCAGGCAGACATTGGGATCTGGATTACGACACTTACCGCAAGCTGCTCGAAGAGAGCGAGTATGCCGCCTGGCTGGCTGCCTGGGGCTACAGGGCAAACCACTTCACCGTAAGCGTTAATCAGTTGCACAACTTTGAAACAGTCGCTGATATTAATCAGCTTCTGACCAACAACGGCTTTACAGTAAACGCCTCCGGCGGGGAAGTGAAAGGCTCGCCCGAAGACCTTCTTGAACAGTCCTCCACCATGGCCGACAGGGTTCCTGTTCAGTTTAGTGACCGCAAAATGACCATTCCCAGCTGCTTTTATGAGTTCGCATTACGCTATCCGAAGCCCGACGGCAGCCTTTACAACGGGTTTGTTGCCGCCTCTGCAGACAAAATCTTCGAGAGCACCAACTCAGGCATGTAATACCTGGTGGGCGTTTACCTGCAGGCACCGTTTACTTGTCGTTACAAAGAGATAACTTTTTACAACGGTGCGCCTCAACATAATTGTCTACTTTTTAAACACCAGTAGAAATCAGAGGCTACCGATCAAGCACTACCGGTGGCCGCACAACAACAAAACTACAACGGGGGCGCCACAAGGGCAGGCTCCGCCAGGGAGCATTCATGTCTGCATCGGTAAACCATCTTGACGAGCGCACCCGGGATTCGGCTGAGCTACTTGAAGATATCATGCCATCGGCGATCACTCTGGCCATGATGCTACGCCATAAAAAAATGGCTGCCTGGCTGAGGGCAGAGCTGGACGGCTACCAGGATCGTGAGGTTGCCCCGCCCTATCGCCGGGATTTGCCAGGGCATATTGTAGCGAAATCCCCCCAGTACGGATGGATCCCAGCGCCGGTAAGCGATCAGCAAACACAGGAATTTGCCCATCTTGATCTGACGGATGGCACAAAATCCCTGGAGAAAATCTGCGTCAACAGCAAAAAGGGCGACGGAAATCGGCTACTATTGGAGGCCGAGGACATGGCCACCCTGCAGAAGCAAATCAACCTCAGTGCCGAGCTGGCAATTAACCTGAGCCGCGATACCTACTCACGACTTTTAAGAACCGTGCGAGGTGCAATCTACCTGTGGACACAGGCGCTCATGGCGAAAGGAATGGCAGGTGAGCATAACCACTATAGCCCTGAAGAGCGTGCGCAAGTCGCAGAACTGGACACCCCTGAACACTTCTGGCGCAAAGCCATGGGTGAGATAGATGCTCTGCCCATTCCCGACGTGCGTTCTGCCGGCTTTTTCGAACGTATGTTCGGGAGGGCAAGCTGAGCTAAACTAACGCCTTGTTCCCGGACAATTCCATTTTGTTCAATGCAGCAAGGAGTTTCAATGAAACCTGTCGTTATGTTTATGTTGGCCTGCCTTCTTGTCCTCGCGGGCTGCCAGTCGATGCCAGATACAAACCCGGCCAACAAGCAAAACAACGAAAGCATGCCCGCGAGCGCAGACGGACGAGACCGAAGTGTCGTTTTCATCAGCTCCCAGCACTGCTTGAGCGAATATCTGAGCGATCAAAGCAGAGTTCATTACGGCCCCTGCCTCAAAATCATCAGCGTAGACGGCAATGTGCCACAGGTTCGAGACGACGGTTTCTTAGAGCTGCCCGTTGCCACTACCGCCACCCTTGGCACCAGTTGCGTTTACCGCCACGCCGATGGCTCGCCTATCCCTGCAACCATGGAAACTGCGGATTTCTATGTCACCCCGAATACGTTCACCAAGCCGGGGCAGCGCTGGTATCTGCATGCGCACAGGCAGGCGAGACAGGTTGTTGGCTGTGAGCCTACGTTGTCCCGTTCTAAAAGCCCGACCCAGGCAACGGATTGAAAAACCTGATTCTGCGCGATGGCCGCACTCTGGCCTACACGGATCTTGGTGATCCGCAGGGCTACCCACTGATTTTTGGCCACGGCATGCCAGGCTGCCGGTTGCAGGGCCTGTTCTTCCATAATCAGGCCCTGCAACATGGGTTCAGAATTCTTACGCCCGACCGCCCTGGCATCGGCAGTTCAGACTATCAACACGGGCGCCAATTGCTGGATTACCCGAAAGATATCGAGCAAATGGCAGACGCGCTTGGCTTGGACAGATTCAGTCATTTTGGCTGGTCCAGCGGAGGTTCACGCACTCTCGCCTGCTGCCACGCACTGGGTAACCGGGTGGACCTGGGCGTCTGCCTTTCGGGTTACACAAACTTTGCTGAATACAGAGGCCACCAAACACTGTTTGAAAAAACACGTTGGCCGGGGCCACGGCTGGCCCGATATAGTCCGGGGCTCGTACGGCTCGCGGTGCGACTGGTAACGCACCTCTCCCGGCGCCATCCGCGACTGTACATGCACGAAGCCCGGAACCTGGTTAACCAGTCCGATCGCGACCTGCTTAACCTGTTACTCCGTGGAGACACCTTTCGGCAGGATCAGATGGCTTGCCTGGAAAGCGGCGGCAAGGCAATCGCCACTGACCTACTCACCGAGCTTAACGACTGGGGCTTCAGCCTGAAACAGATAAACACACCTGTTCTTGTTTTCCAGGGGGAGGACGATACGTTCGTACCCGCAGACTATGCCCGCCACCTTGCGGAACTTCTTCCCAACGCAGAATTGACACTGATGCCGGATGCCGGTCACCTTTACCCTTTGACTGAAGGTTTCCAAAACAGGCTTTTTGAGCGCATCCATCGACAATTAACAGATAGAACACCACAAAGGAGCACCTAACCTTTATGACATCCGATATCAGTGTCGTTTGGCTTGGCGCGTTGGCAAGTCTGTTAGCTGGCCTTGCAACCGGCATTGGTGCCCTGGCGGTATTCTTCATTAAATCTCTGTCTGACCGGCTGCAAGACAGCATGCTCGCGGGCGCAGCCGGTGTGATGCTTGCGGCATCCTTTTTTTCGCTACTGCTTCCGGGGCTGGAACACGGCGAGGCGTTACTGGGTTCAACCTGGGCTGCGGCGCTGCTGGTCATATTCGGCATTCTGTCTGGCGCCGGGGCTTTGTATTATATCCATCAGAAACTGCCCCATGAACACTTCAATTTAGGGCCGGAAGGCCCTAATGCCTCGCATATACGCCGTATTTGGCTGTTTATTATCGCCATTACTCTGCATAACTTTCCCGAAGGCATGGCGGTAGGTGTCGGTTTTGCCGGAGGGGATATACGCAATGGCTTTGTGCTGGCAATGGGTATTGGCATTCAGAACATCCCGGAAGGCCTCGCCGTAGCCCTTTCATTGATGGCTATTCAATACTCTCGTGTCCGAGCCTTCACTATTGCACTTCTGACCGGGCTGGCCGAGCCCATTGGCGGTGTATTCGGCGCCGCACTGGTATGGCTGGCAGAACCGATTATGCCTGGACACTTGGTTTTGCCGCGGGTGCTATGCTGTTCATTATCAGCAATGAGATTATTCCTGAAACCCACCGAAACAGTTATAAAACCCTGGCGACCTTCTCGCTGTTGGTAGGTTTTGTTGTAATGATGTTTCTGGACGCCACTTTGGGTTGATGTCGCGTCGAATCATTTGGAGAAACCATCTTGCCCGATAACAAAAAAACACCAGGGCTGTACGAATTTGATTATATCGTCGTAGGTGCCGGAACAGCCGGCTGCCTGCTAGCTAATCGCCTGAGTGCCAACCCAAAAAATCGGGTGTTGCTGATTGAAGCTGGAGGACGCGACAACTACCACTGGATTCATATCCCGGTGGGCTATCTCTATTGCATAGACAATCCGCGTACCGACTGGTGCTTCCGCACTGAACCCGCGCCGGGGCTCAACAACCGCTCGTTGATATACCCTCGCGGCAAAACCTTGGGCGGTTGCTCCAGCATCAACGGCATGCTGTACATACGAGGCCAAGCAAGGGATTACGACCAATGGGCAGAGATAACCGGCGATGACGCCTGGAGCTGGAACAACTGCCTGCCAGATTTCATGCGCCATGAGGATCATCATGGCCTGGACGCCGGCAGCGGTGCAAATCACTCTGACAAGCGCTTCCACGGCCATGGTGGCGAGTGGCGGGTGGAGCGCCAGCGCCTGAAATGGCAGGTTCTTGAAGACTTTGCAGACGCAGCGTTTGAGGCGGGTGTACCCCGCACAAAAGACTTCAACTGCGGCGACAATGAAGGCGTGGATTATTTCGAAGTAAACCAGCGTGCCGGCTGGCGCTGGAATACCTCCAAGGCCTTTTTGCGAAGCGCCTCGAAACGGCCCAACCTCACCGTTTGGCATTCCACCCAGGTACTGGGGCTGGAAATCAACACCGAGGCAGAGCAACCCAGGTGCACCGGTGTGCGCACAACAAGTCCCAGTGTAGGCGAAGAGACACTCGCCATGGCCAGCCGCGAGGTTATTCTCTCGGCCGGTGCGATCGGCTCACCCCAACTCTTGCAATTATCTGGCATCGGGCCGTCCAACCTGCTTCAGGAATTGAACATTCCGTTGGTCGCAGACTTGCCAGGTGTAGGCGAAAACCTTCAAGACCACCTGCAAATCCGGTCTGTGTACAAAGTAAGTAACGCCCTCACCTTGAATACTATGGCCAACTCTTTGTGGGGTAAGGCTCGCATTGGGCTGGAGTATTTGTTTAAACGTTCAGGCCCTATGAGCATGGCGCCTTCACAGCTGTGTGCGTTTACCCGTAGCTCCGATGAATACGAATACCCCAATATCCAATACCACGTTCAGCCCTTGAGTCTGGATGCCTTCGGCCAGCCCCTACACCCGTTCCCGGCCATTACCGCCAGCGTGTGCAACCTGAACCCCACCAGCCGGGGCACGGTGCGTATCCGTAGCAGCAACCCCCTGGAAGCCCCAGCTATCGCACCTAACTACCTGAGCACTCCGGAGGACAGAAAGGTGGCCGCTGACTCACTACGAGTAACACGCCGCATCGCCGGACAGCCGGCCTTATCAAAGTACCGGCCCGAGGAATACAAGCCGGGGCCAGAGTATCAGACCGATGAAGACCTGAGCCGCCTGGCTGGCGACATAGGCACCACTATTTTTCACCCTGTGGGTACAACGCGTATGGGGCGACAGGACGACACCATGGCCGTGGTGGATTCCCACCTGCGGGTTAGAGGTGTGCAAAGTTTGCGCGTGGTGGATGCGGGGGTGATGCCCGTCATTACCAGCGGCAATACCAACTCACCGACATTGATGATTGCAGAGAAAGCCGCTAGCTGGATTTTGGCTAACAATTAACCGGTCTGATCAGATAACTTAACGATATCCTGATATTCGCGGATCTGCACAACCTGTTCTGCAGCAGACTCAGAGGCGAGACTGCAGGCCTCGTTAACCATGGCACGGGCAACCTTAGCGGCTTCTATGCCACGATACTTTTCCAACGGCCCAAAAAGAGCGCGGTTGATCAGTGGCATGGCCTTGGCGCCCATAGCCTCTCCCAGGCGGCTCTCAGGTCTGTTACCTAAAAGCAGGCTAGGATGGTATATCGACAGATAAGGGTACCCAAGCCCCTTAACGCCATTCTCCAACTCGCCTTTGACTCGATTATAGAAAATAGTCGATGAAGAAGACGAACCTATCGCAGACATCAAAATAAACGCCTGAGCACCTGCTGCACGGCCAAGCTCCGCCGCTTTCAGGCAGTAGCCATAGTCGACTTTGCGAAACTGCTCCTGAGAGCCTGCCTTTTTGATGGTTGTGCCCAGGCAACACATGATCACATTCACCTCGAACAACCCGGCATGGTCCTCCATGCGATCAAAATCCATCTCTTGCTGGTGCAGCTTGGAGTGAACAATGTTCAAGGGTTTCCGGACAGGCACGACGACCGATTCAACTTCGTCGCGGGCAAGCAGTTCGTTCAGAGCAATCCCACCGGTCAGACCGGTTGCTCCCAATAACAACACTTTCATAAGGCTCTCTTCCGTCAGCACAAGCGTTCATCGTACCAAAGAACCACTCAGCTCTGTGAACCTGCCAATTAAATGAACTAACCAGGCGGGACCAATCGTTTTGAGCAGGAAGGCCCTACAGCCCCTTCAGGTATTGCAGCCCCGAAAGCTGATCCATCTGGCCACGAATCCAAAATACCCGGTCCCGGACATAAGGCGATGGCGAAGCAATACTCAACACATTCGGATTAGGCAGAACTGCCGCGAGCCGGGCTGACTGGTTGGCCGACAGCTGGCTCGCAGAGATGCCAAAATAAACCCTGCTCGCCGCTTCCACGCCGTAAATGCCAGGGCCAAATTCGGCGATATTCAAATACACCTCAAGAATTCGCCGCTTGGGCCAAAGCCCGTCAACGGCAAGCGCAAGCCCGGCTTCCAGGGTTTTACGGACAAAGCTGCGACCGTTCCAGAGAAACAGATTTTTTGCGGTTTGTTGAGTAATCGTGCTGGCCCCCCTGAGGCCTTCCCCCGCATGATACTCGGCCAGCGCTTTACGAATCGCGGCAAAATCAACGCCCCAATGATCCGGAAACCGTTGATCCTCGCTGGCTACAACCGCCAGCGGCATCCAGGGCGAAACATCGGAAAGACTGACCCATTGCTGTTTCAGGTCTTTATGCGGGTTTGTGAGGCTGTAGCTGAGCATAAACGCCGAGGTGGGCGGGTTTACATATCGGAACAGGAGCAACACGGACAAGAACAACACCACCAGAGTGACGAACACCCAAGCAATCCCACGAAACAGTCGTTTTGCTATAGATTTACGAGCCATAAACGCGCTACCTGAGCCCCGGCCGACCGCTATCGGCTTCTCCCGTGCTCACCACCGAAGAGCCGATTACTCTAAGGCAGTGCTTGCGACATACCGCATGAAGCGGTGTTTTGCCCGCCACATCACCATCCACGGTAATGGTTTTTACACTGGAAGTCAGAATATCGCAGCGCCTGCCTTTCAGGTGCACAATCGTACTGGTGCGCTTCGGCGTTTTGCCACTAAACTGAACCAAAAAGAAGGTGAACAGTAGCTGCAAAAATGGCCGTGGTTTCACGGCAATAACATCCAGCAGTCCATCATCGGCGGTCGCTTGCGGAATTTCATTACCACCCCCGAAAAACGCGCCGCTAGAGACAGCAATCGATAGCCAATGCCCGCGCACAAAAGCCTGATCACACTGTATCTTAGCGTGAAACCCCCGCTTAGCATTCACCCGACGCAACAACTCGACGCCATAACTAAAACGACCAAGCAGTTTTTTGGCAGAGCCTTGTGATTCTCTGGCTGGAAGGGTTCCCAAACCAATGTGCGCAACATTGAGAAAAATTCCGCCCCCAAACTCGGCCACATCGACCAGCTGCGTTACCCCTTGCCGAACCAGTTCGCACACCGCTGCTGGCTCATCTGGCAAGGCCAAATTACGGGCGAAATCGTTTGCGGTACCCGAAGGCAGAACTGCCAGCGTAGCGTTGCATTCAAGGCATAAACTCGCCCCCGCGTTAACCGACCCATCACCGCCGGCAACCATAACAATGTCATCTGACTTTACTTGCGTTTTCCAGCTTTGCTCCTGGAGGTCACAACACTCCGGGCTTGTGATGCCAACATTTGCCAGCTCTTCAAGCCAGAACTCCCGGCCTCTCTGGCCATCGCCCGCCTTTGGATTTGCAACCAGCCAATAGGTCATACCATTTCTATCTCTGCAGCAGCTTAAGACATTTTCTGGGTAATAATCGTTTCAAGATACCCCAAACGCATCCGTGCTGACGTTACGATAAGGACACCAGAGTGCTTTCCAACTGCCGATTTTTCAGACTATAGTCCAGAACTCAAAGCAAATATAACCAACCGGAATCTGGCTATGATTATTGCTCTGATCACGCCTGTGCGCATCAAATCGGCGTACACGATTGGGCTCTTTAAGCGGGGCGTCTTTGTGAAACCACCAGGGCAACGCCGGTAATGGACACAACCCCACCCATGATTGCCAATACGCCCAACCGCTCATCAAACAGCCAAAAGGCTTCCAGAGCGGTTACCGGGGGCACAAGATAAAACAAGCTGGCGACTTGCGAGGCGGCACCACGGCGAATGAGCCACATCAGCAGCAAAATGGCGCCAATAGAAACGCCCAGCACTAGCCAGGCCATGGAAAGCTGCAACTGCACAGACCACACTACTTCGCGGGTTTCCAGCATTAGTGCGGCAACAGCAAAAAATACTGCGGCAGCGCCGTACTGGATGATAGTGCCCGCCACAAGATCTGCCCCCGTGCCATGGCGCTTCTGATACACCGTACCCACAGAGATGCCTGCTAAGGCAAGTAATGCCCAGACCAGTGTCCAGAGAGGAAATCCTGCGCCGGGGGTGCCGCTACCAAACTTCTCCAACAGAACCAGCGTTACACCCAGCAGGCCAAGGCCCAGTCCTAGCCATTGTCGCCATGAAACGGTTTCTTTCAGAACAAGAACGGCGACGCCCGTGGTTACCAATGGCTGCAAGCCAACCACCAGCGACACGATTCCCGAAGGCATCCCTCCCTGAATTGCGTAATAAACACCGCCAAGATAGCAGCCATGAACCAGCAAACCGGTTACAGCAAGGTGCCCGGCCGCCCGCCAGCCAGGCCAGCGGGTTTTGAGCATCCAGGCCAGGCCTACAAGCAGGCCCAGAGTTAGCAGCATACGAATCAGCAGAAGGGTAAACGGCTCAGCATAGGGCAAGCCGTATTTGGCACCAATAAAACCAGTGCTCCACAGCCATACGAACAGGGCAGGGACAAAAAATGAATAGAAAAAAGAGCGCATAACGGGCTGCCGGGGTCAGTTATCTGAAACGTCGATCAGTTTAGAGACTAATGCGTAAGCAGAACAGATACAGACGCCCGGCAGGGCAACCGGTACAGATGGCGCGCCAAGCCGACCGCATCACTGTTACGTTGTAAGAATAGACTGCAGCTTCTGGCTGAGCTCCACAGCTTCGCTACCCAAAGGCGTGAGGTAGCCTCCGTCATCTTGCGTAATCAGCCCCTTGGTAAAGAGCCGCTCTGCTGCCTGAACGGTTTCTGGCGCCGCGTCGTTCCGGTGCACCTTAATGCCGGCCTGACCTGAGGAAGACTCAAATTGGGATAGCAGATTAAGCTCGTCAATATGTTCTGAAGAAAGTGGCATGATGTTTCCTTGTCTGGTTTTAGTGGTCAGATACTTTTATTTCTTTTGTCCTGATCAAGGGTTAAATCCCGCTCAGTCTCATTCCACTGCTCGGAAAGTGCTTCATAGGCATCCGAGAAACCCTTTTTGGCTCGCTCCCATGCCGATGCTGAACTAGCTTTGAGCTCGTTGTACCAAGCCTGCACTCGCTCACGTTGCTCGCGCAGAGACGCAAGGCTCTCTTGTGAGCGTTCCCGGGCAGAGTTGCTCATCTCGTCCCAATTATCCGCGAGCTCTTTCTCTAGCTCTGCAATTCGTTTATCCAGAGCTGAGAGCACCCGGTTAATGGAATCCTCCGCCTTATCCTTCTGGTCGGCACCGTATTCTTGCAGTGCCTCCCCAAGCTCATGGCTCTGTTGCTTGAGTTTGTTGACTGATGAGTCTTCAGGTTCTGCGTGCAGGGGCGAAGCAAGCGCCCAGGACGCTGTTAAAGCCAGTGCGCAGACAATATGTTTGATAGCCATAGATTACTCCGATGCCTCATTCATCAAGAATAGCAGCCGTGCAATGATAACAATATACCGACCAACAGCTTATCTTATAAAAGCGTAACTAACTGCTAATAAATCCTATTTATACCTTTAAGAACATGACTTTAAAAATGCGTAAAAACTTAAAATCTGGCCAAAAAGGGCTCTAGCTCTGCTTATTATTTGTGCATTCCTGCTACCTGTGCCACTTTTAAAGCGAAGCCAAACAAGGAGGATTTGCCATGCTTTATTGGGCTGTAGTTTGTCTTGTTATTGCAATTATCGCTGGTGTTCTGGGCTTTGGGGGTATTGCGGGTACCGCCGCAGGCATTGCCAAAGTACTGTTCTTTATTTTTCTCATTCTGTTGGTCATTTCTCTCGTCGCTAACGCAGTACGCGGGCGTGGACCAAAAATCTAACGCTCTTTGTGAGCCGGGTAACATTACTCCGACAAGTCTTAATGTTTTTTCGGCCTAGCGAAGTCGTATAATCATACTCACGTTCGTTTTAGCAGGGCCGGCAGCCAAGAGTTGTTCTGCCGGTCACGTTTTCCGTGAGTAGCCTATGCCCCACCCCAGATACATCGTCCTGCCCTTAATTGCCGCCTTGGTCTGGCTCACTTCTCCGGCTGCTGCAGACAGCATAAAACGGGTTGTGCACCCGGATGGCCGCGTTGAGTTTACCAATGTAAAAAGCAATAGCCCCGGGCGAGCCTCCAGCAAAAACGAGACGGTGTTTCGGTACAAGGACCATAATGGCATTGTCGCATACAGCGGAACCCAGCCTTCGGTGGAAGATTTCGACGTCATCAGCTTTTACTGTTACGCCTGCGACCCGGACTCTCGTGTTAATTGGCGCACGACTCCTCTGTTCGCCGGCCGCTACAATACAGAAATCAAAACAGCTGCCCAGGAGTATGGCGTAGATCCGGCACTGGTACGCGCAGTGATTCATGCAGAATCTGCATTCAATGAAAAGGCTCTTTCCCCAGTGGGCGCACAAGGGCTTATGCAGCTGATGCCGGGAACGGCTCTGGAGGTTGGCGTACAGAATGCGATGGTGGCAGCAGACAACATCCGTGGCGGAGTTACCTATCTTGCCAAAATGCTGGAACGCTTCAAGGGTGATACCCGGCTGGCAACCGCCGCCTACAACGCTGGGCCGGGCACCGTAAGCCGTTACGGCGGGGTTCCACCGTATGCTGAAACCAAGGCTTACGTTGAGCGTGTTGGCATATTGCGCGAGCGCTATGCCACTAACTGATCAAAACACCAGAGACCCCATCCCTGGGGAGTCTCTGGTCGCGGCAACGGCTTACTCAGACGCAGCAATCAGGCTGGCGTTACCTCCAGCAGCCGTTGTGTCCACACACAGGTGCCGTTCAATCACAAATCGCTGATCAAGGGTGTGCTCTGTGATCAGCGGCAGCAACGCGCCATCCCGCTTAGCCAGTGCCTGCCTATACTTACGCAGAACCGGCTTTTCAGCACAGCTTACAACCGCTTCAAACCCTCGGGCTGTAGCCAAGCTTCCGGATCCAATTGCCCTTCGGCTCCCGTGATGGGTAGCCCAGCTTGTGCCGCACGGCTAACTGTATCGCCAACGCCCGGCGCAACCACCACTACCTTGTTACCTTGGGACAACGCCATAGCAACCTGTGCCAAGGCTGTTTCCTTGTCTGGCCCTATACACAGCACCACGCCACGGGCGTGATTGCTAAGGCGGTTAAGCTCTCCTGTTGGTCCTGGCAATTCTTCAGCTTCGGCGTCCAGAGGCGCTGGCACTTTCCCAAAAATTGGCTGCATAGCGTCAATTCTGGCTTCTGACCCCAGCAATTTGATTTTATTCAAACTACCAATGAGTTCCTCTAGCTTCTTGCCGTCAACCGTCTTGCCACCAGATTCCAGAGGGCGCTCAACGGTATCACCTTTCAAGAAACGGCGAAGATACTGTGGACCACCTGCTTTAGGGCCAGTTCCAGAAAGACCTTCACCACCAAATGGCTGGGAACCCACGATGGCACCAATCTGGTTACGGTTAACGTAGGTGTTGCCCACTTTGATACGGCTTGCAATCCGCTCAACCCGATTATCAACCCGGCTATGAATGCCGAAGGTTAGCCCGTACCCCCGGGCATTCACGGCATCCACTACCTGGTCAATTTCCTTGGCTTCAAAGGTGGCCACGTGCAGTACCGGGCCGAAAATTTCTTCTTCCATGTCTGCGATTCCGCTAACCTTCAGCACCGCAGGAGACACAAACAACCCGTTTTCCGGTACCGGAATCTTTTTAAGCAGGCGCCCTTCACGCTCAAACTTATCGCAGTGATCCACGATCTTCTTGCGGGCAGCCTCATCGATTACCGGGCCAACATCTGTAGATAGCGCCCAAGGATCGCCAATACCTAGCTCTTCCATGGCGCCATAGAGCATTTCAAGCAGGTTCTCAGCAATATCCTTCTGCACATACAGCATGCGCAGCGCTGAGCAGCGCTGACCGGCACTCTGGAAGGACGATGCGAGCACGTCACGTACCACCTGCTCCGGTAGCGCAGTTGAATCCACAATCATTGCGTTCAGGCCGCCGGTTTCCGCAACCAGAGGTGCATCCGGGGCCATGTTTTCTGCCATTACTTTGTTAATACGCTGAGCAGTTGCGGTGGAGCCCGTAAAGCACACTCCCGCCACCCGTGGATCAGAGGTCAGCGCCGTACCTACGGTAGAGCCCGTGCCTGGCAGAAGCTGGATGGCATCTTTGGGGATACCGGCTTCGTGCATAAGCTCAACAGCACGAACCGCCAGCAACGAGGTTTGCTCTGCAGGCTTGGCAACCACGACGTTGCCGGCAGCCAGGTTCGCCAAAATCTGACCAGCAAAGATGGCCAACGGGAAGTTCCAGGGCGAGATACAACAGATTATACCGCGAGCTTCGCCGTTATCTTTGTTACGAATACCTTCGTTGGCATAAAACTGGGAAAAGTCCACAGCTTCACGAATCTCGGCAATGGCATCCAACAAAGACTTGCCGGCTTCGCGGGTTGTCAGTGCAAACAGTTCATCTGAATTCTGTTCCAACAGATCGCCCACCTTGCGAACACAGGCAGCGCGTTCTTCCGCTGACATGGCGGACCAGCTTATAAAGCCTTGCTCAGCGGCGGTAATGGCTGCATCCACATCGGCTTCATTCGCGTGGGTTATATGCCCAACCAGGTCATCCGGCTTTGCAGGATTTTTAACCTCCACCACATCTGTACCGGCTACCTCTGCGGCAATGAGCGGGCCACCCGCCCACCGGTGGCGAAGAAAAGCATCACGGCCTTTGTCAATCTGCGCAACGGTTACCGGATCGGTAATATCCCAACCTTTGGAGTTTCGGCGATTGGCACCAAACAGGTCTGCAGGGCGCACAATGACTTTACTGGACAAGTTTTCACCCAGCTCCTGAACAATATCAATAGGGTCCTTCGCAATTTCTTCAGGACTGATACTGGTGTCAACAATCTGGTTGACGAAGGAGCTGTTAGCGCCATTTTCAAGCAACCGGCGAACCAGGTAGGCCAGCAAATCGCTGTGCTTACCCACGGGTGCGTAAATCCTGCAAGGCACACCGCTCTCAGCAAGAACCTGATCGTGCAGCGATTCGCCCATACCGTGCAAACGCTGGAATTCGTAATTCTTCAGCCCGGCCGTTCGCGTCATTTCCAAAACAGCAGAGACAGAGTGCGCATTGTGGGTGGCAAACTGCGGGTAAATGCGGTCGCTCATATCCACAAGCTTCTTTGCGCAAGAAAGGAACGCAACGTCACTGCCGGCCTTGCGGGTAAATACAGGAAAGTCCGTCAAGCCCATGACTTGGGCGCGCTTGATCTCGGCATCCCAGTAAGCACCTTTCACCAGACGCACCATGATGCGGCGGTCGAGCTTTTCCGACAACGCGTAGAGCCAGTCAAGGGTGTGCGACGCGCGTTTGCCAAATGCCTGAACCACCACGCCAAAACCATCCCAATTCGCCAGTGCCGGGTCGGCCATTATGCCTTCGATAACATCCAGCGAAAGATCAAGGCGATCTTGTTCTTCGGCATCAATGTTAAAGCCCATATTCGCAGCTGCCGCTTTTTTGGCCAGCTTTAACGCACGGGGTAACAACTCATTCATTACTCGTTCTTTCTGGCCGTACTCGTAACGAGCCAGCAACGCAGAGAGCTTTACCGAGATACCCGGATTTTTGCGCACATCGCCTGAGCAGTTCTTGGCTATGCTATCGATGGCGTTGGAATAGGATTCAAAATAGCGCCGGGCATCGGCATCGGTGCGGGCAGCTTCGCCAAGCATGTCGTAGGAGTATGTGTAGCCCTTTGCCATGTAGGGCTTAGCTTCGCTCTGTGCTTCTTCGATATCACGCCCCAGAACAAACTGCCGACCCATTTCTTTCATTGCCTGCCCAGCAACTGTACGAACCACAGGCTCGCCCAAGCGCTTAACCAACCTGCGAAGCGTATCGCCCACGGTGTGGCGCTCAGAATCTTTCAAAAGGTTGCTGGTCAACAAAAGCGCGACAGTAGTGGAGTTAATAAAGGTAGAAGACGCTTTACCTACGTGGGCTCCCCAGTTGCCTGACGTGATCTTATCTTCAATCAGCGCATGGATGGTCGTGTTATCAGGCACACGTAGCAATGCCTCCGCCAGACACATAAGCGCTACGCCCTCTTTGGTGGTGAGGCCGTATTCCGCAAGGAATTTTTCCATAATCGTGGATTTCGCGCTATCCCGAACACTGCGCACCAAGTCGGCCGCGCGGGCAGAAATAGCTTTACGTTCTGCCCCAGACAACTGAGCGTCAGCAATCATCTCGTGGATCACCTTGTACTCATCTTCGAGATAGTAATCGCGAATCGCCTGCCGACTGCTGGCAAGCTCCGGAGCCACTGATTGCTGCGATCTCATACTTGTACCCTCTCAGTTGTTTGTCTTCCCGCATTCTACCGACAACGGCAAAGACTATTTCTCTGTAAAAACCGAATACACTTGCCGCTTCGGCTTTATTAGCGAATATAAATGTATTAATTATCTCTCATGAAATACAATTTCAGGCAAAACTCCCTGAACCACTCAACAAAACCAACTCAAAGCCCCAGTGATACTTGGCATTTATAGCCTACAGCATAGTGCCCATGTCCATGGCTTGCCCAAAAGTGGCGGTTTTACGCTTTGTGAAGGATAGAACAACATGAACGAGCTGGATCGAATCGACCATTCCATCATTCGCGAATTGCAGAAGAACGCTCGGATTACGGTTACCGAACTTGCGTCACGGGTCGGTTTATCCAAAACTCCGTGTCAAGTGCGCATGCGCCGACTCGAAGAGCAGGGATTTATTACAGGCTACACGGTGCTGGTTAATCAGACCAAGCTAGGCCAAAGCCATATCGCCTTCGCTCAGATCACCCTGAACGACACCAGCAGCGAGGCGCTGAAGGCTTTCAACGCAGCCGTTAAGCAGATTGCCGCGATTGAGCAGTGCCACATGATTGCCGCCAATTTTGATTATTTGATGAAAGTGCGAACGCGCAACATGGCGGAGTACCGCCAGGTATTGGGAGAGCAGATTTCCGCCCTGCCCCATGTACTGCAAACCAGTACATTTGTGGTCATGGAAAATGTAAAAGACGCGGGGCTTTAGAAAGCCTACTTGTTGACTCTCGCTAGCCCCAGAGAAGACACGTGCAGACCCAGCTCACTGCGATACATGGCATTGCCGATACCCAACACAATGTTCTCCACTTTGAAATTTGAGGACACTGCGCTTGCGCCACCGGGAGAGCGGGATTCCAGAACAAGCACCAGTCGCAGGAGATCCATTAGCCGGATGACCAAATCGAGAATACCGAAATCCTCGGGCGCGTCGTCGATCTCAGTTAGAACATAGTCCCTGGCGGACTCCACAACATAAGCTTCGTGATCGGTTAAATGCTCTGTACCAAGGCATTTGATGGATTCTACGCGCTGCTGCCGTTCACGCCGGATAGCCTCCATGCACACCTGCCCGGAGTTTTCAGGCAAATCCCCCTGGCGCAGAATGCCAGCGAGCCGGAAGTCTACCTTCCCTTCACTGCGCATCTGTTCGAACTCGTTTTTCAGGCTCATTTTTGCATGAGGCAAATACCGACGAACCGCCGTTTCGCGGGCGCGTTCCAGGTCTTCCGTAGTCGCCAGACTCACCAGCGAGCTCATCACCCGCACGCAGTGGAGCAAGTGTTGCCAAATAGCCGGCTCAATGGAGTGAGGGTTATGCGGAAGGACACGTTTGATAGACACAAACTCGAAGTAGAGTGCTGTCACCTCCTGCTCCGAGAAATCAGACGTCCGGATAATCCGCCGCAACCCTAGCTTTTCAATATCCAACAAAAGGCTGGGGATCAGCATCAGGACGTAATGTTGGGCACCTTCCGAAATCGGCATATCTATTAGCTGCTCCGCTTTGGGCTTGCCTTTACCTTAGCACCATTTCTCTACCCTTAACCCCACGCGCCACATGAATCACCAGCACACCCAACGCCATCACCACCAGGGTAAGCCAAAGGCCATTGGTATAGTTGCCTTCCACATCGGCCAAGTAGCCAACAACAGCGGGCGCGAGCATCTGGGCAATCCCGTAGCTGAAGGTAAGCCGGCTCATGGGCCGAGAGGGATTTTCAGGGAACTCGCGCCCCACCATCGCTAGCATCATGCTGACAATACCAATGAAGCTGGCGCCATAAATGACTGCGCTGAGCATTACGCTGGCCATACTGGTGTTAATGATCAGCATTAGAATACTTACAGAGTTGAGCGTGTAGGCAAGATAGAGTGCCGTCCATTGCCCCCAGCGGCGGGTAAATACATCCCACAGCCAACAGGCGGGCGTAGCCGCCAGGCCGGCAATCAGCCAGATAAGCCAGCCTCGGCCGCTGAGCTCCGGCATGGATTCGGCAATAGCCACGAGAAAAGTTGCCGTGACTACATAACCAACACCGGCACAGAAGTAGGCCAGTTGCAGCATAACAATAAATCGGCTTCGCTCATCGCCGGCGCCTGCGCTGCCCGTTTTCGGCATAGCACAGGCACGATAGTCAGGCATCCAGCGCCAGACGGGGATCAATAGCACCAGCGCTGCCAGCCCGTATATCACCCATTGCTGATCCCAGGTGAACTGCCCCCGAATCAGTTCTGCCAAAACGGCCGTTAGCACAATGCCCAGGCCGATCCCCGAGAAAAACACGCCAAGCTCGGATTTTTGGTTGTTCTTGATTAACCAACTCATCAGCAGGCCGGCACCGAGCAACATCCCCGCTGAGGTACTCAGCCCGGAGATGAAGCGCAGTAGATACCAAAGCCAGAGGTTGGTGGTGTACCCCATGAGAACGGTGGAAACCACCGCGACAACAAGCCCCAACTGATACAACTTTACTTTAAGGCCGATATCACTGATTCGCGTGATCAGCAGCGCGCCCGTAAGGTAGCCTGCGTAGTTCACAGTTGCCAGCAAGCCAATCACCGACTGGCTCAGCCCAAGCGCCTCTACCATCTCGGGGATCATCGGCGTGTATGAGAACCGGGCGATACCCACCGTGACCACAACCGCGATCACGCTGGCAACCAGTACCTTGAGGGTCTCCTTCGTTATCATGGGTCTCCTTACCTCACATTAAGCCCGGCTCAAGAACTTCCGCTCTTCCACATTGATCTTGATGCGATCGCCCGTGGATATGTGCTCAGGAACCTGTATTACCAGGCCGGTTGCCATTCTCGCAGGCTTGGTGCGAGCGGTTGCTGACCCACCCTTTACTGACGGGTCGGTTTCCTCAATATCCAGCTCAACGGTTGGCGGTAACGCCAGGGAAACCGGCGCTTCACTGACCAGAATCACCATAACGCCCTGGGTATCTTCGCTGATGAACAGCAGTTCGTCCGCAATGGCTTCACGGTTCAGGCTGTACTGCGTAAAGTCTTCGTTATCCATGAAGACGTATTCATCGCCATCAGAATAGGAAAAGGATGCAGCCCTGCGCACAAGATCGGCAAGGTTCAGCATATCCGTGTCTTTAAACGTCTGGTCAATCTTGTTGCCTGTTACCACGTCGTACATGCGCATGCGGTAGAGACTGCCGCCGGCACGGCCCTGAGGAACAGAGCGCTCAATATCCTTGACGAAATATACCCGCCCTTCGTATTCAACTGCAGAATTCTTCTTGATTTCACTTGCTCTAGGCATTTTTTAAAGCTCCAAAACAATACCGTAAACGCATCCATACTGGGTATAAGCCAGCCTGTTTCACTCCTGGCGATTCTACCCGCAGACCTGCCCTGCCGATACAGGACAAGTGGACACTATAGGACATTCTGTAAAAAGCTTCCTGGCGCTATAATCGGATTCATATAAGAAAAACCAATTTGATGTAAGCTATGCCCCATTGTGACCATCATATTTGCCCTAACCTGGTTTCAGGCAGGCACATTACGCATGGTCAGCACGCTTACGGCTAATCTGAAAGGTGTTATGAAAGTACCCAAGAGACTACAACCCCTAGTCGACGACGGCATGGTCGACGAAGTGCTTTACCAGCTTATGAGCGGTAAAGAAGCACAAGTTTACGTGGTGCGATGTGGCGAAGACCTACGCTGCGCAAAGGTATTCAAGGAAGCGAAGAAGCGGAGCTTCAAACAGGCTGTTGAGTACCAGGAAGGGAGAAAGGTACGTAATAGCCGCCGCGCCCGAGCCATGAGCAAAAAGACCCGGTACGGGCAGAAAGAGCAGGAGAATGCTTGGCTCAATGCAGAAGTGGATGCCCTTTATCGCCTAGCCAGGGCCGGCGTACGCGTACCAGAGCCCATGGGGTTTGTGGACGGTGTATTGCTGATGGAGATGATTGCCGATGCCGATGGCAAAGCTGCCCCACGGCTGGACGACATTACTCTTGTTCCAGAGCAGGCCAGAGATTACCACCACCGGGTTATCGCAGAGATTGTCCGAATGCTAAGTGTTGGACTGATCCACGGCGACCTGTCGGAATTCAACGTACTGGTGGAGGGCAAAGGCCCTGTGATCATTGACCTGCCCCAGGCTGTAAACGCTGCCGGCAACAATAACGCCGAGCGCATGCTTGAGCGGGATGTGGACAATATGCGCCGCTATTTTGGCAAATACGCGCCCGACCTTCTGGTTACCGATTACGGTAAGGAAATCTGGGCGCTGTATGAAAGCGGCGACCTGCACGCAGACAGTGAGCTTACCGGGTGTTTCGAGCACGACACCCGCAGCGCCGATGTGGACGAGCTTATGGCGGTAATCGATTCTGCCAAAGAGGAAGAGCGCGAACGCCAGGAGCGCATGCTGGACGACGACGAGGACTAGCGCCCTGTGGCTAGCCGCCAGCCAGGCTAGCCAAGTGCTTACCACGCAAGCCAGATAACGTGTTTAGCACCTTTGCCGGGGCGGTGAGCCCGCACGGTTACGGCTTCCGCCGTAAGACCCGCGCGCTTCAGCCGTTCGGTGAAGGTTGGATCCTGCCCTGCCGACCAATAGGCCAGAACACCATCTGGCCGAAGCGCCGCCTGGGCAGCGTCAATACCCGCCGGCGTGTACAGCCAATCGTTTTCTTTGCGCGTCAGGCCCTCTGGGCCGTTATCTATATCCAGCAAAATAGCGTCGTAGCTGGCAGGCGAGCTTTTGATCAATTGCACGACATCGCCAATGTGTACTCGGGCGCGGGGGTCGTTTAGTGGATAGCCCGCTGCACTGCCTAAAGGCCCCTGGTTCCAGTGCTCTACTTCGGGCACAAGCTCAGCGACCGTCACCTCTGCGGTGTCACCCAGTGATTGCAAAGCTGCAGCAAGGGTGAAGCCCATGCCCAGTCCGCCAATCAGCACTTTAGGTGCAGGATGATCCGCAATGCGCTCACAAGCCAGAGTGGCAAGCGCATCCTCAGAGCCATGCAGGCGAGTGTTCATCAGCTCACCTGAAGTACCCGCGATTCGAATGGAGAATTCCTGATCGCGCTGCAGCAGGCGTAACTCTGTGCCTTTTCCGGGGATAATCGCAGTACCAAGCAACTCGAAGCGAGCCATAAAAACCTCTGAAGGTGGAATCCTGAATAGTGAGGGAAATCAATGCTGCGCGAGAATGGCTCGTTCTGTATGCCCGGGCAATACGCCGGTTAACCAGGCCTCAACAACAACCTCGCCGTGTTGGTTGGACAGTATCGCTTCAGCCTTTGCGCGGTTGCGCTCATCGGCTTCGGTAATGGTGAACTCACAGGTAATGGTATCGCCGAAGTAAACTGGCCGGCGGAACCGGAAATTCATTCCGGATGCCAGCCAGCCAATTTGCCACCCACTTCGGTAATCATGCCTCCGACCAGCAAGCCGTGGCAGATTTTACCCCGGAAATCCTTGGCAGCGGCGAAACGCTCATCGTAGTGAATCGGATTCATATCCCGGCTGATTTCGCCGAACGCTACCGTGTCATTCTCAGTGAACGTTCGGGTAACCGTAAACACGTCACCCGCTTTGAGGCCCCGAATGGCCTGTTCTCGAATATACGTCACTAAGGGCTCTCCGGGACTCTGTCAGGTATATAAAGCGTCACACTCGGCCAGCCAGGCGGCGCTCAACCCATGAATGGTAAAGTTTGGCCAGGGAAGGTCGAATCACGGGTAAGGATATCAGCCATGCCAGTGGTTTCAGTACCGGGACTCGCGACATTAACAGTATGTACGCGTCCATCTCACGATGGATTTCGCCTGATCATCCTTCACATGCAATTCCCGAAGTGCTTTACCCGGATCTACACCCTGCTGGCGCAGCTCGTCGTCGCGACCTGTGATGTCCAGCCATTCAACCGACTCACCGGTTTTCCCCGCCAGCTTTTCGTACCAGCGGCGATCCTTGATACAGGTGGAGCAGGAACCATCGTAAAAAACGATCAGCTTGCCGGATTTCAGACTCATAAAAGCCCTCCCGTCATAACGAAAGCCTGGCAAGTACTCTAACACACCCGGCAAGCTTCAGCCGGCAGGCTCAGAAAGCGCAACAGCAGGTTCCGCTGCATGTTTGCGTTCGCTACGTGCGATAACCGCGGTGCCCACCAAATCCCCGGTAACATTAAGCCCCGTAGCACCCATACCGACCAGTGCATCAATGGAAACCAGCAATGCGACCGTTTCGATAGGCAGCCCAACCTGGGCAAAAACCGTGGCAATCATCACAATGCCAGCCCCGGGAACACCCGCGGTTCCGATGGAGGTAAGCGTACCAATGAGTACAATTTCCGCCATGGTCATCAGATCCAGGGGAATACCAACAACATTGGCCGCAAACACCGCAGAAATCGCGATACGAATCGCCGCGCCGTCCATATTAATAGTGGCGCCTAGCGGCAAGCTGAAACCATAGATCTGCTTGGGAATACCCAACCGCCGTGCCGCATCCAGTGTCAGCGGCAAGGTGCCTGAACTGCTCTGGGTAGCAAAAGCCGTTGCCATGGGCGTACGCGCTTCACGAAAAAATTCCCGCACTCGCACACCGTAAAAGCGCATCAGAATGCAGTAAACAACCAGGTGCACAGCCAGCGCGATATAAAGCACCATCACCATATCGCCCAGCGCCAGTATAGTGGTCATGCCCTGCTCACCAGCGGTCTTGGCAACAATCGCGAACACACCAATAGGAACGTACTGCAGCACGCCAGACATGACTTTCAGGGTGATCTCGTTAAGCCCTTCTACAACCTTGTAAAGGTGTTCGCCAAGCTCTGCATGGGCCTCACTCTCACGTAGTTTCAGCAGCGCAATACCAAAAACAATGGCAGTGAAGATGATGCCCAACAGGTTTAGCTCGGTAAACGCTGCAAAAATATTATCGGGCACGATTTTCAGCAGCACACTCACGAACCCGGGGTTATCCGGCACTTTTACATCTGCGCTTTCATCCAGCGCCATACCGCTTCCTGGCTCAAGCAGGGTAGCCACAACCAACCCCACCACAATGGCCAGTGCTGAGGTCATCACGTAAAACCCGAACAGTTTGCGCCCAACTCGGCCCATGCTGCCGATATTGGCCTGATTGATACCCACCATCAGGGTGAACAACACAATAGGCACAATTAGAAACTTGAGCAGGCGCAGCAGCAACTCGCCAAAGGGCGCCAGCCAGTCGGCAGCCTGCTGCCCGCCGAGCATTCCGACTGCAACACCTAGCACCAGTGCGATGCTTACGCGAAGGATCAGTGAGGAGTTCAGATAGCTATGGAAGAGGGCTCTCATCCGATCGCCCCCGATAATAATGATGTGCACAATGGCATAGTACGAGTTCCTGATTCGGGATGGCGCCGATTGTGGTGGAAATCATCAGGCAGGTAAACCGCTAGCTTATGCCTGCAACTGGCGCACATCCGCCAAAAACCGATCAACAACCTCCGGTGTGGTGGCCCAGGAGCACATCAGGCGTGCGCAGCCGCCGATAAAGTTGTAGAAACGCCAACCTTTTGCCCGCAACGCAGCCTGCAAGGCCTCGGGCATTTCTACAAAAACCCCATTTACCTGCCTTGGGTACCTGAGCTTAATTCCTGGCAAGCCGGCCAGTCCATCAGCAAGCCTTGTCGCACAGGCGTTGGCATGACGGGCATTTTCCAGCCACACATTATTTTCTAGCAACCCACACCAGGGCGCAGAAATATATCGCATTTTAGAGGCCAGTTGTCCGGCCTGCTTGCAGCGCCATTCAAAGTCTTCGGCCAGCGCCTTATTAAAAAACACCACAGCCTCGCCCAAGGCCAAACCATTCTTGGTTCCGGAAAAACACAGCACATCAACGCCCACTTTCCAGGTGATTTCCGATGGGTGTACATCTAGCGCCGCCACAGCATTCGCAAACCGAGCGCCGTCCATGTGTATATTCAGTTTGTACTGATCCGCCAGTGTGCGGATATCGCGAAGTTCATCCGGCGTATAGATGGTGCCAACTTCCGTTGCCTGAGTAAGGCTAAGAACCTTGGGTTTAGGGTAGTGAATATCGGTGCGCTTAGTCACCAGATGCTCAATACTCTCCGGTGTCAGCTTCCCGTTTTCGCCCTGCCCTAACAACAGTTTGGCACCATTGGAGGCATATTCCGGCCCGCCACACTCATCTGTTTCAATGTGCGCCAGCTCATGGCATATCACGCTGTGAAACGATTGCCCCATGGACGCCAGCGCCAACGAGTTGGCCGCCGTACCATTAAATACAAAGTAGACATCGCAATCTGTATCAAACAAAGAGCGCAACCCATCTGCTGCCCGCTGTGTCCAGCTATCCTCGCCGTACGCTGGCTCATCCACGCGGTTTGCCGCCTCCATCGCCTTCCAGGCCTGGGGACATACGCCACTGTAATTATCGCTGGCAAACTGCTCCGAACGTGACACGGCAACACTCCTCAATCGGGTAATTAAACGCGGGGAATCCCTTGAAGCTACACGAGTTTTTATTGAACGCCAATGAGACCAGAGTACGAGGCCGTTTGGTACGCAGAGCGAGGATCGATCATCAGGCGGCTATCACTGGAGATGCGCTTTGATCACTGGACGACGTCGGGTTATTAGCTCCAGCAATGGTTCTGGCGGTTCGCTCAAACGTCAGGGCTATGCGCTCGAACATACCTTCAACGGTTGCCGTTTGTGCATCTGCCTCTTTGGTTGCATGAACAGCGGCTAGCAACTCGGCACTCACTTTCCGGAATCGGGCGTTTATTTCGCCGCGGGCGCTTAACAGATAGGTGTCTGCCAACACCTGTTGCCACTGGGCAAGTTTCGCATCTACCTCAGCGCTGCGATGGTTTTTGATCCGCCTTCTCAGGCGAATGGACATATGGCCAATGTTAAGGCCGGTAAAGCCCAGGTCCGTCATATCCCGGTTGGAGCTCCCCGATCCCTGATCATAGTTGGCAAGCCGCAACAGGCGCTCCCCCATGCGGCCATTAAGCCAGCTCTCAGGCCGGCGCTGGTAATCAATGGCGGTAAGATCGCGAGCGGTTGCTTTGAGTAGCCGGCGCTGCATGAGTTGGCCATCCAAAGGCGTGATCAGTTTGAACACCCAGTAAAGAATACTGATACCCACAAACAGTCCCAGAGCATTACTGGTCGCAACGTCCGTACTGAACGTCATATTGTTTCCGGGCTGAACAATAAGCGTAAAAGGGATGCAAAAGCCTAGGCCGTAAGGCAGAGTCGGCCGATCTGCAAGCGCCAACAGACCTATAAAATAAGGCCCGGCAAGCACCAGCACCAACATTTCAAAGTCTCCACTACTTCTCGACAAAAGACCCAGCCCGAAAAACAGCGCCACCGGGATCGCCACCACAACCCCGAGCAGCAGGCGGCGCAGCATGAACGTCAACACGACCAGAGAAAAGCGGGCAAACATTACAGAAAATACCACGGGCATGATCATAAGCATGATGGCCGCAGGGCTGCCGGTGCCTAACCATATCGTTGCCCCGATTGCGAACACGACCGCTGTTCGGAACCCATTAACAATACCCACCAACGGATCCCTGTGGGTTTTCAGCTTGGAGGCTTTGAGCAGTGTCTGATCGCGGTTTTCAAGTGCGTTGTAAGCCCTCAAGACCATAACCAGATCCGCCACCAGCTCCACAGCTGTCTGGGTAAGGCGGATAACAATGGCAGATTCGTTTACGTAAGCGGCTCTATGTTCCAGAAGTGCCCGCCTCAGTGCCTGGGCCTGATGATAGGATTCTTCATAGCTGTCTGCTTCTGCGATTCGTATGAAGAGAGTTCGCATGTCTGCCAGTAAGTTGCTGAATGCCTTTGAAACCAAATCCGGATGATTTCTCGGAAAGCGCCCCATAATTTGCGTCACCGCCAACAGAGACATCACCTTGTTGCAGAGCAGGTTTGCTGCCCTGCTCCGCCCCGGCCCTTCAGGCCCCTCATAGGCCACAGCGCTGGAATCATCATTCAGCACAACCAGCGTTTCCAAAATCTCATCCGCATGCTGGTGTCGCTGCTCATGGGTGCTGCTCGGGTCCAGCTCCAGTGAGAGGTATTCGAGGGTTTTGTTGATCACGTTTCGGGAATGATTACGAAGGCTGTCTTTTACCGTCACCGGCCACAACAACTGGCTGACCAGCATGGCACAGAGAGCACCAACCGTTATTTCGCTGATACGGGACTGGGCAATATCAAACACGGCCCGACCGTCCGCGGCACTGGCGTCGGCCATAACCATGATGACCACCAGGCCTGCCGTCATTCCTGACATGGCAAAGGCGTAGATGAAGTTAGTGTTGTGCACCATGGAGGAGGCAGCGGAGTTCAGGCCAATCCACAGCGTGAGACAGGCCAGTGCCAACAGCGGGTAAGGCATGAAAAATGCCAGGATTAAAATCCCCACACCGCCGCCCACCACCGAACCGGAAATCTGGCACAGGGCTTTTTCAGTTACCAGCCCGCTTTCCGGGCGAATCTGTAGGAAAACGGCGGATACCAGCGCCCAATAGGGACGGTCAAGCTGCAGGTACATGGACACCAGCAACGCCAGCGCCATGGATATCACCCCTTTCACAGCAAATATCACCGCGTGCCTGTTTGGCGTCAGAAGCTGGGCAAGCAGCGGGTGAAGCGTCATGAAAGGCAACTCCCCTAGTCTGATTCGGGATCAGCTTCCAGATAAATGGAAACCGTCATGCCGGCACTGATATTTACACCTTCCGGAAGGGGGTCGAGGGCTATATCCACCGGGATGCGCTGGGCAAGGCGCACCCAGTTAAAGGCTTGCTGCACCTGGGGCAGCATCTGGCTATCACTGCTGGTATTCGAATCCGCAATACCACGGGCGATGCTGGCCACCTCGCCACTAAGCTTTTTACCGCCAGACAGCAGAGTAATCCGGGCTTTTTGCCCTACCTGCACCAAATGCAGCTTGGTTTCTTCAAAGTACCCGGTTACGTAAAAAGAGTCGCTTTTAATAAGCGATAATACGTCTGTGCCCCGAGATGCGAAATTGCCCTGGCGTAAAGAAAGGTTGTTCACAATACCGCTCTCGGGCGCCAGCACCTTTGTCCGCTTCAGATCAATTCGGGCTGTATTGAGCTCGGCTTGTGCAAGCTGATAACTGGCTTTGGCTGTCTCGGCGCGAATACGATAGGCCTCCAGGCTTTCCTCGCTAATAGACCTGCTCTCAGCCATGCGCTGCCGGCGTTCATACTGATGCTTGGCGAGATCCCAACCTGTGCGCTCCTGAGCAAGGCGCGCATTATTCTCTGCGAATTTTGCCCGATAGCGGGTATCGTCGATAGTGAACAGTGGGTCGCCTTTGCTAACAAGCTGGTTGTTGTCCACATTCACACCGGTTACCCAACCCGACACGTCAGGCGCGATCGTGATGACATCCGCGCGAATCCGGCCGTCTCGTGTCCAGGGCGAATAGAGGTAGTGATCCCACACCCAGGCCCCAGCTATAACGGCAGCAGCTACCACCAGCAATGTCAGTCCAACGCGCCCCAACTTTCCCATGAGCTTCCTTTTAGTCCCCAAACAGATAAACAATAGCAGCCAAATAACAAACGAAGACAGCCACATCAAACCAGGCTTCCTTCCAAATATAATGGCGCAGGCCCAAATAATGCAGAGCCAGTCGCGTAGCTGCCGTCAAAATAAACGCCATAGGCACCAGCACCACGAAGGGGCTGAACAACATTCCACCAATGCTCATTTCGTAAAGCATGTCATCCTTATTATCGACGTGTTGCCGCAAGAAGCATTCCGATAACCCATAAAATACGTTTATCTGGGCCGCAGAATATAGATGCCGTCACTACCCTGGCTGCTAATATTGGTGTTAGGTACAAACTCAATAAAGCTGACTTGCGAGCGATTAGCCAGACTTTCCGGCAACGCAAACCAATTCAGGTTGGATTCGCGAGCGCCAAGCACCGGTTTTACACCATATTCACGAAATCGCAGCACTTCACCCTGTAACGTCAGCTCGTGAACAGCGGGGCCTGTGTAGGCCAGCGGTATTGAGAGGTAGTAGCTGCTATCCAGAACCCGATTCGCGTTCAGCGATACCCAATCCAAACGCCCCGGCCTGCGATAGGTTAAACCGTCTTCTGGCAGCATATCTGAGGTTTCCCGAAGCCTGCGATTATCAGCCGCCAGGTTACCTGTCTCTGGGTCTTTCAGATAAACCATGCGATCAAACTTTGGCGGGAAGGCCGCAATCCGGGAGCCCAAGTCAAAATCATTCTTAACGTCAATATCGGGAGAAGTGTAAATGACCAGCCAACGGCCCTCAATACGCATGTATGCGGGAAACAAGCCCAACTCGAAGCTCGGCCTTCTACCATAAACCACCACGTCTGACTTTTCGTAAAGCTCAGTGAACACACGCCTCCAGCTTTCGACCTTCAACGTACGCGTTGTGTCGTCGTTCAGGCTAGCCGCAAAGACATTAAGCTTCGGTTCCGCCTCACTTAGATCGTAGATACCCTCACTGGTGACAAAGTAGTGTGTCATCGGGATGCGATCCATATCTTCGCTCCACTCTAGGGTGAACCTTAGTTGCCCGCTTGAGTCGAACGTTTTCACCTGCTTTGCCTGTGCCAGAAAAAAGCTGCCTTCAGGGCTGTAACTGACATCAGCGAGATAGCTGTCGCTCAGAAACACCAGCTCAAAATGTTCTGAGGCGCTTCCATCGCGAAGCAAGGGAGGGTTAGTCAAAGTGTCTGCGGCCACTAATTGCGCCCCCGACATAAGACACGCTGACATGATCACCCCTGAAATAAAGCGCATAAAGCCAGAGCCTCTTGAAAATAATACAGCGTGACTTACGACCAAGTGTTTGATCATAGGTGCCGTTTTAGTTTTTGGCTAATCTGCATGTGCTAGAGTGACGGCTATGTGTAGGCAACGAGTTTAAAAGAATGTCCCCGGTGATTTTATTTGCAGTCTTTGCCATAGTCTTAATCGCAACGGCGGTGTTCTACCTGTTTTTCTACCGCGCCTGGCGGCGGGAACTGGAGCTAAAACAACCCTTCCCGAAGGCCTGGCGAAAGCATCTGCAGTCGACAGTACCTTTGTACCGCCAATTGCCTACGCATCTGCAGAAAGCCCTGCGAGACCAGATTCAGCTATTCATTGCAGAAAAGCACTTCTATGGCTGCGCTGGTTTTGAGGTAGACGACCGGGTTCGAGTAGCGATCGCCGGGCACGCGTGCTTGCTAACGGTTATGCGTTCGTATGCGGATTACAACGAGGTTCGCAGCATTCTTGTCTACCCGGATGTTTACCGGGTACAAGCCCAGGAACGCGACGGCATGGTGGTTGGCGTCAGCGATCAGGTCCGGGCAGGTGAAGCCTCATCGCTGGGGCAAGTGGTATTGGCCTGGTCGGAATGTGAAAGCGGGGCCATCAACAAAAATGGCCCACATAACGTCATTCTCCACGAGTTTGCCCATCAGCTTGATTACCTCGATGGAACAGCCGACGGCGCGCCACCCCTTAGCGGAGAGCAAGCTAAGGAGTGGCAACAGACCATGACCATTGCCTATGATAATCTCCGGCACTCCCTGAGGCACCACCGAACAAGCTGGCTCGACCCTTATGGTGCAACAAAGCCAGCTGAGTTCTTTGCGGTACTGACAGAAACCTTTTATCAGCAACCGCAACACCTGAAAGAACAACAACCGGCCGTGTATGACCTGCTCCGCGACTTCTACAGAATAGACCCTGGCGAGTTAGCGCCGAGCTAACTCACCCAAAACGCCTTCTAAGCTGAAAGGCCCAAGCTCTCCGAATCCTTCTTAATGCTAAGATCCAGCAGTTCCAGATAGCCGGCTTTGGTTTTTAGTTTGGTCTGGGCGTGTGCTCGCATATTCAGTTTCCGGAACCCTTGGGCCAGCTCGTTGGCACGGGTCAAGAGCTGATCCGGCGCAACCACTTCGTCCAGGTAGCCGGCTGCCACTGCGCCTTCGGGGCTGTATATTTCGGCGTTGATAACCGAACGGTAAAAATGAGCCGGGGCCAAACGATGCCGCGCAATCTCAATGCCTGCGTGGTGCATGGTCATGCCGATGGCCACTTCATTAAGGCCAAGTTTGAAACTACCCTCAATACCTAGCCGGTAGTCCACAGACAGCATAATAAACGCGCCTTTAGCAATAGCGTGGCCACTGCATGCGCCAATAACCGGAAACGGGAAAGCAGCCAAGCGGCGGGTAAGCGTTGAACCCACGGCAACCAATGCCGCGGCCTCATTCATACCTTTTTGCATTTCTTTCAGATCGTAGCCGGCAGAGAATATTCCCGGTTGACCAGTCAGAATAACCACAGCCTTGTCTTGTTCCGCCTGATCGAGGGCTTTGTTCAGCTGCTCAAACACTTGATGGCTCAGGGCATTCGCCTTTCCGTTGTTAATAACGATTGTCGCGACACCATCGTTCAGTGTGTAATTTACTAAATCCGTCACCGGCGTTTCCTCTTGGTGGAGTTAAGTCTGATTTCGCAGAACTTTGCCAGCTTATGCTGGCTGCCACAAACTATTCTTCGCCGAATACCGATTCTTTCTCGATGGCTCAGGGGCGCCGCCGAAGCGTCATCCGCAACTGGGCAGTGAAACCTTTCTTCGACGACAGCGGTATCAGGTGGCTATCGCCATCAACCTCGGCTTTGCTTCCGCCGCGCTCACTCCACTGTTCATCAGTAGTTACATATCGCAGGTTCCAACCGTCGCCGGCAGGGGTCATTTTCAGTGTCAGGGTATCGCGATAAAGGTATTCGCCCTCAACCCTATGCTCGGTCCACAGGGCACCGTCAACAAAATAATCTGTCGCGGATACGGCAAGCTCAACGGTCATCACAAGAGTGCGGCCACGATCAACCGTAATTTTTGAACTATCAAGGAACGTGGAGAACAACACCGGAGAGCGAGCAGAATCCAGGCCGGCTTGCTTTGGTTTCATCATTTCATCGAACTTTCGCAGCACCGCGCTGAAGGTCTCCCGGCGCCTTTCCGTCAGCCGAAAGCTGCGGGCTCCCCTGGGCGATACTGTGGCCTCAAAATAATAGGAGGCGCGAACCCTATGCCCCTCCTTCCTTGCCTTTTCCACAGAAGGCGGCAGCGGCAACGACTCGACATCCATCACGCCATCTACACGGACGTCGCCAAACAGGAACCGCACCATGTTCTGGTAGCCATCTTCTGAATTGACGATGCCATAGGGGCCACTGTGGCTGCGGTATACAAAGGCTCTGGGCGCACCCTGAACCGTCGCATTCTCGATAGCCACCAACCCATCACTCATTTTGCCCGCCAGCCACTTTGACACACCTTTGGCTGCCCCATAGTCCTGCTGATTGGTCCCTACCAGGCAAAAAAAGCGATCCGGGTCGAACTTGCCATCCAAAGAGTCCACTCTTTCAGGCCTGCCTTCTAGCCCCAGATACCCCGCCATGGTTGCACGATTAAAGTTGTTGATATCCCACAAGCCGAGGAATGCAGGCACGTTGATCCCAGCCATTTCTATGCCGTTATGCGGCGTGGCATAGGTGAACACCTTATCCACTATTTGTCGTACGGCCGGTGTACTGATTCCGCCATTTTGCAAAAGACACCTACATACCAAGCCGCCCATGGAGTGTGCTACGAGGTGCACCCGAAATTCAGCCCGCAGAGCTGCATCGCCACCGCATATCTGGTTACGGATATTCAGAATCAAATCCCGCAGTTGCAATGCCGCTGCGGGAATGGACAGCGGCTTCCCTTCGCCAAAGTCCCGGTCTGCCTGATCGTAATAACGGTAGATAACGACGGTTTTTAGGGTGATGTCCCGGTCGATTTCGGCACCGTCAGAAAACGCATCTGTATATCCGTAATCCTTCATCAAGCGCATCATCGGTGATTCAAAAACCTGCTTGTAAACAGCTCCATCCCAGGATTGGCGCACCTTTGTCGCGCCCAGATTAAAGCCCATATAAGGCATGGAGACGGTATCGGCAATTTCGCTGGCCGTCATGGCGTAGCCACGAACGTAGATGATGGGGTGGAACTGGCTCATGAGGCGCGCATCCTTTCAGGCTGATCCTGCCCTGAAAGCATGCGAGATCTGTTCCGGAACGTTTTTTATAGGGCAGAGACCGGCACTTGCGCGACGCAACCTAAAATGGTCTGGAAGAATGTGTAAAAAAGACTGACGGGCGAAGCCAACTCAGCCCGTTCACTCATCAGTTATTGGCATTGCTCAGGAAAAGTAATACCGGATTAGTTGTGCCACGATCAACAGCGCCATTAGTGGAAAGATGAAGCGCGTTAAATTGCCATAATTACGCGCTTCACCTTTCGGAGCATATTTCTCCACCAAAGGCAGGATAACAACCAGGGCCAAAAACAGAACGGCGAGAATAATCAGCAATGTTCCCATCAAAAGGCTCCTTGAATACCGGTTTTCGAGCCCACCGGGCCTGAACATGAATTTCCTGCCTGAAAGTTATCCCGCGAATCTGTGGATAACTTTGTGAACAGGCGCGGGACAAGCCAGTTCAGGCCAGTTAAAACGGGCGTTCGACAAATATGACCGTTAACTGACCAGATCATTTACTGTTCAGTGACTTCCATGCTGAGCCGCCGGCTCTCAGCACCCATTACTCTGCAGCCATTGATTGATCTGGCCCTGATTCATGGCGCCACTTTGCCGGGCCAGTTCGCGGCCATTGCGAAACAGCATCAACGTAGGAATGCTGCGAATACTGTATTGCCCAGCCGGGCCAGGATGTTCTTCGGTACTGAGTTTGGCAAAACGCACTTTACCCTGCCAGCCGCTAGCCGCCTTTTCAAACTGAGGCGCCATCACTTTGCAAGGGCCACACCAGCTCGCCCAGAAGTCCACCAACACCGGCAGGTCGCTACGCCCAGTATGGGCAGCAAAGCTTTGCCCTGTAAGTTCTAGCACGCTCTCTGGCCATAAAGGCTGCTTACAGGCTCCACAATTACCGCCAGATGCCAAGCGAGCTTCTGGCACACGGTTGACCTTGTCGCAATGTGGACAAACTACGTGTTTGAGATTGTCACTCATGAATCTACCTCACAGCACTTAAAGTCGATCTCTCTCGATAGAAAATAAAAACTAGAAGCTGGACAGCTCATCTTGCAGGTCTTTTTTCAGTTCGTCCGCTTCAGTTATCCACACGGTTTTATCGAGGCCCGGGAATACACCAACCTGCAGTCCATCTTTCGACAAACCCGGCACCCACTTTTTGAAAAAATCCGGCAGCGAGATGCTCTTTGGCTTCAAATCATCGGAACCTTTAGCGTACTCAACGGCAAATTCCGAGCTGGGCCAAACCGGCAAGTGCGCCACTCCATCGTCTTCCGAGACGATGGACAGAAAGCGGCTCTCCGAATTAACGAGTATCCAGATCTCCCGCTCTTCCAACACTTCACTCAAAAAGTAGTCGTATCGTTCTTCGCCGCTCGACTCGAGCACACTCGTTAACTGCTCATCACTCATAATCGGTTTCTCTGTTTAATGAATTAGCCTCAAGGGGCCTGAATACTGGCACGCTGCGCTTTTCGGTACATCCATGCAAGGCCCAACAAGGCGAGCCCCAACCCCATAAAGGCCGCGACCCGCCAGAATCCTTGCAGGCCGGCCATATCGATCAGGAAGATTTTGCCGATCACAGTACCCAACAAAGCCATGCCTGCTTTGTACAAGATAATATGGGCACTTTTTGTCGAATAAACCGTGGAGTAGATAATAGCGCCGATGGCGTAGAACATGCCGACCACCGAATAGGTATACAGCTCACCCTCTGTCATACCAAACCGCAGCGCCATGTCGCTGCCTTGCCAGAGCTGACGAACCTCCAGGACAGTGAACAAAAGAAACCCCGCACCCGCAACACACAGCGACCAGAGCCTGGGCACAATCTCCGGGAACCGCTGATAACAAGCGCCAGAAGTACCGGCCCTCCAAAGGCAGGAAGCAGCATATTGAAGACGGGTGTACTGCCGATGGTGCCGTCATTCCACCAAGGGTTGTGCAAGGTGAGCAGCGTGAGGTAGCTGATTCCGGAAAGTGCCAACAAAATCCATGAGAACAACCGATAAAGCCAGGCCAGTGATTGGCTGGTTTTGGCCCGAACCGCATAAGTTACACTGAGCGCACCCCAGAGCAGCGTGTTCATGGTTGCTTCAATAAGACTGTATTCGTGGACAAAAATATCGCCGTCGTAAAGCCAGTAGCGCAGCTCCGTGCCTAGGAACAACACCAGCAAATGCAGGGTTGCTCCTTCCAGCCAAGGGCGAATCGAATGGCGCTTGTCAGCCAGTCTGGTTGCAACCGCGGCCAACAACGTGGCGCCGCCATAGGTCCACAAAGACCAATGCACACTGGTATCATAACCCTGCACCCAGGGGTTGAAGGTAAGTCGTGCAACAACCAGCGCTAACACGCCTTTTAACAACAAGTACAACTCCGGCATTTGATACCGCCGCGCCAGCCAGACAAGGCTGACGAACTGAACCGATAGCGCCAGCGTGAGTGACGATTCGCGAAAGGCCATAACGGTCGCCAAGGAATAACTAACGTGCGCCGCCATCAATGCCCAAACTACGCCGTTCCCATAACGAGCCGACCCTTCCATCCGCCAGGCCAGCACGCCATAAGCAGCGCCAAGCAGCAAAGTGACGATCGCCCACACAACTGACGTTTGGCCATAGCCATGCAACAAAAGCCAACCAAGCACCAGCCACACCAACGGTGAAAGCAGCGTTAGTGAGGCCCAGCGGCGCTGATCGACATAGCGCCCCCACAGCCACAAGCCAAGGCCGGTGGTGATTATGGCAGCGGCAATGAGATAACTGACAAAGCCCGGCTGCTGGGCCAAGGGAATCTGAAGCAGATAGACCAGATCGCCATCCATTCTGCCCATGTATAACAGCCAGCCCGCGGCACTGGCCAACACCGCACCCCAGGGTAAAAACCACAGTGCCCCGCGGCTCTGAGGTATCAGAGATGCCGCTGGCAGGATAAGCAGCCAACTCCACAAGGATGTGTTGTCGCCAGACTGCTGGGCAATAGACAGCCCCCAAACGGCCAATAACGGCAAAAATGCCTCCCGCAAACGCGATAGCACAACCCGCTCCTTGCCTGGCAAGCATGCAAAAACCACAAACAATGCAGCCAGATAACAAGCTGTTGCCGTGGCAGCCGGCGACGCGACCACCGTAAAGGCCCACCAAAGCAACGCACCTGCCAAAGTGGCGTACCAAAGCCAGTCACGGAAAACATAACGCATTAACAGCAACGAACTGAGGGTGATCAGGAAGCTGTAGGAGAGTACAAAGGCGACGCTGCCGCCTTCTCCACCAATAAGAAGAGGCACAATATAGGCACCGCTCAGGCCCATAATGGCCAGCAAGGGGCCGTGCACCAAAGCCAGCACCATAGTGACCAAAGATACGGCCGCCAGCATGATTAACCCGACGACCGGGCTGATCAGTTGGTAGTGATGAACTCCAGCAAGCAATGCGGCGTACAAAGTAATGCTGCCACCGCCGGCCAGTGCTGCAAATATTTGATCTGTGCTCATGTGGCGCCGGCGCAGAAACTCCGCGCCTGCGTGCAGGGCGAGGCCCGTGGTAAGCGCGAGCAGAAATTGCTGTACAGGGCCAATTAACCCAGCGCTGATAGAGTGGCTGACCATAAAAATACCGGCCAGTGCCACACTCAGACCACCAAGCCAGACCATCCAGTTTTCTTTCAGGGCCGCAATAATGCGGGAAGGCTCGCGGGGTTCACCAACCTCCATCCAATCACTCGCGTCTGTTTGCGAATCGGGCGGCCCCTCTATGGCGGTTGCCACGGCAGGTTCTGGCTTTGGCTCACGTTGTTGCGGAGCAGGCAGCGGCTGATCATCTTTGATCTGCAGGCGTAACTCAGTCAACTCATGGCTTAGCGATGTAACCTCAAGCTTCAGAGCATCTAAGCGGGCGACCTGCTCATTCCGTTTACGGTAAGCCAGAAAACCAAGTACAGAGCCCACAGGTATGAACAGTGCGAGGCCCACGCCAAGCAAAATGAGTATTGCTTCCAAATCCCTTTTCCCTTTTCAAGAATCCCATCAGATGCAGTATTAACCGCCAGTAGGATACACAGTCTATATATGACGAAAGGAAATGGCATTAATGTCGGGAGCGAGGTAAAACCAGCACTAGCCTAAAGAACAGCTTTTTTTGAAATCGGAAGGAGTCATTCCAAAATGACCTTTAAACGCAGTTGAAAAATAGCTAGAACTACCAAAGCCATACCTATACACAACTTCAGTTAGGTTCAATCTCCCGTTATGCGCTTTTATATAGTTGGCGCACATCTCCAACCTCTGAGTTTTTACATACTCTGACAGCGTGATCGAGTGACCTGAGAATGCTCGATGAAGGCTCCGCACGGACGTCCCAACTGAGCTGGCAACCATGGATGCGTTCAGGCCAGGCTCACCGATGTGTTCTTTCACAAACTCAGACGCGGCCCTAAATACCTTGTCGTAGGGATCGCTACTGTGAACACTCTTCAATACCGACGGCTTTATCAGTGTGGCCAACGAATCGAGAATCGCGGCTCCTTCCTCCTGATCAAGGTTCTCATGCAGTGACGCTCGATCACCAACTTGCTGGCAAAACGGGCAATGTGAGAGTTCGCGGGGATCTTGACACCAAGCTCAACCTTACTGAGATGCAGTACCCGCTCAATAATTTGGCGCGGCAAGATGAGTGATATCTGTTGCGACGGTTCCTGATATGAGAATCGAAAAGGTAGCGTGGAATCTACAAGAACAACGTCTCCTGAAGTCAGAGACGATCGGTTTCCAACCTGCTCAACCAGCGAGCGCCCCCAGATCTGGAAAACACAAAAAAAGTCAGGAATTCCGCTTTTGCGTATCTCTTTTGGCGTACGGTAAAGATCTGCCCCCTGGATATTAACCCTGGACATATCAAGCGAACCGCCTACTTTTTCCACCGACCCTGAGAACTCCCCACCCACTGGATTCGCCAAAAAAGGTCCGCATATCTCATTGATATTGCTGATCCATTTATCGAAATCACTGGTCTCGCGGGCGCATGACGACACAGGTATGACCTCTTGCTCTTATTTGTGATCGCATCTAACGAAAATGACCAAAAAACAATCAAAAGTCAAGAAATCCTTCTGGAAACCCTACCCTCTTATATCGATACAATTTTTTCTCTAACACACAAAAAAATGTGTCAGGTCGACGTTACGTTTCGAATCGCTGGCGCAGGAACGAAAGCTTCTGGCACCCATGAGAAAGCACAGTGCAGAATTAGTTGATAAAAATAGGCGTTATGGTGGCTCTTGACCTCACACAGGCAACCGGTAGCCCAGATCTACGCCTGAAGCCACTCCAAACATACAACAATAAAGGCTAAACAATGCACCAGAGTATGCAACTACGACGAGCGATTTTATGCGTTTTCGCGGCCAGCATAGGGATTCCTACCGCATCTGCTGTTGAAGTTTCGAACGGTGAAGATTACCAGCTGAACGCGGACCTGGAACTGGCCGCCGGTATTTTCACAAGCGACAAGAGCTACCTATACGACACTGACCAAGACGGTGCTCAATGGCAGGAAGGCTATATAAAGTACGGGCTGTCGGGTACCTATTCACCGGGCAACAACACGGCCATTTACGGAAGCGTCAATGCACTCTCGTCAGGCACATGGGGTGATGGCGATGCCGGTGGTTTTAGCACGGGTGATGAAAGCAAAACCGAGCTCGAAGATGCTTATATTGGCTTTAAATCCGGCGACCTTCTGCCGTTTCTTGGCCCGAACGGCCTGGACATTTCACTCGGTAGTCAGAACTTCGCGATTGGCGATGGTTTTCTGATAAACGGAGACGCCTTGAACCTGGGCGAAGGGCTGAGTGGTGGAGGTTTCGATTTTGATCGCGGCGGCGCCTATTGGCTGGCTGCAAGAAAAGCTTTCAACAAAACGGCGCTGGCGCGGATTGGCGGTGACGAAGGGTTACGCTCAGATCTGTTCTGGATTGAATCAGACAATAAAGCCCAGGCCGATACCGAGCTAACTGGCATAAACCTCGAGTATGTATCTCCTCACGGCACCTTCGGTTTGATGCACTTGAAGGGTCTCGACGTTAACGAGCGTTATGCGCAGGCGCTTGGTCTGACAGCCAGAGACGGACAGAACACCACCAGCCTTCGGTATCAGGGTAACGCTGGCGTAGAACCGCTTTTCCTTTCCGCAGAGTTTGTGACTCAGGACCAAGGTGACGCTAGCCGAAAGGACGCCGACGCCTGGTATATGGAAGCTGGGTGGAGCTTTGAACAACAGGCATGGTCTCCAAGCGTCAATATCCGGTACTCAACATTTGACGAAGATTTCGACCCCCTGTTTTTTGGCTTTAACCGCGGCTACGGCACCTGGTTTCAAGGTGAAGTCGCCGCCAATTATGCCGGGCCATTCAACAGCGACACAGATGTTCTCCACGTTGGTGTAAAAGCCTACCCCGCTCCCACTGTCGCCGTAGGCGCTTTGTTCTTTGACTTCAGTGACACAGCCCGGGGAAGCGGCTCGCTGGATAGTCAGGAGCTCGACCTCTACGCTGAATGGGCCGTTAACGACCACCTGTTCCTGAGCCCCCTTATTGGTTTCTTCAAGCCGGAAAAGCGCGCCGCTGACGGCGGCAGTCAGTTCCAGGACAACGATCTGAACACCTACGCTCAAATAATGGCGGTTATTTCCTTTTAATAGTCGGGACAGACCAGTCATCCAGTCCCCGCAGAGATGTGGCTTACCAATCGTCGGAGATCAGAGAAATGCAGACTTACCGGAATACCGTAAACGGAACGCTTGCAGAGCCCGCCAGCAGTTACGAAATCTTCAATCCTGCTAATGGGCAATCCCTGGGAATGGCGCCAGAGAGCGATGAACAGGAGGTAGACCGCGCCGTGCAATCAGCGATGCTCGCGCAAAAAAGCTGGGCAAAACACAGTGATCAAGAGCGGCGCGACATCATTCATAAGGTCGCTCAGATTCTTGGGGAAAATTCCGAGTATCTGGCTGAACTGATTACACGGGAACAGGGAAAGCCGTTGTCCGGCCCTGGTTCAAGGTTTGAAATGCAGGCCTGTGTCGGATGGACTCAGGTCCCAGCCAGCCTGGAACTGCCTCCCGAGGTTGTGTACGAAGATGACGAGCGTAAAGACACCTTGCATCGCGTTCCGCTGGGTGTTGTAGCAGCAATCGCTCCATGGAACTGGCCGTTGATGATTGCCATATGGCAAATCATTCCGGCCATACGAATGGGAAACACAGTTGTTCTGAAGCCTTCTGAATACACACCTATTGCAACGCTGGAGATGGTGAGGCTGATTAACCAGGCTCTTCCGGCTGGCGTGCTAAACACCGTAACCGGAGACGGAACCATTGGCAGCAAGCTGACCCATCACCCTGATATCAGTAAAATCATGTTCACCGGCAGCGAAACTACCGGGCGCCGTATTATAGAAGCCTCCGCCAAAAGCCTGTCACCTATTACCCTGGAGCTAGGCGGGAACGACGCAGCCATTGTTATGCCCGGAACGAACATTAAAAACATTGCCACCGATTTGTTCTGGGGTGCGTTCCTGAACATGGGCCAGACCTGTGCCTGCATTAAGCGCCTCTATGTGCACGAAGATGACTACGAAGCTGTTATGACCGAGCTCAGCGCAATCGCCAACGAGATGAAAATAGGGGATGGCATGGATGAGTCCGTGTTGATTGGGCCCCTCCAAAACAAGATGCAGTTTGAGAAAGTCCGGGAACTCGTATCTGACGCACAAACAAGCGGTTGCGATGTTCGTGAGTTTGGCGAGGTGCCAGAACAAGGCTATTTCATGCCACTTACGCTGGTTGGCGACATCAAAGACGGCCACAGGCTGGTTGACGAAGAACAATTTGGCCCCGCCCTGCCGATCATCCGTTATCGCGACCTGGAAGATGCCATAGAGTCTGCGAACAGGCTTGATGCAGGGCTTGGCGCATCCCTGTGGACAAACACACCAGCAGACGCGAGCGAGCTGGCGACCCAACTGGAGGCCGGAACTGTGTGGATCAACCAACATGGCGCGATTCACCCCATGGTTCCTTTTGGCGGTAATAAAGCATCCGGCTACGGCGTTGAGTTCGGCGTTGAAGGGCTCAAGGCAGTCACTCAGAGCCGGGTGATAAGTATGAAGAAATAAAACGGCCTGCTTCCGTTCAGGATTGAAGTAAGTAGCGAATCAGGCGTGCGACAGGCAATGATTCATCGCGCGCCTAACTCTCAGAAAAACAATATTGAGGATCTTAATGATGCATCTACCCAAAAAACTGGCGTGCTGCCTGGTGGTAGCGTCCGGCCTTATTGCTGCGAGCGCAAACGCGCGGTTACCGAATGAAACCGTTGGCAGCACTACCCTGCCACTGCCTGACGATCACCGAAGCTATATGGTGGACTTCGAGTTCAACAACATGGTGTCTACGCGGGTTGTTGTAATTGACCCCGACAAACAGAAATACCTTGGAATGATACCCACGGGGCACGCCGCTCCTGCAACGCTTTCTCAGGACAGGAAAACCATCTATACCGCTGACTTCTTTTATACCCGCTATGTGCGAGGGGAGCGTACGGATGTATTAACCGCCTGGGATAGCCAGACTCTATCCCCTAAATGGGAACTTGAGCTATCAAGCCAACGCGCCTTCACCTTAACTGAGCGCTTTTCACTCGCAACCAGCGCTGACGACAAATTCGTCTACATCTACAACTTCACACCTTCAACCTCTGTAACGGTCATCGATACCACCAAACAAGAGATGGTTAACGAGATTGCGATCAATGGATGCATTCTGAACTATCCGGTAGGAGCACGGCGGTTTGCGTCTTTATGTGGCGACGGATCGCTCCAGATGATTACGCTGAACGACGATGGTAAAGAAGTAGATCGTACCCAAACCAAATTTTTTGACCCGAATGTGGTGAAGTTGGTCGAGAGAGCTACGGTCGTTGGGGAGATCTATTACTTTGTAACGACACTGGGCGAAGTTGTACCAGTCGACCTCTCAGGAGATGAACCAGAGATTCTACCCCGCTGGTCACTGGTCACCCGTGAGGAAATGGCTAAAGGCTGGGCTCCGGGCGGCTGGCAGCTGCTCGCGGCCGCGCCTGGCCTGAATCGCCTGTACGTACTGATGCACCCCGACCACAAGCCCCATAACTGGGAAGACCCCAGCCAGATTATTTGGGAGTTTGACCTTAAAACCGGCAAAAAAATTGGAACCCTGGAATCGCCTAGCTTCATCTGGAGCCTGAGCGCCACATCAGATGATAAGCCTCTTCTGCTTGGTTCGAACATTGAGGGTGGGCTGGAGATATTTGACCTCTCCACCGGCGAGCACAAAGGGACAATGGAAGGCGTGACTAAAACTCCGACGCTGATTTTGAACCACTGAGAGGTGACACGATGATAGATCCTATTATCAGTACATCGGCTGCTTTGGCGCTGAGCGTTATATTCGCCAGCGCTGCCAGCCATAAACTCCGGCACCCCAGCTGGTTTCGTCGCCAGGTGCAAGAGTACGAGCTAATCCCGGGGCTTATGGTGCCAGCTGCGGCCGTAGCTCTACCGGTTGCCGAGCTGGCAATTGCCGCCGGCCTGCTATGGAGTACCAGCAGACCTTACGCTGGCATTCTGGCATTTTTGCTGATTGGCGCTTACGCACTGGCTATCGCTATCAATCTCGCCCGGGGCCGCAAAGACATCGACTGCGGATGTTCTGGGCCGGCAATGCGACAGCCACTACAACCCGCGCTGCTCGCTCGAAATCTGCTGCTGGCAATCGTTGCCTTGTGCGCGTTGCTACCCATGCTTGACCGACCTCTTGGGTTGCTCGACAACTTCGTCATGATCGCAGCAGGAACCGTGCTGGTTTTACTTTACACAACCACAGACCTCTGGCTTGCCAACAGACCGCTACTACTAAAACTCTCAGGAGAAAAATAAGATGCAAGCACTCATCATTTCAAACATTCTGCTTTGGCTGCTTTTGATAGCCAGTTCTTTGGTGCTTCTTGGCCTTATCCGGCAAATCGGCGTTTTGCATTCAAGAATTGCCCCCGCCGGAGCCTTATGCTCGACAAGGGCGTTGAAGTTGGCCAAGCAGCCCCGCAGGTCACAGCTGCAGACCGTTTCGGACGCCCGATCAATATCGCTATGCCGCGAACGGTCGACTCTGCTTTTCTTCCTTTCACCGACCTGCCCGATTTGTAAATCTTTGATACCTGCAATCAAAGCCATCAGCCGGTCTGCTAACGATCTGGATGTTGTTTACGTGAGTGATGGAGATGCTCTCGAACACGACAAGCTCATATCCCAGGCTGGACTCGAAAAATCCACCTATATCGTGAGCCCTGAAGTGGGCATGACCTATCAGATTGGCAAGCTACCGTATGCGGTGCTGATTGATAAGGCGGGCACTCTGAAGGCCAAGGGCCTCGTCAATTCCCGCGAGCATCTGGACAGCCTTTTTGAAACCGAACTACTCGGCTCATCAACACTTCAGGATTACATAAAGGCTCAGTCTGAATCCCCAGGTATTCACACGCCATCCTGATTAAGGAGAACAATAAAATGAAATTTCTTGATCGCTTTTTTGAACGCTCGTCACGCCACGTGGCCAATACAACGGGGCGACGCCAGTTCATCGCAAAATTTGGCTCATTTTTAGCGGTGGGCGTAGCCGCACCAGCCCTTCTCCCTATCGACAGGACAAGTAAAGCACTTGCGGCCGGCGCGCCATCAGCGGGCGACCCAGGTGATCCCACAAGTTGCGATTACTGGCGCTATTGTTCTGTTGACGGGTTTCTGTGCAGTTGTTGCGGAGGCTCGGTTACCACCTGCCCGCCAGGAACAGAATCCTCCCAGGTCACCTGGGTTGGCACCTGTCGCAACCCGGCCGACGGTATCGATTACATCATTTCCTACAATGACTGTTGCGGCAAGCACAGCTGCGCTCAATGCGCGTGTACACGTAACGACAGCGAAGAGCCCATGTACCGGCCCTTCAACAACAATGATATTAACTGGTGCCTTGGTACCAGCAGTAGCGTTTACAACTGCACAGTCGCCGTTATCAAGGGCACGGCGTCCTGAGGAGCATAGTTATGCGCTCGATATTCTGTGTGTTAGCTATAACCTTGGTCGTTGCCTCCCCTCTGGGGGAGGCACGGGTTATTCCTGATCCTAATCAGAAACCAGCACCTGGCAACGGGGCTCAGCAGACCCCTTTGCATCAGGCCAATTATTCACCGTCGGTGAATTATCAGCTGCAGTGCTTGGGTTGCCATCTGACAAACGGCGAAGGCGCACCTCGTAACGATGTCCCTATGATGAAGGGCTTTGTGGGGAACTTCCTGAAAGTAGAGGGCGGCCGGGAGTTTCTCATACAGGTTCCAGGCTCATCTCTGTCTGCATTAAACAACCAACAGTTGGCCGAGCTGCTCAACTGGATTCTGAAGGGCGACGGAATTGCTGCAGGCAGCGCCCCCAAAAACTTCAAACCCTATACAGAAAAAGAGGTCGAAACCTACAGAGGCGTGATGATAAAAAACTTGCCCGGTCACAGGCGGATGCTCATTGAACAGATGCAAAATCTGGACATAGATATTCCCGACGGCGTCATTCCGTAATTTCACTCGCCCCTTGCAGCGCGTCAACGCGGTTCATAACACAGTCACACACTGAACCGCGTCTTTTCATTTTAGAGCCAATAAATCAAAACCTCCTCCCAACAGACACTACCCAAGAACCGCACTTTACGTTAAGGTCAACCTTGCCAGACATTAACCGGTTTTACCCAAACCGAAAGGACTGGCAAAGGGAGTCGTCATCGCAACACCGGCAGGGTTGCATAATGCGTTCTATACTCTGGAAAAACACCGGCAGATAGAACAAGACTCCGTAACTTAACGAGGCCCTCACAAGGGGCATTCTGTTCCTCAAGCCATCACCCCAGGAAGAGGATTATGACAACAACAAAATCCAAAACCGTTTACACCCCTGTTTTTACAGACGGTGCCGAATACCGCATTCCGACGTTTAAACTTCTGAAGCAGGACGGCTCGCTCTACAAAGGCGGCAAAGCTCCTGATATCGATAAAGAAAAAGCCCTGCGAATCTATCGTGCAATGGTGACCACCCGTGTGCTGGATGAGCGCATGCTGGGTGCCCAGCGCCAGGGCCGCCTGAGTTTCTACATGCAGTGCACAGGCGAAGAAGCTTCTGTCATCGGCAGTACCGCTGCACTGGATGACGCCGACATGATCATGGCCCAGTACCGTGAGCAAGGCGCGCTGGCGTATCGTGGCTTCACCATTGATGAGTTCATGAACCAGCTGTTCGGTAATGAACTGGACTATGGCAAAGGCCGCCAGATGCCGGTTCACTATGGTTCCAGCAAACTCAACTACATGACTATCTCATCGCCTTTGGGCACACAGATCCCCCAAGCCACCGGCTATGCCTATGGCCAGAAAATGGCTGGTGACGGGCACTGCACCGTGGTTTATTTCGGCGAAGGTGCTGCCTCGGAAGGCGACTTCCACGCCGGTCTTAATATGGCCGCCGTGCACCGCGTACCCGCTATTTTCTTCTGCCGCAACAACGGCTACGCCATTTCCACCCCCGCCGTTGAGCAGTTTGCCGCCGATGGCATAGCACCTCGGGGGTTTGGCTACAAAATGGACACCATTCGTGTAGACGGCAACGATATTCTGGCCGTTTACCAGGCCACCGAAGCGGCCCGCAAACTGGCGGTAGAAGAGAACCGCCCGGTTCTGATCGAAGCCATGACGTATCGCCTGGCTGCCCACTCTTCGTCTGACGACCCATCCGGCTATCGCAGCAAGGACGAAGAAGCCGTGTGGCGCGAAAAAGATCCCATCCTGCGTATGCAAAACTGGCTCACAAAGAAAAAATGGTGGAGCGAGAGCGAAGAGAAGGAGCTGCAGGAGCGCCTGCGCCGTGAAGTGCTCGAAACCATGAAACGTGCCCAAAAGCTTCCCCCTCCGCCTCTGGAAACTTTGATAACAGATGTTTACGACGAGGTGCCTCCGTTGCTGAACGCGCAGTTTGAAAAACTCAAAGCACACATTCGAAAATACCCGGATGAGTATCCCAAGTCGGCAGCTCACGTTCAGGGAGGGGCATAACATGGCTAAGATGAACATGCTGCAAGCCATCAACGATGCGCTTGATATCGCGATGGCTGCCAACGATAAGGTTCTGTGTTTTGGTGAGGATGTGGGAATTTTTGGTGGCGTCTTTCGCGCCACCAGCAACCTGCAACAAAAGTACGGCAAAGACCGCTGTTTCAATACACCTCTGGTAGAGCAAGGCATTATCGGTTTCGCCAACGGCCTGGCGGCTCAGGCTCGTTCCCGGTGGCTGAGATCCAGTTCGCCGATTACATATTCCCGGCCTTCGACCAGATCGTTAACGAGTCTGCGAAATTCCGCTACCGTTCGGGCAGTCTGTTCGACGTGGGTGGTTTAACCATTCGCGCACCCTACGGCGGTGGCATAGCCGGTGGTTTGTACCACTCCCAGTCACCGGAAGCCTATTTCGCCCACACTCCAGGCTTGAAAATTGTAGTGCCGCGCAACCCGCACCAGGCTAAGGGGCTATTACTGGCGTCTATCAACGACCCAAACCCTACTCTGTTCTTTGAGCCAAAACGCCTGTATCGCGCCTCCACAGGCGAAGTGCCGGAAGGCGAATACCAGTTGCCCATAGGCGAAGCCGAAGTCCTGAAGGAAGGTTCCGATGTAACGGTTCTGGGCTGGGGTGCTCAGATGGAAGTGATCGACAAGGCCGTCGAAATGGCCGAAAAAGAAGGCTTCTCCTGTGAAGTAATTGATCTGCGCACCATCCTCCCCTGGGATGTGGAAACCGTTGCCGAATCAGTGCTTAAAACCGGGCGCCTGGTGATCACCCACGAGGCACCGCTGACAGGCGGCTTTGCCGGTGAAATAGCCGCCACCATCCAGGAGCGCTGCTTCCTCTATCTGGAATCACCGATCGCACGGGTCACCGGGATGGACACACCCTTCCCGTTGGTGCTGGAAAAAGAGCACTTCCCTAATCACCTGAAGGTCTATGAGGCCATTCGGGAAAGCGTCGAATTCTAAGCGGGTATCCGGACAGGAGAACAATTATGAGTGATTTTATACTGCCCGATATCGGCGAAGGTATCGTGGAATGTGAACTGGTTAAATGGCTGGTGAGTGAAGGTGATCTGATCGAAGAAGATCAGCCGGTCGCAGAAGTTATGACCGACAAGGCCCTGGTAGAAATCCCTGCCCCCTATAAAGGCCGAGTGACCCGCCTGTACTGGAAGGAAGGCGACATAGCAAAAGTGCATGCGCCGCTGTTTGAGTTGGTTGATGAAAGTGGTGAAGCTTCGGGTGAGCAGGCCAAGGCCAGCGATGAAAACAAAAGCGCCGAGCCAGAAACAAAGCAGGCTGAGCCTGAAGGCAGCCCTGAGCCGGCAGAAGCGACCGCCGCATCGCCCGAGCCTCGGCAAGACGGGCAGCGGATTCCCGCCAGCCCAGCTGTGCGCCGCCTGGTTCGCGAGAACGAACTGACGCTGTCGGACATCGAGGGCTCAGGCAAGGATGGCCGCGTGCTTAAGGCCGATGTGCTGGCGCATCTTGAGCAGCCCGGGGCAGGCGGTTCATCAGCTCCAGCAAGCAAGGCGCAAAGCCAGGAAGTCCGCATCGAGCCCATCAAAGGCATGCAGGCCGTTATGGCCAAGCGCATGGTGGCTTCGGCAACCACCATTCCACACTTCATCTTCAGCGAAGACATTGATGTCACCGAATTACTGAGCCTGCGCCAGCAGCTCAAGCCCGAAGCCGAAGCCCGTGGCTCTCGCCTCACGCTCATGCCTTTCATCATGAAGGCCATCGCACTCGCGGTGCGTGAGTACCCGGTGCTCAACAGCCAAATCAACGAAGATGTTACGGAGATCCACTACCAGCCAAGCTGCAACATAGGCATGGCCGTGGATAGCAAAATAGGGCTGCTTGTGCCAAACGTGAAAAACGTGGGCCAGCTTACTCTGCTGGAGATTGCCGATGAGGTAGCCCGGCTGACCGAAGCGGCCCGTGAAGGCCGGGTAAGCCAAGCGGATCTCAAAGGCGGCACCATTACTATTTCCAACATTGGCGCACTGGGCGGCACCTACGCCGCACCTATCATCAATGCTCCGGAAGTGGCTATTGTAGCTCTGGGGCGTACCCAGAAACTGCCGCGCTTTGATGCCAATGGGCAGGTGGTAGAACGCGCGATCATGACAATCAGCTGGGCGGGCGATCACCGCATTATTGATGGCGGTACCATTGCCCGGTTCAACAACCTGTGGAAGAGTTATCTGGAGTCACCGCAATCCATGCTTCTCCACATGGGCTGACCGGTATGGCGCCACCAAACCCGTCATCGCAGATGCCACAGCCGTCACAGCTGCAACAATTCTACATCCCGGAAGAGCAGTCGGTTTACCTGCTCAGCCACGACGATGCGAGAAAGCTGAAAGACTGGGTTGAGCTGTGCACAACCCAGCTCAGACAGATGGGCTACGCTGACATCTCGATGATAGGCAAAGGCGCCTACGGTTTTGTATTTGCTGGCCGACGGCCACTGGAAGGTACGCGGGATCTTGAGCATGTGTTCAAGTTCACCCGCATCACCCTGCCCCAGCACCTGCATGACAGGCTGGAAGACGAAGCCTATATTCTGGAACAGGTAGAGCACCCCCGGGTGCCCGGCCTGATCGCCTTCCACCGTGCCGGCAGCCAGCCAATCCTGGTCATGGAGCGGGCCCCCGGCTTTAATCTGGAGGAAGTATCTCTCGAACAAGGCCGTTTGAGCCCGCGCTTGATAATCCGTATTGCCGATCAACTGGCCGATATATTGCGCAACCTGCGGCGTGAATCCGATAGTGGGGGGCGCCCCATCGTGCATGGAGACATCAAGCCGTCCAACTTGGTATTTGATGCAGAAACCGAGAATATCGCCCTGATCGACTGGGGCTCCTCGGTCTTTGCCCAGCTGGACGCCAATCAACAGTTCCTCAGTCCCAGCGTGATGGAGCTGATGTCTGACAACTTGCAACAAACCAATGCCCGCCTGGGCGACGTGTACTTTATTGGCGAAGAACAGCTCTATGGGGGCCTGTCGTCCCCAAGGTTTGACGAGCAAGGCGCGGCAGCCACGCTTTATGCGCTGGCCTCAGGTCAGTCATGCCGTTTTGGGCATTTGGCCATACCCGCCACATCCCTCGGTTTACCCATGGAATTCGCCCGCATGCTGGACGGCATGTTGGACCCGGACCCTGTGCTACGCATGCGAGCCGGCGACCATTACTTGAAAGAGATGCCGCGTATAGGGCGTACGGTGATGATCGATTTTACAGCCCCACCCCCCACGCAATTGGTACCCATATGGACGCGCATCTCGGACCGGGAAATCGACACTGTGGTGTACAGCTCCCGAAAGGCTTTTTTACGCCAGGAGGGCGCCGACGAGTCTCTGAATGACGTTAACGACGTGCAGCTTGATCGCTACTACAAAAACTTCATGCAAGGCATGGGAGAAACCGAAAAAGCCTTCCTGGCCGCAGTCAGCAGATTGGGGCGTTACCCAGTAGAAGGTGGGCTGGCGGTGCGCTGGGAGCCCGACGGCGTTTACGTGGATACCTCCCTGAACCTGCACGACCCCCAGCTTCGAACCGCCTTCACCACGGCGGTGAACAACATGGTTAACCTGGCTCAAGCCATCTATCGCCAGGGTATCTTCAAAAGCTGCCTGTTCAACGCACGGGATACTCTGCACATTGAGCGCGACGAGCCAGACCAACCATTCATTGCGCCCCCAGAGATGCGACTGCCGTATCAAGTGAGTTCGGCGCCGGAAGTGGAGGATCGCTCGCGAGTGCACTCCTACTTTGAGGATGGGCCAGACCCGGAGGAGTTTCTGGTACTGCCACAAACCATCATCACATCCCTCGAAGCGCTCAACAGCATTCGCCATACTGGCATGATTATTTTCGAGGCCCTCCCTCTCCACCTTAAAATCCACAGCCAGTACCGACTGCTGGATCCAGAGAAAGAAGAGGAGTTCCGCCAGCGGCTGGATGAAATCCTCGCAGCTGTGGATCAAATCACCGGGCTGGGCGTATCCGGCTTTATGAAAATGCCCTACAAAGACGCCCGCTTTTTCCCTTACATCGAGCGGATGCCTGAGCGTTATTACCCCAGAAATCCCCGGCTGGAAGCGTCAGGTCACCATGTCCTCTAATTACCTGTACACCGATTTGTCCACCTACTACGACTTGATGTGTGCGGATATTAGCTACCAGGCCCAAAGTTACGGCGCCCGCAGGCTGCACCAACTGTTCGGCAATGATGGCAATACCCACCTGGACCTGGCCTGCGGAACCGGGCCCCACGTGCGCCACTTTATCGATTTCGGGTTTCAAAGCAGTGGCCTGGACATAAGCCAGCCCATGCTGGAGCAAGCGAAAGCCCGATGCCCGGAAGCCAGGTTTTCATTAGGCGATATGTGCGACTTTCGGGTTGATGAGCCTCTGGATTTAATCACCTGCTTTCTTTACTCCATCCACTACAGCAGTGGCATCGAAAAACTGAAACAGTGCATCGCCAGTGCACACAGTGCTCTAAAACCAGGCGGTGTGTTTTGCTTTAATTCCGTTGATAAAAACAAAATTGACAACAGCCTGTTTGAACGACACACCGTAACCCAAGGGGAAAGCCTATTCACCTTCAGCTCCGCATGGCATTTTTGTGGCGAAGGCGAGAAGCAAGGCCTCAAGCTCAGCATCACCAAAGCGACCGATGGTGTCACCCAGTCATGGGACGACGAACACCCTATGGTGGCGGTGAGTTTTGAAGAACTGGCGAACATTCTGCAGCCCTACTTTGACGTGCATATTCTTGAACACGACTACGAAAAGATCATGCCGTGGAGCAAAACATCGGGGAATGCGATCTTTGTTTGTGTGAAAGCGTAGGCTGGCCACTGGATTTTAAAGCCCAGCACTGGTAACTTTCTGCTCAGATTTATCTCCAGACAAACATACCTTCAAGGATTGAAGATATGCCTCAGGCAAACGGATTGCAGTTCACCGCGCGTGTTGGTGAGTTTCCCTCAGATGTGTTTTCTGTCGTCAGCTTTGCACTGACCGAAGGTCTTTCGGAGCTTTTCCATGGCCGCCTGATCATGGCCAGCACAGATCCTGGCATTCAGGCCTCTGACATACTGGAACAACCGGTAGACTTGGTGGTTTGGCAGGATGGCACGCCTCTGCGTCGCTTTACCGGCGTAGTGAACGAATTTGCCCGGGGCGACACCGGCCATCGCCGCACATGCTACGAGCTGATCATCCAGCCGCCTCTATGGCGCTTAGGGCTGATGCACAACAGCCGCATATTCCAGACTCAAACCACAGATACCATCGTGCGCACCTTGCTGGAAGAACGAGGCATTGTGGATTCTGTATTTGATCTTAAACGTGCGCCCCAGGAACGGGAATACTGCGTGCAGCATCGGGAAAGCGACCTGGCGTTTATTGAACGGCTGGCCGCCGAGGAAGGCTGGCATTACCGCTACCAACACGGCAGCGTAGATGGGGACGAGCAGCCCGGATTGATCCTTGCCGACCACCACGGTGATGCCCCAAGGTTAGAGGCCGCCGAATACAACGGCAAAGCCGGTGGAAGCACCAAACAACCTGCGGTGTTTCGCCTCCGCTACGAAGAACGGGTGCGTGCAGCCTCCGTAGCCACCAAGGATTACACCTTCAAAAACCCCGCCTACGCCCTGATGCACGAACACAGTGCTGCCAGTGCCAATCAGCGGCAGGATTACCAGCACTTCGACTATCCAGGCCGATTCAAAGCCGACGCCAGCGGCCAACCGTTTACCGAAGCTCGGTTAGATGCCCTCAGAAACGATGCCAGCACCGCAAACGGCGAAAGCAATCGCCCGGATTTCACTTGCGGCGCAAAAGTGGAGCTCACCAACCACGACAGCGCCAGGCTAAACCGCGACTGGCTGTTAACTGCCATTACCCATGTGGGCGAACAACCCCAGGCACTGGCAGAAGAAGGCGGCTCTGAGCCCACCACCTATCACAACCTGTTCAGCGCTGTACCAGCCAACAAAACCTGGCGGCCATTGTGTGACCACCGGCCGCTGATGGACGGTCCACAGATAGCCATAATTACCGGCCCGGAAGGTGAAGAAATCCACTGCGATGAATACGGCCGGGTAAAAGTTCGCTTCCCCTGGGATCGGTACTCTGAGAACAATGAACACAGCAGCGCCTGGCTGCGCGTAAGCCAGGGCTGGGCCGGTGGGCAATACGGTTTCATGGCACTGCCCAGAATCGGCCACGAAGTGATTGTCTCCTTCCTGGATGGCGACCCGGACCAGCCCATCATCACCGGAAGAACACACCACGCCACCAATACACCGCCCTACTCGCTGCCGGAGCACAAAACCCGCACCACCCTGAAAACCCAGACCCACAAGGGTGAAGGCAGCAACGAACTGCGCTTTGAGGACGAGGCGGCCAAAGAGCAAATCTACATTCACGCTCAAAAAGACCTGGATCTGCTCACCGAAAACAACCGCACCGAAGTGATCAAGAACGACAGCCACCTGACCGTGGAAAACGACCGCTTCAGCAAGGTAAAAGCCAACGACCACTCAACGGTAGACGGCGAACACCGGGAAAAGGTAGGTGGAGACTACAGCCTCACCGTTGACGGCAGCCACCACAGCAAACTCGGCAAATCCCAGCTCGTGGAAGCGGGGAATGAAATCCACCACAAAGCCGGGTTGAAGATTGTCATTGAGGCTGGGGCAGAGGTTACGCTCAAAGCCGGTGGGAGTTTTGTGAAGGTGGACCCTAGTGGGGTGACTATTTCCGGGCCGTTGGTAAGGATGAATTCTGGGGGTGGGCCGGGGAGTGGAAGTTCGATGGCTGCCCAGATACCCGACATGACCGCTTTAATTCCTGAGCATAGACAGCCTGACGGTGACTCCCCAGCTATCGCACAAGCATCGCTGAGACCAGAGGCTAGAATCAACGCATCCAAGCTCAGCCTGCTGGATGAAGCTGCTGTTGCTGGCAACTTATCTGTTTCCAACTGCGAGTATGACGACAATGGACGCTGCCTACTACATAACCACGCTTGACCATACTGCTCCCAAGGGAGACCGCCCGAAGTCCTTTGATTATGCCATTGTTGACCTGGCAGTGGACCATGACTTCTTGAAGTTTCTTTATGAAGGTATGCAGCGTAATCCAATCGAGTGGCGGAGCCTCTTCGAGGGCACTAATTGGCAGGCAAGCTGGTTCAAGGGGCCCATCTTGGTTGACCTACGCAACAACGCGGCCTTTGTGGAACAACTTGTTAACAGAATGGAGAACCAACCTCTGGGGATATTGATACAGTCTACCCTGGGGGCTGCAGATTTTCTCCAACGAAGTCGGCAATGGTTATTCAGCCTGGAATCACCTCAAGAGCGACTGCTCAGGTTTTACGAACCCCGGATGTTGGCGGCACTTCTGTGCGTAATGGAAAGTTCTCAGCGGGAAAGGCTGGTGCTAACAGGTGAACGATGGTCTTGGTACGACGGCCTGGCTTGGCGTTCACGGCTTTCGACGGAGAACAAAGCAGTAACTCCAGACCCTGACATGTTTCTTATAAGTGGCGAACAACTTAGGCAAGTTCCCATTTACCGCATGGCTGCCGAATCCCAACTCTTGGCGGACCATTATAAAGATCAGTTAACAGAACATGAAGCCCCGACCGTTTGGGTACTAGCGCACCTGCTGGAAGCAAGTAAGCATGGATATTCGAAGGTGTCGGACCAAGAACGCTGGTTACGGCTAGCTTTTTGTCATGGCAATGCTTTCCCGACCTCAATCCGATTCCGTGATGTGCTTAGCCAGGAAAACCTGCCCGCCAGTGAACAGCTCTCCATCATGGAAGGTATAAGGAGGACTGACAATGTCCCGACAGAATGAAGTTCAAACTAATGAAATCAACCTCCCATTCCCTAAGTCCGCCAGTGATGCCAGCTCTACTGACGCCTCTTGCAGCGAGTGTCAGCTGGAATTTGTCGAATTGGTTCATGTTACCGGTGAGACGGGTGCGGTACATGCACTGACCAAACGGCAGTGCGATGAGCTGAGCAGCGCGATTGAAAAACTGCAGTTACCTCTGAAAAGCCTGAAACAGGCTGAAAGCGGATCAAAGGACCGGATCCCAGAAGCCAGGGCCAAAGCCTGGCACGCGTTGAAAGATCTCGATGCCCTGCCTCCTATAGCATCGAGCACCACGGCCCAGGAATTAATGAAAGAGTACCGGGCTCGCTGGCAGCAGGCAGAGCAGCGTTTAAAACGTCAGGAACGCCGACGGGAGCGCATCCGGAACGAACTAGCTCAAATCCGTCGGGAGGTTTTGGCTCCCCTGCACCGACAGCCAACCAACGAACCCAAAGATATGCTCACTATCCGAATCTTCAGATCGTTAGCAAATGAATTGGAACGGACGCTACCAGACATCGACACTGTACTGGATGCTCACAGGAGCAAGGTTAAATCAAAACGAAAGAACTACGAATTACTAGATGAGCGACTGGAATTTCTCCGTGCTGCGTTGGAGGCGGAAATCACTTATCGTGCTGCTCAGGCGTCGGGCTTACGCGGTTCTGTGACCATAGCGCAGCTGGCCAACGAGTCGGCGATACTTAGGGAGAGGACCGTTTGGCCAGAATTTATTGCTAATTCGGATATGGATGCCTTGGTACAACGCCAGCAACGATTAGAGGAAATCGAAGCAGCCCCCAGCCCCTCCTGGTGGCGCGAAACGGCTCGTTACGTCGTCAGCAGTGACCCGACACCCTCTCTGTGGAACCTGATTGATACCAGTGAGGTGGAGCATTACGACAAACTCCAAGATGAAAAAAAGCGCCTGCTAATAGAACAGGAGGCGGCCCTGAGCCGTTTGGTTAAAAACAGCCCGCCTTCTAACAACAACCTGTTTGCCAGCCCAAACGTCGGCAACACATCAGCATGGAATGTAGTGGAAATCAAGCGTACAAGCGAATCCGGGTACCGCTATATCCACCAAGAGGCACTGCTGCGATTCCGCCAGGCTGGCGCCCAATGACTATGGCGGACGTGAAAAAAGCCATGTCCTCAAGTCGTTTCCGGGAAGCCGGGGCTCAGGCACGTGATTCTTTGCAAACAAGCCGGGAACTAAAGCTTACCCTGGCAAAATGGGGCAGCCAAGACGATAATTTTTTCAACCAACTGAACATTGAGCTGTTTAAAAAAGAGCTATCCTCAGAAGATGGGCGTTTTTCAGCCGCTACAGAAGCTCAAATGTTTCGCTTTGCAGCCCAAGCTGGGCTCGCCGCATCGTACAACCCGGTTAGACAAGAAACCTTCATTGGGGGTGAAGTAGAAAGTGCTTACAGTCTGCTGGAAGGTAAGGCCTCCCTTAAGTCGCAGGTGCCCAATGTCGATGGCACGCCCTTGGTACTGGCGTACCAGGATCAAAAAGGTGATTTGGTGAAACTGCATTGCGGACACTTGCGCACTGACGCGGAATACTCCATCCAAGCTTCGCCGGAGCATGTGCCTCCCTGGCTGCTAACGTGAAGGTATCTTCTGCTCCACAGAATGTTGGAATTACCGGAGAATCTAATGGGGAGGTGTTTGCAGGCGCGACTCTGAAGAATGAAGCAATGTTCAGTGTGAAGTGGAAAGCGGCTTATGCGGAGGTTCGGGAGGCGCAGGTTACAAGGCAAGAAGAATCTGTTTCAAAAGAAGAGCAGGAGCAACAAGAGGGGGCAGATAAAGCGTTTAAATCCTTGCTGGATGTGAAGCCGGAAATTGCGCTTTCGGCGGGTATTGGTGCAGGGTTTGAGTTCAAAATTGGGCTTTCGGAGAACCGGCGGCTCTACATGACGCTAAAAGGCCACTTGGTTCTCGGCCCCGGTGGCGGCGGTGGTGTTGCAGCGGAACTGAACGGCCCACAGATCGTGGAACTTGTTACTTTTGTGCGCTGGTCTCTGGAACAATCAAATTTCCGGTTTCTGGAGTGGCTGGAAAGCGAAGCATTCACGATGCTCTCCCTGCTACTGCGCGTTCAGGCGGTTAGCAGCGATGAGTTGATTAATCTCGCAACCTGGCCGCTCGATAGGCTTCATAGCTATTGGAATGCAACCCAAGGAAATTATGTGGAGGCTGTCGACTCTGCGAATCGAATTGCAACAAACCGCAACGTAATTAATTACACTCCGGAGGCTAAGGCTGAAATACTCCATTTGCTTTCTGGCAATACTTCACAGGCGTTGCGCCAGAGCATAACAGACTTCGAGCAATTTGCCTCTGCCGCCCTTGCTGTACTGAGCACTATTCAATCTCACCGAGAGTTCATGGAAGTTCTACGACGCATGGGACAGGAAGGTGACGCCAAGGGTGATGTGGTTAACTTAAAGAACAACTACGTTAATTTAATTCTGAAGTTTTTGTATCGCTCAACCAAAGCTAAAGCAACGGAGCGATGGCTTGTTGAGCTATACTCATAACCAATAATGGATCTGGAAATTAGTTTCTTGCGCAACGGAATCCGCCAGTCAGAGGCATACTGGACTCAGGTACAACTCTCCTAGAGACTGTGGAGCTGTTAATGATGGGTCCTTTATAGTCCCCACCTCGCATGATTCTTTCAGGTTCTTTGAGATTGGGACCGACTGTAACAGTTTTACCTGATTTCGGGCCTTGGGGGTTAAATCGTTCTGACTTTCGATAATAGTCCTGGGCGTAGTAATCACTGACCCACTCGGCAACATTGCCAGACATGTCATATAACCCCACGGAGTTGGGGGTATATGAGCCTGGGGCTTCAGGAATATCCTGATCGTTACCATATAAAGCTAGAGCTGGGTCGTTGGCGCTACTTATATTACGGCCCGGTTCTATTTTCCCATTATCGGTAGCATGACGAATTTGTTCACCACCTGAGCGAGCGGCATACTCCCATTGTGCCTCGGTGGGCAAGTCCAAGGTATGACCAGACCTCTCCCCTAACCAAAGACAGAATGCCTTGGCATCATGCCAGGATACAGGCGCGGGGAGTTCGCTCGCAAAGCGTTCGGGAGACTCGTTTTTTTTGTCCTCATAGAAGCGTGCTTTAATCTCATGCCCAGAGGCCTTCACAAATACGTCAAAATCGCCCTGGGTTACCTCGTATTTCTGGATATAAAAATCGTCCAACACCACTTCATGTGCCGGGATGGTATCGGCCCCCATCGCCCAGCCCCCTGGATTGCCCATCAGGAACTCGCCGCCTTCAACAAAAACCATGTTGTCCATGTTGCGCTGAACGATCTCTATCGCGTACCAGTCGTTGATGGCATCACAGCCAGACAGAATCGTCAGGGACAGAGTAAGTAGCAGGGAATTTCGAGTATGGGAAATAAGCATTGTCCGTCCAGTCCATTGGAAAGCGAATCAGAACTGCCTCTTAATCGAAGCGACCAACGCCAGTTGTGAGAAGCCTTTGACTAAAACAGTCCGTGTTTTGCCCGCAATTTTAGCAGGTCGTGGCCAAAGCTGGAAATGCGGCAGACCGGCAATAGTTAAAAGCGATGCCCCATAGTTACCCGCCTCGAAAGCGAAGAAATCCACTGCGATGCATACGGCCGGGGAAAAGTGCGTTTCCCCTGGGATAGGCGCCAGCGGCCAAATGGGGTAGAGAGCACTGAAAATAACGAGCACAGTAGCGCATGGCTACGAGTAAGCCAGGGCTGGGCGGGCGGCCAGTATGGTTTCATGGCACTGCCCAGAATCGGCCACGAAGTGATTGTCTCCTTCCTTGATGGCGACCCAGACCAGCCCATCATCACCGGAAGAACACACCACGCCACCAATACACCGCCCTACCCGCTACCGGAGCACAAACCCGCACCATCCTGAAACCCAGACCCACAAGGGTGAAGGCAGCAACGAGCTACGTTTCGAAGACGAGGCGGCCAAAGAGCAAATCTACATTCACGCTCAAAAAGACCTGGATCTGCTCACCGAAAACAACCGCACCGAAGTGATCAAGAACGACAGCCACCTGACCGTGGAAAACGACCGCTTCAGCAAGGTAAAAGCCAACGACCACTCAACGGTAGACGGCGAACACAGGGAAAAGGTAGGTGGAGACTACAGCCTCACCGTTGACGGCAGCCACCACAGCAAACTCGGCAAATCCCAGCTCGTGGAAGCGGGGAATGAAATCCACCACAAAGCCGGATTGAAGATTGTTATCGAGGCTGGAGCAGAAGTGACGCTCAAAGCCGGTGGGAGTTTTGTGAAGGTGGATCCTAGTGGGGTGACTATTTCCGGGCCGCTGGTGCGGATGAATTCTGGTGGGGGACCAGGGAGTGGGAGTGCAGTCTCTGCACAAACACCACAAGCCCCAAGCGTAGTTGCCGCCAACGAAACTGTTTCCGGCAATGCCGATGCCTTGGCGGTAACCGAAACCCGGCCAGCGGCCACGCCTCAGCCCAGCCCTATCTTTAAACTGCGTGAAGCTGCACGGAATGATGCCTTGTTAAGCAAACAATGCGGCAAACAACCAGATGGACGTTGCGACTTCAGCCCATGTTCTTGTGAGGCTGGATAATGATAGAGAACCTGAAGGAAACCTCAGTGCTCGCCGGACACAACGTCTACCTACTGATAGATGGCGCTCAACTGGACGCACCAAAGCTGATATATAGCCACGACGACAGTCCGGAATTCGATCAGATCTATCGGCGCACGCCTCACAAATCAGCTCTGGAAGTGAGCCCTTGCATTGTTAAGCCATCTGAAACGAGCCGGCTGTGGACGGCCGAGCCTATCTGGCGCTCAGCGGCGGTTGTGATCGAAAGTAATGCAGATATTCAGACCCTTGCAGGTCATTTTAGAAGCTTGATCAGTGTAAAACTACCCGACCAAACATTCGCCTATCTCAGGTTCCATTCTCCAACCCAGGTCCATGGCCTGCTTTCCGCTTTTAATCCGAACGAGCGCGTTCAGTTCAGCGGCCCTGTACTCAAATGGCATTACTTTGACTCTGGAACAGGCTGGAAATCAACAGCGATACACAGCTTGGAACAAGCACAGGATCATGAAGCCAGAGAAGAAGGTTGGTTTCAGCTGACGGAAGAGCATATCCAAACGATCAGCGCACACAAAGAAGCAAAGTTTATCAGCGCTCTAGTCAATAATTCCGGTCTGCTGCTCACTCCGGAGAACGAGAGCCTGATGCGGACACTGGTTGAGCGAGGACGGCGCTATGGGTTTCGCACAGAGGCAGAGCTAGCCAGCTATACGGAAATAGCAGCGTATCACCCAAAAGCAATTAACCAGCCCGGTGCACAGTCGATTCTGTCCGATAAAGAAAAGCCAGCGGATGAGCGACTGGCAGAACTCGATAACCTGATGGCGCAAGCGCCAGGAGGTGCCTGATGCCGGCGAACTATGAAATAGTATCTGGAGATACCCTTGGTGCCATTGCAGAACGACACGGCGCAACGGTTACGCGCCTGCTTCGTCTGAATCCAACCATAGAAAACCCTAGCCTAATTTATCCAGGGCAAATCCTTGTTATACCTGCCGCCAATGAGGTAATCACCTCCTCAACCGAACCTGGCGAGATTATTTGCAAGGCATCCTGTGAAGATCAAATTGTAGAGATTGTTCACGAAACTGGCAGCAATGAAATCGTCTTCCTCACAAAGGCAGAAGCTGAGGAGCTGGCCAGAGAAGAAAATGCTATTTGTGGCCCCATCGAGGCGTTCTATAAAGATCTCAAAAACTTGTCTGGCGGCGAACCTGACTCAGAAGACAGGCCGAAAGAAGCTGAAGGAAGCCTGAAGTCTGAAGTTCAGGAACGCAAACAAGCGCTGATTGATGATCTAATATCTAAAGGTGCCATATCAAATGACATGCAAACCATCCCCAAATTAACCGAGATCAAACGGCTTTCTGGCAAAAAACATCGTAGCTACGTGCGCTCCGATAAAATGAAGAACCACTTACGGCGCTATAGCATTGCATCCCGGGATAAAGCACGCAGCAAAGGTTGGTTAACGTCAGACGGTATTAACGGCAAAAAGCTGGCCGAAGCGATAGAGAGTGAACTCAAAGTACAAGTAAAGTTCGAGCTGGGAAGTCCAGATCCCGACGGCGTGATGATGCAGGCGCTTAATCAGTTTTATGAAGAGGCTGAGTGGTCGGTCTGGGGCAAAAACCGAAAGCAAAAAGTTGCTGAGACCGGTTTTGATGCCTCTGCAGAAGCTCAGTTTATGCGTTTTGCGGCAGGAGCTAGCGGGTTTGCCGAATACAATCCAAAAAAAGGAAAGGTTCATATCCAAGCAAAGGCGGACGCACAGTATGTACTTGCGGAGGGTAAAGCGACCATTGAGCAGTCATTTCCCGCAAGCAACAAGAGTGCAATCCGCATCTACTACCGAGTCGGTGGCTGGGATGGCGAACGCAAATATGCATCCCTTGGGCACTTTCAGGCAAAACTGGCCATTACGGCTTCAGGTTTTGCTGGTGCATCTGCCGTATTAGCTGCGAACGTCCACGTGGATAGCAGCGAAGGTCTCCCAAAAGTTAAAGGCATAGCAGCTCGTAAAAAAGGACAAGGTGCCAATATAGAAGGTAGTGTTTTTGCTGGTGTTCGCGCCGGCTGCGAAGTGGCTGGCGATCTGCGATGGAAGGATGTTCTAACCTCTGAGAAAGAATGGGACACTTTGTGCAAGATCGGGGAGAAAGTGGAGGTTGCGGCAGGGGCAGCTGCGGAGTTTGAGGTTCGACTTATGTTCAGTGATCAGACAGGCAAGTTTTATTTTAACTGTCATGCCGGTCTGGTTCTGGGGGTTGGTCCATCAGGCAGTTTTCTACTGGAAATAGAGTCCAACAACATCATCAAGATGCTGCACTTTGTGTATAACGCTCTGCTGGATGTGGATTTCAGGTATCTGGAGCTGTTTGATGGGGATTCGGATACCTTTGTATGGTACCAGCGCCTTAGTTTATTCGCCTTGAGCAAAGGCATCTCAAGCATTGCTGCTGCTCAAGAGTTTACAGGCGGATCAATAGACAGTCTCGTCGATTACGTCGATAGTTTCTTTGTTGGTCGCCAGCGCGAGCAGCAAGGGACAGAACTGGCTCATAATGTGATTGAGGATCTTAAGCTGCAGGAAAACGCCGTACTCCTGCATTCACCGCCTGAAGTTAAAGGCACAGTGCTGGATAACATTCTCTACGATTGGTGGCTAACACCGGGTATTTGGAGCAGTGGCGATATAAAAGTACAAGCCGTAAATCAGATACTCCGGACATTTCAGAGTTGGCGTGATTTTGAGGAAACTGTTGTTCGGATGAACCTCAAGGCACCTCAAGGCCCGCAGAATTTCAGGAAAACTTTGACCGTTTGTTCGAGTTTATTGGCAAACGCAAAGTGGATCAACGGCTGTTTATACACCAATTGGGAAACGTAGTTGCGATATCCGGCAGTCCGGTGAAACTTGACCCTTTTAGAGTCTGCAAGACCTGTGGAATCGCTTAATACGGAGTGTATTGATGTTAAAAATTGCCCGAATTAGTGCCGTGTGGTTGTTTACAGTGCCTGTCCTGACTGCAGGATGTGGCGGACTATTAAACGATAAAGTTGAGTCTGAGGCTGCGCAGCAAACAGCTGCACAAGCCATTGCAAATCAGGTGTTTATCAAAGGCGGTACATTTATACTGGGAGATGTGGGTCGCCCAAATGGTTCACCGTATGTGACGCTCACCGATTTTAGCCGCCCTACTGCGGAAGTGAGCGTCGACAGCTACTCCATTTCTCGTTACGAAACAACGTGGGGAGAAATGAAAGTCTATTACGAAGCTCTTGACCGCACTCTTCTGTACGCAGACGACTTCATCTATAAAAAGTATGTAAAAGCAACGGACGACCCGTTATCACCCAACTACTATCGCAAGCCCGCTCGAGTGCCCAATTATGGAGAGGCAGAAGGTTACTGTGCCTGGCTGGCAGAGCAAACCGGACTACCGTTTGCACTACCTACTGAAGCACAGTGGGAATATGCGGCCCGTAGCCGAGGGACGAATATTCCTTACGCAACTGACTCAGGCACTATTGAAAAAGATCCCTACCTGCGGCGCCCAAAAGAATATGTGGACCCATCAATTCCGCCGTCGGGCAATACCCTGATGCAATCATCGGTTAAGTTCGAGCGCCGCCCAGTAGGCAGTTATCCCCCCAACCCTATCGGCCTCTACGACATGACAGGGAACGTGGCGGAGTGGACGCGAGACTGGTTTCAGGAAGACTTCTACGAGCACGCACCTGGCAATAACCCCAGTGGCCCGGCAAAGCCGATAAATCCAGACAAACCCCAAAAAACCGTTAGAGACTGGGCTGGCCGTGGAGATCACATGGCGGAGGCGGAACCGTATTTGCCAGAGCAGGTGCGCATATAGAAAGCTCGGGCAATGGCTTCCGCTGCGTCGTCAACAGCCCCGAACCGGTGAACTGATTCGTTTTAATCCGGAACACATACCCCAAACAGGTCCACCACAAAAGAAATCAAGCAAACCACAAGGAAGAAATATGAGACACATGGAGCAAATACCACAACAAAAGAATCGCCTGCTAGCCCTAATTCTTGGTGGGTTTCTCGGCATTTTTGGCGCTGACCGATTTTACCTCGGCAAGTGGAAAAGTGGCATTGTGAAAGCACTTACGCTGGGTGGTCTGGGAGTATGGTGGTTTATTGATAACGCTCTGATGCTGCTTGATGCGTTTCTATTTTCCTTGGGGAAAGACTCGGGAATCGTAAAGGATGCTAACGGCCAGGATCTTCGCTATGGACTATCGCTGTACCGGCTGAAAAATGGCCGTTTGCAACGAGATTGGTTCGATACTGGCGCCTAACGGTCCTGCATTAACTAGTCATCGGTCTTACTCAGGAGTTCAAAACTCCTGAGTGCACTGCTGCAATATACTTCATTGTTCCAAAGGATGCCCTGCCAACACCAGCAAGGCATCCAACCTACCCAGTCAACCCGCCAACTTGGGCAAGAACGAAGTATCAACCCAATACTTCTTCAAGTTCCCCTCATCCACCAACACCGGAATTTTCTCCTGGTTGACGTGATCGGTCGGGTCATACCATAAGTTTTCACTACGAAAAACATGGAGTTCGCGAGTTTGCGGATGCTGCCACTGGCATACGATTCTGAAAGGGCTGCGGCCATTTACGGTTAGGCCCGTATTTTGCTCTACCCGTTGCACTGACGCATGAATTTCTACGCCATTTTTCTGAAGATGGGCGTTTGTACGGTTCTTCACCGCACCGTACGCCAACATTCCGCCGCCCACTAATCCAAATACCGAACCAATCCCACCGACAATTAACGCAGCACCCCATAGTGAGAAAAAACCGTTGATCTTTGCAGCTTCTGGGCTCGATGGATCATAAAGCACCGTTACCTGCTCACCTTGGCTATACGAGGGCGGATTAGAGCCCGTGCGGGCTTGGAACTCGATTTCGCGGCCACCGGCAGCCGCGAATTGAACGACAGGGTAATAGCTTACAGAGTCACTGGAGCGAGAACGGATCAACTCAACCACTATGCCTTGTGCGGTAACAGAACGATCAAGAAATGAAGCTGTGTGGTTATATAAAGCAAACGCACCGGCCAGCATGCAGGCACCGATAATTGCAAAAACGTACTTGATGATATTCATAGTCTTCAACGATATCTTCCTTTTTAAGCGTTGAGGTTTTGGCTATAACGCCCCTGCCTTGGGGCGATCAAACTGCGTGCGAAATTATACCCGCAAATCGTCACCAACTCACCCAATTCGCGCTAGACTGATCGGCATGAACAATCGAACTGCACGGGAGACCCTTTGAAAAAACTACTCCTGATTTGTGCAATGGCCCTGCTGATGGCGGCTGTTTTCAGCACTATAGCCCAGCCGGTTCCCATTGAGCAGAAGCTGATTAACATTCACGCCCGCGATGTGCTCGGTGATTTTCCGGGCATTGAACAGGAGCCCGTTGAGATTCAAGCCATACTGCTTGATATGTCCGATGACCCCCTTCTGCTTTTGAAGGCTCAGGCTGCGTTCATACGTTATCCCGATATGGCGCGAAACCTGTTTCCGCTTTACGCTGCAGAGCCGGAGTTTCGGGATATTCTCAAACTCTATGGCGAAGACATTCTGCCACCCATTCAGCACTTTGTTAGCCAGCCCATCAGCACCATTGAATGGATGAATAGGGCATCTCGTCAATTTCAAGCCGCCAAGCGTTTCTTCACCAGCGCTCCGGAGGCATCGAAATCGGATAATCAACCATCCAACGAGCGCAAAGACCTCTCACCGGAAGAGCGAGGATGGTTTGCCGTCAATTTCATTCAAAGTGAAGGCCACGATTTCCTGGGTCAGTTTATTGTCGATAGCCAGGGTGCAACTCAATGGATCGGCACAGAGCGTGTACTGGAAGGACTGAATCAGTTTTTCGCCAGTGGCATCCGTAATCTGGAACGAAACTACCGCTCCGGAAATGAGATCACCGCCGGCGACGTTGGCTGGGCATCGGTAGACGTGCTGATTTTTGCCAGTGCGGTGAAAGTGCTCCGCGTTGGGCGTGCTACGGCAGCAACCACCAAAGGTGCAAGCCGGGGCACTCGCTCTGCTGCTCTGGCCTCAAGGGTTACCCGCAGCGGGAAAATGGCTCTGCGCAGCGCCCGTTACGCCAAGTGGCCCTTGGTTATCGGCGCCGGCTATCTCGTTATCACCCACCCCAGCCTGATTAATGACCTGTTCGCGGGAGTGGCGGAGGTACTTGGCTACCCTGTGGCCGCGGTTCAGTTTGTCGGTTGGTTGCTACTGCTTATTCCGGCCCTTTACATCGGCAGTTGGCTGTTATGGTTGCTGGCTCCACTGTTGATGGCGCTGTTTCGGGCCATGAGCCAACTGGTGGCAATACTGAGCGGGCGCTACCGTCACAGCGCCCGATACGAGAAGTTGTGAAACAGATTAACTCCACCCCACCTCATCAAACCGCACATCCGCCTGCAATCGCCCGAATATCTCCATGTCATTTTCGTTTTTTCCTAAGCGCAGCACCAGCGTAGCTTGGCAGTTTTCCGCTTTTGGCTGGCGAATCACGCTCCGGTTCTTGATCTTCGCTCCTTGCTTTTCAAGTTGGGCAGTGACTTCAGCTAGCAGATCAAAATCACCCGTCCACTTCAGTTCCAGTGAGGCATACCGGTCCCCTCTCACAGGAAGCTGGTGCAGAACGTAAAGCGCAACAAGCACCAAAAGAGTCACCGCGGTCGCAATCACATATTCGCCAAGCCCGACAGTCACGCCGATAGCAGCAACCGCCCAGATGGAGGCTGCTGTCGTAAGCCCGCGCACAAAGTCGTGGCTCTTTACGATCGTACCGGCGCCAAGGAAACCAATCCCGGTAATAACACCCGCAGCCGCGCGAGCCGGATCCATCCTGATGATGGAGTCCGCATCAACACTGAGCCCGGAAGATAGCTTTTGGAAGGCGACAATGACCGCAGCCGAACCCAGGCAAACCAATATATTGGTTCGCAAGCCGGCCTCCCTACCTCGTGACTGGCGTTCCATGCCAACCAAACCACCAAGCAGCATTGCGGCCAACAGCCGCAATACAAAAACCCCATCACGAGCAATCGAGTCGAGAACATGCTCCATCAAAATTCCCCTAAAAACACCCCGGATACTGAGTAGCTACACTCAGGTATAATGCATGATCTACGACCAAGGCGACACAACCGGGCGCCAGCAAAAAAAGTACCTGAACCGGAAGGAAGCGCTAACCCATGGCACACCCCTACTTTCTTGGCTGCCCGCAATGGCAACACCCTGCATGGAACAACATGCTGCCACCAGGCCCAAGCCCGCTGGAGCGCTATAGCAAAGTGTTTAACTGTGTTGAAGGCAACACAACCTTTTACGCAACGCCCAGCCAGGAACAGTGCCTGCAATGGCGCTCACAGGTGCCAGACGATTTTCGCTTCCTGCTCAAGTTTCCCCGCACTGTCACTCACGACCGATTGCTATCTGGCGTAGACGCGAGTGTCCGGGACTTTCTGGAGGTTGTTACACCACTGGAGGACCTATTTGGCCCATTCCTCCTGCAACTGTCCGCCGCGTTCGGGCCTCAGCACCTGAATAACCTCTGGCGCTTTATTGATGCCTTGCCGGCACCTCTGACATGTACTGTCGAAGTCCGGCACAGCGCTTTTTTTAGCAAGGGGGAAGCCGAAAGAAGCCTGAACCGTGGCCTCCGGGAGCGCAACATCGCACGCGTATGCATGGACACCAGAGCCTTATTCTCCGCTACCCCGGATAACGACATTACCCTTGAAGCCCAGCGCAAGAAGCCTCAAGTGCCAGTGCACTTGCTTCCCGGCGATGCAGCTCCGGTAATCCGCTACATCGGGCACCCAGATCTGGAAGCCAACCGCCGCTATCTCGAGCCCTGGGTTGAGCGAGTCGCTACCTGGGTTGAGGAAAAACGTCACCCGTACTTTTTCCTGCATATGCCAAATATTGGCGATGCACTCTCCCTCACTGAAATCTGGACTGGGCTTTTAAGCGAACGCTTGGAGGGAGTTAAAGCGCTGCATTTCAATGAAAAACAGCCCCAAATGGGGCTGTTTTAGAGCGCTTCACCAAGACTGAATGAAGCGCCGTTTTGTTAAACCTGAAATGTGTCAGGGGGCAGAAATCAAACTACTCCCACCACATCTTTCACTCGCATTGGCCTTTCTCAAAAACCCCTTCCGAGGTTTCCTTGACCCATGCTTGAGTCCCCGGGATAGCTCCCAGGTAATCATCACCTCCAGTGGTGTAATAACCACCGCCGTAATAGGCCCGGCCAGCCACGCTGTGGCTCAGGATGCTGGCATTCCAGTCTTTACAGGTTACAGGCTCACCGCCCTGTTCACCCTTACATGCCGCGGGCTCACTGGCGAACCATTGGCCTGTATCACCCTCATAAAGGAGGACGCTGCTCCAGCTATCGAACGAGCCCCCGATATCTGAGTCGTCACCGCTTGCAAGCGCACGAAGGCCGTAATTGCCACCTGCGTATGCGCGGCCTGCGGTTATGTGAGCACTGGGTGATGCCGTCAGCTGATCACAGGTTTCGGTAGGGCTCGTTGGGTCAATCACAACAACCTGGCGCACGGCAGTGGTCTCATTGGTGTCACTGTCCGTTGCGGTATACTCGCAAGAATAGGTGCCTTCTATAGAGGTATCGACTGAACTGCAGTCCGCCGTAACCGCTATTGCCCCGTCTTCAGCATCTTCTGCTGTCGCGCCCGGATCAACAAATGAAGTATTCAACTCCACTGACATGGGGTTATCTCCAGCCAGTTCGATGACAGGAAACTCCTTGGGAGGAAGGCCATTGCGTGGGTGTGCTTCGAAAAAGCTCCAGATAATATCCGGATAGCTTGGCCCTACACGCACCGCCCACTTGCCATTACTGCCTTGCTCGCCACCAGCCCAGTAATGGCCGGTATTGGTATCTTGCGAATTCGGCGTGGATAACGGCCCATCGAAGTACACAGTTTCAACCAGTGACCGGGCACCGCTGGTACCGTCTTGAGTATACCGGGTACGGGTGCAACCGTAGTTATTCTGGTAGGAAGGAGAACAGGCAGCAGATTGTGCCTCTGTTTCGGCAGGCGTATCTTGGATTCATAGAATAAGTGCAGCACTTTGGATCAGCAGGTAGAGGTAGGAGGGCCGTTGCCGGTACCCTCATTCGCTTTACCTACCAAAGTGAAGAGAACCATGGGATACCGACAACTGACCCAAGCACAACGATACCAGATTTCGGCCTTCTTGCGAGTAGGTTGGAGTCAGCGAAGAATAGCCCAAGAGATCAATTGCCACAGCTCGACCATCAGTCGGGAGCTGCGTCGCAATCGAACCCTGAAGGAGTATGAGCCGATGGAAGCCAGTCGTTTGTCTTGGCACCGGCGCAAAGGAGCTCGCAAATCTCATAAAAGAGCGTCCTC
>NZ_MBPP01000046.1 GCF_001858325.1 Marinobacter sp. AC-23
CTGCTTGTGCGTAGCACCATGCTGGAGTTTGCGCTGCTCGGTGGCTTTGCGGGAGTTCTTGGGTGGCTGCGGCTGAAGCGGCAGTGTGGGCTTTGCAGTTCCGAATGTTTGAGGGTGATTTCAGTTGGCACTGGCAAGTGGTGCTGCCTATACCGGTCATCAGTGCAGTGGTGTTGTCATTGTTTGGGCGCTGGCAACTCAGGCCTGTGTTGAGTGTTTCGCCCATGCTTTTACTTAGGCGACTTGAGTAAAACTGAGGTTCGGCAAGCAGAAATACTGGCTTATCGATAGTTCGCGAGGATGGCTTCCAGCTCGCCACTCTCGCGAATGCGGGCAAGCTCAATGTTGAACTTGTTCGCAAAAGGCAGGCACTCTTTGCGCAGCATCACCCGAAAGCCATAAGAGCTAATGCCTCCTGAAGAAGCCGTAAATTGGTCCTGCAAGCCTTCGTTTTTCAGTACCCATTTGCCTACAAGCAAATCGACTACCGCTGCGTCAAAACGGTCTCCGTGCAGTAAAAAGTTAAACATATCTCTCTCTTGGGAAACGTCAAAACGCTTGATGGCACCAGACTTAAAGTGCCGCTCCAGCGCTGGGTATATGTAGCCCAGGTGAGTGACAACGGTTTTGGAAACAAGATCTTCCGGGGAGTGGTACGTCTGGCTGGCGCCTTTCGGCGTAAAGAACACTTCCTGAACCTCTACCACCGGCTCGGTAAACAGGAATTTTTCTGGCTCGTGTGTCCATTCAACCGCTCGTGATGTGCCATCGATATAGCCATCCAGCAACATCTGATCCACACGTTTTCGTGGAATTTTTTCAGCGACTATTTGATAGCCCAAACGCTCGGAAATCAGCGAAACCACATCCCACATAATACCGGAGGGCGCATCCTGATCTACGATCATGTAGGGCGGATAACCGTTCGGGGAGATATTGAAACGGAACACTTTTTTGTCGTCTGCGAAGGCTGCGTTTGTGCCCAGAGCAAATGTAAGCAAAAAGGGCAGGCAAACTATGCGTTTTGCGAGAGCGATGAGCAGGTGGTATTTTTGGTGCTTCATTGACGGGAACTCTCTTCGAGCATACGGGCTGCGGGCTATGCTGCCCGCGAAAGAATGACCCGGCCATGTCCCTGCCAGAAAGAGATCAATTGTTACTTGTCTGCCCCGCTATTTCAATATTTGAGAGTAATGTAATGTTAACCAGGAGCAGCGCCCCGGTGTCGGGCCCTGCTCCTATAATGGCCGTTAGGCCCAAGCGCGCTGCAGAACGGCGCGAGCGTCCTTAAGAGTCACTTCTTTTGGGTTGAACATGATGGAGCCATCGTCCATTGCCATGTCTGCAATCTGATCCAGCTGACCTTCGGTAATTTTGCCCGTTTCTTTCAATGTGCGTGGCAATTGGCACCGCTTATAAAGCGCATCCCTTAGCTTGCGTAGGGCTGAAATGCTGGCTTCCGCGCGACGGCTGCCGGGTGTGGCTGCGTATACCTCAGGGCCTTCCAGGTACAGCAACAGTTCGCCCAATGGCTCACGAATGGTTTCAAGGTTGTACTCAAGCACATAGGGCAGGTACAGGCTCATGCACAAGCCGTGGGGCAGGTGGCAGATGGCGCCGGTGGCGTGGCCAAGGGAGTGCACCAGCCCAACCATGGAGTTGGAAAACGCAATACCCGCCATGGTGGACGCCTGCGCTAGCTCCAGCCTGCCGTCGCTGTCCTTTGGGTTGTCCATTACCTGCAGCAGCGATTGGCTTACTTTCTTGATAGCCGCCGTAGCATAGGCATCGCTCAGCGGATTCTTTGCTATACAGGTGAAAGATTCGATGGCATGGGTCATGGCATCCATGGCCGTTGCTGCCGTAATGTGGGGCGGCAGCGTTAGAGTCATACGCGGGTCGATAATCGCCGCGTTGGGCAGCAGGTACGAGGAGGTAAAGGGCAGTTTTACGCCTTTTTTCTCATCGGTGATGACCGCAATGGATGTGACTTCCGAACCGGTTCCCGCCGTGGTGGGCACCACAAAGAATGGTTTGAGTGCGCGTTTCAGCACGCCAGCGCCCGTATACTTGGCAATGTCATCCCCACCTTCGGAAACCAGAATATTCACAGCCTTGCCGGTGTCGATGGCCGAGCCGCCGCCTATGGCAATAATGGAATCGCACTTTTCCTTGCGGTAAATGGCAGCAATATCACGAACCACGGTAGTTGAAGAATCCGGCGGCACATCGTCGTAAATGCTTACGATATCCAGGCCACTCTCTTCGCACGCAGTAATTACCGGTTCCAGCAGGCCAGCGGCACGAACACCTTTATCGGTCACAATCATCGGGCGTTTGGCGGCCAAACCGTTTAATTCGTATGGGATATGTTCAAGGGCGGCTTTGCCGGCAATAACTTTTACCGGGCAGAAGAACTCGTAGTAAGTGTTGGTCATTAGGCTCTCGCTGTCTGGACAAAGTGAGTGGCAACCTTCAGGTAAATCTGTGCAGCACTGATCAGTTTTTCGGGGAGATGAAGGTTTGCGGGGTATTCTTTTACCGCACGTTTGGCAATGATCTTGGGCAGAATGAACGATTCAAGCCGATTGAGTACACGGGTCATACGAACGGCGTAGCTTACATCGCCATCTACCAGCATGCGGTCGTGGGCAAACGCGACCGAGGTTTTTCCTGGAACGACAGCACCAAAAAGGCGTGAGTAAGGTGTTTAAATTGGATGGAGACATCTACGGGACGAGGGGCCGAGTTGCCGTGGTAGTGGAACCGGCCCTCACCAATATGTTCCACAATCAGTTTTGCGCCATCGGGCATTACCATCATTTCAAACAGGAAGCCTATAGGCAGCACCTGTGCTTCTCCTTGAACCTCACTATCAACCTCACTGACCGCCTGAAGAGCACGCCCCATAACCTGGAACATAAGTTCTACATACAGGCGCTTTGCCTGGGAAGCCATAGGCTGGATACGTTTCGCTAACATGCCCGTTACCTGAATTTGGTTATTGATAACTGATTTTTAGAGTTATTGCTCTAAAAGTCAATGATCATGATGACGGCAACCCTGCGCTTTTCCGGCAAGCCCATGAACAGCAACGAAAAAGGCCGAAATCCTAAGGATTTCGGCCTTTAAAGCTATGCAGATAAGCAATGTTACTGAGTGAGAGCGGCCAGCTTTTTCCGTGCTTCCTCAGCAATGTCGCCGCTGGATTCCGCCGCTTTGCTGTAATAAGCGATGGCTTCCTTGCGATTGTTGTCCTTTACGGCAATATCGCCCAACCGCAAAAAGGCGATGGAGGTAGGTACAACCTCGTTAGCCCGGGTCAGGTTTTCTCGTGCTTTGCTCAGGTTATTAAGCTGCAATGCGGTTAGACCATTATTGAGGCGATAAACGAACATTTCGGGGTACATGGACACCGCCTTATCGAAATCAGCCTGGGCCTTGTCGTTCTTCTTTTGCTCCTGGTAAATACGGCCGCGCAAGGAGTAGAACATAGCTTCGCGGGGTAGCAGGTTGATGGCCTCGTTGATTTTATTGAGAGCCGCATTCATATCGCCGTCAGACGCCAGCTTCATGGCCTCATCGTGGGCGTCATAGGCGGGCTGAACCTTACGCAGAGTGGCTGTTTTCTTCTTGTAAACATCGGCCCCGCGATAGCCGCCGCCACCTATTTCGCTTACCAGCTTACTGTTCTCGCTAACACGTTTGGCAGAAGGCGGGTGGGTCGCAAAAAGACCGTCTACAAACCCGGCCTGCTGGCCATTGGACAGCGCAAGGAAAATTTCCTGTAGCTCTACGGCCGCTTGCGGGTCGTAGCCGGCTTCTTTCATGTAAAGCATGCCGTAGTGATCCGATTCCAATTCATCGCCCTGGCCGTATTGCGCCAGAGCCAGCTGTGCCCCCACCGCTGCGCCACCCATAAGCAGGCCTGCCCACTCATTGTCAGAAAGCGCAAAGCCCAAGCCTGCTACACCAGCGCTGATCAGCATCCCTTGCTGCATGCGCTGAACACTGTGGCGCGCTGCCGCGTGAACAATCTCGTGGCCAAGTACAGAGGCAAGTTGCGCCTCATCCTCAAGTTCCGTCAGCAACCCACGGTTAACCGCAATCTTGCCGCCGGGCAAAGCCCAAGCATTGGGCACGCTACTGTTCAGCACAACAAACTCGTAGGGCAGGTCGGGCCTGTCACTTACCCGGGCCAGCTTGTTGCCCACTTCCCGCACGTACAGGGTCAACTCAGGGTCGATATAAAACTGCCCGCCCTGAGTTTGCTGGGTGGGCGTATATTGCTCAGCACCCATAGCGAGTTCCTGGCTCTCACCAATCAGCGAAAGTTGGTTTTCGCCAGTTACCGGGTTTACAGAACACCCGGTAAGCAGCAGCATAAGTGCCAAAACCGGGGCACAGCGTTGCAAGACGGCGTTTTTCACTCTCGACTCCTGTAATTGAATATCCTGACAGATATAATTGCACGGCTACCGCCTGCTTTAAATACCGGCAGCCCAAAACCCACACACGAACCACAGGTTTGTTCTGAATGGATGACCAAATTCGAACCGACCGGGTAACCCGGTTCATCGAAACCCTCAACCAGGCCCGCGAGCTTGGCTTAACGGTTACAGAAACCACAGAGTGCAGCCTTACCCTGTGCCTGCCATACGATGACCGTATTATAGGCAACCCGGATACCGGCGTGATTCATGGTGGCGCCATCACCACGCTGATGGACACCACATCTGGCTCGCTCATGCTCTGTGCCCTGGAGGTATTCGAACTGTGCCCAACGCTGGATCTGCGGGTTGATTACATGCGCCCGGCCGAACCGCACAAGCCTGTTTATGCCCGGGCGGAAGTTTACCGAATGACCCGCAACATTATATTCACCCGCTGCGAAGCCTACCAAGAAGGCGGCGAAACCGTGGCTAACTGCGTAGGCACCTTCATGCGTATAGGCCCCGAAGCACTGCCAAAAGCCTACCGTGAAAAAATCACCGGAGGCCCGCTATGACCGATCCGGAAATCCTGCGTTACACCCGCGAAACCGGTGACTTCTCCCGCCTGATCACTAGCATTCCCTACGCCACGTTTATTGGCTTGGAGTGCGACCAGTTTGGCGATGACCTAATCTTTCGCCTGCCGGCACAAGACCAGAACCTGGGCAACCCGGTACTCCCCGCCATTCACGGCGGCGTAATCGGCGGCTTTATGGAGCTTTCCGCCGCGATCTACCTAATGCTTGCGCAAGAAACCATGCGCATGCCGCGCATCGTCAACTTTTCCCTGGATTACCTGCGCGCCGGCCTCGACCGCGAAACCTATGCAGAATGCCAGCTAACCCGGCAGGCAACCGGGTAGCAAACGTAATGATCACTGCCTGGCAGAAATCCCGCTCCAAACCGATTTCGACCGCACGAGCGCATTTCCTGCTAGAAGACTGACCGAGACTCCACTCCGGGACTTGAAAACCTCCGGAGTGCCCCCATTTTCCTGCAAGACGAACTCACAAGCTGGATAACACGGGAGCAAGGCTTTTCTCCAAAACCGTGCGGAGCCATGGATGGCGGAGCCGAGCGTACACGGATGTATTCACAGCGTGTTTTGGTGAAAAGCCTTGCTCCCGTGTTCCCCCATATGTCGATTGCAGGAGAGACGAAAAAAATGACGGTTGAAACGCAAAAAGAAACCCTAGGTTTTCAGACCGAAGTAAAACAGCTACTTCAGCTGATGATCCATTCCTTGTACTCAAATAAGGAAATCTTCCTCCGCGAACTGATTTCCAACGCCTCCGATGCCGAAGACAAGCTGCGCTTTGCCGCCCTGAAAGACAACGGCTTATACGAAGGCGAATCCGAACTGCAAATCCGCCTCGATTTCGACAAAGAAGCCAACACCATCACACTGGCCGACAACGGCATCGGCATGAGCCGTGAAGACGTTGTGCAAAACCTGGGCACCATTGCACGTTCCGGCACTGCTGAATTTCTTCAGCAACTCTCTGGCGATGAAAAGAAAGACAGCCAGCTGATCGGCCAATTTGGCGTGGGTTTCTACTCAGCCTTTATCGTTGCCGACAAAGTGGATGTATTTACCCGCCGTGCAGGCGCGCCTGTTGAAGAAGGTGTGCACTGGCAATCGGTCGGCGATGGCGAATTCACCATCGAACACGTAGCCCGTGAAAAGCGCGGCACCAAAATTGTTATCCACTTAAAAGAAGAGGCCAGCGAATTTGCCGACGGATTCCGCCTGCGCAACCTGGTTAAAAAGTATTCGGACCACATCTCCTTCCCGGTGATCATGAAATCCGAGCCCACCGAAGAAGGCGAAGAGAGCAAAGACGAAACCGTTAACGACGCGACCGCCTTGTGGACTCTGCCTCGTACCGAAATTAAAGACGAGGAATACAAAGAATTCTACAAGCACATTGCGCACGATTTTGAAGACCCGCTGATCTGGTCCCACAACAAAGTGGAAGGCAAACTGGAATACACCAGCTTGCTGTATATCCCGGCCCGCGCACCGTTTGATATGTATCAGCGCGACGCGCCCCGTGGCCTGAAGTTATACGTACAGCGCGTGTTCATCATGGACGACGCCGAACAGTTCCTGCCGCTGTACCTACGCTTTGCCAAAGGTGTGGTGGATTCCAACGATCTGTCCCTGAACGTATCCCGCGAAATCCTGCAAAACGACGCCACTGTGGATAGCATTCGTACCGCACTAACCAAGCGTGTGCTCGATATGCTGTCGAAGCTGTCCAAGAGAGAGCCAGAGGAATACCAGAAGTTCTGGGGCGAGTTTGGCACGGTTCTCAAAGAAGGCGCTGCGGAAGATTTCAGCAATCGCGAGAAAATCGGCGGCCTGCTGCGCTTTGCTTCTACGCACACAGGTGAGAGCACACAAAACGTGTCTCTGGACCAGTACATCGAGCGGATGAAAGAAGGTCAGAGCAAGATCTACTACATCACTGCTGATAACTTCATGGCAGCCAAGAGCAGTCCGCACCTTGAGGTGTTCCGCAAGAAAGGCATTGAGGTACTGATTCTCTCCGATCGTATTGACGAGTGGATGGCGGGTTACCTCACCGAGTATGACAGCAAGCAGCTTCAAGACGTTGCCCGTGGCGATCTTGATCTTGGCGAAGTGGAAACCGAGGAAGACAAGAAGCACAAGGAAGAAGCCGCAGAAGAGCACAAAGATTTGCTCGAACGAATCAAAACCACCCTCAGTGACCGGGTTCAGGAAGTGCGGGTAACCAACCGCCTTACGGATTCACCGGCGTGCTTGGTAGTGGGCGACTTTGATATGGGTGCCCAGATGAAGAAGATCATGGAAGCGGCGGGCCAGAAGGTTCCAGACAGCAAGCCGATCTTTGAAATCAACGTGGATCACCCGCTGGTTCAACGCCTGGAAAGCGAGAAGGGCGATGAGCGCTTTAACGAGCTCTCAGCGGTGCTTCTGGACCAGGCCACACTGGCAAGCGGCGAACAGCTGCAAGACCAGGTGCCTACGTAACCCGCTTGAACCGTCTGTTGCTGGAACTGGCTAACTAAGCTGTATGCATCAGATTATTGTGGACATAAGCATCAGTCCTGAAGAGTGGATAAAGCTCTATCAGGGCGTTGCCGTTGATGTTCGCACCACGGCCCGGGACGGACGCTCTGTCCGTTTCCCGGCCCGTATTCTCTCCAGGTTTTATCTCCAGAACGGTGTGCGGGGCAGCTTCCGTATTCTGTTTGATGCCTCCGGCAAGTTCTCCTCCATTGAAAGGCTTTGAGCCATCCTCGCGTTAACCCTGCTTGGCGCCGATAATCAAAAACTCTCAGATCGTTATTTTTTATTAATTGTTTTTGGTATGGATAGAGGAACTAAGCTGATTTTCTAGAGGTCAATTTTTGCAATGATGCAAAAACAGGAGAGTACAATGTCTAACAACGATACGGGCGGCAAATGCCCCGTGATGCACGGAGCTACTTCTACTGGAAATCGCAGTGTTATGAGTTGGTGGCCGGAGGGGCTGAACCTCGACATTTTGCATCAGCATGATCGCAAGACCAACCCGCTGGGTGACGACTTCAATTACCGCGAAGAGGTTAAGAACCTCGATTTTGGTGCTATCAAGAAAGATCTCCACGCCTTGATGACGGATAGCCAGGATTGGTGGCCTGCAGACTGGGGTCACTATGGCGGTTTGATGATCCGCATGGCGTGGCACTCAGCGGGCACCTACCGACTAGCCGATGGCCGTGGCGGCGGTGGCACCGGCAATCAACGGTTTGCACCGATCAGTTCCTGGCCGGATAACGTCAGCGTCGATAAAGCCCGCCGTTTGCTGTGGCCGATCAAGAAAAAGTATGGCAACAAGATCAGCTGGGCTGACCTGATTATTCTGGCGGGCACCGTCGCCTATGAATCCATGGGTTTGCCTTCTTATGGCTTCTCCTTTGGCCGGGAAGACATCTGGCACCCGGAGAAAGACATCTACTGGGGTTCAGAGAAAGAGTGGCTGGCGCCATCAGACGAGCGTTACGAAGACGTGGATAAACCTGAGACCATGGAAAACCCGCTGGCAGCCGTTCAGATGGGTTTGATCTATGTGAACCCTGAAGGCGTGAACGGTAAGCCGGACCCGCTTAAAACAGGTGAGCAGATACGAGTGACCTTTGCCCGCATGGCGATGGACGATGAAGAAACGGCAGCCCTGACGGCTGGCGGACACACCGTTGGCAAGTGTCATGGTAATGGTGATGCTGGCGCTCTGGGCGCCGTGCCTGAAGCGGCCGACGTGGAAGACCAGGGCATGGGTTGGAGCAACCCCAACTCAGATGGTAAAGCCAGCAGCGCTGTGTCTTCGGGCATTGAAGGCGCCTGGACCTCGCATCCAACCCAGTTTGACATGGGCTATTTCGACCTATTGTTTGGCTATGAGTGGGAGCTGAAGAAAAGCCCGGCCGGTGCCTGGCAATGGGAACCCATTAATATGGAGGAAGAGGTTAAGCCGGTTGATGCCAGCGATCCCTCCATTCGCCGAAACCCGATCATGACCGACGCCGATATGGCCATGAAGATGGACCGAAGTACCGGGCCATCTGTGAGAAGTTCATGGCCGATCCCGAATACTTCAGGAACGCCTTCGCTCGTGGCTGGTTCAAGTTGACCCACCGTGATCTCGGGCCGAAAGCTCGCTACATTGGTCCGGAAGTCCCGGCCGGCGATCTGATTTGGCAAGACCCGATTCCAGCTGGCAACACCGACTACTGCGAAGAAGTGGTCAAGGTAAAGATTGCTGAAAGTGGGCTGAGCGTTGGCGACATGGTGAGTACCGCCTGGGATAGCGCGCGGACCTACCGCGGCTCGGACATGCGCGGTGGTGCAAACGGTGCCCGCATTCGTCTGGCGCCGCAGAAAGACTGGGAAGGCAACGAGCCTGCGCGTCTTGCCAAGGTGCTCGGAGTGTACGAGCAAATTTCCGCTGACACAGGCGCCAGCGTGGCAGACGTTATTGTGCTGGCGGGGAGTGTCGGTATCGAGCAGGCTGCAAAAGCTGCTGGCTACAACGTGCGTGTTCCCTTCCTCAAGGGCCGTGGCGAAGCCACCGACGAGATGACCGACGCCGAATCTTTCGAGCCGCTGGAACCGTTGGCAGATGCTTTCCGCAACTGGCTGAAGCAAGACTATGCGGTCAAGCCTGAAGAACTGTTGCTCGACCGAGCCCAACTGATGGGTTTGACGGCCCCGGAAATGACCGTTCTGGTGGGTGGCATGCGTATGCTCGGCACCAATTATGGCGGCACCAAACACGGTATCTTCACTAACCGTGAAGGCCAGTTGACGAATGATTTTTTCGTGAACCTGACCGACATGAACAATACCTGGAAGCCTGCCGGCAATAATCTCTATGAGATTCGCGACCGCAAGAGCGACCAGATGAAGTGGACGGCAAGCCGTGTGGACCTGGTGTTCGGTTCGAACTCCATCCTACGCTCATACGCCGAAGTGTATGCGCAAGACGACAACCAGGAGAAGTTCGTAAAGGACTTCATTGCTGCCTGGGCCAAGGTCATGAACGCAGACCGTTTCGACATACAGAAGTAAATCGATAGCAACAGGCCAGGCGCTCTCATAGGAAATTGCACAAGAGAGCGTCCGGCTACCAACTTCCCGCCAAATTCCTTACAATCCTCCCCGCCTGATTTTTGATCAGCTGCATTCTGATTTTCTTCTTTTAGCTTCTGGAGCCTTCATGCGAATTATTCTTGCCCCGATGGAAGGGCTGGTTGACGCACCTATTCGTGAAACCCTCACGAAGGTCGGCGGTATAGACCGGTGCGTAACGGAATTTATCCGCGTGACTCATAACCTGTTGCCTCCTCGCGTTTTCTACAAGTTTGCGCCTGAACTGTATAACCAATCTCTCACGCAGGTGGGTACGCCGGTAGCGATTCAGCTTCTTGGGTCAGACCCGGAAGAAATGGGCCGCAATGGGCGCAGAGCTGTTGAGCTAGGCGCCACTCAGGTTGATATCAACTTTGGTTGCCCTGCCAAAACAGTGAACCGGCACAAAGGCGGTTGTGTGCTGATGCGTGAGCCAGAATTGATGCACAACATCACAGCGGCGGTACGCCAAGCGTTGCCGGCGCATGTTCTGGTAACGGCAAAAATGCGCTTGGGGTACGACGATCGCTCCATGGGTGTTGCCTGTGCTCAGGCGCTGGAAGCGGCCGGGGCAGAAGAAATCGTTATCCATGCGCGCAGTAAAGTGGATGGCTACAAACCGCCTGCATACTGGGAAGAAATCGCCAGGGCGCGAGAAGCGGTGAAGGCCAAAATCATTGCCAACGGTGAGATCTGGACCGTGGCCGATTATTGGCGTTGCCGTGAGGTATCTGGCTGTGACGATGTCATGATTGGCCGGGGCCTGATCGCAAGGCCCGATCTGGCTCGTAAGATCAAAGCCAGCCAGCAGGGCGTTGAGATTGACGATTTGGCTTGGCCAGAAGCTGTGGTGCTGGTGAGGGAATACGCCGAGGTACTTCAGGGTTGGTTGGAAGACCGTTATGTAACTGGTCGCATCAAGCAGTGGCTGAACTTCCTGCGACAAGGCTTTTCGGAAGCTGAGGCTATATGGCCCAAGGCTCGAAAAATCCGCGAGGTGGCACCAATGCTCGCCTGCCTTGAGCAGGATATACCCGCATCACAGATCGCTGTGCGGGCAGCCTGATCTTTCTTTTTCTTTGAGCACTTCTTCCGGTCCTTTCTGATTGCGAACTACACTGGTATACATTGGTCGTGCGTTCGTAATTAAGTGGTTAATACAATCAAAACCACAACGGAGGGGTTCTAATGTCCAAACAATCGAAACCTGGAGTTTTGAAAGGGATCGTTGGCGGGTTTTTCCTGTCTTTGGGGCTGGTATCTTTGGCAACGGCCGCAGAGGGCGACGTGAAGGTCACGCCCCTGGGTAGTCATGATGGCGAGTTCTGTGTGCTGGACCGGGCCATGGTGTTTGAGGATCCGAATGGTACCCGCATTCTTTACGATGCTGGCCGTACCGTAGCTGGCCCCCATGATCCTCGCCTTGGCAATATTGATGTCGTTCTGGTATCTCACATGCACGGTGACCATTTGGGTGATCGCCGAATCAAAGAAACGAATGCCGGTAATTGCGGTGGGCCAGAATTCCCAGTGGTCACTTTGCCGCAATCCAACTCCGTGGATATTGCGGTAAAAAAACAGGCAAAGATCGTTACTGGCAGTGAGATGCCTGCATTTTTTGCTACTAAGCTTGAAGCTGCTGGCGGTGACCCTGCTAACTCCATGCTAGTGCGCTTTGGTGGGAACCTGGAAGTCGGCGGCGTGGCCATCACTACGGTACCAGCAGCTCATAGTAATGGGGTTTCCCCCGCGTTTCTCACCGGCCCGCTGGCGGAACATTTGAAAGCGTCAGGCGTTAGCGCGAGTGTCGGTGCGCCAACTGGCTATGTGTTAACTTTTTCAAATGGCCTGGTGGTTTATCTTTCCGGGGATACTGGCATTACCGCCGAGCAGAAACTGGTGGTGAACGACCATTACCGCGCTGAACTTGTGGTCATGAATATTGGCGACACATACACGACAGGGCCAAAGGAAGCGGCTTACGTGATCAATGAGCTGATCAAACCGAAAGCCGTGATTGCCTCACATGCCAATGAGCCGGCAACATCTGGTGGAGAGCTAAGGGAGGATACTCGAACGGCCTTATTCAGGAGCCTGGTAAACGCCCCCATGCATGTTCCTTTGAGCGGGCACACCATCGCATTTAACGGCGATGGCCGCTGCACAGCTGGTTGCGACTGAAATCAGCCTCTTTCAGCGAAAGGCATCGAAAGGCAGAGGGCTCTGGCCGCGGTTATCTCAGCTGGCTATCCTTACTGCCCCGGCGATTAATGCCGCCGGATCCCACTTCCTGTTTCTCGAGTTCCGCCTGGCAGTTTACGCAAAGGCGGACACCCGGAATGGCTTTGCGCCGTGCGTCTGGAATAGGGCGGTCGCATTCTTCACAGAATTCCGCGCTTTCACCTGTGCCCAGCCTGCTACGGGCCTCGGCAACGGCGTCCTCCACACTGGCATCAATCTGATCCTGAACAGCCCCATCACGGGCCCAGCCACCTGCCATAACGTTACTCCTGTGAAACGCCCAATCTCTAGCATACCAAAGCCATAGTGATCGGGCTAAGGTTAGCTCTCGTAACTGTGTGTAGTGTAAGTTACAAACCTCCAAGCCAAATGATTACTGATTAAAAAAGGAACTAAAATGCTCTCAAAAACAAACACATCCCGTCGTGGTGGAAAGTGGCCGGTAGTGACTGCTTGGCTTGGAGTTATTTTGTTGATTGCTGCAGCGGTGTTTATGGCAATGGCTGGGCCAGCCTACAGAGCTGAGTGGATCGCCCTGGGCACGTCGTTCACGTGGCTGCGCCAAGGCGCGCAATTGGCAATGGGTGCTGCTGTGTTGGGGCTGATAACCCTGGTGCTTGGCGGCGTGCTTCGCCGGTGGCGCCCAGCACTGGTGGGGGCCTTGGTCACCCTGTTGGTGGTCGCCGTGGTCGCCATGCCCATGCAGATGAAACAGCGAGCTCAGAGCGTGCCGCCCATCCACGACATTACCACTGACACACAAAACCCTCCCGTCTTTACAGCGCTAGCCGCGGCTCGTGAGAAGGCACCAAATGAAGTGGATTACCCTGGCGCTGAAACTGCACGCCAACAGCTTGCAGCCTATCCCGCTTTGAAACCGATTACCCTGAATATGCCGCTGGCTAGCGCGATGGAGGCAGCAAAAGCAACTATTCAGGCGCGGGGCTGGCAGGTGGCTGAAACTACCAATAACACCATCGAAGCTACTGCTACAACACGCTGGTTTGGGTTCAAAGATGATGTGGTTATCCGCATGACGGAGACAGGCAACGGAGTGAAGGTTGATATGCGTTCTGCTTCAAGAGTAGGGAAGAGCGACGTAGGCACCAATGCCGAGCGTATTCAAAAGTTTCTTGAAGACCTGGCGCGCTGATAAAATCGTTGTTGGTGCGCAACATGGGTATACTCGGAAACCATAGGATTTTGCCGCTTCTTTTAATAGGTCGGCGGGCCTAGCTCCTTCAGTGTGACCCACAATGAAAGAACCACTGCGCCTTAGATATCAAACCATTGAATTCGGAAACGTGGATATTCACGTTTGCACCCTGCGTGATAACCAGCAATTCGACGACCCCAACGACGTTGCCCTCAAGTTGGGCATTTCGTCTGCCACCTGGCCACTGTTTGGCATAATCTGGCCATCCAGCATGGTGCTCGCTCACTACATGGCGGTGCACCACACGGCGGGTAAGAGAATTCTGGAAATTGGCTGCGGAATGGCGCTCTCCAGCCTGCTACTGAACCAGCGTAAGGACGACATCACGGCGACGGATTATCACCCGGAAGTTGGTTTCTTTTTGGAGCGCAATACACAGCTTAACCAAGGAAAAGCCATCGGTTATCAACGGCTGGACTGGGCAGATAAAACCAGTGACCTAGGTCTGTTTGATATGATTATTGGCAGCGATCTGCTGTACGAAGACGAGCACATAAACCTGCTGGCCGACTTTGTTCACAAGCATGCCAATGCAACCTGTGAAGTTATTGTGATTGACCCAGGGCGCGGCCGAAAGAGTAAATTTAGCCGGCAGATGGAGCGTACGGGTTTAGCTATTCGCACACAAAGCCAGAACATACTGACTACCTTGAACGGCCATTTAAAGGGCATATACTCAGGTTTTGGCGGGGGGATGTGGAGAGTTGGCCTGACCAGCCAGTAAGCATCGAACCTTAAGTTCTTTTAGCTCTTGCAGTCTATAGCGCAGCACGAAAAACCCGCCACAGCCCTTTGGGCCAGGCGGTTTTTTTTCGGCAGAATTACTTCGCTGTGATTGTAGACATCACCAGCTTGCCGTCTTTCTTGATGGGGCCGTCTTCTTTGGCGCCCAAGGTGTATTCAAAGCCGCCCGTTTTCATGCCGCCGTCTTCTGCGTGCACCATTAGCATCAGCATGTCACCGGATTTAACGTCTTCAGTCAGAATAGCGGATACGTCCATGTTCTCGCCCTTTTTCAGGGGCGCGTAACCAACTACCGGGCCAGGCTTCATGGTTTCACCTGTGCGGTGCACAACCAGCCAGCCGTTTGCTTCAGCGGTGACTTTCTTCGCGGTAACAGTACCTTCTGAAACAGCCTGATCGTCTGCCCAAACCTTGGCTTCGTGATTCATGCCTGCCTGAACGATGCCGGCGGTCAGTGCGCCGGATATCAGGGCTGCCATCAGTGCGGTAGTTTGTAGATGCTTTTTCATTGCGTACTCCTTGCTGTTGGTTGTGCCCATCCTGTTGGATATGTTTTTGGATGTGCTACAGACAGCTACGGGGTCGCAATGAATAAGTTTCAGAAAAGCCTGATTATTTTCAGATCCGCCGGCTCAAGTCATCTCCGGCTGGGTACAAGTAGCCGTGAATAGCCGGGCCAGTGGGCTGCCCCGTGGGTGACCCACCGGGAGGCTCCAGGCTAATACCGAAGGTGGCTTCCCGTAGCAGGGCCGGATCGTATTGTTTCAGTGCTCCCTGGTCTAACTGCATCTGGTCTCCCAGTACACCCACAGACCGTGGGTTGGGGCCCAGCTCATCAGATTTAATCCACAACTGATAAGACTTGCCCGGCTGCGCTTCTGCAGTTACCGGGCGAATGTTCAGCTGACGGTTTTGTAAGTCGACAGTCAGCAAGAAAGCCGGCTGTTGGTCATCGTGCTGGAACACAGCCACAAAGGAGTCTGGGTTGTTTGCAGGCTGGAAGGTTAACACTGCCACTAATACTAACGCCGCCGCAGACGCCGCAGCAGTACTCCAGCGCCATTGATTCACCCGGCGGCGAAGCATGACAACAGACGCGGTATTGTTCAGCTGGGTTGCCCGCTGATCCAAAACGCGTTCAATCTGTGCAAACAGCTCCGGGCTGGGCTGCACCGGCGCAACGTCGTCCGTCATCCCGATCAGCTGCTCTTCCCATTGCAAAATTCGCGCATCCAGAGCGGGGTCCAGCTCGCGCCGGGCCTGGAGGCTTTTCGTTCGCCTGCCGGCAATGTGCCCAGCACAAATTCGGCAATCTGCATGTCTAGGTCGTCGTGTTCGGTCATGATTCCAGACACCCTTTAATATCCTGCAGTGCGCGGCGAAGCCATGTTTTTACGGTGTTCACTGGCTGCTCGTACTGGCTTGCCAGCTCATCCCGGGACCAGCCGCTTAGGTAGGCCAGTCGCACCATGTCCTGCCGTTCCTTTTCCAGCTCACCAATACAATGGTTAAGCTTGTTTACTACCTGTTGGTCTTCCATCTGATCCTGCACTGTGGCTTGCCGGGCGACCCTCTCATCCATCGCGTCGTCGGTAGTGGTTCGGCCCGCAGGGTGCTTACGCAGCTCATCAATGGCCTTGTTCCGGGCAATGGAAACCAGCCAGGTAATTGGCGAGGCTTTACCCTTATCAAACAGGCCGGCACGCTGCCATACTTTAAGATAAGCCTCCTGAATAACATCATCTGCCCAGGATCGCTCTTTTAAAATACGCAGTACCACGCCCAAAAGTTTCGGTGCCGTTGCTTCATATAGTTTAGCGAAGGCAGCACGATCCTGTTTTGCAACGCGACTGAGGAGGGCGCTGATATCAGATGGAGTTAAAGAATCTGGAAGCATGTTTGAACAGACCGTCACAGGTTGAGAGGGTTAGTGTAGTTGGAATTTGTTCCGGTTAACCGGGTGTTTTTCAGAATCTGTCAATTTTTTTCGCAAACGCGTTCTTGGGGCAGATGCAAAGGGTTGCGTGTCGCGCTGCAGATCCCGGCGTAACGCCCAGTATGAATTAATCGCAACGCGAGAATCGTTGCTAAATAAAAGGCCATGTGACAGATTAAATACCGATGCAGCGGGTTGCTGCAGGAACGGCAATCCGGATATTCCTTTCATTTCGGCGGTGTTCTGTTTTTATACACCGCTCTTTATAAAGCGAGGAACTTACTATGAATAACGACATCATTGAAGGTAACTGGAAACAACTTAAAGGTAAGGTACGCGAGAATTGGGGCAAGTTAACAGACGACGATGTAGATGAAATCGCCGGCCGTCGCGACCACTTTATCGGTAAAGTTCAAGAGAAGTACGGCATGAAAAAAGACGAAGCCGAGAAAGAATGGGAAAAGCTTTCTAACTTCTAACTTCTAAGTATTTATAGCTGTTATTTTATTGTTAATAAAAACCGGTGCCTGCTTTCATGCAGGCACCGGTTTTTTAATGCCTACACCAACACTTGTCGTGTATTAGCGATGTAGTGATGAACCTGGCGCTCAATGTCTGGAGCAACCATGCGCTCCGGGCCGCGATCGTTCGGGCAGGGCATGGTTTTTGTGGTGCCAAACAACCGGCATATTAACGGACGCTCCCCGTATACAGTGCAGCCATTAGGGCCAAGGTGTACGCAGCTTAAATCATTTAACGCTGCTTCATGTTCGGCATCTGTTTTAACCGGCAGCCGCGACATTTCTTCCGGGGAGGTGGTTACCGGGCCGCAGCAGTCGTGACAACCTGGCACACATTCGAACGACGGAATGTTCTCGCGCAGTCGCGCAATAATATCTCTGTTTTTATACATTTTTGCTCATCAACGTTGCAGGCATTATGTTAGCGCGCTGAAGGGAGGTTGCCGCCCAGCATGTTTTCAACCACTGCCGCGTTATAGAAAGCTTCAACAGTCTGGATTTTGTCGTCCCTAACACGAAACCACACCGCAAGCCGCACATCCCCGATTGGCTCAAAGTTCGTTCGATAATCCAGCACCGCGAACACGTGCTCCCCATCGGCACTTAGTTGGCGGAGAATCAGGTCTTTCTGGATGGCAGCCATACCGAACTGGTAAGACATCATGTCATCTGGGCTAAGGAAGCGCATATTTGGCCCAATATATTCAAACCCCTCTGCAACCAACAAGGTCTTAGCCTCATCAAAACGCTGAGCATGGATTTCAGCGATGAACTGCGCCACGATGTCTTTTGGCTGCATGAATAAACTCCAATTCCTATACGGGGGTGAGTTGTTTGAATGTCTGGATTCGTGCATATGCCATGAACGGCAGCGTATCCACCCCACCTATATACCAAAAAAAAAGGCTACGGCATATGAACCTGCAATAACTGCATAGCCTGGCTGGCTGTTTTGAAGCCCTTGAATGTGAGACCCTCTCACACATTCGCGGCCCCAAGCCACGTGCCTCGTTCACCTTCAGAGAACCCCAACACCATGCAAACACTGCCAAACCACACACCTATGCGCTCTTTGCGGCAGCTCACCGCGCTACTCATGCTGGCGTTTCTGCTGACCGGCTGTGGCATTAACAATATTCCTACCTACGACGAAAAGGTTAAATCGGCCTGGTCGCAAGTTGAAAATCAGTATCAGCGCCGGGCAGATCTGGTACCCAACCTTGTGGAAACCGTAAAAGGCTTTGCTTCCCAAGAAAAGGAGACCCTGACGGCGGTTATCGAGGCGCGCTCCAAAGCTACCTCCATTCAGGTTGATGAGAGCATTCTTAACAACCCGCAGAAGCTTCAGCAATTCCAGCAAGCCCAGGGCGAACTGAGCAGCGCGCTAAGCCGGCTGATGGCTGTTTCTGAGCGTTACCCGGATTTGAAGTCGAACCAGAACTTTCTCGCGCTGCAATCGCAGCTCGAAGGCACAGAAAACCGCATAGCCGTGGCACGGCGCGATTTTATTCAGGCGGTAGAACGCTACAACACCGAAATCCGCACCTTCCCAGGCAAAATCTGGCACAGCATTCTCTACAGCGATATGGAGCGGCGTGAAAACTTCAAAGCCACTGCAGAAGACGCAGATGAAGCACCCAAGGTGGAGTTTTAAATGCCATTTTTTTCGCGCTACGGTGTTGCGGCGCTCTTTGCCCTGATGGTGTTACCGGTATCTGGGACTTTGGCCCAGTCTACCCCGGAATTCCCGGAGCTCAGCGGTCGCGTGGTGGACAAAGCTGATTTGCTGAGCCCAACGACTGAAACCCAGATTACCCAGATGCTCCAGGCTCACGAACAGGGCACTACAGAGCAAGTTGTGGTCGTTACGGTGCCAGACCTGCAGGGCTACGCCATAGAAGACTATGGCTATCAACTGGGACGCCATTGGGGCATTGGCCAGAAAGGCGAGGACAACGGCGCTTTGCTGATCGTTGCCAAGGAAGAGCGCAAAATCCGGATTGAAGTGGGTTATGGCCTTGAAGGCCGCCTTACTGATGCGGCTTCCTCAACTATTATCAATCAGATTATGACCCCTGCGTTCAAGCAGGGTCAGTTTGAGCAGGGTGTTGTCAACGGCGCCGCCGCGATGGTGCAAGTTTTGGGGGGTGAGCCTTTGGCCGCACCCGGCCGATCCCCTGGCAGCCGCCAGGAAAAGCCAAACGTTTCCCTGGTGTCGTTGTTTTTCATGATCATAATGGCCGTGATTTACTTCATTGGTGGTGGCCGAGGCCGTGGTGGGCGCACTGGCGCAGCGCTAATAGGTGGCGCGTTGCTAGGTGCCAGCATGGGCGGCCGTGGTGGCGGATTCGGTGGTGGTGGCTTTGGCGGCGGGGGCGGCGGCTTCGGCGGTGGTGGTGCCTCCGGTGGCTGGTAAAAGCAAACTGTTCACCGGTAACACAGCCTTCAACTTATCAAGAAGCGATACCCCATGACATTATTGAGTAAACAGGAACAGGAACAAGTTGCGGCCGCCATCAGTGCGGTCGAGCGGGAAACCGACGCGGAAGTGGTCACTGTGCTAACCGCCCAGGCTGATAACTACGCCTATATCCCACTACTCTGGGCCGGGCTCCTTGCCCTGCTGGTGCCCGGCATCGTCAATTATTTTACCGGCTGGCTGGCGGCAGACATGTTACTGCTCGGCCAGTGGGGCGTGTTTATCGTGCTCAGCTTGATATTCCGGGTACCCAGCATCAACAGGCGACTCATTCCTCGTTCTGTGGGCTACTGGCGCGCGTCTAATCTGGCCCGGCGCCAGTTTTTGGAGCAAAGCCTGCACCACACGGCAGGCGCCACCGGCATGCTGATCTTTGTTTCGGAAGCCGAACGTTACGTTGAGATTCTGGTCGATCAGGCATTTCCAGCCAGGTAGACAACGAAGCATGGGAAACCATCATTGAAGCGTTCACCGGGCAAGTGAAACAGGGCAACACCCTACAGGGGTTTGTGACCTGCATCGAAGCGTGCGGCACGCACCTGAAATCCAAGGTGCCAGCCACTCGCCAGAAGAACGAACTGCCAAATCACTTAGTGATATTGTCTTAAAGGCCAGGGTGCTGGCGCACCCTGTCAGCTTTTCTTTTCAAGCGCATCTTTTAGGCCGGCAAACGGGTTGTGGGTAGCCGCTTCCTGCCTTTTCTCGGAGCTGCCGCCGTAGCGCACAAAATCCTCAAACTTGCTGTGCTCTTCATCGTGACAGTACACGCACAATAACTCCCAGTTGCTGCCGTCGGCGGGGTTATTGTCGTGGTCATGATCGACATGGTGCACGGTAAGTTCCCGCAAATTAATGCGGGTAAACTCACGGGCGCAACGCCCACACACCCACGGGTACATCTTCAGCGCGCGCTCACGGTAACCACTTTCCCGTTTGGCAATATATTCGCGCTGTTCCGCCAGTAGCCGGTCCAGCTTGCCTGTGTTGCCGGTATGTTGGCTCATGGTGAATTCCCTCAACTAAGTTAGTGCTAACAGCTCAAAATGGCGCTTCGGGCCTCAATTCAGATAATATCCATTTCACGTTCGAATTCTACACCTCAGGCATATTACCGTGAGCTCACTGCAAAAAAGCGGAAACAACCAAGCCAAGCCTAATGGCAAAGGCCTGCATCCCAGAAACTTACACAGGCAAGGCTATGATTTTCCCTCTCTGGTAAAAGCTTACCCGCCACTCGCCCCATATGTGCAGCCAAACGCCCACGGCAACCTGTCTATAGAATTCGCCAACCCGCGGGCAGTAAAAGCTCTGAATGCGGCGCTATTACAGCAACACTACAACATTGTGGGTTGGGATATCCCAGAAGGTGCGCTTTGCCCGCCTATCCCCGGCCGGCCGACTACATCCACCACATAGCGGAGCTACTTGGGTGTGCAGAACCTGCAATCAACATAGCCAATACCCAACCCAAAATCCGGCTGCTGGATATAGGAACGGGGGCAAATGGAATATATCCGCTATTGGCCTGTCAAATATACGGCTGGCAATGTGTTGGTAGTGATATTAATGCCCGGTCGCTTGAGAACGTAGCCACGATTATCGCTAAAAATTCCCAGCTAAAAGGCGGCTTCTCCCTGCGCACGCAGCCCGATACACATCATATGTTTGAAGGCATTATTCAGGCGGGAGAGTTCTTTGATGTCAGCGTATGCAACCCGCCTTTTCATGCCTCGCAAGAGGAGGCACTCAAGGCCAGCCAGCTTAAACTCAATAACCTTGCTCGTAATCGCGGCGAGCGAGCGACCACGGGTGCTCCTCCTAATCTAAATTTTGGCGGCGTGGAAGCAGAACTGTGGTGCAAGGGGGGCGAGCGAATGTTCCTTAAAAAACTGATCAAAGAAAGCCAGGCGTTTTCAGCTCAGTGCCGTTGGTTTACAAGCCTGGTGTCGAAAGTTGATAACGTGAAGCCTGCAATAAAACTGATCCGTAAGCTTGGTGCTACCGATATACGGGAAATAGAAATGAAGCAGGGAAACAAGATCACAAGAATATTGGCCTGGAGCTTCATCCGTGGGGTTCAAACGTAAAAGCCAGGCTGCGATTACTGGCTTATGCGGTTTCGGGGGGCAGTGTCACCTCACCAAACTTTGCACGGTTTCGGCCACCATCCTTGGCACTGTAAAGCGCCGTATCCGCCTCCAGCATCAGGTCTGCGAAGCTTCGGTGGCGCTTTGCGCGCTCGATGCTACCAATGCTGGCGGTGAGGTTCAGGGCCATGCCATTAATAATGGCACCTTCGCGGGTGATGGCATTGAGCAGCCGATGGGTAACTGCCTGCAAGTTTTCATCCTCAGACAGCAGCAAGACAATGGCAAATTCCTCGCCACCAATACGGCCGATGATGTCATCACTTCGTAATTCGTTTTCCAGGGTGCGAGCAATCGATTGCAGCGCCTTATCACCCGTGGCGTGGCCCCAGCGGTCGTTTATCTGTTTGAAATGATCCAGGTCGAGCATCAAAACCGCCATGGGTTGGTGGTTGTGGCTCGCCTTTTCGAAAATACGGTTCCCTTCCAGGAAAAAAGAGCGTCGGTTGAGCAGTTCGGTCAGCCCATCCTTCTCCGCTAGCGCCCGCAGGCGCAACTCCGACCGGGTGAAGGCCAACAGAGGTAAAATTAGCGCTGTGGCTGTTGTAACCAGTATGTGGTTAGCCAGAATCAACCGCAGAACCGTGTCGGTATGGGTTTGGCTGGTGTTTAGCCAACCCGCGGCTATTACCAGGCACTGTGCCAGCATTAGCACCCCGTGCAGGGTAAACAGTACCTGCAGCATGTGGCGGGGCAGGGCAGGTTTTGGCGCGGGGCCAGCCAGACAATAAATTGCAACGCTGAAAATGATGGCCGAGAACAGAGCCGTTAACAGGCGCGCGCTGAGAGGGTCCACTTGAAAGGTTATGAGCAACGCTAGCAGGTACCCGGCAAAGGCAAGCCGGGAAACGAGCTGGAACCGGCGGGTGCTGCGTGTTGCGCCTTTTAAAAAGCGCTGAAGCCCGCCCAGTAATAGGAAGGGCGAGAGCCCCAGAAAGGCATGAGCCGCGAACACGGTTATCCAAGGCGCATCAACCATAACCCGTATGCCTGCGAGCAAGCTACCGATTGCGAAGGTACCGCATGCCAGCGCCCAGAGCAGAAAATAGTACTGACGGCCGCGCAGATAATAGATCGCCCACAATAATCCCCCAATCAGCAAATTGATTGCGACTGAAAGAATAATCAGTGTTGGCAGGTGTATGCTGAACCCCATGAGTACCTTTGTGGCGGGTTTGGCGAGGTTACAGGTTAGGCCTAGCGCCGGGTAACCATCAGTGGGTTTTGTGTGATGTTTTATTAGCCGGGGGCTACATACCAACAGCTACCCGGCGAGACTCCGTATTATTGGTATGTAGCTTGACTATGGCCAAGTGAGGTGAAGCCTACGTTTAGTGGCCAAGCAAGGCAAGGTGGCGGGAGCGATTTAATGGCCCTGTAATGCGACCACAAGTGCCAGGCTAGTTACGGTGTTTTCAGCTCTGGGGTGCTTGGCGCCCCTCATCCAGATTCAATACTGCGCAATGGCTGGCTAATACCCGGTGCTGACTTACCACATTCAATGATTGTTACCGAGCCAGGCAGGCCAGCGCTTTTCTGCTGGGGTAGGGTGTCTGTGTAGAAGCGATCAACATACTTGAACGAAGCTACCTTGCAGTGTGAGCTCAGAGTCCATTTGCTGTGATCGGCTACCAGCATGCGGGCCCGGGTGTTGGTTATGATTGCTCGGCTAACTTCGGCCTCGCGAATATCGTAATCCATCAAGCCATTCTGCTGATCCATACTCCCGGTACTTATAATGCCGAAATCGGAGACAAAAGAGCTGAAGAAGCTGGTGACTTCTGGCCCAACCACATCGTGATGGTCGTGCCGGTATATTCCCCCAGAAACAATCACTTCAATACCGGGATTCCCAGAAAGGGCTGCGGCTACGCTGAAGTTGTTGGTCATTATTCGGAGTGACTGATGGTGGATCAGCGCTTGCGCTATCAGCTCAACGGTACTACCTACACCCAGGCTAACCGTAGCGCCTTCCGGAATATCCGCCGCCACACGCCTGGCCATATGCCGCTTGGCTAACAGGTTGCGCACTTGGCCATCTTGTATGGAGGCAATCGGTGCAGCAGCACTGGCCGGTAAACTGACGCCGCCGTAACGACGACGCAACAGGCCCAGCTCGCACAGTTTGTTGATGTCGCGACGAATGGTTTGCGTGGTGACGCCAAAGCGCTGAGCTATGTCTTCAACTTCGACATGCTCCTGTTCATGGACCCATTCCAGGATGCTACGCTGGCGATCTTTGGCGCTCATCAGACTATATGCTCAACCAGTTGACCTTGTTGATATCAGGCGAGGCGTTGGGCTACTTCAGCCCGGAGTGTGTTCGTTGTTGCAGCCACGCCTCTGCCATTTCAGCAAAGCCCAGACCCGAGCGTTGGCTGGCGATTGCAGCCGGCTGGTGGGTCATGCCGGATAGGTGCTTGCGAATGTTGGACACCCCGACACTCATTGGGAAGATGCGAAACATGCTCTCATCATTAGGTGCATCACCAATAAAGATGGAACGGCGCTGCAATGCCTGCGTATCCAGGCCGAGTAGTTCACGGCCCACCCGCAATGACATAGTGGATTTGTCGAAATCCCCCAGCCAGATGTTAATGTGAATCGAGCTTTGCCGAACGTTAAAGCCCTGGGCCAGCAGGGCATGGTGAATGGCCGCCACTTGTTCAGGCGTCAGCGATTGCTGCTGGTTGTAATCCACCGCCACATCCACATAGCGAAAGGGTTGGTCGGTGGCCAGCTTGGGTTCAAAGCCCAGGTCCAGCGCTGCAACAGCCTCTAATATGGCCTGCTGGTCTCGGCGGTGCTTTACCTCGTCTTCCCAGTAGTGCCAGCTAACGGTCTGTGGCGCTGTGCGCTGCGCATAGAATGCGCCCCCTTCGCCGATAACGGCTCTTACCGGCCAGGTTCGAATGATTTGGTCACACCAGCCAGCACAACCCCCGGTTACCGGAATGACGCTAATGCCGGCATCTGCCAGGTGACACATCGCGACATAGGTCTCTGGCAGCAGCCGGCCGTCTGTCGTCAGCGTATCGTCCACATCGGTAAACAGAATGTCGGCGTTATCAAACTCAATCGTGTCTTTCATACTATCGGCGTTCCAGTTCACATCGGGCAGCGGGCTGTTCACGATCAAATCACCTTTTTGCGCAGAACGCTGGTTAGCGCCTCGCCCAGAATGACCAGCACAACGATGGCCAGCAGGATGGTGGCCACGGTTTGCCATGCGAACAAGTCGATAGACCCTTGCAGTAACACCCCGATACCACCGGCGCCCACCAAACCCAGTACCGTGGATTCACGGATGTTGATGTCCCAGCGCAGAATAATGATGGCAAAAAATGCCGGCATTACCTGAGGCACAATTGCGTACAGCACCACCTTCATCTTGCTGGCGCCAGTCGCCTCCATAGCCTCCACCGGGCGGCGATCGATTTCCTCAATCGCCTCGCCCATCAGCTTGCCGATGAACCCCACGGAGCGGAACATAACCGCCAAAATACCAGCCAAGACACCGGGGCCGAAAATAGCCACAAACAGCAGTGCCCAGATAATGGTGTTCACGGAACGGCTGGAAACCAGAATGAACCGGCCAATCCACAGGGTGACTTTGTTCGGCGTTGTATTCTGCGCCGCAATGTAGGAAACCGGTAAGGCGATGAATATCGTCAACATGGTGGATAGGGTGGCGATATGAACAGTCTCCAGCATGGCGGAGAATATCGCATTCCACTCACTAAACTCCGGCGGCCACATGCGTGCGCCCAGGCTTTGAATCTGATTGGGCGCATCCCACACCCAGGGCCAGAAGATGTCGATGTCACGCACGGCCCATACCACAGCTATTAGCGTGATCAGGTAGACCCCATAGCGCGTCAGCTGTTCCTTGCGGTCGTAGCGTGACCAGACTCGATCGGTCAATTTTGCAGCGTGATCTACCATACTTTTTTCCTCACCCATCCGCTCAAGCCTTCACTGACCAGAATGATCGCAATAATCATCAGCAAAATGGCGAAAGCGAAATCGTAATCGTAGCGCCCGAATGCGTTCATGAGCGTGCCGCCGATACCACCGGCACCAACAATACCCACAACCGCCGAAGCGCGAAGATTGCTGTCGAGTTGGTACATAGACAAGCCTATTTGGCGCGGCATAATCTGTGGGAAAACCCCATAGACCAATATTTTCATGTAACCGGCGCCTACCGAGCGCATGGCTTCTACCTGGCCCCAGTCGATTTCCTCGATTTCTTCCGCCAACAACTTGGCCACAAACCCAATGGAGTAAAGAATTAGGGTAAGAATACCCGCCACCGGGCCAAACCCGACGGCAGCAACAAAAAGGATTGCCACGATTACCGGGTGAAAGCTGCGGGATACGATAATAATCGTGCGGCCCAGCAGGTAAACGGGCAGTGGCGCTACGTTGCGAGCGGCCATTACCGCGATAGGTACCGAAAGAAGAACGCCCAGCGTGGTTGCCAAAAATGCGATCTGGAAGCTTTCCTTAAAGCCTGTCCATAGCAGGCCAGCACGCTCAAAGCTGGGAGGGAAAGCACCCCCGAAAATTTTGGCTGCGCGGGGCAAGCCTTCGGAAATCCGCTGCCAATCGAAAGGCAGTGTGGAGAATGCCCAAAAAAGGTAAACCAGGGTGATTGCGAGCAAGCCATAGCGAACCCAAGGGTTGGTTATGAAGGGCGGCTTTTTCCAGACCCTGCCCGACGGTGCGCCGAGTGCGGTTCTGTCGGGCTTCATGCCGTAGCCTCCGGGGCAGGGGGAGCCGACTGCTCTGGAACACTGCCGTCGTCATCTGGTGATTCAATACCACCGTAAATGGCATCCAGTGCGTCCTGATTGAAATCTTTGGGTTCGCCGTCAAAAATCATCTGTCCATGGCGCATGCCGACAATACGATCGGTATACATACGTGCTTGAGTAACGTTGTGGATATTGATCAAGACCGGCAACGACATTTCACTCGCAAGGCTTTGTAGCAGGCTCATGATCTGTTGAGAGGTCTTTGGGTCCAACGAAGCCGTTGGCTCATCTGCCAGTAAAATCTCCGGCTCTTGCATCAGTGCACGCACCACCGCAACCCGCTGGCGTTCGCCACCAGACAATTGGTCAGCACGTTTATCGGCGTAGTGCGCGATACCCACACGTTCCATCAGGCTGAAGGCACGGTCGATATCCGATTGCGGAAAGCGGCGAGTCAGCGCCTGGAAAAAGGACACATACCCCAGACGCCCGGAGAGCACGTTCTCCATCACGGTTAAGCGATCAATCAGGTTAAAGCCCTGAAACACCATGCCAATGCGTCGGCGGGAATGGCGCAATTCGCTTCCGCGCAGATTCACCAACTCATGGCCGTTCAGCTTGATCGAACCCGAGGTCGGCTCCACCAACCGGTTGATGCAGCGCAGCAGAGTGCTTTTGCCTGCACCGGAAGCACCGACAATCGACACAACGCTGCTGCCCTCTACCCTCAGATCAAGGCCTTTGAGCACAGGCTCGTTTTGCCCGTAACGCTTTACGAGGTTGGAAATCTCTAACATGTGGTTCACTCCGGGTAGAGCCCCTGGCGGTTAGCCAGGGGTTCCTGTTCTACTTATTTAAGATTATCGGGGGTGTACTGAACGCCATTAGAGGCCTGAATGGTGCGAATGACCTTCCAGTTATCTTTGTAATTGATGGGAACGAAGGTTTCGACACCTTCAAACTCCTCACCCAACTCAGTGCCGGCGAACTTGAAGGTATAAAACGCCTCGCGGACTTTCTCAACCAGATCTGGGTGCAGGTTGTGTGCATAGTTATAAGACGTGGTAGGGAAACGATCCGACTCCCACACCAGGCGCACATCGTCTGTGTCGTACAGGCCACGGGCGGCCATGCGCTCGACCACTTCAGAAGCTACCGGGGCGGCGTCGTAGTCTTTGGCGACTACGCCAAGCATGGACTGGTCGTGGCTGCCGGAGAAGGAAATTTCATAGTCTTCACCCGGTACGATGCCCATCTCCGGGAACAATGCCCTTGGTGCCTGGTTTCCTGAGTTGGACGTAGGTGAGGTGTGTGCAACCCGCTTGCCTTTCAGATCTTTTATTTCATGGATATCTGAATCACGATGGGTGAACACCTGCAATGTATAACCAAACCGACCCGAATCTGACCCCATCAGCGCAAAAGGAACCGCACCGGCAAGGTTAACGGCGAAAGGCGTTGGGCCTGTGGAGAAGCCGGCAATATGCAGGCGGCCACTGCGCATGGCTTCTACCTGGGCAGCATTGGATTGCACGGCGAAGAAGCGTACATCCCGGCCGGTGACTTCAGACAGGTGATCAATAAAAGGCTGCCAGATATCGGAATAAATGGCTGGGTCTTCAACTGGCGTGTACGCAAAAATCAACGTGTCGGGGTCATTCCACTTTGATTCATCCGTTGGCAAGTCTGCGACCATGTCGCCGTTTGCGTCGCAATACAGAGCATCAAGCGCACCCCGTTCACAGTCAGCAGCCAGCGCTTGACCGCTAGCGCCTAGCATTAAAACAGACGCCGCTAAGGCCGCAGAGGGCAACATTCCGGGAAGCAGTTTTTTATAAAATTTCATTGTTATTCTCCGTCGGGAGCGGGCCAAGCATGAGGGTTCCACGCAGTGTATTGAACATCTTGGGAGGGGCCGCTCCATGGGTTTGTTATTGTTAGATGTTCAATTGAACATTAATAGTAGCAGTAACCTATCACTAGGCAAGACCATGAATACCATAAAAAATGGCAAAGCAAGAACAGAAGGTTAACCAGAGGTGAGTAGCGGGAGGGCCTGCGTTTCGCGTTTGGCCCTCAGGTGTCCTTGAACGTAAGCGTTCTATAAGGGAAGGGGATTTCGATACCCGCTTTATCCAGCGCTGCTTTGATCGAGGCAATCACCTCGTCGCGTGACTGCCTAATGTCCAGGGGCCTGGAGCCTGTCCACCACGTCACTTCAAAATTTATTGATGAATCTGCAAACTCATTGGCAAAGATCTGCACCGGCCTGGTGTCAGTGATTACTGTTTTACAGGCCGTAACCGCTTGTTTTATGACCGACCGTGCCTCATCCACATTCTCACCATACCCTACGCCACAGATAATGGTTGTTCTGCGCTCCTCAAGGTCTGTTCGTATAGTGAGGGGGTTCTTGAACAACATGCTGTTGGGGAGAATGACCAACTCACCGTCTGTTTTGCGAATGTGTGTCTCGCGCACGAGTATCGCCTCAACCGTACCTTCATACCCCTCGCAGGCCACAAAATCGTTGATACGCATCTCCCGGCGAATCAATATGATGATTCCCGCCAAAAAATTCTCGAATATATCTTTAAATGCAAAACCAATGGCAACAGACCCGATGCCCAACCCCGCAAGCATTTTGGTGGGCGTAAGATCTGGAAAGGCTATGATCGCCGAAATCATTAGGCCGACTAACCAAATGGCTAACGAAGAGAATAAAACCATCAAATTCGCCAGGCTCTGGCGCAGGCGTGTTTTTTTAAGAACACTTTTGGCGATGTGCTTTGCTAACTTGGCGAGGGCGTAGGTAATAAAAAGAATGACTAGAGATATAAAAAGCTGCGGCAAGATCTCAATAGCCCCTCGACCAATATCCAGAATCTGTGCGATCAGAATTTTCATGGGCTCCATGTACCACACTTCCTCTTTCATAATCTGCAACGTCAAAAGTAGCCAGAAATTGTAATAAACTGGACTTACCCCAGTGCGGTAGACATTCCTAGCCCATGATTAGAGCATAGGAGAAATTGTCATGAGCAGCCAACGTTATACCCCAGCATCCCGCTCATGGGCCAGTAGCCAGGCCTTTCGTTCCAGCCCCCCGGCGTAGCCGGTCAATTGGCCGCTTTTCCCGATAACGCGGTGACAAGGCACGACGATGGAAATCGGGTTGGCTCCATTGGCCGCCCCGACAGCGCGAACCGCACTCGGGCGCTGTATCAATTGCGCCTGTTCCGCGTAATAACGGGTTTCCCCATAGGGAATTTTAACCAGCGCCTGCCAGCAGGCCTGCTGGAACTCCGTGCCTTGCGGGGCCAATGGCAAATCAAAGGCCTGGCACGTGCCCTCAAAATAGTCCTTCAATTGCGCTCGGGCCTGAAGAGTCACGTCGTTTTCTGCATAGGCCGAATGCTCGCCGTCATCAATAAAATCGATGCGGGTAATGGCGTCTTTATTCGCCTGAATCCGCACGATCCCTATGGGGGTGGGCAATAAACTCTGGAAAACAGGTTTCATAGCAAACTCCACATGTAAAAGGTCAGATAACTTTGCCAGGGCGAGGCGTCAGCCGGTTCCCATGAACCGTTCGTCTGCCCCAGTGCCTTCTTTACGCCAAGATCAGACCCAAGCCAGACGTCGCTGTCGCCAAGCCCGCGCATGCGCGCGTAATTCACCGTCCAGGGGCCGATGCCGCTTAAGGCAAGCCACTGATCAGGGTCGGCGGCCAGGTCGGGTCGGGTGTCGAAAAACCGGGCGAGATCGATCAGGGTCTGGCGTCGGCGGCCGGGTATTTTCAGAGTGCCGAGATCGCTGTGGGCGAGAGCTGCGGGGTAGGGAACAGGCGGTGCTCAGCGTCCGGACCCGGCAGCAACTCACCGTGTTCTGCCACGATCTGTCGAACCAGATTGCGAGCGGCCATCACACTGATTTGTTGCCCAAGAATGGCACGAATACCCGCTTCAAACGCATCCCAAGTGCCGGGCAGTCGTAAACCCGGACGCTCCGTTCCCGACTGGTTCTGAATTGGTGCCAGATGGGCATCGATGGTGCTGCTGTCGGCATCAAGATCAAGCAAACGGCTAATCGTACGCACCACGGGCAACGGCGCTGAGGGTTGATTGAACTCAAGTGCGACTTCAAAGCCACAGCGTTCGGGCCGGTGCCAGGCAGTAAAACGGCCAGCGGCGCCATTGGCCAGACGAAACGTGCGGCCATAGTGGTCTTCATCGCACCACTCCAGAGTGTCGATTAAACGGGTTTGCAGAAAGGTGCGTAATGCGGCCCAGTCATAAGGCGGTCGGTAACTTAAAAACAGACGGATACCGGGCTCCTTCGTCCGTTTCCCCGTCGGGCGTCGCAGCGAGCGCGGTGTCATTTGCAGGACGTTGGCAAAGCAATCGTTGAAACGTCGCACACTCTTGAATCCGGAAGCCAGAGCAATGTCAGTAATTGGCAACTCGGTTTGCTGCAGCAGGCTCTTGGCGAACAGCACCTGCTGATACAGGCTGTAGTGTTTCGGACTGGTGCCTACCGTGCGCTGAAATAACTGACCGAGGTACCGGCTGCTGATACCCAATCGGTCAGCCAGCTCAGTAGTACTGCCTCTGATCAGTGCGCCGTCATCAATCAACCGCAACGCGCGTTCAAGGGTGGTGTCAGTGCCTTTCCAGGCCCAGGAGGCCGGGGCGCTGTCTGGACGGCAGCGCAAACAGGGGCGAAACCCGGCGTTAGCGGCGGCGATGGCCGTTTTGAAGTAGCAGACATTCTGTTCCTTTGGCGCCGGGGCCGGACAGATCGGTCTGCAGTAGATACCTGTGGTTTTAACAGCAACGAAAAACTGCCCATCAAACCGGTGGTCACGTGCGAGTCGGGCTTGTTGATAGTGGCGATCGTTCACGGTTTCGTCCTCAGGTCACAGGAAGCATTGTAACCCGAAGAACGTTAAAAACTGGCCGGAAACGGAACTCAAAGGGGCGGCATGGGAGCATTCATGAAAAAGCTATTGCCTCCGCAGAGCCGCCGTGTGGTGTCGGTAGCTAACCGTGTTGCTTAACGGTAGAAGGCTTCAATCTTTCCTTTCAAAGTCATCAGAAGCGGCTGTCCGCGACGGTCCAGAGCTGTGGGCGAGGCGATCTTTATCCAACCTTCACTGATGCAATATTCCTCAACATTGGTACGCTCTTTGCCATTGAGCCGAATACCAATATCGTGCTCGAAAACTTCTGCTACGTGATGCGCGCTCTGGGGATTTCTTGAAAGTCGATTCGGTAACGTTGGCAGCGATTTAGTGTCGTTCATGGTAGTGACCTGCATTAAATGAAAAGAGCGCCATTCTAGGCAATATAGATTTAGTGCTCAAGAACTACAGCAGGGTTATTCGCAGGCTCATTTTGTTAGCGCTGCCGGGCAAAAACCTGAGTCCATAAAGGGGAATATTTCGAGCCCGGCGCCTCAATCCTCGCCGCGCCCATTTCGGTGAATTCGGCACGCATAATATTGGCGCAGTGCCCGGGACTTGAGAGCCATCCATCAACGACTTGATCGACAGAGTTCTGGCCTGCTGCGATATTTTCGCCCACTGCCGACCAAGTGTAATTTCTTTGACTCACCCGTTCGCCGATCTCACGACCTTCAGGGCCGGTATGACTAAAGAACTCCAGCTCTACCATATCCTCCGAATGGGCTCGGGCGGCATCCGTGAGCTTGCAGTTCCAGGACAGCGGTTCTGCTGCGTCAAAGTTCTGGTCGCCGCATTGGCGGGGCTGGCTCCGAGCTTCATTGACGCGATTCAGCAACGCCCGATCGGTTTCATCCATCTTGCAGTCGCCGGCCACCAGAAAATCGGAAAATCCTAGAAAAGCCAGCATGATTACCATGGCCTGCTTGGGCATCTGCTTCTCCTCGCTTTGGGGCACAGAACCTTTTCTGCGCTTTCAGTACCAATATTAGCTGAGCTCACAATTCCCCCGACCGCATAATCAGCAGGATATGACATGTCGCAGGTTTGCCTATAACCTATGCAAAATATTCACGGAAATTTAATCAAGTGCAACGGCATTGGTTCCTCTTTTTCCTTCTGACCATTCTGAACCTGACAACGTGCGCCCTGGCTGAACCAGCACACGACTACGGAGCATTGCCCCGCATTGACGCTCGAGCCGACTACCAGGCGCAATGACCGATCGAGTGGCATATCTCGTTGAACAAGGAGAAACGCTCTCCGTTGACGACGTTCAGTCTCTGGTTCGTGCTAATCCGGTCGCCCTAACGCACCCTGAGACCTGCGTGTTAACCAATGGCATCAATTCCGGTGCGATATGGCTGGTGGCGAATGTTTTCAATCCCACCGACGACCCCATTTTGCGGCGCGTGTCCGTCGGAACAGGCTGGCTGGAAAGGGTCGATTTCTTTCTCATAACCGAAGGCCAGTTGCCACAGCACTTTGTAAGCGGTGATCGTATCGCGCTGGGGCATCGTTCAATCGCCAAACGCATACCCAGTGCCGATTATCCGTTCCCACCCGGCGAGACACGTTTATTGCTGCGCGTTGAGACCGCAGACCCAATGGTGGTGCCACTCTACTTTTCAAGCATTGCCGTCAGCCATAATCGAGAGCAGTCAGAGGCGATCTTCTACAGCTTCGTCTACGGCGTTATGTTTGCGCTGTCTGCCTACAACCTGATGCTGTTTGCCGGCTTTCGGAAGCGGCGTTATCTGTTCTACTCACTCTACACGGGCAGTTTCGTGGCCGTGGCGGCGTCCTACAATGGTATCGGCATGGCCCTGCTATGGCCCGATGCCGTGGGCTGGCAGCAGTGGGCGCCACCCTTGTTCATGCTGTGTTTCGTCAGCGCTGGCTTGGCCTTTGCCACGAGTTTTCTAAAGACCCGACGCCACCGACCACGGCTCCACAGAACCATCCAGACAATCGGTGTGGCTTATTTCGCGCTCTTTGGTGCCTTTTTCGCTTTAGACGAACAGGGCCTGGCGCTACAACTGGCATTCCTGGTTGTGCAGGTATTCACGGTACTGATGCTCTACATGGGCGTGTCGAGCTGGATGGCAGGCAACCAATCCGCACGCTATTTCATGCTAGGCACACTGGCTTCCGTTATTGGTGCCTCTGTTACGGCCTTGACGGTAAACGGCATGATTACTTATTCCCAGCTTGGCTACTATGCCGTGGACATCGGCATGGTAGTGGATGCCATGCTGTTGATGTTGGCGCTGGCCGATCTGGCCCGTAAAAACAAAGTAGCCCGGGTGACAGCCGAGCGGACGGCCCAGATCGATCTGCTGACGGGCCTCAACAATCGTCGTGGTTTTCTGCCTGCCGCCGAATCACTGTGGAGTTTGATCACGCGCAACGACAGCAACATGTGTGTGGCTATGATCGATATTGACCATTTCAAGAGCATCAACGACCAATATGGCCATGCCGCTGGCGACAGGATATTGAAGAAAATTGCCGACGAGCTTGATAAGTCCCGGCGCAAAGGCGACCTTCTGGCCCGCTGGGGTGGTGAAGAATTCACTCTTTTGTTGCCGGAAACAGACGAGGCCGAAGCCCTCAAAGTGGCAGAGCGTTTCCGCCACAATATCGAGCAATTGGTGGTCAATGATTGCGGCAGAATGATTCGATGCACCATCAGTGTCGGTGTCGCCAGCCGCCACGCTCAACATGTCACCCTGGAGCACGCTATTTCCAAGGCGGACGAAGAGCTATACCAGGCCAAGATTCAGGGGCGCAATCAGATTTCCACCGGTCGCACCTCGGACGCCGCCTGAGCCGGGAAAGAACGAGAACCGTTTGTTGTGCTTTTTCCGGTTATCCAGTACGCCGCGTTGACCCATTCCAGGCGCGCGTTCGGTATCGCGCCTTTCAGCATCTCAGCGCTGGTCGCTACCGAGTTATACGGTTACGTAACCTTCGCCCTTAAGGTCAGCCGGCCATGTTACGTTGATTGGGTAATATCATTCGATGACGGTCGAACAAATACAGGTTCAACTGTCATTAATCATCCAGGAGGCAAACTGATGTCGAACACTCATAAGACAATCAATCCTGCCACAGAAGAAGTTCTTGAAACCTATACCATGATGTCCAGACAAGAAGCAGAGGGCATCATTGAGCAGACTCATCATGCGTTTCTTAACTGGCGCAAAACCGGGTTTGAAGAGCGCGCGAATATTCTGCGCAAAACCGCTGCCCTGATTCGTGAGCGCCAGGATGACTACGCCGCACTGATGACCCGGGAAATGGGCAAAACCCTGGCAGAGGGCAAACAGGAATGCGAATTGTGCGCGGCGATTTGTGAGTACACTGCAGAACAGGGCCCCACGGAACTGGCGGACGAAACAAGAGAGCTGGCGGGCGGCCGTGCTGTGGTTTCCTATCAGCCTCAAGGCGTGATTTACGGCATACAGCCGTGGAACTTTCCGCTTTACCAGGTTATCCGCTACAGCGCCGCCAACCTCATGGCGGGTAACACCGTGCTATTGAAACATGCCAACAATGTATGGGGCATGGCTCTGGAAGTTGAAAAACTTTACCGCGATGCCGGCATGCCGGAACACGCCTTCCGCACGCTGCTAATTGACCATGAGGTATCAGACGCCGTTATCGAGCACAAGCTGGTGCGTGGCGTTACGCTGACGGGTAGCCCCAACGCTGGCCGGACAGTGGCACAGCGAGCAGCTAAAGTGCTGAAGAAAACCGTGCTGGAACTGGGCAGCAACGATGCCTATCTGGTACTGGCAGATGCCGACATCAAGAAGGCCGCGAAGATCTGCGTTCAGGGCCGAACTTACAATGCGGGCCAGACCTGCGTGGCTGCGAAGCGCTTTATTATTGAAGAGCCCGTGTATGAGGAGTTCAGGGATGCCTGCCTGGCTGAAATGAAGAAGCTCTCTTTTGGTGATCCCACGAACAGTGATACCAAAATGGGCCCCATGGCTCGCGAAGACCTAAGAGATGGCCTGCATGAGCAGGTTCGCAAGTCGATCGAGGCCGGCGCTACCTGTTCTTTGGGTGGTGAAATCCCCGAGGGCAAAGGTTACTTCTACCCACCCACGGTACTGGAAAACGTGGCGCCCGGGCAGCAGCGTATGACGATGAGCTGTTTGGACCGGTGGCTGCGCTGATCAAAGTAAAGGATGCAGCCGAGGCTATGCGAGTTGCAAATGACTCCATTTATGGCCTGGGCGGAGGCATCTTTAGCGCCGACGAAGACGAGGCGCTGCGCCTGGCTCGGGATGAATTTGACACAGGTATGGTCAATATCAATGGCTATAATCTGGCCCAGCCTAACCTGCCATTTGGTGGGGTAAAGCAGAGCGGTTATGGCCGCGAACATGGCGGCTTTGGCATGCACGAATTTGTGAATGTGAAGTCTGTTATGGTGAGCGAGTCCTGATGCAAGTATAGCCAGCACTGGGCCTGGGTAACGCCATGTTACCCAGGCCCACTCTCAACATAGCCTTCAAGCTTTCTTCTGTCATTTGCTCGCCGAGGCGAGGCCGACACCAAAACAAATGAAACTGCCACCGCTCAGACGGTTGACGATACGCCCCCCTTTCCTGCTACTGAGCCATCCCCTTGCTAATCCCGCAGATCGCGCATAAATCAGATGAATCGCAACAACAAGACTGCTGTACGTTGTTACCAGCAACCCGAACTGGGTTAGGTAAGACGACGATAAGTCGATGAACTGTGGAAACACCGCCATGAAAAAAAATACCGCCTTCGGATTTGTTAACTGAAGCGTAAAGCCCTCCGCAAACTGAAGCCCAACATGCTTAGGAGAGGCGGCCTTGCGTGTAACGTCAGGAACGGAGGAAAACCAAAGCTTAAGACCTAAATAGATCAAATAGGCAGCGCCAATGAGCTTGAGTACACTAAACGCTATTGCCGATGTCGTCAGCAACAGGCCCAAACTGCTCGCGGATATGGCGGCAACTATGAACGTCGCGCCTCAAGACCGTTGGCTTTTTCTTACTGTGCCAAAGTGTGCTTGGAATGCCGCTCCAGTATCACTGAACTAATGCTCCAAGGGAAACGCGTACTCAGCCCGCGTTTTCAACGGAATAGGAGATCGATAGACTCAATTTTTTTCCTGCATAACGAGGCTGTTGTAAAATTAACTACCAAACCTGCGCTGCCTTCTAAACACTAGCAAGCCAAACGCGAAAAGCATTAATAGGCCACCTGAAGGTTCAGGTACCTTCACTGTACCCTCTCCAATCGTCGCCAAGTTAGAATACGTGACTATATGCGACATAGTGATTTCTTCGCCCGGTAACAGCGTAATACCCAATACGTAGGACATAGTACTGCTGCCAAAAGCTTGAGTAAGGCCGCCGATGTTGGTGCCTGTAGCACTTGCGCCGCCCGTAAGACTCAAGTGGCCAGTATTGGCAACATCGGTTTCTCGCTGAAGGTAAAACAGCGCATTATCACCCACCTCGTTTTGATTGTTGACATAGAGCGAGGTGTCCGCAAACACGATATCCAGCGAACTTTGAGAACTAAAAAACATATCCACTTGAGCAAATGTCTTTGCAAAGCTATTTTCACCATTGGCAGTAGCAAACAAATCCATCTCAAAGTTACCTTCAATACCAAAGGTTAACGCAAAGAGATTTTGGTTTGAAAAGGTAAAAGCTCGTTCAAAAGATGCATCCGAAATTCCCTGAGTATCATATAATTCTGTGCTAAGAGATGCTTGCGCCTGGCCATTACCCCATATACCTCGTTCAGAGATGTCATTAGTCCCATCAGGGACTATTTCTGTCTCTACTATTTGATATAATTGGGTATTATTGCTGGCAAATGACCCTTCTGTACCAGCATTGCGTGTATCGGTGCTAATCGCTGAAAAAATCGAAGGCGTATCCGGCCCTAAGCCGTTTATCACCGTATCTGTATCATTAAAATCTACAGCATCGGGTGCCTGTAGTTCACTGCTAGCCGAACGACTAAGATTTGGAGGATTAGTGCGTGATTCAAGACCTACAGGAAGTTGTCCGCCAGTCGCAATAATCATGTCGTGGTAAAGCGAGACACCGCTATTAGCATTGATAGGAAGAGCGATACTCGCACTGAACCATAACATCGTTATAAGTGCTGTAAATATGCGTATAATTAGTCTCATATTGGTTTCACCTGAAGCTGTGTGCACTCAATAAACTGCATGAATCACACCAGCTACGGGCAGCGCATTAAAACTCAGTGATCTAGCCTGGTTTACTTTGATCGTAATTTCGTTAACAGAACAAAGTTGTAAAATTTCCCGACGTAATTAGTGCCATGGGTGAAATAAATTTGTATATATGACTATGTTATAAAATATACAAAATATAACTAACTATTATATATAGCGTTTTCTGGCTTTCGGTGTTCGAATTCTCGTCATTTTCGGTTTATAGCTGTTGGAAAAATTTTGTTTGATCTTGATTTTATTTAACGTCAATTAGTTTTACTTGTATATTTATACTACGTATTAAATATTGACGCCTTAATTGAGAATTACGAAGGGTGCCAGAACACAGGGCCGGTTGCGGTCGTCAATCACCCAGATCATATACGGCCCCGGTGGTGCGATGCTGCCGTCGGGTGGAGCGGTGGCCATAATCACTCCGTTATTGGTGTTGGTGAACGACAGGCCGACATAGCGCTGATCACCATCCAGGCATGGGTTGCCGATCCGCAACGCATGAGGGCTACCCGCTCAATTCGATCTGCCGGAGACGCGTTGATCTGGAAGGAGTCACCGTAGCTCAAAGAATCTGGCGCCTGAAAGATCACGGGGCGATTCGTGTCGGTGTCGTAATCAGGCAGAAGATCTCGATTCGGTATTCTTTAACACTGTTACCGCCCGCTTGCCCGTCGAGATTCGAACCTGCTGTCAAAACCCGACCATTCGGCAACAGAAGTGCCACCGAGTGATAATTTCGGGGAACACTTGCGGGCCTTGTAGTGGTCCAGTCTTCCTGGCTTGAGTCGATTTCGTTGGCGCTCCAATCGAAGCAGGGTGGTAAATTTCACCGTGGAGCACGGCATCTTCATCAGGAAGGCCGTTGATGGCTGGGTGATTTATTCCGCCCGAAAAAAGAACGTCGCCGGTCGGGAGAATCGTTGCGGTACTGTGCCGCCGAAGCGGTTGGCTGATTTGCAGTGGTCTCGGTACGCTTGTCGGCTGCCAAACCGGTGGAGGATCCAGGTTGTCTGGATTGAGTGTGATGCGGTGTGCTCCGTCCATGCCCAGAAAGAGAACTGTCGGGCGGTAGTCATTTCCGGGAAGCAGCGGGAGCAGGACAGCTGTGTGATTGGTTTCTCTAAACTGAGTTCCGTGGGGTGGCGCCGCAATTTCAATGTCGCGCACTATCCCGGTGGCTGGATCGTAGAAGCCACACTGCTCATTATCAGGTGATGCCATGAACACGTCGCCGCCGGGTACGACGAACAATCGGGGGTAGTACAAATAGCTGTATGTGTTGCCCCGCTCCAGTGATCCTGAGCATTTTCGTGGGCATTTTCATGATGCTCTGGTGGATTCCATCCGGAACTGCCACCACCGACTATGAGACGTCCGTCAGGCAGGAAGGCGTGATCGCAACAGAACACATCAGAGTTTGGCGAGTTGACGGCGATGATCTGGTTAGTGGCAACATCGTACACGCGAGTGTTGAAAAAGCCCAAGGGGTTGTCAGCGTTCGCTGGATCGTGCTCGTTACCTCCTAGCAACAAGACTTGCCCAAGTGTGCCGTGTGGCACCAGCGCGGCGTGGACTGCGAGTATCTCCGCGTGGTCGAATGCCACTTCCCAGGGCCGAAGATCAAGAACAGGCAACTCGTCGAGGTTATTCTCCCCGGTCGAGTCGGGGAACGTTCGCAAGTAGGGCCCGTCGGAGTCGTTGACGATTCCAATCCGGATTGGGCCTGAGTTGCCGGAGACAAAATACTCGTGCCGGTGCGCCACTATGTCACTGATGGCCCACTCGACACGGCGTTGATGCCAGTCGGATTGCGGATTTCCAATGGCAACGATGTCGCCGTGAGTGTTGCGTGCAGTATGAGTAACAGTGCGGTCAGCCATCAGGTTAGCCTCGCTTACCAAAAAGCTCGTTTGGTTGAGCGACGGTTCCCTTTATCTCGCTTGCTGAGTGTCTGTAAACTTCCTTGGTGCGTTAGAACAGTTGTGATGAGAAAAAATTCTTGATCTCAGCTTGCAGCAGGGTTTTCTGCATACGGCTGAGCGAGCGTCGCCACTAATCTTAAGGATAGTACGGAACCATCAAAGTTGCGTATGTAGTAATAATACCCCAGCAACCAGCGGCCCGTTAAACCGCCGAGAGGTAGTTCGAACGAGCTCAACCGCATCTCTATTATGGCCAGCTACAGCCACCTAGACTTTGCTCTTGCTCGGGCGCGTTGGCCAACTCTGCACGCTCTCTGGCTTATTGTCTTTGGATCAGAACCCGTTGGATGACATGACTCCAGGTGCGATCTTTTGCATCGCTGGCATGCTGCTCAGCCTGGCTTCGGGCTTCTGCCTGGCCGGCGCTTGAAACAAAGGCCGTAAACTGTTTGGTCACGGCCTGATGATAACTCCGGAAAGCAGCTTCACAGCCCGCTTGGGCGCCCTTGGCGATATCTGAAGGTGGTGCCGATGTGATATGGCTGAAGCGATCGGATTCACTGGCCATGCAATCCTGATACGCCTTGTATTTCTCGTTCAGGCTGGTACTGAGGGCTTTCTTTTCATCGGAGGTCAAATTCGGCGCAGGCGAAAGAGCCGCGCAGCTGGCCAGCGACCCGCACAATGCCACCACAATGGTAGCGCCCCGCCAACGGGCAGCATCAAAGAAAATCATACCTATCATCCTTTTATAATGTGCATTGAGATTACTATTCTCCCGGTAAAACCTACGCTTTCGCTGTGTATGGGGAAACATCCCACCCCAATATTAACGCCTGCTTGTGAGATCAGTGTAGACACTTGTCCACGGTGGTGAGTCTGATGGTTAAAAAAATGAAGAACCAGACTCGAATACCGATTGTTGGCCGGAATACCTTTGGTGTTGTGGTAGCTGAGAACGAAATCCAGATCGCCTGAAAGTCGCGAATTGTTATCTGATAAATGCCGACATGGCCTGCTCACTAGCAGAGCCAGCTGCCAGCCCGGCCTTAACACCCGCTCGATTACGCTCTGGATGATTTTGGCTAGCCTTAACCTTTCCGGTAAGGGATTCAACTTGAATCTCGATACCGACAATGGCGTTTACCAAGCGACTGGTGAATTCGGCAGGTGCATCATCAACCGACCACGGATTCTCCCGGTTGGATTCGTGCTGATCTGTTAGCTGATGGAGGTGATCCATCAGCCAGTCAGCTTCCTGAACGATAACCGCTTTGCCCTGGGCATGAACCGCCACATAGTTCCAGGTTGGAACAACTCGCCCCGTCTCCGCCTTGGTTTCATACCAAGAGGGAGAAACGTACGCATCTGGCCCCTGAAAAATCGCAAGCACCGAAGCGCCATTTTCAATGCGCTGCCAAACAGGGTTCGCCCGCGCAACATGACACCTCAGTGTGCCGAGGGGATTGCTTGCGCTCACGCTGAAGTGGAAGGGGAGGTGGTTTGCGTCGATACCATCGCTGTCTGCAACCACCAGTACACCAAAGCTGTAGTCCTTGATGTATTGCTGGAGCTTTTCCTGGTTTTCTTCTTTGAAATGGCTTGGGACTAGCATTTTAGTTGTGGCTCTTCGTGGAGAGGGGGCTTGCTTATGCAGCATAATGCAAGCCAGCATGGTTATGCACCGGATTTGGCATTTCGAATTAAAGCTTCCAAATCTGGCGCGATTGGCATCTGTCCCACCCATCTGCTCATTGTCCGTGCCATTAGCGAAGTGACAGACGACCTAACTTTTTCAGGAGAAAAAAATGTCGGACACCAACATCGAACTTATTTCCACCATTAGCGAAGACAACAAACTGGAACTTGCCCTGCGCGAGATCGAGATCCCCGAGCCCGGCGAAAACGAAGTGGTCATCCGCATCGAAGCCGCCCCTATTAACCCGTCTGACCTGGGAGTGATGTTCAGCGCGGCCGATATGACGACTGCCAGCCAATCCGGTAGTGCCGATCGCCCGATCATCAGTGCCGATGTCCCGGCCAAGTTCATGGGTGCCGTTAAAAAGCGGGTTGGCAAGGCTATACCCGTAGGCAACGAAGGGGCTGGTACAGTGGTAGCTGCGGGCTCATCAGCCGCTGCGCAAAGCTTGATGGGCAAAACCGTTGCGGTAATTGGCGGTGGTAGCTACCGCCAATATCTCTGTGCCAAGGTGCAAAGCTGTCTGGAACTGGAGCCGGGTACGACTGCGGCCGAAGGCGCTTCAAGCTTTGTTAATCCGCTGACGGCATTAACCATGGTCGAAACCATGCGCGCTGAAGGTCACAAGGCTATCGTTCACGCTGCCGCCGCCTCTAACCTCGGACAAATGCTCAACCGCATCTGCATCGCCGACGGCATCGACCTGGTCAATATCGTCCGCAAGCCAGAACAGGAAACATTGCTGCGCGAATTGGGTGCCAAATACGTGGTTAACTCCAGTAGCGACAGCTTTATGGCAGACCTGACCCAAGCACTGATCGAAACCGGCGCGACCATCGCGTTCGACCCTATTGGTGGCGGTAAATTGGCCAGTGACATTCTCACCTGCATGGAAGCCGCCGTATCTCGCAACATCACTGAATACAGCGTGTATGGATCTGACATCTATAAACAGGTTTATATTTATGGCGGGCTTGATCGCGGCCCCATCACGCTAAACCGCAGCTTTGGTTTTGCCTGGGGTGTGAACGGCTTTTTATTGTTTAATGCATTAGGAAAACTGAGCAAGGAAACCACCATCGCCATGCGCAAACGCATAGCCGCCGAGATCAAAACCACGTTCGCCAGCCACTACACTCACGAAGTATCCCTGGCTGATGCTCTACAACTGGATGCGATCGCGGTTTACGGTAAACAGGCTACCGGAGAGAAGTTCCTGATCAAACCACAGAGCTAACGTTTGATGTGTGGTTGCAAGGCTATCTCAGGCTGCTGGAATTAGAATGACTCCAGCAGCCTGAATCTCTATTCGTGCTGTTTAACGCCAACGGCAGGGGGGCGCGACGTCAGGAGCTTCCCTTGACCGTACTGGTTATCTGAGTTTTCCACTGATGCTCGGTGGATTGCATCGATGTGGACCAAGGCACTGTCGACGTATTTGAATCCGCATTCATACCCGTCGAAGGCCACGAAAAGATCTGTACCAGCAAGAACAATCGCTTGAGCCCCTTGTTCGTCGCACATCTTCTTGCCAGCCTGGAATATAGTTTCTCTTTGGTCTTTGCTGACAACACCAGAAACAGCAATGCTCATGTACGCTTCGTGAACCTTGTTTAGACTATCGCCAGGCGGAACAACAATTTCGGTCTCTCGAAAGCTATCGAACAGCCGTGTCTCCATGACCACCTTGTTGCCTAATATGCCCACTCTGGTGTAGCCGTTTTGAATTAACGCGCGTTCCAGTCCAGACAACGCATCAATAATAGGAATCGGTGACACTTTCGCCAGTTCGGAAATGCAAAAATGTCCAGCTATTGACGTCACTGCCAATGCGTTGGCACCAGCCGCGCTCAAGCGATTAGCCAGTACCTCAAAAATTCCCACCTGTTCATCGACGTCCCCAGCCTGAATGTTGCGTATCAAATCGCTCGCTTGCGCATGGCAAATCGTCAGCTCCAAGCGACTATCATCGTCTGATGCCTGATCAGCTTTCACTAAGTTACGATAATAGAACTCTGTTGCGGCCGGTCCGATACCGCCGATCAGTCCAATGTGCATAGATACCTCCATGTGGTGGGTACTTCTTACAGATAACGCCAGCCATCACCGGTGACAAAAACGCAGCGAAGCGGAGGTTTTGGCATCCGGTGCATGGCATGGTTATGTGGTGACTAACTCCTTAGGTTTCCGGCCCACACCCTTACCAGCTATCAAGCTTCACCCCGTTCTCTTTGAGGTAATCACCCTCTCTCTCGAGATACTCATTGACCCACTGAGTGTAATCTGATTCTTGGTTGTCATACGGTTTGGCTTTAAAGCGACCAACTTCGATAGCATTCTCACCCCGGTTCATTATCCACACCACAACCGTTCCCCCTGGAGCCAAGCCAAGAACAAGGTTGTAGCGCGGGCGTTCCACCATCTCGCCAAAGCGCTCGAATGCGGCAACCTCCTTCATCTTTTCCTCGATCTCGTCCGGGTTTTCCAGTCGGATCAGGGCCTCATAGGATTGTTGCTCTGCAAACGAAAACCAGCGGATAAGGAAGACTTCCGGCATCGTTTGCCATTCAGCCGAAGCCCCGTGTGCCTTTTTCCAGCAACAGGATACAATCCCAATAGGCGCCCGCCAGCCAATGTCCTCGGACAAGGATTCAACAAAAAACTTATCCACCCAAACATCGTAGTGTTTCGGTGCTACGACATTAATGTTGCGATATGTGCTGTTGGGGCCGTGCCTTGGCCCCTCTGGTTCTGTTGGTTCCGAACACCCGACCAGTAACAGAATACAGAGACTGATCATCCAAGCCTTGATACTCATAGAAGTCTCCATTTATTCACTGGTTTTATTCGGGTGAACAGCCCGACGGCCATTTTTCGCAGGCCTGAACGGGTAAAGCGGCCCCATTTCCAGATAATGATCAGAATGATGAATGTACCGTTGCTTGAGCAAGGCTTTGGATTCAGGAGACAGCCGCAAATCTTGGCCGTGCCAGATGTAAGCTGCGAGGTTTCTGGCAACGGTTACAAGTTCTTGCGGTATTGAAAAGCCTTTCACCTCGGGGTTGATGGACTGGAAAGGCACACCGACATCAACAGCCAGCTTGTGAATAAGGTACAAGGGTATTCTGGAGTATTCGCCCCGAACCTCCCGATCAAGCCAGAGGTGCAAAGCAACATTATTTCCGCTCAGGCTCGGCTGAGTGGGTAGCATGGGAAGCGCTTCTGTTCGATCTCCAGGCTGGCCAATGGATTGAGGGAACCGATCCAGCCTCAGCCTTGATCAGGGCTCGCTGCTGCAGCATGCGGGAAAACTCAAAACTGGCCTCGGGATTCCGACGGTCTTTACCAGTGATCACCTCCGGAAGGCGAACTTCAATTCGCTCGTGAAACCGCTCTGGATACCCGCCACCAATATCCGAATGAGCACCCGGCAGAACCCACTCGCTGAAATGCTCAGGCAAGTTGCCTGTCTCATCCCGAAGGCTGTTTAACGAGAAATTGTGCCGGCGCTCATCACGGGCAACAAACTGGACGGCTCGCTGGACATGCTCTGGTTTTACGTTGACGTTGATACGCCCCGTTTTTCCGTCGTGCGCGGAAAAATCCAGATTGCCCACATCGGCTACGCCGGCAACGGTATCGAACAACCCCAGGAACCGAACCGTCACTTTCTTGGGCCATGGGATGCCTTCTCGCTCGAAAGCTCTGACCAGTGCCCCTTTGTACTCTCCGTATAAAGAGCCCGTTGTGTCATAAACCTCCCGGCTTACGAAATGCCGTGCTGTTGCCGCGCCCCGACTAAATCCGAATGCATCGATGATCAACTCGTCAATGGAATCATTGACACGGTTGGCAATCTCAAAGGTGAGTCGCTCAGCGCCTTCGTCAATCTTCCTGAGGACGCCTTGCTCCCCCAAGCCTAAACCCATACTCAAACCATCGTCAGGCTCACCGAACTTGGTACCCACTCCTGAAACATAAACAGACAGCCGGTGGGTTGGAGTACCGTCTTGCTCTATAGTGTTCTTGAAGTAAAGCGTCTCCAGTTTCGAAACATTCGTTTCGGCATTGAGGTAACTGCCTTCCATCACCTGCGAGAGTTCATTACTGCACTCTTCTTCTGATATGGCTCCGGCGGCATTGGCTGTCAGACACTTATCAAGTTCCTGCTGGTAAGCACGGGTGTTGCCACGGTTATTACCTGTACCATCGAAAAAGATGCCAGCCTCTACGCGGACTTTAGGACGCCCCTCTTCTTCGGGCGAGTTATCCGGTGACTTCTCAGGCAAGCTTCATCAATCAACGCGCCTTTCTGCGCAGCTTTGCGAACAAACTCTTGTGGATCTTTGTCCAGCAACTCTTTGGCGGCCGGGGTAAGCTGGCCTTCGTCATCCAGTGCCCCTGCCATGGCAAAATCCACCACGGGTGCGGTGGTTGTGGCAACACCCAGTATTACTCGTTGATTACCGCTGACAATGGAACCACCATGACTGGTGGGGCTACCAAGGTGCGCCACGGGCATACCATCGGCCAACGCCAAAGGATAGCCTTGGGTAATGACGGCACCGCAACCGGTAACATCGCCCACCCGGGCAATGGGTTTACCTTCAACAAGGATGCTGGAGCCGTTTGGCATAATGGGAGAGGAGCCGTGCCCTTTGATCGGGCAAACGTGCATATCGCCAACGCAGGCGGCAATCAGATTGCTCATGTTCAGAGTTCCTTTCAGTAAAAAGTAGCTTCCTGGCTACCCGTGATTAAACATTATCCAAAACACGTGAGTGTAGCATGGCTGGCACCACATAACGCCCGGCTTTGGGGCGGGCTTGTAGCTGCGAAGCGGCGGAAAGGCCGTCCCAGCCCCGAAGGGGCGACAACAGCCGATTGTTATGTGATTTGAAGGCCAGGCTAAACACCGGATTTAACCATATCTCTGACCTTTACCGCTTTTTCGAAGTGATCCAGTTTGTGTGTTTCAATCCACCACCGAGCCGCTTCCATGAGAACCTCCGGCTGATCGTTTCTATTTTTGAAAAATGCGTAAAACGATAGCCCTACTCCCGCTCCTTTCTGCTCTATTTTTAGATCGCATACTTCAACAATCTTTTCTCTAAGCTCTTTCCGCAAAGCAGAATTCCTATTTTGGGTTGATCACATAACAAGGCTATAGAAAAACTCAAAACTGAGCCAGCATTCCACCGCCTTCGTTTTATTATTTTCAGCCGGCGATTCTGCCGGCAATATCCCATTGTTGGATTAGGCGGTTGTTTTAGCCGCCAACCTCTGTATTTCTGCATTTCGACTCCCAGGAATCATGCCCCCGAGGGCTTCCGGAGTGGTTTTCTTTCCACGGATCATTCCGCCATCCGCCCATAGTTCGCCAGTTTCTCAATGTTGTGTACCAAGCAGTACAACTGCCACTGGCCCATCCTTGGGCTGTTCGTCTTTAGGAAGCGATCCACTTTATGCAAACTCGTCCAGAGAGAGAACCGTCTTTGCCCGGCGGATATCCCGGTCCAGCTCGGCCTCGGTTTCCGCCTCGTCCCGTTCGTGGTGTTCTTTCAGATGGTGGCGGATGAGTCGTTTGAGCTTCTGGCGTTTCTCCTCCAGCTCTTTAAAGGTTCCAGACCATTCCTTGGCGGCATTGGAGGACATCTTGCAACCGTCGATGGCAAACAGTTCGTGGCCCAGCATGCCCTGTTCGTCACAGACCAGCAGCACCTGTTCGAACAGCTCCTCAATCTCATCAGCATGGCTGCTGACGAACTTGGCCAGGGTGGTGAAATGGGGAACCGTGTCGCAGGACAGCGCTTTGAAGATGACATTGGTCTCACAGCACCACTGGATTTCCCGGCTAGAGGTAATGCCACGGGAATAGGCAAACAAAATGACAGGCAACAGGATGGCTGGATCATAGGCCCGTCGGCCCGTGTCCTTGTTGCGGTACCTCGGATAAAAGACCGACAGATCCAGCTTGTGTTGAATCAGGCAATGCACGGCATGTTCGAAGGTGCCGGGCTGGAGCTGCTCTTTATAATTCACCACGAGAAGGGTGTCCTGATCGTGGTTATAGGGCCTGAAGCGGGGCCTAGCTTTGGGCATCTGACGGCTCCTTGTCTGTTTGCCTAATCCTATCAAACCGAAGCGTGATTTCGGGGTTTTTCTACAGCCTCAACGCGAAGCTTTGCGGCGTACCGGAGCACAGCGTAGGTGCGTCCGCCAACAGCCACTTGTTAGCAAATTTCTTTTATCGCTTGATCAAGAAAAACAAAGGGATCTTTTTCTGGGCTCCTTAAGCCTATAAACAGCTTCATTAGCGGAACATGCTCGGGCATACCCGGTTTAACTTGATAGTCGACAGGCTTTTTGTTCACAACATAGCCCTCAACGTGAAAACCGCTGTAGGTCTCTTCAAAGGTGATTCGCAGCCCAGTCGCAGTCTTGCCCAATTCGTGCGGCCGACGCCCACGACTGGCATAAGCTTGCTCGTATTCAACCTGCCCGTAAAACCCAAAAAATATCTCGTTGGTCAGCTTTACGAATAGAGTTGCAACATCGACAGCATCCTCAGTAAACGCTCTTTCTGGCGATTTAAAATCATGTTCTAAGGTATTTCGAACTTTATTGACTTTATTTAAAATTCGTGGAGCAACGATACCAATTTCCTTAAGTCTCTCGACCCGCCCAGGGAAAGAAGATCCTTTCTTTAACCCAAGCACTTTGATAAGAGCCTCTATTTGAACATCTATCGCGCGCTTTGCATTTGCTAACGCATTGATATTACCTTGGTTGTCGTTGTGATCCAGATCTCGTTCTGCAGCATCTAGATAATGATCGCCAGTGTTATCAAAAGGAAAATCCAGCGACCCCATCCCATAGAGTCCCCATTCAACAAGTTCGCTTCTGTACTTATCTAAATAGACTGAAAGATCCACTAAAACCTCGTAAAGCTAACGCTTGCAGCATGCGCGCCTGCGGAATGAAGCCGAAGGCGAAATGTAGTAGCGTCGCCGTGCCTGCACTTGATACTGATTGAGCCTTCTCCCCAGCACAGCGGTTACCCGCTAAGCTGGAAGGCGACCAAGCACTACAAGGGAGAAGACTCATGAACTTTTACCATAGCACTCACCGTCATTATTGTGGAATCGACCTGCACGCTCGCAGTCTGTACGTCTGCATCCTCGACCAGCAAGGCGAGGTGTTGTTGCACAAAGAAATCAAGGCCCGACCGGAACCGCTTCTAGCACTGCTCGAACCCTTTCGCGATGACCTTG
>NZ_MBPP01000047.1 GCF_001858325.1 Marinobacter sp. AC-23
AGCCAAATCGACGCCACCACGGACACCGTAGAATTCACTAACGGATTGGTATTAAAAGCAGGTGAAGCCAGCGGTGATGTGTCTGAGCGGGATATTCGCCGCATCCAGATTCGCGAAACCATCAAGGCCCATTTGGACCGCGAGAAACAATTGTTCGTGCAGGGCATCAAGGTGCTGTCGTTGTTCTTTATCGACGAGGTGGTTAAGTACCGCGATTACGGCCAGGAAGATGAAAAGGGTGAATATGCCCGCATCTTCGAGGAAGAATATCAGTTGCTGAAGAACGAATACTTGTCTGAGCTGGCCATCGACAATCACGCTTACCGCACGTACCTGGAAGCTATTGAGCCGGCCGCGACGCACAACGGCTATTTTTCCATCGACAAAAAAACCAAGCGCCTGAAAGACCCGGTGGTAGGGGCCCGCGCGGTCGACTCCGACGACGTGAGTGCCTACGACTTAATCCTTAAAGACAAAGAGCGCCTGCTATCCTTTCAGGAACCAACACGATTCATCTTCTCTCACTCGGCGTTGCGCGAGGGCTGGGACAACCCCAATGTGTTTATCATGTGCATGCTCAAGCACAGCGACAACAGCATCTCGCGCCGGCAGGAAGTTGGCCGTGGCTTGCGCCTTTGTGTAGACCGGCATGGTGATCGGGTTGATCACCCGGCGGTGGTACATGACATCAACGTGCTGACTGTTATTGCCAGCGAGAGCTACAAGGATTTTGTTGCTGGCCTACAGCACGAAATAAGCGAAACACTGAGCGCACGCCCACGGCAAGCAACAGAAGCCTATTTCACGGGCAAGCAGCTGATTACCGAACAAGGCACTGTCGAAATAACACCCGCCATGGCTAAGCAGGTTTACCGCTACCTGGTAAAGAACGACTACACCGACGACACAGACCAGATTGCCGAGGCATACCACGAGGCCAAGTCACAAGGCGTTCTGGCCGACTTGCCAGAAGAGCTGAAGCCTTATGCGGATGAAGTATTCGCGCTGATTGATACGGTGTTCAGTGAAGCCCAACTGCCAAAAATCGAGGATGGCCGCAAGCCGAAGACCAACCTGCTCAATGCCAACTTCGACAAAAAAGAGTTCCAGGCTCTGTGGCAACGCATCAATCGCAAGGCGGTGTATCGGGTCGAGTTTAACTCTGAGGAGTTGGTGCACAAGTGCATCTCTGCGCTGGACAAGGAACTGCGCGTTACACCACTGCAGTACACCGTTCACAAAGGCATTCAACACGATGGCCTTACGGATGAGCAGTTGCGAACGGGCGGTGGCTTCAAGGTTGAGGAAACAGCCACCGAGTACGGTGATTCGGTTCGCTCCCTGGTGCGATATGACCTGCTGGGTAAGGTGAGTGAAAATACCCAACTGACCCGTGACACGGCGGCGCAGATTCTAAAGGGGATTCAGCCTGCGGTGTTTAATCAATTCCGGCAAAACCCGGAGCACTTCATTGCCGAGGCGTCCCGGCTAATCACCGAACAAAAAGCCGCCATGGTGATTGAGCGACTGGCCTACGATGAAGTCGATGAACGCTACGACGTGGATATCTTTACCGCCAGCCAAACCGGCCAGGACTTCTCACGCGCGACAGAGAAACTGAAGAACCACGTATACGACTATGCCATTACCGACTCCAAGGTTGAGCGCCTCTTTGTGCAAGAATTGGACACCAGCAGTGAAGTGGTGGTTTATGCCAAACTGCCGCGGGGCTTCCTGATTCCCACCCCTGTGGGCGATTACAACCCAGACTGGGCCATTTCTTTCCGTACTGGCAACGTCAAGCACATCTACTTTGTTGCCGAGACCAAAGGCACTATGTCGTCGATGAAGCTGCGGGAGATTGAAAAGACCAAAATCGAATGTGCGAGAAAGTTCTTTGATGAAATCAGTCAGCGGATTACTCAGGATAAAGTGAAGTATGACGTGGTAACGGACTACGCCAAGCTAATGGACGTTGTTGGGAAATCTGCCAACGCTGATTGAACCATTGCAGGACGCCGACATGAAAGCAGATACGCATCTCCGAACCCAGGCCTATCTTGTCGCACGGCATCACCATCCGGCTTGGAAGCTTTTGTCTGCAACAAGGGGGCCGCTTGTGCTGAGCTGCCTTCAAGCCCTGATGGAGCGGAACCAAGACGAGATTCTTCTCGAAGACGCACAGCAGATGCTGACAGACATCCTCACGGAGCACGCCAACAACGACGAGTTCGAGCTGCAAACTGACGATCCGGCAGGCGATGCGCGGCGCGAGTTGAGATCCTGGATTCGACGCGGGTTAATCGTGGAGCGTGAGGGACGACTGATTGCGACCGATGCGCTGCAAAAAGCCCTCAGCTTTGTGGAGAGCCTGGATGATCGAATCATGACGTCCACCGCTTCCCGTCTGGCGACCGTGCAGCGTGAGATCGAGAATCTCGAAACCCGCCTTAACCCGGACGCACAGAGCCGCGCCGATCATATTCGGAGAAACATAAAAGCTCTTGAAACAGAGTTGGCGGAGGTTGAAGCGGGTCAATTCAACGTTCTGGAAGGCGTTGAAGCCGCCGAGGGTATACGAGAGGTATTCAACCTGGCAACCAGTTTGCAGGCTGACTTCCGGCGAGTAGAGGACTCTTATCGGGCCGCAGACCGGCGCCTGCGCCAGTCTATTGTTAGCGAGCAACAGCATCGCGGGGACGTTGTGGATCGGTTGTTGGATGGTCACGACAGTTTACTGGAAACCTCCGAGGGCAAGGTCTTTCATGGGTTTCACGAGCAGCTAAGCCGCTCGACCGAGCTGGACAATATGAAACTCCGACTGCGAACAATATTACGCCATCCTTCGACGCGTCATGCTTTAACCAAACAGCAACAGGACGACCTTCGCTGGCTGGTGATCCGATTGATTCAAGAGTCGGCATCGGTTATCAAAGCCCGTGCGCGCAGTGAGCGTGACGTCAAAGGCTTTTTGAAGACGGGCCTTGCTGCAGAAAACCACAGGGTTGGCGCGTTGTTGAACGGCATACTCAATACAGCGCTTGCACTCGATTGGTCGAATCACCAACTGCGTAACAGTGACGCTCCCCTGCCCCCGATTGCCGTCGCCACGTCAAGCTTGCCTCTGGTGGAACGGCTGAGATTCAAATCTGCCGCGGAAGAAGAATCCAAAGATCTTGAGCTGGCTGAGCAGGGCGTCGACCTTGGTGATGTTGATGAGGAGTTCTGGCGCGCATTTGACGGTCTCGACCGGGAAGCGCTGTTCCGGGAGACGGTAGAATTACTGTCGGTAACCAATCAGCCTATGACAATGGCCAATCTTGCCAGCCATCTTCCGCCCACTCATGATTTGGAAACCCTGGCACTCTGGCTGAGCATGGCCCGTGAAGCGGAGGTGGCTATTTCCGAACATCAGGAAGTCGTTGACGTAACCGATACTCTGGGCAACACATTACGTTTTTACGTTCCGAAACTGGCACTAACGCGGGACGCGGTGCAATCCATAACGTGGGAGCTTTAATGCTATGTCTGATTTTTTCGGTCGTCTGACGGCCAAAACAGAAGAGACGCCCCCGAATGATCAAGTTCCAAACATCCCCGCGGAACCTGCCAATCCGGAGCAGTCGCTGGCTTCTACCGAGGCTGAATCAACCCAATACACGCCCAAAAACCTGAAAATAGCCGCGCAAGAACTCTTGAAATACGGGTTGCTCGAAGCGGACCGCAAGCCCAACCTTTACCAGATTGCCATCAATCAAACCTCGGCTATCGATCAAATCCTGGAGCCTTTGGACCTCCGCCTGAAGATTGATGACATCCGGGGCCTGGCTTTTCTGGTTGTATCCGCTCAGCTGTTCGCCGAGGAAGATGATGAGTGGTCGCACCCATTGATACGCCGTCAACGGCTCAATCTGGAGCAATCGCTGCTCATTGCTATCCTGCGCCAGCACTTTATTGCCCATGAACAGGAGGCAGGACTGGGCGCCGGCGAGGCGTCGATTGAGCTGGATGAGCTATTGCCACAGCTACAACTGTACTTGGGAGATACTGGCAGCGACGCTCGAGATCAAAAGCGGTTGCGCAACCTGCTGGAAAACCTTAAGAACCACGGTATTGTGTCGGAAGTCGATGCCAACAACCAAGTTGTGATCAGGCCTATCATCACCCATCTCGCCAACCCTGAAAACCTCCAGAACCTTTTGCAACACTTCCGAAAACTGACCGGTCAGCAACCGGGTGCTGAGGAGGACAAACCATGACACGGTCACAAGAGGAACTCTTTGCCACAGAAATTCTTCCCTTCTCAGCGTTCATCCTGACGCACTTGGATCTTTACAACTGGGGGCCGTTTGGTGGGCGCCACTGCGCGGAAATCGATTCCAAAGGCACCGCCATCATTGGCCCAACAGGGAGCGGAAAAACGACGCTTGTGGATGCCTGATGACACTGCTAACCCATCAGCCGCGATATAATCTTGCGTCAACAGGTGGCCATGAGAGCGACCGCGACCTGATATCCTACATCCGTGGCGTGTCCGGCGCCGGTAACAATTCCGGAGACAACAGTCACGTTGCCCGGCCCGGCAAAACAATCACGGCGGTGAGTGCTCGATTTCACAACGGCGACAAAGCAATACGGATTGGTGCGATATTCTGGGTTGAAGGCAGCAGTTCTTCGGTTAGCGACCTGAAGCGCCTGTGGTTGTTCTCGGAACGGGATGACCAAAACCTGGATAATTGGCTGGCAATCCATCATGAGGGTGGCGCACGAGAACTGAAGCAACATGCCCGAGACGCTACCGGTATCCAGATCAACGACAGCAAAAAGGCATACCTGGCGCAGGTGAGGCGTTTTTTCGAAGTGGGCGAAAACGCCTTCACCCTGCTCAACCGAGCGGCCGGGCTCAAGCAACTGAACAGTATTGACGACATTTTCCGTGAGCTGGTTCTTGATGATCATTCCGCTTTTGAACGAGCAGGCGAAGTGGCCAGTGAGTTCGATGACCTGGCAACCATCCATGGGGAATTGGAAACGGCGCGCCGACAACACCAATCGCTACTGCCTATCTGCGAAACCTATCAGAAGTATCAGGCTACCAAAGAGACACTGGGTAAAACGCAAACCCTAAAAGATATATTGCCTGTCTGGTATGCGATGACCGGGTACCAACTGTGGACTGACCAGATCAATGAGCTTAAGGGGAAGCTTGAGGAAAGCAGCGCGAACAGTTTATCGCTGGATGCTGCGGTCTCAGCGCTAAAACATAAAGCAAACACGCTCAGTGACATTTATCTGCAAGCTGGCGGGGCCAGTATCGAGCAGCTCAAAGAGCAGATCTCACAACAGGAACGGTGGGTCCAGGAGCGACAAAACGATTCGGATAACTACCTTAAGCTGGCATCAAGGCTAGGGCTGGACGATACGCTCAGCGCTTCAGCCCTTATATCCAATCAACAGACATGCAAGGAAAAGCAACAGCAGCTTTCAGAATTGCAGGAAAACCAGGATCAAACGGTGCTGAAACGCGGCGTGGAATGTAGCAAGCTCGGGGATGCTATCAATGAACTCCGTGACGAGCTTGATCGCATTAAGGCGCGCCCGGCGTCGAACATCGATGGCCGGTTTCAGGAGTTTCGCAGTGAATTGGCAACGGCCCTACACCTAGAAGAAGAAAATCTGCCATTTGTGGCAGAACTGCTGGAAGTCAAAGAGGAAGAGAAAGCCTGGCGCGGCGCAATCGAACGTGCCATTGGCGGCCACCGATTGAGATTGTTGGTGCCGACAGCCGCAATGAAAACGGCGTTGGACTGGGTGAACCAGCGAGACAACCGCCTTCACGTTCGCCTGCTTGAAGCCGAGGCGCCGAAAAGCCAACCTCAGTTTATGGATGACGGCTTCACCCGCAAACTGAACTTCAAAGAGCACCCACACCGAGAGGCGCTAAAGAAGTTTCTGGCAGGCATCGACCGGCACTGCGTTCCGTCACCAGAAGCACTGCGCGAAAAGCCTCATGGCATGACCAGAGAAGGCCTGATGTCCGGCCAGCGTGGCTTTTTCGAAAAGCAGGATAACAAGCCACTCAACAGGGGCTGGATGACCGGCTTTGACAACCGTGATCGCTTAGCCGCTTTGACCGACGAGCTCACCGTGACTCAGCGCCAGACCGACGAGGCTGAGGCGAATTTAGAGTCTGCCCGTAAGGCGCTCACCGATACGCGAACCAGATATCAACTTTACTCCAGCTTGTCAGACATTAGTTTCCAGCAGATTGACCTTCCCGGCGCTGTATCCGAGCGAAAGGCGCTGCAAGAGCGATACAACGCTTTGACCGCCCCGGACTCTGACGTTGAAAAAGCTCGCAAACAATTCGAGGCAGTGGACAGCGAACTGTCGGTTACGCAACAGACGCTAGCTGACGAACGTTCTCATCAAGTAAGGTTGGAAGAGCGACGCACACGCGCCACCGAACGGGTTGCAGAAATGCTGGAACGGATTGGCGAAGGGCTGACCGACGACCAACTGGCCTTGGCCAACGACCACTTCAGCCCGCCGGACACCGGCCAACACGATAAGCTCGACCAGCTAGAACGGAAGCAGGGAGTCACGCTCGACGATGATATCAAGACTCTATCCCAGCGAGTGAGCGGGTTCGAACTCAGCCTGACCCAGCAGATGGGGAAAGCCAAGACGATCGATACGGGCGCGCTTTCAGAAATCGGTAGTGACATTCTCGATATACCAGAATACCTGGAACGACTGCGCATTCTCGAAGAAGAAGCCTTACCCGAAAAGCTGGAACGTTTCCTGAATTACCTGAACCATTCGTCAGATCAGGGCGTCACTCAGCTTCTCGCCCACATAAAAAACGAAGTGACGGTTATTGAGGAGCGTATAGCAGACCTCAATGCGACCCTGCAGCGGGTAGACTTCCAGCCCGGCCGGTATCTCAAGCTTGAGCCCAGGCGCGTTACCCATGAATCACTGCGCACTCTTGAACAGGCGCAACGTCAGTTACGCGCGGATGCGTTGAAGGGCGATCAGGGTGAGAGCCATTTCCGGGCCCTTGAAAATATGGTGAAACTGCTGCGGGATGCCAGCGACAACAAACGCACAGTAGGCGCTCGCGCCCTGCTCGACCCTCGCTACCGGCTGCAATTTGTCGTTTCGGTACTTGATCGAGAAACCGGCGTCGTCATTGAAACCAGAACCGGTTCCCAGGGCGGCAGTGGTGGCGAGAAAGAAATCATCGCAAGCTACATTCTGACGGCTTCCTTGAGCTATGCCCTGTGCCCTGACGGAGCCACCCAACCGCTTTTCGGCACCATTATTCTCGATGAGGCATTCTCCAAGAGCTCCCACGCCGTCGCTGGCCGAATCATTTCAGCGCTCAATGAATTTGGATTGCATCCGTTGTTCGTCACGCCCAATAAGGAGATGAGACTGCTACGGGACCACACTCGTTCGGCGATTCTTGTTCACCGCAAAGAGACGCGAGCAACGCTGACATCCCTGAGCTGGGAAGAGTTGGAAGCCCACGCAGAAAAAATGACCCGGAAACCTCATGAAATCCCCAGCTGAGTTGGCATTGAAGCTTGCCAGGCAATGGCAAAATGCTGATCTGAGAGAGCAGCGCCTGCTTAACCCTGACAGCTGGCCACTCAAAATTGCAATTGGTAAGCCATCCGGGCGCATTATTTCTGAGAACCTGGAAAGGGTTCGGAAACACTTTGATCTGTGGCGCGATGTGACAGTAGGGCAGGTGGACTGGACGTTCCAAACATTTCGCAGTGCTAGCAAGGACGTTCAGGTTCCCGAGTTTTGGGTGCTGAGTTCGCCTAGTGAGTGGATTGCGGCGACAAACAACAACGAGATCAACAAGGAGTACCAGACCCTATGCCGTCTAGTACCTGAAGTGGATGAGTGTTTTCGCCGTTTACTGATCCGAAAGTGCCGCCTGGTTCTGGACAAGCCCGAAAATGAAGTTATTCAGTCTGCAGAGACCTCTCGCCTTTTATCGCCAGGTTTTGCAGAGGGGAAACCGCTTCGAGCTTTGTCGGTAGGTGGAGTCGACACCAAGTTTTTCGAACGGAACCGACAGCTTCTTATCCAGATGCTGGATATTCTGTTTGCCGGCCAAGCGAGTGAACTTGGTTTGGAAGCCTTTCTTGGCGCAGATGATGAGGGCCATCATTGGTTGTTGATTGTCGATCTGGACGGCGGGTTACTCCCATTTTCACAACTTCGGGTTCGTGCCCGCGAGCTATTAAAAACACCTTTACCCGGCGCATACGTTCTTATTATCGAAAACGAACGCTGCGTTCACCAGTTGCCTTACGCTCCTAACACGGTTGCGGTCTTGGGGGCTGGCCTGAATTTATCGTGGATGCGTGCTTGCTGGCTCGCTGAGAAAAAAGTGGCTTATTGGGGCGACATGGATACCTGGGGGCTAACCATGCTGGCTCGGGCCCGAGAGTTCCAACCCGCTTTACTGCCGTTACTCATGAACGAGGCTATTTTCAATTCCTTTGCCAGCGACAAAGCGGTGCAAGAGCCGCAACCAGCTGACTCTATGCCCGTGGCCGGCCTCACACCTGAAGAGCGAGTATTTTATATCGAGCTGCTACGGCGAGAAAAAGGACGATTGGAACAAGAATTTCTGCCGGATAACCTTGTCCATACTTCCGTGTCTCATTGGTTGGAGAGGTTCTAAGATACGGAACAGGCTATTACATCCAAATCAGATCCCACACTTTTGACGGCGGGCTGACCGCCGCTGCAGCTATGGCGAGATATCGACTTGCCTCTCATGCAGTGACCAAACTTGGTTGAACACCACAAAAGGTGGCTCAGGTTGCGAAAACCAGCGCCTTCAACGAATCGATGATCGTCACCGGGCGGTTAGTCTTACACAGACCGATCCACTGGCTTCAAAACGGAAGCCAGGCAAAAGGGTTGGGTTTTGGCCTGGCTATCGTCCGGCGGATTTGCGAACTGCTTGATTACCCGCTCGACTTGCGATCTGTTGTGGGCAAAGGGTCGGTTTTCGGTATCCATATCCCTGTGGGTAGCGAAGCTCTGATTGAGTCAACCGAACAGGAAATTGATGCGCAGTCATGGAATCGGACCGGCCAGCATATCCTAGTAATCGATGACGACCGGGACATCCTTGCAGCCATGGAAATACTGCTTTCCCAGTGGCAGTACAAAGTTACCATGGCAGTATCACTGGTAGAAAGCATCGACTGCCTTGAGTCGTCGGGATTGATTCCTGACCTCATATTGTCCGATCTCTCATTGCGAGGCCAGAGTAACGGACTCGACGTTATTGATCAGTTGAGAGAACGATTCGGTCGCAATATTCCCTGCGCAATCATCTCCGGGACAACAAACAGCGAACATCTGCAACAGGTTGAAAAGAGCGGCCTGCGGCTCGTGCAAAAGCCCGTTCGTCCGATGGAGCTCCGCAGCGTTATTCACTATCACCTGGTGGCCGCGAAGGACCAAGGTAAGGCAACCTCAGCCTGATTTCTTCGCGTGGAATTCCGCTCAGCTATTCAAGACCACTGTTTCCCAGTGCGATTCTCATAAACATTCTTCTTAAAGCTAATTTTTAAAAAACCTAACTTCATTATTTTAAAGGACAATTTAAAAAACAGTATTTTGTATTTTGAAATTCAAGAACACTTGGCCTATGATTTTTCAGCGCATCGCCTTTCTTGCTTTTATAGCAAGATCGTTTCAAAAAAAACCGCAGCGAAGGAAATCTCACGATGATAAAAACAACACGTCTAACTCGTCACTGCACGACTTGGCTGATGGCCGCGGCACTCAGCACACCGCTGTTCGCCAGCGCCGAAAACCTGCGCTTTGGCGGTAACTTTCCCGAAGATCACTCCAGCAGCCAAGCCATGGAAATCTTCAAGAAAGAACTGGCCAGCCGCACCGATGGCGACGTTACCGCACAACTCTTTCCCAACATGCAGCTAGGCGGCGCAGGAGAGAACATCGATCAGGTGAGTTCCGGAGCAGTCATGGGCACCTGGGTGGGCATCGCTTACCTGTCGCGAATAGTGCCGGAATTTGAGGCTCTAAGCCTGCCGTTCGCTTTCGACAATCGCGAAGACGCCTTCCGCGTCATCGACGGCGAAGTGGGCGATATGCTCAACGAGAAGTTGGCCGAAAAGGGATTCACCGCCCTCGGCTATATGGAGCTTGGCTTTCGCAATGTCACCAACAATGTGCGTCCGATTGAATCTAAAGCAGATTTTGACGGGCTCAAGATTCGTCTTCAACCCAACCAGACCCACCTCGATACTTTCCGAGCCCTGGGTGCCAATCCCGTTTCCATGGGCATAAAGGAAGTTTACGGTGCGCTCCAGCAGGGCGTAATTGACGGTCAGGAAAACCCGTATAGCGTCATCGCCACGCGGCGTCTCGACGAGGTGCAAAAATATCTGTCCGATAGCCGTCACTTCTACGACTATATTGTCATCGTTGCCAACCTGAAGAAGTTCGAGTCCCTCAGCAAAGAACAGCAGCAAGCCGTCAAGGACGCCATGGATGTCGCCGTCAAGTGGCAGCGCGGCAAAGCAGCCGAGGAAGCCGACACTGCTCGCCAAACGCTGATTGATCGGGGCATGGAATTCACCTCCCTTTCCCCTGAGACTCGCGAAGAGCTGAGACAAGCAACCCAGAGCGTTGTCGATGATCTGAAAGACAAAATCGATCCGGCAATAGTCGAAAGCGTGCAGGCGGTTTTGAAAAAATGAAACCTGGAACGCCGTGGTTGGAAGCGCATTCTTCCAGTCCGGCGCAACGTCGCTTTCTGGTGGCAATACTGGCGATCGATCGCACATCCTATTATGCGATCATTCTGGCCATGGGTCTGATGACGCTACTGGTATCGGCCCAGGTTTTTGCTCGCTTTGTGTTATCCACTTCCATTGACTCAGCGGATGAGCTGTCGCGCTTGTTCTTCGTCTGGGCGATCTTTCTAGCCATTCCACATGGCATCAAAGTCGGCATACACGTAGGTATTGACGCGGTCGCCAGCTTATTTTCCGAGACGTTTCAGCGGCACTTGGCTCGTTTAATGGCCTTAGCCAGTGCCTTTTGATGGTGGCCTTGGTGTGGCTGTCTCTGGGCGCGGTGGGAGATAAATGGCAGCAGCTAATGCCCACGGTTCCAGTGACCGCCGCCGTTTTCTATATAGCCGTGTTGATTAGTGCCGGACATAGCCTGCTGCACCTGATCGCGCAGGTTTTCGAGATCGAACCACTTCCCAGCGCTCCCGCAGCGAGTAAGGAAGGAGAGACCTCATGACGTTAGCTATTGTTTTCACTTTCCTGATTTTCGCCTTGCTGCGCATGCCGCTCGCCTTTGCCCTCGGCCTGGCTTCGCTGGTCGGACTCTTCGTCGGCGATATGGATTTTTCGATCATGCCCCAGCGCATGATGCACTCCATCGACAACTTCCCATTAATGGCTATCCCGCTATTTATGCTGGCCGGTGAATTGATGGTCGCCGCAGGCATTCTGCAACGCCTGGTCGATTTCGCCAACTCGCTGGTCGGTCGCGTGCATGGAGCCTGGCCCATGTGGCGATTCTCGCCGGCATGGTGCTCGCCGCCGTCAGCGGCGCTGCTGTAGCCAGCGCCAGTGCATTGGGAAGCGCCCTGATACCCTCTATGCGCGAGAAATATGGCACCGGATACAGCAGTGCGGTGGTGGCCTCTGCCGCCAACCTTGGAGCCATTATTCCGCCCAGCAACGCCATGATCGTCTATGCGTTGATGGCAGGCTCCAGTGTTTCCGTCGGCGGACTCTTCATGGCCGGTGTGGTACCGGGCATCATTCTGGCGATTGGTTTCATGGGGCTTGCCTCGTTCATTTCGGCACGTCGGCGCTACCCCCTGACCGAAGGCAGCATCGGGCTGAAGCAAACCCTGATCCAGACCTGGCGCGCCCTGCCCATCCTTTTGATGCCCGTCGTGATCGTCGGCGGTATCGTCGCGGGCGCGTTTACCGCTACCGAAGGCGCAGCAATTGCCGTGGTCTACGCGCTGTTGATGGGATTTTTCGTCACACGCCAGCTACGACTTTCCGATCTGCCCAAGGCCATGTTCAGAGCTGCAATAACCGCTGCCATGGTGGGTGCCCTGATTGCCTTTGCCTCCACCATGACCTTCGCCTTCACCATCGACTTGATACCGATGCAGTTGGCCAGTTGGTTGCAGGACTTCACCTCCGATCCGATGACTTTCATGCTATTGGTTATGGGTCTGTTGATCTTGGTGGGCATGTTCATCGAATCAAACGCCGCATTCATCATGCTGGTACCGCTGCTGTCACCAATCGCCCTGTCGTACGGCATTGACCCTTTGTTATTCGGCTTCCTGTTCGTGATGAATCTGGTGGTCGGCATGATGACACCACCGGTAGGCGTACTGCTGTTCGTGATGTGCGGCATTTCGCAGATCAGCCTCAATGAACTAATGAAGAGCGCCTGGCCTTTTATTGTTTTCCAGTATGTGGTGCTGGCCGCATGCTTGATCTTCCCCGGCATCGTCACTTGGTTGCCCAGAGCGCTTGGCTATTGAGCCAAGCCCGACGCCCTCATTATAAAAAGCAAAGAGCTTGCCATGAAACTGCTAGTCATCAATCCTAATATTTCCCAAGACGTGACTCGCCTGATCGAGAATGAAGCCTCTCGCAGCATTCGTTCAGCAACCGAATTGACCATGGCCACCGCCCGTTTTGGCGTGGCCTATATAGAGACCCGAGCAGAAGCCTTGATCGGCGGCTATGCCTCCATGCAAATCGCAGCGGAACATTATGAACAGCACGACGCCATCGTGGTCGCCGCTTTCGGCGATCCTGGGCTTAACGCCTTGCGCGAGATCATGCCGATCCCTGTGGTGGGCATGACCGAGGCAGCCCTGATGAGTGCGTGCCAGCACGGTGGGCGCTTCTCGGTCATTGCTATTTCGCAACGTATCCAGGCCTGGTACCGCGAATGCATCGCATCTCACGGCCTCGAAGGGCGACTGGCGAGCATTCGCGCCCTGGACGAGCCGTTGCAGCATATTGGCCGGGTACAGGAAAATCAGGGCGAGCGCCTGATTGAACTAGGCCGCCGCGCGGTAAAAGAGGATGGCGCAGACGTGCTGATCCTCGCTGGTGCGCCTCTTGCCGGCTTGGCTCGCTCAGTGTCCGACCGGATGCCGGTACCGACCATCGACGGTGTAACCTGCGCCTTGATTCAGGCTCAGGCCATGGTCGACATGGCAGCCAGGACGCCCTCTGCCGGCAGCTATACTCAGCCCCCGACCAAGCCATGCCAAGGCCTCGGCTCTGCGCTTGCTGCTTTGGTGGGCCGCCAGCCGATGGATGAACCACTTACTTGATCACCAAGCGTTTATGCTAAGTGCTACCGCAGCAAGCCTCTTCAGGGACTTGTTTCACTATTTATCAGGAGGTTTTGCGCATGAGCACAACGAACAACACTCTCCTAACATCTGACACCGCTGAAACGATGCCTCATCCGCGTCGCATTCAGTTCACTTCTCTGGCACAGGAAGCCTACAAGGTACTACAGCAGATGATCGTTCACGGCGAGTTGGCACCAGGTGCACGCATCGTTGAGCCTGAGCTGTGCGAACAACTTCAGATTTCCCGAACCCCGCTGCGCGAAGCAATCCGCATGCTGTCTAGTGACGGTCTGGTCGCTAGACGGCACAACCGAAACGCTGTGGTGACACTTATCGATTCCCGGGAGCTCGAACATCTGTTTGAGGCCGAAGCCGGTATTGAGGGTCTTGCCGCGGGGTTAGCCGCAAGCCGAATGACCAACACTGACCTCAAACAGCTGGAAACACTGCAGGAGCGTCTAGAGAAGCTTCAGGCGAAAGGCGACCGCGCCGCTTATTTTGCGCTCAACCAACGTATCCATGCCCTGCTGGTGGCGGGAGCCAAGAATCCTGTGCTGGAGGAAACCCATCGGCGCTTGCTCGGTCGCCTTGAGCGGGCCCGTTATCTGGCTCTGGATAGCATTGACCGCTGGCAAGAGTCTACCGACGAACACCGTGCCATTCTGGAGGCGCTCAAGGATCGCAACGGCGAACTCGCTCAACGCCTGTTATCTGATCACGTTCGGCACACCGGTGAAGCCATTACTGATAGCAATCGTTAATGTGAAGACAACCCGTAGAGACCTGGAATGATCGGGCCGCGACCCGCTACAACTAAAACGATAACAACAAGAGGACTGCCGCATGGACAACACAAACAACACCTCAGCATCGCGGGATAGTCTCCAGCCGGTGGCGGAGGCACAACGGCCGATGACTCAGAGCAGCTATGCCCTGGTCTTCTGGTCGTCGGGCATCATCGTCCAGATCATGGTGATCGGGCTGTACTTGTTGCATCCGGTAGGCGCTCTGAATTTCGTTCAGGTCATTGTGGCGGGGGTGGTTGCCAGTATATTGGTCGCCCTGTTGATGACGCTACAGGGGCATGCCGGCATGCGATACGGCATTCCGTTCATCGTTCAGGGGCGAACGGCATTCGGCACTCAAGGTACCAAGGTCGTCGCCAGCTTGAGATGCATACCGGCTATTGCCTGGAACGGCATCGGCACTTGGATTGGTGCCCTTGCCCTGGAGCAGGTCACAACGAGTTTGTTCGAGCTCGGCAATGTCTGGGTTTATTTCTTCTTTCTATTGATCCTGCAGAGTTTGCTGGCCTATCGCGGCGTGGGTACGATCACCCGATTCAATGGCGCGATGTCGCTGATCATTTTCGCCATGCTGTTGTATTTCTTCTATATAGTATTTGCAGAAGGTAACATCGATTTTTCAACTGCCTCGGAAGTACCCGGGTCCTGGGGGCTGCTGTGGATCGCCGGCATGATGGCGGCCTTCGCCAACTGGACGACCGTTATTCTCAACAGCTCTGACTTGACCCGCCAGGTCAATCCGCGGGGGCGTTCTATTTTGCGCGTCAGCGCAATTGCCAACTTCTTCGGCGTCATCCCTCCATGGCTATTCATGATTCTGTCCGGAATGCTGATCGGTCTGGCAACCGGTAGCACCGATCCGATCGCCGGTCTCGTCGAACTGGCACCTAATCCGGTGTTTGGCATTGTGCTGCTGGTGTTCATCATCCTGGCGCAGATTACCTCGAACCTCACCCTCAATATTTTGCCGCCGGCACTTGCCTTCCAGGACATCTTCAAGATTTCCTGGCATGCCGGAATTATTTTGGTCGCCGTGCTCTCGGTGGTGACGGCCCCCTGGCATTTGTTCTCCAGTGATTACTTCTTCAAGTTCCAGAACTTCTATGCGAGTTTTTTAGGGCCGGCCACCGCCATCATGCTGGCGGACTATTTCATCATCCGCAGAACTCAGCTCGATGTGGAAAAGCTCTACGATAACAAAACCTATCGCTATTCACGTGGATTCAGTCTACCAGGCATGCTGTCTCTGGTAGCCGGCGCGGTGGCGTCCTTCGTGTTTCTCGACTATTCATGGCTGGTGGGCTTTCCCTTTACCCTGGTGCTCTTTCTGGTCGTCAAGAAAATCGGATCGAATGGATAGATGCCGTGATGAAAGAAGACGATTTCAAAGTACGCATGTTCGTGAATGGTCAGGCGCTGGCTGGCGGTTCCATAAACTTCGCTCTGGAAGGCGCCGCGTTTCTGGGCAGGGTCAGGACTGCGGGTAAATATCGTTTCTATTCCGTTCGAGACGAATTTCCCGGGCTTTTGTCGGTGTTGAATGACGGGCAGAAGATACCGGGTGAGCTCTATGAGGTCTCCTACGCCCAGCTACGCGAAAGCCTGTTGCCGAATGAGCCCGCGGAGCTGGAACTCACGGTCATAGAGCTGGAAGACGGATCCGGTTCACTAAGCATGTGCTTGAGAGAGTCGGCAGTCAGGCTGCCGGCGGTAGTGGATATCACGGCAAGTGGGGGTTGGCTTGCCTATTTGGAAAGTCGGCAGTCGAAGCGCTGAAAGAGAAACAGGGTGTGCCGCAGGCCAGCATCCACAACGAATATAAAGGTAACAACGTCATGAACTTCGATACATTGATTAAAAACGGCCGGATCATTACCGCTGTAGACTGTTACTACGCCGATATCGCCATCAAGGCGGGGCGCATCGTGGCACTCGGTCATGAGCTGGGCGCGGCGACTGAGGTCATCGATGCTGAAGGATTATGGGTATTGCCCGGCGGCATCGACGCGCATTGCCATCTGGATCAACCACTCGGCGACGGTGCGGTAATGGCCGACGGCTTTTACAGCGGTACCCGTTCCGCGGCTTGCGGTGGCACCACCACCGTGATGCCCTTTGCTGCCCAGCAAAAGGGCCAAAGCTTGCGTGCCGCGGTGGACGATTATCATCGCCGCAGCGATGGCCAGGCTTTCATTGACTACGCTTTCCACATGATCGTTTGCGATCCTACCGAAACGGTGTTGAAGGAGGAGCTCCCAGCGCTGATCAAAGAGGGCTATACCTCTTTCAAGATCTACATGACCTACGATGATCTCAAACTCAACGATCGGGAGATTCTCAATGTTCTGGCGCTGGCGCGACGCGAGGGCGCTATGGTCATGGTGCACGCGGAAAACGCTGACTGCATCGCCTACTTGACCGAGCTTCTCACTGAGAGCGGCAACACTGGGCCTTATTATCATGGCGTAGCACATTCGAGCATTGGCGAGCGTGAGGCGTCCCATCGCGCGATTTCGCTGGCCGAGCTGGTCGACGTGCCGGTTCTGATCGTGCATGTTTCCGGCACTGAAACCATCGAGCAGATTCGTTGGGCACAGAACCGTGGGTTACGCGTCTATGGTGAGACCTGCCCTCAGTATCTGATGCTCACGGCCAAGGATCTGGATCGTGACGGGTTCGAAGGTGCCAAGTATGTCTGCAGCCCGCCGCCCCGGGATCCGGCAGCCCAAGAGGCGGTTTGGCAAGGGCTCGAATCCGGCGTTTTTCAGGTGTTCTCCTCGGACCATGCACCGTTTCGCTTCGAGGATGACAAGGGCAAGAAGCTGCACGGCGAACACGCCCATTTTGAACACATCCCCAACGGCATTCCCGGGCTTGAGACGCGTCTGCCGATTCTGTTTTCTGAAGGGGTGGTCAAAGAGCGTATCGACGTTACCCGTTTCGTCGCGCTGACCGCGACCAACCCCGCCAAAATCTATGGGCTATATCCACGCAAAGGCACCATTGCTATCGGCAGTGACGCCGACCTGACGTTATGGGACCCGACGGCAAAAAGCACCATACGCAACGCCGAGTTGCATCACGCCGTGGACTATACCCCTTACGAGGGGCTTGAGCTGACCGGCCGCCCCATGCTTACGCTATGCCGCGGTCGGGTAGTATCTCGCGCCGGCAAGCCCGAGAGCGAGGCCGGTTACGGTGAGTTTCTAAAGTGCGACAAACCCCGGCCGGCGCGCCCGCGCGGCAACGCCAAAGGCTTCTGATCATGACCCCAGACGAGATCGTAACCGCCGGCGCTCAGCGCTTGGTCGACGCCTACGAACGGCACACGCAGATTCCGCTGCCCGAGGATATTTCACTGACCGAAGCGCAGGACGCCTATGCCATTCAGGAGCGGGTATCGGCGCATTTGGGTACGCCCTCGGGCTGGAAACTCGGTGGAATTATCAAGGGCGAGGTGCCACGTTTCTCGCGGTTGTTCAGTGAACGGAGCCGCCACTCACCGGCGCGGCTAGCGCGGAATGACTACCATAGGGTGTTTCTCGAACCGGAACTGGCCGTAGTGTTGGGAGGCGACTTACCAGCACGGGACACACCCTACACATTGGAGGAGATAGCCGCTCAAGTCGCCAGTCTGCACGCGGCGATCGAGGTGGTCGATAGCCGGTTTAAAAGCTGGCCCGAGGTGCCGCCATTGTGGCAACTCGCCGATGGTTTGAGTCATGGCAGTTTCGTGTTGGGCAGCGGTGTCGATGGCGGAAATTTGCGGCAAATGAAAGACGCCGCCTATCGCTTGACGCTAAACGGTGACGTCGCCTTGTCGGGCCGTGGTGGTCACCCCGGCGGCGATCCCGCGCTGCTGTTGATGCAGATGATCAACACCCGTATTGCCGCCAGTGGTGTGGGGTTTCAAGCAGGTGAAGTGATCACCACCGGCACCTTCAATGGCGTACTGGAAATGCAACGCGGCCATAATGCTCGATTGGTGTTCGAAGAGATAGGCGAGGTGGAGTTGATCTTGGATTAGCGAAAGCAGGTAATAGAGGCTGCGAATGTTCTAATCGCCTCCGGCAAACCATGGACCTTACTCCCTCTGGAAGCACCCAATGCGCATAACCTTTTTGGGAAAAGTCGCTGCTGGCGGAATACCACTTTACGGTTGTGGTTGCGCGACCTTTGCGCGAGAGCCCTGCTTCGCCCTGATCGAATCCGGAACCACCCGCATTCTGATTGATAGCGGTAGGATCTGCACAAACGCTTGGCTCCCGGCGAGCTGGACGCCATTGTGCTAACGCATTTTCACCCTCATCCTGTACAGGGCCTGTTTCGCCTGTGCTGGAGCAAGAAGCCAAATATCCCGGTGTTCACTCCGCCTGACCCTGACGGCTGCGCCGATCTATTCCACAGTCACTATCGCTTCAATGAGTAACCATTGCCAAATTAGCTTTGACACTGATCGTATACGAACGACGGCACTTTCAACGCCTGTCGGTTGTCTAGAAGCCCTGAAACGATTCAGCTATCAACTACCCTTGCCTACCTCATTAAAGAGGCTTTATGACATCTAACATTCCACCATTAAGGGTTGGTTTCATTCTGCTCCCACGGTTCACGCTCAATGCATTCGCCGGGTTCATAGATTCCCTGCGTCTCGCCGCAGATCAAGGTGGGCGAAGCCGTAAGATTCATTGCAGCTGGGAAATCATGGGAACGAAGCCAGTAACGTCAAGCTGCGGGATTGAGGTTCTTCCGAGGGTGCCGTATCAGGATGTAGGCGACTTCACCCATATCGCTATTTGTGGTGGTAATAGCTATTTAGATCTCGAAGAAGACAAGGATTTAAGCTTGTACCTAAAAAAAGCCAGTCGTTCAGGGGTCAAGTTGGTTGGGGTTTGCACGGGCACCTTTGCCATAGCGCGCGCCGATCTTCTGAAGGGGGAGCGTGTCTGTGTTCACTGGAATGTAATCAACGAGTTTCGTCAGCAGTTTCCACATATTGATGCTACACCTGATCGTATTTTCCTGCAGTCGGCACGTGTCATTACATGCGCAGGCTCCTCCGGTGCCACGGATATGGCCCTACATCTAATACGCCAGTTCTGCGGTTCAGAAAAAGCACAGCAAGCAATTCGGCATATGATCCTCACCGGTGTGCGTATGTCCAACTCACCACAAACTCATTTTTTCGAGGCCATCCATGACATCCGTGACGAGCGGGTACGCGTAGCCGTACTAACCATGGAGCAATCCCTTAACAGCAAACTCAATATTGACAGCCTAGCGGCACATCTCAACATAGGACCACGTCAACTCAATCGTTTATTTCTCCATGAGATGAACATGACAGCCATGCGTTATTTCCGGATTATGCGGCTGCGCTATGCCGATTGGCTGCTACGCCACACCAATAGCTCCATCGCCGAAATTGCTGCAGATTGTGGCTTCTCCGATGCGGCTCATTTGTCACGCGATTTCACCGCCCACTACGCGAAGAATCCAAGCCTTGCACGGCATACTGATACGGCCAAACTGCCCACTAGTGCTCCGACTGATTAACCCGCATATCCACTATGAGTGTCTATTTTTAGCTGACCGCACCCCAACGCTAACTAGCCATGCCTAAACGCTCTTAAACACCCAGCCATGTCCTGAATATTCAAAATCACGTCCTAAATATTCTATCCCAGCCATGGGCGGACACCCTATATTGGCTTCCTAGAATAATAAAACCGACACCAATTCTCTAAAAACAAATCGGAGTGTCTCTGATGAAACACAATAGATCTATACAAGTTCTTGCCACTGCAGTTATAGGTTTTACCTTATCTTCCGTGTCCTCAGCTGCCGATATTGAGTTACGCGCAGCGACTGTAGGCAATCCAGGGGGTATTCAGGTAGCTGGGCTGAACGCGCTATCTGATCACGTCTCTGAAGCTACCAATGGCAGCGTCAATGTGAAGTTGTTTCCTTCCGGCGCTCTGGGAGGGCAAGTTGCTAATATTGAGTCGCTTGATTCGCACACCCTAGACATTGTCGCCATAGAAACAGCCATTACGACGATTAATAACGATTTAGGCCTCCTCTCCCTGCCCTATTTATTTCGTGATCGCAGTCACGTGAATAGCGCGTTAAATGGCGGGGCTGGTGAAGAAATCCGTCAATGGCTACGCGATGATGGTTACCGTGTTCTAGGCTTCTACGAAGGCGGCTTCCGACACATCACAAACAATCGTAAACCTATCGTTGAACCCAAAGACCTAGACAGTTTGCGCATTCGAACCCCAGCCAGTCGTCAGCGTGTGATGATGCTAAATGCGTGGGGGGCCAACGCTTCACCACTTCCCTACCCAGAGCTCTACTCTGCGCTTCAAACTGGCGTTTTCGATGGGCAGGAAAACCCCCTGGTCGAAGTGAGAGCTAGCCGTTTCTACGAAGTTCAAGATTACCTCTCCCTTACCGGTCACGTTTACACCACCGGCTTTCTGCTCATGAACGAGACCCGCTTCCAGGCCCTACCCGAGCAAGTACAACAGGCGTTATTGGATGGCGGCGACAAAGTACTCGAAACAACAGTGGCTTTTGGCACTGAGGCTGATGAAAAGATCGTATCACTGGTCGAAGAGAACGGCGTGAAGATCAACCAAGTCGACACAGAGGCATTTGTAGAAGCGTCGCAGCCGCTTTGGAGTGTTTTTACCAAAAAAATGTCCAGCAAAGCCCGGGATCTTGTTAAACGAATATCCGAAATGCCGTGACCTAGGCCTTTAATGGCAAGTTCTCCAGATTAGGTTATCCCCAGGAAGACTCACTATGCTCGATCGTTTTTTCGAAGCAGTCGCTGCGCTATTGCTGTCAGCAATTACCCTGCTAGCGCTTGCCTCTGTGATGGCGCGCTACGTTCTCAACACTTCATTGGCATGGAGCAGCGAGATTCTCATCGGCCTGCTGGTCTACGCCACTTTTTTCTGCGGTTACCTGGCACTACGCCAAGGTGCTCACCTCAGGATCGATGTTCTTGTAGCTCGCCTGTCACGCCGTGCGCAGTGGAGCATCTTCTTTATCAACCAGGCTTTGATCGGCGTGGTCGCCTAATCATGGTGATTTGGGGTATAGAGCAGTCGATCACCTTTTCTCAGCGCACGACGTTGATGTTAGAGGCGCCACGCTGGCTCTTCTACATAGCCGTACCCATCGCAGGAGTCGGCATGTTGGCGGAGTTAATTCGCCAATGTGTTCTCGCGGTTCGAGTCGGGAAAACACCTTATGAGGTCTCGACCGAGGAGATGTCGTCATGATCTTGATAGCTATTCTTTTGGCGTTACTGACTTTAATCGGGCTAGCCATGCCGATTGCCTTCGCGCTGGCACTTGTATCGATTGTCGTGCTTGCCTTCTCAGGTATCGACATGCTGGTTCTTGTTCAGCAGCTCTACCGAGGCACTGAGTCTTTCCCGTTACTTGCCGTGCCAATGTTCATTTTGGCAGGTCAAATCATGAACCACAGCGGCATTTCAGCGCGCCTGATCGATCTGGCGCGAGCGCTAGTTGGAGCGTTTCGCGGCGGTCTCGCAGCGGTCAATATTCTTACATCGATGCTTTTTGCTGGCATGAGCGGCACATCGATGTCTGATACCGCAGCTGTTGGCGGCGTGATGATCCCGCAAATGATCAAGCGTGGCTACGCCGCACCTTTCACGGCGGCCGTAACGGCGTCCTCTTCTACTATCGGCATTATCATTCCGCCCAGCGTTCCCATGGTTCTGTTAAGCGCCTATATGGGGCTCTCCACTGGAGCACTGTTCGCTGCGGGTCTGGTCGCAGGGGTGCTCATGGCCCTGGGGTTGATCACGACAGCTTGGTGGATCTCGGTAAAGCGTAACTACCCTGTCGAGGCCGCCTTTTCAATCGGCCACCTGGGTAGAACCTTCGTCAGCGCGTTTCCAGCGTTGTTAATGCCGGTAATCATTCTGGGCGGCATTCTCAGTGGCATATTCACGCCCACAGAGGCATCAGCCGTGGCTGTGGCTTACGGCGTAGTGGCTGGAATGCTGTTGTACCGATCGCTTTCTGCTCGGTCGCTTTATCGCGCGCTCGTAGAGAGCGCCGTGTTGACCGGAGCCGTAATGTTCGTCACTGCTGCCGCCCACACCCTAGGCTATACCTTCACCTACGAGAGCCTGGGCGAGCTGGTTCTACAGCCTTTGACACAGCTTGATATTGGCCCCATTGCGTTTCTATTGGTACTCAGCCTGATTCTAATCATAACTGGCACGTTCCTCGACGGTATCGCAATGATGTTCATCGTTGTGCCGCTCTTTCTTCCCAGTGTTCAACTGCTCGGAATCGAGCCGCTACAGTTCGCGATGGTCGTCATTATCTGCTGGGGTATTGGCCAGCAAACCCCACCCGTTGGCGCTGCGTTGTTTATCACTAGCGTGATATCCCGTGTCGACGTCATTCGTATCACCCGGGCCAACCTGCCCTTCATCGCCGTGATGTTCGCCGTTCTGCTCGCCGTTATTTTATGGCCTGAAGGCATCGTCATGAGCGTACCCCGCTTGCTTGGACTTTAATCCGGCCAGCATAAACTTCGATCGATCTTAAGGAATACCTATGAAAAACCAGCAATTTCTTGATGTCATTTATACCCATACCGAAGGTGAGCCTACTTGTATCGTTCATAGCGGCATCCCTTATCCGTACGGCGGCGACATCCTCTCCAAGCGCGAGTATCTCAAGGAAAATCACGATCACGTGCGTACCAGCCTGATGCGAGAGCCCCGAGGCCACCAGCATATGTTTGGTGTATTTCTGACCCCCCCTTCGGATGCCGACCACGATGCCGGCATGCTCTGGATGGATGGAGAGCAGTTTGTTGATATGTGCGGCCATGGCACGATCGCCCTTTCAATGTCCATGGTTGCTCATCGTCTGGCGCCAGCGCCTCAAGCTGACGGTCTAACCCGGATTCGTTTCGAAACCACAGCCGGTACTGTCGTCTCAGAGGTTAAGGCCGATGAAGAGCGCGTCCACTGGACACGGTTTGAAAACGTGCCGGCATTCGTGATGGAGCAGGATATTCCGGTAGAAGTGCCAGGGCTAGGCACACTGAAAGCTGATCTGGTATTCGGCGGCAACTTCTTTGCCATCATCCGTGTGCCGTCAGATGTACAGCCCATTTGTGCTGAAAACGGCAGCTATTTCTCCCAGGCAGGGGAAGCGGTAAAAGCAGAAATTAATCGACGCATGGAAGTACGCCACCCGACTCGCCCCCATATCAATGGGCTCAACTTTGTTACCTTTTGGCACGAAGGAACGCAGCCAGACTCTCTCTACCGTAACGTTCACGTTTTCTCCGGGGGAAAGTTGGATCGCTCTCCAGGCGGCACTGGAACCAGCGCTATGATGGCAATGTTCCATGCCCGAGGTGAGCTAGAGGTCGGCCGACCAATATATTCCGAGGGGCTACTTGGTAGCGGGCGCTTCACCGGCGAGATCCTAGGCGAGACCGAGATCGGCGGCTACAAAGCGATTCGTCCCAGCGTTCAAGGCACCGCCGAACTCGTTGGCTACGGCAAGTGGTTGATCGACGAGACAGACCCAGTGGGTCGTGGATTCGTCATTCGATAAACCCAACCAAGCATTAGACGGGTGTAAAGACCTCCCATTCAACTTGCTAACCAGCCAGGGTCACTAAACCTGCAATGTTGATTTGAGGAGGCCCATAGCTTTTCTACTCTTCAGAAACCTAGTCATTTCTGCGGCCGGCAGTGGCCGGCTTAGCAGGTACCCTTGAAGCTGGTCACACCCTTCCTTGGCTAGGTGAGCCGCTTGCTCCAGAGTTTCGACGCCCTCTGCGGTTGAGCGGAGCCCAAGGCTTTTGGCTATAAAAAGCACGGCAGAGACGATGGCTGCATCCTTGGGATCAACAAGCATATCTCGCACGAAGGATTTATCGATTTTGAGTTTGCTGATGGGCAATTCTTGCAGCAAGCTCAAGGATGAGTAGCCGGTACCAAAGTCATCCAGTGAAATAGTCACGCCTTTTTGGCGCATCGCGTCCAGATCGCCAATCACCTCCGGTCTGATCTTCATCAGGGCGGTTTCGGTAATTTCGAGCTCCAGTTGCCAAGGGGAAAGCCCGCTGTCTTTCAGCACTTGGCCAACAATAGAGACAAGATCCTGGCGTTGTAGCTGTATGGCAGAGACGTTGACCGAAACAAAAGCACCACTTAGCCCTGCAGCCTGCCAGACGCTTAATTGACGCCCAGCCTCACGTAAAACCCATTCACCAATGGGCAGAATCAAACCGCTATCCTCGGCAATGGGTATGAACCTGTCCGGGGGAATGACTCCCTCAACTGGATCATTCCAGCGCAGCAAGGCTTCTAGCCCAACGATCTTACCTGTTCTGGCCTGCACCAGCGGCTGATAATAAAGCTCTAACTCGCTATTACTCAACGCACGCCTTAGCCTGGATTCCAGCGAGATATGCTCTAATACCGCAAGATTGTAAGAGGCAGAATAAAACTGGAAATTATTACGCCCCTGCTCTTTTGCCTGATACATGGCAGCGTCTGCCCGCTTTATCAGATCATCCACCTCCGTGCCGTCATCGGGAAACAGCGAAACACCAATACTGCTCCCGCTATATATCTCTTCATGCCCAAAGTGGAACGGCACTTTCACGATATCGAGGATACGTGAGGCAACCTTAGCCGCATCCTGGGAGCCATTGACCTTAGGCAGCAAGATAACGAACTCGTCGCCGCCCAGGCGAGCTAGAACACCCGAGGTGTTCTGAGGGACTTCCTGGTGGATGACATCTTCCGCCCTGAGGAGGGATGTGAGGCGAGTTGCCGTTTCTTTAAGGAGTTGATCACCGACCTGATGGCCCAGGGTGTCGTTGACCCGTTTGAAGTTATCCAGATCCAGGAATAGCACGGCCATTTTCCCATTTTCGCGGCGAGCGAGAGATATCATTCGGCGCAGAGTCTCGTGGGCGCGAAACCGGTTGGGTAAGCCGGTCAGGCTATCATGATAGGCTAGATGTTCGATTTTGACGCGCGACTTTTCCAGGTTACCTGCCATCCCCTGAAAACTCCGCATTAACTGGCCAAGCTCGTCCCTGGACGATAACGCTATCTCTGGCGTCAGGTTGCCTTGACCAATCTCACTGATGGCGTTCATCAAGTGCCTCAATGGGCGGGTCATAAGAAAGCTCATGGCCACCAACAGAACAATAATCAACAGCAATACGGTACCCAGTACGACCCACGCAACGGCTTTCCCAAGACGTCCGCCTTCTTCGAGCAGCTCCGCTTCCGGCAGCACACCGATCAGCAATAAACCATCGTGCAAGCGTCGAGCTGACAATAAACTCTTCGAATCCAGATAAGACACCGACACAAGTTGTGTATCTTCCCCCGTTTTCAAAGCCCTATCCAACAGCGACGCGGGTAGTTGCTGGCCCAACTTGGAAGGATCCTGATGGAAAAGGATTTTGCCGGCTTCATTGACGATAAGCGTATGGCCGTTTGCCCCAACCCGGCTGGATGCTATCTGCTCTGCCATGAAGTTCAGCCGCATAGTAACCACCAGGTAGCCGCGTAACGTGGGTTTGCTGTTTAGCGGATCCTGAACGGCCAGGTCGATCAGTCGAATCGGTCGTGCGACTTGCAGCGATATTTCACTGCTCTCAGGGCGGGTAGACACTCGAGTAAATGTCTCGCCCTCGAAGCGAGCGAGCTCTTGAAAGAACGGCGTTTCGCCTTCCTCCTCGGTGACATTTGGTGTCGGCATAGATGTGGTGCGAGCGTCCTCGTAGCCATCCGGAAGCAGGAAGCGGATCTCGGAGTAGTCAGGGTAGGCACGCAGGTAGCTGGAAAACAACTTCAGCAGGGAAGGCAGCATCAGCACATACCGCTCTTCCTCGTCTTCTGTCAGTGCGTATGCACGCACCAGAGAGGCGTCGGCAAACAGCTTGACGTTCGCTTCGGCAACATCCTGGTGCATCTGAAAGTTGCGCGTCATTTGATCCATCAGCGCCGTCATCTGGCTAGAGCTGCGTTCAACCGCCGTGGTGCGTTGTTGGTCGTAGGCAAACCCGCCCAGGATCAATAGCGGAATTACCGCTAAGGGTACGACGACTAACAGAACCTTGGTATGAAGACGCATTGGCGTTTACAGGGCTCGGCTCATGAGGGGTGAAAAAAGCTGCTGCGCGGCGTTTTTGCGCGCGCGTACAGGCGGCGATAGGTTTCCGATTTCTCCAGTGCCTCCACGCCCGGGCCCATGTCATCCGACCAATTGAGGAGTACCAGCTCCACGGGTTCTGCAGCCTGCACCGGCTCACCGAGCACAATGAGAAGCACCACCAACCAGACGGCTTTATGTTTGCTAATGGGGGCTCTGTTTTTATTCATAGTAGCAGCCCATAAAATGGGTAACTGGTAGTCAGTAGACAATACGCGAGAAAATCGCCGCGCGATTTTTTTGTGCTCGGGGAGGCAAGCGCTGATAGGTTTCGAAATTCTTCAACGTCTCCTCACTGGGATAGATAACCGGATCGTTCCTGAAATCCTCCGGCAGCAATGCTTCAGCGGCCTTATTGGGGGTAGCATAATAAACGTACTGTGCCAGCCGCGCTGCGATCTCTGGTTCATTGAGGAAATTGATGAACCGTTTGGCGGCCGCCTTTTTCGGGGAAGCGCTAAGCACGCTCAAATAATCGATCCAGATATTGCCGCCCTCTTTGGGAAACACAAAGGCAATATTTTCGTTGTACTCCTGCAACATCCGGGTGTCGCCGTTGTACATCATGCTCATGGCCAGCTGGCCGGTTAACAGCGCAGAATTTTCGTTCAGTGAAATATATCGGTAGGTTTTGACCGCAGGAGCCTGCGCTTGTAGCAAGGACTCAGCTTCTCTAAGCTCCTGTGGCGCAGTGCTGTTGAGTGAATAGCCCAAGGCCTTGAGAGCCACGCCGATCATATCCGCGCTGTCGCCAATCATGCTGACTTTGCCATGAAGTTGCTTGACTGGCTGCAACAGATCCATCCAGCTTGTCACAGGAAAAGGAACCAGATCCTGACGATAGACAATACCGAGCGTACCCCAGAAATAGGGCACACCAAAATCTTCAGCTTTCTCAAACGCGGTACGAAAACGAGGATCCACGTGCTTAAGATTTGGGATGCTCAACTCATCAAGGGGCTCTAGCCAACCGCGTTTCGCCAGAATCCTGATTGAAGCGCCATTAATGAGCGCCACATCGAAGCCTTTACCTTCGGTCTCAAGCAGCAGTTCGCCCCTGGCAGTATCGGAATCAAAATAACTCTGTTTAATGGTAATACCGGTGCGCTGTTCAAACTCCTCAAGTATTTCCGGGTCCATGTAATCCGGCCAGCTAAGGAACACCAGCTCCTTCGGTTCCGCCGCTTTCGCAACAACGCTAGTAGCGAGCAAAAAAAACGCTACCAATAGAGTTTTGCTAACGGACATATTCTTTCCCATCAGTTACAGGCAACAATGCCTTCACGAAAGCGGCGGCATCACATCACTGATCTCGCGAATAGGTCGCCTTGTTAAGCCAGAGCACTGCCAGGGTGCTCGACGCACCGGATAGCAGATAGAGCGTCACCGAAGTAACGCCGAAGTGCGCCGACAGGCCCAGAGCCACCAAGGGTGCAAAGGCGGCTCCAAGCAGCCACGCCATATCAGCCGTCAAAGCAGCGCCCGTATATCGGAAGCGCGCCTCGAAGTTGGCCGTCACGGCACCAGACGCCTGGCCGTAAGACAACCCAAGCAGAATAAAACCAATGATAATGAACAGGTTTTCGCCAAGCTCACCCCCGCCCAGTAATGCGGGGATAAAGAGGCTGAAAACAGCGATCAGCGCTGCCAGGCTGCCTAACATGGTGCGCCGCCCAACTCGGTCAGCCAGTATTCCGGAGAGAACCACGCCTCCGATGGCGAAGAACGCGCCAATAATTTCGACCATGAGGATGTCGGTAATGGTGCGATCGGAATACAGGCTCAACCAAGATAGGGGGAAGACTGTGACCAAATGGAACAACGCGTAGCTGGCCAGCGCTGCCAAAGCACCAATCAGCACCTCTCGACCCTGATTTTTGGCGAGTTTCGAGACGCTGGAGGGCTGAAGCTCTCGTTGATCCAGTAGCTTGGCATAATCATCGGTTGCCACTAGGCGCAGACGAGCAAACAGCGCGACCACGTTGATGGCAAAAGCGACAAAGAAGGGATAGCGCCAGGCCCATTCAAAGAAATCTGTTTCTGACACGTTGGCCAGCATGTAGGCAAACAAACTGGCCGCGACAATAAACCCGACCGGCGTACCCAGCTGGCCCACCATCGCATACCAGCCTTTACGATGAGCCGGCGCGTTCAATGCCAGCAGCGACGGCAGACCGTCCCACGTACCGCCGAGCGCGACGCCCTGGCCCAGGCGAAACAGTGCCAGCAGGAAAATGGCGTAACCGCCGATATCGTCATAAGTCGGCAGGAAGGCGATACCGGCGGTGGTGGTGCCCAGCACAAACAGCGCCAGGGTTAACTTCGCCTCACGACCAAAACTTTCCTCCAGCTTCATAAACATCACAGTGCCGAACGGCCGGGCAATAAAGGCAAGCGAGAAAATCGCAAACGAATACAGCGTGCCGACCAGCTGCGACTCAAACGGGAAAAACAACGCGGGAAATACCAGCACTGAGGCAATCGCATACACAAAGAAGTCGAAATACTCAGACGCCCGGCCTATGCCGACACCCACCGCGATTTCACCCGGAGTGATCGGTGCCTGATGAGCCGACGTATCGGTAGGCATAGCTTCTCTATGGCCATGGGTAGGTGTCATAATATTCGATCCTCAATGCTGAGCATGTCAAACACAGTGTACGATGATTCTTTCGGATAGGGTACGGGGCAAACAGTGCAATCGCCAAGCGTATTCCCATTCTTTATAATGATTACCTTTCCATTTCTATATTGGTTTCGCCTACATGTCTTTTCCACGACTTAGATACGGACTCGCCCTCCTTCCGCTCACCTTGCTCGGTGGCTGTGGCATGGTGGTCATGGACCCTCAGGGGATATTGCCTCCCAGCAGGCCGACCTGATCATCGTCTCAACCCTGCTGATGCTGATTGTGATCGTGCCGGTCATTTTTCTGACTTTCTACTTCGCCTGGCGCTATCGCAAGAACAACAAAACCGCCGCCTACCATCCGGAGTGGGACCACTCAACCAAGCTCGAGCTGGTGATCTGGGGCGTACCCCTGCTGATTATAATCGCCCTGGGCCTGATCACCTGGATCAGCACTCACAAGCTGGACCCTTATCGTCCGCTCGACCGGATTGATGCCGATCGCCCGCTGGCTGCGGACCATGAGCCGCTGAATGTTCAGGTGGTCTCACTGGACTGGAAATGGCTGTTTATCTACCCTGAGCAGGGCGTAGCGTCGATCAACGAGCTGGTGACCCCGGTGGATGTGCCGGTCCGTTTCCACATTACGTCTTCCTCCACCATGAATTCGTTCTACATTCCAGCATTGGCCGGCCAGATCTATTCCATGCCCGGCATGCAGACCACTCTAAATGCCGTTATCAACGAGCCGGGGGAATACCAAGGCTTTTCCGCCAATTACAGCGGCGCTGGTTTCTCTGACATGCGCTTCAAATACCTCGGCGTATCGGACGACAAGTTTGACGCCTGGGTACAAAAAGCCAAAAAGCAGGGCGGCACTCTCAACCGGTCCGAGTACCTGCAGCTGGCGCAACCCAGCACTGCCACGCCCGTCACCTACTACAGCACAGTGGCGCCAGATCTGTACCACGCGATTCTGAACCGATGCGTGGTAGAGGGGAAAATGTGCATGGACCAAATGATGATGATGGGTAAAGGCGACGGTGAGATGGCCGGCGGTGCCATTAAGCATGGCGACAAACAGAAAGGCGGCCACTCGTCGGCCCTAAATATGAATTCGGATGATATGGGCCGCAAGCAGACAAACGGTCAAGACGATGAATAGCCGTACAGACCGGCCTATTGCTTAATGCAGACGTAATGCAGCCGATGGCAGGCGCATCACCACAACCGATTTAAGAGACTGACAATGCAGGACAAGACAGATTTGACCAGCTTGATTTTCGGTCGACTTTCGCTGGAGTCGATCCCCTATCACGAGCCCATACTGGTTGTGACGTTTGCCATCGCCGCGCTCGCTGGCCTGGGACTGCTGGGATTCATCACTTATAAGCAGTTCTGGGGCACGCTATGGCACGATTGGATCACCAGCATCGACCATAAGAAAATCGGCATCATGTACATCATTTTGGCGTTCGTCATGTTGCTGCGAGGTTTCAGTGACGCATTGATGATGCGGGCGCAACAGGCGATGGCTTTTGCAGGCTCCGAGGCTTCCTGCCCCCGGAACACTATGACCAGCTGTTTACCGTTCACGGCGTGATCATGATTTTCTTCGTCGCCATGCCGATGATCGTCGGCATTATGAACTTTGTTGTGCCGCTGCAACTGGGCACTCGGGATGTGGCGTTCCCGTTCCTGAACAACTTTAGCTTCTGGATGACCGCAGCCGGTGCAGGTTTGACCATGGTTTCGCTGTTTGTCGGCGAGTTCGGCAAAACCGGCTGGCTGGCGTTTCCGCCGCTGTCCGGCATCCAGGGCAGCCCGGGTGTCGGGGTAGATTATTATATATGGTCGTTACAAATAGCCGGCGTCGGCACCCTGCTATCAGGGATCAATTTCATGGTAACGATCATCAAAAACCGCGCGCCGGGCATGACACTGATGAAAATGCCCATCTTCACCTGGACCGCTCTGTGCACCAATATCCTGATTGTGGCGGCATTCCCTATCCTCACGGTCGTGCTAGCCATGCTCTCGATGGATCGCATGCTGGACACCCATTTCTTTACCAACGATATGGGTGGCAACATGATGATGTATGTCAACCTGATCTGGATCTGGGGCCATCCGGAAGTATACATTCTGATACTGCCCGCCTTCGGCGTGTTTTCCGAGGTGGTTGCGACCTTTAGTGGCAAGCGTTTGTTTGGCTATACCTCCATGGTCTACGCGACAATAGTCATTACCGTGCTGTCGTACCTGGTGTGGTTGCATCACTTTTTCACCATGGGGGCCGGGGCCAGCGTGAACGCTTTCTTCGGGATCACCACCATGATCATCTCGATTCCGACAGGCGCCAAGCTGTTCAACTGGCTGTTTACCATGTATCGCGGCCGTATCCGCTTCGAGTTGCCAATGATGTGGACGGTCTCATTCATGGTCACATTCACCATTGGCGGCATGACCGGTGTGTTACTGGCCGTGCCGCCGGCCGACTTCGTGCTGCACAACAGTCTGTTCCTGGTGGCGCACTTCCATAACGTGATTATAGGTGGCGTGCTATTCGGCATGTTCGCAGCAATCAATTATTGGTTCCCGAAAGCGTTCGGCTACAAGCTGGATGATTACTGGGGCAAATGGTCGTTCTGGCTCTGGACCATCGGCTTTTATGCGGCCTTCATGCCGCTGTACGTGCTGGGCCTGATGGGTGTAACTCGGCGCATGAATCACTTTGATGATTCGTCACTGCAGATCTGGTTTGTGATTGCGGCCATTGGCGCGCTGATGATCCTGGGCGGCATCGTCGCCTCAATCATCCAGTTTGTGGTCAGCTATCGCCGTCGAGATGAACTGCGTGACCACACTGGTGACATCTGGGATGGCCGCACTCTGGAGTGGTCTACCTCGTCGCCGCCGCCGCAGTATAACTTTGCGTTTACCCCGGTGGTCTACGACAACGATTCCTGGACCGACATGAAAAAGCACGGCTATGAGCGGCCACGGGACGGGTTCCTGCCGATCCACATGCCCAAGAACACCGCGGCTGGTTTTGTGCTGGCAATGCTCAGCGCCGCCTGTGGTTTTGGCTTGGTGTGGCACATGTGGCCGCTGGTGGGCGTCTCGTTTGTGGCGCTAATCGGCGGATTTATTATTCACACCTTCAATTACAACCGTGACTATCACATTCCGGCGGAAGACGTTACCCGCATCGAGAACGAACGGTCACAACAGCTGGATAGGTACGCCTGATATGACAACGAATGCGACCGAAGCCACACAAAACCTGCCCAGCTCGCACTTCTATGTTCGCGAGCACCATCCGGAACAGGGCACATTGCTGGGTTTTTGGCTTTATCTGATGAGCGACTGCCTGCTATTCGCAGGCCTGTTCGCCACCTATGCCGTGTTAAGTAACAGCTACGCGGGAGGGCCCTCCGGGGCTGATATTTTTGACCTGCCCCTGGTGGCACTGAACACCAGTTTCCTGCTGCTGTCATCCATCACTTACGGCTTTGCGATGCTGCAAATGCAGCTGAAACGCGTCAACGGCACCCTGTTATGGCTGGCGGTGACGGGCCTGCTTGGTGCGGCTTTTATTGGTTTGGAGCTCTACGAGTTTGCGCACCTGCTCAGTGAGGGCTACGGCCCACAGCGCAGCGCCTTTTTAACCGCGTTTTTTGCGCTGGTAGGAACCCACGGCCTGCACGTCAGTTTCGGCATTATCTGGCTGATCGTACTGATGGTGCAGGTCAAGCGTTTTGGTCTGAATGCAGAAAACGGCCGCCGCCTGATGTGTCTGTCGATGTTCTGGCACTTCCTTGACGTGGTCTGGATCGGTGTCTTCACCTTTGTCTACCTGATGGGAGTTCTATAATGAGCGAACATAACGCACAGCCGCCGTCCGGGGACAGCCATGATCACTACCAGGGGCATCACGGCGAAGAAACGCATCCCGGCCATAGCACGCTAAAAGGCTACATGACTGGGTTTGTGCTGTCGGTCATCCTGACCGCCATTCCCTTCTGGCTGGTGATGGCCAACGTTATTGAAAGCGCCGGACTCACCGCGCTGATCATACTGGCCTTCGCTGCGGCACAGATCTTTGTACACATGATCTACTTCCTGCACATGAGCCCGAAAGCCGAAGGCGGCTGGAACCTGTTGGCGCTGATCTTCACCCTGATTCTGGTGTTTATTGCCTTGGCGGGCTCGGTCTGGGTAATGTACAACCTCAATATCAACATGATGCCCGGTGTGATGTCAGAGCCAGTGCTGGAAATGCAGAGCCAGTGACCGGCAAGGCCGTCCATCGCGACGCTGGCTCGCCAACCAGAGTTCGCTCTGATGGAGAGCCAGCGTCGCGCCCCCGGTCAACCACCTTCCTTGTTATCTGGGCCCTGGTAGCGCTGTTGGCTTTTAGCGCATTCACCGCGCTGGGCATCTGGCAGGTGCAACGGCTCGATTGGAAACAGAATCTGATTGAGCGTGTTAACCAACGGGTTGCAGCGCCTGCCTCGCCAGCCCCCGGCCCGGATTCCTGGCCCGCCATCAATGAACGGGATGATGCTTACCGTCATGTACATGTAACCGGCCAGTTGCTCTATGAAAAAACCACAGCGGTACAGACATCGACTGATTTGGGCCAGGGTTTCTGGCTAATGACGCCGTTGCAACAGGCCGATGGCAGCCTGGTGATGATCAACCGGGGATTCGTGACCGAAACGCCCAACGAGAAGGCTACAAGACCGGCGGGCGATCAGCCGGTCACCGTTACGGGCCTGCTGCGGCTCAGTCAAACCGGGGGCGGCGTGCTGCGAGATAACGACCCGGCCACCGGCCGCTGGTACTCTCGCGACGTTGAGGCCATCGCAACCGCAAAGGCCCTGCCTGTTGCCCGGGTAGCCCTTACTTTATCGACGCGAGGCACGGGGAGAACCTCGGGCACCCCACTCACTGAAACAAACTTACCGGGATCCGGTGGGCGGCCTCACGGTGATTTCATTCTACAATCACCACCTGCAATACGCCCTGACCTGGTTTGCACTGGCCCTGATGGTCGGCGCAGGCGCGTTCTGGATCGGCCGCGAAGAGTGGCTAGTGCGCAAGAGTCATTGCCAAGCCCACAACCCCAACGTAAGCTAGCCCGCTTTTTGTGTACGGAAACACTATGGGAATCAAGAACGAAAGACTGCGCTGGCAACTGGTTTCCGGCGTATTGCAGGCCTTTCATCTGGAGCGCTTGGCAAACAAATATAGCCGGAGAACCGTCATGGCCGGCTTCAATCTTGTGAACGGCGGGCTGAGTATCGCCTTGGTTTCTTTCATTGCCCTGGTAACGCAGGAAGCCTTTATCTTTCCCTCTCTGGGCGCTACCGCTTTTATTCTTTTTTATGTGCCTATGGCCCAACCCGCCTCTCCTAAAAACACACTGTGCGGACATTTGATTGGCGCCTTGATGGGGCTATTAGCGTTGTATCTGTTCGGCTTACAAAATGCACCGTCTGCATTTGTTAGCCATGTGGATTTACCTCGCGTAGGTGCTGCGGCTGTATCCCTGGGGCTAACCAGCTGTCTGATGGTGTTGCTGAGAGTTGCTCACCCTCCCGCAGGTGCTACGGCACTGATTGTCTCTCTGGGCCTTATGCCAAACCCCTCTCAATTACCGATCTTGATGGCGGGTGTACTGGTGTTACTTGTTCATGCGTTTTTGATGAACCGTTTGTCGGGTATCCCCTACCCGCTCTGGTCGTCCAATACAGTCGGCCCATCGTTGCCGCTGAGCGGCGGAGACGATGGGTCAGGCGTCCAGAAAGCCTAAAAGACGCTGGCGCACAATCGAATCGGCCTCGGCCATAATGCGTCGAATCAGCTCATCGCAGGTCGGGATATCGTGAATCAGCCCTGCCACCATGCCGCAGCTCCACGCTGCTTCGTCCATTTTTCCTTCCTGGAGCACAAGACGGCCTTTGGCGCCGGTTACCAGGTGACGGATGTCATCGATGGTTTCAGCCTCGCCCTTCTCTTTTTCAATACGGACAATTTCCTCCACAGCGGCGTTATTCAACACTCTTTCCGTGTTGCGAAGGTTGCGCATGATAAGGCGAGTCTGAAGTTCATCAGCCTCCACAATCGCCTGTTTAACGTTATCGTGAATAGGGGCATCCTTGGTGGCGAGGAAGCGAGTGCCCATATTCATACCCTCTGCGCCCAGAGCCATGGCAGCCACAAGGCTACGGCCATCGGCCATACCGCCCGAAGCAACAAACGGGATTTTCAGTTCTTCTGCCGCCCGTGGTAGCAGGATAAAGTTCGGTATGTCGTCTTCACCCGGATGACCGCCGCACTCAAATCCATCAACACTGACCGCATCGCAGCCAATCTTTTCCGCCTTCAGGGCGTGGCGAACAGAGGTGCATTTGTGAATCACCTTGATGCCGGCAGCCTTGAGCTGAGGCATGTATTTTTCCGGGCTGCGGCCTGCTGTTTCAACGGCTTTCACACCGCCTTCAATAATAGCCTCGATGTACTCAGGGTAAGGAGGCGCACTGAAAGAAGGCAAGAAGGTGAGGTTCACGCCAAAAGGGCTGTCCGTCATCTGGTGGCACCGGGCGATCTCCCGCGCAAGGTCTTCTGGCGTGGGCTGGGTAAGCCCTGTAATTATCCCCAGGCCACCAGCATTGGAGACGGCAGAGGCCAACTCGGCATAGCCACGTGATGCATGCCCCCTTGAATAATCGGATGGCGAATATTGAACATCTCAGTGATTCTGGTCTTCATGGCGGGCTTCCTGTTTTGTCGTTAGAACGAATTTAAATCCCGTAGAGGTTTCCGTGACTGCCAAGACAACAAGAGCAACACCCGCCAATGCGTTCAAACGGGCACGGCGCATGTGGCTCAAAGGTGAACGCATTCACTTAGCGTCGGTTTATACATCAGGATCCCGAGTATGCCTGTACCGCCGTGCGCATTCTGCTCGGCGGCAAGGCCCAAATATCCTGGGCTCCTTTAGGGCTCCATCACAATAACGCCACGGGCATTCTTGCCGGCCACCATGTCGTCAAAAGCCTGAGCAGCGTCTTCAATGGGATAGGTGCGTGTAACCAGCTCATCCAACTTCAGCTTGCCGGCTTTGTAGAGCCCGATAATACGAGGGAAATCATATTGCGGGCGCGCAGAGCCTAACCAGCTCCCCTTAAGGGTGCGTTCGTCTGCCGGCAAAGTCAGGGTGGTTATTGAGGTTTTATCTTTCGGGTCGGAAACGCCTACTACAACGGCGGTGCCACCACGGCCGAGGCTTTTATAGGCCTGCTCCACCACTGCGCCTGCACCTACGCATTCAAAGGCGTAATCTACGCCGCCGGTCAGCTTTTTCACGGCTTTGGCTGCATCCTCTACGTCGTTGATGTTGACCGTATGGGTGGCGCCAAACTCTTTTGCCATCTCCAGCTTTTTAGCATTGTTGTCTACGGCAACGATCATCTCTGCACCCGCCGTGGCGCAGCCCTGGATTGCGTTGAGGCCAACCCCACCAACCCCGAAAACAGCCGCACGGGAGCCAGGCTCCAACTGTGCGGTATTGAAAACGGCACCCACACCCGTCATTACGGCACAACCAACAAGAGCTGCGTTCTGCATGGGCACGGATTTGTCGATTTTCACGCAGTTGTCAACGTGCATAGTGGCGTATTCCGCCATCACGCCGCAGGCCCCGAAAACGTTAAGCGACTCGCCGTTGGCGCCTTTGGTTCTCACTGTGCCATCGGGCAAGGTGAACATGGCCTTGCGGGCATTCTCGCAAAGCACCGGGCGGCCACGCACACACTGTCGACACTTGCCACACATGGAAATAAAGGAGCTGACCACATGGTCGCCTTCCTGGAATTCGGTTACACCCTCGCCGACTTCAATGACCACACCCGCGGCTTCGTGGCCAAGTACAAGGGGTGGCGGGTATTGAATTTTGCCCGTCGTGGCAGAGAGATCGCTGTGGCATACACCGCAGGCAGCAATTTTCAGGGTGATTTCACCACGCTTGGGGCCTTCAACGGTGATCGTCTCTACCTGCACGGGCTGGCCCCATTCGCGGCAGACTACGGCTTTGGCTTTTCTGTCCATTGTCGATGCTTCCTGTTGGTGATCGGTTATACAACCTCAAACAGCCCCGCTGCGCCTTGGCCGCCGCCTATGCACATGGTGACAACAACGTACTTGGCGCCGCGGCGTTTACCTTCAATCAAGGCATGGCCCGCAAGGCGGGAACCGGTGACGCCGTATGGGTGACCGATAGAAATGGAGCCACCATTAACGTTCAATTTTTCCATGGGAATGCCCAAGCGATCACGGCAGTAAACCACTTGCGACGCAAAGGCTTCGTTCAGTTCCCACAGATCAATGTCGTCCATGGTCAGGCCGTTGCGTTCCAACAGGCGTGGAATGGCAAACACCGGGCCAATGCCCATCTCATCCGGCTCGCACCCAGCTACCGCAAAACCACGGAAGATACCCATGGGCTCGATGTTATTTTTCTCGGCATAGGTGCTGTTCATCACCGTGCAAACAGACGCCCCGTCAGACAGCTGGCTCGCATTGCCCGCCGTTACAAAATTGCCCTCACCGCGCACCGCGCTCAAGCCCTGCAGGCCTTCAAGCGTTGTATTCGGGCGATTGCACTCGTCGCTGTTAAGAGTGACGTCTTTCTTGCTGACTTCGCCGGTCTCTTTGTCCTTCACCAGCATCGTGGCATCAAAAGGCACAATCTCATCATCAAACCTGCCCGCTTCCTGCGCGGCAGCTGTGCGCTGCTGAGAGATCAGAGCGTATTCATCCTGGGACTCACGGCTAACGTTGTAACGCTGAGCTACGATATCCGCCGTTTCAATCATCGACATGTACAGCTCAGGCTTGTTCTTCATCAGCCATTCATTGGTTGCATGAAAACTGTTGAGCTTATCGTTCTGCACCAGGGAAATAGACTCCACACCACCGGCCACCATCGCCGGCACTTTCTCGGAAACCACACGCTGTGCAGCAATAGCGATCGACTGCAGACCGGAGCTGCAAAAACGGTTGATAGACATCCCCGCAGTGGTCACCGGCAAGCCAGCACGAATAGCCGCCAAACGAGCCATGTTCCTGCCCTGTGCACCTTCTTGAAAGCTTGCGCCGAGGATCACATCCTCAAAAATAGAAGGATCAATACCCGCACGGGCAACCGCGTGTTTAATCACATGTCCTGCAAGATCCACACTGTGGGTGTTGTTCAAAGCGCCCCGGTAAGACTTCCCAAGACCGGTGCGAGCGGTAGAAACAATAAGTGCGTCTGACATAAGAGTTACCTCGAAATAAAATGGGTATCTATCCCCAACCGGGATATAGCAAAGATCCAAAGCCGGCGCTCAAATCGGCTCGGTGTGGGTTGCTTTTTCTGCCGGAGAAAAAATGTCTGAGCGAAGCGAGTTGTTTTTTCCAGAAGAAAAAACCACCCACATCGGGCCAGCCCCTTAAGCATCAGACAAAAGAGGCCAGCCAACAACGGCCTTACAAATCGCCGAACTTCTTCCCGTCAGCAACCAGCTGTTTCAGCAGATCCGCAGGTTTCCACTGCTCACCGCCAACCTCAGAGTGGTACTTCTCCACCGCCGCCAGAATCGTATCCAAGCCAACCTGATCTGCCCAGAACATAGGGCCACCACGATAAGCCGGGAAGCCATAGCCATAAATCCAGACCACATCAATATCCAGAGCCCGGTCAGCAATGCCTTCTTCCAAAATCTTGGCCGCCTCGTTCACCATAACGTACATGCAGCGCTCAAGAATCTCCTGATCCGAAATCTCACGGGAAGCAATGCCCTGCTCCTTACGGAAATCCTCAATAATCCGTTCCACCTCAGGATCCGGAATAGGCTTGCGGCTGCCCTCTTCGTACTTGTAAACCCCCGCCATGGTCTTCTGGCCAAAACGCTTCTGCTCGGCAAGCTTATCCATCCAACTGGGCGCGACCTGCTCACCCGCATTGCGAAGCTCTTCACGGATGCGATAACCCACATCAATACCGGCCAGATCCGACATGGCAAACTGCCCCATGGGATACCCCAGATCCGTCAGCACCTTATCTACCTGCTGCGGAGTGGCACCTTCATTGACCAGAGCCATGGCTTCGGCGCCACGCTTGTGCAACATGCGATTGCCGACAAAACCGTGGCAGTTGCCAACCAGCACACCCACCTTCTTAATCTTCTTGGCTACAGCCATCACCGTGGCTTTCACCTCATCAGAGGTCTTGCTGCCGCGAACGTTTTCCAGCAGCCTCATTACGTTGGCCGGGCTGAAGAAGTGCATACCCACAACGTCTTCCGGGCGCTTGGTGGCAGAGGCAATTTCGTCAATATCCAGGGTAGACGTGTTGGAGGCAAGAATGGCTCCAGACTTACAGACACTGTCGAGCTTGGCGAAGATCTCTTTTTTGACCGCCATGTTTTCAAACACAGCTTCAATCACCAGATCCACGTCCTTGAAATCATCATAATCCAGGCTGCCCGTGATCAGGGCCATCCGGTCTTCTACTTGCTGCTGGGTGATACGCCCTTTCTTCGCAGAGCTTTCATAGTTCTTGCGGATAATGCCGAGCCCTTTGTCCAGGGCTTCCTGCTTCATCTCCACAATGGTGACCGGGATACCCACGTTGACAAAGTTCATGGCGATACCGCCGCCCATGGTGCCTGCGCCAATAATGCCGACGCTGTTCACACTTCGTACCGGTGTATCCTTCGACAGCCCTTTAACCTTGGACACTTCACGCTCAGCAAAAAACGAGTGAATCAGGCCATCGCGCTGGGGAGAATCCATACATTCCATAAACAGTTCGCGCTCGCGTTTCATGCCTTCAGCAAACGGCAAGTTAAACGCTGCTTCAATAGCATCTACACACTTGAACGGAGAAAACTGACCACGGGCCTTCTTTTGCAGCACAGCACGAAACTGATCAAACACGTCGCTGCCCTTATCAGCCGCAACCTTGTCCGTCAGATCCCGAACCCTGCGTACCGGCTTACCCTCATCTGCGATTTGCTTCGCATAGGCAAGGCCCGCGGCTTTTACATCATTGCCATCATCCACGACATCGATAATGCCCAGGGCCAGTGCATCTTTGGCACTCACAAACTCACCAGACGTGATCATCTCCAGCGCCTTTTGTGCACCAGCCAGACGAGGTAAACGCTGAGTACCACCGGCACCTGGCAGCAGGCCAAGCTTTACTTCCGGCAAGCCAACTTTGGCACTGCTCAAGGCAACCCGATAGTGACAACCAAGAGCTGTTTCCAGTCCGCCGCCCAACGCTGTTCCGTGGATCGCCGCAACAAGCGGTTTGTCGCTGTTTTCGTAGTGCTCCACCACCGCAGGTAGCCCTGGCTCTTGCATGGGTTTACCAAATTCACGGATGTCGGCACCCGCTATAAAGGTACGACCTTCGCACACAAGCAAAAGCACCTTGGCTTCGGGATCCTTCTGCCCCTGATCTAACGCAGCGACCAGCCCGGAACGCACCGCGTGGCTGAGGGCATTGACTGGCGGGTAGTTCACAGTAATCACGCCAATACTGCCTTCACGACTGTAAGTTACGACCTCAGACATATTCTCTCCCTCGCTATATATGGAATGTAGTTTTATTAAGCGAAACATAAGTACGATTTAATACAAGTTCTCTTCGGATTTCAACCACCGTTTAAAACCGAGCATAAAAAAACCGCAGAACGAATCCTGCGGTTTTCTGTGAAGCCCGGGGGGTAAAAACCGGCGGGCATGGCGCTCCGGAACCAGATTAAACGCCCAGTGTCTCAATGTCACTCGCCAGCATGGCAAGCTGGTGGGCAATAGAGCCGCGAAGCTTTTCAGCCGAAACCAAATAGGAAGGTGCGGCACAAGTCAATGTCATAATAGTGCCGTCCTGCAGATGAACAGGCACACCGGCAGAGTTAATATTGCGATCCCACTCGCCGATGGAAAGACAGAAGCCATACTGCTTGAAATCCTCCATGGCACGATCCAGCCCTTCCTTTTTCTCGGGCCAGGATTCTGGGCCGTACTTTAACTCCATTGCATCTTCAATAACCTTACGCCCTTTATCAGAAACCGAGCAGTAATAAGCCCGGCCTGCTGATGTGGTCGACATGGGCAGCTTGATACCAATATCCATACGCAGCAAAGAAGCTTCCGGAGGCAGACGATTTTCTACATAGATCATGTGAAGCCGGTCACGACAAGTCAGGCCGACAGACATGTTAGTCTGGCGCGCAAATTCATCCATGTAAGGCTTGGCTAACTGGCGGACTTTCAAGTTCGATACGTAAGCATAACCCAATGCCAGCACACCAGAGCTGAGCTGATATTTTTCCAGTTGAGTGCTGTAGCTTAGATACCCCAGCTTGGTCAGGGTGTATGTCATACGAGAAATTGTTGGCTTGGGCAGCCCGGTAAGCCGGGCAATATCCTGATTACCGAGAATGACCGAGCCCTGACTGAAAGCACGTAACACATCCAGACCACGGGACAGTGCTTCGACGAACTTCCGATCCTTCTCCGGCTTCACCGGCTCGCCGTCATCGGAAGCAGCCATCAAGTCCAGTGAAGTAGTTTTTGCTTTTGACATAATGTGGCGTCCTCCAACAACGTCGCCTGCCCCATGTTCCGGGCTCTAAGTTCTGTGTATATAAAGAATGCAGCATTTTAATCGTTGATGAATGCAAGTACCACAAACTCCGGCCAAAACTACCATCAAAATGAAACATCTGCTTTTAAAATCGCACCCTAAAGCTCGAAAACTGCCAGCCTTGAGTAAAAATTGGTATGTAGTTTTGCCTGACTGCCTATTCTGAACACCCCACCCAGGCGAGCGTTAGCAGTCATTCCGGCTCCGATCCCACTGCGTCTTCACGTTACCAGGTGCTTGACCGGGCTACGGCTTACCGGGAACGCAAGCATGGCGATCTCCCGTTCGCAAAACTGTGACAAAAAAACCGGGCAGCCTCTATTGAGGCGTACCCGGCGCATTGGCTTGCTGGCTTAGAGGTACCCGAGATCTGTCCGGTAGCTATTCAGCATGTCCAGAGCTTTCTGAGTTCTTTCGCTGCGCTTGCCCTCTTCTTTCCACATGCGCTGGGCGGTTTTCACCAAGCGCTCCCGGACGTCATCGGGCAAGGTATTAATCTTGACACCGTCTTCGGCAATCGCTTTAGCGAGAGCAACGCGCTCTTGATACAAGTACTCATTGGTGCGCGCCCAAAAAATCTCTTTCAACGCCTGCTTGACGATCTGTTGCATGTCTTCCGGCAGCTTATCCAGGGCTTTCTGGTTGACGAGAAAGGCATCAGTGCCGGCAATGGTCAAGCTCGGCTTGACGTGGTACTTGGCTACTTCATAAAGCCCCATGCTCGCAGCACCCTGCGCTGCGCCCCAGTGAGCACCGTCCAAAACACCGGTATCCAGCGCGGTATAGAGTTCACCGCCGGAAACATAGGACGCCGCCGCACCGGCTTCCGACAGGAACCTCTGCAGTGAGCCGGTGGAGCGAATCTTCAGGCGAGTAAAGTCCTCCCAGCTATTAATAGGTTTCTTGATCACCATCTCGGTCGGATAGCCTTTTCGGTAGCCCAGTAAACGCCGTGTTCCGCTGCTTCGTCCCGCAACATCTGCTCGAATCCGAGGTTCTCGTGGAAATAAACGGCTTCCCAGACATTCTGGAAAGCAAACGGCAGACCTGCAGCAATGGCAGCAAGGCTGACTGAATCCTGAGCATACGACGCGTTGATGGTACCCATTTCAATAATGCCACGACTGACGGCTTTAAACGTCTCCCGGGCCTTGAACAGTGCGCCTGATTCGTAAAGCCTGAGCTTCAGGCGGCCATCTGTGCGCTCCTCAAGTACATCCTTCAGACGTACAAGGCTATCCTGATACGAGACGCTGGAGCTGGGATAGTGAGACTGCACCTTCCAGGTGAAGGTCTCTTGTGCGGCAGCGGGGCTCACAACCAGAGCACCTGCAACGCCGAGTGTAATGGCGGAGGCATAAATAACGAGTTTTTTGCGATAGTGAGTAAGGATTTTCATAGTATTACCTCTTGTTATTGTATCTGTTGTGTTGTTGTCGTTTTCGTCCGCAGTGCGGTATTGAGGACCGCGAAGCGAACTATTGTTTTTTTAGTCTAGCATGTGATGGTCTTTTTTCAATATTTAGCAGATACCTACTGTTTCAGGTAGGCAGCCCGCAACTTCCGTTTCAATACTTTGCCAACAGTGTTCGGGCGTAGATCCTCCCGGAATCCAACTGCCGAGAGGAGCAACGGTGCCGTATTCACCCTCAAGACCTCAAACCTGGCTGACCTTAGCTATTCGTTGGCTCAGAAGCGCTTCCCGAGCACACTGAATAGCCCGGATATATTGTTGAGCAACTGTTTTGATCGATATGACTCTCAAGCGCGGCACGATTGTCGTGCAATGCATGAGCGGGTAAGCTGGGCTCGCCACGGGGCTTTTCCAAAGGCTGCAGCCAATGACTTCACCTTTGTGGCTGGTTAGTTCACCGCGAGCGATCGTTATTGTTTCCTTTATTTCGCTTACGCGAGATACAAGAGAGTCCTAAGTTTCATGTTTTTTTCAAGCACCCGCTCTCATGGTGCAACCATCGGAGTAACAAATGGATAAAAATCAACAGTATATACTCGCCAAGCGCCCAATCGGCATGCCTGACGAGCATAGCCTGAAGCTGCAGGACAGCGCTTTGCCCGAGCCCGGGGAGGGTCAGGCTCTGTTGAAGACGATTTATCTATCGCTGGACCCCTATATGCGCGGGCGCATGAACGATGCCGCCTCCTATGCCAAGAGCGTTGAGCTCGGTGAGGTGATGGGAGGGCAGACCATCAGTGAAGTTGTGATCAGCAACAGTACGGCGGTGAGTGCCGGCGACTACGTGCTTAGCAGCAATGGCTGGCAGCGCTATGCCGTAGCCAACGCGGATACACTGGTAAAGCTTGACCCGGCTCAGGCACCGATCAGTACCGGGGTCGGCGTATTGGGTATGCCCGGCTTCACTGCGTACGTGGGATTGCTGCTTTTTGGCCAGCCCAAGCAGGGTGATACGGTTGTGGTATCCGCCGCCGCTGGTGCCGTTGGCCAGGTGGTCGGACAGATCGCCAAGATGCGGGGCTGTCGTGTTGTTGGCGTCGCAGGGGCACCGGACAAGTGCGACCATGTGGTCCGGGAATATGGTTTTGATGCTTGCGTCAATTACAAAGACGACGATTTCGAAGCCCAGCTGGAGAAGGCCTGCCCCGATGGCATCGACATCTATTTCGAGAATGTCGGTGGTCGGGTGTTTGATGCAGTGATGACGCTGGTCAACGACTTTGCCCGCATTCCGATCTGCGGCCGTATCGCTCACTACAATCAGACGTCGTTACCAGAGGGGCCGGATCGATTGGTGCCGTTCATGGGCAAGATTCTGGTCAAGCGGTTAATGTTGCGTGGTTTCATCCAGTCGGATCATCTCGAACACCTGGCGGATTTTCGCCGCGACATGAGCCAGTGGATTCAGGACGGCAATATCCATTATCAGGAGGACATCGTCGACGGTTTAGAGAATGCCGTTAGCGCCTTCCAAGGTTTGTTGCAGGGTAAAAACCGCGGCAAGATGCTGGTGCGGGTTGCGCCAGATCCGACGCGGTAATCCAGCAAAAGGATCGGTGCCGCACCAGTATGTGGGAGAGCGTCTGGTACAGATCCACGTCCGGCCGCGAAAGGTCGCCTGAACACGCACTGACAGAGTAAAAAACTTCTGGAAGCGTCCCTTACTGAATAACTGGCAAGACAACGATCTCGAAAGCGAGAAGCGCCAGCAACAGTGGCACTGCCATCAATACAAACACGCCATTCCAGCGGAACGCCACCACCATACGAGGCACCTGACCAAAGCGGGACAGCAGCATCACAGCCGGCCCGAAGGGTGAGAGCATCATCGCCAAAGAAAAGCCGATAACCAAGGCTATGGATATCAGAATCGGATCCATGCCTTCCGCAATAAGCTGCGGTAGCAGGCCAGCCAAAACGCTCAGCACCGTAATCGGAATAATCCCAATGGCTGATAGCAGCGGCAGGCTGAGCATGCCAGCGGCTGCGAGCACCCACATTCCGCCAGCGGAGTTCACAAGGCCACTTAGGGCATCCTCGGGAATCACGCTGGAGACTGACACTCCCAGAATGGCCGACGCGGCAAAAATCGCCATTTCATTATTCATGGAGGAAACCTGAGTCACGCTCTCCTTGAGCACAATCCCAAGCGATCGATCCTGCCACGCCATATACAGAAGTGTAACGGATGGCACTGCCATCATGGCAGCGACTGACACTTTGAAGTTAGTCAAAGCAACGATAACCGCCATAACGGTAAATACAGTTAAGACCAGCCCTAGTAGCCGCAAAGTGCCTGGTGGCCACTGCTCCAAAATCACACGCTCGCTGCTGACCTGCCGAAAACGACGTTGCTCCAGCAACCAGCCAACCGCAATCAGGACCACGGACGCCGCAAGTCCGTAGGGCAAAAGCATAGACCAGCTTAACTGAGGCAGTTCACGGGTCAGTATGGCCACGGCGACACTGGTTGGCGCCACCAGGGGAACAAGAGCAAAACCGCGAAGCGCGCTTACCAGAACGCTACGCAGCCACTGCAGGCGGGATTCACCGGTAATTCCACGCTCCTGCAAGGTTTCCGAAAGGCTGCCACACAATAGATTCATCATGCCGAAACTCAACACTGAGGCAATGCCACAGCTAACCAGAGCGTACTTCGGATACAACCAGACCGCCGAACCACCCAACAAAACATCATGGATCCGGCGTAGCACTTCAAAGCGCCTGACCAGGCATTGCATCATCCCCAGGCTGGCAAGAAATGCGGCGTAAAACGCCGCATCAGCAGACGCTTTGATTAACCGGTCCATACCCAGCTGGCCACGAACAAAAAACCACGCAGTGACTACCAATGAAACCAACAACAAAATGCGAGAGTATGCCTGCAGGCGCCCCCCCGCCCACAAAAAACAGACAATGAACAACACGCCCGCAATTGCACCGAGCTGAGTGCTAGAAAAGCCTATAGCAATCAGTTCAATCAAAACCGCAAAAGGTAATAGCCAGCGATCGGCAGTACTCATGCCTGCCCTGCCTTTGTCAAGATCACGCTGACGGAGATGGTCTCTGCTTGCATTTCACACACACCCGGATTAGTCTTTTACTAACTCAATACAAAACTTAGTTTCGCTTAACGAAACGATACTAGCATAAACGACAAAACAGTCCTGAATCTTTTATTCCCGGCTATCTCCGGGCGCCCTTTACCAGGTTCTCTACTGAACCCGAACGTAAGAGGCATTACCGCTTTGATTGAGCAAGTTAACAACTGATTTTACTGAGGAGAAATAACATGGCTTCTGCACCTTGGGATGACCTTCTGCAGCTTGAAAAGCAACTGGATGAAACCGAGCGCCAGGTTCGGGACAGCATTCGCGGTTTCTGTGATCAACGTCTGATGCCAGGCATCATCGAGGCCAACCGCCATGAAAAGTTCGACCGCAATATCTTCAACGAGATGGGCGACCTGGGCATGCTCGGTGCCACCCTGCCAGAAGAATATGGCGGCCCTGGCCTCAATCACGTCTGTTACGGACTGATCGCCCGCGAAGTAGAGCGTGTCGATTCTGCATACCGTTCCGCTCTAAGCGTTCAGTCTTCACTGGTTATTCACCCGATTCATGCCTTTGGCCAGGAGGCCTGAAGAAGCGCATCCTGCCTAAGCTGGCCTCTGGCGAGATGGTTGGCTGTTTCGGCCTGACCGAGCCTAACCACGGCTCCGATCCTGGAGGCATGGAAACCCGCGCCAAGAAAGTGGACGGCGGCTACCTGCTGAGCGGATCCAAAACCTGGATTACCAACTCGCCTATCGCCGATGTGTGTGTGGTTTGGGCCAAGCTGGATGGCAAAGTGAGCGGCTTTGTTATCGAGCGTGAAGGCGCCAAAGGCCTGGAAACCCCGAAAATTCCTGGCAAGTTTTCACTCCGCGCATCAGACACCGGCTCTATCTTTATGGATGAGGTATTTGTACCGGATGAAAACAAGCTGGAAGTAGAGGGTTTGAAAGGCCCCTTCAGTTGCCTGAACAAGGCCCGTTTCGGCATCAGCTGGGGCTCCCTGGGCGCTGCTGAATTTTGTTGGCACGCAGCCCGCAGCTACACCCTTGAGCGCAAGCAGTTCGGCAGGCCTCTGGCTGCCAACCAGCTGATCCAGAAGAAGCTGGTAGACATGCAGACCGAAATCGCTCTGGGCCTGCAGGCCGTTCTGCAGCTGGGCCGCATGATGGATTCCGGTGACGCCACTCCGGATGCGATCTCTCTGCTCAAGCGCAACAACTGCGGCAAGGCTCTGGACATCGCACGGGTTGCCCGTGACATGCATGGCGGTAACGGTATATCCGACGAATACCACGTAATCCGTCACGTCATGAACCTCGAAGCTGTGAATACCTACGAAGGCACTCATGACGTTCACGCCCTGATTCTTGGCCGTGGCCAAACGGGAATCGCAGCGTTTAGCTGATACCAAAAAGCCCAACACGACGAGGCTAATCATGAACATGAACTACACCGCCGAGGAGCTCGCTTTCCGCAACGAAGTGCGGGCATTCCTGGATGAGAAACTGCCGGCAGACCTTGCCGCCAAAGTGAAGGGCTTCCGTCATCTGTCCAAAGAGGACCACCAGCTCTGGCAGAAGATTCTCTGTAAGCAAGGTTGGTACGCCACGCACTGGCCGGAAGAGTACGGCGGTGTGAAATGGACACCGATTCAGAAGCACATCTGGGATGAAGAGTCCTGCCGCTACGGCGTGCCCCGCTCTATTCCATTCGGCGTTAACATGGTGGCGCCCGTTATCATCAAATTTGGTAACGAAGAACAGAAACAGACCTACCTACCCCGCATTCTCAGCGGCGAAGACTGGTGGTGCCAAGGCTATTCAGAACCAGGTGCGGGCTCCGATCTGGCATCACTGAAAACCCGCGCCGTGCGCCAAGGCGACCACTACATTGTGAGTGGTCAGAAAACCTGGACCACCCTTGGTCAGTACGCCAACATGATTTTTTGCCTGGTACGCACCAACACCGAGGTAAAGGCACAGGAAGGCATCTCCTTTCTGTTGATCGACATGAACACACCAGGCATCACCGTACGCCCGATCATCACCCTCGATGGCGAGCACGAAGTGAACGAAGTCTTTTTTGAAGATGTAAAAGTTCCGGTTGAAAACCTGGTGGGTGAAGAAGATAAAGGCTGGACCTACGCCAAGTTCCTGCTGACGTACGAGCGCACAGGCCTGGCCGGCATCGGCTTGTCCAAAGCCGCGCTGTCTCACTTGAAAGCGCTGGCATCACGCCGCATCAAGAATGGCCGCCCGCTGATTGAAGACACAACATTCAGCCAGCGCATTGCCAAGGTTGAGATCGATTTGATGGCCGCAACCACCAGCAACCTGCGCATCATTGCGGCGGTTGAAGGCGGCGGAGTTCCCGGCGCTGAGAGCTCTATGCTGAAGGTTAAAGGCACAGAAATTCGCCAGGCTATTAACGACCTGGCACGCCGAGCCATTGGGCCTTATGCCATCCCGTTTGTGGAAGAAGAGCTAAGCCTCGATTACAAAGGCGAGTTCCTTTCAGACGAGAACGCCGCCCCCCTTTCGGCACAGTATTTCAACAACCGTAAGCTCTCGATTTTCGGCGGATCCAACGAGATCCAAAAAAATATCGTGTCGAAAATGATTCTCGGGCTTTAAGGAGACGACCATGGATTTCCGACTCAATGAAGAGCAGCAGATGCTGCAGGACACCGTGGCCCGTCTGGTGCGCGGTGAATACAGTTTTGAAAAGCGCCTGGAATTCAGTGAAACCGATGCCGGTTTCAGCGTTGATTTCTGGAAGCAGCTCAGCGAACTGGGGCTGACAGCCGTGCCTTTCGCAGAAGAGCTGGGCGGCTTCGGCGGTGGCGGAGTAGAAGTACAGTCTGTCATGACCGAACTGGGCCGCGGCCTGTGCCTGGAGCCATACCTGCAGTCCATTATTTTTGCGGGGGGCCTGATCAACCAGGCGGGCAACGCTAGCCAGAAAGAAACCTGGTTGAGCGGCATCGCCAGCGGCGAACTGCAAGCGGCGGTTGCGCTTCAGGAGCCCCAAAGTTTCTACGATCTGAACGACGTGGAAACCCGCGCTGAGAAAAACGACTCAGGCTACGTGCTCAATGGCCGAAAGGCTGTGGTGATTGGCGGACACTGTGCCGATATCATGCTGATATCCGCTCGCACCTCGGGTGATAGCCGTGATGCCGAAGGCATCAGCCTGTTTGCACTTAAAGCGGATACCGTTGGAATAGAGCGCCGGGTTTATCCCACCATCGACGGATCCAAGGGTTGCGACGTTACCCTGAACAATGTTCAGGTAAGTGCTGACGCCCTGCTGGGCGAAGAAGGCAGTGCCGCCGAGGTGATTGAGTATCAATCAGGCCGCGCCATTGCAGCGCTGTGTGCGGAAGCTGTGGGGGTTATGGAAATTGCCAACGAGCTGACGCTGGATTACCTCAAACAGCGCAAGCAGTTTGGCGTACCCATCGGCAAGTTTCAGGTACTTCAGCACCGCATGGTAGACATGATGTCTGAACTGGAACAGGCCCGCTCTATGGCGATCTTGGCAGCCAGCGTGGCAGACGAAGAACAGAGTACTGACCGCCGCCGCGTGCTGGCCGCAGCAAAAAATGTCATCGGCCGCAGCGGGCAGTTTATTTCAGAACAGGGTATACAATCTCATGGCGGCATCGGCATGACGTGGGAATATAACTTCGCCCACTACGCCAAGCGTCTGATCATGATCAACCACCAACTGGGTGATGACGATTTTCACCTGGAGCGCTACGCCGCCCTTTTACAGGCAAGCTAAGCCCCTGATCAGTGAGTCGGAGACCTCTCTCTGATCAACCAGAGGTCTTTTTCGGGGGTGGCTTGCCACCCCCTTTTTTATGCAAAATCAGAAACAAGGTGAACAACATGACAACAAACACCTCCAGTACCGAAGCAAATACACTGAAAGACGCAGAATGGCAGGTTCGCAGTGAGCTGGCGGCAGCTATCGTCTCGTTGCTCTGTTTGGGTGGGACGATCTGGTTTTCACGCACCTCTCTGCTCGGGTGCCTGGCCCCGAGCACCACTTCCTTATTAACCCCTACGGCCTACTTTTCCATGAGATTACCGCTTCGTCCCTGGTTAAAGTGGATAAAGATGGGCAGGTTGTGGCGGCCGGAGGGCTTGGCAGGGTGAACCCCGCCGGTTTTACCATCCACAGCGCCGTGCACATGGGTCGCGACGACGCAGGCGCCGTCATGCACCTTCATGCTCCCGATGGCGTGGCCGTGTCCGCTCACCGGGACGGTCTGTTGCCCCTGAGCCAGACGGCCATGCTTTGTCTTGACCACCTGAGCTACCACGATTACGAAGGCGTAGCACTGAATCTGGATGAGCGTGAGCGCCTGATACGAGATCTTGGCGACAAATCCATGATGATGCTGCGCAACCACGGCGTACTTACCGCAGGGAAAGACGTACCGGAAACCTTTACGTACCTGTACTTCTTGATGAAAGCCTGCGAGATACAGGTTAAAGCGCAAAGCTGTGGCCCTGTGTGGATGCCCTCCGAGCAAGCCATTCGTACAACTAAAGAACAGTCACAGTCCTTGGGCAGTGCCGCGAAGCTTACCTGGCCGGCACTGTTGCGCCTGCTGGACAGCAAAAGCCCAGGCTATGCAGTATAGGAAGGTTACAGTATGACTGAAATACATCTCGATGAACTGGACGGCCACAAAGGGCGTCTGTGTTGCTACAGCCCCTGGCTGACCATTACCCAGGAAATGGTCGGGGCATTTGCCGATGCTACGGGAGATCACCAGTGGATTCATGTGGACGTGGAGCGGGCAAAGCGGGAGTCTCCATGGAAAAGCCCGGTCGCCCATGGATATCTGACGGTATCGCTGATCGCCAGGCTCAACCCCCAAGCGCTGCGGGTAACGGGCACCAAGGCAACTATTAACTACGGAATGAACAAACTACGCTTTCCGGCGGCGGTGCCGGTGGGCTCGGACATCCGCACCAAGGTCGAACTGATAGGCGTTGAATCCGTGGGCGACAACAGAACACTGGCGATGTACAAAACCACGATAGAAATAGACGGCCAGGACAAACCGGCCTGCGTAGCAGAAAATCTTGCTATGTACGTAGTCTGAGCAAGGCTTTTGAGTGAGACCGCGTTATTCAGAGCCCGGCAAGCGGGCTCTGAATACTATCTGAATACCCTCTAAATACTATTCCCGACCTTCCAGGGCAGCACGCATCTTCAGAGTAACCAGCACCGTATTCAGGTGAGGTACTGCAATGCCACGGCGCTTGGCTAACGTCACCACGTTACCCAATACTGCCTCCCGCTCAATCGGGCGGTCGTTCAGATAATCCAGCGCCATACTGTTCTTGTAGGCAGGCATTTTGCGGGTGCCGTCGATGTTCTGATCAATCAACGCCTCATCCATGGGATAGCCTTCTGCCGCAGCTACCTCTATCACCTCACGCATCATGGCCCTGATCAGCTCTTCGCCGCCCGCTGTATCCAGAATGGTTCGAGTATCCGCACCGTTGGCAATAACAGACAAAGGGTTGAATGGGGTATTCCAGAGACACTTGCGCCAGCGCTCGCCTACAACACGTTCAGTCAGGTCGATCTTGATACCGCCGTCTATAAACAGTTGAGACAAAATGCGGCAGCTCTCATCAACACCTTCCGGATAACGCCCCATCACTAACTTGCCGTAAGCCTTATGCTCAACCACACCGGATTCTGTGCGGCTTGCGGCAATGAAGGCCAGGCAGCTTATAAGCGTGTTGTCCGGATAGGCATCGGCCAGCTCTTTTTCGATATCCAGACCGTTTTCGATCAGCACCAGACGGGTCTTCTCGCCCATCCAGGGCGCAACCAGTGCAACCCGATCCTCACCGGGCAGAACTTTCACGCACAGAATCAGAAAGTCTGGTGTTTCTTCAGGCAAGTCACCATCGCGGTATACATGATCCGGCTCGTAGGACAGGTCTCCGAGCGGGCTTGTGATACGAATACCCTGGGCTTTGACCGCATCATAATCTGAGCGCAACACAGTGCTCACGGAACAACCGGCTTGCTTCAGAATGGCACCGTAGAAGCTACCAATAGCTCCGGCACCTACAATCAGAATACTGGGTTTATTATTCATGATCAGTCCCTTCCTTTCCATTCTTCTTCCTGAAGCGCTCGCCACATCAATTTGCCCGTGGGGGACTTTGGCAAGGTACTCGAAAATTCAACTATGGTGGGTATTTTATAGGCCGCCATCTGTTCCTTGCACCACCCCGTAATATCCTCAACGCTGGTGTTGCCTTCCGCTTCAGGTGTGAGCACGATACAGGCCTTCACCGTCTCACCACGTTTGGGATCCGGGGCCGAAATAATGCACAGCTCCTGAATGGCAGGATGTCGATACATCAGGCTCTCAACTTCCGAAGGCCACACTTTGAATCCGGAGGCGTTGATCATTCGCTTAAGGCGATCAACCATGAAAAAGTAACCCTCTTCGTCGTAATACGCGAGATCGCCGGTGCGGAAGAAACGCTTGCCGTCAATTTCGATGAACGCCGCATCGGTTTCGGCCGGCCGATTCCAGTAGCCGATGGTCACCTGCGGGCCACAGGAAACGATCTCACCGGTTTCACCCGGCCCTTTCTCTTCCAGAGTATCCACATCAATAATCCGGCTATCCACATCAAACACGGGTATACCCAAACACTGGGCTTTGGGCATCGCGTTAGGGTTGATGTGGGTTGCGGCCATGGTTTCTGACAGACCATAGCCCTCAATGTAGTTGAGCCCCGTCAGCCTTTTGAGCTTTTCCGCAACGGCGCCGGGCATGGCGGCACCTCCGCCGCCAATCATCTTGAGGCTGGAGAGGTCGTACTTGTCGATATCCGGATTGGAAAGAAAGTCCACCGCCATGGTCACGATGTTGGTCCAGGCGGAGACCTTGTAGCGTTCAATGAGCCTTGATGCGGTGGTGCGATTCCAGCGCGTCATAATCACCGCTGTGGAGCCAGCAAAAATCGGCCCGTTCATGGAGCCGGTCATGCCGGTTACATGGAAAAACGGCAGGGTGGCCAACTGCACGCTGTCGCAAGTGCTCAAGTTCCAGAACACACGGTGTACCGCCGTTGCCATCACCGAACGATGAGTGTGCATACAGCCTTTTGGTGCACCGGTTGTACCAGAGCTATAGGGGAAGACTGCCAGATCGTCCGGGCCTGCCGTATGTTCTTGAGGCTAAGGCCTGCCGCCATAGCGTTCTCCCAGCTTATTAGGCCCGGAGCAGCGCCCGACCAGGCCGGGCTTGCGACTTCCGCAGGCAGATCCAGGTCGGTATCAGGCTTGATGTAGGTGCTGTAAGAGGCCACCACGATCTGTTCCAGATCGGTGTTCACCAGCAGCGGCGTAATGTATTCAGCCAGCTCCTGACCTGCCAGGCATACCGCCGAGCCCGTATCCGCAATATAGTGTTCCAGCTCTGCGGCCCGGTTCATCGGGTTTATCGGGATTACCACGGCATCTGCCCGCAGAATGGCGTAGTAGGAAATCACATACTGCGGCGAGTTCTGCATATACAGCAGCACCCGATCGCCTTTTTTCACACCCTGCGCCTGCAGGTAACCTGCCATGGCCTCCACTTCCGCCAGCAGCCGACGGTAGGTGATGAACGCATCGTAGAAAATGATGGCTGTGTGGTCGGGATAGCGCAGGGCCGAGATTTCCAGATTGGTGAAAACGCTGGTTTTCGGCAGAGTCATGGTCTTGGGCAACTCTTTAGGCCAGACCGCATAGTGGCGTGTGAACATGGACATTGTTCTCTCCAGGTTTAAATCAGTCTGTCTGCAGGGCAGACAAATCAAATTCTTTGGTATCCCCGGGGAGGGGGCCTTCGTGTCGCAGGGGTGTAATGGCAATCGCCCTATCTCTCAGCACGGCTACGTCGGAATCGGGCGCTACAATATGCAGGGAGCTGCGATCAAAACCCAGCCACCAGTAAGGCAAACTTCGGGCGTCCCTGCCTGCCTGCAGGCGGGCTTGCTGAATGGAACCGTTGGACTGTTTACACCAGCGAGCAGAGACAATTTCCCCGGCTTCGCAGGCCGGAAAATTCACGTTCCAGGCCCGTGTTTCACCCGGCTGCCACAGCCTGCGTATTATCGCTTCACCAAAGCGCTCGACGGGCGCCCATTGAATACCGTCTCTCGACAGAAAAGCCTGGCTCAGGGCAATAGCTGGAATGTTCATGTGCTGAGCGCTGAGTACCGCACCAACCGTGCCCGAATACTGCACCGAATCGCTGATATTGGCACCGCAGTTGACACCAGACAACACAAGATCCGGAGGCGTTTCATCAAACCAATGCGCAAGAGAATAAAGCACGCAGTCCGCCGGAGTGCCGGAAACCGCATAGCGCTTGTCCCCGGTTTCGTAAACACGTAAAGGATCATGTATGGAGATGCTCTGGCCCGCACCACTGCGGTCGTGCTCCGGAGCAACGATCCAGACTTCTTCTGCCAGATTGCGTGCAATCTTTTCCAGCCGCTCCAGTCCCGGGGCGTTAATGCCGTCGTCGTTGGTAATGAGGATGCGCCGAACAATGGGTGCTGTCATGTCTGTTCTCCTGCACTGGCTATTTTCCAGCCGGTTTCGGCCAGCAGGCTGGCACGCTTACCCACTTCCAGGGCATTGGCGTTGGCGGCGTTACCGTCCAGCGCGCGCTTGTAGACACCTTGGACGATAGAAGCTAACCGGAACAGCGAAAACGCAAGATACACGTGCCAGTCGGTAATGCCTTTACGGCCTGTTTTGGCGCAGTAACGAGCAATGGTTTCTTGCTCATCCGGGATGCCCAGTGCTTCAAGGTCTTCTCCCTGGAGTCCGCGCATACCCGGCATATCCGATGGCAGATGATAAGGCAGGCAGTAGTATGCCAGGTCCGCCAGCGGGTGCCCAAGCGTAGAAAGCTCCCAATCCAGAACGGCGATCACTTCGGGCTTGTCCGGAGCCAGCATCAGGTTGCCGAAGCGATAGTCACCGTGGGCGATGGCGCACTCATCGGTCGAAGGCAGGTTTTCGGGCAACCATGCCATTAGTTTGTCCATGGCGGGCATATCGTCGGTTTTGGCCGCCAGGTACTGTTTGCTCCAGCGCGAAACCTGGCGCGCCACATAGCCTTCCGGGCGACCGTAATCGCCAAGGCCAACGGCATTCACATCAACGGAATGCAGCTCTGCGAGTGTGTCGATGGCGGAGTGGTGAGCTGGCAACCTTTCCTGACGATTCAGCTCTCGCAGGGCGGAATGGCTGACAATGCGACCTTCCAGAAAATCCATTACGTAGAACGGAGTACCGATGATGTCGCTGTCTTCACACAGGACTCTGGCCTTGGGCACCGGAAAGTTGGTGTTGTCTGAGAGTGCCCGGATTACCTTGTACTCTCTCTCGACCATGTGAGCAGAGGGCAGAGTTTTTCCGGGTGGTTTTTTGCGCAGGACGTAGCGGCCGCTGTCGGTGTCCAACAGATACGTGGGGTTGGACTGACCGCCCTGGAACTGTTTTACCTCAAGGCGGTTACCGAAGCCCGGCATGGCTTGCTGGAGCCAGGACAGGAGCCTGGCTTCGTCGAATTTGTGGGCTGGGAGGACGGTTACCAGCTCTGGGGTTATGCTCATTGTTTTTGTTGCCTTTAGTTATCAGGTGGCGGCCTTTGTTTGGGGGCAGCGGTCTGCGGGTGGTGAGGCTTTTTCTTTCGGAAAAAACAACTCGCTGCGCTCAGACATTTTTTTCCTGCAGAAAAGCCTCACCACCCACAGCCCTTGGCGGAATTCAGTGCTTACTCGCTTAACAGATGGTTTCGCCGCCGTCGGCTACTATGGTTTGGCCAGTTATGTAGGCGCTGGCTTTGGTTGACAGGAATACAGCCAGGCCGGCGATGTCTACGGGGTCGCCGATTCTTCTTAGTGGGGTCTTATCTTCGGCACGTTTAACACGAACGGGGTCTTCCCAGAGTGCCTTGGCGAAGTCGGTTTTGATCAGGCCCGGGGCGATGCTGTTAATGCGGATGCCTTTTGGGCCCCATTCCACAGCTAGGTTTCTCGCCAGTGCGGCTTCTGCTGCTTTGGATACACCGTAGGTACCGATGGTGGTGTTACCACGAATTCCGGCGATGCTGGACAGCATCACAACGGCACCCTCGCCTTTCTCTGCCATCTGCGGCAGCACCATGTTGGTGAGCCAGAAGGAACCTTTAACGTTGGTGTCCATGATCTTGTCCCAGGCCTCGTCGGTCATTGCGGAGGTGGGGCCATAGACTGGATTGGTGGCAGCGTTGCATACGAGCACGTCGATACTGCCCCAGGCTTCGATGGTTTTGTTCACCAGGTTCTGCAGATCGTCTTTTTTGCCAACGTGGCAGGGTATCGCTATGGCTTCATAGCCTTGGGCTTTCAGTTCATCCGCCACCCGCTCGCAGGCCTCGGCCTTGCGGCTGGAGATAACAACTTTCGCGCCCAGGCGAGCCATTTCTTCGGCGATTGAAAGGCCGATGCCTTTAGTGGAACCCGTGATCAGGGCCACCTTACCGGTCATATCAAAAAGTGGGTTGTTCATCATCTGATCCTCATACTCAATGCTTGGGTCATTGAGGGAAGAGCTCTTCCCTCAATGACCTCGGTCTGATCAGCGGTACTGACGCAGTTCAATTTTGGCGACGGAATCCAGATGCACTTCATCCGGGCCATCCGCCAATCGCAAAGTCCGAACCTTGGCCCAGGCTGACGCGAGGAAGGTGTCCTGGCTCACACCGGCACCACCGTGCACCTGAATGGCACGGTCGAGCACTTTCAAAGCCATGCTCGGAGCAATCACCTTGATCATGGCGATTTCCTGACGGGCTACCTTATTACCCACGGTATCCATCATGTGCGCTGCTTTCAGCGTCAACAGTCGCGCCTGCTCGATCTCGATGCGACTACGGGCAATGTCCTTACGGATAGAATCAAAGCTGGACAGCGGCTTGCCGAATGCCTCGCGCTCGTTGGCACGCTTACACATCAGCTCCAACGCACGCTCAGCCACACCAATAGTGCGCATGCAGTGGTGAATGCGACCTGGCCCAAGACGACCCTGGGCGATTTCAAAACCACGCCCTTCACCCAGTAGCATATTGGTAACAGGAACCCGCACGTTTTCGTAATGAACCTCTGCATGACCGTGAGGTGCGTGATCATAACCAAACACTGTCAGCGGGCGGACCAGCTTCACGCCGGGCGCATCCAACGGCACCAGAATCATGGATTGCTGCTGATGCTTGGGCGCTGTCGGATCGGTCTTGCCCATTACGATGGCAATTTTTGCCGAGGTCGTCATGGCACCTGAGGACCACCACTTTTTGCCGTTGATCACATATTCATCGCCTTCGCGCCGAATTTCACAGGCAATATTGGTGGCATCAGAGGAGGCCACATCCGGCTCGGTCATGGAGAAACATGAACGGATTTCACCCGCCAGCAAAGGCTTAAGCCACTGCTCCTGCTGCTCTTCATTACCGTACCGGGCGATGGTTTCCATGTTACCGGTATCCGGTGCGGAGCAATTGAACACTTCCGGGGCCATTTCAGAACGGCCCATGATTTCGCATAGATGGGCGTATTCAAAGTTGGTCAGACCCGCTCCCAGATCGCTCTCCGGCAGGAACAGGTTCCAAAGGCCTTCGGCCTTCGCCTTCGCCTTCAGTTCTTCGGTGATCGGAACCGGTGCCCATCGGTTCTCTGCCTTTTCAACCTGTTCGTGATGTGTGGACTCGTTCGGATAAATGTACGCATCCATGAACTCGATCAACTGCGCCTGCAGTTTTTTTGCTTTGTCAGACAACTCGAACATGTCGATTTCCTCTTGGACATTGAATCGTTAACCGGCCTTTGCAGCCGATCTGTTTTTTTGTTCTATGCATTGAAAATCAAATAGGGACGCCTTCGGGCTTGTCACTGCCAGATCGGATCCGGAACGTACCTTCGGCGATGGCAAGCAGGTTGCCTTTGTCGTCATGAACTTCACCGGTACTGTTGAAAATTCGCGTACCACCGGCCCGCTTGCGCCCGGTCACACGAATGGCTCCGCTGGAGCACTGGCCGGTGAACGTAGTGGTCAAAGACAATGTGATGGCTTTACGCATCCGCCCCGGAAAGGGGCAGTATGTGCCGGCTTGGGCCATAGCTATATCAAGCAGCGACGTAAGCACACCTCCGTGAATGACACCACCAAGGTTAAGATGCCGTGGCTGAAGCTCCAGTTTAATAACCGCTTCGTTTTCCTCCCAGAAAGCCTGACGGTATCCGAGCAGGTTATGAAAGCCTGGCAGTTCTGTACCATCGACGTATGCACCATCAACATCAGGGGATTCTTGCTTACTCATTACACTTTCATTCCTGGCAGATTCAAAGACGCGGTATTTCCGCCATCCACAGGCAGCGCCTGACCGGTGATATAGCTGGCATCGTCACTGGCAAAAAACAGAATAGCCGCTGCGATCTCTTCCGGCTCGCCGTAACGGCGCAGTTCGCAGCGACCGCCTAGCTTGTGGGCTTTTTCATGAGCTCGAGCGTAATCAAACACCACTCGTGTCATACCGGTCTCAACCAGGCCCGGGCAGACAGCGTTTACCCGGATATTGTGATCGCCAAGATCACACGCAGCGGTCATAGTGAGGTTGATCACGCCAGCCTTAGAGGCGCTATAGGCATTGCCTCCTGCGCCGGAGCGGATACCGGCAACCGAAGCTGTATTGACAATGGAACCGAGTTTGCGAGCCTGCATGTGCGGCGCGACATGCTTAATGAGCAGCATGGTGCCAACCAGATTAACCGACAACACCTTGTCCCACTCGTCTCGCTCGTTTTCGGTTACCGGTGGATAGCCTTTCCCTGTACTGGCGATACCAGCGATGTTGCACAGGATGTCAATTTTCCCGAACGCCTCTATGGCTTCGCTTACCAGGTCTTTCACCTGAGCCTCATCCGCAACGTTGACGAGGCGACGGAGGTGCTCAGCCCCTTCGGGCATTAGATTCCCGGTTTCAATCAGGCCCGATTCGGACGTATCCGCCATAACCACCTGGGCACCCTCACGCGCCAGTCGCAAGGCAGTCGCCCGACCTATCCCGCTGCCTGCTCCGGTGACAATAGCCACCCGACCATCAAATCGACTCATCCCGCTACTCCTTGTGCATCAGTTGTGTATCTGGTTTTATTATTACGCTGGCGGTTTTGCTTTCACATTAATTTGTCATGACTTCCGCTTTTGAGTCAATATAATCGGAAGTAAATTTCACTAGTCAAAACACAATAGCAGCATAAGGCACAAAAATGAAAAGTAACCTTAGCGAAATGCCGGTGTACGCACCCATAACCCAAAATGAACCCATGGAGGCCATCGGCCACCGGATACAAGGGTTTGCAATCACTCGCGCGGATCACCCCGCGTTGATCAGTGAACAAGGCAGCGTAAGCTGGCGGGCTCTACTGAATCAGGCCAACCAGATCGCCAATCGCCTGCGAGATGCCGGCCTACAACCTGGTGACTCAGTTGCAGCCCTATCGGAAAACAACACGAATTACATCGCCCTGTATCTTGGCGTACTGACCGCAGGCGGCTGCATGGTACCCCTTTCAGGTATGGCCAGCGCCGAAGCACTGGGCCTGATGCTGTCCGATTGCAGTGCACAATTTCTATTTGTGTCGCAGAAAAACCGGGATCTCCTTCACAGCTTTCGGGCCGGGCTGCAGGATCTATCGGACGACCGTATTGTTGCCATGGATGACGACAGTAAAGGGATTGGCCAGACACTGAGAGACTGGCTTGGCCATGCCTCAGCTGAGGCCCGCCCAGCAGACGTATCGCTGGATGACGCTTTTAACATCATCTATAGCTCCGGCACCACCGGCACGCCAAAAGGTATCCTTCACGATTACAGATTCCGCCAGCGGCAGATGGAACGCATGAGCCGCTACGGGCTGGATGGCGATGCCATTAATCTGGTCTCAACGCCACTCTATTCCAACACCACACTGGTTTCGGTGTTGCCCACGCTGTTCCACGGCGGCACTCTGGTGGTGATGGCGAAGTTTGACGCCCGGCGGTTTCTGCAGCTGGCTGAAACGCATCGTGTGACCCACGCTATGCTGGTACCGGTGCAGTACCAGAGGATTCTGGCTGACGCGGAATTTGACCGCTTTGATCTTTCCAATTTCAAGCTGAAACTTTGCACCAGCGCACCCCTGAGGCCGGAAGTGATAGCCGATGCTATCGCACGCTGGCCCGGCAACCTACGGGAGGTTTACGGCCTCACGGAGGGCGGGATTTCCACCAGCCTCGATTGTGCCGCGCACCCGGACAAATGGAGCTCGGTAGGCATACCGACTGAAGGCGCGGAAGTGCGCGTGATCGACGAAGATGGCTGCGAGCTGTCGAAAGGCGAAACCGGAGAGCTCGTTGGCCGTGCGATTTCCATGATGCGGGGCTACGTGAACCGGCCTGAGCAAACTCAGGAAATGCTTTGGGAAAGTCCTGAGGGCGACATGTTCTATCGCAGCGGAGATATGGGGCGAATCGACGAGGACGGTTTTATCCATATTCTCGATCGTCGCAAGGACATGATTATTTCTGGTGGGTTCAACATTTACGCGGTCGATCTTGAAAAGGTGCTATTGGCGCATCCTGCGGTGGACGATGCGGCGGTTATCGGCATTCCAAGCGAACAATGGGGTGAAACTCCTCTGGGCCTGGTCGTTCTCAAGCCCGGGCACCAGGATTCCGGGCCTATGATACTCGAATGGGCCAACGGGCAGCTGGGCAAAAGCCAGCGCATTTCCACTATCGAGCTCCGGGAGGAACTCCCCCGCTCCACGATAGGTAAGGTTCTGAAGCGAGAGCTGCGCGCCCCTTACTGGCAAACGATCACGCATTAATCCCGGTCAGCGCCGGGTCAGCTTATCCAGAGCGGCCCGGCAATCCTCCGATCGAAGCCGCTCAGAAAACACCTCACGCTCCCGCTCTAACGCTTGTTTTATCTGCTCACGCCAAGGAGCACGGATCAGTCGCTTGCTGGCTCGCAGAGCTTCACGAGGTTTGTTTGCCAAGCTTGCGGCAAGTGCCAGCGCTTCAACCAATGCCTGCCCATCATCCACAACCCGGCTTACTAGCCGCATTCTTTGGCATCGTTGCCATTGATTACCACGCCCAACAACAGTAAATCAGTGGCTCTGCGGGATCCGAGGTGCAAGGGCATGGTTACCGTCGATGCGGCCTCCGGAACCAACCCGAGATCCACAAACGCCGTTTTGAATTTCGCACTCTGTGCAGCTACCACAACATCCACGTGCAACAGCAAAGTGGTGCCAATACCGATAGCCAAACCTTCAACAGCAGCTATAACCGGCGTATCGCAATCCATCAGCGACTCAATAAACGCCAGCCCGGCGGAAGGCTCCGGGTTTTCATCCGTGGCCCGGGCACGGAAATCATCCAGATCATTTCCAGCAGTAAACACCCCCCCCCGCTCCTGAGATTACAATAGCGCTGACTGTCTCGTCACTGTTGGCGCGGAGAATGGAATCACTCATCTGCTGGTACATATCCCGGGTCAGGGCGTTCTTCTTCTCGGGCCGATTAATAACGAGTTGGAGCACACCTTGAGACTGCCGACTTTCAATCATTGGACTATCCTTATAAAGAACATTCTGTGGTCTACGCATAAAACATCCTATTGCAAAAGCCCAATCATGTGATAGATTCAGAAAACATAAAATCACCCTGCAGTCGCCAGTTCTGCACAGTGAAACAAAAACAAGTGTCATTACACAACGAACGAGGCCCAGTCATGAATCTCTTCGCTAAAGCACGAAAAAACCTCACGGTTTACGCGTCAGCCCTTACCATCGGGGTTTCCGCTGTCCTAAGCGCTGCGCCTGCAGCAGCCCAAGAGACGTTTACTTGGAAAGTGCAATCCCACTGGCCCGGCGCCAGCAGTTCCTACACTGACAGCCTGGGAAGGTTGCAGCGAGTCCTGGACGAGCGCACAGACGGGCGCCTGAAGCTAAAACTTTATGAAGCCGGCGCTCTCTTCAAAGCCCAGGAAATCTTCAATGCCGTGAGCCGCGGCATTCTGGAAATGGGCACAATCTCTCCCTCCTATGCCCAAGACAAAGTTTCCCTTGCCGGCATCGCCTCCGGCTTGCCCTTTGCGTTCCGCAACGTCTGGGAGGCTGAATACTTCCACCAGGGCATGGGTTTTGAGCAGATGCTCCGTGATGAGGCGGCAGAGCACGACGTTTACTGGGCGACAGACAAGGTGTATCCCACCGAGATGGTCATCAAAAAGCCTATCAAAAACTGGGAAGATTTCACCAGTCTGAAAATTCGCTCTTCCGGTGTTCTGCAAAAATTCCTGACCGAAGCGGGTGCTGCAGCGTCTTATATTCCAGGTAGCGAGCTTTACTCGGCAATGGACTCAGGTATCGTTGATGGTGCCCATTGGGGCGCCGCTCAGGGTGCTGCCAGCATGGGCTTGTATGAAGTGGCCAAGTACCACGTTCAACCAGCCTGAACATCGCGGGTACGGATGTCATCGTTGTCAGCATGAAAGCGCTGAACAAGTTGCCGGCAGACATGCAGAAAATCGTCAAGGATGCGCTCGATGAGCAATTCTGGATTCGTACGAACGAATACCTTTATAAAGAGCGTGTCACCCTGGCCAAAGTCATCGCCGAACAGGGCGTGCAAGTAAACGTTCTGCCCAGTGAAGTTCAGGACAGGCTGGTAAAGACAGCTCAGGTAATGTGGGACGAGGAAGGCGAACGCAGTGCCAACGCCAAGAAGGCGCTGGACATGCTGAAAGGCTATCTGGCCGAACTCGGCTACCTCTAAACCCCGAGATCAAATAAGTGATACCGGCCGGAGTCTTTGACGTCCGGCCTTTTTATCCCTGAAAAAACCCAACATCCGCCCGGAGAATGCCATGAGTGTGCTTACCGCATTCATAAGAGGAGTTACCCGTCTTAATGACTTTGTCGGGCGCTGGATAGCCCTGCTCATTTTTGCCATGTTCGCGTTCCTGTTGCTGGAGGTGGGCTTCCGTTATCTGCTGAACGCACCCACGGTCTGGACCAACGAGCTCACCCAGATGCTGTTCGGCGTTTATGCGGTCATGTCCGGAGGCTACATTATGGCCCATCGAGGCCATGTCAATGTCGACCTTCTGCATTCGCAGTTATCGCCCCGAAAGCGCGCGTGCATGGACATCGTCACCTCATCGATATTTTTCATTTTTACCCTTGCCCTGCTGTGGTTCGGCATTGATATAGCCAGCGAATCCATAGCTGGCTGGGAGACGTCTTACTCTGCCTGGAACCCGCCGGTCTGGCCGGTCAAGCTTGCCATTCCTATTGGAACAGGGCTGCTGGTACTTCAGGGTCTCGCCAAGCTTCTTGAAGACATCGCCATAGCATTCAACCTGAATTACTACCGCCCGGAACACAGCGTTTCTGAAGGAGAGCAGTCGTGAGTATTGAAATTCTGACCTTGCTGTTTTTTGGTTCGCTGCTGTTCTTATTGCTTCTGGGTTTGCCGCTGGTTTTTGTTCTCGGTGGCGTTTCTGTGATCTTTCTTTATTTCACCTGGGGATTCGATTCCTTCTATATGGTGGCTGCGCAGATCCTGGGCACCATGGGCAGTTTTACGCTAGTTGCCATACCACTTTTCGTGTTCATGGCCATGGTTCTGGAGCGAACCGGTGTCGCAAGGGATTTGTACCGGATGATGCAACTGTGGTTTGGCGGCCTTCGCGGCGGCCTGGC
>NZ_MBPP01000048.1 GCF_001858325.1 Marinobacter sp. AC-23
CTGCCATGGCGCTAAAGGCTTCCATCATTCCCAGCACGGTTCCCAGCAAGCCAAGTAAAGGCGCGAGCGCCGCGATCACTTCAATGATTTTGAGGGGGGCTTCAAACGGCTCAAGCGCTTGCTGGGCATCCCGTGCTGTGGTTTCGCGAATGTGTTGATCGTCTTTGCGGTTTTGCCGCGCCTCAATGGTATTGGTTACCAGGCTATGTAGAGGATTCAGTTTTGCCCAGCGGCTGGCTTGCTGTCGAACGGCTTGTGGGTTCACGCCTGAGGGGTTCTGTTGCCAAAACGTAATAAGACTTTTAATTTTTTTGGACAACCTGGGCGCGTAGAGCGCGCCCAGGAGTATTACGTAGATAAACGTAATAAGGCCCAGAACCGCCATAACGAGCAGTACCATCATCACTGGGCCGCCCATGGCTAGCAGCTGGTTTAGGGGGCCATCTGTCAGTGCGGAGCCGAAGGGCGCCAGGAAATTGCTCATGCCAATTACCGATTTTCTGAAATGTCATGATAATAATAGCGATTATCATTTAGTTTGCAACCCTGTAATCCTCTCAGTCGTAGGCCTCTGTTAGAATTCATGTCGCTGTTGAACGCACTCTTTACAATTGACCTGATTCGAAACCGGAGGCCGTCCCATTAACACTCAATCCCTGCAGAACGGAGCAACCCTGCTGTGCTGATGGGGCGTTGGCTGGGCAGTCTGGTTAATCGGGCGGTGCTTCTTGTTGTGGGTGTTGTTGTTCTGACCGCGGTTTTGGTGGCACTTGCGGCTCATTCCTTAGCAGGTCAGAGCTAGAGCAACAGGCAGAAAATCAAGTGGCGACCATTGCACAGCTGGTTGCGGTTGAACTGGATGGCAAGTTGTCACAGCGTCTGGAAGCATTGGCTCACGTCGCGCAGGGATTCACCATGAGTGAGGCGGCTTTCGAGGGGCGTACAAAAATTCTCAAGCGCCGCCAGATCGCATTGCAGCACTTGTTTGATGGGGTATACCTGATAGACGCACAGGGTAAAGTGATTGCTGAGCACCCCGAGGATCTGAAAATGATTGGGGCCGATGTCAGCAATCGATCATACTTTCGCCAATCCTCCGAACAACTTACCCCTCTTATCAGCGAGCCCTACCGTTCGTACTATCAAGGCAAACCTTCCGTAATGATGGTTGCTCCTGTATTCGATCATCAGCAACGCTTTATTGGCATGCTTGGCGGCGCGATGTTGCTTGCGGGTGAACATCTTATTGAAGAGTTTTCCGGTATTCGCATTGGTAAGACCGGTTATCTGGCCCTCGTCGCCCGAAATGGGGTCGTTCTGGCCAACGGTCGCACGGGAGAAGTCATGCAGCCGGAAGGCGTTGCCACTCCAGTGCTACAAGGTGCTATGAACGGTTTTGAGGGCACCGCCAAAACCCGCAACGCCGAAGGTGAAAGTATTATTCTGTCGGTTCAGCAGATGTCTGAAGTGCCTTGGTTTGTGGCCGCTGTTTGGCCGGCTCGTGAAGCATACGCACCCGCCACTCGAATCACCGATGCCCTTCTCTGGATTTTGCTGGCGGTGATCCTGCTGGTTGTTCCGGTTGCAATGTGGCGCTTCCGCCGGCTGATGGCACCTTTGGGTGAACTTGGGCAGCAGGTGCATGAACGTCACCTGGGTGTGCGAAGTAACCCGGTAGGAGTGTCAGGAGGCTCGGAAATCAGCCAAGTGGCAGAAATATTCAACATGGTCATGGATGAACGTGACGACGTTCTGAGTTCCCTGGCCGAACGGGAGGCATTTTTCCGTTCGCTGACCCGTGGTGCGCCTATTGGTATTGTGCAGGCCGATGTTCTTGGCCGTATCGAATTTGTTAACCCCGTATTTGAAGGCATCATTGGACGAAAACTGGTCGAGCTAGGCGGCTCGCACCTGTTTGATTGTGTTTCGAATGTCGACCGCGATGCCGTGATTGAGGCTGGCAGCAGGCTCTGGTGCAACAGGAAGTGTTCCGGGATCGTTTCCGGCTGCAAGGGCCGAACGCCGGCCCACCGGTCTGGTGTCAGGTAATGACGGCGACCCTTGAAACTCCGGAAAAGGTCATGGGCACCGTCACGATTGTGCGGGATATTTCCCACGAGCTAGAAGTAGAGCAAGCGTTGCAGGACGAGCAGCAGAGGGCGGAAAGTATACTGGGAGTGATGCAGGACGGCGTGCTGATGGCAGACACCGGCGGTGTGATCCGTTACGCGAACCACGCAGCGGGCCGTTTTCTGGGTGCGAGCGGGGAATATATTGGCAAAAATGTATTTGAACTGGTGGGAATTGACCACGAAGATCAGGCGCTCACCCATGAGTGGTTTCTTGATCGGGATGATCTAGACAGCCTTTACGTTACCCTCCGCAATGGCAGCGGCGATGTGTTTGATGTGGATCTCAGCATGACTCCCATCCGTCAGGGGCGTCAGAACGAGCGGCTGGTGTTTGTGCTAAGGGATGATGCTGAGCGCAGGCGCGAGGAGGAGCGGTTGTCCTGGGAGGCAACCCACGACAGCTTAACGCAATTGCTGAACCGCCGAGCGTTTAACGCCTCGTTAACCAAGGTTCTCAGTGAACCGTCTCGGCAAGAAGCAAGCTCTGTGCTAATGCTGATCGACCTTGACCACTTCAAACCGGTGAACGATGAGGGCGGGCATCTGCTTGGCGATGAAATGCTTCGGCGCCTTTCCGACCTGTTTAAAGAATCGGTGCGCCAGTCGGATACGGTGGCTCGGTTAGGCGGTGACGAGTTCGGTATTATTCTTCCGGCTTGTGGGCTCGCCAGAGCCAGGACCCTTGCAGAACGTATCCGTGCGGGTGTTGAAGCCATTGAGATAGTGCAGGACGGGCAAATGTTTGGAGTCACGGCAAGTATTGGCATGACCGAACTGGTTATTACAGATCGCGAACCCAAAGATGTGGTCGCCCGGGCAGATGACGGCGCCTATCTTGCCAAGGCACAAGGCCGGAATCGGGTTGTGGTTGTGCCTGTGACTGCTCTGTAGTCACAGGCACTTAGACCCACCAGTGCGTTGCCAAACTAGCCTGCCATATTAAACGCAAAGCCAGGATAGTCAGAACCAGATTGAGCGCTTTGTTGAACCAGCGGTTATCGAAAGAGTTCAAAAGGCGTAAGCCGATCCAGGTGCCTGCAAAGCCGCAGGCAATCATGGCCAGAATAAATGGCAACCAGTGTGCAAACACAAACCCCGTCACACCAAAAACCAGAGCTTTGGGGGCATGCTGCAGGACCATCGCGGTGGCAAAGGTTGCGACGGTGCGAAACCGGTCTGTATGAATCTGTTTTATAAACGCCGCCACTAGCGGGCCGGTAGCACCCACGAAAAGACTGACAAAGCTAGTTACTGTGGCGGCGATAAAAACACCAATCGGGCCGAACGCGCTTTTGGGCAGGGCCGGACCCCAGCACAAGTAGAGCACGAAGGTGGCAATGGTTAGTTGCCATAGATAAGCTGGCAGACTCACCAGTAACCAGGCTCCCGCCGCCGCGCCTGCGATCACGCCGGGTGCGAACGCTGCGACAGTCCGCCAGTCTATGTGTTTCCACGTCAATACTGCCCGGCCACCGTTGGAGCCCAGTTGAATCATGCCGTGGACGGGTATGATTGCAGCTGCAGGCATCCACGTAGCCATAAGAATTAACAGAAGAACACCCCCGCCAGCACCCAGGCTTGCGGTGATCATTGACGTAATAACAGAACTCGCCAACAGAAAAAGCGCCACGGACAGGCTTAGGTTCTCAGGGAGCAGAGTTATTTCCACGCGCAAAATTCCTCGGGCTTAAGCTTTTGCGTTCGACACAACGCCTCGGTTGCCAACTGCACATCGGCAACGTAATACAGCGAAGCCAGCCCTAGCCTGTCTCGGCCCAGATTATGAAACACCATGCCAAACGCGATGTCGCCTGCGGTAAAACGTTCGTGATTGACTGCAAAGTATTCCGCTGGTTTAGCCAGCACCTCCCCATCAAGCAAAGACTGAACGCGGCTGGCGCCCCCATGGTATGCCTGGATCAGCAACAGCACGAACAGGTCATTCCGTTTGCCTTCGGGCAGGTGACCAAAACGCTGATCAAACGCAGGCTGCAGGTTGCGGGCATTTTGGTGCATCAGGCGCAGCGCGCAATCGATCTGCGCCAGCCGGTGCCAATAGTTTTGCGGCTTTATCTGGCAGTCTTTCAGGGCGGAAGGAGATAGCTGGAGAATGCCCTTGGCGTTTGCGCGGGAATGCGCTCTGGCCTGGCCTCCGCTTTCAATCAGGACTTGTCCGGCCAGGTACCTGGGCAAAACCGCCGGTAATGCAAAGCGGTTTTGCTCGTCCCTGCGCTGAACGATGTACATCAACGCATCGTGAAGCGAGCCGGGCTGTTCGCGAGTTGCGAAAGCAAGGTCGTCCCAGGCGCCCCATACCCTGTCTTTGCTTCGGGCGCCCATGTAGCGACCAACGGCAAGATCCAGGTTTACATGGGGCTGGTCACAGGCCAGGGCAAATGGGTAGCCCTTGGTATTTGCATCACCGGCAATCCATTCCTCGGTAAGACCTTTTGCATGTAACGCCTGGCGGGTGTCGTTCAGGCGCCTCTGGGTCGCGGCGCTGTCGGCGCCGTTGCTGATCCAGCCCAGAAACTGCCCGCGCATGTCGAAGAGAATATGGCGGTCAGGGCTTGAGCAATAACCGGATTCCTTCAGTACCCAGCGGCGGATGGTAAGAATATTTGTATAAACGCCCTGGCTGACCCAATAGGGCGAGTTCCTGACAATGGCTGTCCAGCCGGCAGTGTCAGCACTGTCTTCATCTGCCTGATTTTCTTCTGCCCACGCAGGTGCTTGCACCAAGGTGGTCAGGATGAAAATCAGAGCAAGCTGACGTAAGCTTGCGAGTCTTGAGTTCATAAGCGATGTGTCCGTGGTATTCCGGGCACCACAATAACAAATGGACGCCTTTATGAAGCAATCTGAGTATCTGCGTTATGACGCCACCGCGTTGGCTGATCTGATCCGCCGTGGCGAAGTGACCTCCCAGGAAGTATGCGAGGCTGCGGTGGAACGGGCAACCTCTGTGAACGGTTCCCTTAACGCGATTTGCTTTCCCCAGTTTTCCGAAGCGTTGGCACAGTATTTCCCGCAGCAAGGCGTCTTTGCCGGTGTGCCCTTGCTGCTCAAGGATCTGGCGCAGGAGCAGTCTGGCCGGCCTTGCACCTATGGCAGTCGCGGGTTTAGAAACAACATTGCACCACAGGATTCCGAGTTTGTGCGCCGCTCCCGTGAGGGTGGGCTGGTGTTTCTGGGGCGTACGGCGACACCGGAATTCGGCCTGAAGGCAATCACTGAATCCGAGTTGTGGGGGCCTTCGCGCAACCCCTGGAATACCAAACTCACCCCCGGCGGCTCAAGCGGCGGTTCCGGTGCTGCCACCGCCGCTGGTATTGTGCCCATGGCGGGGGCTAACGATGGTGGTGGCTCTATCCGCATACCTGCCGCCTATAACGGGTTGTTTGGGCTCAAACCATCGCGCGGCCGTATCTCCAGCGGGCCTCTGATGGGCGAATCCTGGACTGGTGCCTCCTCAGATCATGTGGTTACCCGCACTGTGCGCGACAGCGCTGCAATGCTGGATGTACTCAGCGGTTCTGCCCCCGGCGATCCATTTGTTATTCCCGCTCCCGGTGCCGCCTATGCAGAGGTAATGCAGCAGTCCCCAGGCAGCCTGAAAATTGGCGTGTTTACAGCATCTCCTTACGGCACCGAAGTGGCTCCGGAGTGTGTTGCAGCCGTTGAGGAAACGGCACGGATTTTGGAAAATTTGGGGCATAAGGTTGAGTATGCTCGGCCAGAATTTGATGGCATGGCACTGGCTCGCTGTTACCTTGGCCTTTATTTTGGTGAAGTGTCCGCCATGATGGCGAAAGCCAAGGAACAGCTTGGCGCTGATGACAGTGATTTCGAGTTGGATACCCGCCTGATGGGGATGTTGGGCAACACCATGCCGCTGTCAGATTACGTGCTTCGTCGCCAACAGTGGAATGAGTTTTCTCGGGCCCTAGGCGCGTTTTTCGGGGGATACGATCTTTATCTCTGCCCCACCACCGGCCAACTGCCCGTCCGTATCGGTGAGCTGGACACGCCGGTGCACCTGAAGTTGGCGGCCAAGCTGATGCTAAGGCTCAACGCTGGGAAAATGGTGCACCGCAGCGGGCAGGTGGATCATATGGCGATGGAAAGCCTGGCCCGCACGCCGTTCACTCAACTTGCCAACCTCACTGGAACGCCTGCCATGTCTGTGCCCGTGCACTGGACAGCGGAGGGGCTGCCAGTTGGCGTGCAGTTTGGTGCGCCCCACGGGGGGGAAGATATACTGCTGCAGCTGGCTGCTCAGCTTGAAGCGGCAGCGCCATGGTTTGGCTATTACGAACGGCTTGAAAATGCGTTTCCGGCAACGGGCTTGTGATCCGTTAACTGAAACCCCACGTTTATCTTTATGCGCGTAACAGGCTATGCTGTGTATCAGGGAGATCATCTTCCTGATACACCCTGATGGCATCGAGGAGGCGAGCGTATTATGAACCAACCGATGGCAATCGACGAACTGGTATCAGTAGCACAGGCAGAAGCCATGGGGGAGCTAGATGCTCCGATGATGGCAATTGTTCTGGCCAGCGAACAAAGCTACGACTTGCCCATCAACTCACTTGAAACCGATGCCGACAAGGCACGCTGGGGGTTAATTCTCCGCGCTGCCCGCGAGCATGTTGAAGCGGATGCCGTGGCGGTTCTGTACCCCGCCTGGACAACCATCCGCCAGAAAAAGAAAGAAGCGGCAGAAGATGACGGCTTTGAGGTCTCATCAGAAGCCAGTGCTGAAAAAGACAGTGCTGAGGACGAGATAAACGAACCGATAGATACTTTGTTTGTGCAACTCCATACCCGGGACCACGTGTACTGGCGTGGGTTTGAGCAGATCCGGGATCCCAAGCATCAGCGCATCATAGGTTTTCGGCGCATCAAGGCGTTGTCTACGGACTACAGGCGTAATGAAGAGCCTTCGATTGCATCTTGGCTCAGCACACTGTTTGAGCCTCTACCAGAGCACGGTGAAGAAACCGACATTGATCTGGAGCTGTCTGATCTTCTTGAGGAACCTGAAGTAAGCGCGGCACTGTACCCTCGGCAGTTGCGAGCACTGCACTGATTGAACACTTTAAAACCCTGAACCAAAAAGCCGGGCCAAAGACCCGGCTTTTTGGTTTACAGCGGCGCTCTAAATAGAGCCCGCCCTCTCTACAACCCACATCAAGCTTATGGTGCCTACGCCTATAAGCATCAAAGGCACCATAAACCTTTGGTACGCCCTGACGTGTGCCAAGGCATAGAGCAACGGAAAGCCGATGATCAGCAGGCCCAGTTGCCCGAACTCTACCCCCAGGTTAAAACCCGCAAGAGCAATGGCCAGGTTGGAAACACCCCCGGTAAGGTCGCCCAGCACGCTGGCAAAGCCGAAGCCGTGGATTAGCCCGAAAGCGAACGCCAGCTTCCATGTTTTCCGCCCCAGAAAGGGCCACACCACGTTGAGCGCGGCCGCCGCGATGGAAAGCGCAATCACGGTTTCAACCCAGGCGATGGGGAGCCGGATAACGTTCAACGCCGACAGAGCCAGAGTGATGGAGTGTGCCACCGTGAAGGCGGACACAATGCCCACCAACTGCAGCAAGCGTGATTTGAGTGACCGGCTTATGCCCTGGCTGTTCTGCCCGCGTGGTATCAACGTAGCTGGCAATACCAGCACCAGCAAAAATAGCATGTGATCGAGCCCGATCAGCAAGTGCACAACGCCCTCATAAAGGAATGTTGTGAAGGTGCTCCACGGCCCTATCGCACCACCAGTAAGGTCAACTGTGGGCTTGTCGGGAGAGAGCACGGTGAGAGAACGAGTGTCTCCGGATGTAATCTGAACCAGCCCCCGGTGCAAGTTATCTCGATCAAACAACAAGGAGTATTCGATCTGTTCAGGGCGCTCGCCATTGGGACACGCAATTTGATACTGGGTCGCGAGATAGGGGCCATCGCTGTGTGAACTCAGACCCCACGCCTGCCCTCGAATGCTGCAGGCGCCCTGCTCACTGGTCAGGGTGATTGCGTTTTCAATGGTTTGAGTTGCGAGCGATCGCTGGGCACGTAGCTCAAGGCCCGTAACCTTTTGATCGCCGTCAGAATCCAGGGGAACCAGCAGGGCAAGGTCCCGCAGGGCTATGTCAATTCGGAACTCGGAGGCGTCCATATCTACGTAGAGAAAGCTATCGCTGGCCTTGTGGGCGAGGGCCGGGCTCGCAAAGGCGGCCATGGTCAATAGCGCCAGAAGCTGTTTCACAAGCATCACGATTCCTCCGGATAGCGGGCATCAGACTGGTTCTGCTGCTTAAGCCAGTCACGCAGCTGACTCAACGCAGTGTTGTCTTGTGCCGCAAGAGCAGCCCGGAGCGCTAGGCGGGTATCCTGGGGTTCACGTTGTGAGTCCCAGTTTGCCATGGCGTGCTGCAATGCATTCTCTGGCCGTTGCTCGATATCTAGCTCGAAACGGGCCAGATCGCGCTGGTGTAGCATGGAGCCGCGCCACAAGGCTTCATCAAATCGCTCGCGCAATCGCGAAGCAAGCGCCTGTGCGTTGGGGTGGTTCACTTGGCGCATGGCAATGGCACGGATGACGGCTAGGTTATCTACAGATTCATACGCTTTGGTTGCCGCCAGGGCTTGCTTGGGTTTGCCATTCTGGAGGTACCAGTCTGCCAGTTGTGCCCGGATGTATAAATCGTCTGGGTCTTGGCTCAACACCTGCTGCCAATGTTCAGCCGCAGAGCGTTGGCCAAGCTGCGCCGCTATGTCTCCCAACGTGCCTTGGGCCCACATACGTTCTTGAGGGTTTGCTCTACTGAGGAATCGGGTTGTGGCTGCCAGCTTTTTGTAGGCGGGTTTGGCACCGCCGGTACGCGCAGCCACCTGGGCAAGACAGCTGGCCGCGATAAGGCCGGGGCGTTCTTCTGCTAGCTGCTTACAAAATGGCTTTGCATCGTCGTAGCGCCCTTGGGCCAGCTCAATGTTTGCCAGCGTAACTAGCGCCTGAGCCCGTTGCAAAGGTGCTTCTGACCGGTCGAGTACTGTATTCAGGTCTTGCCTTGCAGCCTCAAACTTGTGCAGGCTCTGGGCAAGGGTTGCCCGTAACACCAACAGTTCATCGGTCAGCGCCTGCCCGGCCTGCTGTTTGAACAACCGATCGGCATAGCCCAGAAAACGGGGGTCGCCGCTGCGCCGAGCCTCGGAAATGAGTTTTTGAACCTCACGGGCCATGGCCTCCGGTGAAGAAGGAACGCCATCGCTGGCTGGCGCAGACGCGGGCAGGGTAACCAGCACCGTGTCGTCATCAAAATCGCTTTGAATTGGGCTCGGAGCGGCTGCTGCAAGTGAAGAACACAGCAAGCCAAGTGCGCCAAACCCAATCCAAAAAGCCCCCCCGCGCCGAAGCGCGAGGAGGGAGAAGACCGGATGCAAAGACTTTTGGGTCCGGTGTGAGGATTTCCTATCTGAGGAGGTCATCGAATGCCTGCGGATTGTTTTGATCGTTGAAGCTGAATTCGATGTCATTAATTTGCTTGGGCTCTCGGTTCGGGTTCGGGTTATCAAACTCGGCCTTTACGAACGTCCCAAAATCCACCGCCATACCCGGTTGCGGATTTTCGCTGCTGCTGTCGCCGCTGCTTGAGCCGTTGAAGCACCCCGTCAAGGCCAGAGCCATCAGGCTCGCCCCGGCTAACTTTATGATTAGTTTCATCATTCACTCCTTAAGAGTTAGGTGAGCCGGCCAGCGGGGTTGCCAGGTACGGGAACACTACCTGGAGCTCGCTTGGATCAAGCTGAACGCCGTCGGTAAACGGTGTGTCCTTATTTGGCGCGTTGGGGGTCAAGGCACCCATGACAACTCTCAAGGCGGAATCGACTACGTCATCGACCGGGCGACGGCCGTTCGGGAAGCCTGCGGTATCACCACCCAGAACACCCAGGTCGTTTTGCATGTCCGCAGGCGTAGCGTCAATGGCCGGGTTCAGACGCAGCATTTCAGAGCCTGTACGCCTACCGGCATGTTTACAGCGGGTACACCGGTCAGGAAGGCGGTGACCAAATCGGTGCGTGGGAAGTTGTCCGGTGCAACTGCGCCGGCACTGCCGAACAGTATCTCTAGCAGCTCTGGCAGAGTTGGGTGAGTCACGTAGGTGGCAAACTGGCCATCGTTCATGGGCTCACTGGCGTTGAACAGGTCTTTGTCCTTTAAGCCGATAACCACTTCATTCACCAGTGGCATGCCAAGGCGCGATACCTGGGTCCAAGCGCCGCCTTCCACGGTGGCGCCCTTGCCATCTGCGCTTGGCTCTGGGTTGATGATCCGTGCCTGACGCAGGCTGGCTGTGGTCCAGGCGCCGATGACTGGATCGTCCTCCGAGGTGACTGCGGTACCGGTTAAGCATTCGGTGGGCACTTCCAGGGCAAACGACGTCACGTTTTTGTCGGCCAGGTCACCAGTGCCTTCGCCATCACGAGGGCCGAGAGGGTTGGTGTTTACCAGGTCGAAAATTTCGCCGAGGTTAACCGCAAAGGCTTCCTTGCGTTGGCCCACAAACACCTGACCATTGGTGGAGCAGCCGGGAATGCCAATTTCAAAGATATGCTGGTTGGCGTAGGTTTGGTAATCGGGAAAGGATTTGCTGCCGATGTTGTCCAGAGGCTTAGCGAACGTGCTGGTGCCGTCAGTGACATTGGTTGCCGTCTCGACCGTGCCGGTGCGGCGGTCACCACGAATCACAGAAACCGTGTATTCCTGGCTGAGCTGAACGTTGTCGCCGTTGCTGGCATCACCAATGTTTTTCAACGGAACAGAGACCATCTTCTGGTCGCTGCCGGAGCCGACCGGCAACTGGATGTCGTTCAACGTACTTGAGAACTGGAAGCGGAACGTGAGGTTTTCCTGCGCGTTGCCGCTGTTGTCGATGTGGATTTCGTAAATAGCGTCGTCATCCATATCGAAATAGTTGGGTCCGCCGTAGGCGTCCTGCAAAGGCAGGTAATTGGCTATCATAGTAACGTAGTCGGCTCTGTTAGCCTCGTAACTCCGGAACATGTAAAAGTCGGTGCCATCAACTTTTGGCACTTCGGTTATAAAAGGTGCTTCACGGTGGCTTGAGGCCTGGCTCAGGCCGGCGCTCAAGCATACGCCGGCAACGGCAACCGCGAGAGCAGAGCGTTTAATGATTGTGTTCATAGCGTTTCCTCAATGTGTCTTTTTGTGGTTGTGACAAAAGAGGAAACGGCCGGGCGAATAATAAAGATGCACACAGCATCAAAAAAAAATTAAGGTAGAGTCTGCATCTCCCTATACGGGCAAGGCGTATTAACAGTCATCGACACTACGGAGCTGAAATGTCTCAGAACGATAACAGTCAGGACGACTTGATGCGCCTACTACTGGCCGTCGCCCGGGAAGACCGTGAAGCGTTTCAACAGCTTTATCACAGCGTTTCTTCACGAATGTTTGGGATGTGCCTGAAACTGGCAGGGCAGCGGGATCTGGCTGAAGAGGCGCTGCAAGAGGCTTTTATCCAAATCTGGCACCGCTCCCGGGAGTACCACATGGATAGAGGTATGCCACTGGGCTGGATGATGAGCATTGCCCGCTATCGAACACTGGACATGATGCGCTCGCGCAAAGTGCGCCATAACAGTGGCGAAGAGCATCTTGAGCACATTGCAGACGGTCGCGAAGGCCCTCTTGATGAGTCCCTTCGCAGCGCTGGAGAAGCCCAGCTAACCGGTTGCCTTGATGAACTCAGTGATGTGCAACGGGATAGCATTTTGCTCTCCTATTACAAAGGACTTACGCACGATGAGTTGGCCCAGGTGTTAAATTCCCCATTGGGCACTGTGAAAAGCTGGATTCGACGTGGTTTGACTGCTTTGAAGAGGTGCCTGGAACCATGAAAAAGACAACAGAGCGTATTGAAATGCTTGCCGCTGAGTATGTGTTGGGCTCCCTTGAAGGCCACGCACGCAGGCGCTTTGAGCGTTGGATGGTGGACTCCGCAAAGGTACGGGAAGAAGTTTGGTTTTGGGAGCAAAAGCTCGGCCAACTGTCTGCCAAGGTGCCAGAAGTCAGCCCACCGTCTTCGGTATGGAGCGCTATTGAGCGCCGTTTGTGGCGGCATGAGAGCCCTGTTGGCAGCGCCCAGTCCCGTGCCAACCATCGCTGGTTCTGGCCCAGTTGGAGTGTTGTGGCGACGGCCGCTGCCCTGGTTATGGCCGTTGTGTTGATACAGCCGTCGCCTGAGACTTCTCAAACGGAGCTTTCTGGCGCGATTGTTCAAGCCGACACAAGTGACCCGCTTTGGTTGGTAAGTGAGGCCGGGCAAAGTAACCTGCTGAAATTGCGCTCTGTCGCCGCCAGTGCTGCTGGTACCGGTAAAGATTACGAACTTTGGATTGTGCCGGAGAATGGGCAGCCGCTGTCTCTCGGGGTTATTCCGGTTGGCGGCGTGCATGAAGTTACGCTCACCAAGCAGGCAAGGGCGGCGCTGTCGCAAAGCCGCACGCTGGCCATCAGCCTGGAACCCCTGGGCGGATCTACCACCGGGGAGCCGTCCGGGCCCATTCTGCATGTTGCACAGCTCTATGAGCTATAGAAGCGCTTTGCGTGATATGCGGATTCGGGTTTGCCCCCTGAATGGTTTATAATCGCCGGTTTTAACGCTGCACCCACAAGGCGCTGACCGTGATTGTATTTAACCAGGTACAGAAGTCGTATCAGGTGGGCGGCCGGGCGATCCCCGCGCTCCATCCTACTGATATGACCATTGAAACCGGCGAGGTGTTCGGCATTGTTGGGCATTCCGGGGCGGGAAAATCCACCCTGGTACGCCTGATCAACCTGCTGGAGCCGGCGACCGGCGGTAATATTCTCATCGATAACGAGAATATTACCCGCTATAGCGCCGCAGAACTGCGAGCCTTCCGCCGTAAAGTGGGCATGATCTTCCAGCACTTTAATCTGCTGTCCTCAAAAACGGTCGCCGATAACATCGCCTTCCCTATGAAGCTGGCGGGTGTCTATTCCAAAACCGACATTCGGGACCGTGTGCAGGAGCTGCTGGCTCGTGTCAGCCTTTTAGATCAGGCCGATAAATACCCCTCCCAGTTATCCGGCGGCCAAAAGCAACGTGTCGGCATTGCCCGGGCGCTTGCCTGCAGACCTACCATTTTGCTGTGCGACGAAGCCACCAGCGCACTGGATCCGCAAACAACCCAATCTGTACTCCGACTGCTGGCCGAAATAAACAAAGAGTTGGGCCTGACTATTGTGCTCATTACCCACGAGATGGACGTGGTGCGCCGGGTGTGTGACCGGGTTGCCGTTATGGACGGTGGACGAGTAGTGGAGATGGGGCTGGTTAGCGATGTATTTTTGCACCCTCAGCACCCCACCACCCGGGATTTTGTTTTTGAAAGTGAGAGTGTTGATAGCCAGGAGCGGCAGGAGGATATGCAAAAGGCCAATGGCCGCATCCTGCGTTTGACGTTCAAGGGTGAATCCACCTATCAGCCGTTACTGGGGAGTGTGGCTCGCGCCTCTGGTGTCGATTTCAGCATCCTGTCTGGTCGTATTGACCACATTAAAGACACGCCCTATGGCCAGCTGACCCTGTCTTTGGTGGGGGGTGATCTGGCTGTAGCTATGAGTGCACTGGAAGCAGCCGACGTTCACGTAGAGGTGTTGCGCTGATGGAAGCTTTATTGAGTAACGTGGATTGGCCAGAGATTGGCCTAGCGAGCTGGGATACCCTGATCATGGTGGGTATGTCGCTGCTTTTCAGTGTGCTGGCAGGTCTGCCCATAGGTGTTTTGTTGTTCCTCACCGGAAAGCGACAGTTACTGGAGCAGCCGGTTGCCTATGCCGTGCTGTCGTTTGTGGTGAACGTATTGCGCTCTGTGCCGTTCATTATTCTGCTGATTGTGATGATACCGTTTACGGTGATGCTGATTGGCACATCTCTGGGCGTGGCAGGAGCTATTCCGCCGCTGGTTGCGGGCGGTGCGCCGTTCTTCGCACGGCTGGTGGAAACCTCCCTGCGGGAAGTTGATCGAGGTATCATCGAAGCCACCCAGGCCATGGGTGCCAGCGTGCGACAGATCATATTCGGCGCCTTGCTGCCCGAGGCGCTTCCGGGCATCATCGCCGGCATTACAGTGACAGCCATTACGCTGGTGTCCTATGCGGCCATGTCGGGTGTTATCGGCGGTGGCGGCCTGGGTGACCTGGCGATTCGTTTTGGCTATCAGCGGTTTCAGACCGATGTGATGGTGATTACCGTGGCGCTGCTGGTGATCTTTGTGCAGGTGCTGCAGATGGTTGGTGATCGGCTGGTTCTGCACTTCAGCCGTAAGTAATTTTTAGTTAACAGGAGAGTACAGTTATGAACTTTAAAAAAGCTCTGGTGGCACTGGCTGCCGCATCCGTTTTTTCTGCGGCGGTATCCGCCGAGAAGCTGTCCGTAGCCGCAACGCCGGTACCTCACGCCGAATTGCTGGAATTTGTGAAGCCTAAGCTGGCTGAACAGGGCGTGGAACTGGATGTAAAAGTATTCACTGACTATATCCAGCCTAACGTTCAGGTAGACCAGAAGCGAATGGACGCCAACTTCTTCCAGCACCAGCCGTACCTGGATGAATTCAACGACGGCCGTGGTACCAACCTGGTGACTGTTGCCGGCATTCACGTTGAGCCGTTTGGCGCTTACTCCAACAAGATTGACTCTCTGGACGACCTGAAGAATGGCGCGGTTATTGCCATTCCGAACGACCCCACTAACGGTGGTCGGGCTTTGCTGCTACTGCAAAAAGCCGGGCTGATCACATTAAAGGAAGGCAGCAAGATCACCGCAACGCCGCGTGATATTGCTGATAACCCGAAAGATCTTGATTTCAAAGAGTTGGAAGCCGCAACACTGCCACGGATTCTTGGCCAGGTAGACGTTGCTCTGATCAACACCAACTACGCTCTGGAAGCAGGCCTGAACCCATCGGAAGATGCTTT
>NZ_MBPP01000049.1 GCF_001858325.1 Marinobacter sp. AC-23
TTACCAAGCCCGTATCTGATGAGTTCCTTGTGCGCACAGCAAGGATACGCTGTTACCGAGCCCGGCAGCTGAGTAAGTTGGTTTCGCTCGATAGCCTCACCGGCCTGCTGAAGCACGCTCTCGCCAAAATAGAACTTAACCGTGAATACGCGCGTTGTGCTCGCAGTGGGCATAGCTCCGTTGTAGTCATGCTGGATCTGGATCATTTTAAGAAGGTTAACGACTCATATGGCCACGGAACAGGCGACATGGTGATCAAGGCGTTGTCCAACCTGCTTCATCGGTTGCGCAACACCGACATTATCGGCCGCTATGGTGGTGAGGAATTTGTAATCGTGCTGACTGAATGCTCTCTGGAGAAAGCCGTTGAGGTGCTTGAAGCGCTTTGTCAGGATTTCGCCCGGCTGTTGTTTAGCGGCGGCAACGAGGAGTTTTCCGTGACCTTCAGCGCGGGTGTTGCCGCACTTAGCGCCTATGAGTCTGGTGAGCAGGCTATTGAAGCCGCAGATCGGGCTCTTTATCAGCGCAAGCGCGCAGGACGGAATGGCGTTACTGTGGCTTCTGAAGCCCTTTTTTGATTTTTAACTGCAAACTGAGAGCGTCACGATGTATGTGTTGATTCTCGAAGATGATGAGCTGATTGGCGACCTGCTTGAGACCGTTGTGGCGGGTGCTTATCCGGGTGCGTTATCCGGCTTTATACCCTGGTGCAATCGGCAATCAGCAGCTGGCAGAAACATCCGGCGGATCTGGTTGTTGTCGACTGGAATTTACCTGATGGCTCAGGGCTTGAATTGATACGGGCAGTGCGGCAGACAAATAGTGATGTTCCCGTGCTTATGATCAGTGGGCGTGCAGATCGCGATTCAATCCTCGCTGCCGCCCACCTGGGCATCAGTGGCTACGTCAGCAAACCGTTTCAAGTGGATGTGTTGCACCAGAGGCTGACGGAGCTTGTGCCTGTGCAAACCGTTCGTGATAGCGGCGCAAGCACGCTGGATGAGAAAATGGAGGCGGCCTGTAATTCTGCGATACAGCTACCTGGCCAGATTGACACCGCAGCAGTTTTGGCGCTCATGGAAAAACGCGACGAACTGGATGCCACTGGGCTTGCAGAACAGTGGAAGAGGGAGCCAGCTCTGAGTGCGAAAATGCTGGATGTGGCGAATAGCGCGTCTTTTCGCCGTTCCGGCACATCGGTAAAAACAGTAAGAGAAGCAATCAGTGTGATTGGCGTTGCGATGGCGCTGAACCAGGCGCTTGCCTTATCTCTGGACATTGCGGGTAAACTTGCCTGCCCACGTTTGGCGGAGCGAGCGCACCTTGAGCAGGAGCAGGCGCTGCGGGTTGCTGACGCCGCTCGGGCCTTGGCCCAAAGGGTGGGAGATAACCCTGCAACCTACTATACAGCGGGCCTTTTGAGCCGGGCTGGAGAGCTGGCGGCCCTGAAAGTTCTGCAGAACCAGTGCGACCAGAGCGGTGAACCGCCAGAAATTGAGCAGATTGACTCTGCCATTGCCTATTGGGCAGAAAAACTGGGCAATCGGATCAAGGTGCAATGGCGCTTACCCCTTGACCTTAGAGAATTAATTGGTGCCGTGTATTTTGTAAGCAGAAGCAATGTTAGCCAATCGAAGTTGGTGATGCGGGCAGCTGCTCTGCTGGCGGCTGACCAGGCAGATGGCCCTGAGTGCCGCACGTTACTGCGACGACTGGGTATTGAACATCGAGAGGAAAGTCGGGATGGCACCAGAAAATCTTAAACGTATTTTGATGGTTGAGGATGAGCCGGATATTCGAACGGTTGCGGAGCTGGCTTTGGAGGCCATCGGCGGCTTTGAGCTCACGGCTTGTGAGTCCGGGCAAAAGGCGCTGGAACAGATAGGCGAGTGCAGGCCCCAGTTGATTGTTCTCGATGTCATGATGCCGTGTATGGACGGCCCGGAGACTCTAAAAGCTATCCGGCGGTTACCTGGCTATGCAACAACTCCGGCCGTGTTTATGACCGCAAAAGTACAGAGCGACGAAGTACAGAATTATCTGGCGCTGGGTGCCGCTGGCGTTATTCCCAAACCGTTTGACCCGCTTACGTTGGCAGACCAGATCAGGGAAATCTGGAACGAGGCCTGTGCAATCGGTTAAGCTCTTGCCCGTTTATACTGTCACTACCGCAACAACGCAAAAGGTTGTCATGTCGTCCTCCCGGAATAACGATGAAATTAAAGCCAGGCTTAACCTGGAAACCTCATGCATACGCTGGCACGAGCTGCAAACGTACTTCGCCCGGGGGCAGGTTGTGCGTGTTGGTAAACATCTGGATTTGCTTGAGGTAGCCTCGGAGCTCACCGCTGATAACCGTGCTCGCTTTGAGCAATGGCTTGCTACGGGCGACGTAGGGGATGTGTCACCCGACTTGGCCCGAGGCTGGTATGAACATAATGCCGAACTGTGGGCGGTGGTCGTGGCGCCTTGGGTGCTGGTGCAGGATCGTTCTGACTCGCAGGAGCATTAATGCTGACCGGCGCTTTGCTGATTCTTGCCCCACTGTTTCTGGGCTTTGCCCTGTCGCTTGAAAGCCGCCGACTGATGACTGTTATCCATTATTTGGTGGAAGCCTGGTGTATTTCATTCTGGCCCTGCTGGGGCTGGGGCTTGGCCAAATGGAAGGGCTGTCGAGCCAGCTTGGCACCATGGCAGGGCAAACGTCGGCGCTGGTGGCGGTTCTATTTTTCGCCAATATGGCGGGGCTGTGGCTGCTCCAGCGCTGGCGTCCGATGATGCCAGAGCCTCGGGAAGTAGCCTCTGGCGTCACAGGTTACGTGCGGCTGTTCGTGGCTGCGGCCAAGCCTCTTCTTGCGGTGCTGGTGGGCGCATTGTCGGGCTATTTTGTGTTGCCGGAACTGCCACAAGCGGAGCAAGTGGCTACCTGGTCTTTGATGCTCTTGCTGTTCCTTATTGGCCTGCAGTTGCGCTATGCCGGGCTGTCATTGCGTAAACTGCTGATGAACACTCAGGGTTTGGGCATCGCGTTGGCACTTGTATTCAGCTCGTTGCTGGCAGGCCTGTTGTTGATCCCGGTGTTAGGGTTGCCGTGGCACGATGTGCTGGCACTGGCTTCGGGGTTTGGCTGGTACTCTCTCTCTGGCATTGTTATTGGCGATGCCTTGGGACCCGCGTGGGGCGGCGTGGCATTTCTCAACGATATGCTGCGTGAGATTATTGCCCTGGCCATTATTCCTCTGTTGATCGGCAGCCGACCCGCCATGGCCATCGGCTATGGCGGGGCCACATCCATGGACTTCACCTTACCCGTTATCCGCAGCAATGGCGGGCTTAGCTGTGTACCTGTGGCGATTGCCTCGGGCTTTGTGCTGTCGTTTCTGTCGCCGGTTTTTATGGGTGTCTTTCTGTCGGTTGGGTAGGCTGGCCGAGGAGTGAGAAGAGGGCGTGGAGGTTTAGACAAGAAACTTCCGCACATCTATTTTGTATTGACCAGGCTCAACCGCATGCAGAATACGATCCTGATTGCTGGCTTTCGAGAGATCTATCGTGGTAACTGCAATCGGCATCCGGAATTTTGTGTGGTACATCACTCGCACAATAGGTAACCGCTGATCCTCTTCGTTAATTTCGACCACAATGCCGAGCCGTCCACTGTCGAGCAGAACCAGTGACCCTACTGGGTACAGGCCGATACAGCGGATAAACTGTTTTACCAGCGTCGAGTCTAAGTGATCGCCACTCCATTCCAGTAGCTTCTTGAGACCCTGTGTGGGTGTCAGGCCTCTGTGATAAGCGCGGTCTGCGGTAATTGCATCGTAAACATCGGCAATAGCGACCATGCGCCCGTAGACTGAAATTTGCTCGCCCTTCAAACCCTCCGGGTAGCCGGAGCCGTCCATGCGTTCGTGATGTTGGGCTGCGGTGATCACCGTGAGCTCACCTATGCCTTCCGTTGCCGATAGGATGTCACGGGAATGCCGGGCATGAAGCTTCATAACTTCAAACTCTTCCCGTGTAAGACGGCCAGGCTTATGAAGCACCTCGTCCGGGGTCAATATTTTGCCAAGATCGTGGAGCAGGGCGCCCATAACGATCTGATGCATGACATCTGCGGGTAGCTTTCGGTGCTGCCCGAAAACGGTCATCAGAACACTCAGGTTTACCGAGTGCTCAAGCAGGTAGTTGTCTTTTTCGCGAATTCGGCCCAGGCAACCCAGCGCGCTGGCATTACGGGACACCGAGTTCTGCAGGTCGCCCGCAAGCTTGTGAATCTGGGCAACATCAAGAGTAGCGCCAATTTTGGCGCTTTTCATGAAGCTATCAACCAGCTCCTGCGCTTGGGAGTGAACATTCAGCGCTGTCCCCATTTCTTCGGAAAGAGAAACACGTGGTGCCATACCAGGCTTTTGTTCGCCGGCCTTCTGCAGGGCTGTCTCATTGCGATTTTCTACGGTAGTTGCGGTTTCCGAATCCTGCTGTCTTTGCCCTTTTGCGCATCAATATAAACAAACTGCACGCCCATTTTGCGGATTTTCTCTATGGTTTCCTCCCGCCTGATCACGCCGCGCTTGCGCTGGGTGTTGTGGGGGATCCAGTCATTGTTAAGGTCGGTGATATACATACCGACCTTCAATGCAGAAATCGGAACACGCTTGATCATCCTGCTGGGAAAAACGTTCGCAGGCTGTTTTGATAGGTTTGGATAATCACATCCTCCAGTGGCAAGCCTTTCACCTCCGCAATTTTTTCCGCGACGAATGGCAGGTAGAACGGAGCGTTCTCCTTGCCGCGATAAGGCACGGGCGTGAGGAACGGCGCGTCGGTTTCCAGAAGAATCTGACTGATGGGGGCCATGCGAACAATATCCCGCACGTTTTCCGCCTTATTGAAGGTGGTGATGCCATTAAAGCCCAGGTTCCAGCCCTGATCCAGTGCGTATTGGGCTAGACCGGGGCCGGATGTAAAACTGTGAATCACGCCACGGCGCTTAAGGGATTGCTCAAACTCTTTGAGTATAGCGATTGTGTCTTCATCGGCCTCACGGCTATGGATAACCACTGGGCGGTCACTGTCGCAGGCAATTTGAAGTTGACGCCGAAAAACATTTCGTTGGACGCTGCGATCTGCTTTGTCATAGAAATAATCCAGGCCGATTTCGCCAACGGCAACAATCTTTTCGTCTTGGGCGTGGGCGCGAATTTCTTCTTCTACCGCATCGCTGTAGGTTTCTGCTTCGTGGGGGTGAATGCCCTGGGTGCCGTAAAGCCATGGCGCCATTGTGCTGAGTTCGCGTACCTGCGCTAAATTGTCCGGTGCCACAGCAATGGTAATCACCCGCTCAATGTTCACTCGCCGTGTCTGTTCCAGGGTTTCCTCAAGGGGACGATCCTTGAGGTAATCCAGATGACAGTGAGTTTCGATGATCGGGTGATCGAATACGGGAATCTCGCGACGTTTTTTACTCATGAACGGGTGCTAGGCTCCAGTACGGGCAGTCGGTTTGACTGCTACTCTATGGTTTGAAGCGTTTGAGTTTATCAGTTGTCCGTTTATTGGCCTACATTCATCCGTAAGGGACTTCCTTGATGGATGTAAGTACTCAGGTTTGATTCAGGATGGAGGTGCAGATGCACGTTGTCGTTGTGGGTGGTGGCGTTGTGGGTGTAACCACTGCGTGGGAACTGAACCGTCGTGGCCATCAAGTGACGGTGCTTGAACGCCTTGGCATGGCTGGCGATGAGACCAGCAAGGGTAACGCAGCCCAGCGCTCCTACGGAGTGGTCTACCCCTGGGCTGATCCAGGCATGGTGTTCAAGGCGTTGCCTTGGCTGTTCAAGCAAGATGGCCCGCTAAAGCTGCGTGTGCCACCTTCTCTGGATGCCGTGCGATTCATGTTTTCTACTCTGCGCTATGCTTGGTCGCCGGGTCTGTTTGGTTTTAATAAGCGTGCCATGCTTCGCCTTGGCATTCATTCCCGAGAGCGCTTCTTGAAGCTGGAAGACGAATTAAACCTTAAATTTGATGGCGGGCACCGTGGTTTGCTGCACCTTGCCAGCACCCCGGAAGAGTTGGAAGGGCACCGGGGAACGCACCGTTTACTGAACGAAATGGGCATAGTGTCCCGGCTGCTGACACCGGAGCAGGTCTATGAGGCTGAACCGGGAATGGCAGAGGGCGGCCCACTTTATGGCGCCCTGAGCTATGACACAGACGGCACTGGCGATTGCCATCTGTTTTCCCTGGAGCTGGCGAAAGCATGTGAAGAAAAGGGAGTTTGCTTTCGTTACAACGTTCAGGTGGAGCGGCTTGTAGCCAACAACCAAGTTGTCGAGTCAGTGATATTGCGCAACGAGAACGGCCAGCGCGAAACCCTTGATGCCGACGCCTTTGTGATCAGTGCCGGCTGCTGGTCTGGCGAGTTGGTTCGGCCGTTGGGTCTTAAGCTGCCGATCTATCCGGTTAAGGGCTACAGCATTACGGTGCCATTGAAAAACCCAGACAACGCACCGGTTTCCACCATTCATGATGATAACTACAAAGTTGTGTCTACGCGTTTGGGTGACCGTTTACGCGCCACCGGTTTTGTGGAGCTGGCCGATTTTAATCGTGATATTCCCGAAGCGCGTATAGCCACCATTCGCAAGTCCGTGGAATCCCGCTACCCAGGTTGTGCAGATCTGGACGCCGCAGAAACCTGGACCGGCTTCCGCCCAATGACCCCCGATGGCCCGGCCATCATCGGTCGCGGTCCGCGTAAGAATTTGTACCTTAATACCGGGCACGGCACCTTTGGGTGGACGTTCTCGGCGGGCAGTGCAGATGTGATTGCGCAGGTGTTGGATGGCGAAGAGCCAACGGTTTGTCTGGATGCCTTTCGCCCGGGGCGCTATCAGGAGTGAGTGTTGTTGAGTGCGCTGAATCTCACTATTTGCGTTGGCAAAAGCTCAATGATTGGTTGGTTCAGCATCAGGCTCTCTGGCAGTCGGCCCCGTTTATAGAGCCGATACCCGCATGGGTGCAGAGCTTTCCCGAACTGGCTTGTAGGGTGACAGCACTTACCGAGGCCGAGTGTGATGAGCTGGATGGCGAGCCAGAGACGCTGGCAAACATGGCGTCTCAATATGTGCCAGGGCTGGCCCTGTTTAGCCAAATAGCTCACTTGCCAACGTTTTTCTCCGAATCTGAAGATATTGCAGCGGCGACACTGCCAGAAGTCCGCGCAACGGATATGCCTGGGCGTAAGCGTGAGCAGGCAGGCGCTTTTGCGGCTGCCTTAAAACCCTTGCAGCAACCGATTCTGGACTGGTGTTGTGGTAAGGGGCATTTATCCCGAACACTGGCCGCTCAAAGCCATAAAAGTGTCAAAGGTTATGAATGGAATCCGGAGCTGGTGGCTGGCGGTAACGTGCTCGCCATACACTTCGCAGATGCAGTTCAAATCCACTGCCAAGATGTAATGGCCGATAACCTGCCCATGCCCGCGAACACCCATGGCGTAGCGCTCCATGCCTGTGGCGACTTGCATCGACAACTGTTGAGGCGGGGGGCTGCTGCGGCACTGCCGCGCCTGAGTCTGTCACCTTGTTGCTATCACCTCACCGTTAATGGGGCTTACCAAACGCTCTCAGAGCGCACGGCTGCCCACGAAAACAAACTGCGGCCAAACCGTAACGACCTGCGCTTGGCGGTACGGGAAACCGTAACGGCGCCTGCCCGTGTCAGGACGCAAACCCGGCTACTAAACCAGTGGCGCCTGGGCTTTGATGGGTTACAGCGCGCCCTGGGTGGGATGGATCAATACCTACCTGTGCCCTCTTACTCGCCAAGGCTGATTCAAAAGGGCTTTCCCGCCTTTTGCCGTTGGGCAGCCGGTAAAAAACAGCTTTGTTTGCCGGAAAACACCGACTTCGATCATTGGCTTGCCCATGGCGTGCGGCGCCATAGAGACGTTCGCCGCTACGAACTCATTCGGCATCTGTTTCGCCGGCCTTTGGAGTTATGGCTGGTTTTGGATTACGCGGTCTTTTTGGAAGAGCAGGGATACCGTGTGCGGCTCGGCCGTTTCTGCGCTCGGTCGCTGACACCAAGAAATATATTGCTGGATGCGGTCAGGGTTTGCGGTACTCCACTCTCTCAACACACCCGTCTTTAAAGTAAACGTAGGTCAGCTCATGGAGCGCACCGTAATAGCGGGACTGGTAGATCCAGACTTCCCGAGGGGCGCCGTAAGTTTCGGGTGGGTCACCGAATGCGCTGCGCACGTGCTCCCGGGTCATGCCCTGGACGACCTGTTCCCGAATCAGGTATCGACGCAGATCCGTGGAGTTGATAAAGCGACAGGTGTCCGGCCCGGATGCCTTGTCAGATGGCTCTTTTGGCTCTGGCGTAACCGCCTCTGTCGCTGGCAGGTTCTGGTTGAAGCTCCCCCCGATTCGGTTATCCTTTAGCTCGATGGCTTCGGCATCTTTGCCACAAGGCGTGTCGGAAAATACCGTATTGCCTTCTGCGCCATGACAGCGAAAGACTTGGGCTTGGGCTTGGGCTGGAGCTATGAGCGCGAGCAGAAAAACCAGGCCAGCCAATAATCTGAGCATGGGTTACTCCCCGGGGATGCGCAAAAAGAAAGGCGCCCTTGGGCGCCTTTCTTTACTTCATTTACGTCTGTATCCGCTTAGGTTGTCTTAGCGACGAACCTGAATGCGCGCTTCAACCCGACGGTTCTCGGCACGGCCAGCGGCTGTCTTGTTAGAGGCAACTGGCTCTGATTCACCATAGCCTTTGGCGCTCACTTTCGAAGGGTCTACGCCCAGCGGGCCAGTCAAACGGCCTGCAACGGCTTCGGCGCGGCGCTGTGACAGGAACTGGTTGTAGCTTGCCTTGCCTGTGTTATCGGCATGGCCGGCAATTTCCACAACAGTTCCGGGTTGTCCTTGAGAGCATCCGCAACACGACGGATCTCATCGTCGAAGGCGTTGCTAATCACAGAGCTGTTTGTTGGGAACTGAACCTCAACGGTAAAGGTCTCGATGGTTTCAGTTACGCCTTCACAACCGGTCTCATCTACTTCTGCGCCGGCAGTTGTGTTGGGGCAAAGATCCTGGCTGTTTACGACACCGTCGTTATCGCTATCCAGTTCGCATCCGCGGCTGTTAACCTTTGCTCCGCGCGGGGTATCTGGGCAGGCATCACGTGCATCGGCTACGCCATCACGATCTGCATCTGGCTCACAGCCAGTGCTGTCAACGCTCGCGCCCGCTGGAGTGCTCGGGCACTGGTCGCGGGAATCGGGTACGCCGTCACCGTCTGCATCTGCCGGGCGCTTCGGCGCAGGTGCTGCACTGCCAACTGTGCGGTTAAAGGCAAAGCTTAGACCGAGAGAAACCTGGGTATCAAAAGTGCTTTCATCGATGCCGTGGAACTCGCGCAGGTCACCGCGCAAGGATAGGGTGTCGTTTATGTTGTAACGTAAACCAGTACCGACGTTCACACGGGTTTCATCGTGATTGGTGCCAGCGGTACGCACGCCGCTGGAGGAGTCGGTGCCAAAGTCTGCACGGCCGGCGCCCAACGAAACATATGGGTTCCAGGTTTCATCCTGAGACGCAAAGTAGTAAGTGCCGTCTACGCGAATTTCTTCAAAATCTGAGGATCCTGACACGTACTTGCGGTCTGCATCGGCGCGGGAGTACATCGCTTCAATCGCCCAGTTTGGTTTGAACCGGTATTCGAGGCCAACACCAAATGTACCTGTTTCGCTCAAATCACGGTCGTCGTCAAAAAGCTGGAAAGCTGCAAATGGGTTGATGTAAACCGTTTCCTTGCGATCAGCCAAGGCTGGGGCCGCAAAAGTGCTCGCAATGGCTGCCATCGCGATTGGGCGCATGATGTTCATGCAGAACCTCCTGTCCGATTATCGTTAAAATGTTACTGAGTTTTAAATAACCACATTTCATGCAATACGCGCAATCTAAGCTAAAGGATCACAAAAAACAAAACATTGAAGATT
>NZ_MBPP01000050.1 GCF_001858325.1 Marinobacter sp. AC-23
TAACCGCGTTTTGAAATAGTCTTTGTTAGCGAAATACAACGGCGCATCGAAGCGGAAAATCAGCACGTCCTTGCGTACGCTGATGGTTTCGAATCGGTGTATATTTCGGTAAAGATCCTCTCCGTCGAGCTTGCCCAGCTCGGTCATGTGTGGCGTCGTGCTGTTGTATATCACCAGTATCAGCGACACGGCCACGCCCACCAGCAAGCCTTGTTGAACGCCCAGCAACAGTGTGATCACGAACGTGACCAACAGGATCAGAAATTCTTTCCTGTCTTGCTGGAACAGGGTTTTCATTTCTTTGTACTTGAACAGCCCCAGTACAGACATAACGATAATCGCGGCCAGGACGGCTTTCGGTAGGGGGTAGTCGGTAAATAAAGGCGTAAGAAAGAGCACCGTAACGGCAATCAAACCAGAGGAGACCAGGGCCGATACCTGAGTTAGCGCACCCGCCTCTCGCAGCGCGGCACTGCGTGAAAAGCTGGCAGAAACCGGAAAGCTGCGGAACATGGCGCCCAAGGCGTTGGCCAAGCCGAGTGCGATCAGCTCCTGGTTTGGCTGCACACTGCGTTTATCTTTGGTCGACTCCTGCGATTTGCATATCGACATGGTGCCTACAAAGCCCATCAATGCCACGGTAAACGCCACGGGCAACAGCTCGCCAAGCTTTGCAAAATCGAAATCAGGGAACTGCAGGGCTGGGAAGCCGCTTGGTACCGAATTAATTACGTCTACGCCTGCCTGCCCGGCGTGGAACAACCCCGACAGCAGCATGGTGCTAACCAGCAGGAAAAGCGCATGAGGTAGCTTTGGTACCAAGCGTTTGCAAAAAAAGATAAACAGCAGGCTTGTCACAGCAATGGCCACCGTTATGCGGTGCCAGTCACTTATGTTCAGCAACAATTGATAGCAAAGGTCCAGTACATTGGCGCTATCTACATGAACCCCCGTCAGGTTCTGGAGTTGGCTGCCAATAATGATAATGGCAGCAGCCGAGGTGTAGCCAACAACAACCGGGTAGGAGAGGAAGTTGACGATAAATCCAAACCGCAGCAGCCCGAACAGAAACTGAATCAAACCGACCAGTAGCGTAAGTTCCACAGCCAGCTGAAGGTAGCGATCTGAACCCGGCTCGGCGAGCACGCTGAGGCCAGAGAGAATAAGAATGGCGTCCAGCGCCACTGGGCCGATGGAAATCTTGTTGGAGGTCCCCAGCAGGGCGTACATAAGTGGTGGGAAGATCGAAGCGTACAGCCCGAACTCTGGCGGTAAACCAGCCAGCACCGCGTAGCCCATGCTTTGTGGTATTAGCATAACGCCAATAACCAGGCCCGATACCACGTCTCGCCTTAACGTATGGGCTGTATATCCCTGCAACCAAAGCAAGCCAGGCAGTAGTTTGTATAGCATAAACGCAGTTTTCGATTGAGGGCTGATCTCCAAGTGTGTGGAAATCACTTGGCTGAATCAAGAGGTATCAACTGGGCGTTCAGTAAGCTCCCCGAATCAGATCAATTCCCGGTGTAAGCACTTCTATCCAAGCGTCCCCAAGCTCCTTGGTGTAATCCGAATCGTGAAGACGTACGGTTTTCATCAGTGCGTCCAGCCACAATGAATGCCACTCGGGCTTGATGTTATAATGCGAACGGTTGTGGCTCTCGCCAAGAGCTTTTAGCTTACGTTCTGGCATGCCACCTGCGGTAAGGATTAACTGCAAAACGCCATTGGGTAGTGGTTGAGGGAGATTACTTCAGTTGAAATTTGTTAACGCTGAAAGGAACATAGCGCTGGCGGGGTCACGATTTGTTTTAATTTAAAGGGGCAGCTACCTTCAAATCAGAGGGTGTTGCTGAACACTGGGCCGGATAATAGAGGCGCGATAACATGACACAACTGCTGCTGAATGCGGACGTAGGCGAGAGCCTCGGCCCGTGGGTCATGGGAAACGACGCGGCGCTGATGCCGTTGTTGGACCTGGCAAATATCGCCTGCGGTTTTCATGCCTCTGACCCGGATATTATGCGCGCTACGGTGCGCCTGGCTTCAGAGCACGGCGTCACTGTGGGTGCACACCCGTCTTATCCGGATCTGGTCGGGTTTGGCCGCAGATCAATGGCTTGCACGCCAGAACAAGTAGAGAACCTGGTGCTCTATCAAGTTGGCGCTATGGCGGCTATGTGCAAGGCCGAGGGTGCCCAGTTGTTCTACGTTAAACCTCACGGCGCCCTGTACAACGACATGGCGGGTGATCACGCGCTGCTGGCTGCGGTGATGCGCGGGGTGCAGGCTTTTGGCTCAGAGCTTGTGCTTGTTGTTCCAGCCACTACAGAGCCCGAGCCTGTTTGGGCTCTGGCGCGGGAACATGGACTGAAATTGTGGTTCGAGGTGTTTGCAGACCGCGCCTACCACCAAAATGGTCGCCTGGTATCTCGTAGCAAGCAAGGCGCTGTTCACCACGATCAAAAGCTCATTGTTGAGCAGGCTATCTGCTTTGCAAAAGGGTTGCCGATACAGACGGTTGAGGGGCAAGACCTGCTTCTGCAAGCAGACACTCTGTGCGTTCATGGAGACAACGAGGCGTCGATACTTGCAGCACAAGCCATTCGCTCGGCACTGGCCACGGAGCGTTAATGAATGCTTACCCTCGGATTGAAAACGCGGGCGTAGGCGCTTGGCTGGTTCGCCTGTTTGATCGAATAGATGAAAACAACCTTGCCTCTGTGATGGCTCTTTGTCGTAAGTGCGAGGAAGCATTTGGTTCGGCGTTGGTTGATCTGGTTCCTTCGTATACTACCTTGCTGGTGCAATATGATCCCCGCCTCTTGCGGCCCGAACAGGCGCGCCTAAAACTGCAGGAGCTGCTTGCCCAGTTGTCACCAGCTGAGGTGAGTGGGGCAGAGAGTGGTGGCGGGCCTCTAAGAGAACTGCCAGTTTGGTACGAGCCAACGGTTGGCCCTGACTTGTTGCCCTTGGCAGAAAAAAATGCACTGAGCGTGGAAGCGTTGATCGAGCTACACGCAGGAACCGTGTATCAAGTGTTTGCTCTGGGTTTTGCCCCTGGCTTTGCCTTTATGGGATCTGTAGATCCTCGCCTTGAAGCCCCACGACTAGCTACGCCCAGGCCGAAAGTTTATGCCGGCAGCGTTGCTATTGCCGGTCTCCAAACCGCGGCCTATCCGTCTCCATCTCCAGGTGGCTGGAACCTGCTTGGACGCACGCCGGTGGTTTTGTTTGATCACCTCCGTGAACAGATGAGCTACCTGCAAGTAGGCGACCGCGTGCAAATGGTGCCAGTTAACAAGCAGGAATTTCTCAGATTGGGTGGCGACCCCACACCACAGGAGGACTCCTGACAGTGAAGCTTGCGGATGCGTTCAAGGTTATTAACGCCGGCCCTCTGGCTTCACTCCAGGATGCTGGGCGTTTCGGTGTGCGCCATCTTGGTATAACCCAAGGCGGTGCAGTGGATCTTCACGCCTGGGCCTGGGGCAACTACCTGGCCGGAAATGCCTGGGGAGCCTCCGCACTGGAGGTGACCTTGGTAGCCTGAGCCTGGAAGCCACTACAGACCTTTCTCTTGCTTTAACAGGCGCGGATCTCGGTACTACAGTGGATGGAGACTCTATTCAGAGCTGGGCAGCATTTCAGATGCGCGCTGGACAAGTGTTGGCATTTGCCTCGCCGCGCAATGGCTTGCGGGCTTATTTGTCCGTGGCCGGAGGGTTTCAGGCAGAGCCGGTGCTTGGCAGCCTTTCGGGCGTGGCACGGGAAAAGCTTGGAGGGCATTGTGGTGATGGGCGCCAGCTTGCCGTGGGTGACGTGCTCAGGTTCAATCATCAAGTGCACGGGGTTCGCCCAGGCACACGTCAAACGCCGGAGGCTGAAAAGATTGATTATGCTCAGCCGGCGGTATTGAATTTGGTTCTTGGTGCTCAGGTAGGGGAGTTTAGTGGCCGTAGTCTGTTTGATTTCTTCAATCGGAACTGGACAGTAGACAACCGCTCGGATCGAATGGGCGTACGCCTGAAAGGACCACTACTGAAGTGTGCTATAAACAACATGATTTCTGAAGGCTTGGCTTTGGGGGCGGTACAAGTTCCGCCTGACGGTCAGCCAATCGTGTTATTGAATGATCGCCAAACCATTGGCGGCTACCCAAGGCTCGGCACCCTGACGCCCCTATCCTGCAGTCGCCTGGCTCAGTGTAAGCCAGGCCAAAAGGTTACGTTTAGGCCAATCGCCGCGGAGCGAGCGCACCTCCAATATTTGGAGTTTCTGGCGCAGATTGCACACCCATAACGCTTTAGCCACTCATCCTTGCTTGGCTTCTGCCCGATGACACGCCGCCGCGGTGAACAGCACGTCGGTGGATGAGTTGAGGGCTGTTTCGGTGGAATCCTGTACCACGCTGATAACGAAGCCAATTGCCACCACCTGCATGGCAACTTCGGTAGGCACCCCGAACAGGCTGGTTGCCAGAGGAATCAAAAGCAACGAGCCGCCGGCCACGCCTGAAACGCCGCAAGCAGCCAAAGCCGCGACCACGGAAAGAATCAGTGCGGTGGGGAAATCAACAGGGATGCCAAGGGTATTCGCGGTAGCCAGGGTAATCACTGAAATGGTTATCGCGGCACCAGCCATGTTGATGGTCGCGCCCAGCGGAATAGATATTGAGTAGGTGTCGGCATCCAGCTTCATGCGCTCACACAGCGCAAGATTAACGGGTATGTTGGCTGCCGAACTGCGGGTAAAAAAAGCGGTGATCGCACTGCCGCGTAAGCATTCAAATACGAGCGGGTAAGGATTTCTGCGTGTTTGCCAGAATACCAGCAAGGGGTTTGTCACCAGCGCCACAAACAGCATGCAGCCCACAATAACCCCCAGTAGCTGGCCATACTCAAGTAGTGCACCAAGGCCCGCCTCTGCCAGCGTATTGGCAACCAGCCCGAAAATCCCCAAAGGCGCCAGGCGGATAACCCCACGAACGATGCCGGAGACTGCGTCAGAAAGATCGTTGAGGCCTTGGCGCGTGGATTCACTGGCGTTACGCAACATAAAACCCAGGCCAATCGCCCAGGCCAGAATAGCAATGAAGTTGGCCTCCATCAGTGCAGTGACAGGGTTGGCAACAGCGCTGAGTAGCAGGTTTGTCAGAATTTCCGCAATGCCCGAAGGCGGGTTACCGCTGACGCCTGAAAGGTCCAGAGTTAGCTCTGTCGGTATCAAGAAGCTGGCCACCACGGCAACCATTGCGGCCACAAGCGTCCCTACGATATAGAGCATTAACACGCCACGGATATGGGTGGGCTGTCCCTGCTTGTGCCCGGCTATTGCTGCAGCCACCAGCACAAAAACCAACACGGGGGCCACAGCTTTCAGTGCTAAGACGAACAGCTGGCCAAGAAGCGCCACAGACTGCGCAGCCTCGGGCGATATGATCACCAGCAGCACACCGGCAACAATGCCGAGTGCAATCTGAGAAACTAGCCCCAGGCGCATAATAGGGCGAAAAACAGAGCTCAATGCAGAAAACATGAAAACCTCAGGTTGTAGGTTTTGAAAGCGGACATGATTTGGTCGCCAGTTGAAAAAGTCGTCGAGTACGCAAGGCTGGGGAGTGTAAACGAGTTGTCGATTTGGTAAAACGGTTTGGGTTCCAATGTTTCTGAAGATACTGGTCTGGTTGGCGAACAGGGGGTTGGCGGGCTGCGCCGAAAACCTGTGCTGTGCTTACACAGCGCCTAAGGCTATCTACACAGTAACCCCAGAAACGAAAAGCCAACATCTAGGCGGGCGAACTTGTCGGAAATAATGGTGTCCTGGGGCCTTTGGAAACACCTTCATTTGTAACTGGTAGGTGTCACACTGATCGGGAGAAGTCCGCGTTCTAACAGTGTTTCAATGGGGTGAACGATGTCCTGACTCACAATATTCTCTGCAGTGGTTGTCGATAATATTGTCTCCTAGGCAATAATCGGCATCATTGGCTTTTTTTGTTCGTCATCATGAAAGAACTGCTTGGTGGCCGACCAACATTCAACGGTTCTTTCGATCCAATTCAACCGCCATCCACGGGTTCTAATGTTTCACCGAGTGATTACCTGGCCGGGCGGGCAAGACAGGAACAAATACGCTCAGAATAAGGCCGCCGGCAGCAAACTCGTGAACATACAGACCTGAGCGTGATACGCACTAACAGGCAAATGTGAGGAACCTGGACTGGAGAATTCCAAAGAGAGGGAGCTGAGCAGGAAATACCGCAATTTAGCGTAAGCGTCCGGCAAACCCATCTTGAGCCTGACTCCACAGCCTTCAAGATAGTGTCCACCTATTCTTTAGTGGACACTATCTATGAACAACGTAAGCGTAACCCGCCCTTACCGAAAGCGCCGTCGGCACGCTCCGGAATTTAAAGCTCGGCTGGTGGCCGAGTGCCACAGACCAGGAGCGTCTGTTTCCCGTATTGCCCTGGATAACGACCTCAACGCCAACCAACTTCGGCGCTGGATCAGAGAGTCGAAGCAAGTAGATGGAAGCCAACCTCCAGCCTTTGTACCAGTCTGTTTGTCAGCGGCGGGAGGGCATTCCACGAAGCCTGCCGATAAGAATCGCACCATCCGAATCGAGATTCCACGAGCCGGCGGCTCGGTTGTCGTGGAGTGGCCCGCCGATCAAAGTCGGCAATGTGCGGCGTTTCTACGCGAACTGTTGCCATGATCCGCATTGACGAGATCTGGCTGGCCACCGAGCCCTTGGATATGCGGGCTGGACCAGATACAGCGCTTGCGCGTGTCGTCCAGGTGTTCGGCTCAGCCCGACCCCATTGTGCGTATCTGTTCGCCAACAAACGGGGCAACCGAATGAAAGTGTTGATCCACGATGGTCTTGGTATATGGCTCTGTGCCCGTCGATTGAATCGCGGCAAGTTCCACTGGGGCGAAACCTGGCGTGGCAAGCAACTGTTATTAACGGACGAACAGTTGGCCGCGCTGGCTCAAGGGCTGCCGTGGCAGCGTCTCGGTGCCGCCGGCGTGATCTCAATTCTGTAACCACAAGCCGGTTACCCAGACCATCATCAGAATGGCGCATCGTCTTGGTGGCCATGGCTTGGCATACTGCTCGGTATGTCACAACGTCCCGATCTTAACCAGCTCTCTGCCGATCAACTCCGTGCCCTAGTCACGGATCTGTTCGATCGCGTAGAAAATAAGGATCGGGCGCTCGTACACCGCGATGCAGTCATCGAGAAACTGACCCACGAAGTGGCCATCCTTAAACGCCACAAGTTCGCCCGTCGCAGCGAACAACTGGATGCGGTTCAAGGTCGCTTGCTGGATGAGCTGATCGACAGCGACATTGCTGCCATTGAGGCTGAACTGGCACAACTCACAGCCGCCGAAACACCGCCCAAGCCAAAAGCACAACCCAAGCGAGCTCCACTGCCACCGGAGTTGCCCCGCACCCTGATCCATCACGAACCCGAGAGCACTCAGTGTCGCTGCGGCTGCCAGCTCAAGCGCATTGGTGAAGACGTGAGTGAGAAACTGGATTACGTGCCCGGCGAGTTCACAGTAGAGCGCCACATCCGTGGCAAATGGGCTTGTGTGCAGTGCGAAACCCTGACCCAGGCACCGGTGCCTCCGCAGGTTATCAATAAAGGCATTCCCACCGCCGGATTACTGGCTCAGGTGCTGGTGGCCAAGTACTCGGATCATCTACCGCTATACCGTCAAGAACGCATCTTCGGCCGTGCTGGTCTCGCCATCCCACGCTCCACTCTGGCGGAGTGGGTAGGCGCTTGCGGTGTGCAGTTGCAACCGCTGGTAAATGCTCTTAGAAATGCACTACTGGAACACGGCGTTCTGCACGCCGACGAAACACCGGTGAGCATGCTGGCCCCGGGCAAGAAGAAAACCCACAAAGCCTACGTCTGGGCCTATTGCACCACGCCGTTCTCGGGTCTGAGAGCCGTTGTTTACGACTTCGCCCCGACCCGGGCGGGCGAGCACGCTCGAACCTTCCTGGAAGGCTGGCAAGGCAAACTGGTTTGCGACGATTACTCGGGCTACAAGGCGGGCTTCGGCAACGGCATCACTGAAATCGGTTGCCTGGCTCACGCTCGCCGTAAGTTCTACGACCTGCACCAGGCTAATCAAAGCCAAATAGCGGCACAGGCCTTGGAATACATCGCCCAGCTTTACCAAGTCGAGCGGGAAACCAAAGATCTGCCACCGGATAAGCGACAGCAAATCAGAAATGAAAAAGCACGACCCATTGCCGATGCCCTGCATCAATGGGTGCTCGCGTACCGACAGAAAGTGCCGGATGGCTCCGGCACGGCCAGAGCCTTGGATTACAGCCTCAAACGCTGGGCAGCGCTGACGCGTTATCTCGACGATGGCGCAGTGCCCATCGACAATAACTGGGTGGAAAACCAGATACGCCCGTGGGCATTGGGTCGGAGTAACTGGTTGTTCGCGGGCTCACTGAGAAGCGGCCAACGCGCTGCCGCAGTGATGGCGTTAATCCAGTCCGCAAAGCTCAATGGGCATGATCCGTATGCCTATTTGAAAGATGTTCTGACGAAGCTGCCGACGCAGAAGAACAACGCCATTGATGAACTGTTACCGCATAATTGGAAGTCAGCGAGCATTAACAAAGTGTGATGGGCGGACGCTTACAATTTAGCGCGCTCCCGTTATAGTGCAAACCTGAGCTGAGATCATGCTAGGGAGGCCCTCATGCCAGTTTCTGAAAAGCAGATTTGCTCAGGCTTGCCTCCTAGGTAGTCTACGAAACCAGTCTGAACTTATCAGCTTGATATCAGGAGGGGCGTTACCTCTTTCTTAAGTTAAAAAAAAGATGGTAAAATCCGTTTTAGGAAAAAACAGATAGGGGGTTTCGTGACTAAACTTCAAGAGCAGTTACTTCAATATATTGCTTTTCACTTGGATCGAGAGTTGTTGCTGGGTGTTGAGGACTCTGTTCGGTCAGCATACAAAGCTGCGCATGAAGACACAGAGCGTAGGATCAAGCACACGCCAAAATCTCGTTACCGCTCTCAAGTTCGTCGATATCTTATTGATGACGCTCTGGCTGCGCTGAGTAGCCGTTTTGAGTCCAAGATCATAGCGACAGAGCCCAGAGGCGAGCATTACATTTTGCTCTGTTCCGGCAATATTACTCTCTCTCACATTGAGCTGCACGCTTCATCTAAACCGAGATTGGCAAAGCACCGGAAGCTGATGAGTCTGAAAAACGCAGTTCTAGAACCTCAAAATTATGATTTCTGGATGCAGCCACCACCAGACCTTGAAGACTCCTTGCACGTAGTTGCTACAGTGATCCATCCGAATCCAAAGGATAATGAACAACATCAGCCTGCACTTTTAAGCCTTACTGTGCCTTACACCGATTGGTCTAGCAATCACCTTGATGTGCCTCTTCAGGAGATTTATCCGTTTTTCCAGATGGGGGAAGAATCTAATCAGGTTGACACTGCTTGGCCAAGCCTTAAGATCGCGCTTCGCAAAGCGGAAGGTCTAGATTAGGTTAGTTGTCATGAGAGTAGGCATTCGAGAATTTCAACCACTTAGGTTAGCTCAGATTAGAGAGTATGCTGGTGTTACCAAAACTAGCATCGCTAATGCTCTTGGTGTGTCGCCTGCAACGTTGAGTAAATGGGAGTCCGGGCATCAGTTCCCTACCATAGAAAAACTTCGCGCGCTCAGTCTGTTTTTCGGAGTCAAAGATCGTTTTTTTCTTAAACCTTTGCCCGACTCTTCAGAGAGGCCTGCGTTTTATCGTTCAATGGCGAACGCTACGAAACTAGCTAGGCAGACTGCAAAGGTAAAGCTGGATTGGGTAGCGGAAATATCGAAGTTTTTGGAAGCTTGGGTCGATTGGCCGCAACTAAAACTCCCAAAACTCCATGCTGGAAGTTTTCTGTCACTTGATGATCGTGATATTGAGCTTATAGCGGCCGATGCAAGGCGCGTCATGGGTTTAGGAAAAGGCCCTGTTAATGATGTACTTCTTGCTTTAGAAAGTTCGGGAATCCTTTGTGCTGCTGATCAGCTTGGTTTTGCTAACATGGACGGTGTTTCGTTATGGAGCAGTTTAACTAATAGGCCATATATTTTTATCGGAAGAGATAAAGCAAATCCAATAAGGAACCGTTTTGATGCGGCTCATGAGTTAGGACATGTTATCTTGCATCAGCATGTAGGTTTAAAAAGTTTCAGAAAGTATTACAAAGAAATTGAGCGTCAAGCTGATTATTTCGCTGGAGCGTTTCTTTTGCCGGCAGAAAGTTTTTCATGTGATATTAGTATTCCAACTTTGGACTCTTTTTTGGCAATTAAAACGCGCTGGAAAGTCTCTGTTGCTGCAATGATTATGCGTAGTTATCAACTCGGTATAATTGATGAGTACGATAAAATGCGGTTTTTCAAGGGTCGCTCTGCAAGAGGTTGGACAAAGGCTGAGCCATTAGACTGTGATTTTTCATTTGAATCGCCAAAGCTTTTGTCGAGAGCATTTCAGATGCTAAACGAGAATAATCTGATCTCTAAGTCAGAAGCTCTTCACTCAATTGGATTGCCTGCGAAAGAGATTGAGTCGTTGTCAGGTCTTCCTCGTGGGTATTTTTCTGACTCTTCTGCTGAAGCTTCTATTTCGCCAACAATTAAAGGGTCTTCAGGTAGTAATGTCTATCCTATTTCATCCTGCTCCTAGCCGGGTGCACTGCGCTCTTTCTTAACTGAGGGTGCATTTTGATGTAGTCGTCTCCCTATATGTTGAATAGCTCCCAGTGAACGACAACGCCGGCCGCGTACTGGATTAATTTCAAGGTGTTAAAGCAACGATCCCGGATTCAGTTTTGCTTCGTCGTGAGCAACTGCCCACCCGTGGTGCGTTACCCGTTCAGGTTTATAAAGGTATCTGGCTATAGCTCAGAGGCACCTTGCAGAGAGTGCTGGGCTACTCGGACATAACACTGATTATGCGATGCGCTCAGTTTTCCTCGGATCACATTGCCACAATTCATCACTATTCCCTTATATAGCCCCACTATATTTTAATGTGTCTATATGTTGTGTTTTTTCTAATTAGGGCTAGTCTTGATTCACAAGTTGCTGAGTGAGATAAACCCTATATACAATCGCGCGAATAGAGTCAGTCATCTGGCGAGGTTTCTATTCGCTAGAGTGATTATTTTTTGGGCTGATGTTTTGGATTTACTAAATTTCTCTGCTTAAGAAGCTTGACGTGAAAATAGGGGGCCCCCATTCTCCAGCCCATTTGTTGAACGAACTCTCGCCAATAGGGCCAAACGTTAAAGATAGCATTCTTTTGATGGAAGATATTTTCTTCGTCCTTCGACAATGACTCCTTAGCATCGTAAAGAGCAACAAAGTGAGTCCGAATTTCAGCGCAGATGAAATCTGTCGAATCGCTCTCCCTCGCGTGTTCGATGTCATCCTTATGGATCAGTCGAATTCCTGCCATTATTTTAAACCCATACTGTAGAGAGTCATTTGAGTCTCCGCTTTGTGTAGGCTTGGCAAAAGTTTGAGTAATATAATCGTTCAGCTCTTCATCTGATGGAGCGAAGTTGTCACGCACAAAAGTTTTCGATTCTCTTACTAGTACAGATTGAATCTCTAGCTTCGAAATAGCTGAATCGAGAAGCTCTTGGTTACGCTTCAGATCCTTTGAATCGCTCTCGCTAATCATGCTTCCGCTACGTCCTCGAAATTGTTTTGCCAATAATTGTGGTCATTGCCTGCATTGCAAAAGTCAAAATCAATCACATTAAGCCTTTCTGAATAATATGGGGCTCTTTGGCTAGAGACCTCATCTTCGAAGTAAAAGGCTTCTTTGTCGGTCCACTTAGGGTTTGAGCGCGCATCCCGCACCGAATACTCATCGCCAATGCGAACATCTACGCCAATTTCGAGCTCGAAACAGATGGACGCGAGTGTCCTCAAGGTCATGTTAGCGTCGCCGCTTAGCATGCTTGAGATCCGGCTTTTTGATTTATTCAATTTTCTTGCAAGTTCTGCCTTGGTGATTTTGGCATCTTCCATCGCAATAAGAATATCTTCAGTGACGTTGAAGATAAGAGTGTCCTGTGCCTCTTGACGTTCAATCGCTTTACTCATTTTTTCACCTCGTGACTGAAGAAGTTATTCCGCACTTGCTCGGTGTCTTTCCCATCTAGCTTCTGGTAATTTTTGAAGCGATAGTGGCTAACATACACAAGGCCCTTCTCATACGGCGAGTACCAAAAATATGATCTGATAGGCTTCTTCTTGAATGCGTAATAATGGATATCACCGTTCCCTGGTCCTGCGTCTGCCGTCCCTTGAATGCCTGCTTCGCGCACCGGGCAGCTGTCCCCTGAAAGCCTTTCGCCATCAACTAGTCTTTGGTAGGTCAGCTTGAGATAGGTTTCGATCGTTCTTTTTTTGTTAGTCGGAGCCACATGGGACATTGCTTCGTCATAGCTTTTCTCCGACTTCATGCAGTGAGTAAGGTTACACTTAGAGCCTTTCCAGTCTCTAACCACATGTTTTTGTTTTAAATGTTCTTCCATGAGATCTCTATCGTTCATATATATGTTAACTTACTGCGCAGGTAGGTCAAGCAAAGGTTGATAACATTTTGTAATTAGAGAGTGTCGGTATACGGAATACCAGCGTAGCATCCTACAGAGGTATACCCGCGCACAGCAACCGAACTTGGAGCCCGTTTCTATGTAGATGGATTTCGATGAATGCTACTAACACTGAGCGCCGCGGCATTTCTAAAGCAGTGAATGCGTAGGGGTGTGATACTAATTGGCGCCCCCGAAAGGTCTTTTTCACAGTGAGTTTTTCTGCTCAGTTTTTGAGCAGACGTTGCCTTTGAAAGAGTGTCTTTTTTCGAGCTCTGGGACGTTGCGACTCGGCAAAGTGCAGGTCTGCTATTTCTCCGGGTTTGATATCCAGATTGAGGTCACGCCTGACATAATTCCATTTCGTGATTCGGTCACTCTTTGAACCTGTCACGCCTGTTTGAGTCGATTGATGGGATGACTCCTCTTGGTCGCTGAAAAACCGGGACAGATTTATTTACTAGCAAGTTTTTCCGGCGTGAAGCTTTTAAATTAAATCTGTCCCGGTTTGTAGACGTTGTAAATCGTCGTCTGTCAAGGTAGTTGGCACCTGGTTTATTTAGGCTCTAATGAGCCGCGTATTGCTCTTTAACAATTTGCTCTTCCGGTAGCGGGTTCAGCCACACGGCGCCGTCTTTGCCTGCTCGTTTTTCAAACGATGCCACAAGTTAATCCTCCGAGCAGATGGAAGGCTGGTGAGTGATATGCTGGAGTTGCCATTGGCGATCTCGGTATCAGGTTGCTGGTGGTTGCTAAGTTGATGTTGGCGCACCAGCTTGGCTCTTTTCTGACTATAGGTCACAACACGAGGCAATGGCAGCAAGGGGGTGTTTAATCCTCAGTTGTTTTTAAATAACTAATTGAAATTAGAGAAAAATAGTTGTTTTCAGTGTGTGCTTTGGGCACTGGTGGGACAGTAAGGGTGAAAAAAACTGGCGTTTGGACTGGTTTGAAGTGTCCCGGCGGGACAGTGGATTGCTTGCTGATTTGGGGAGGGGAGTCGGGAGGCTTTGCGGTTTTTTGTGGCTTAGTGTCCCGTGAGTGTCCCATTGGGCAACCTAGGAACAACAAAGCCCGCACAAGGCGGGCTAAATCATTGAAATAATGGTGCCCGGAGGCGGAATCGAACCACCGACACGAGGATTTTCAATCCTCTGCTCTACCGACTGAGCTATCCGGGCATGTTGCTTTACTGCTGTGCAACGGGGCGCTATTAAACCGGTTTCAGTGTGGTGAGTCAAGGCCGACCCGGAAAAATACCTGAATCTTTTCAGGGTTGATCAGGCTTTGATCAAATCGGTGTTATTGCTCCGGTGGCACATAACCTTCGGCTTTGTCGAAAGGTTCGTTATTGAAGTAGTGCCCCATCTGCGCCTGCAGGTATTTACGGGTGTTAGGATCCATCAGGCTCAGGTGCTTTTCGTTAATCAGCATAGTTTGCTCGTGCTGCCATTCTTCCCAAGCTTGCTTGGAGATATTCTCGAAGATGTCCTGGCCCTTTGCGCCGGGCATGGGTGGGAAATCGAGGCCTGCCAGTTCTTTCTGGTGTTTACGGCAAAAAACGGTGCGGCTCATGATCGCTCCTGTTGTCGTAGGTAAGTGGCTGGATGATAACAGATAGTGTCAATTGCGCCAGCGGGCGCTGTGTTATCAGAGCAGGGTGGTCTGTTCCGGGCTTGTGAGAAGCGTTCGGATCGGTGCAGGTAGGCCCAGGCTAATGCCTCGTGCCTGTGCAGCCATTTCTGCTGGGCATCATCCTCACCGTGTTTTGCCCGGTTACGCCCAAACGGGCGGGCTGGATATGCAGATGGTAGTGGGAAAACGTATGGCGAAAGCCACTGATCAACTCGGGCTCTGTGCAGTCAAATCCAAGGTTCTGTTCGCACGCCTCCTGCAGCTCGTCTGCGCCATAGGCCGGGTCCAGTTCCGGTAGGCTCCACAGGCCGCCCCAAATGCCGCTGGGCGGTCGCCGTTCCAGCAGAATACGGCCTTCGTGATCTTCCAGTATAACCATCCAGGTGGTTTTTTCAGGCTTCGCCTTTTTAGGTTTGGAGCCGGGGTAAAGGCTGGTCTCGTCTCTGGCATATGCGGCACAGCCCTTTTGCAGAGGGCAGTCACTGCAGGCTGGTCGGCTGCGGGTGCATACCATCGCACCCATATCCATTATGCCTTGCGTGTAATCCCGGATGCGTTCATTTGGCGTGTGTGCTTCTGCGTGTACCCAGAGTTGTTTCAGCACTGAGGTTTGCCCGGGCCAGCCGGGAACAGCGTGATAGCGGGCCAGTACTCGCTTTACATTGCCGTCGAGAATGGCGGCGCGCTTGCCAAATGCCTGAGCAACGATTGCCGCTGCAGTGGAACGGCCGATGCCTATTAGAGTTTCCAGTTCTTCTTGGGTGTCTGGAAACACACCGCCAAAATTGTCCATAACCGATTGCGCGGCTTTCTGCAGGTTGCGTGCGCGGGCGTAATAGCCAAGCCCGGACCAGTGGCTGAGTACGTCATCAACCGGCGCTTTCGCAAGAGACTGCACATCGGGAAAGCGTTCCATGAACGCTTTGTAGTAGGGGATAACGGTTGCAACCTGGGTTTGCTGAAGCATGATTTCAGAAACCCAAACCCGATAGGCGTTGCGATTGTGGTGCCACGCAGGTCGTGCCTGCCGTGTTGGTCGTACCAGGCTAAAAGGTTTTCAGAAAAGTGGCCTGCGGTCACTTGAACAGGCCTTTGAGTGCGTCTTTAACCTTATCGCCACCGTCTTTACCAAGCTTCTCTTCCAGCTTTTCACGTACTTTTTCTTCAGCTTTGCCTTTCGCTTTATCCACTTCTTCTTTGGCTTTTTTCTTTGCGGCATTCGAGGCAATGGTTTTCAGTGTGTCGCGGAAGCGCGAGCCGTCGAAGGAGCAAAGGCTGGCTGCGCCTGCGGAGAAATCACCACGGCACTCCACAGGTATAACCACGTCTTCCACGTACTCCGTCACCCGGCAGGCGTTGTCGCGGTGAATATCACCCACAATGCGCAGGCCTAGCTCGTAATCAACCAGGGTCTTCTTGAGATCCACAGTACCGTTGCCTTCAAGCTTCATGCCGGCCATTAAGGCGGTAAGGTCTGTGTTGTCGAGAGTGTTGCCGTTGATATCCAGTACGCCGTGCATGTCGTCGAATGGGGTTGTGTCGCCCCAATTATCCGTTGTCAGCTTGTCTTGGTTAACCAAGGCGATGCCTTGGCAAGCCATGCGGGTCAGATTCATTTTGCGGAATTCACCCTTGGCAAGGTCGAAGCTGATCTGGCCGTCGGCATTCTCTCTCAACAGCGACATACGGTTGCCGGATGTGGTGGCATTAATTTTGAGGTTGGCGCCACCGGCGAGCATGGTTACTTCTGCCAGATCAGCCAGTAGGGGGAGCGTCTGTACGTTGGCGACGTCGGAGTTCACCGACCACTTGGGCGTGTCGCTGCGAGCATCAATCGTTACATCGGCGCCAAAGCTGCCTTCGTAAAGCTTACCGCTGAACTCGTCAACTTTTAACAGGCCGTTGGTGGCGGTTGTGCTGGCTTTAATTTCGTTGATGGTCAGGTTGCTTACAATCAATTCGCCCAGTCCGAAGTCGATATCCAAAAGCAGGCCGCGCAGGGTTTCCAGTGGCAACAGGTCGCCCTCTGGGGCGGCGCTTGCAGTTTTTGTCGGGGCATCGCTTTCAGTTTCTGTGCCCTCTGCTTTGGGTGGCAGGTAGCGATCGGCGTTGAGTTTGTCGCCCTGGAGGTCAAACACAATGCCGCCGTTGTCGAGGTTATAGCTGCCGGAACCTTTGAATGTGGTGTCATCCAACGTGATCAGCAGGTCAGACAACGCAGGTTTGCCTGCAGCGCCGCCGATGTTGGTAGAAAAGGCGACGGCTTTAAGGACTTCCTCGTCGGTTGTCTGAATGGCGGGCTGCCCAAGATTTTCGAGCAGCTCCTTGAGGGAGAATTCGCTGATGGCCACGTTGCCCTTAAGAGTGGGTTTGTCGCCAAAGCCTTTAACATCAAGGTTGGTGTTGAGGGTCAGGTTTGCGAGGCTGGCGGTAAAGTCGCTCAGGGTCGCGGATTCGTTTTCCAGGTTGGCTTTGGCTGAACCGCCCAGTTTGGCCGTTACGGATTTGCCTGCAAAAGCTTCGCCGTTCATTTTGAATTCCGCTTCCAGGCCGGAAACGGAAAAATCGTTCAACGCCTCATTGGCCGCCAGGCGCGCTTGGATGCTCCCGTCTACAGAAAACTGTGGTTGCGTTGTTTCTACACGAAAGCCAACTTCAAGCGGGAATTCAGAGCCCAGGGTAATGTTGCTGGCGTTTACCGTGAAATCTTCAAGTGTCACCGTCTGGCCAGTTTGCAGGTCGCTATAATGTACCTGTGCATTGCTGATCTGGACGTTCTCGACATTGAAATTCAGAGGCTCACTGCTGCCTTGCTCGCCGCCGGTTTCCGCGGTGGTTGGCTGTTCCGGCTTGCTGGCAACGTCCTGCTTGTCCTTCTGCGCGACATCGCCTGCCGGCTCCGGCATGATGCGAGTCCAGTTGCCTTCGCCCTGTTCATTAACCGTCAAGCGCGCATCAAGGCCATCCAGAACAAAGGTACTGACCTGTGGCGACATGGCAATCAGCGACCAGAAATCGACTTGCGCCACCAGTTGCTTCAGTGCAATCAGGCGCTCACCGTCCAGAGTGGCTTCTACATCGTTCAGTTCAAGCCCGAGAGGAATGAAAGACCAGCCGATATCGCCGTCCAGGATGAGGTCCAGGTTGGTTTTTTCTTCAACCACCTTTTCGATTTGCGGTTTGTAGTCGTTCGGGTCGATAACGACCATGGCAATTGCAATCGCGGCAATGGCGAGAACGACAAGTGCAACGATGGCGATTAGCGCATAACGTATGGCTTTCATGGTTGAGGCTTCCTTTCTTTTTACGGGAGCATTCAGGATTCAAGGCGAATCCGGGCGCGAATTGTCTAAAGGATAACGCAGGGTTAACAAATTAACAGGGTATGAGTATGACAATGCGGTAGTGTTGGGCCAAAATGCATTCATTGTTTTCTAATCAAGCTAGTGCGTATAGACATAAAAAGTAGTACGTATAACCATAAAAAGGAGTTCGCTGTGGCTATTACTGTTTCGATTGAGCTGAACCGGGAGCTTGAAATTCCTGCCAGCTATGATGAGGTTTTTGCGTTGCTTGCCGATGTGCCGCGCTCTGCAAGCCATTTTCCCAAAGTACATAAACTGACGGATCTGGCGACA
>NZ_MBPP01000051.1 GCF_001858325.1 Marinobacter sp. AC-23
TTTCCTTGCGATCAGCCAAGGCTGGGGCCGCAAAAGTGCTCGCAATGGCTGCCATCGCGATTGGGCGCATGATGTTCATGCAGAACCTCCTGTCCGATTATCGTTAAAATGTTACTGAGTTTTAAATAACCACATTTCATGCAATACGCGCAATCTAAGCTAAAGGATCACAAAAAACAAAACATTGAAGATTAACGTTACATTAGGAAACGTAAGTGTCTCTTGCTGTGTTGGCGACATCATTAGGTATTTTCCGAGAGCGGAATGCTGAAATAGAGGTGCGCGCTCTTCTTGCTGAAGTTCATTTTCTCGCCGCTGTTGAAATGAATTTCAAACGAACTTTCGTCTTCAGAGACCACCGCCCCAATGCCAAAAATAGAGTGGTTAAGGCGCTGTTGATGCCACAAGGGGGCGGATGAAGTGTCTTGGGTTTGTATCTCGCCCTCAAGCGCAACGCCTTCTCGCGACGCATAGCGCGAGCTGACCGGCGTCAGCGGCGCTTCCAGCTTCAAAAATGAATCGGTGCCCGGTGTTCGTTCATCCAGCCAGCGCCCAAATTCGCTGGCAAGTTCAAAGCAGCATTCCTCAACAAAGCGGCTAGGCCCCTGTTCGCCATCCAGATGGGGCTGTTTGCTAGTGGGTCGGCTGATTAAGTGCAGTGATTGCCGGGTGCGGGTCATGGCAACGTAGAGCAACCTGCGCTCGCTTTCCAAAAAAGCCCTGACATCATCCTGTGGCCTCGGGCTGTGTGGCAGATACTTTTCCTGCAGCCCGGGGATGATTACTCGGGGCCACTCCAGTCCCTTGGTGCGATGAATGGTGGAAAGCAGTACGCCCTCGCCACTCTGCTTCTCGCTGGCCTGCTGTCGTAGTGTTTTGAGGTGTGCAAGGGCACTCCCTGCATCGACATTCAAACCTTTCAGGTATTCGCGGAACCCGTGGATTGTATCAATGCGTTCCTCTGCGCCGTCATGGGTCAGCGCAAGGCTGCGAACACCTTCGTACAGGTCGGTGTGCTCCGCATAAACGGTAATCAGGCCTGAAACGGGGCCGGAATATCCACGCAGCTGTTCCAGAACTTCACCGAGTTTACGCAGTTTGCGTGCTGCCATGGGTGACAGCGCGCCAAAATCCAATGCCAGCAGGTGTTCGTGCCACCCGCTGGCAAACCCCGCCAACAACCTTGCGAGTTGCTCCAGTTCCTGTTCTTTAAGGCCCACATGGGGAAAGCGCAGAAGCTGCCGTGCCATCTCCAGCCGGTCTGCCTCCGGTAGATTTTCCAGTTTTCCCGAAACGACCATCAGTAGGGCGGTGATGGCCTGCACCTCACGGCTGAATAGCGCACCTTTGCCGGCATCAATCCGGTAAGGAATCTGTTGTGCCAGGAGCTTGAGCTCAATGGGCACACTCTGGCTCCAAACCCGGAACAAAATGGCGGTATCTGCCAGCTTAATGTCGGTTTGCTGGCCAAGGATCTGCAGCACAGTATCTGCATCGCTCTCCGCCCGGTGTAGAGTAACCTCTGTGGCTGGTGTTGAAGGGTGGGAATGGCAAAGCACATCCTTGCGCCCGGTGTTGTGGCAGATCAGATGGTTGGCCAGTAGCGCCACGCGATGGCCGTAACGGAACGTGTAACTCAACGTTTGTTCCAGCGGGCTTTCAAACTCATCGCTGAAGCGCTTGAGAATGAACTCTGGCTTGGCGCCCCGGAACTCATAAATGGTCTGGTCTGGATCCCCCACCACCGTTACCCGAGCCCTGTCGCCAGCAACGTAGCGTAGCAGCAGGTGCTGAATCTCATTGGTATCCTGGTATTCATCTACCAGAATCAGGTCCATCTTGTTGCTCACTAGCCGCTGTAGCGGTTGGTTTTGGTGAATTGCCATCACCGGCTCGTATAGCATGTCGGCAAAACTGATCCGGCTTTGCCCTTTCCGCCATTGCTCAAAGCTGTGAAACAAATCAATCAGGTATCGATGCTTGTCTGAGTACCCGAGCTCCTCAAACACTATTTCAGCTGGGGACAAAGTGGTCTTTACCAGATCGATAAATCCAGTTGCCGTCTCCACAAAGTCTTTTTTGTTGCGCCGAATTTCATCTGCCAGATCCTCGGGCGCCAGCCGCCGCGTTAACAGCCAGGCTTGAAAGCTGATCTCCTGCTCAGTCAGAATTTTTTCAGAGAAGCCAGGCAGGTAGCCTTCGTGCACAAATCGCTTATACAGCCGCAGCCCCATGGCGTGATACGTGCGTATCTCGGGCAACGCCAGCCCGCTCTGGTGACACACCTCTTTTAGCTTGCGCTCAAAATCCACCCGGGCACTGCGGTTGAACATAAGCACCACAATACGGGCGGGATCATGGCCTTGTTGCAGCAGGTAGCGGATGCGCCAGGCCAGCGTGGATGTTTTACCGCTGCCAGCCACGGCGGTGATCACCGAATGCTCGTAGCCGGCGGTAATAATCGCCCGTTGCTCGTCGGTGAGAAAATTGGGCAAATCTAGGGCGGAGGATTCAGGGGTATGGGTTGGCATAGATGCTATTGTACGGGCCAACTGGTAGCGCGGGTACCTGTACCGTTAACATGATTGGCTAACTTAACGAATTCACCTTACGAATTGGAGAGCGACGAGGCAGAGCCTTATCCAAAATCGTGCGGAGCCATGGATGGCGGAGCCGAGCGTACATGGATGTATTTACAGCGTATTTTGGATAAGGCTCTGCCTCGTCGCTAACACCCGAAGCTAGAGGAAATATGTATGCAAATTGAAGAACCAATCAATGTGCTGGGCGAGAAACTGGAAATTTGTGGCACTGACCCTGAAACCGGGTTTTACCGCGATGGCTGCTGTAATACAGGGCCGGATGATCATGGCTCGCATACGGTTTGCGTGGTGATGACCGATGAGTTTTTGGCGTTTTCCAAGGCTCGAGGTAACGATTTGAGTACGCCAGTGCCTGCCTTCGGATTTCCAGGTTTAAAGGCTGGCGACGGCTGGTGCCTGTGTGCGGCCCGCTGGCATGAAGCCTTTGAAGCCGGCACAGCGCCAAGAGTGCGGTTGCGCGCTACACATCAGGGTGCCCTGGAACACTGTGCACTCAGTAACCTGAAAACCCACGGTATAGACCTTAGTTAATGACTTCTGGAATCGTAGCGCCTACGCCAGATGCAGCTGCCTGGCGCCTACTGCAAACTGGCCTTACGTTCGCTGGAGAGCGTCGGATGGTGCTAGTGGAGGGCGCGCGTGATCTTGCTATGCAGTGGCTGCAAACTCTTCTTCCCGTTATTGAGCTGGAAGGCGGGCTCTGGGTTGGGGCAGCCGATGATACGCCGGATGACCGTCTAATCAGTATTGAGCCTGTGAAAGCTCGGCAATGGCTGGGCCGGGAAACGCCACTGATTGTTTGGGATGGCTGGCGTGGTAATCCTCCAGATGCTTTGGCGGCGCTTTCGGGCACGCTGAAGGCTGGCGGGTTGCTGTTCTGGATGATGCCTTCACCTGAGGCATGGGGGCATTTTGCCGATCCGGACTATTCCAGAACCGGCTTGGATCATGACCAGGTTCACCCGTTTGCTGAGCGCATGGCGGGTGTTCTGGACGCTGATTCTTCCGTGATTCGGGTGAAGCTCGGTTCGTCTGAGGTGACACCTCTTCCTGAGTTATCCGCACTCGCCTCTGAGTTTACGGTTGCTACTACGCCCGACCAGCAGGGTTTGATCCGCAAATTGGTGGCTTTCGGCCTGGGGCGTAGGCGCCGGCCGTTGGTGGTAACCGCAGATCGTGGGCGGGGCAAGTCGGCGGCTCTTGGTATAGCCGCCGCACAATTACTGCAGCAAGGGCGCCGACAGATACTGGTGACTGCGCCCTCAAGAGATAATGTGAACACTCTGTTTGCGCATGCCGTGGAACGTCTTGGCGCGGATGTATTAAGAGCCAAGGATAACCGCATAGACATTGTGTCTGGGGCACAGCTGCGCTTCTTACCGGTTCGGGATTTACTTCGGGAAAAGCCGGAAGCTGAAGTGGTTTTGGTAGACGAGGCAGCAGCTATTCCGGTTTCACTGCTAAAACGCGTTCTCCTGGGCTGGCCAAGGGTGGCTTTTGCTTCCACGGTTCATGGTTATGAGGGCGCGGGACGTGGGTTTGCCATTCGTTTTCGCCGGGTTCTTGATGAGAAAACGCCGCAATGGCAGTCCCACACGCTGTCCCAACCGGTGCGATGGGCCGATGGAGATCCGCTGGAGCCACTGATATCCAGGTTATTTCTATTGGGTGCGGAGCATAGCTCCGGGGCTCTGCCGGAGGCGCTAGCAGGTGAGGTGACGATAGAGCCTGGCAGCCTGCCCAAGCTTCAGAGGCAGAGCTGGCCAATGCTTTCGGCCTTTTGGTGGATGCCCATTACCGGACAACTCCAGCAGACCTTCGGCAGTGGCTGGACGATCCTGCAGCCAGAAGCTGGCGTGCCATGATAGGTGGCAAAACCGTGGGCGTGCTCTGGGGTGCTGTGGAGGGAGGCTTGAGTGAAGAGCTGGCAACACAGGTGGCCAGCGGCAGGCGCCGGGTACGCGGGCATCTTTTACCCCAGTCTTTGGCCAGCCACAGCGGTTTTCCGCAAGCAGCAAGCCAGCGCGGTTTACGGATTATTCGCATAGCGGTCGCAGCGCAGGCCAGGCGATTAGGTATCGGGCGTAGCCTGGTTGCTGCGGCAATTGCCGGCGCAGACCGTGAAGGGTTGGACTTTACGGGTACCAGTTTTGGTGGCAGCTCCGAGCTACACACCTTCTGGGCGTCATGTGGGCTGAAGACTGTGCGCATCGGGTTGCAGCAGGAGGCCACAAGCGGAGAGTATCCGGTACAGATGGTTCAGGCTTGCGGTGCGGAAGGGGTGTCTCTGATTAAGCAGGTGCGCACACGCTTGGCTCAGCACTGGCTGGTACTCGTGCCGCTGAACTGGAAAGACTTGGAGCCCGAGCTGCTGGTAAATATAACCTCCGGCTTGCCATCACAGTGCGGGCCAGATGCAGCGGATATTCGAGATCTGCAGAACTTTGGTGAAGGCCACCGGGGTTTCCAACTAATGATCCCGGTGCTACGAGACCTGAGTTTGGCCCCCGGTTTTGCCCATTGGCTTCGGGCCCAGGCAGAGGCGAGCCTTTGGTGCCGAGCGGTATTGCAGGGGTGGAGCTGGCCAGAGCTGCAAAAGGAGGGGTTGTGTTCGGGGCAGCGCGATGGCGAAGGCCGTTTGCGTGGGTTAGTCGATGAACTTCTGCAGAACGGGCCAGAGTTGTGACCCGCTCGATTTATTTATGGGGGCCACCTGCCCAGAATAGGCTCTAATTATCTGACAGAGACTGTTCGTTATGGCCAAGGGAACCGGCTTCTCCCAGTATTCGATCCTGCTATCTTTTTTGCTGCTTACATTAGCGGTTACTGCTTTTTCTGGGTGCGCCTCCAAAGAAACTCCGGCTAACCTTGGCCAGCAGGCAGAAAATGCCTCTGGTTCGGCTCTGTACCACGCAGCGGCGGAAGGCGATTTTGAGGCTGTTAGCGACTTGGCAGAGTCGGGTGCGCCTTTGAATGCCCTGACCGAAAACGGCACCGCGCTGATGGCTGCCGTTCTTGGAAGGGAAGACCGTATCGCGTGGTATCTGTTAAGCAGCGGCGCTAGCCGGATCTTGCCCAGAGCGATCAGGTTACACCTTTGATAGTGGCTTCAGGGCAAGGCGACCGTCGGCTTGTGCGCCTACTTTTATCAGCCGGCGCCAGAGTGAACGCTGCGGATTCCCAAGGCTACACGCCGGTAATGCGTGCGGCTGAGGGTGGGCACTTGTCGGTGGTAAAAGTATTACTGACGGCTGGGGCTAACGTTAATGTGAGCCAGGATGGAGAGTCACTGCTAATGAAGGTGGCTTCCAGTGGCGACCTGCTGACAGCTGAAATGCTGCTGGCGGCGGGTGCCGATGTGAATTTTCGCGCAGAAAATGGTGTGACGGCGCTGGATGTGGCCCGGGCCAGTAACCATCCGGATCTGGAAATGCTGTTGGTACAGGCTGGAGCCGAGCTTTAAAGAAGGTTTGGTCTATTCCAGTTGCATGGGATCTGTTTCGTCGTTCCACACCGGCAGAAAGTGGGCATCAATAACCGCTTCAGGTACGTCTTCGATACGTGAGAAAGACCACTGGGGGTTCTGGTCCCGATCTATCAGTCGTGCCCGTATGCCTTCAGTCAGATCAGGCCGGCGCACACACTCCCAGACCATGGCCAGCTCCATTCGGAACACGTCTTTCAGAGGCATTTGCTGAGCTTTTCTGAGCTGATTCCAGATCAGCCAAGCCGATACAGGGCAGCCCCCTTTTAGCGTTTTCATGCAGGTCTGCCACCATTCACCTTCTATGGGAGCTGCCTGCAGCCGGTCGACGATTTCTGGCAAGCTGGTGCCTGTGCACAGCCTAGCAATGTCCCGTTCGTGCAATGCCAGTTGGCTTGCAGGCAACGCGCGGTAATTTGTTGCCTCAAGCCGCCTCAGCAAGTTGCATAATCGACTGTCATCCGCTGCCCCTTGGCCGCTCCAGCGCTCGTTTTGCAGTTGCGCTAAAAGGCCTTGCTGATCCTCTGTTGGCAGCGCCATGTCCGCCAGCCCCACCCGCAAGGCATCCGTAGTATTCAGGCGCGCCCCCGTCAGCCCCATAAACAACCCGAGGCGTCCTGGCAGGCGATTCAAAAACCAGCTTGCGCCAACATCCGGGAACAGGCCAATAGACATCTCTGGCATGGCCAGAGTGGCCCCTGGCGTCAGGAGCCGGTAGCGGCAAGCAGAAAACAGGCCCAAGCCGCCGCCTATAATAATGCCGTGCCCCATACCCACAACGGGCTTGGGATATCTGTGCAAGGTATAATCCAGCTTGTACTCGTGCCGAAACACGCTAAAAGCAGCTTCAGGATTTTCAGTGCCCGTTAATGACAGGTACAAATCCCGAATGTCGCCCCCGGCGCAAAAACCCTTGCTCCCGGCGCCACGCAGGAGCACAACGCAGATGCGCTCGTCTGTCGCCCAGCGCTCCAGGCTGTCTCTTATTGTAATGATCATCTCCTCAGAGAGAGCATTTAGCGTGCCGGGGGTATCCAGGGTTAATACGCCTATATGGCCTTCGCGACAGGGGAGTTCCTGAACCTCTACAGACATTAATGGTGTCTCCGGGTGATAAAAGTAATCTCGAGTGCAGGCTTTGTTCGTTCGTTGAAACGAGCGCCTTGATCTATGGCATTTGCGTGACGGCAAGGCTGTGCTATAAGTTTCAACCAGTTATTGTCTGGTTCAGAATACCGGTTTGAAAAACTTTAAACGATGATGAGAGGTTAATCATAATGAATCTTAAACACTATGCCGTTGCAGGACTTTTCGCATTGAGCGCTGCTGTTCCTGCGGTAGCTTCCGCCGCAGGCGATGCAGCTGCAGGCAAGGCAAAAGCCGCAGTTTGTGCTGCTTGCCATGGCCAGAACGGTGTTGCCCAGATTCCTATGTATCCGAATCTGGCAGGCCAGCATGAGCAGTACTTGGCGTCTGCGCTGAAGGCCTACAAAAACAAGCAGCGCAGTGGCGGCCAGGCGGCCATCATGCAGGGTCAGGCAGCGGCCCTCAGTGATGAAGACATTGCCAATCTGGCAGCCTACTTTGCCAGCCTGCCAGCTGGCGGTAAGTAAACGCTATGCATCAGCACAGCAGCTTAGGCTGCTGTGCTGATGATCCGATAGCTTGGGCGGTAGGCTGAGGTGCCCGGCAGTTTCATGCGGTTTTGAGCAACAAACTGCTCCAACATGGCTTCAAGAGGCTTGATCAGAGTCGGATCCCCGGCAATTTCAAACGGCCCTTTCTCCTGAACTTTTCGAATGCCCCCCTCTTTTACGTTTCCTGCCACAATGCCACTGAATGCCTTTCTCAGATTCGCAGCAATCAAGTGCACGGGTTGATCGCGGTGTAATTCCAAGGCAAGCATGTTCTCGTGATCCGGCTCGAAGGGCAGCTGGAATACTGGATCTATCTTCAGCATCCAGTTGAAGTAGTAGGCATCCTGCATGGCACGACGAAAGGTTTCGACCTCCTGCATGCCCTTTTTCATGGCCTGGGCCACTCGCACTGGGTCATCAATAATGATTTCGTACTTGCTGGCAGCTTCATCTCCCAGGGCGTTACGGATGAATTTGTCGATCATTTCGAAATATTCAGCGTTTTCCGGCCGGCCCGTGAAAACCACCGGGAAGGGCAGGTCGACATTGTCTGGGTGCAGAAGAATGCCCAGCAAATACAAGATTTCCTCGGCAGTGCCTACGCCGCCGGGGAAAACGATGACGCCGTGGCCGCAGCGCACAAAGGCTTCCAGGCGCTTTTCGATATCCGGCAAGATAACCAATTCATTAACGATAGGGTTGGGTGCCTCTGCACCAATAATGCCCGGCTCGGTAATGCCAATATAACGGCCATTCTTTACACGCTGTTTGGCGTGGCCGATGGTGGCCCCTTTCATCGGTCCCTTCATGGCGCCTGGGCCACAACCAGTACAAATGCTGAGTTCACGCAAGCCTAGTTGGTGGCCAACTTCTTTGCTGTATTGATATTCGTCATGGCTAATGGAGTGCCCGCCCCAGCAAACAATCAGGTCAGGCTGGCGGCCTGGCTGTAGAACTCTGGCGTTGCGCAATATGTGAAACACCATGTTGGTAAGGTCGTCTGGCCCGTTGCTCTTCAGAGCCTTGGCAAATTGGGGCGTCGAATGGGTGTAAACAATATCTCGCAACACCGAGAACAAATGCTCACGAATGGCTCGGAGCATTTCGTCGTCTACGAAGGCGTGTGCTGGTGCATTGACCAGCTCAAGCTTCAGGCCCCTGGGTTGCGGTATCAGGCGTATATCAAAATCCGCATGGGCCTCCATCAAATCCTGGCAGTCATCGGTCACGACACCGGTGTTCAGAACAGCAAGGCACATTGCCTGAAAAGTCGATATAGGCCACCTTCGCTTCGGTCTTTGAGCAAGTTAACTTCGTGATTGGACAGTATTTCCAGGCTGCCCTCAGGGGAAACAAGGGCATTAATGGTGGGTGCGGTCATGTAAGGAAAGGCTCCTGAGTGTTGCGGTAATACCCGATTTTGAGGCATAGCGCCGAAACGTTACACTATGCCCTTTTCCGATCATACACCATCCGACAAAACGCCCATTTATGAAACTGCTTATTCGTCCTGCCCCGGAAGTCGCCATCAAGAGCAAGCCTGTTCGTCGGCAGCAGATGCGCCATCTGCGCCAGAATGTCCGTAAACTTATGGCCCGGCTGGCTCACGATATTGTGGTAGATGGCACTTGGGACAGAGTGGATGTTGATGTGCCTGAGGGCAGAGGCCTGAGCGGCCTGGTAGTTGATGAGCTTTTGCGTATTCCCGGCATATCTACCATTCAGGAAATAGCGGCGTTTCCGTTTGCCAGCCTTGATGACATTGCCGAGAAAACCGTGGCAGCCTTTGCTGGCCGCCTCGACGGCAAAAGCTTTGCTGTCCGGGTCAAACGCCATGGTGCACACAACTTCCGCTCAATTGATCTTGAGCGTTTCGTAGGAGGCGTTTTGATGCACAACGTTTCCAGTGCCCGGGTCGACCTGAGGTCGCCTGAGGTGGAGGTGCGCATTGAGGTGCGAGACGATCAGTTCCACATTGCCCATCGCAGGCACCGCGGCTTGGGTGGCTACCCGCTGGGCAGTGTCGAGAACGTACTGACGCTGATGTCGGGAGGCTATGATTCTTCGGTAGCCGCGTACCTGATGCTGCGCAGGGGTTTGCGCAGCCACTTCCTGTTTTTCAACCTTGGTGGTGTGGCCCATGAAGTGGGTGTGCGGCAAGTTGTTCACTATCTGTGGGATCGCTATGGCGCGTCTCACGGTGCCAAATTTATCTCCGTGCCCTTCGACAGCGTGGTCGAAGAAATCATGCGTACAGTCGGCCACCGACATTGGGGCGTGGTGCTGAAGCGGCAGATGCTGAAAGCGGCCAGCGAGATTGCCCGAAACAACAACGCGGCTGCTCTGGTAACCGGAGATGCGGCGGGCCAGGTATCAAGCCAAACTCTGACCAACCTGAATGTCGTAGACCGGGCTAGCGACGAGGTCGTTCTGCGGCCGCTGATTGCCATGGACAAAGAGACGATTATCGGTATTGCCCGGGACATCGGCACAGAACCCTATGCCCGCAACATGCCCGAGTATTGCGGCGTGATATCCCAAAAGCCGGCCACTCGAGCGAAGCTGAGTCGGGTGGAGGAAGAGGAGACGGCAATGGATCCCATGGTTCTGAGGCGTGCCATTGATGCTCGTGAAGACACCGCAGTCAGTGAGTTGCTGGAAACCATCACCACCCCCGAAGATGTGGGCCTGGTAAAAACGCCGTCCGTTAGCGATGTCATTATCGATGTGCGGCACCCCACGGAAGGCGAGCAATCGCCGCTGCACCTGACCGGCAACGAGATTCTGTACATTCCGTTTTACGAACTGAACCGGAAAGTTCCAGAGCTTCCCGCTAACCGCCAATACTTGCTGTATTGCGATCGTGGCACCATGAGCCGTATGCACGCTGTGCATCTGAAGGCCGAGGGGCACGAAAACATCAAGGTTTACGCCCCCGCCTCATAGTGCTTCAGTCGGCCAGCCCTTTGAAGAACTGCTGAACGTTCTCGCTTAGGGTGTCCAGATCGTAGCCGCCTTCCTGCACGATTAACGTAGGCAGGCCGAGCTGGCGCATGTGGGTGCTGAGCCGGCAGAACCCCTCAGAGGACACAGAAACCTTGGCCTGGGGATCATCTTTGTAGATATCGAAACCCAGCGTCAGAACCATTGCATCTGGCTGAAACAGTCGAATGGCCGCCATGGCCTCTTCAAGCTTCCCGAAGAAATCCTCCTCGGATGAGCCGTGGGGCATAGGCAGATTGATATTGTAACCGTACCCTTCTCCTTCACCCCGTTCATTCTCGAAGCCGGTAACCACAGGGTAGAAGTTGGTCGGATCGCCGTGGATCGAAATATAAAGCACATCGCTGCGATCGTAGAAAATCTCTTGTATGCCCTGGCCATGGTGCATATCGGTATCGAGAATGACTATGCGCGGGAACCTGGGTTTCAAATGCTCGGCTGCAATGGCTGCGTTATTGAGATAGCAAAAGCCGCCGGCAGCATCCTTGCGGGCATGATGGCCCGGCGGTCGACAGACAGCATAGGCTGTACGGTCGCCCGCTATCAGCGCCTCTGCTGCACCCAGGGCCGTCTGGGCAGACCAATAAGCCGCATGCCATGTGTGTTCACCAATGGGGCAACTGCCGTCTGCCTGATACCGGGCGGCTTCCGCTAAAATACCTGTAAGGTGATTTGGGGCGCGGACAAAAATATTGGAAATCACCTCTTCCCCCCAATCGTCCATTTTAATCCAGCGACGATGAGCAGACTCGAGAAAGCGCAGATACCCAAGATCGTGCACTTTGGAAATAGGGCCGGCTCCGTGATCAGCAGGCTCCAGCACTGGTATGCCCATTTCTTTCAGGCCTTCCAGCATTTGGCTGGTGCGATCCGGCACCTCTTGAGGCTGCCGCATCTGGCCCCGTGTGAAGTAGGTAAGGGGCGTGTGCTGGTCTTGTGCGGGATGGAAAAACGCTTTCATTATCCGACCTCCTGGGTTTCCGGTTCTAGCGAGTATAAGCACTGGGAGTATAGGCATAGACCGAGAATGGTCAAAAGCTGCCCCACCGGCTTTACAGGTTGAGATTCTGCATCCACTATGGAAGACACACTTAACCGACACAACTGTGCACCTCCCCGGGTGTCGTTATTGACTGAATAGGAGCCGAAATGATCGAGTCACCACTGCTGGAAAAAATGACTGGCTACATCGGCGGTCGCTGGACTGAGAATGAACAGGGCAATACCTTTGATGTTTATAACCCGGCAACGGGTGAGGTGATTGCCAAGGTAGCCTCCATGCCCGAAAGCGAGGTGAAGGCAGCGGTTAATGCAGGCAAATCTGCACTAAGGCTGACTAACCCCTACAGCATTGAAACCCGCAGAAAATGGCTGGAAGATATCCGTGATGCCCTCAGAGCGAACAAAGAAGAAGTCGGCCGGATTCTTTGTCTGGAGCATGGCAAACCCTTAAACGAAGCTCAGGGTGAGGTGGACTACGCT
>NZ_MBPP01000052.1 GCF_001858325.1 Marinobacter sp. AC-23
GACCGGGTCGCGGCGCGTCATAAAGCCCCTCAAGACCTCGCTCACTGTAGCGTTTGCGCCACTTGAAGACGGTTTGAGTGCTAACCTGAAGAGAGTCTGAGATCCCTTTTGGTGTCTCACCTTCGTTCAGTAACAAAAGAATCTTGGCGCGTTGCGCCAGATGCTGGCTCAGGGTATTGGTTCGGCACCAACTTTCGAGTTCCAACTGATCGTTTACAGTTAGATTAAACGGCGCTGCGGGTTTGGCCACAATGGGAGCCTTTTATTGCTGATGGATAGCTCTTATTATACCCGATATGGATCAGCGAATTAAACAGACGAAACACTAGCCACTTCATAGTAGTTAACAATCTTATCGACGGCAGTTTCATACAGGGAATCGTCCGAACCAACCCAGACCTGACCAAAGCTGTCACCCGCCACGCCGATATAAGCTTCGTCAAGTTTGATGCGGCCACGGCCTTTAGACTTGTCATCGGCGTCAATTCCATCCAGCTCAATTTTGAGGAAGCCAGTGATGCCTGGTACGATTTCGTGCTCGTGCTTTACACCGATGGTAGAGCCGTTATCGTTGTGTGCAATATCGCTATCACCACCATCAACGTTGTTGTGAGTGATCGCATACTGGATATTACCGTAAATCTGCGGCATCGACTCCATTTGAGCTGCCAACTCAGAAGCTGACAAATTGCCTTGCGCAGCATTTGCAACGCCAGTGAAGGAAATGGCTGCAATAGCCGATGCAATGAGTGTTTTTTTCATGTTGTATGTCCTTTTGCGAGTTAGGTCAGGTTTTAACACCGGGTTAATCCCGATTTTTTAGGGTGCCCCAGTACAACTGGACGGCCCCCATTTTAGTGTTGCAACATGTCAACTCCATGACATGACAGCAACTTTTTTTTATTATTGAGATCTGCGTTTAGACAGGCCTTACATTTCAAACATTTACAGACCTTTCTTAAAGCTCTGAATTGCGCTCCTTTTTTAATATAATAGATCTTATTTTGCAATCTTTTAATGTTGAACTTTTAGCTCATTTGGCTCCAATCCTGAGCCCCCCGTAAAACGTGACGCGGGCCCAAACGCTAGCGCGCTCACCACTCCCTTTCTTAGGCTGAGAGCATAAAAGTTACCGGCCCATCATTGACCAGGCTCACCTTCATATCTGCACCAAAACGCCCTTCTTTAACCTTTTCGACACCCGCACTTATGCGGGCAAGGTCAAGAAATTGGGCATAGAGGTTTTTTGCGGCTTCCGGGGCAGCCGCACGAGAGAGGCCTGGGCGGGTACCAGAGGTTGTATCGGCTGCAAGCGTAAACTGAGGAACCACGAGCAGGGCACCACCTGTGTCGAGCAAGCTTCGGTCCATACGTCCCGTTTCATCGGGAAAAATGCGATATGTAAGAACCTTCCGGGACAATTCTGCTGCCTCGTTCTGCCCATCTCCCTGCTCAACACCTAAGAATAAAAGGATGCCGGCATCTATCCGCGAAACTTCGCGCCCATCAATTTCGACGCTCGCTTTTGACACCCGTTGGACAAGTCCCTTCATCCGCTTCCTTGCAAACCCTGATCAAATAAAAATTAACATCTGGCAAGAGTGTATCCATGCGCGCACCTTCTCGCAACCCCGAGCCGAAAGAGGCGTTAGCCGGCATTTTTGGCGGTTTTTGCGAGCACATCTTCAACACCCCTCACAAGCGCATCGACAATGGCAGGCTCGGAAGCAGAGTGCCCGGCATCGCGAATAATACGCAAGTCTGCTTCGGGCCACGCCTTGCTTAGGGCCAGCGCATTTTCCAACGGGCACACCATATCGTAACGCCCATGAATAATAACGCTGGGTATGTCCCGAAGCTTATAGGCATCCCTTATAATTTGATTCACCTCAAGAAAAGCGGAATTCATAAAGTAATGACACTCGATTCGCGCCAGCGCAATCGCAACATGGGGGTGACCAAAATGATCAACAACTCGGGGGTTTGGTTGCAGTGTGGCGCAACGCCCCTCCCAAATTGACCAGGTTTTTGCAGCCTGAATCTGTTCCAGCTCATTGCTGCTGGTCAGCCTGCGATAATAGGCACTCACCATATCCCCACGCTCACCCTCAGGAATCTGTGCCTCAAATTCTTGCCAGTAATCCGGGAATACCCGGCTTGCGCCATCCTGATAAAACCAGGAAATATCCCGCGGGCGGCACAGAAAAATGCCCCGAAGCACAAGCCCCAGTACCCGCTCAGTATGAGTCTGAGCGTATATCAAACTGAGGGTCGACCCCCAACTTCCACCGAATAGGAGCCAACGATCGATCCCCAGAAACACGCGGATGGTTTCCATATCCTGAACCAGCTTATCGGTGCTATTGCCCACCAGCTCAGCCAGAGGTGTTGAGCGGCCGGCCCCGCGCTGGTCCATCAGAATAATCCGGAAACGCTCGGCATCAAAGAATCGTCGATGGTAATCCTCACACCCTCCCCCGGGGCCACCATGCACGAAGAGAACTGGAATACCCTCCGGGTTGCCACTTTCCTCAACGTACAGTTCGTGGGGCGCGTCCACCGCCAGCCTATGCTTGGCGTAGGGTTTGATATCTGGATACAAGGTGAGCATCAGCCACTCCGCTAATCAGGTGAGATTCCAGAACATTGTAGCGGAGTTGCTTGGGCGGCGAGTCGATTTGAAGAAAGTCAGGGCCAAAAAAAAGCCGACGCTGTTGCCAGTGCCGGCCTTTTTCAAAACGGGAACATTACTTCTTGTTCGCGCGCTTACGATCGTTTTCAGTAAGGTGCTTTTTGCGCAGACGAATAGATTTTGGCGTTACTTCCACCAGTTCTTCATCGTCGATAAATTCCAGCGCTTGCTCCAGGGTGAACTTAATCGGCGGCACCAAGGCAATGACTTCATCCTTGCCAGAGGCTCGCATGTTATCAAGTTTCTTGCCCTTGGTCGGGTTGATCACCAAATCATTGTCACGGCTGTGGATGCCACAAAGCTGCCCTTCGTAGATTTCCTGGCCAGGATCGAGGAAAAGCTTACCGCGACTCTGGAGAGTTTCCAGAGAGTAGGTCAACGCTGTTCCTGTGGCCATGGATATCAATACGCCATTCTGGCGACTGGTCACATCACCACCCTTGATGGGCCCATAATGGCTGAAGGTTGAGGTGAGAATGCCTGTGCCGGATGTCATGGTCAGAAAGCTGTTCCGGAAACCAATCAAACCACGGGCAGGAATGGTGTACTCAAGCCGCATACGGCCCTTGCCATCCGGAACCATATTGGTCAGCTCGCCTTTACGCAGCCCCATCTGCTCCATCAAAGGGCCCTGGTGCTGCTCTTCAATGTCGACAATGACGTTTTCGTATGGCTCTTGCTTCTCGCCGTCTACTTCCTTAATCACCACTTCCGGGCGACCTACCGCCAACTCGAAATTTTCACGACGCATATTTTCGATCAGAACCGAAAGGTGCAGTTCACCACGACCAGAAACCTTGAACTTGTCCATGGTTTCGCCGTCTTCAACCCGCAGAGCCACGTTGTGAAGCAGCTCTTTTTCCAGGCGGTCCTTAATGTTCCGGCTGGTTATGAACTTGCCTTCCTTACCGCAAAACGGCGAGTCGTTAACCTGGAAGGTCATGGATACCGTGGGCTCGTCTACCGTAAGCGGTGGCAGGGCCTCAACGTTGTTCATGTCGCACAGGGTATCGGAGATGTGCAGCCTGTCCAGGCCACTTATACAAATGATATCACCCGCCTGAGCTTCCTCGACTTCTACACGCTGCAAACCGGAGTGACCCATGATTTTGAGAATCCGGCCCTGGCGCTTCTTACCATCGGCGCCAATAGCAATTACCGGCGAGTTGGTTTTGATCTTGCCTCGGGCAATGCGGCCAATACCAATTACACCAAGAAAGCTGCTGTAATCGAGCTGGGATATCTGCATCTGGAAGGGACCATCCATATCCACATCTGGCGCAGGCACGTGATCCACAATCGCCTGGAAGACAGCGTCCATGTTGTCGCTGAGATCCTCGTGCTCAAGGCCCGCAACACCGTTCAACGCGCTGGCATAGACAATGGGGAAATCCAGCTGCTCGTCGGTAGCACCAAGACTATCAAACAGATCGAAAACCTGCTCCACAACCCAGTCTGGACGAGCGCCCGGACGATCAATCTTGTTCACGACAACAATCGGGCGTAGCCCGGCTGCGAAAGCTTTCTGAGTTACAAATCGAGTCTGTGGCATAGGGCCGTCGATGGAATCAACCACCAGAAGCACACAGTCAACCATGCTCATTACCCGCTCTACTTCGCCGCCAAAATCCGCGTGCCCAGGGGTGTCTACGATATTGATATCGTATCCATTCCATTTAAGAGCGGTGTTTTTGGCAAGAATAGTAATGCCCCGCTCTTTTTCCTGGTCGTTGGAGTCCATGACGCGCTCGTTCTCGAGCTCTTTGCGATCCAACGTGCCAGATAAACGCAGCAACTTGTCTACAAGTGTGGTCTTACCGTGGTCAACGTGGGCGATGATGGCGATATTACGAAGTTTTTCTATCACAAAATTATTCCTGCGAAATGCACTCAATGACCTGAGAAAACCGTTCAGGGCCAACCCCCACACACGCTCTCTCAAATCTGTAAAATGAACTCATCCACCGGGGCATAGCGGCCCGGCGCCTCACATGTGACGGCCAGATCGATATCCCAGGCACATGCGGAGAAAATGAAGCGGCGCGCAGTATATCGAAAACTCCGCACCGTTTATATGAAGAAGAACGCCTATTTCTTAATCAGTTTCACCAGATGGGCGCTGCGCACCAATTCGGTGCAGCGCCCAAAGCACTCTCATTACAACGCACCAGAATGACGCACGGCTTTCTTGCTGCAGGCATTCATTCAAGGCACGCCCTCCCTGCAAGCATACGTAAACTGCGGTATCCAGCATAAAAAGACACCAAGTCAGGATAACCAATTAAAGCTGGCAAGCACCTTGCTTTATGATACCCAACAGCTTGCTAACCTTCTGCGCAGCTGAAATGTAAAGGTAAGGTTCAACAGCTTTTGCTAAGCTGCGCAGATCTTAACAACAGACCGGAATTCTAGCCTAAAGAAGCGTCCGGAATACTGATCACGAATACTCCCACTATGCGGGACTACTTACGGAGCATGCACAATGTCCAAGACAGTTGATTTGATTAAAGAACACGAAGTCAAATGGGTTGATATGCGCTTCACCGACAGCCGGGGCAAAGAGCAACACGTCACCATTCCTGCAACTGAGATCAATGAAGACTTCTTCGCCGAAGGCAAGATGTTTGACGGCTCCTCCATCGCCGGCTGGAAGGGCATCAACGAATCCGACATGATCCTGATGCCGGATGACAGCAGCTCCGTTGTTGATCCGTTCACCGAAGAAAGCACGATCAATATTACCTGCGACATTGTTGAGCCTTCTACCATGCAAGGCTACGAGCGGGATCCGCGCTCTGTTGCTCACCGTGCCGAAGAGTATCTGAAGTCCACCGGCATCGCCGATGGCGCTCTGTTTGGTCCGGAGCCCGAGTTTTTCGTCTTCGATTCTGCGAAGTGGAAAACTGACATGCAGGGTTCCATGTATTCGCTTCACTCAGAAGAAGCAGCGTGGGTTTCCGGTGACGACTTTAACAGCAACAACATTGGCCACCGCCCTGGCGTAAAAGGTGGCTACTTTCCAGTGCCGCCAGTAGACAGCTTGCACGACCTGCGGGGCGCGATGTGCGCCGCCATGGAATCCATGGGCCTGGTTATTGAAGTGCACCACCACGAAGTGGGCACTGCCGGCCAATGTGAAATCGGTGTTGGCCCGAACACATTAACCAAAAAAGCTGATGAAGTTCAGATTCTGAAATACTGTGTGCACAACGTAGCCCATGCCTACGGCAAAACCGCCACATTCATGCCCAAGCCGGTAGTAGGCGATAACGGCTCCGGCATGCACGTGCACATGAGCCTGAACAAAGACGGCAAAAACCTGTTTGCTGGCGACAGCTATGCGGGCCTGAGCGAAATGGCGCTGTTCTACGTGGGCGGCATCATCAAGCACTCAAAAGCCATTAACGCGTTCACCAACCCAGCTACCAACAGCTACAAGCGTTTGGTTCCAGGCTATGAAGCACCGGTTATGCTGGCGTACTCCGCCCGTAACCGTTCTGCGTCTATCCGCATTCCGTACGTCACCAGCCCAAAAGCTCGCCGTGTAGAAGTACGCTTCCCCGACGCCGCAGCCAACCCATACCTGGCATTCTCAGCGCTCATGATGGCGGGCCTGGACGGCATCCAGAACAAGATTCACCCTGGCGATGCCATGGACAAGGATCTGTATGACCTGCCTAAGGAAGAGGCTCTGAGCATTCCGAAGGTTGCCGAAACTCTGCAGGAAGCCCTCGATTGCCTAGCAGAAGATCACGAGTTCCTGACCCGTGGCGGCGTATTCACTGAAGATATGATCCAAGGCTACATTGATCTGAAGCGTGGCGAGGTTGAGCGCATCAACATGACCACCCACCCGGTTGAGTTCGAGCTGTACTATTCATGCTAAAACCGCTTCAGCGGACTCCTGCTAAAGTCGCCCCGCGATAGAAAGCAGCACCAAAAGCCTCGCTCTCACACAGAGCGGGGCTTTTTTTGGACTGTTTTTTGTGACTTTGAACACAATGCCACCAGCCTTAACGATATGTAACCATCATCTCCCCTCCGTCACATTGAAAAGGTCTGCCCGGCCATTGATAATCAAAGCGAACATCACTACAGGCTGTACTTATGAACTCAAGGCTTGGAATCTCAGCAGGGCTTTTGCTCCTGATCGCAGGGCCAGTGGCCGCAGAGGTTTACCGCAATGTGGATGCGCAGGGCAACGTAACCTTCTCCGATGAGCCCTCAAAAGGCGCAGAGGCGGTAAAGGTAAAACCGGTTACAACCATTACGCTCCCCAAACCGCAAAACGTACGGGAAACCGACAAACTCCGGGAAGACGTAAAGCGAGAAGGTGCGATATATAAAAGCGTCTCGTTTACTTACCCTGAAAATGAGCAAGCATTCTACAGCGGCAGTGGCGATGTGCGCTTTGAAATGCAGAGCACGCCGGGGCTTGAACCGGGCCACAAATACGAAGTAACCTTGGATGGACAGCCTGTTGGCCAGAGCACCTCGGGCACCGTTACCATTAGCAACGTGTTCCGTGGCACCCATGAAGCCGGCATCCATATTGTGGACAACAATGGAGTTCAGATTAAAACAGGCAGCTCCGTTCGCTTTACAGTTCACCGTCCCTCAACTCAAAATTGACAAATATCGCACTACACTGGTGCTCGAGCACTAAAATGGTGCGACAATGCGGACAGTAACGACGCAAAGTGCCGGAGCTGTCCAGACTTTTTTCGCAAAGCCGCCCCCAAAGCAAAGTCCTCACCGGCGTTTTTGCTGCCCCACACCTAAACCATCAGAATAAACCGCAAGAGTATCGAGACTGGTTCGATTTTTGCTGAATCCTGTTACAACCAACAGGAAATACCCATGGCACACTCCTCAGCCAACGCAAACAGATACAAAAACATGCTGGATAGCCTCACCACAGCAGTTGTTGTGCTGGAGAGCAATCTGGCAATCCGCTATCTGAACCCTGCGGCTGAAAGCCTGTTTGAAACCAGTATGGCCCGCAGCACCGGCCTTGCGTTCGAAGATATCCTCCTGAGCTCTGATGGAGCTCTCAGAACCCTGCGCAAAGCGGCTGAAACCGGCCAATCCTACACGCGCCGCGAAACTGAATTTTTACTTGCAAGCGGCTCCCGAAGAGCCGTGGACTACTCGGTCTCACTTCTTGACCAGAACCCCATTACGCTAATGGTGGAGATACAGCCAAGAGACCGCCTGCTACGGATAAGCCGGGAAGAGGATCTAATTGCACAGCAGGAAACCACGCGGATCCTCGTGCGCGGCATGGCCCACGAAATAAAAAACCCACTTGGAGGCATTCGTGGTGCCGCTCAATTACTTGATCGCGAACTGAGCAGCGAGGACCAGCGCGAATACACCCAGGTCATTATTAAAGAAGCTGATCGCTTACGCGGCCTTGTAGATCGAATGCTGGGCCCTAATAAAGCGCTAAAACTGGCGCCTGCAAACATACATGAGATTCTTGAGCGTGTACGCACCTTATTAGAAGCAGAAAGTAAGGGCCGGGTTCAGTTTAAACGAGACTACGACCCCAGCCTGCCCGAACTTTCAGGTGACAAAGAGCTGCTCATTCAGGCCTTCCTCAACATCGCACGCAATGCAATGGAGGCAGCCTTTGAAAGCCAATCCAGCCATGGTAGCGAGGCAAGGATACCCACCATCACGTTTCGCACCCGCGCCTTGAGACAAGTCACTATAGGCCCCAAATGCCACCGCCTCGGATGCCGAATAGACATCATCGACAATGGCCCCGGAATCGCACCGGAACTGCGCCAGAACATTTTCTACCCGATGATCAGCGGTCGTGCCAACGGCACCGGGCTCGGGCTGTCCATTACTCAGAGCATCATAGGCCAGCACCACGGCCTGGTTGAGTGTGAAAGCGAGCCCGGCCAAACGGACTTCATCATTTTCCTGCCTTTGGAGAGCACGCCATGAGCCAACAACCTGCAAAAATCTGGATCGTAGATGACGACCGCAGCATACGCTGGGTGCTGGAACGAGCCCTAAGCCAGGCCGGCATGCTGCCAACGGCCTTTGAGAACGGCGAAAGCATCATGAAACGGCTGGAGCGCGAGCAGCCTGACGCCATCATCAGCGACATCCGTATGCCCGGAGTGGATGGCATCACCCTACTCTCACGGATTGTTGAAGCACACCCAGACGTACCGGTCATCATCATGACGGCGCATTCCGATCTGGAAAGTGCTGTAACCAGCTACCAAACCGGTGCCTTTGAATACCTTCCGAAACCCTTTGACGTAGACGATGCGGTTGCTCTGGCAAAACGGGCGGTCGCTCACAGCCGTGAAAAGCGGGCAGCTTCCGAGCCCCAAACAGCAACCATTCAGCAAAGTACCGAAATCATCGGCGAAGCCCCAGCCATGCAGGAAGTTTTCCGCGCTATCGGCCGGCTTTCCCACTCCAACATCACGGTCTTAATCAACGGCGAGAGCGGCACCGGTAAAGAGCTGGTTGCCCGGGCACTTCATAACCACAGCCCCCGGGCCCAGCATCCGTTTATTGCGCTTAACATGGCGGCCATTCCCAGAGACCTTATAGAATCGGAGCTCTTTGGCCACGAAAAAGGTGCCTTTACCGGCGCCACAGCGGTACGCCATGGCCGTTTCGAGCAGGCCAACGGTGGCACCTTGTTCCTTGATGAAATCGGTGACATGCCTGGGGATACCCAGACACGGCTACTGCGGGTTCTGGCCGATGGCGAGTTCTACCGCGTTGGCGGCGCTACACCGATCAAAGTTGATGTCCGCATCATCGCAGCCACTCATCAAGACCTGGAGAAGCTGGTTCAGTCTGGCTCGTTCCGCGAAGACCTCTTTCATCGGCTGAACGTAATTCGCGTGCATTTGCCAAAGCTGGCCGAGCGCCGGGAGGATATTCCCCAACTGATGCAGCACTTCCTGCAGCGAGCCGCCAACGAATTGGCTGTAGAGCCCAAAACCCTGCGGCCAGAGGCCGAGAGCTACCTCACAACTCTACCCTGGCCCGGCAACGTGCGACAGCTTGAAAATACCTGTCGGTGGCTCACGGTAATGGCGAGCGGTAGAGAAGTTCACGTTGACGACCTGCCCCCTGAGCTACGAAACCAAAACGAACACACGCCTACCGGATCCACCTGGCAGGAAGGACTGAGAAACTGGGCCGATCAGGAGTTAAGACGGGGAGAAAAAGCCATTCTTGAGTTGGCCGTACCAGAGTTTGAAAAGATCATGATCGAGATCGCCCTTAAGCACACCGGTGGCGACGCCGCGATGCATCGGTTCTCCTCGGCTGGGGGCGGAACACTCTGACTCGCAAAATCAATGAACTGGGCATGGATAGCCCTGCGGAAGAATGAGCTTGGAACGGGCATAAAAAACGGCTGCCTAAGCAGCCGTTTTCTTTAACGTTCAATAAATAAACGCTAGAAGGGTATGTCGTCGTCAAAGTCGTCAACCGGCTCAGGCATACTGCCACCCTGTTGCGGCTGGCCATGCTGGCTTTGGCCTTGGCTATAACCACTTTGAGCCGGAGATTGCGGATTATTTTGCGGCTGGGCAGCCGGTGCCGGCTGCTGCTGAGGGCGTCCAGCAGGTGCTCCTTGGTTCATGTTGCCTTCACCGCTACTGCGGCTGTCCAGCATCTGCATCTGGCCATTAATATCGACAACCACCTCTGTAGTGTATACGTCTTGGCCTTCTTTGTTCTGCCATTTACGCGTCTGCAGCTTGCCCTCGATATAGACTTTCGACCCTTTACGCAGGTACTGACCAGCTATCTCCGCAATCTTTCCAAACATAACAATGCGATGCCATTCGGTTTTCGGAACCATCTGGCCGGTCTGGCGATCCTTGTAACTCTCATCGGTCGCAAGGTTCAGGTTCACCACGGCATTGCCGTTCGGGGTATAACGGGTATCCGGATCCTGCCCGAGATTCCCGATAAGAATAACTTTGTTTACGCCTCTTGCCATGTTCTGCTCCCGATTCTGTTTTCATGGGCGCCCGCACTCCTTGCGAGCCTCCGGATTTCAAGAACTGCTACCCTGCTGGACAAACGGAAAGTCCGCAAGTAACGCCTCATCAAAGTGCTGTCGATCCACCTTCAGATAGGCGGTGGCAGCGTTTTCAACAATGACCACATCCTGCACGCCCGGCAAGCCGCGCAGACTGCCATCAACTTCGTCGTACTGGCCACCTACTATATCCCGCAACTGTACCACGAAACCTGACGTGTGGCCCGGCGGCGCCATGGTAAGAGCAACTAACAACCAGAGCCCGAGCACCGCCACCATAAACCACACAACACCTTCAATTCCTACCTGTTGCAGCAGGAAGCCCCCAAGGGCCCCGCCCAAAAAAGCACCCATGAATTGAGAGGTGGAATACACCCCCATGGCCGTTCCCTTGCTGGCAGCCGGCGCCTCTTTACTGATTAGGGATGGCAAGCTGGCCTCAAGCAGATTAAAAGCCATAAAAAAGAAAAAAAGAACAATCCAGGCAATGGGCAAGCTATTCGACACCCCCGCAAGCCCGGCTGTCGCCAATGTAAGCAACGCAACGGCACCACAGAGCACAGGCTTCATTCTGCGCTTTTTTTCACCGATAATGATAAACGGCACCATGGCAAAAAATGAGGTGATCATCACACTCAGGTAAAACCACCAGTGTGAACTGCTGGCCAGCCCGAGCTGATCCTGCAACACAGATGGAAACACCAAAAAAAGTGAAGTCAGTACCAGGTGCAATGCAAAGATCCCAAAATCCAGCCGCAACAGGCGCCTGTCAGACAGCACGCGCCCCAACATTGCTTTCGCTGGATGAGTATCGGCACTGATTTTATGTTGGTGTGGCGTAGGCACCACACGGCTAACAATGAATAAGGCAATCATAGCCAGCACGGCGGTGGCATAGAATATCCCCGAGAGCCCCCACACCGAACCCAGTAACGGCCCGAGAACCAACGAGACTGAAAACGAGAGCCCGATGGAGATGCCCACCGTTGCCATGGCTTTGGTTCGCTCTTCTTCACGGGTCAGGTCACTAAGCAGCGCCATAAGTACACTGGCGATAGCGCCTGCGCCCTGAAGGATCCGACCAGCAATAACAACGTATATCGAATCTGCGGAACCTGCCAGTATGCTGCCGGCAGCAAAAAGAATCAGGCCAATATAGATCATGCGCTTGCGGCCTACACGATCTGAAAGTAAACCAAAAGGGATTTGCAGCAGAGCTTGGCTCAAGCCGTATGCGCCAATGGCAAAACCAAGCAGCGCAGGCGTCGCACCTTCAAGGTCGTCACCCAGCAACATGAACACCGGCATGATCATAAACAGCCCAAGCATCCGTATGGCATAAACCGATGCCAGCGAAAATACGGAGCGTTTTTCCAGCGCATTCATGGCAGTTGGCTCCTCGTCGGGGTTGAAAGCTTGGCCTGGCGAAAGAACATATGATCCGCCGGCGGCGCATTGTAACAGAAGGTTCTCCACCGGGGGACAGCTACCAACTTTACCGACACTTTCGCCGCAGCCGGCGTAACACGGTATAATTTCCGTTTTTTCCAAGCGAGGTTTTATGGATCATATCCAGATCAAAGGGGCACGGACCCACAACCTGAAAAACATCGACCTGGATATCCCTCGGGACAAGCTGATAGTGATCACCGGTCTATCCGGCTCAGGTAAATCATCCTTGGCATTTGATACGCTTTATGCGGAAGGTCAGAGGCGCTATGTGGAATCCCTATCCACCTATGCGCGTCAATTCCTATCCATGATGGAAAAGCCGGATATTGATCATATCGAGGGCTTATCCCCTGCTATATCTATCGAGCAAAAATCCACATCCCACAATCCGCGCTCGACGGTTGGCACCATTACGGAAATCTACGACTATCTGAGGCTATTATTCGCACGAGCCGGGGAGCCTCGTTGCCCCGAGCACGGCCAGCCGTTGGAAGCGCAAACCGTCAGCCAGATGGTAGACCAAGTACTCTCCATGCCGGAAGACAGCAAGCTGATGATCCTTGCACCGGTCATCCGAGATCGTAAAGGGGAGCACCTGCAAGTCGTCGAAACCATGCGTAGCCAGGGTTTTATCAGACTGCGGGTCGATGGGATCGTATACGACATCGACGATGCTCCTGCCCTCGATAAAAAGCGAAAACATCAGATTGACGTAGTCGTCGACCGCTTCAAAGTAAAGCCCGGCCAGGAACAGCGCCTCGCCGAAAGCTTTGAGACGGCCCTGGGGCTTGCCGACGGTATAGCCTTGGTTGCCCCCATGGATAGCGAAACAAATAGCGAAGGCGAAGAGCATACATTTTCGGCAAAGTATGCCTGCACACAGTGCGGCTACGCCCTAAGCGAGCTGGAGCCAAAGCTGTTTTCATTCAACAGCCCAGCCGGGGCCTGCCCTACTTGCGATGGCCTGGGCGTTAAGCAATTTTTTGATGCTGAGAAAATCGTGCAACACCCGGAAGCAACACTTGCCGCAGGTGCCATCAAGGGCTGGGACCGACGGGCCGTATACTATTTCCAGTTGCTTGGCAGCGTTGCAGAACACTATAACATGGACCTCGAGACCCCTTGGGAGGAGTTCCCAGAAGAATTCCAGACCACGCTGCTGTTCGGCTCCGGAACGGAAGACATTGTCTTTCGATACGTGAATTCACGCGGCCACATTATGGAAAGAGCCCACTCCTTCGAAGGGATCATTCCAAATCTCGAGCGTCGCTACCGGGAGACAGATTCCCAAAGTATGCGCGAAGAACTGGCCCGCAACCTCAGCACCCAGCCATGTAAAGAATGCCATGGCTCCCGACTGCGGCGCAGTGCCCGCCACGTGTTCATTGAAGAACGAAATCTTCCGGAGCTAACCCGTCTTCCCATTGGCGAAGCTATTCCTACTTCGATACCTTGGAGCTACCGGGGCGCAGAGGTGAAATAGCTGAGAAAATTACGAAAGAAGTCCGACAGCGGCTTCAGTTTCTTGTGAATGTAGGTTTGGAATACCTCACTCTGGAGCGCAGCGCAGACACGCTTTCCGGCGGCGAGGCACAACGAATACGGCTCGCCAGCCAGATTGGCGCCGGCCTTGTTGGCGTTATGTACATCCTCGATGAACCGTCCATAGGGCTGCATCAACGCGACAACGATCGCTTGCTAAGCACGCTTACCCACCTGCGTGATCTGGGCAACACCGTCATTGTTGTTGAACACGATGAGGACGCTATTCTCGCGGCCGACCATGTTATCGATATCGGCCCAGGGGCAGGCGTACACGGCGGCGAAATCATTGCCCAAGGCACGCCTGCCGAGATCCTTGCAAACCCCAATTCACTGACTGGCCAGTACCTCAGCGGCGCTAAGGAAATAGCCATTCCGCAAACCCGAAATACAGGCTCGGGCCAAAATCTCACATTAACCGGCGCCACCGGCAACAACCTTCAAAACGTCACTCTTACCCTGCCGCTGGGCGTCATGACCTGCGTAACTGGCGTTTCCGGCTCCGGGAAATCCACCCTGATCAATAGCACCCTGTACCCGGTGGCTGCAGCGAAACTCAACAAAGCGACCAGTCTCAGTGCCTCCCCCTATGTCGGACTAAAGGGTCTTGACCAGTTGGACAAGGTCATCGACATAGATCAGAGCCCCATTGGGCGCACGCCCCGCTCCAACCCGGCTACCTACACAGGCCTTTTCACGCCAATTCGTGAGCTATTCGCAGGCACTCAAGAGGCACGATCAAGGGGTTACAAGCCCGGTCGCTTCTCGTTTAACGTGAAAGGTGGTCGGTGTGAGGCGTGCCAGGGCGACGGCATGATTAAAGTAGAAATGCACTTCCTTCCCGATGTGTACGTGCCCTGCGATGTGTGCAAAGCCAAACGCTACAACCGGGAAACCCTGGAGGTGCGGTACAAAGGCAAAAACATCAACGAAGTTTTGAGCATGACCGTAGAGGAGGGCCGAGAGTTTTTTGACGCCGTGCCGTTTCTTGCCAGAAAGCTACAAACACTGATGGATGTGGGACTCTCCTACATTCGCCTTGGGCAAAGTGCGGTCACTTTGTCTGGTGGCGAAGCTCAACGGGTGAAGCTCGCTAAAGAGCTGTCTAAGCGGGATACCGGCCAAACGCTGTATATTCTCGATGAACCCACTACAGGACTCCACTTCTACGACATCCAGCAACTGCTGAACGTATTACAACGCCTAAGAGATCACGGCAACACCATCGTTGTCATAGAGCACAATCTGGACGTAATCAAAACCGCAGACTGGGTAATCGACTTGGGTCCCGAAGGTGGTTCTGGCGGCGGCCAGATCATTGCAGAAGGCACTCCGGAGCAGGTTGCAGAAAACCCGGGATCGCATACAGGTCACTATTTAAAGCAACTGCTAAATAAATAGAACGGATATAGCCACAGTGTCAGAAGGCCAGGGATGGCCCAACCCACCCTTACAAGCTACAGAGAATCTCCTCAAATCCCAGACACAAAAAAACCGGACACCTCTCGGGATCCGGTCTTTTTGTAGACTAACCGACAATGTTACTCGCCGCTTTCGTCTACTTCTTCTGCTTCGATGTCCAACGGACGACCTACCAGCTCAACAAATGCCATAGGGGCATTGTCGCCAGCGCGGAAGCCACACTTCAAAATACGAAGGTAGCCACCCGGGCGCTCATTGTAACGGGGGCCAAGCTCATTAAACAGCTTGGCAACCGCTGCATCGTCGCGCAGACGTGAAAACGCCAGACGACGATTCGCAACCGAATCTTTCTTGGCGAGCGTGATCAAAGGCTCAGCTACACGACGAAGCTCTTTGGCTTTCGGTAGCGTTGTTTTAATCAGCTCATGACCAACCAGTGACGCAGTCATGTTACGAAACATGGCCTTGCGATGCGCACTGGTCCTGCTGAACTTACGACCACTCTTACGATGACGCATTGCTCTGATTCCTTACCTTAAACTAATCGGCAATCAACCGCCCAAAACCCGGTCGTCGCCACGAAGGCTAGCCGGTGGCCAGTTATCAAGACGCATACCCAGAGACAAACCACGGGACGCCAAAACGTCCTTGATCTCGGTGAGCGACTTCTTACCAAGGTTAGGCGTCTTCAACAGCTCAACTTCTGTGCGCTGGATAAGATCGCCGATGTAGTAAATATTTTCAGCCTTCAAGCAGTTAGCTGAACGCACTGTCAGTTCCAGATCATCAACCGGGCGCAGCAGAATAGGATCAATTTCTTCCTCTTCCTCAACGCGCTCTGGTTCTTTTTCATGATCAAAATCGACAAACACCGCCAGTTGCTGCTGGAGAATCGTGGCTGCCCGGCGAATTGCTTCTTCCGGATCGATCGTGCCATTTGTCTCCAAATCAATAACCAGCTTGTCCAGATCGGTACGCTGCTCTACTCGTGCACTTTCGACGGAATAGGCTACGCGACGAACCGGGCTGAAGGTTGCATCCAGCTGCAGGCGTCCGATTGCGCGGGTTTCGTCTTCTTCAAGACCACGCTGATCTGCCGGCTCATAGCCGCGACCACGTGCAACACGCAAACGCATGTTCACTTCACCCTTCTCACTCAGGTGACAGATCACATGATCCGGGTTGGAAATTTCCACGTCATGATCCAGCTTGATATCACCAGCTGTGACAACGCCCGGGCCCTTTTTGCTGAGGGTTAACTCAGTGTCGTCCCGACCATTCATCTTGACCGCGACGCCTTTAAGATTCAGCAGAATCTCAATGACGTCTTCCTGGACACCTTCAATGGCGCTGTACTCGTGCAGGACACCATCAATCTGCACTTCAGTTACGGCGCAGCCCGGCATCGAAGACAAAAGAATGCGACGCAATGCGCTACCCAAGGTGTGGCCAAAGCCCCTTTCAAGAGGCTCAAGCGTGACCTTGGCGCGTGTTGCACCCGATTCTTTCACGTCAATCGTACGAGGTGTCAATAACTCATGTACTGAACGCTGCATAGACGCCCCTATCTACTATCGTTGCTAACTGGGCTTTACTTAGAGTAAAGCTCGACGATGAGGTTCTCGTTGATGTCGGCCGGCAACTCAGTACGCTCAGGTACTGATTTGTAAACGCCGGACATCTTAGTGGCGTCGACCTCTACCCAGCTTACCGGAGCACGGCTTGAAGACAGATCCAGAGCGCCTTTAACGCGCAGTTGGTTTCTGGCCTTCTCACGCACACTCACAACATCACCTGGCTTGACTTTGTAGGACGCAATGTTCACTACCTTGTCATTCACCAGAATTGCCTTGTGAGAGACGAGCTGACGGGACTCCGCACGGTAGAACCGAATCCCATGCGATATACAACGTTATCAAGACGCGTCTCGAGAAGCTGCAGTAGGTTTTCACCCGTTGCACCCTTCAGGCGAGCCGCTTCTTTATAATAGTTGCGGAATTGCTTTTCCAGTACGCCGTAAATACGACGAACCTTCTGTTTTTCACGAAGCTGTACGCCATACTCGGACAGACGACTGCGACGTGCGCCGTGCATACCCGGCGGGGTCTCGATGTTGCACTTGGAATCCAAGGAGCGAACACCGCTTTTCAGAAAAAGATCTGTCCCTTCACGACGAGACAGTTTGCACTTCGGGCCTATGTAACGAGCCATATTTCCCTGTCTCCTGTGTTAGACGCGACGCTTTTTAGGCGGACGGCAGCCGTTATGGGGAATCGGCGTAACATCTGTGATGTTAGTGATCTTGTAGCCGCACCCGTTTAGAGCACGAACTGCAGATTCACGTCCGGGCCCGGGACCCTTAACCTCTACGTCCAGGTTTTTAAGGCCGTATTCAGCAGCCGCGTTACCGGCTCTTTCAGCTGCTACCTGCGCAGCAAAAGGTGTACTCTTGCGTGACCCACGGAAACCGGAACCACCAGAGGTAGCCCAAGACAGGACGTTGCCCTGACGGTCAGAAATGGTCACGATAGTGTTATTGAAGGACGCGTGAACGTGCGCGACGCCATCAACAACGGTCTTTTTCACCTTTTTACGGGTACGTGTACCTGGCTTTGCCATGTTTGCCTACCTGTTACCTGCGAATCGGTTTGCGTGGACCTTTACGGGTGCGCGCGTTGGTCTTGGTGCGCTGGCCGCGGACTGGAAGCCCGTGACGGTGGCGCAGACCACGGTGACATCCGAGATCCTTCAAACGCTTAATGTTCATCTGTACTTCACGACGCAGATCGCCTTCAACGATCGCCTTGCCCACTTCGGTACGAAGTGATTCAAGCTGATCGTCGGATAGGTCCTTGACCTTGACGTCCGGCTTAACGCCGGTTGCATCGCAAAGCTTCTGGGCTGTTGTCTTGCCAACACCAAAGATGTAGGTCAGCGAGATAACAGCATGTTTGTGATCGGGTATATTGACACCGGCTATACGTGCCATCCAAATTACTCCGCGTTCAAAGCTATGCTGTGTGAATTTTCCGCCACTAATAAGGGCGCGAAATAGTAGCGCCTGACCCGGTACCGAGTCAAGCGCTACTATTCATACCCCTCTCACAGGCCAGGATGTTTCCCGAGGGAATCAGCCCTGACGCTGCTTATGGCGAGGCTCCGAGCAGATGACTCTTACTGAGCCATTGCGACGAATTACTTTGCAGTTACGGCAAATTTTCTTTACCGAAGCGCGTACTTTCATTGTCGACTCCAGTTTTCAAGGGGAACGGGATTAACCGTTCCGACCATAGCCCTTGAGATTGGACTTCTTCATCAGCGATTCATACTGATGCGACATCAGGTGCGACTGAACCTGCGCCATGAAATCCATCACCACGACTACAACAATCAGCAGTGAGGTGCCACCCAGATAGAAGGGCACATTCCCGGCAACCATCAGAAACTGAGGGAACAGGGAGACTGCTGCAATGTACATTGCACCGAACAGAGTCAGGCGAGTCAGAACACCGTCAATATATTTGGCGGTCTGATCGCCCGGACGAATGCCCGGAATAAACGCGCCAGAGCGCTTGAGGTTATCCGCAACTTCTTTCGGGTTGTACATCAGTGCTGTATAGAAGAAGCAGAAGAATACCACTGCTGCTGCGAACAGAATGATGTACAACGGCTGGCTTGGAGCCAGTGCCTGGGACACGTCGCTGAGCCACTCCATACCTTCGCCCTGACCAAACCACTGCCCCAGCGACGCTGGGAAGAGCAGAATGGAGGAAGCGAAAATGGGAGGGATAACCCCCGCCATGTTCACTTTCAAAGGCAAGTGACTGGACTGCTGGGCAAAAACCCGACGGCCTTGCTGCCGCTTTGCGTAGTTGATGGTCAGGCGTCGCTGCCCACGCTCCATGAAGACCACGAAGCCAACCACAGCAATAGCAAGAATACCGATACCCAAAACGACCAACAGACTCATTTCGCCGTTACGAGCCTGCTCCAGAGTCTGACCTATTGCACCAGGAAGCCCTGCGACAATACCTGCGAAGATCAGCAGGGAGATGCCGTTACCGACACCTCGCTCAGTAATCTGTTCACCCAGCCACATCATGAAGACCGCACCACTTACGAAAGAGACTACCGCCACAAAATGGAAGCTGAAGCTATCGTTAAAGGTGACGCCTTGCGATGCCAACCCGACAGAAATACCAAAGCCCTGAACCAGAGCCAAGATAACCGTGCCATACCGCGTGTACTGGCTAATCTTTCGACGTCCAGCCTCGCCCTCTTTCTTCAGCTGCTCAAGTTGCGGACTTACCGCCGTCATGAGCTGCATGATAATCGAGGCAGAGATATACGGCATGATACCGAGAGCGAAGATACTCATGCGCTCAAGCGCACCACCGGAAAACATGTTGAACATACTCAGGATAGTGCCCTGATTCTGCTCAAACAGTGCTGCCAATCGGTCTGGGTTAATACCTGGCACCGGAATATGGGCACCGATCCGGTACACCAACAATGCCAGGAAAACAAACCAGAGCCGCGATCGCAGCTCTGCAAGTCCTTTTCCCGCGCCCGCAGGCAATGATGCGTTCTTGGCCATTTAGTCCTCGACTCGCCTTAGTCTTCGACTTTGCCACCCGCGGCAGAAATTGCCTCGCGCGCGCCTTTTGTTACCCGAAGTCCTTTCACGGTTACTGCGCGGTCGAGCTCGCCCGACAGGATAACCTTGGCTTCGCGAATTTCTTCGCGGATGATGTCGGCCTTCTTAAGAGCCGCCAGATCCACAATATCGCCTTCAACCTTCGCAAGCTCGTTCAGACGAATCTCGGCAACATAGCGCTGTTGGCGCGATGTAAAGCCAAACTTCGGCAGACGTCGAGCTATAGGCTGCTGACCACCTTCAAAACCAGGGGCTACGCTACCACCGGAACGGGCTTTTAGACCCTTGTGGCCGCGGCCACCGGTTTTACCGAAACCACTACCGATACCACGACCAACGCGCTTAGCGGCAGGACGTGAACCAGGCTCTGGACTAAGTTCGTTTAGACGCATCTTAGTTCTCCTCAACCCGAACCAGGTAGTTCACCCGGTTGATCATGCCGCGCATGGAAGGTGTATCTTCCACTTCTACGGTATGACCGATTTTACGAAGACCCAAGCCCTTCACACAAAGTTTGTGCTTAGGCTGGCAGCCAATCGGGCTGCGGGTCAGAGTTACTTTGATCGTTTTTGCGTTCGCCATGACTTCAACCCAGAATCTCTTCGACGGATTTACCGCGCTTGGCTGCAATATCTTCAGGCGCTTGAGTTGCCTGGAGACCCTTGATGGTGGAACGTACTACGTTCACCGGGTTGGTAGACCCGTAACACTTGGACAGTACGTTCTGAACACCTGCAACCTCAAGCACCGCACGCATCGCACCACCGGCGATGATACCTGTACCTTCAGAGGCCGGCTGCATGTACACCTTGGAACCACCATGCTGGGCTCGCACTGCGTACTGCAAGGTAGTGCCATCTAGCGGCACATCTACCATGTTCTTACGTGCAGCTTCCATTGCCTTCTGGATAGCGACCGGCACTTCACGAGCCTTGCCGCGGCCGAAGCCAACGCGTCCTTTTCCGTCACCAACAACGCTCAGCGCGGTGAACGCGAAAACGCGACCGCCCTTAACCACTTTGGCAACGCGATTGACCTGAACCAGCTTTTCCTGGAGCTCAGGCGCCTTCTGATCGTTAACGCTCATCTTCTCCACCTCTTAGAATTGCAAGCCAGCTTCACGGGCTGCGTCGGCTAAAGCCTGCACACGACCGTGGTAACGGTAACCGGAGCGGTCAAAAGCGACCCGCTCAACACCTGCCGCCTTGGCACGCTCAGCAATAAGCTGACCAACCTTTTTGGCGGCATCCACGTTACCGGTTGCACCCTGGCGCAGATCCTTATCCAACGTGGAGGCAGTGGCTAAAACCTGGCTGCCATCTGCTGTCGTAACCTGGGCGTACATGTGACGCGGGGTGCGGTGAACGCACAAACGTGTCGTACCCAGTTCACGGATCTTCATGCGCACTTTGCGTGCGCGACGCAATCTTTCGTTATTCGCGCTCATAGTCCCGCCTTATTTCTTCTTGGCTTCTTTACGTCTTACCTGCTCATCCGCATACCGCACACCTTTGCCTTTGTAAGGCTCGGGCGGACGGAACGCGCGGATTTCCGCGGCGACGTGGCCAACCTGTTGCTTGTCGATACCGCGGATGACAACTTCCGTATTAGACGGAGTTTCAACGGTAATCCCCTCGGGCAGCTCATACACCACCGGGTGAGAAAAACCCAGCGTCAGATTAAGCTTCTTACCTTGCGCCTGGGCCCGGTAACCTACACCGATAAGCTGGAGCTTGCGCTCAAAGCCTGCGGATACACCAGTCACCATGTTGCTGACCAGCGCGCGGGTTGTTCCAGCAAGAGCGCGGGACTGTTGGGCACCATCACGGGCAGCAAAGCGAAGAATATTTTCTTCCTGCTTTACTTCCACCGCCTGGTGAATTGAAAAATCAAGCGCTCCTTTGGAGCCCTTTACATTAATTTCCTGTCCGTTCAGCTTAACCTCAACACCGGAAGGCAGCACGACAGGATTATTGGCAACCCTGGACATGTGATTCTCCTAAAATACGGTGCAGATGACTTCGCCACCCACGCCAGCAGCTCGTGCGGCGCGGTCTGTCATTACGCCCTTAGACGTAGAGACAATCGCGACTCCCAAACCACCGGATACTTTCGGTAGTTCCCCGGTGCCCTTGTACTGGCGCAGACTTGGACGGCTAACCCGCTTAATCTGCTCAATAACAGGCTTGCCACCGAAGTACTTGAGCGTGATCGTAAGCTCAGGCTTTACATCGGCTGAAACGGAAAAATCTCCCACGTAACCTTCGTCCTTGAGGACTTGGGCTACAGAGATCTTCATCTTTGAAGAGGGCATCGTAACATCTGTCTTCGATGCCATCTGGGCGTTGCGTATACGGGTTACCATATCCGCAAGCGTGTCTTGCATACTCATTGGTATGAGGCTCCTAATCTTTTTAGTTGTGCAGCGGCTTGCCGCACCGCTTACCAACAGGCACCTGACCGAAGCCAGGCAACCTATCTTACCAGCTTGACTTAGTCAGACCCGGAACGTCACCACGCATGCCGTATTCGCGGAGTTTAATCCGTGAAAGCTCAAACTTGCGTAGAACGCCGTGAGGGCGACCAGTTACCTGGCAACGATTACGAAGACGCGAAGGAGAAGCATCGCGAGGAAGCTGTTGCAGCTTCATCTGTGCGTTCCAACGGTCATCATCGCTGGTATTCGGGTTCTTGATAATCGCCTTGAGCTCAGCACGCTTCGCTGCAAATTTTGCAACGGTTTGCTCGCGCTTAAGCTCACGGTTCTTCATGGAAACCTTAGCCATTACTCTCGTTCCTTTATTTCTTGAACGGAAAGCCGAAAGCTTTCAACAGCTCGCGTCCTTCATCGTCGGTATCGGCACTGGTGGTAATGGTGATATCCAGACCACGGATCTTGTCGACTTTGTCGTACTCGATCTCAGGAAAGATAATCTGCTCACGCACACCCATGCTGTAGTTACCGCGCCCGTCAAAGGACTTGGGATTCAGACCACGGAAGTCACGAATGCGGGGAACCGCAATGTGAACCAGGCGATCAAAGAAATCCCACATACGCTCACCGCGCAGGGTAACTTTGCAACCAATCGGCCAACCTTCACGGATTTTAAAGCCCGCTACGGATTTACGCGCCAACGTAACAACCACTTTTTGACCTGCCAGGCGCTCTAGATCTGCCACAGCATTCTCAATCAGCTTCTTGTCACCGACCGCTTCGCCGACACCCATGTTCAGGGTAATCTTTTCGATACGCGGCACCTGCATAATGTTCGTGTAGCTGAACTCTTTCTGCAGGGCGGGTACCACTTCCTTGCTGTACTGCTCTTTCATATTAAGCATCGTAACCACCACCGCTTACTGGTTATCGACAGCTTCTTTCGTAGCTTTGAAGATCCGAGATTTCGCGCCGTCTTCCGTAATCTGGAAGCCAACACGACCGGCCTTACCGGTCTGCGGATTAAAAATAGCCACGTTGGAAGCCTGGATAGGTGCTTCTTTTTCGACGATGCCACCAGGGGTGCCCAGCATCGGGTTCGGCTTGGTGTGCTTCTTCATCATATTGATGCCGGAAACAATCACCTTGCCGTCGTCCTGAACTTTCAGAACTTTACCACGTTTGCCTTTGTCTTTCCCCGTAGTGACGATTACTTCGTCATCTCGTTTGATCTTTTTCATAACCGGCCTCTGGTCCTTTAAAGTACTTCGGGTGCCAGTGAGATAATTTTCATGAACTTTTCATTTCGCAGCTCACGGGTAACCGGTCCGAAGATACGGGTACCAATAGGCGCGTCCTGGTTGTTCAGAAGTACCGCCGCGTTACCGTCAAAGCGGATCAGCGACCCGTCGGGACGGCGAACACCCTTGCGAGTGCGCACGACGACAGCTTTAAGTACCTGGCCTTTTTTCACTTTGCCGCGGGGGATGGCTTCCTTAACGGTCACCTTGATGACGTCCCCTACGCTGGCATATCGCCTGTGTGAACCGCCCAGGACCTTGATGCACATCACCTGACGCGCACCGCTGTTATCCGCGACTTCAAGCATTGTCTGAGTCTGAATCATGGTTGTTCTCCGGGCGTCTTACACCTTGGATGCATGTTCAGTGACTTCCACCAGGGCCCAGCTTTTGGTCTTAGAGACCGGGCGGGTTTCCTGAATGGTCACAGTGTCACCGATATTGCATTGGTTGCTCTCATCGTGAGCGTGGATCTTGGTTGAACGCTTCATGTACTTACCGTACAGAGGGTGCTTCACCTGACGCTCGACCAACACCACGATGGATTTCTCCATCTTGTTGCTCACGACCTTTCCGCTCAGAGTTCTGGCAGTTTGGGTAGCTTCGGTCATGTCACTGTCCTGCCTTTTCGTTCAATACTGTTTTCACGCGAGCAATGTCACGCTTCACCCCTGGGAGGAGATGAGACTGATTCAGCTGACCCGTCGCTTTACGCATACGCAGGTTGAACTGCTCCTTCAGGAGGCCGATCAGATCTTGCTTCAGCTCCTCGGCTGACTTTGCACGCAGCTCTGTTGCTTTCATCACATCACCGTCCTCGTTACAAAGGTGGTCTGTACCGGCAATTTAGCAGCAGCCAGAGTGAAAGCTTCACGCGCGATATCTTCAGCCACGCCTTCCATCTCGTAGAGCATGCGGCCCGGCTGAATCTCAGCCACCCAATACTCGACAGAACCTTTACCTTTACCCATACGAACTTCCAGGGGTTTGCCAGTAATCGGCTTATCCGGGAAGACGCGAATCCAGATCTTACCACCCCGCTTGATCTTACGAGTCATGGTACGACGTGCGGCTTCAATCTGACGGGCAGTTATACGCCCGCGACTGGTCGCCTTCAATCCGTATTCACCGAAGCTCACCTTGTTAGCGCGGTGAGCAAGACCAGTGTTACGGCCTTTCATTACCTTGCGAAATTTGGTGCGTTTTGGTTGCAGCATAAGAGTGCC
>NZ_MBPP01000053.1 GCF_001858325.1 Marinobacter sp. AC-23
GAACTCAGAAGTGAAACAGGCCAGCGCCGATGGTAGTGTGGCATTTGCCCATGTGAGAGTAGGTCATCGTCAGACTCTTAATTACGAAAGCCCCGATAGCTTATGCTACCGGGGCTTTTTTTTGCCTCAAATTTAACCTGGAGTGGATTGGGAGCACTGCTCCTTATACTTCCCGGTGATTGCCTATCTGCATTGGTATGTGGTGCGTGATGATCTTGATCAGCTATGAGGTGCTGTTAGGAGAGTCTGTCAAAACTGGCATATACCTGGCGGAGGCGAGAGCATAAATAAGTCCGGCGGCTGGATGGTTTTGATGGTAGTCAGGAGCGCTTTGGGTTTGAGGTCTGCCCCCCTGTATGCGAACTATCGACTCAGGCTTTGTTGAGGATGGTGAGCCCTTTAGTAGGGGTGTTTTGGAGCTAGGGCTCCCGAACGTCGTGCGGTTTGATCATGTTCGTTTCAAGATTGCGACCAGTTGCAGGTGTCGGGCAGACCTAAAATGTTCAGGCCGCCAACTTTGTTTTTTGCGCTCTCCTAGTGTTTAATCCGCCGATACCAAATCTTTCGGCTGGATAATGACTGATGAAACTCAAAGCACTTGTTACCCTGCTCAGTGATGGAAAGGTTCACTCTGGTGAATCCCTTGCCCGTCAATTGGGCGTGAGCCGCACTGCAATCTGGAAGCAGGTCAGGCGAATAATGGATGAGGGTTTTGAAGTAGCCACGATTCGTGGTCGCGGTTATCAATTGACATCTCGGGTCGATTTTCTGGACCCGGTCTTGATAACGAATCAGCTTAAGGATGATTTGCTCGCCCAAGTAGATCTGAGGGTGTTAGAGGAAGTGGACTCCACCAATGCTGAGGTTTTCAGGCAAATTGCGGAAGGCTGCGACAAAAAAATCCCAATAACCATCGCCGACAGTCAGACGGCCGGGCGTGGCCGCAGAGGGCGGATCTGGCGCAGCCCACGGGGAGAAAATCTCTATCTCAGCATGGGGCTCATCTTCCATGGTGGGTTTTCAGTTCTGGATGGGCTGAGCTTGGTGTTGGGGGTTGCGGTTGCGGAGGCGCTGGAAGCGTTGGGTGCTCCGGATGTTGGTTTGAAGTGGCCAAATGACATATTTCTTCCTTCAGGCAAGCTGGGGGGCATCCTTGTGGAGTTGCAAGGCGAATTGCAAGAAGGTGTGGTGCAAGTAATTGCTGGCATCGGAATTAATGTTCATATGTCGAAGGCAGATGATGTAGATCAGCCCTGGAGCAGTCTTGCGGGCGCCTGTCCCGATATCGAGTGGTCCAGGAATCAGATTGCAGCGGCAATTATTGGCGCAGTATCCGGTGCTGCGGAACTGTTTTCCCGTGAGGGGTTTAGTGGCTTTCGTGACTCTTGGCAGAAACGCGATATCCACCATAATTGCCTGGTTCAGGCCAGGGGTGGGGAGATTAAGGGCGTGGGGTGTGGTATTGACGGCAACGGCAACTACTTGCTTCGCACGCCGGAGGGTGATGTTGTTCCCATACGTGCCGGGGAGATCAGCTTGCGGGTGGCGTCATGAGGTTGTTGATTGATGCTGGCAACTCTCGATTAAAATGGTGTCTTGATGAATCAGGGCGGATTGTGGATCAGGGCTTCGGGGTAATCGAAGATGCTGACCCCGTGCCGGGCTTATCCGTCGTGGATGCCGATATTTCGAGAGTGGCAGTATCTACGGTGGCATCCGAAGAAAGGAGGCTGCACCTTTTGCAACACCTGTCTAGTCGAGTCAGCGCTCCGGCTACCTGTTATTGGGCAGAAGCGCACCGAGATGGGCTTACGAATGCGTACCATGAATTCCGTCAAATGGGAGCAGATCGATGGCATGCCATGTATGGCGCGTGGCTGGAGCATAGGCAGGGCTTTATACTGGTGGATGCTGGCAGCGCGATAACCGTGGACTATGTCGATTCTGGAGGGCGTCATCTCGGTGGGTATATCCTGCCGGGACTAAATATGATGCGGCGTAGCCTGCAGGTAGATGCGGCACGCATAAACTTTAATCCTCAGCAGGTGGCCGGCATGAGCCCGGGCTTGAGTACGAGTGAGTGTGTTAATCATGGCTTTGCTTGGTTATCCAGTGGACTAATCGATAGGATTCATCGGGATTCAGAGGTGTTAGGTATCAATGATATTTTGGCGACGGGCGGAGATGCCGAGAGATTGCTCCATCTTGGGTTGGCTGCAGTGTGCCGTCCGTCACTGGTATTGGAGGGGCTGGCAGCTATAGACGCGAAGGCTCATGCAGAATGAGATGGTTCGCGCTTGCGTTGGTTGTGTTAAATGTTGGCGTCTGGCAGTTGGGCGGCTCGGTAAAGGTCGGGGTGCCGCCTGCGCCTGCAGCATATGGAAGCCTTCCGCGAGTGGCGAGCCTTAAAGTTCAAGTTGAGCCCGCCAGTTCGGCACAGTCTCTGTCCGGAGAGCTTGCGTGTGTAAGGATAGGTTGGATTGAGTCCCTTGAAGCAGCCAGGGCTCTAGCGGAGAATCGGTTGTTTGTCCAAGCTTCTGATCTATCAGTGGAAAAGGTTGATCGACCACTACCGTCATTGCATTGGGTAATCATTCCGCCTCAGCCCCCCGGTGCAGCCCTGGAACAGTTTCAGGATATGCAGGGCCAAGGGATAGATTCGTATCTGGTGACAGGCGGTGAAAATAAAAACGCTATCTCTTTAGGGCTTTTCGAATCCCGTAACGCAGCAATTTCTGTGCTGGAAGAAAAAAAACATCAGAATCTCAATGCAATACTGGCCAACTTCCCCCGAAATCAGATAAGCTACGCGCTGTCTTTTGAAGTGAGCTCGGAATTTGTTGAAGAACAGATTCAGGCGGTCGAAGAGGATTATGGCGTTAATTTCGATTTCATCGAAATCAAGGCCTGTGAAGGTGTTGCAACGCCAGAAAAAAATCCGTAGTATACCGCCCTCGCTGAAGAGGCGATTGTGAGCTGGCGTAGCTCAGTTGGTAGAGCAGCTGACTTGTAATCAGCAGGTCGGGGGTTCGATTCCGTCCGCCAGCTCCACTTTTTTGTTGTAACAGGTGCGTGTAAGTGTGCCTGACTCGGAGGGGTTCCCGAGTGGCCAAAGGGATCAGACTGTAAATCTGACGCGAAAGCTTCGCAGGTTCGAATCCTGCCCCCTCCACCACTTAATTGCTCGCGGGCATCGTATAGTGGCTATTACCTCAGCCTTCCAAGCTGATGACGCGGGTTCGATTCCCGCTGCCCGCTCCAATTTTATTTGTAATGCTCATGTAGCTCAGTCGGTAGAGCACATCCTTGGTAAGGATGAGGTCACCGGTTCAACTCCGGTCATGAGCTCCACTATTTATCCGGTCAACGTTACGATCTAGGTTGATTAGGGAGATTGGTCGAATGTCTAAGTCTAAGTTTGAACGTAAAAAGCCGCACCTGAACGTGGGCACTATTGGTCACGTAGACCATGGTAAGACGACTCTGACCGCTGCTCTGACCCGTGTATGTCACGAAGTTTGGGGTACGGGTTCTGCGAGTGCATTCGATCAGATCGATAACGCACCGGAAGAGCGTGCGCGTGGTATTACCATCGCGACCTCCCACGTTGAGTATGATTCACCGGCACGCCA
>NZ_MBPP01000054.1 GCF_001858325.1 Marinobacter sp. AC-23
GCTTCGGCGTTAAACGGAATAGAGCGATTGATGATGTTCGGGTGAACACGCAGCATGCGCGCGGTTTTTGCCGAGCCTGTAAAGGTCACCACATCCTGTTCTTCCAGGTGCTCAAACAGATCACCGGTGCTGCCGATGATCAGCTGCAAGCTGCCTTCTGGCAGAGCGCCGGATTCGTGCATCAGGCGCACAGCCAACTCGGTTACGTAGCAAGTGGATGTCGCCGGCTTCACGATGGACGGCATGCCTGCTAAAAAGGTCGGTGCAAACTTTTCCAGCATGCCCCACACCGGGAAGTTGTAGGCGTCGATATGAACGGCTACACCACCGCGGGGCACCATAATGTGGGTGCCGGCAAAGTGGTTGTTTTTGCCCAGTGGCGTTACCGGGCCTTCGTGTACCACGTTGCCGGATGGCAGTTCGCGGCGGCCCATGCTGGCGTAGGAAAACAGGGTGCCGAAGCCCCCGTCTATGTCTATGCCGTTATCCGATTTGCTCGAGCCGGTGTGCATCGAGAGGGCATAAAGCTCTTTTTTATGCTCCTGCAGGTACGTTGCCATAGCTTTAAGAGCCAGGGCGCGTTCCTGAAAATCCATGGCCAGCAGGGTTTTCCCACCGGTTTTTCGGCCGTATTCCACGGCTTTTTTGAAATCCAGCGTGTCGGCGTGGGTGTGCGCAACGATTTCGCCGTTGATGGCGCTGGGCAGGGCTTTGGCCTGCTGTTCGCCAACCCATTCTCCGGCAATAAAGCTTTTAAGAACTGACATGTACAAACACTCCAGAATTACATTTCGTCGTAGTCAAGAACAACCTTGTCACTGACGGGGTAGCACTGACACGACAACACGTAGCCTGCTTCCACTTCATAGTCTTCCAGCGCAAAGTTCTGATCCATTTCCACCTCGCCCTCAACGACTTTGGCGCGGCAGGTGGAGCAAACGCCGGCTTTGCATGAGAAGGGCAAATCGGCGCCTTCGTCGTTACCCGCGTCAAGAATGCTCTTGGTATCGCGCACCAGGTTGAAGGTCAGGGAACGCCCATCGGCCTTCACGGTGACTTCGCTGACAGCTTGCGGATCGATCTTGGTTTCCGTCCGGTCTTTGCGGGCCTGGGGAACACCGCCAGCCGGGGTAAACAGCTCATAATGGACGTTGGCCTTTTCCATACCATGACGTACCAGTGAATCACGCACGGTTTCGGTCAGCAGCTGAGGGCCACAAAGGAACGCGGCGGTCAGATTTTTGGCATCGATCCAGTGGTCAAACAACTGATCGCATTTGTCAGCGTCTATACGACCGTTGTACAGATCTATGTCCTGCTCTTCCCGGGTGAAGATGTACACCAGGTTAAAACGGGTCATGTATGCGTTTTTCAGGTCCTGCAGCTGATCGCGGAACATGGTGCTGCTGGTGCCTTTGTTGCCGTAGAACAGAGTGAACTGGCTCTTGGGCTCGGTTTCCAGCGTGGTTTTTACAATCGACAGAATCGGGGTGATACCACTGCCGGCCGCAACCGCCAGGTAATTGCCTTCTCGCTCCGGATCCAGGTCGACTGAGAAGTGACCCTGCGGGGGCATGACTTCCAGAACGGAGCCGGGTTGCAACTGTTCGTTGGCAAAACTGGAGAAGACGCCGCCGGATACGCGTTTAATGGCGATGCGCAGCTCTTGGTCATTCACACTTGAACAAATGGAATAGGTGCGGCGCACTTCTTCGCCGTCCAGCTTGGTGCGCACCACAAGGTGCTGGCCCTGCTTGTACTTGAATTTTTCTGCCACGTCTTCGGGCAGGTCAAAGCACAGGGATACGGCGTTTCTTGTTTCCGGCCTGACCTCTTTGAGGGCCAGCGAGTAGAATTTATTCATGATCGTATCGGCTCTATATGCATTTGAAGTAGTCGAAGGGTTCACGGCAGTCAAGGCAGCGATAAAGCGCCTTGCAGGCAGTAGAGCCGAATTCGCTGAGGCGCTCGCTGTTCTCGCTGCCGCACAATGGGCAAGCGATCACTGCGTCGGCGCCCAGCAGGCTCATTTTGCTGGCACTGCCTGGGGCGGTGCTATGCCAAATGCCCGGAGCTTTTCCCGGCCTTCTTCGGTTATCCAGTCTGTGGTCCAGGCTGGCGTTAGCACGCGATTGATTTGCGGGTCGCGAATGCCTACTGCGCGCAGTGCTTCGACGATCAGCTCTTCAATCAACTCGGTTGCAGGGCAGCCGGAGTAGGTTGGCGTGACATCCACACTCAGATGTTTGCCATCCCAGCTCACGTCACGAATGATGCCCAGCTCCAGCACGCTAACAGCAGGCACTTCCGGGTCTTTGACGTTATCCAGCAGTGCCCAAATGGCGTCTTCTGTCAGCAGTTCCGGGTGGGCGTTAGCCGGTACCCGGTCGCTGGCAATCAGTACGTCTACAGACGATGGTTCACGTTCATTCACCGGAGGTGCTCCCTTCAACAGACAGACTTACCAGGTGGTGGCATCCGGATAGGCGCGAGGCAGGAACTGCATCACGGCCAGGATGTGCCCAGATGTTCGGTGTGCTCGCCGCGTTTGCCGCCCATGTACATCCAGGCGTCTTCGGCGCCGGTTGTCAGGGTGGCCTGGGCTGCAACTTCGCCCACCATGCCAAACCAATCTTGCTTGAGCTGTTCAGGATCCGGGCCAATGCCTGCCTTGAACATGGCATGGTCGGTATCATCCGGCGTGACCAGTTCGCCGGTGAAGCGCCACAGCAGGTTGAAGGCGTCCTGAATGCGGCGGTGGCTTTCTTCGGTGCCATCGCCCATGCGTTTGACCCACTCAGACGAGCGGCGCAGATGATAAGTCGCCTCTTTAACGGCCTTGGCCGCAATGTTGGCGATGCGCTCGTCGCTGGCGTTTACCAGACTCTTCAGGGTGAAGTAGTGCCACACATCGAAGAAGAACTGGCGCGCCATGGTGACGGCGTAGTCTTCATTGGGCTGCTCGACCATCAGCAGGTTGCGATAGTCGTGAGTATCCCGCAGAAAAACCAGGTTGTCGGCGTCGCGGCCGTCGTCGATCAGTTCGGCGGTGTACTCGTACCAGTTACGAGCCTGGCCGATCAGGTCGAGAGCCACGTTTGTCGAGGCCAGTTCTTCTTCCAGAGCCGGGGCCTTGCCCACCAGTTCGCTCAGGCGCTGGGCCAGAATCATTCCGGAATCTGCCAGGCGGAGCAGGTATTCCTGTAAAGCTTGTTGCTGTGTCATGGGTTGCTCCTTACATGTGCCCGACTTCGTCAGGCAGCTTGTAGAACGAAGCGTGCCGGTAAACCTTGTCTTCGGAGGGATCAAACAGGATCTCTTTCTCATCCGAAGCTGAGGCGGTGATAGTTTCAGAGGGAACAACCCAGATGCTTACCCCTTCGTTACGACGGGTGTAAAGCTCACGTGCGTTTTCCATGGCCATTTCATTGTCAGCAGCATGCACACTTCCCACGTGCTTGTGGTTAAGGCCGTGCTTACTGCGTACGAACACTTCGTAAAGGCGCCATTCAGACATTTAAAATTCTCCTGTTTACGCGGCTGCGCGCTGTTTTTGTTTTGCGGCGTAGGCTACGGCTGCTTCCCGTACCCAGGCACCTTCATCAATGGCTTTCCGGCGAGTGGAGATTCGTTCCTGATTGCAGGGGCCATCGCCCTTAAGCACATCGTAGAACTCTTTCCAATTGATCTCGCCGAAGTCATAGTGACCGCTCTCTTCGTTCCATTTCAGATCTGGATCGGGCACCGTGCAGCCGAGGAATTCGAGCTGTGGAATGGTTTGGTCTATAAACATCTGGCGCAGTTCATCGTTACTTTTGCGCTTGATTTTCCAGACCATGGACTGCTGGGAATTGGGGGACTCGTCATCGTGCGGGCCGAACATCATCAGCGACGGCCACCACAAACGGTTAATGGCGTCCTGCACCATATCCTTCTGGTCCTGAGTGCCTTCACGCATCAGGTCCAACAGGATCTGGTAGCCTTGACGCTGGTGGAAGCTCTCTTCCTTACAGATGCGCACCATGGCACGGGAATAGGGGCCATAAGACGTACGCTGCAACACCACCTGATTCACGATGGCGGCACCATCAACCAGCCAGCCAACAGCACCCATATCGGCCCAGTTGAGGGTCGGGTAGTTAAAAATGCTGGAATACTTGGCTTTGCCGTCGTGTAATTTCTGGATTTCTTCATCGCGATCTGCGCCCAGAGTTTCCATGGCGCTGTACAGGTACAAGCCGTGACCTGCTTCGTCCTGAATCTTGGCCATCAGTTGCAGCTTGCGCTTGAGTGTAGGCGCACGGGTCACCCAGTTGCCTTCCGGCAGCATGCCGACGATTTCTGAGTGCGCGTGCTGGGAAATCTGACGAACCAGAGTTTTGCGATAGCCCTCTGGCATCCAGTTTTTGGCTTCAATTTTGGTTTCGGCGTCTACCTTTTCCTGGAACTCCCGCTCTTCGGGAGACATCTCTTCCAGGGTTTTTAGGCGCTTTGTGCCTGTCTCAACCATTTGTGCGTACATAACACTCTCTCCGAATCTTGCTTATTAGGTCTGCTGTGCAAACAGCAGTGCGCCGCGACGGATCACGGGCAATGTCTTCATACTATATGATACTGAATAAATATCAAGGAAACGCATTCTGTATCATGTTCGAAGTGTTAGACTTTAGTCTAATATTCAAGTTGTTGAAAAATAACAATTAATGGTTATGTATTAATGATTACTTTTGGTTTTCAGAAACGTGAAGGAAAAATAAATGGCCGGGGCGTTGTGGCTTGCCACCCCGGCAGCTGGCGTCAGTCCTTGCGAAGATCGAATACCCGCTTGGCTTTACCTTCAGAGCGGCTGAGTGTGCCAGCGTCCTGTACTTCCACGCTGGTGCTGATGCCGATGTAAGACTTAATGTGATGACTGAGTTCTTTGGCGGCGTTTTCTTTGATGTCTGCACCTTCGGCGCCCACTTTCAGCTCGACCCGAATCGTTACGCAGTCCAGGTTGCCTTGCTTGTACACCTCGATTTCGTAGTGAGGTGCCAGGGCGCGACACTTCAGCACCTGCTCTTCAATCTGGGTAGGGAATACGTTGACGCCGCGGATAATCAGCATGTCATCACTACGGCCGGTGATCTTGTCGATGCGGCGCATAGGGCGCGCCGTGCCGGGTAGCAGGCGAGTGAGATCGCGGGTGCGGTAACGTAGCACTGGCATGGCCACTTTGGTAAGCGAGGTGAACACCAGTTCGCCGTATTCGCCATCCGGCAGTACTTCACCGGTTTCCGGATTAACAATTTCCGGGTAAAAGTGATCTTCCCAGATGGTCGGGCCATCTTTGGTTTCCAGGCATTCCATGCCAACGCCTGGCCCCATCACTTCAGAGAGGCCATAGATATCTAGCGCCTGAATGCCGAGACGATCTTCCAGCTCTGTGCGCATTTCGTTGGTCCAGGGCTCTGCTCCAAATATGCCCAGACGCAGCGGCAACTTCTTGGGGTCAATGCCTTGGCGGTCTATTTCATCGGCAATGTTCAGCATGTAGGAGGGCGTGACCATGATGATGTCAGGCTCAAAATCCTTAATCAGCTGAACTTGTTTCTCGGTCTGGCCACCCGACATGGGAATAACCGTGCAGCCCAGGCGCTCGGCACCGTAATGGGCACCAAGGCCGCCGGTGAACAGGCCATAACCGTAGGCAATATGAATCTTGTCCCCGGCGCTACCACCGCCGGCGCGGATGGATCGGGCGACTATGTCAGCCCAGGTCTCAATGTCGCTCTGGGTGTAGCCCACGACGGTGGGCTTGCCGGTGGTGCCGCTGGACGCGTGTACCCGGACGACTTTTTTCATGGGAACCGCGAACATGTTAAACGGATAGTTCTCCCGCAGGTCGTCTTTGCCGGTAAACGGAATCTTGGCGATGTCTTCCAGGCTGTTGATGTCCATCGGCTTGAGGCCAATGGCGTCAAACGCGTTGCGGTAGTGCGGCACGTTGGTATAGGCATGCCAAACGCTCCAGCGCAGGCGTTGCAGCTGTTCATGGCGCAGTTCGTCCACGCTGGCCGTTTCCATCCGGTCCAGTTTTCCGAGTTTATGCATGGGTAGATTCATGGTTGCTTCCTGTCTTGTTCTTGTCGCTCCGGCATGCCGCCGAGCCTGAATAAGTTGGTTTGAGCGGCCCGGAATTATCCGGGCCGGGTCAATCATTCGGCGCTGTCTACACGCTCAATAATCAGCGCAATGCCTTGGCCTACACCAATGCACATGGTGCACAGGGCGTAACGTGCGCTCTGGCCCTGCTCATGGCGGCGCTCCAGTTCATTCAGTGCGGTGGTCACAAGGCGCGCACCGCTCATGCCCAGAGGGTGGCCCAGGGAAATGGCGCCGCCGTTGGGGTTCACGTGTTCGGCATCGTCTGGCAGGCCCAGATCGCGCAGCACGGCCAGCGCTTGTGCGGCGAAGGCTTCGTTCAGCTCAATCACGTCCATATCTGCCAGCTCCAAACCAGCCGTCTTCAATACTTTTCGGGTGGCGGGTGCTGGGCCCATACCCATAATGCGCGGCTCAACACCGGCGGTGGCCATGGCGACCACTCGTGCGCGGGGCTTGAGGTTGTGTTGCTTCAGGGCATCGCCGCTGGCAAGCAGCAGGGCGCAGGCGCCGTCGTTTACGCCGGACGCGTTACCCGCGGTCACGCTGCCGTTTTCACGGAAGGGCGTTCCCAGGCTCGCAAGCTTTTCCAGGCTGGTTTCCCGGGGATGTTCATCTGTATCAACAACAAGCGGATCCTGCTTACGGCGGGGCACGCTTACCGGCACAATTTCATTGTCAAAGCGGCCCGCTTTCTGGGCGGCAGCGGTGCGCTGCTGGCTGCGCAAGGCGAAAGCATCCTGATCTTCACGGGAAATACTGAAGTCAGCGGCGACGTTCTCGGCTGTCTCGGGCATTGAATCAATGCCGTACTGCTTTTTCAGCAGCGGGTTAACGAAGCGCCAACCGATGGTGGTGTCGAACATTTCGGCTTTACGACTAAAAGCGGAATCGGCCTTGCCCATCACGAAAGGGGCGCGTGACATGGATTCCACGCCGCCGGCCAGCATCAGGCCGGCTTCACCCGTACGCAATGCGCGGGCAGCGCTGCCGATGGCGTCCATACCGGAACCGCACAGGCGGTTGATGGTGGCGCCCGGTACATCGATCGGTAAGCCGGCCAGCAGCAATGACATGCGAGCGACGTCGCGGTTGTCTTCGCCGGCCTGGTTGGCGCAGCCGTAAAGCACGTCGTCTATGGCGGCCCAGTCCAGTTTGCTGTGGCGGTCTTTCAGGGCCTTCATGGGAATCGCACCCAGATCGTCGGCGCGCACGGTTGCAAGGGCGCCGCCGTAACGGCCAACCGGTGTGCGTACTGCGTCTACGATGTAGGCGTCTTGCAGGCGTTTTTCGTTGCTCATTGATCGTTCTCCGACTGGATGACTTCGCCGCGTACCTGATAGGACTTGCCGCGAAACAGACCAATTACGTGGCCGTTCTGGTTGGTGAGGGTAATGTCGTACACACCCGTGCGGTTACCGCGAGACTGCTCAACTGCGTTGGCGGTAAGCAGGTCACCCTCGCGGGCGCCAAGCATGTACTCAATGGAGCAGCCAGATGCCACCGTGGCTTTGTTGTAGCTGTTGCACGCAAAGGCGAACGCTGAGTCGGCCAGGGTGAACAGGTAGCCGCCATGGCAGGAGCCGTGGCCCTGAATCATGATGGCTGTAACCGGCATGGTGACCGTGGCTTTACCCGGAGCTACGTGGGTAATCTTCATGCCCAGGTTGCGGCTGGCTTGATCCCGCTCATACATTGCTTCGGCGCAATCTTGTGCCAATTTTTGCGCATCGGGTGCGTGGTGTTGGTTGCTCATGAATAGAACCCCTTTTCGGCGAACCGGTTTTTACGCAGCAACAGCGCCGGCCGGTAGCGGTCTTCGCCGTAGCTCTGTTGGATGTTTGTCAGTACTGTGTGCAGCAGGCTGAAGCCAAGGTTGTCGCTCCAGCGCAGCGGCCCTTCCGGGTAGTTCAGGCCGGCTTTCATGGCCAGGTCTATGTCGCTGATAGACGCCACGCCGTGCAGGGCAGCGTCGGCCGCTTCGTTCGCCAGGGTGGCAACGGTGCGCATAACCACCAGACCAGGTCGGTCGGCAACCTGGCTTACGGCAATACCAGCCTTTTGTAGCAGGGCGCAGGCGTCGTTTACAGCCTGTGACGACGCTTGATCGGCTGCGGTAATCGCTAGGCGGCGGGCCTTGGCATAGTCAAACGCCAGATCCAGCAGAACCAGATTGTTGCTGGCTTCTGCTGCGGCGCGTTCTGTCGCCATGCGACCATCAGTGAGGGCCAGTACGGCGTCCCCAAACAGCAGGCGGCCTGGGCCGTCTCGCTCTATGATCTTGAGGCCACTTTCGCTAAAGCGAGTGACCAGTGCGGCCAGCGGGCCCGGGTTGCCCTCCACAATCAGGGCGGCGGCATCGCTGCTTGCAGCTTCAGCGGTTGCCGGTTCGGGCTTTTGCGCGCCTTCGGCGTAGCTATAAAAACCTTGACCCGTTTTACGGCCCAAGCGGCCAGCTTCCACCAGTTCCTTCTGTACCAGGGAAGGCAGAAAGCGAGTGTCCTGAAAGTAGGAATTAAAAACGGAAGATGTTACCGCGAAGTTCACGTCGTGGCCGATAAGGTCGGTCAGCTCGAAAGGCCCCATGCGAAAGCCTCCGGCTTCACGCACAATGGCATCCAGTGTTGCGCTATCTGTGGCCTGCTCCTGCAGAAGGCGCAGGCTCTCCGCATAAAATGGCCGTGCGACCCGGTTAACGATAAAACCGGGGGTTGAGGTTGCGATGACCGGCTTTTTGCCCCATTGGGCCGCCGTGGCGTATACCCGTTGTGCAATCTCGTCGCTGGTGGCCAGACCTTTGATGACTTCTACCAAAGCCATTAATGGCGCGGGGTTGAAGAAGTGCATGCCCACCAAGCGCTCGGGGTGCTTCATTTTAGCGCCCAGGGCTGTCACGGATATAGACGAGGTGTTGGTGGCCAGGATAGTGCTTTTACCGCACATCTCTTCAAGATTCGCTAACAGATTACGCTTGATTTCGAGATCTTCAACGATGGCCTCGATCACCAGGCCGGCTTCCGCAAGCTCGCTAAGTTCTTTGATCGGCTTGATGCGATCAAGAAGCTCGTCCAGCACAGGCTGTTCCATTTTTCCTTTATCAACCCGACGCTGCAGCTGCTTGGCGACACCCTGGCGGCCTGCCTCGGCGGCACCCTCGCGCTGATCCAGCAGGAATACCCGATGCCCTGCCTGTGCGGCTACCTGAGCAATACCGGAACCCATGGCGCCGGCGCCGATGACTGCAATAGACGTATCGGTGGCAAGTGGTTGCATGCTTACTTCCCCTTGAATTCGGGCGCGCGTTTTTCCATAAAGGCGGTAACGCCTTCACGGTAGTCGTCGGTGCGACCAGCCAGGCGCTGCAGATCCCGCTCTACCAACACCTGTTCTTCAAAGCTGTTATCAGCGCTCGCGTGCAGGGCACGCTTGATCATCGCCAGGCCTTTGGTGGGCTGGGTCGCAAAATGGCGGGCCAGTTTCATGGCTTCATCCTGCAGAGCATCGTCTTCCACGCATTGCCAAATCATGCCCCACTGTTCCGCTTTTTCAGCGCTCAGCTTGTCACCCAATAAGGCCAGGCCTTTTGCACGCGCCATTCCTACTGCACGCGGTAGGGTCCAGGTACCGCCCGAGTCGGGAATAAGGCCAATCTTGCAAAAAGCCTGAACAAAGTTTGCGGAACGTGCTGCCAACGTGATGTCGCAGGCAAGAGCAATGTTTGCGCCTGCGCCGGCAGCAACGCCATTAACGGCACAGATGACCGGCATGGGCAGATCCCGAATTGCCTGCAGCATTGGGTTGTAGTAGGTCTCGATGGAGAAACCCAAATCCGGTGCCTCAGCGCCTGGTTTCACGTTGCGATCCGACAGATCCTGCCCGGCACAAAAGCCGCGACCATTACCGGTAAGCAGCATGACTCGTACGGTGTGATCGTTGCGGATAGTTTTCAGCGCCGCGCGCATCTGCTCATGCATCTCAACGTTAAAGCTGTTGAGGCTCTTGGGGCGGTTCAGGGTGACTTTGGCAATTCCCTGGTCGATATCGAGAAGCACACTCTGCTCGGTCATGGAAGAATCCTTGTGATAGCAGTGAAACCCGGTTTAGTCGCTTCGGGCGGGTGGTTTAATCAGGCAGACAACCGCCTCGGTCCGGCTTTTCCGGGAGCAGTATCTGTGGCATAGCGGTTCCGGCATTACGTTGTTCTAGTGGTTTGTCGGTAAGGCCTGATGATTATCAAGACGGCTTCCGTAGGGCGCTGTTCCGCCTCATTGATTTCTGGAAAGAGTATAGGTTTGAATTGATACCGGTCAAGAATCTGAAATCAGATTTTTGTATCACGTTGCGATCTATACAATTACTATCTCTGTATGTTTATGATTTTTATGATTATTTTTAATCTTAGCCTTTAGTCTTAGATGAAGGGCGAAAAGCCGACAACGCTCTCCCTCACCTTGATAAGCTGTGTACTATCTGTTCCGATACAGAAAAAGTAGCCTAAAATACAAAAAAGCAACCATGTTATTAAGGAGCGGCTTATGCCTTGTTACCGGATTGATGGCGTGACACCGGTGGTTCATCCATCGGCCTATGTACACCCCACAGCGGTGCTAATTGGCGATGTACATGTTGGTCCTGACTGTTACGTTGGTCCCTGCGCGTCGTTGCGCGGTGATTTTGGCCGTATTGTGATGGAGCAGGGTGCAAATCTGCAGGACACCTGTGTGGTACATGCGTTTCCCGGGCGCGATGCAATTATTCGACGCAACGGCCACATAGGCCATGGCGCGGTGTTGCACGGTTGTGTGATAGAAGAAGATGCCATGGTGGGGATGAATGCGGTGGTCATGGATGAGGCCGTGATTGCGGCACGTTCTATCGTTGGGGCTGCAGCGTTTGTGAAAAGTGGCTTCACCTGCGAACCGGCCTCGTTAATTGTCGGTTCGCCAGCCAAGGTTCTGCGCCAATTGAGTGACAAGGAGGTTGGTTGGAAACAACGCGGCACCCAGGAGTATCAGACACTGACACGGCGGTGCCTGGAAAACATGCGGGAGTGCGCACCGCTGGAAGCGGTAGATGCAGATAGGCCAAAACTACAAATTGGAGAGCATGATTTAAAGGATCAGTAGGCTCTCGTTATTTTGGAAGCGTAGGAGCATTCGGGGGCTCCAGAAACACGTCGATCGGCTGTGGCATACCGAAGAAGTAACCCTGCAGATGGACATGAGGGTGCCGGGAATGTAGAAAATCTGCATGGGCTTGGGTTTCCACCCCCTCTGCAACAACCCGAACCCCCATGGTTTCACCAATCCGCACGACCATTTCAACAATGTTGGCGGACATAGGCGCATCCGGCGCCGACAGTACAAAGCTCCGGTCGATCTTAACCTCGGATATGGGCAGGCGCTGTAACCGGGACAGTGAGGAGTAACCCGTTCCAAAATCATCTAGCGAGAAAGTGCAGCCCAGGCTGCGGATGTCCTGCATTTTTTGCACAACCTTGTCCAGATTGTCAGCCGATACGCTTTCTGTCAGTTCTAATACAAGCAGTTCTGCGGGAAACCCGGAGTTAGTTAGCGCCCTCTCTATGGTTTCCACGAAATCGTCTTCTACGAAGTGCTTTACAGAAATATTGATGGCACAGCGGAGGGTTGGGTTGATGCAATGTAACGCACTCATTTTTTCCAGGGTTTTGCGCAGTACCCAGCGTTCTATTTTTACAATTTGTCGAGAATTTTCCGCGAGCGGAATGAATTCACCCGGGCCCAGGAGGCCGCGTTCGGGATGATCCCAGCGGATCAGGATTTCCAGCCCGTTGAGAACTCTGTCAGGTGAAAATTGAGGCTGTGCGTAGAGCACGAGTTGGTCCTCTTCAAGCGCCCGGTTTAGTTCCGATTCAACCTTAAGCTGGTGCCGTATTTGATCGCTCATTGAATCTTCAAAAATGGCAATCGGCCGGTTAGCCGCTTTGGCATTGCGGTGCGCGGTTTCGGCGTGTTGGAGTGCTGAAGACGGAGAGTTTGAGCTTTCAGTGGGGTACAAGGCTGCGCCAACAGTTACCTCAAGGCGTAGGTCGGGGCTGTCCCCATACTGCATGGGCTTGGCCAGGCAGTTTTGGATACGGTCGTAGAGTGCTAGAACAACCCGGTATGCGTTATCAATAGCCCACTGTTTAGGCGCTAGAACTATGCCAAACTCGTCACCGGAGAGCCTGGCTATGGAGTCGTCTGCGAAAACAGCCTTGCGCAGACGCTTGGCGAACTCTCTGATTACCTGGTCACCGCACTTAAAACCGTAGGTTTCATTGATATAACGAAAGTTGTTGATATCAATAACAAGGACAGCGGTGAATACGTTTCCATGGTTGCAGAACTTCAGCACGGTACTCAACTGATTCATAAAGAGAGCCCGGTTTGACAATCCGGTAATTGGATCGCGCCACGTAAGCTCTTCCAGGCGCTGCTCGGTTTCCTTTAGGTTGGAGATGTCGTTAAATACGGTAATGTAGTGGGTAATTTCATTTTCGTTAGAGCGAATTGTGCTGACTGTTCTGAGCTCTGGATAGAGCTCTCCGGATTTACGGCGGCTATAGATCTCTCCAGACCAATGGTCATGCTCGCCCATGTAAGAGCGGAGTTTTTCTAGACCGATCTGAGGGCCAGGGGCGCTGTTCAGCTTGGCATAGCTATGGTTGAGAACGTCTTGTTGAGAATACCCCGTAATACGGGAAAACGCGGCGTTAACTGCTATTATTTTACACTGGGCATCCAGCAGGACAATACCTTCGGAGGAGGCCATGAAGGCGCTCTTAAACAGGTTTTTGTTTGGCTTGCCAGAGTTGTCTAGTTGCCTGAGCCGTTTTTTGAGCCCCTGATTGAGTGCAATCATGTGATCAAGCATTCCGCGCAGAGAAATGTGCGTGCGTACTCTGGCTCTGACTGCAGGCAAGCGGATTGGCTTTTGGATATAGTCTACGGCACCGACTTCAAATCCCTCCTCTTCTGATTTTGAGTCGCTCAGGGCGGTGATAAATATGACCGGTATATGTTGTAAATCGCGCCTGGCTTTCAGATTGCGGCACATCTGAAGCCCGTCTGTTCCGGGCATCATTATATCTAGCAGGATGAGGTGAGGTTTGTCGCCGTGCTCAAGAATATTCATGGCCTCGGCTGCACTGGATGCAACAATCAGATCGTAGTCCTGACTGAGTGCGTCTGTCAGGACGCGAACATTCGTGGGTTCATCGTCAACAACCAGAATCTTCGGGCTGCCGCCCGGCCTGAAAACATCTGACCCATTTTGCCCGGGTAACTCATAGTAAGGGTCTAACACAATTGCGCCCTCCATCTTCCTTGGCTTCGTAAAGGCTCTTGTCTGCGGCTTCAATTAATTCGGCAGTACTTGAAAAAGACGACGGCTGAGTCGCTGTGCAACCTATGGATAAAGTGAAGGGTGTATAGGTTTTCGCGAATTGCAGGCAGTTGTGGAGTTCTGCGTGCACCGCCTTGGCAAAATTGTTTGCTGCCGTTATCGTGCTGCGCAGATCCGCTCCAGGAATAATAACGACAAACTCGTCCCCACCGAGGCGAGCAACGACTTCTCCGGCTCTTGCAAAGCAGGAGTTCATGACGGTTGCGAGCTTTTGCAGGCATAAGTCGCCCTGGGCGTGACCATACTGATCGTTAATCTGTTTGAAGTGATCAAGGTCGACGAGCACCAGCCCAACGGAGTTGTCCTGGCGCCAGGCTCGTCGCCACTCCAGGTCAAGCTGCTGATTAAACAAGCGCCGATTGCCAATGCCGGTTAATGGATCGGTCAGTGCTGCTTCTGCCAGCATGTCTGTTTTACGTTTCAGGTCAATAAACGTAGACACTTTGGCACTTAGGATGGTTTTGTTGAACGGCTTCAGCACATAGTCTGTTGCGCCATGCCGGAAGGCCTCTTCAATATCCTGTGTTTGGTCGGAAGCCGAAATGCAGATAACGGGCACGTATGCATACAATTGCGAAGCTCTCAGCTCGTTCAGAAAATCGAGCCCGGAACCATCCGGCAGGTACAGGTCGAGAAGCACGATATCAATTTCGTCAGACAAGAGCTGTCTTGCTTCAGCAAGGCTCTGGCTGATGACCAATTCGCAGGCGTCCCCCAGAATGCCAGCGAGGCTGGCAATGCCGACGGGTTCATCCTCTACGATCAGCACCGTGGGTGCGCTATTTATGTCCATCGGGCTAGCTGTCCTGGCTTTCAGCTTCGATCTTCGACAGCAGATCGATTGCTTCTTTAAATTTGTAGGTTTCAAGTGCACGGCGTAGCCGGGATGCGAGGATGGTTTCGTTATTCTCGCGCAGACACTCCAATATCTGATCAATATCACTGTCGCTCGCAAGACGGTTGCTGACCAGCCGCTGCGTCATTCGGGTAATGATGTGATCGACTGGCTCACTTCGAATATTATCAGCCAGCGCTGGGATTTCTGTGGCCCAGACTATTTCAGATAGCAGCTGAACATGCTCTAGAAGTGTCGCCAGAAGTGCCTCCGGGCCAGGTATTGAAAGGCCTGAATCAGCGGCCTTTTCAACTCGCTCAGCAACGCTCACCAACTCCGTGTTGGCGATGTTGGCGGCAGCCCTTTAATCTTGTGAGCAATAGCCTTGGTTTCTCTCGGGTTATTGAGCTGCAAACAGCGTTCGATGTCAGCAGTCATTTCTGTGGAACTGGCCAAAAAACTGCGCATGCACCGGTTGAACAGGGCCGGGTCGGCTCCGAACATAGTCTGGTAAAGAGGTTGGGAAATGAACCCAGGCAATCCCGTCTCGGGAGTGTGTTCCGGTCGGCTTGTTGCTTCAGCAGAGGCTGGTGTTGGGCTGGTAGTCGCATGTTCTTTGAAAAAGGCCTGCAGCAGCCTCTGAATATCTCCGGGAAGAACGGGCTTGGTGAGGTAGTCGTCCATGCCAGCGGCATAGGAGCTGCTGCGATCATGCTCGGATATCGATGCGGAGAGGGCTGCGATAACCGGCTGCTTGATGCTCTCATGGCTTCGAATCTGACGGACAATATCCTGCCCGGTTTCACCGTCCAGGTGCAGGTCCATAAGAACAAGATCGAATGGGTGGCTTTCAAGTTGTTGCATGGCCTCGGCTCCGTTATGGACGGACGCGGAATCTACCCCAAAAGAGTTTAGGTAGCTTGCAACGATTTCGCAATTGAGTTGTACGTCATCAACGATCAGCGCTCTCAGATTCCGGAATAAAGGACTGGGTGTGGATATGATGGTGTGCTCATCTAGCTGTTGCGGCGCCAAGTGTTCAAAAAGCTTGGAAGGGGTTAGTGGTTCGTAAACTATACGCCCACCGGCATCCTGAAACTCGATCAGCCAATTACGTTGGAATCCGGCAGGGACAATGATCAGAAGCCCCTTTATCAGGTATTGCTCCGGCGCCGCCAACAGGTCTTGTACAAAGGCTTTGAGGGTCTCTGTTTCGATATTTTCCACGTCGACGATAACCATCGAAGGCTTAGCGCCTCCCCTGGCAGGAACTTCTGCCAATACGGACCTGACCTCATTCAGGGTTGCGGCTGGCCTCAGTTCCAGAGACCAGTGTTCTCGGTAGGTTTCCAAAAGGGAAAGGTTATGGCTCATACCATAATGATAGACCCGGATAGGGCTGGAAACATGGCGAGTACCGATGCTTCGTTCGTTCTCGGCCAGATCCACAGGAATCATGAGAGTAAACTTGGATCCCCGGTTTTCAGCACTTTCCAGCGTGAGCGTCGCGCCCATCAGCTGGGCAAGGTGGCTGCTGATTGCCAGGCCAAGGCCTGACCCACCGAAAACGCGGCTGGTGGACTCGTCTGCTTGACGAAAGTTTTCGAAAACCCGCTGCTGGTCCTCTTCCCTTATCCCGATGCCGGTGTCCTTTATGGTGATTTTGAGAATTCCATGGGTGTCGTCACTGCTGGTAAACCCGATGCTCACGCTCACGCTGCCTTCGTGGGTAAACTTTATCGCGTTCCCCACCAGGTTGGTGCATATCTGAGAGATTCGCATTAGATCGCCTGTGACTCGCTTGGGTGTGGACGGCGCAATGTTAACTCGCAGTTTCAGCCCTTTCTCTTCGGCGACGATGGCAAATAGCTCTACGCTGCGTTGCACAAGAGCCTCAATTTCAAACGGCTTATAATCCAGTTCTATGTGGTCTGCTTCGATTCTCGACAGGTCCAGAATGTCGTTTAAAAGCTGCAGCAATACCTCTGATGCTGAAAACGCTTTGCCCACCAAACGCTTGGAGTAATCGTTGAGTGGTGCTTCTTTTAGCAGAACCAGCATGCCGATAACGGCGTTCATGGGCGTGCGGATTTCGTGGCTCATGT
>NZ_MBPP01000055.1 GCF_001858325.1 Marinobacter sp. AC-23
AACCCGATGGGCTTCATCATTGTTAATTTTGCGATGACGCATCAGCAACAAGACCGCTTTTTCCTGATTTTTCCTCTCTTCCAGAGCTTCCTTGGCACTCTGCAAATCCTCGTTCATCTGTTGAAGCCGACGTGACTGCTCCTGCACCAGATCAAAAATCGACCGTCCAAATTGTTGACCAATACCGTCGCTGTTCCAGACTTCACCTGACGGGGTCTGCCCACGACTGCCTGGCTCACATAGTACCAACATGGACGGCACAGGATTTTCTGGCTGATCAAGTGCTGCAATCAGTGTCTCATGATGTGCCAGTGAGCTCCGTGCGTCTGCATAGCGTTCTGCGCAGCGCCCATGAAAACTGCTTTCCACCGATTCTTCTACCTTTTTGAGCCCATCCATACGCTCGCTCATTAGCGCAAACCAGTCATCGGCAAGTTCCGGGTCCAGGGGTTTGTATCGGCCAATGGAGCACCCGAACCGCCGCAGGCGCTCGACTTCCTTTTCCCGCTCATGAGCAAGCAGGCTCTTCAGTAGCCGGCCGCTCTGCTCATCAGCAAACGCGATAAACACCTCAAAACACCGCCCTTGCGCTTCAACAAGGTGCGTCATGCGCCGGCCCAGTGCACGATCAAAGCGTCCTTTAGAGAATCCGGCGGAGCCTGTTGCACGCTCCTGACCACAGAACTCTTTGCCCTTCATCAGATGCACCATAGCCACCAGCAAACGCGCAAGCGAGGGATCTACTGCAGTATCCGCCGCTTCGAAAACCACGGCTATCAGCCGTTGAATAATCATGCTGTAGGATTCGGTTGCCTCTGACGCCGACAGTGACCGGGCTTTCACCCGCACTCGCAGCGCCGTCAGGCTCCCCAGCCCATGAAGGGCGCTCGCAATATGCGCCAGCAAGTGACTGCTGACAGGGTGAGTCGTCAGCTCTTCATGGATCTCAGCCAGGGCCCGATTAAAAACGATATACAAACACGCCGATTCCGCGACCATTGTTTTTCGTTCCTGGCCAAACTTTTCACCATCCGATCCCAGAAAAATGGTGGACGCACCGCGCTCCCGCTGCAGCCCGTGCACGAGGTTGCTAATGCTCTGCACCAGCTTCCCCATCTGCAAAAAGTACTGGAGGTTCATAAGCTCGCACCGTCTGGATGCGATCAGATAATCCTCAGCTGAGGGCTGGGAAAAGTTGCTTTGACGTTTGCTGATATCCATTTCAAAACTCCGGGTGTAGCCACACTGTTGCGTTACTGGAGACTGGAGCAATTACCGCGCCAGCAAAAAGGCATCAAAGTTGTGCAGTCCGCTCCTGCAAAGTGCGAAAAAGCCGCATATTCAAGCGCCACACTTATCAACAAACAACCAAGATATTGATTTTAAACATTTTTTAAAGCTGGCACGAACATCGCTTTATACAATTCAAGGATGATTATTCCGGCCAAGGATTCGGCCGAGCTACCAGAACACTGTTGATGGCATTGGCGCCGGATCATCGATTCCCCGAGGGGATGAGGTGCTCCGGTTTTTTTTGGCTTTAAACGGGGCAGAGGTGCAGAGATGATCCGAAAAATGGAACCCACACTGATTGTCTGTGGCCACGGAATGGTGGCTCAACGATTCCTTGAAGAGTTGATGGGCAAGTCTTCAATACCCTATCGAAATATCATTGTGTTCAATGGCGAGTCGTGTGCGGCATACAACCGGATTCAGCTTTCAGCCCTGCTCAACGGAGACGCCGACGAGGAAAGTCTGGCCTTGAAACCGGACATCTGGTTTGCCCGTCACGGCATTCGGGTTCATCACGGCGAAGCGGTCCAGGCCATCGCTCCCGACAATCACACCGTAACAACAAGCACCGGTCGCGTTTACAGGTACGACGCGCTGGTTATTGCAACCGGGGCCAGCCCCGCCCGCCTCGGGATCCCTGGGGAAGCTGAATGGCGTCATGCACTTCCGGGATCTCAACGACACCCGCACCCTTATTGAACTAAGCCAAAGCCGGCAACGGGCGGTTGTGGTCGGTGGTGGTTTTCTGGGGCTTGAAGCTGCCGAGGGGCTAAAGCGTCGAGGCATGGATGTCACTGTTCTGCACCGAAGCAGCCACCTTCTGAACCGACAGCTGGATCCGGACGGCGGTAAGCTCCTGTCCGATGCACTGACCGCCCGCGACATCAACATTCTGACATCGACATCGCCAATCCAGTTACTGGGGCGGGACAGTGTTCGCGCCGTCCAACTGAATGACCAGACCCTGATCAGCACCGATCTGGTTATTATCGCCACCGGTATCACGCCCAACCGCGAACTGGCACAAAGCGCCGGGATGATCTGCGGCCGAGGCATTCAAGTTAATGCGCAACTGCAAACCAGCGCCCCGGACATATTTGCTCTTGGCGAGTGCTGTGAGTTCAACGACGAAACCTTCGGACTTGTGGAGCCGGGCTATCAGCAGGCGAAAACCCTGGCATCCGTGCTTGCCAGTCCAGCCGAGGGCGCCGCATACCGACCATCCGTCACCGCCACTCGCCTGAAAATCAGCGGCATACCGGTTTTTTCCTGTGGTCAGCAAGCGCCCGACGAACACACCGAATCCCTGGTCTGGCAAGACTTTGCAACCGGCAGTTACAGCCACTTGCTGATTCGCGACAACCGCCTGGTCGGCGCCATCCTGGTGGGCAATACCAGTCAGGGCCCGTGGTACCAGGAGCTGATTACCGGTAACACCAACATCGACCTGTTCCGGGCCCAGTTGCCCTTTGGCAAACCGTTTTGTAAGGCGGCCTGAACCGCTGCTCCTGAGAGAGGACACTGCAATGAGCAAGAAAACCTTAATCGTGATTGGCAACGGCATGGTTGGCCATCACTTCCTGGAGCAATTCGTCGCCAGCCCTGAGGCCGCTGAGTACGAGATACTCGTTTTCGGGGAGGAAAAACAGCTGGCCTATGATCGGGTTCACTTGTCAGAATATTTCACCGGCTCCACCCACGCAGATCTCGCCATGGGCACCGCAGACTGGTACACCGGGCAGGGTATTAAACTGCAGCTGAATGAGCCGGTCACCGCACTGGAGCGCGACCAGCGCATGGTTACCACTCCAAAGGGCAACTACGGCTACGACGAGTTGGTACTGGCAACCGGATCCTTTCCATTCGTACCACCGATTGAGGGTCGCGAGCATCCCCACTGCTTCGTGTACCGAACCCTGGACGATCTCGATGCTATCCGCGCCAGCGCCCAAGACGGTAAATCCGGAGTGGTGGTTGGTGGCGGACTGCTAGGCCTGGAAGCCGCCAACGCACTAAGAAGTCTCGGCCTGCAGGCGCACGTGGTGGAATTCGCGCCCCGCCTGATGCCGGTGCAGCTGGATACCGACGGCGGTGCGCTGTTGCGTCACAAGATCGAAGAGCTGGGTGTTCAGGTGCACACCGAGAAAGCCACCACCGACATCGTTGAAGGCGAAAATGCTCGGCTGCGCATGAACTTCAATGATGGCAGCCACCTGGAAACCGATCTGATCGTATTTTCTGCCGGTATTCGCCCGCAAGACGCACTCGCGCGAGCCAGCGGCCTGGAGGTGGGTGAACGTGGCGGCATTGTCGTTAATGACCAGTGCACCACCTCAGACCCGCATATCCATGCCATTGGCGAGTGCGCACTCTGGGACCAGAGAATTTTCGGACTGGTAGCCCCCGGCTATACCATGGCTCGCACCCTGGCGTCGGTTCTGAACAGCGATCGAAATGCCGCCTTTACCGGCGCTGATATGAGCACCAAGCTGAAACTGCTGGGCGTGGATGTCGGCTCTATTGGCGATGCCCACGGCCAAACGCCTGGCGCCCGCAACATCCGCTTTAACGATGAACAGGCTGGCCATTACCGTCGCATGGTGATCAGCGCAGACGGCAAGACGCTGCTGGGTGCCATTCTTGTGGGCGATAACAGCCATTACGACACTCTGCTGCAATACGCGCTGAACGGCATAGCCCTGCCAAGCAACCCGGAAACCCTGATCCTGCCGGAGGGACAGGGTGGCGCTCCGACCCTGGGGCCAGACGCACTGCCAGAGACCGCGTCCATCTGTTCGTGCCACAACGTCACCAAGGGCGATATTTGCGGCGTAATTGACGCCGGCTGCAGTGATCTTGCCGGCGTCAAGGCCGAGACCAAGGCCAGCACCGGTTGCGGTGGCTGCACTGCCCTGCTCAAGAACGTGGTCGACAATGAACTGGAAAAGCGTGGTGTGGCGGTCAGCAAAGACCTGTGTGAGCACTTCCCCTACAGCCGGCAAGACCTGTTCCATCTGGTGAAGGTTAACGGCATCCGCACCTTCCGCACCCTGATCAGCCAGCACGGCAAGGGTCAGGGCTGTGACATCTGCAAGCCAGTGGTCGGCTCGATTCTGGCGACCTGCTGGAACGAACACATATTGGCCACCGACCACGTGCCGCTGCAGGACACCAACGACACCTTCATGGCCAACATGCAGAAAAACGGCACCTATTCCATTGTGCCACGCATTCCTGGTGGCGAGATCACGCCCGACAAACTGATCGTGCTGGGCGAGGTGGCCAAAGAGTACGACCTGTATACCAAGATCACGGGCGGCCAGCGGGTTGATCTGTTCGGCGCCACTCTGAGCGAGCTGCCGGAGATCTGGGAGAAGCTCATTGCCGCGGGTTTCGAGACCGGTCACGCCTACGGTAAGTCCCTGCGCACGGTGAAGTCCTGCGTTGGCAGCACTTGGTGCCGCTATGGCGTGCAGGACAGCGTGGGCATGGCGATCCACCTGGAAAATCGCTACAAGGGCCTGCGGGCGCCGCACAAGGTAAAGATGGCGGTGTCTGGCTGCACCCGGGAATGTGCCGAGGCTCAGAGCAAGGATTTCGGGGTGATTGCCACCGAAAATGGCTGGAACCTTTATGTCTGCGGTAATGGTGGCATGCGCCCACGCCACGCTGATCTGTTTGCGACCGATCTGTCTGATGAGGAGCTGATTCGCACCATTGACCGGGTGGTGATGTTCTATGTGCGCACGGCCGACCGGCTGCAGCGTACCAGTGTGTGGATGGAGAACCTGGAGGGCGGTCTGGATTACCTGAAGAAGGTGATTCTTGAGGACAGTCTGGGCATTTGTGCGGAGCTGGAGGAGCACATGAACGGTATTGCAGATACTTACCAGTGTGAGTGGAAAACTGCAGTGGAAGATCCCGAGAAGCGTAAGCGGTTCCGGGAGTTCGTGAATTTGCCGGAGCAGAAGGATCCGGTGCAGCAGTGGACGACTGAGCGGGGGCAGAGGCGACCTGTTCTGGAATCTGCGTAGCTTGTGTGCAGGAGCGCGGCGGCATGGGGTGCTTTTCCTCTGGGAAAAATAACTCGCTGCGCTCAGACATCTTTTTCCCGGCGGAAAAACACCCCATACCACCACACTCTCAGAACTTTCGAATATCGAAAACTCATGGAGAATACAGATGAAAGCTCGTACTTGTTGGAACGCGGTTTGTACTGTTGAAGACCTGGTACCAGAGTCCGGCATTGCTGTCTGGACGGAAGACGGGCCGGTGGCGGTGTTTTATCTGCCGCACCGGTTGCCGGCGCTCTTTGCTATCAGCCACACCGATCCGTTCAGCGGCGCTAATGTTCTGGCACGCGGTATCACGGGGGATCTTAAAGGAGAGCCCGTCGTAGCCTCGCCGCTCTATAAACAACACTTCAATCTGATAACCGGTGTCTGTCTGGAAGACGACTCGGTCAGGGTCAAAACCTACGCCGTTCTCCTGGACGGTAACCGGATCGTTTTGGAAACCGCCGATAAGCAACGGGAAGCCGTGGCTGCCTGACCGGGCAAGAAGCTAAATCAGGGCAATTTGACGGGCCGGAATCCACCAGAGGTCAACCACTCCCGGGCAACCTGAGCTAATATCAGGAAAACGCCCATAAAAAGGATGTCGCCCGTGAAGCCTCTGAGCCCCACCGACCAGCTTTTCCTCTGGCTGGAGAAACGCCAGCAACCCATGCATGTGGGCGGGCTGCAGATTTTTTCGTTTCCCGACGATGCACCGGACGATTATGTGGCCAGGCTTGCCGAGCAGCTTCGCAAGGATACCGAAGTGACGGCGCCTTTTGATCGTCGTCTCGACAGCCGTTTAGCACAGCCCGTTTGGGTGCACGACAAACAACTGGATCTGGAACATCACTTTCGTTTTGAAGCTCTGCCTACCCCTGGCCGTATCCGTGAACTGCTTGGTTTTGTTTCCGCGGAACACTCACACCTTATGGATCGCGAACGTCCGTTGTGGGAATTTCACCTTATCGAGGGTTTGGGCGACAGGCAGTTTGCGGTTTACACCAAGGTGCACCACTCCCTGATGGATGGCGTTTCTGCAATGCGGATGTTTCAGAGAATGCTGTCCACGGACCCCGCAAAGCGCAATATGCCTCCCATCTGGGACCTACCGGCACGACCACGGCGGGATGAGGATAGCAGCGGCTCTTCGCTATGGCGCAGTATCAGTCATTTGTTGGGGGAATCGGGAAAACAACTGGGTACGGTGCCGACCGTCGCGCGGGAGCTGTTGCGCACCATAAACGCCGCTCGCAAAGACCCGGTCTATAAATCCATGTTTCAGGCACCTCGCAGCATTTTAAACCGGAAAATTACCGGCTCCCGCCGATTCGCAGCTCAATCTTACTGCCTGAAACGAATTAAAGCTGTATGCCATGCGTATGGCACCACCGTAAACGACGTAGTCACCGCCATGTGCGCCAGCGCTTTGCGAACTTACCTCATGAATCAGGATGCACTGCCGGAGAAGCCATTGATCGCGATGGTTCCCGTATCGCTACGTAAATATGAGAAGTCTGCCGGTGACAAACCGGAAGGCAGCCAGGCCGAGGGCAATCAGGTGGGCGTTATCCTGGCCAACCTGTATACGGATGAAAGCCATGCCGGCACGCGACTGCGAAAGATTCATCAAAGTATGCAGAAAGGCAAAGACCGCTACGCTCAGATGTCGCCGGAAGAAATCGTCAACTACACCGCACTGACCCTGGCGCCAGCGGCGTTCCATCTGCTGACAGGCGTGGCCCCGAAATGGCAGACCTTCAACGTGGTGATATCCAACGTGCCCGGGCCGAAAGAGACCAGTTACTGGAACGGCGCCAAACTAGAGGGAATGTACCCCGTGTCCATCGCCATGGATCGGCTGGCCCTGAATATGACCCTGACCAGCTACAAGGATCAGATAGAATTCGGGCTGATTGGCTGCCGCCGCACGCTACCTAGCCTGCAGCGGATGCTGGATTACCTGGAGGATGGCCTTGTGGAACTGGAACAGGGTGCTGTCAGTTAAACCTCACCAGCCGGTTACGCTCTGAAATCTGGGCGTTCAATGTCCAGAAATCATAAAGCACGCCCAGCAGGAACAGGCCGCCGGTCAGCAGGTAGATAATCCCGCTGATCCACTTGCCCATATACAGCCGGTGCAACCCAAAAACGCCGGTAAAGGTCAGCAACAACCAGCCAATGTTGTAGTTGACCTCACCCTCACGGAACCGGCTGTCAGCCTCCTCATCCATGGAAGGGATGAGAAACAGATCGATTATCCAGCCGATAAAAAACAGCCCCAATGTAAAAAACCAGATGGTTCCGGTAATCGGTTTGCCATAATAAAAGCGGTGGGCGCCCAAAAACCCGAAGATCCAGAGCAGGTAACCAAACAACTTGCTGTGCGTATCTGGCCGGTTAACCATGACAACTCCAATGAAAATTATTCGTGCCCTTTATATGGGGCTAACACCTCAATTCCGCAAGGGTGTGGGGTGGGTGTTTCCTTCCGCCAGGAAAAAATGTCTGAGCGAAGCGAGTTGTTTTTCCCAAGGAAGAGAACACCACCCCGCACCCATGCTCCCAAGTATGCAGCTCAAGGTCCCACTTCTGGCGCCGGATCAGGCCCACCTTCGCGGAACTCACTGGCGGATTTACCGGTCCACTTTTTGAAAGCACGGCTGAAATTCGATAGATCGGCATAGCCAAGTTCATAAGCAATTTCGCTCACCGACTGGTTGGTGTACCGCAACAACTGAATGGCGCGGTCCTTTAGAACAGCTTCTACGATTTCACGGTAGCTGGTCTCCCTGTCTGCCAGCCGGCGCTTCAAGGTTCGGGACGATACGCAGAAACGCTCCGCCATGGCTTCCAGCGAGGGCAACGGCCCGGGCATCATGCGCAGCATGTTGCGTACAGCCATGGAGAGGTCACCCTGATCCTTCAATGCTTTCTGTAGTTCGAATTCGCACTCATCGCTGGCCATGCGGGAAGCGTCTGCATCAGCAAGCCGCATACGCACATCTAGCAGTGCTTTCGGCAGCACCAGTAGTTCATCAGGCTGGTCATACTCAAACTTTACGGGCAGCTGGTCGGCATACTTGCGGTAATAAGACGGCTCCGGGCCGCCGAGGCGCACACTTACGCCGGGCAGTTTGCCGTTATCAAGTGCAAATCCGCGCTTTTCTGCATCGCTGCGATCCAGTAGCTGCTCGGTGAGCAACACCAGCGTAGCGGTAACGGTTTCCGCCAGAAATGGATAGAGACCGGGCACGTCGAACTCGGTGCACAGCTTCACCAACACGTGATCATTGGTTTCCGACTGGCTCATGCTCAAAAAAGGCGCTCGAAGCTGCAGATAGCGGCGAACGGAATCAAGAGCCCCGGCAAGCGTAGGGCTGGTTAGCGCAGCGAACCCGAGAGTGCCGTGAATGGTTACTCGCAGCTCCCGGGCCAGCATAAAGCTTAACCCGTCTTTGCCGGCCAGCTTCAGTGCGCGCTCGGCCATAATCATGGCATCGGTAACAAACACACGGCTGTCGTTGGCTTTCAGATCCTCTGGCCCGAAGTTCAGGCCTTCATAGAGCGGCCGGTCGTTGTGTCCGAGCTGTCGCACGGTTTGTGCCAGCACTCGCATATACACGCCCGGCACCAGGAACAATCCCAGCATTTGCCGTTCTTTTTCCGATCCGGGGATCGCCATAGATTGCCCTTGATTGCCTGAATGAACGCCCAAGGAAGACTCTAGCAGAAGCCCGCAGCCATCACAGTGGGGCCGGTTGCACCCAGGCCCGCGTCGCGCTGGCCAATTTTGTCCTATTTAGAATGATGGCCGTCCCATTTTCGCATTCAGCCCAAGACTGGACTCCGACACACTGAAGCCATGACATCAGCCAATGTGAGGAGTAAACCCATGCTGAATACAAAAACCGCCGAAAAGCAGGCTGCCACAACCAGCCGGGCGTCAAAAACGCCTGATAACGTCGACATCAAAGCCCAACGCATGGGGTTTGAATTTGATGAACAGGTGCCCCAGTACTGGCTGGAGAACAGCCATTTTCTAAGCCATACAATGAACGCGCTTTCGGTGCTTTTTCCAAAGGGCGAACAGTTTTTTGTGGATTCTGTGCGTGCGTTTCGAGCTCAGATTAACGATCCCCAGCTGAAAGCCGAGGTACGGGGCTTTATTGGGCAGGAGGCCATGCATTCCCTGGAGCATATGGCCATGAACCAGCATGTGCGGGATCGTGGTATGCCGGTGGACGAACTGGAAAAACACCTCGCGATAGTTCTGGGCGCCACCAAAAAGCTACCAAAGCGCCACCAGCTAGCCATTACCTGTGCGCTGGAACACATGACCGCCATGATGGCGGATATGCTTTTGGAGCGCGACGATGTTCGTGAGGGCATGCATGAAACCATGCGGCCGCTTTGGGCGTGGCACGCTATTGAGGAAACCGAGCACAAGGCAGTCGCTTATGATGTGTTCCAGCAGGTCGGGGGCACCTACGCCGAAAGGACGTTTTACCTGGCCTTCAGCACGGCTGCCCTGGGTGTCATGGCCTCCTATTTCACCTGCCGTATGATGCTGAACGACGCCAAACGCTTCTCGATTGCTGATACCGCCAGCGGCTTGTGGCGCTTGTGGGGCAAGAACGGCACCTTCTCCAGCCTGATTCCTGCCTGGTTTGGCTACTTCAAGCCGGGCTACCACCCCTGGGATCATGACAACAGTGAGCTGGTTGCGCGCTTTAAAGCTGAGATTCAGGCTTATATTGCACCGCAATACCAGGGCGGGAATCGCAAAACCCTGCAGTAATTCCGAAGCGCAACCAAGTGGGCCGGTCCGACAACGCTGGCCTGCTTAGTTTCCGGCCCCAGCACTGTGTTCGTTCGCCGCAATACCTTTCGCCACCACAACACCCTTGCGCCACAACCGCCATTCACCGGGCTGGTAAATATCCCATTCTTCATCGCTGGTTAACGGCTCGGTTACGATAACGCTCACGATATCGTTCGGCGTGGTTTCAGATTCAAAATCCACAATAACGTCTGCGTCTTTCAGCCGTGCAGGGCGAAAAGGCGCGCAGCGGGTGATGCTGGCCATTTTGGTGGTGCAGTAGGTGAACAGCCAGTCGCCGTTACTCAACAACAGATTGAACACACCCTGACCGGCATAAGCTTTCGAGAGCTGAACCAAACGCTCTGTAATAGCCTCGACCGAGTCATTACGATCACATTGGCTACGCAGGTGATTGAGGATATCGCAGAACAACGCCTCACTGTCTGTGCCGCCTACGGGCTCGTAAAACCCCGGCGACGACTGGAACTCAGAAAGCTGGCCGTTATGGGCAAACACCCAGTAGCGGCCCCAGAGCTCACGCATAAACGGATGGGTATTAGCCAGGCAAATTTCGCCCACATTGGCCTGGCGAATATGGCAAACAGCCACTTCGCTTTTGATAGGGTGAGTCTGAACCACTTCGGCAAGCCGTGAGTTGGCGCTGGCATCCACATCATGGAACGCCCGCACGCCTTTACCCTCATAGAAAGCCACACCCCAGCCGTCTTTGTGGGGGCCGGTGTCGCCGCCTCTGCGGGTCAGCCCGGTGAAGCTGAAGCAAAGATCGGTCGGTGTATTGGCGCTCATGGCCAGTAGTTCACACATAGGCTAAAACGGCTCCTTGCAGCATCAAGAATTCTACCGCAAGAATACCGGAATTAGATATACAGCGTTTTACGGGAAAAGCGCTCTACCAATGGCTGATATGCCGAACCCAGTATGCGGTTAATAGCGTCAATGCCCCAGGCATCTGGCCCCACCAAAATACGGGATTCGTTTTTGAGCATGCCTTTCACAATAATTTCGGCGGCTTTCTCCGGCGTGGTCATGGCCAATTTATCAAAGCCCTTGCGCAGTTCTGCAGCGTGTTCAGCCTTGCTGGTGCGCGCCGAATTGGCGATGTTAGTGCGAATACCACCTGGGTGCACACAACTGACGGCAACCGGCTGCTTTTCCAGCTTCATTTCCTGGCGCAGGGATTCGGTGAATCCGCGCACTGCGAACTTGGCCGCATTATAGGCGCTTTGCGTAGGCACGCCGATCAGGCCAAACACACTGGAGATGTTCACGACATGGCCATCACCAGAGGCAATCAGGTGTGGAAGGAAAGCACGAGTGCCATGGGCAACGCCCCAGAAGTCGATGTTCATGATCCACTCGAAATCAGCATCTGTCATCTCCCTCACCGACGCTGAGAGTGCAACACCTGCGTTATTGATGATGATGTTAACCTGGCCAAAATCCTTTGCCACCTCTGCGGCATGGGCGTAAATTGCGTCTCTGTCACCCACGTCTAACCGGTAAGTTCTGACCTCCGAGCCCTCGATAGCTGCAGCCGTTTCTGCCAACCCTTCCTCGTTAACATCCGACAGCGCCAGCCTACAGCCGCGCATGGCCAATGCTTTGGCGAGCGCTCGCCCAATACCGGAACCAGCCCCGGTCACCACCGCCACTTTGTTTTTCAGATCTTTCATGGCCACCAGCCTCTTGTTGTGTGTTGTTCTGATGAAAGAAGATACTCTAACAACTCCCGCTGATCAGCATATGGCTTTCGATTTCGATGTTGCACGGCGCCCGGGCCACTCGGACTCAGCCTAAGCTTTTCGGTACAATCCATCCTCCGGGAGTTCGATCTCACGGATTTCTTAAACCCTGAACCTGCGGATTTTCTGTATGGAATGGAGTATTACGCATTTCTGGTTGATTCTGGCCCTTGTGCTGGGGCTGGCTGAGCTGACCTCCGGCGTGCTTTTGCTGCTGGCACTGGCTATCGCTGCTGCTCTGACGGCGGTACTGGCTTACGTCGGCATGTCATTCGAGTGGCAACTGGTTGGCATGGGTGTATTCTCGGGCCTGCTGGTGCCCATCGCTATCCGCTGGATCCGGCCATGCTTTACCCCCAAGGGTGTGGCTTACGGAACCACTGGTACCGGCGTCGAGCACGGCAAGCGATACCGCACACTAAAGCGAGATTTCGACGGCGCAGCAGGCATCAAAGTTAACGGCGACTTTTATCGCTTGAGAGACGACAATACCGGGGCTACCGATTTCCCAGAGGGAACCGAGGTTATTTTTAAGCAATTTGATGGCACCACCGCCATTGTCCAAACAGCTACACACAAGGAGCAGTAAGCATGGAATCGTTTATTTCACCGGGGCTTATTATCAGCCTGATCGTTGTCGCCATCGGCATCTTCATCATTGCCAAAGGGCTGGTGATTATCCGGCAGTCAGAAGTTATGGTTATTGAGCGCCTGGGTTCGTTCAACCGCGTTCTGGAAAGCGGCGTGAACATCATCATTCCCTTTGTTGAGCGGCCCCGCCCCATCACCATGATCCGCTACATGCGCATGGGCGAGGAATACCACCCGATGACCACCGATGAAGTTCGCATTGACCGCCGGGAAACCGTCATGGATTTCCCCGGGCAGCCGGTGGTAACCACCGATAACGTGACCGTTAAGATCAACGGTGCGCTTTACTACCAGATCATAGATCCTCGCCGCGCGGTGTATGAGGTGGCCAACATGAGCCAGGCGGTTGAAGTACTGGCCAAAACCACGCTGCGTTCGGTGGTAGGTAAAATGGAACTGGACAAGCTGTTCGAGTCCCGTGCCGAGGTAAACAACGCCATTCAGGCCGAAATGGAAGAGGCGGCCTCCAAATGGGGTGTAAAGCTCACGCGGGTAGAAGTTCAAGACATCAACATGCCAGAAGAAGTAGAAGACGCCATGCGTCTGCAGATGGCAGCAGAGCGTAAGCGCCGGGCCACGGTTACCGAAGCAGAAGGTGAAAAGACCGCAGCGATCGCCAAGGCACAGGGCCAGCGGGAATCCTCTATTCTTAACGCCCAGGGCGACAAAGAATCTGCCATTTTGCGAGCGCAGGGTGAGCAGGAATCCATTCGCTTGGTACTGAGCGCCATTGGCGATTCTGAAGACAACAAACAGACGGTTATCGGCTATCTGTTGGGGCAAAGCTACATCAAGGTATTGCCGAATATGGCAAAAGACGGCGAACGGGTGTTTGTACCTACGAGTCTTCTGCTCTGTTGGGTTCTATGGGAATGTTCCGGGAACTGGCCGGCAGCCCAGACGATGTGGTTCGTCAGTCGCTGCAAAAAGACGGCCTGCGTGGCGGGCTGGTTGGTGGCGCCGGCAACCTCTAAGACTCGCAAATCCGTGGACAACTTGCTGGCATCAGCCCAGCAGGTTGTCCAGCGGCTCGTCGTAGCTAGGTGCGAACACTTTCATAAAATAGGTCACCTCTGGCAACCCCTCCTGCTCAAGCTTTTGCCTAATCTGCTTCTCAGCAGGCTCAAACTCACGGTTACCCGCGCGCACTTCCGCTTGGCATTTCAGCCAGGCCGACAAGCGGTCTGCTGCTTTGATCAGTTCGCGATCCTCAGTTGGTAACTGGGATTCCTGAAGATAGGGTGCAAAATCCTCACGCAAGTCTTCCGGTAGCAACGCCAACAATTCCGCCTCGGCTTTGTGTTCAATGTCGCCGAAGGCCTCGCGCATAACTTTGGAATGGTATTTTATGGGCGTGGGCATATCACCTGTTATCACCTCGGTTGCATCGTGATACAACGCAGCCGCGGCAATCTTATCTGCGTTCACCTGTCCGCCGAAGTGCCGGTTGCGAATCAGCGCCAGTGCGTGGGCCAGGGTGGCCACTTCCCAGGAATGGGTTGCTACGTTTTCCTCAATGGCGTTGCGCATCAACCCCCAACGCTTGATCCACCGCAGCCGGGAAACATAAGCAAAAAAATGACTACTGGCCTTGGGCACGCGCTTTGATCCTTATGACTGCCGTTGTGTAATGCTTGAACACCTTAACGAGCGTCCAGAGTAAACCCGACGATGACGTTGCCATCATCCGACACCTGCGCATTGCGCGAGGGATCGAGCATATATAACTGACTGGCTGGCACACCGTGAGTGTCCCGCAGTATTTCCTGAACCGTAGCACCCCGCGCGTTGGCTAGATTGTTCAGTACTTCAGGTGCGTTCAGTGTCCGCTCCCCCGCCAGATAGGCCTTGCGAGCTTCTTGCCAGGCTTGCTCGGTCAACTCGTCGCCTTGGCTTGCTGCCAACTCATCACGCAAAAGCACCAACCCATCAGCAGACGGCGAAACACCACCGCGGATATTCAACAAAAGATTCGGTCGGTCCAGCAAAGCGTCCGCCAGCACAGCCAGCTTCTCGGCCTCGCCCTGAGCCAGTTTAGCGGTGCCTGGCTCAAAGCTCATCTGGCCCAACTCTTCGCCGCTAAGGCCCGCAAGATCGGCAATTGAACCCAGCACACTGAACGGCGATGTAGCCGCCTTGGCCAGCAAGTTCACGAACGTTCTCATAACCACCTGGCCCACGCTGAACTCAGGGCTGGCCATATCCCCGCTAATTGGCAGGTTTACCTCAATCACGCCGTTACTATCTTTAAGTAGTGCTAGCCCGAGCTTCACCGGTGCATTAATCGCTTCCTGGCTGGCAATGGCCTGCCCCAAGCCGAAACGGTCCATTATCACCCGGTTCGAAGCATCTATCTGGCTGCCGGTAATTTCATAATCCAGATCCAATTCCAGTTTACCGCTGTCGATGCCATAACCCAGATATCGACCCAAGTAGGGTGACAGTGCCGGTAACGAGAGATCTTTCAGGGTCAGTTTCAGGTGGCTGGTCTCTTCGGTCCCCAGGGTGGCAATCGTGCCGTCAAATTCGACGCTGGCACTGCCATCCACTCGACCGTTCAGGGACACTTTGCCTTGCTGGGGTGATACGTTGCTCAAGCCGGTAACCGAACCATTGAGCTGATCGACCGACGTTGTAAAAGCCGGGTCCAGTGTGCGATCGGTGTAGTCGAGCGCGCCTTTCTCAACCATTAACTGGCCAATACGAAAGATGAATTGAGCCTCTTCGCCCGTGCTCTCCTGTTGCGCGGTAGAGGTATCTCCAGCCTCAGGCGGCAATACAATCTGCGCTATATTGTGAACACTGTTGGTGTTGCGGACCAAATTAACAGCCGGCTGGGCGAGGGTAACCGTGCCGATTTCCAGTCTGGCCGGGTGCACGTTGTATTCAATAGGTGCCAAGCGCAGCGTTTGCCATGAAATCAGACGCTCTTTGCTGCCCGGCAACTGAAGGCTCAACCCAGACACCTCCGCAGTACCACTAAAGGTTCCGGTTAAAGGTTCCTGCTGGCCGTCTAAATCCAGGTTTCCATCCAGCCCCAGTGTGCCACCTGCAACCGCAAGGTTAACAGACTCCTGCAAATACGGTTCAAACGCCGCCAGTAGCACCCCAGAGCCGGAAATAGCCGCCTCCAGCGTGAAAGGCTGCGGGGTAAGCTGGCCCTTAAGGGAAAGCTTGCCACCACTGGCCAGAGCCGCTTGCAGTTGGTATGCCACTTGTGATTCCATCGCGCTGGTTATGTCGCCTATGGTCAGCGATACCTGCTCCAGCGCCAGTTCTGCGGGCGAGTCCGGCTGCTGGTCTTGCCAGAGCACACGTCCATCAGAAACGCGGATACCTCCCAGCGACCAGCGGAAAGGACTTTCCGCCGCTGTTGGTGCTTTTGGTTCCGACTCGCTTGTATTATCGCTCTGGGCAAAGGCATCCAGCGCGGCAAGCCAGTCAATCTCTCCGGCCTTGTTCCGCGCCAACGCAACATCGAGCTGCTCCAGCGAGACCTCGCCCATCGTGGCCTCACGGGTATTAAGATCAAACCCGATGGCATCAATGGCAATGGCCGCGGTTGTCAGGCGGGGTTGCTCGCTCTGCTTATTCGGCGCAACGGCCAGATCCTTCACCGACAAGCGGCCGTTGCGGGTAGACAGGGTTAGAACGTCACCGGCTTGCACCTCATAATCTGAGCTCACCGTTACTTTGCCTCCGCGCAAATCATAGGGCAGATAGGGCGCAAGGAAATGCCCAATGGTTTTATGATCCACGCCAGAGATAGACAGGTTGCCGTTGGAGTAAAGCGGTGTAACACTGAGGTTGCCCTGCCACTCAACAGTCTGGCTGCCCAGGGCAGCCTGCAGGTGATAGTCGCTACTGCGGCCCTCCCGTTGCCAGGTAGCCAGATCGCTCAACGTCAGGTCCAGCGGTGTAACCCGGAACTCGGCCATGTCTGGCTGAGTGAAATCCCGGAACAACAACTCGCCACCGTTTACGGTTAGCTGCTGAAAATACAGCGCAGGCGGGGCTTGATCTTCCTCAGGCTCAGGTTGCGCTGCCGGCTTGCCACTATCCCTTGCGCTGGCCGCCTGAAAATCCCGGGCAAAATTCACGCTATAGTCTTCAAGCAAATCCAGACGGATAAACGGCTCTTCAAGTTCGATGGCCTCAAACCCAACAATGCCACGAACCAGCTCAAAGAAATTGAGATTGATATACAAGCGATCAAACCCAACGACCTTTTCGTTATCACTATCTTGTGCCGACAGGTTCAGAGCTTCGATACTCAGCGCAAACGGATTGCTGCTGATATCCCCAACATCAGCCTGCCAGCCCATGTTTTGCTCCAGTTGATCAGGCAGCGCACGCTTCAGCCACCAAGGGAGCAGCAAAAAACCAGCCAGGCTGTATAACACGATGAGTACGAGCGCTCCGATTACCAGGTTTCTGGCAAGACGGCTGCGTTTATGGCTTTGGGCCACGGATTTCTCCTTTCCGACGGTGGAGTCTGAAACTAAGAAGCCAATACCTAAGGATAGTAGGCCCAGCACCGATTTGTCAGCCACTATGCAGCAATCGCTGACAGGTTAAACTGATCTCTATATCCTGAGCGGTCGTATCAGACTTTTTTGGCCATCTTTTTTAATACTACTTTTCTGGTTTTTGGCGAACAAGGATAGGCGTTTATGGACATCGGCGATATGCGTCGCGACTTTGAAAGTGAAGGGCTCGATCGCGAAGCACTGAGCGATGACCCGTTCCAGCAGTTCGAAATCTGGTTCGGCAACGCCCGCGAGGCTGGCATTCTCGAACCCAATGCCATGTCACTGGCCACCAGCGGTGCCGACAGCATGCCCGATTTGCGCACGGTTCTGCTGAAATACTTTGATGAGCGCGGGTTTGTGTTCTACACCAACTATGAAAGCCGCAAGGCCCACGAAATTGCTGAAAACCCCAGAGCGGCTCTGTTATTCCCTTGGATTGGACTAAACCGCCAGGTGCGTATTCAAGGCAAGGTAGAGAAAGTCAGCAAAACCGAATCCCTGAAGTACTTCGCCTCGCGCCCAAGAGGCAGCCAGATAGGCGCCTGGGTGTCTGAGCAAAGTAAAGCTATTACCTCAAGAGGGCTACTGGAACAGAAGGTGGCAGAGATGAGGCGCAAATTCAGCGAAGGCGAGGTGCCATTGCCTGGTTTTTGGGGTGGTTATCGAGTTGTTCCCGAGCGCATCGAATTTTGGCAGGGCCGTCCCAGCCGCCTCCACGACCGTTTTGAATACGTGAGGGAAGGCAATGACTGGCTCATCCAACGACTTCAACCCTGATTTGGCCCGCGTGCGGCAGAAGCCTACCATCAAATTGTGCCACCACGCAGGGCAAGTGCCGGCTGTTGTGCCGGGTTGGCTGACACCTCACGAACGCCAAAAACTTGCCGGACTCAGCGGCTCCCGAGCTTCAGAGTTTCTCACCAGCCGTTGGCTGATACGCCAGGCGCTAAGCAAAGCAGGCTCTGTTCCGCCAGATCAGTGCTGGCCGGTGGAAGGACGCCCAACCACCTCTGCCAGCCCCGCGGGCTGGCACCTCTCCCTAAGTCATAGCCACGGGCTGTCTGCCTGCAGCACCCACTATGGTTCTGCGCTAGGTATAGATATTGAGCCCAGTAAGCGACACCCTCAGTGGCAGAAAGTGGTTAAGCGGTGGTTCTCTCCCATTGAGCAGGAGTGGTTGTTTCAGGACGACGACCCCCACACCTTTCTCCGGGTCTGGACCTTGAAAGAAGCCTGGCTGAAGGCGACTGGCCGGGGCATTGCAGGCAACCTGCAAACTCTGGAAGTACGGAGGAATTTTGAGCTCTACGGCGACCAGCCAGACGACCACTGGCAAGCCAGCGCCTTTTACACAGAGGGCTTTCTATGCACACTGGTGCACAGGCAAACTGCAAGCAACCAACACAGTTCATGGCCGTCTATCACTTTGCTGGAACCGCCCCTTGATGACTACAGTCTGAGCACAGCAGAACCACTGGATACGCACTGGGAGCCCATGTTCCAGCGCAAAATTCATGCAAAGTCTTAGCCCTGAAATCGCACCGAAAGGCCAAAACATGCCCGTTTCCCAGCAAGATAAAGCACCCACAGAGCGCTGCCCATGGTGCGGCACCGACCCGCTCTATGTGCATTACCACGACACGGTTTGGGGTAGGCCCGAATTCGATGATCTGGCTCTGTTTGAAAAACTTTGCCTCGACGGCCAGCAGGCAGGCCTGAGCTGGATCACCATTTTACGCAAACAGGAAAGCTATCGTGCCGCCTATGACCACTTCAATCCGGAAAAGATCATTCGGTACGATGATTCCAAAGTCGCCGAACTGCTGACGAACCCCGGCATTGTGCGGAACAAACTGAAGGTGCAGTCGATCATCAAAAACGCCAGAGGATTTCTGGGCCTACAGGAAAGTGGCACCGGGTTTTCTGAGTTTCTTTGGTCGTTTGTGGACAACAGCCCCGTCCAGAACAACTGGCGCACCTTTGATGAAGTACCGGTTACCACGCCAGAATCCGAAGCCATGTCCCGGGCACTGAAACGCGCCGGCTTTACGTTTGTAGGCCCAACCATTGTCTACGCGTTTATGCAGGCTACCGGTATGGTCAACGACCACATGGTTTATTGCCCGCAGCACACGCAGTGTCGTTCACTCGCCCAATGATCTTAAATGCCCACGCACTCGTAGGTTCTGAGTAATTAGATATCCTGGGGCTTCACAGTAAGTCGCCGGGCTCAGAGACCGCAAGTTCAGGGGCGAAAAGCGTGATTTCAGTAGCGAGACTGGCAATTCTGGTAGGGATGGCAGGCTGATACCCTTCATTGCCTGCGTCGCGGCTCTTTTAGCGCTGCCACAACACAGCGTTTCTCTGCTCAGCTATTTTTATCTCTACAGCGCAGGCATTCTGGCTTTTATGGCGGGCGTTTACTGGCCCATAGCCATGCAGCTGGATAACCGCTGCTACCCGTTGTCGCCTCTGGCAATCATGCTGCTAAGCCAGGTGTTTTTTGTTACCGCAGGTGTTGGCCTGCTGCTGAGTACACCGGTACAAGTTGTACTCTATACCCTTGCCTACCTTGGCCTGTATGTGACCGACGCATACTGGATGCGGGTGTACTGGCCCGCTTGGTATCTGCGCCTACGGCTTGTTCTGACCCTTGTGGCAGTAGCCTGTCAGCTGACTGTTGGCGCCTGGTTCTTTTTGCTCCATTCAAGCCACAGTCTTTAAAGACGGAAGACCTGGTTTCGCCGGGCAATTACAAAATAAACCGCCTCAAGCCAAAGGTGGATTCTTCACAAGCGACCTTGCCTGTAAAAGAATCCACCCGGGCTCTCACCACTCAGGCCGCAACAATGGCGTACTCATGGTTATGGGGTTCGATAAGGACACCGTGCAGAGCAATGATCGCTCTCTCATAGTTGTCTTCATCAACCACAAACTGAATATCCACTTGGCGCATGCACTGATGCAGTGCCAGTACGCTGATTTTCTCGTCGGCCAGAGCTTTAACGGAGCGCGCGAGAATGCCAGGTACTTTTATGTCACTGCCAATGGCTGAAACCATCGCCACTTTGCGGGTACTGATCTCACCGTTTGGAAACTCCTGCCTCAGCGCACTCACCACACGTTTAACGTGCTTGAGCGTGCTGCCCACGTAATGGGTAATGGTGTTGGCGTTGGTGTCTTTTGACATGAAGCGCACTTTGAAGCGGCTCAGGATCTCCAGAATGCGGCGATCTGAACCCGGCTCACCTTGCATGTCCTGATCAAACACCTCAATAGCAAATACGCCCTTGGCGCCGGCAATAATCTCAACCTGTGGTTTTTCGCTCACATAATCGCCGGTGATCAGGGTGCCAGTGTGTTCTGGCTCAAAGGTGTTCATCACTCGCAGCGGAATCTCCGACTGGCGCAGGCCCTTGCCGGCACGGGGGTGAATGGCTTCCATACCCAGGTTTGCCAGCTGGTCTGCCACGTCGTAATTTGTGCGGCCCAGAGGTACTACTTTTTCAGCGCCCACAATATTGGGGTCTGCGGAGCTCAGGTGATACTCCTTGTGAATGACGGCTTCCCGGGCCTCAGTAATAACGGCCACACGGCTGAATGTCATTTCACTGTAACCCCGATCAAAGGTGCGCATCAGGCCTTCTTTGCACTGAGCATAGCCGGTTACGATGGGCAGCTCGCGGGTTAAATCTACGGCATCGAAAGCTTGTTTAAGCTTTTCATCCAGCGGTAGCAACTCAGTATCGCGCCAACCGGTAAGATCCACAAAACGTGCATTAACACCCTCCTGCTGGAGCTTCAGGGTGGTGTTAAACGCACTGTGGGCTTCGCCAATGCCCGCAAGCATTTCGCGAACCGTTAGCAAATGTTCTTCCAGCTGAAACTGGCCATAAGAGCAAAGGCGCTGAAGATCGATAAGACAACCGCGAACGCCTTCAATTCGGTCGGTAATGAACTGATCCGCCTGTTGCTTCAGCATTGGATCTTCAAACAGCTCACCATTGATATCCGTAATAAACTTTATCAGCTTCGTAAGGTCGTCACCCCACGCCCAATCGGACTCTGCATCGGCGAACAGCGCGTAAACTCCCGGCTCGCCGGTTTTCTTATGTTCCAGCAACTCGTTGGTCACGCCGCTGTAGGCAGACACCACGAAGATGCGCTGATAGAGCTCTTCCTTGCTACGACTCGCGACAATAATGTTGTCGCGCACGGCTTCGTAGTTGCTCATTGAAGTGCCGCCTATTTTCTCGACGGTATGTAATTGACTAGTCATAGTTCTACCTTGGCTACCCTGCAGAATGAATGTGCGTAGTAACAGAGCGCGTTACGACGCCTTGCTGACTCCTTCCTGCATGATTTCATCCACACTTTTTGCCAGCAGCTCGCCACCCAGTTTCAGGTCTTCCTTGCTGGTTGTAAGCGGCATCAGGCATTTAATAACTTCATCATTCGGACCACTGGTCTCAATGATCAGTCCGTGCTCAAAGGCACGCTTGGTAATCGGGCCTGTAACATCCGCGTTGGTCGCTTCAATGCCCCGCATTAAACCGCGTCCTTTCATTTTGAACTGACCCGGGTACTTATCGCAAATAGCTTGCAACGCATCGCCCAACACCTGGGTCTTTTCCTTCACTTCATTGGAGAAGCTGTCATCTTTCCAGTATGTCTCTACCGCAGCTCGAGCCGTGATAAACGCCATGTTGTTACCACGGAAAGTGCCGTTGTGCTCACCCGAGGTCCAGATGTCCAGTTCCGGCTTGAACAGTACCAGTGCCATGGGCAGGCCGTAGCCACTCAAAGATTTGGACACCGTTACGATATCCGGCTTGATACCCGCAAACTCGAAGCTGAAGAAATCACCAGTACGACCGTTACCCGCCTGAATATCATCCAGAATAAGCAGCATGTCGTGTTTCTTACACAGGGCTTCCAGCCCTTTCAACCACTCGGCACGAGCAGCATTCAAACCACCTTCGCCCTGAACCGCTTCCACGATCACTGCGGCCGGTGTTTCAACACCCGAGGAACTGTCAGAAAGCAGTTTGTCCATAACTGCCAGAGTGTCTACATCTTCACCCAGGTAGCCGTCATAGAACATGAAGTCGACGTTGCTTAGCGGCGCACCAACGCCCCCTCGGTGATGCTTGTTACCGGTTGCGGCAACCGCGCCCATGGTTACACCGTGAAAGCCGTTGGTGAACGAGATAATACCAGTACGGCCTTTCACTTTACGGGCCAGCTTCAAAGCTGCCTCTACGCTGTTGGTACCGGTTGGGCCGGTAAACTGCATTTTGTAGTCCAGACCACGGGGATCCAGAATGTATTTCTTATAGGCTTCCATAAAGCCGTGCTTGGCGGTGGTGTACAAGTCCAGGCCTTGGCTTACACCGTCTGACTCAATGTACTCAAGCAGTGCTTTTTTCAGGGTATCGTTGTTGTGGCCGTAGTTCAGGGAACCGGCGCCGGCCAGAAAATCCAGGTATTGCTTGCCGTCTTCAGTGTAAAGGTGCGCGTTCTTGGCGCGATTGAAAACCACTGGAAAGGCACGGCTGTATACGCGTACTTCGGATTCATTCTTGAAAACGTCCATTATATTTCCTCTTAGCCTGTTCGGCTTCTTAAATAGAATTCTTTAATGATGGCTCTGAGATTGGGGTACGTGGGCAGATAAAGTGCCCCTTAAAGAACGCCCCAAAAAAGGTCTCAGAGTTACCCGGTAAAGAGTCACTCGATGAAGAGTTACGTGGTGAACGGCCCAATGCGCAGCAGAAATTCAGAATCGTGCTGGCTGCCAAAGTGGGCGTCTTTCTCGAAGTGCTCATGGTGGACAATTTCAGCGCCCATATCTCGTGCAAACGAGCGAAACAATGCCCATGAAGCTTCGTTATCTGCGGTAATTGTGGTTTCCATGTGGGTCACGTTTTTACACGCGTCCCGGGCCACAATTTCTTTCAACATCCGCTTGGCCAAGCCCTGCCCACGACCTTTCTCGTGAACCGCTACCTGCCACACAAACACGGTTTCGGGCTTTTTAGGGGGGGTGTACCCGGAGATAAAGCCGACCAGATCGCCGTCCTTCTCCGCAGCTACGCCTGTCTCGGCAAAGTCGCTGCACTGCAGGAGGTTGCAGTAAATGGAGTTGGCGTCCAGAGGAGGGCACTCTGCAATCAACTGGTGGAGCCTGAAGCCATCATCCTTGATAGGTGTACGTAGGGTGATGGCGGTGGTATTCGATCCTTCTGATGTCATAACGAGAGTCGTTCGCCTTGAAAAAGTTAGGGTTAAATTATATAGACCACAAAATATATTTCAAGTCGGGCTGACCAAAAGCTCCCTCGGAAGCCACAACCGACCCCCCAATAATAGACCGGATCACATCATTCGTCAGGAGCAGAAAGATTAAAAATCAGAAGGAAACACAAGATCTTTCGCAGCGAGGGAGGTGCCTTCAAGAAGGCGCGAGCGGTAGGATCTGGCCGCAGGCGAACCCGCAGGCCAAAGGCGATCAAACTCAGCAAGCCAAGCGTCGACATTGTAGTCTACTGGCATCAGATCCACGTGCAGGCCGGCATGCACCAAGCCAGCAACGGCCTCATCTTCCGGGGCCATGCGGCTTACTCGGGTAATTAATCCACGGGGATCAGCGCTCAGGTTACCCATGCCGGCCGAGCCATTATTGGCCACCAAGCGTGGGTGCCCGTCTACCTCACCCGACCAGAGCACGGGCAGGCAGGTATGGGTTGAAACCATCATGTCCGCCCCCGACGCCCGAAACCACCCCTCAAGCCTCTGTCCGTTATTCGCAACGAAGGACTCATGAGCCAACCCCCAGCCCGCCAAAGATTCCGGATCACCATGCAACACCGAAACCTTTAGGCCTCCAAATAACAAGCAGCAATATCGCGGAAGAGCAGCCAATTGTTTCTGAATATCCGGGTGTTTTTCGGCAAGTTTCTGAAGCCTGACCATAACCTGGTTGGAGCGCTCAACCACACCCTGATCAACAAATTCAGGGTAGGCACAACCGCATCCGGCACCGGAGTTCGGAGTCGCCAGCTCGTAATCCACATTGCCCAGACTGGCCGTGTGGCTCAGTACCCGGCGGTTAATATCGCGGAACAGTTCATCACTGGCGTTAAGCCAGTTGAAATCACCGTTAAAAACCAGCTTTACGCGAAGCCCCCGGCGTTCTTCGGCTCGCGCCATGTTTTCAATTTCATTGAGTGCAAACGGATTGCCATATAACCCGCCGATGACATACAGAACATCTTCGGTAACCTGTGTTGCTTCATCACACAAAGAGCCAGGTTGATAGCGGTAAGCCAACGGACAACTGCGCCCCTCCATCATCTTACCCCGCTTGCCGCCAGAGACTTCCCGGCCAACTTGCGCACGGCCAGCGGCACAAAGAATCCAGCAGAGCAGATAAGGAACCCGTAGGCGTTAACGCCTAACAGGGTCGCGTAGTTGCCATCCCCGATAGCCCAACTCGCTGGAACCAGCCCGGCAGCCAGCAAAACGCCCAGCCCCAAGCCCGTCCAAAAACTGAGATGAAAGCTCCACGGCGACCAGCGGGTGAATCCATAAAACAAAAACACCGGCGCGAGCCCCATAACCATGGTGCCCGAAACCGTGGTGGCTTTGAGAATATCCGTTCCGGCAAACATCGGCAGGTTGCCAATCACCGAAAATATGATCATCACCACCGCACCTACCCGCATACTGGGCAGGCGATCTTTTGCCCGCCGCACCAGTCGTGGCAGATCAACCGCCAGCGACTTGGCGAGTGAGGTAAACGTAGAATCCAGAGTTGAACCCGCAGAGGTCATCATCACCACACTCATGAAAAACAGCGCAGCCAGCCCCAGGGACTGCCCTACCGCCACCGGCGCATTGCCCATGACATCAATACCGTTCAGGCGCGCGTGAACCCCTACCAGGCTGAACACAAACACCGCTACAAAACCCAGCAAGCCTGCAACTACAAAACTTTTGAGCATGGTTTTTTCGTTGTTCACAAAACCCCGATCCGTCAGTACCGGGTCGTGGAACGGGTAGCTGAACATCTGCAACAGCGCCACCAGTAACAAATCAACCCCGGCGTTCAACCGGAACTCGCCCTCGCTGAGCAACGCAGAGGTATCGTTGGTGGGGATAATCATGAACAGCACAGCGCCAAGGAAGAACACAAATACAAAGGTTTGAATGACATCGGTAAAAATGGAGGATCGCAACCCGCCCTTCAGGCTGTAAGCAGGGTAAACGCCGTGAACACCATAGCCGCAACGTAATACTCCCACTCTCCGGGAAGCCCGAAATAACCACCCACAACCGCCGTGTTACTCCATACTTCGTTATACAACCGAATCAGAATGGCCGCCGCAAACGCCAGCCCCGCAAAACGTCCAAACCGCGACGTAAGAAAATCCTGCAGGCTGCGCGCACCTGTTTGCGTACGAATCAGATAAATAATGTATCCGGCCACCGGAATCGACAGCCAGTAACTGGCATAAGCCAAACCGCCGGTTACCCCGTATGTCGCCCCCAGATTGGCCGCATTGGTCACCGACTTGGCAAAAATCCAGCTGATAAAAATACTGGCCGTAAGCGACCACTGACTAACCGGATTACCCTGATCATCCGCGCCTTTGTAAAAAGAGTTCGCGTTCCTGCTTTTCGGCGACAGAACGTACATAACCACGCCATAAACCAGCAAGAACCCCCAAAATAGGGAGGCTTCTGTGATGTTCACTTTGTTTATTTCCTCGTTTAACCAGGCGCCGAGCAACTAGCCCCATATCGATAACAGGAAAAGCACCGATGGTGTCGCAACATAACCCGCTCACCCATACTCTCCGCCAGCGTGCCGCCCAGATCGTATTCCGGGTCATCATCCACCAACGTGCATGCATAAACCCGTACCGCATCACCTTTCTTCACCAGCATCCGCGTGTACGTACACATGAAATGCGCACGGCTATCGACGGTAGGGAACTTCTCCATGCAATTCTCGGTAATCTCCGGGCTACCGTCCTCTGACCCCGGGGTACCCAAATCCGGGAACGCCGTAAACGCCAGGTTTTCCGGAATCTGCCATTCGCGGAATATCTCGCGAAATGCCGTCTCTACCTTCGCAGGCACTTCATTGGCATCTGTCTGACGGGCAATTGAAACCTTGAAGCCTTGTTCGACCAGCCAATGAATTCCCTCCAGCGCCTGATCAAAACTGCCGTCACCTCGATCCTTGTCGTGGCGGGCGCGATCGGGAAAATCCAGGCTCACACGGAAATGTATCGGGTAGGGGTTATCCAACAGAGGCAATACCTGGTGCCTGCGTTTGAGCAAAGGTTCGGTAGCGTTGGTAAGCACAAAGCAGGGGCGATGATGGCTGGCGTAATCCAAAATATTCACAAAATCGCGAATTACGAACGGCTCGCCGCCGGTGAAAGACAACTGCTCCACGCCCATATCAATGGCTTCGTGAATAAACGGCTTCACATCGCTCAACTTCATGCCGGGAATACGGCCATCACCGGGGTGGCTACCTTCCAAGCAAAACGGGCAGGCCAAATTGCAGGCGGTGCCTGTGTGGATCCATAGCTCTTTCAGCTTGCTGGCGTCAATGTACCCCCGGGGATCGCCACTACGGGTATGAGTCCAGCTGTCGAAGGCTCTGGACTCCAGCACTTCCACAGCCGGAATACGCTTACTGCGGGCCGGTCGGGTTTCGATCAGGGGCATAGTTGCTCCTCGATAGTTCAAGAATAAGGGTGCTCGGACACGGGCGATGCGGTTTTGTTTCAGCCATCGCCCAACTTTTTTCAGCCCGCAGTTACTTCTTTACGTTTCTGTTGACCAGTTTGGCCTTTACCCCGGCGCCAGCCATGCAGTTTCTCCAACAATTTCAGAATGCCTTCAGGCGCATGTGCACGTTTCCACTCACCGGCCGCGTACTTGGCCGATTCGTTCCAGGTCGGGTACGGGTGAATGGTGCCCAAAATCTTGCTCAAGCCCAGGCCGTGCTTCATGGCCAGCGTGAACTCCGCCAGGATTTCAGCGGCGTGAGCGCCTACTACCACCGCACCTAAAATTTTGTCCTTGCCTGGCGGTGTAAGCACTTTGATAAAGCCATAGTCCTCGCTGTCGGTAATCGCCCGGTCGAGATCGTCCAAACCATAGCGAGTGATTTCATAGGCCACACCCTGTTCTTTCGCCTCGGCTTCACTTAATCCAACTCGGGCTACTTCCGGCGAAGTGAACGTCACCCAGGGCATAACGCGATAATCCACTTTGAAGCTTTTGAACTGGCCGAACAGGCCATTTACCGCCGCATACCAACCTGATGAGCCGCAGCGTGGGTAAACTGATACGGCCCAGCCACATCGCCACAGGCGAATACGTTGGGATAGCGCAGGCTCATATCGTCGTCCACCTGCACAGTTCCATTGGGCAGTGTTTCGATACCGATTTTTTCGAGCCCCAGGCCTTTTGTGTTTGCGGCGCGGCCCACAGCGACCAGCACCTGATCGAAGGCAATACGAACCCGCTCTCCCTTGTGCTCGCAGTAAACCACCTTCTCGCCCTCTTCAATGGCGAATTCCTTGGCCGCATGTTCCAAACGAAGGTCAACACCATCGTGCTCAAACTGAGCCTTCACCAGCTCTGACACGTCGCTATCTTCTTTAGCCAACAGTCGCTCACCCATTTCTACCTGAATCACCTGGCTGCCCAGGCGCGCAAAGGCGTGGGCTAATTCCGAGCCGATAGGCCCGCCGCCCAGAACCAGCAGCCGCTCTGGCTGTTCCTCAAGTTCCCAAAGGTTGTCCGAATTCAGCGGATTCATACCGTCAAGTCCGGGTATCGGTGGCATGGCCGGCTTACCCCCGGTCGCAACCACTATGCTGCGTGCCGTTAGACGCTCCGTGCGCCCATCGTTGTGTTTTACTTCTAACTCCCAGGGAGATACGAAGCTGGCCTCGCCAAAGATGCAGTCCACGCCTAGTTTTTGGTAGCGCTCGGGAGAGTCGTGGGGCTCTATTTTTGCCACCACATCCTTAACCCGGTTCATGATGTTTCGAAACGAGCCCTTCACGGGCACAGATTCCAGCCCATAACGATTGGCGTGGCGCATAGTATCTGCGGCTTTGGCACTGCGGATCAGCGCCTTGGAAGGCACACACCCGGTGTTGAGGCAATCGCCGCCTAATTTGTGCTTTTCAATCAGCGCCACTTTGGCTTTCACCGCTGCGGCAATGTAGGCGGAAACAAGGCCGGCAGAGCCGCCGCCAATCACCAGCAGGTTGTAATCAAAGCGCTCAGGCTTCTGCCAACCCGCATAGACTTTCCGGCGGCGAATAAAACCGACCACAAACTTGGCAATTAGCGGGAAAAGCCCCAACAGCGCGAAGGAAAGCAACAAATCGGCCGAGACGATGTCAGCAGTAGACTCGATTTGCCCCAACTGGGTTCCGGCGTTCACATACACAAACGTACCCGGCAGCATGGCAACCCAGCTTACAAGGGCGTAGGTGCGCAGTTTCATTGCGGTGAGGCCCATGGCCAGGTTGATCAGGAAAAAGGGAAACACCGGAACCAATCGAAGGGTGGCCAGATAAAAAGCGCCATCTTTTGAAATTCCCCGGTCCATCTTCGCCACGGTTTCCGCGTAGCGCTTGCGCAGAGTGTCACGCATAAGGAACCGGGCCACGAGAAAGGCCAGAGACGCACCTAAGGTTGAGGCAATGGAAACCGCAGCCAGACCATAGAGGTTGCCGAAAAAAGCGCCACCGGCCAGGGTCATGATCGCTGCACCGGGCAATGAAAGTGCGGCTACGACGACATAAATCGCGGCATAACCGGCAACCGCCACGAACAGGTTCTGATCAACCCATTCGGCCAGAGCCCCCTGGTGCGCCTGGAGATTTTCCAATGTCAGAAGTTTGTGCCCATCGAAACCCAGGAAAACGCCCACGATTGCGACGATAGCAATAATAAGAAAAAGCTTTTTACGATTCATAACCAAACCTGTTAAAAGTGTATAAACCAATACGCTGTTATGACCAAGACACAAACACCGACTGGAAGTTACATCTATTTTGAATTATTATTTTTGAGTGATCGTTACAGAATACCGGAACTTTTATCGATTCTGAAGCACTGTAGATAGAGACATCCAGCAACCTCAGACTCACTAAGGGCTGAAACCCATGGACACATCGGTGCAACCGGATACCGAATCTTCACTGATCGAAGACCTGAAAAAAGGTAATGCGACCGCCTACAAACACGCGGTACGAGAGTATTCCCCGGGTATGCTGGCTGTTGCCCGTTTTTATCAGGACCAGTCCGGCGCAGAGGAAATAGTTCAGGACTGCTGGGTGACGGTCATTGGCGCCATTCATAAATTCGAGGGCAGATCTGGCCTGAAAACCTGGCTGCATCGCATTGTCGCTAACCGCTGCAAAAACAAACTTCGCGCCACCAACCGGGAAGTAAGCACCGATTTTTCCGAAACCCTGGACCCGGAACTGGCTAGCCGCTTCAAATCCAATGGCCGCTGGAGCCTACCGCCCAAACTGATTTTTCACGAATCTGCAGACACCCTGATGGAAAACGAAGCCCTAAGCGACTGTCTGGACAAGCACCTTTCCACCTTGCCGGAAACCCAGCGCTCCGCCCTGATGCTTTACGAGGCTCACCAACACAAATCCGAAGATGTCTGTAACATTCTTGATGTGAGCGCCTCTAACCTCCGGGTACTTCTACACCGTGCGAGGCAAAAAATCTTTCTCATGGTGGAAACCTTCCAGGAGACGGGCGAATGTTAATGTGCAAAGGCTTGGCCGAAATTGCCAGTGACTACATCGATGACGAACTGAACAGCCGGCAAAACCTGTCTGTGAAAATGCACCTGATGATGTGCAAACACTGCCGAACCTTTATTGGCAATCTGCGCGCGAGCACAGACCTTTTGAAAGCGCATTCATCCGGGCGCGACAATGAAGAAATGATTCGCAGAATCGATGAGCGGGTGGCCGAAGCGCTCAAAACATGGACACCCGAGGGCAATAATACTGAGTAAAGAAAGATAGCCTATCGAACCTTGGCCTTTTGGGCTTCCTCATGAACAATCTGTTTTGTAATTTCCGACTCCCGAAGCAGGTGGCGGAACTTTCTAAAACCACGCTTGTCACTGGAGCGATCGTTCAAAAACCCAAAAGGAGAAAGGAATGCCCAAACAGTTACCCCTTGCCCTGCTGCTGCTCAGACTCGGTATTTTCATTGTATTTTTGTTCTGGACCCTGGACAAACTGGTTCAGCCCGAACACGCCGCCAAAGTCTTCACAGCGTTCTATGGCCTCGGAGGCCTTGGCGAAAGCGTGTTTTACACAATGGGGATCGCCCAGCTTGCACTGATCCTCGCCTTCGTTGCCGGGCTGTTTAAAACCTGGACCTACGGTGCCATTCTGGTGTTCCACGGGGTCTCCACCTTCGCGGCAGTCAGCAAATACCTCCAGCCGTTCGACAACCTTATATTTTTTGCTGCCTGGCCAATGCTGGCCGCCTGTGCCGCCTTATTCCTGCTGCGAGATTACGATACCCTGACACTTTCACGGCAACCCGCCCCCGTCACTGCCTAGTACGCGGCGGTCATTCCTAAAACAAACGCCCCGGTTGTCTGCCAATGATATCAATATAGACAGATTCACAACCGGGGTACTGCATGCTTCTTTACCATCTGACCCACTCCCGGAAGGAGCACCAGGATTCATACCCCTTGCCCGATTTAAAGCGGCGTTATTTCTTGTCGATAAATTCCTTTTGCGCAACTCGTGCGTATTCGGTTAGCGCAGCCAACTCCTCGGACCCCCACTCGAGGGGCTCGGCCGCCATGGGTGCTACCATGCAGATCTGAACCATTTCATCCAGATGCACCATGTCCATACCAAAGTCACGCTGGCCCATAGCCACAAAATGCGGATATTCGTTCTTGAAGGTAGCGTTGTAGCCTACGCCGTTTGCATGGCAAGTGGCGCAAGAAAGACCATTGGAGGACAGGCTGGTGTCGTTAAACAGCTCCTTACCCTTGGCCCTCAGATCAGCCACATTGCCCTGGTAGGGTGTGTAGCCTTCAGGCCGGCGAACCGCTTTCTTGAGGCTGGCCGATACACCCTCCGCTTCGCCCTCGGCCTCACCTTCACCTTCGGCGCTGCTCTGTGCTTCACCTTCTCCTTTGGCTGAACCTTCTGCCTCGGCTTTGGCCTCGCCTTCAGCTTTAGCTTCGCCTTCTGCTTCGCCCTGTGCCGCTTCTGCGGATGGAATCAGCCCCAGAAAAGAGCCGGAGCCCGTGCTGAAGCCTGCTGCTGCCACCACCGTCATCATGGGAATAGACACCATGAGATTTCGGGACAGCTTGCGTAAGAGTTCTTTTCGGTTTTTATTTGTGGACATATCAATAACCTCCGGTTGTACTTTTTTCTTGATCAGGATGTTTGCGCTTCTGGCCGTGTCCGACGCCTGCCTTTCCAGGTAGCGCAACGTCGAGGGATGGACTCCGAATTCAGCACTGACTTCCACACCTGCCTGCTCAGCAAGCATTCTGATGATGGCCATGTGGTGAATGGTGTGGCTGGCCAGAAACACCAGTTCACGATCGACACTGGTGGTTACCACTTGCCATCACTGTTGTGCAGCATTGCAAGTTCATTGCGATACTCTGTTCCAAACCGGTTGCGCAATTCCCGTAAGATGCCTGACAGGCGGTGCCCCCCGGTCCGTCGGTCTGTTTCCAGTGACAAATCCCGGTTCCGGTTTTCATAGTCGAGCAATGCCCCGGGGCAATCAGTGGCCGACAACAGGGCGCTGTAGTGATCGATGATGTGACGAACGTGCTTGCCAATCACATGCTGTTTCCTGTGACCAAAGCTTTGCCGGTACAGGTTCCCGGGCAACGCCTGCAACAGGTCGATGAGTTGCCCGATGGCATGGGCATTTTCTTCAACAATGTCGCTCACGTCCCGACGCGTATCTGAAACTGGCTGTGTCATGGTATTCATCCGTTTCCTGTTGTTCTTTTAAGCGCTGAAAGCGACCGAGTGGACACAAGCGTTACTCATGCCCACATCGATCAACATCTCAGCCTTTGGCTTTTCCCTCGGCCTCGCCTTCCCCTTCGCCCTCTCCCTTGGCGTCATCCTTGTCATGGCCTTTCTTCTTGGCTTTGCCTTCAGCTTCTCCTTCTCCTTTGGCTTCACCTTTGCCTTCGGCTTCACCCTCTCCGTAGCCCTTCTTCTTGGCTTCGCCCTCGGCTTCCGCCTCTCCTGCGGCAAGCATCAGGTAGCCTGGCTCCGCTGTAACATCGGCGGCTGAGACGTTAAACGCCGAGGCGCCTATAACGACTGCAAACACGGGGCCGGTGTAGGCCATGCCCCGAGCAAGCTTGCTGAGCAATCTCTGTTTCTGTGTTTCTCTGGACATGATGCGTCCCCTTTGCTTTTCACGTTATTGCCAGGTTGTATACCTGGCCTCCTATTACCCGGAATCGAAGAACATTTGTGCTCAACGGCTCCCGGATGCCTTTTGCGGTGCTCTCTGAGAACACCGCCCGGACAGTGCCGCAGCAGCGGCCTCCGGATTATTCATATCAACCAGATAGCGTTCGCAGCCTTCCAGCCAATCTGCAAGTCTGGTGAAGCCACCGGTATCCAGTGGCCGCCCGTCTTCGGAACAGCAGTTGGCAACGAGGTGTCTGAGCACCTCATTCACGGTCATGGCCTGTACACCACTTTTGTCTTCGAGTGGCGCTTTCGTGGGAACAAGCACCGCAAGCACTTGAGCGGTATTGCCCGTCATACCCGCCATTGCAGGCAGGAACATTCCCTCCTGATCAGGGGCCTGCAGGGGCAGCCCCAGCCCTTCAACGTGATCGTCTACGGAGGCTTTCAGCAGTGCCCCGCGGCCATAATCAGCACGCCAGTGGGTAGCCAGGGACAGGGTCAGCGCGTCGCGCAGAATTGGCTCGCTATGGCTGACCATAAACATCGCGCCAGCCTGGTCAGGGCCGGCAACCAGACCGGCGTCTATGGCAATGTCATCGTGTTTGGCGGCTTGTGTTGCCAGGCAGCGGGCAAGTGCGGGGGCGACAGCCGAAAGCGGCAACCGCGGGTGGACCACTTTGCCATCGAGAATTAACGTAAAGCCCGGCGTATCCCGGACAATTTCGAGCCGGGGCAGCGAGTCTTTTCCCGCCTCGTCGGAAACCGCCATCGGCTGCAACAGAGCTTCAATCCGATTGACCAGCGCTGCACTGTCGGTAAAGAATCGGGCCCGAAAGCGACCGCAGGCCAGCACCACCGACATCCTGGCGGACGCTCCGGGAAGGGCGGCTGGACAGATTCCAGCGTAACCCGCTCAGCCGGGCAATTCTCAGATTGCACCAGAAAACGGTTATTAACCCAGTCAGCCAGTGTATTCCATACATCATTGCGGATAGCCCAGGCGTCCGGGGCCACAGGCATACTTTTGAAAGCGGAATCTACCAGCGTCGACGCAATGTCATCCGGCCCGGCACCTTCTGTGGCCATCAACCAGATCAGTGAGGCGGTCTCGTTCAGGCTGCTCAGGTGGCCCAGCCTGGTGTCGTAGACATAGACCTGGTCTTCACTGAAGGTCTCCTCGGACATCCATCGTTCAAGACGAGGCTGTTTCACCGGCCGGTCGGAGAGCGCTCGGGCAACCACCCAGTCAGGCAGCCGAGGCAGAGCCATAAACGGCAGGTATGCCGTGGGATCCGACCCAGGTATCAGGTTCCTGAAGCCACCACTGTTGGCAATTTCAGCCCGGGTTTCCCGAATTAGCCGTTCCGCCGTGGAGTCGGCAGAATCGGCACCCGCAGGCCGGTTAAGACCTAGCATTTCAACCATATCCGCTATCAGGGCGCCTTTGATGCTTTCCTCAATGTCGCCGCCACTCTCTGGGCCGGCGCAAACTCCCAGAGACGGGCTGAGATTGCACTCCAGGATCCAGGGCTTGAGGCTGTCGTCGACCAGGCAGTCAATGCCCATGAGTTCATAACAGCCCCGGGTGTCGGCACCGACGACTCTTGAGCGCTCACGCATGGGTTCAAGGGCTGCAAGGCAGGTCAGGGCAACCATATCCTCAATTTTGGCGAACAGCGCCTCATCGTCATGGCCCTGCTCCCGCAACCACGCCCGGTAGCGCTCAAAATCCACGAATTCCACGGGTACGTCGGCCTCGAGGTTCAAGGCGTTGACATCAGGGTTAGTCAGGTAACTGTACGGATTATCGGCGTTTTTCTGGTCGTAAGGTGCCGACGCCAGCTTGGCAAACCCCTGGCGGTAAAGGTAAACCCTGAAGGGCGAAACAGAAGACACCAGCACATACAGGCGCAGCACATATTTCCGGCCATGCATGGTATGGGGGTTTTCAAGGTACTCCTGAACCATCCAGGAGGATTCCATGGGCACGTCCGCCGGGTCGCCCACCAACTGGATACCTTTTCCGCGGGCGGCATTCTTGGGCTTGAGAATCCAGCGCTTGCCTGGATTCTCAAGTGCGGCCTGCTGGAAGTCGTGGTAATCCTCGGGCATTGAGAACACCCCGGGCACGAAAGCAAGGCGATCGGTCAGATGCCCGCCGCCTTCCTCCTGCCGCTCCACTCGTTCCCGCAGATCCATAAGGCTGCGGTATAGACGGCTTTTCACCGTGAGGGCATTGTTGCCGGGAATATGATTAATTTTCCGCTCCGGCCCCACCTGGCTGAAAAACTCCGGGTCTGGCATCCCGGTATACCAGCAGGCGTGCCATTGTTCGGAGGTCTCTGCCTGTTGCCACAGGGATTTGTCGAGGGATTCTTCGAAAAAGCGGTCTTCCTCGTAGGACCTGTTGCCACCCATCCAATAGTGCCGAGTCATCTTGTCGCGCTCTCCGTTCCGGTTGCTCACCGCCCCGATATCTCCCAGGGCATTGATTATTCGAGTTTCACAGATAGAGACACATGAGAAATGCAACTGTTACAGTACATAAGGAACTTTCTGATCAAGAAATAACAAAAAAGAGGCTCCCCTATGCGCCGCCCAGTCAAAGCGGATCTTATGCCCTGGTTCGCCCGCGCACTTTCCAGTTCGTACCAACATGCTCTGCAACGATCCATGCACAAAGCTCGAGCAAGGCGGCGGGGCGAGAGCGATCTTGTTCGGGTTTTCGTGAATCCTCGAGACCCTTTCGGGCTACCCTTGTTGCAGGCACTTGTCCAACTGCAGGAGCGCTTTCGGGTACGCTTCCAGCTCCATACTGTTTGGCAGTTGGATGACGAGATGTACCCCGAGCCGGCGCTGTGGGGTTCGTGGGCTCAACAGGACGCCACACGAATTGCCCAACTGTATAACTTCACGCCGCCTGACCGGCCAACGCCACTCTCGGAAACCGAACTCAAGTCCGCCACAGCCCAACTGCTTCATGCCGAACAAGCCAACGACGGGCTCAACACCGCTGCCCGCATATTGGCGGATCTCTGGAGCTCCAATTCCCAAAGCGAGCCAGGTCCGGCACCTACAGATCTTCACGATCAAGTCCTGTTCGAGAATGAAAAAATGCTCCGGCGGCTCGGCCACTATCAAGGCAGCATGACCTGGTACCTTGGCGAGTGGTTCTGGGGCGTGGACCGGCTGGACCATCTTGAGCGAAGCCTCACGAATCAGGGCTGAATCGGGACGCCTCCGGTGCCATCACATATACGCGCACCTGGCTGATTTAACGAGTACCGCCACCAGACTACCCGGTGGCCATCCCGGCGCCGAGACGCCTCTGGAAGTGTTCTTCTCCATCCGCAGCCCTTACTCCTACCTCGGCCTGGAACGGGCAATCCAGCTGGCAGAGGCATGGAATATTCCTCTGCAACTGAGGCCGGTGCTCCCCATGGTGATGCGCGGGCAATCGGTACCCGATGCCAAGAAGTGGTACATCTTCCACGACACAAAAAGAGAAGCCGACAAGCTGAGCATTCCTTACGGTTTTGTCGCTGACCCTCTCGGGCCAGGCGTGGAAAGGTGTTATGCCCTATTTGAATACGCCCGCTCCCTGGGCCGTGAAATCGAATACATGCTTAGCTACGCCCGAGCCGTCAATGCCGAAGGTATCCGCTCGGAAACCGATTCGGGCCTGAAGGTCATCGTAGAGCGCGCTGGATTGCAATGGCAGAAGGCCAAGACTCTGCTAAACGACCAGAGTTGGCGTGGATGGGCAGAGGTAAACCGCAAGGCGATGTATGACTGCGGGCTTTGGGGCGTTCCGAGTTTCCGCTATGGAACCGTCAGCTGCTGGGGCCAGGACCGGCTCTGGATAATTGGGGAGGCAATCAAAAAAAGGGTGGAGGCTAGCTCCACCCAAGGGGTTTGCGACCCGACCAACAACGCAAAGGTTACATCGGGCCAACGCGGCAATTAAGGTATGTCGTTCTGTATCTCATGGCCTACTGACCGGCGAACCTGTAAATTGTTACAGAATCAGTGCCGGCTTTTTACCCGCCCACGAGCTCGTTCCTCACTCACCCGGGAAGACAATGTCAGGAGCCAAGTTTTTTATTTCCTCTCAGATTGTTACTCATTTCAACACCTCGCAGCCTGTGTGAAGTTACCTGAATGGGGCTGGCAACCCTCGCGACCACTTTGGCCGAGAGCTACCAGGTGTTTTCAACATTCACGTCTTACAGACACTGCTCAGGGAAAAGTGTTACATGAAAACAAAAGGATAGCGTTTGTGGGTTCAATACGCTGCAGGGTGGTCACCGGGCTGCACTGCTGCCTGGGGCGGAACGGTTGCGCTTGGCGCTTTAACGTTCAAATGTTTTTTTGAGTTGGCCCAGCAGCCCGGCATAAATGTCATGACAAAATTCAGCTGCTGCTTCATCATTGCCAGTCCAGCTTGAATACCATTCCACGAAGGTGCCACCATTGCCTTCGGTTACCGAACGAACACGGACATGTCCCTCGTAGTTGCTGATTTCTTCATGAGAAATCGGCGAGGGACCATCGTCGATGCTGTACGTGAGCTCACGGTTATCGTCATCGAGAGCACGCAGGTTTCGTGAAACGCCCCATTCAGTACGCGTTTGGCCCCTGACTGGTCGCCTTTCTTTTCCCCGACCACATCAACGTCTGAAATAACATCCGGTGCCCAGCTCAGATCATGAAAATCGCGAAGAGCATTCCAGATCTTCTCAGCCGGTGCATTGACCACAATTGATTGATAAGTTTTGCCCATGATGAATCTCCTTAATCTGCACAGTGAACAGGATTTCTTTTTTATGCTCTAAAGATACCGGCTGGACCAAGCCACGAGCATATCCGCAACATACTCCGCATCCGCAGCTCTTGATAGCAGATGGTCGCATTATCA
>NZ_MBPP01000056.1 GCF_001858325.1 Marinobacter sp. AC-23
TTCAAACGGCTTATAATCCAGTTCTATGTGGTCTGCTTCGATTCTCGACAGGTCCAGAATGTCGTTTAAAAGCTGCAGCAATACCTCTGATGCTGAAAACGCTTTGCCCACCAAACGCTTGGAGTAATCGTTGAGTGGTGCTTCTTTTAGCAGAACCAGCATGCCGATAACGGCGTTCATGGGCGTGCGGATTTCGTGGCTCATGTTTGCAAGAAAGGCCGTTTTTACCTTAACGGCAGACTCTGCCTCCAGCTTCTGCATGTTGAGTTCAGCGGTTTTCTCTATGACTTCCTGCTCGACCCGACGCTTCGCGTTAGATAGCAGCATGAACGCGGCCAGTATCAACCCATTTATAATCAGGCCGCTTACAAGAATAGCGGTAGGTAGCTTGCTTGCGTTGTATTTTTCGAATAGCTGAGTTGTCTGGACATCAAACTTCCATTCCCGGCCGTATATATCCAGAACGTAAGAAGCTTGGAACATGGGCGAGGTATCGTAGTTGTTCTCTGCTGTGCCACTGAATTCGCTATAGAGCTGGTGTTTGCCATCACTAATTTGAAAATGTAGTAGTCGGTTGGTGTTTGCCAGTGTGCCTTCCATTAACCGGGAAACAACAAACGGTGCGTAGACAAGGCCCAGGAAGTCCGCTTCCTTGTTTTCTTGTTGCGGTGCTTCTGGTGTGCGATAGAAAGGTTGGAAAAACAAAAAGCCGGGCTTCTTTTCGTCATCCTGCACCAGCGCTATGGGGCCAGTAATCTGGGTCTCGCCTGTGCGCATGGCTTTTAGGGCAGCCGTGAAACGGTTTGTCTCATGAGCCATGTCTAGCCCGATGGCAGCTTCGTTTCCGGCTAACGGCTCAAGATAGGTGATAGGCCAAAAGTCGGTTCCTGTATGAGGCGGGTGAACGCTAAAGCCCGGGCGTTCCTGTCGTTCTTTCGCAAGATAGGATTCAAGATTACTTTCCGGCACACGTTTAATAACCCCAATCCCGCTCACCCCCGGCAAACGGTCTTGCACCGCAAGTGACTCTGCAAAATGCTGCCACTGAGTGCGTGAAATGTCGCCGCCGTTTGCGCGGATGGTGCCGACCCCGGAAAGCAGAGCAAGCTCGTATTTTTGCATCCGGTCCATCAATAGCCCATTGAGTTGCTGAACCCTCTGGTCAAACTGGTCTTCAGCCCTGGTATCGGCAATTTGTGCAGAAAATTGCCAGGCTGTAATGGTTAGCAGCAAGGAAAGGCCAATCACCACCCAGTGGAGGTTTGTTATTTGAGCAGCTACGCCCCGGAGTTTTACCATATACTTGTCAGGCCTGAGTGATGGGTTCACGTGCGATAAGCCAGACTAGCCGACATTTCGCAAAAGTTATAGCGTGGCAGTAAGTTACCGTGAACTGAGAGAGAGTGTGTCGAGCGGTCTTTTTCAGCCAGCACGTTTATCAGGCCACGAGCAATTATGGCGCTTCGTCTATAGCGGTGAGAATAAAAGGGTGGTTATGAGTCCTGAAGAGTGGCAGAGCGTTCTGGAGGTTATTCCGGATGTGCGTGATGGTCTGACTCGCACAGAGAGGCTTATTCTGTATCTGATACATGAAACCCAGAAAGAGAGAAACGGGCGGAATGTCCCCACCGTTATGCTTTACGGTAGGGTGCTGGAGTACGTGGATATGAGCGAGGCCGAGCTGCATGTGTATCTCGACCGGTTGGGCGTCCGGGGTGATGGCACGCAATAGGTGCGGCGCTTGGCTACGTAATGACCGAAATCAATCAGAGTTTTCTTGAAAGTGATCCTTGAATATCACTGCTTCACTAAGAGGCACACGTGTGGTCCGGGTTTTGTTGGCTTTGACCTCCGGATCTTCGTAACCGAAGCAGATACCGAAAACAACGCCCATATTTTCATCCAGCCCAAAGGCATCGCGAACCATGTCAGGGTGCGATCGCAAGCTGCCCATGGCGCAGGAGCTTATTCCATGGGCCGTCATTGCCAGCATCAGGGTTTGCGCGTAAATGCCGACATCCACGGCGATAGTCGCACCAAAGGAGCTATCCATGCACAAGAAAGCTACGTGTGGCGCATCAAAGAACTCGAAATTACGCAGGGCAGCCCGGCTCCGCCCAGCCTTGTCATCGCGGGCGATCTCCATTTCGCCATACAGTGCGGAGGCACATTCAACTTGGCGGCTACGATACGGGCCATCGAACTTGCTGACGTAGCTGAAATCCGGTTTTGATGGTATTCCTGACATTGCCCGCTCAACAAATTGTTTGCGCAGTGAGTCACGTAGCGCGCCAGAAGCCACGACTACTTTCCAAGGCTGCGTATTGCAGTTTGATGGGGCCTGCTGTGCCTGTTCAAAGACTTCTCTAATCGTGCTTTCGGGCACCGGTTCCGGTAAAAAGCCGCGGACAGAGCGCCGCTGGGAAATCGTATCTGCCAGAGACATGGTGGGTTTGCTGATTGCATTCATATGAGACTCCGAAACGATAGGAAGGCCATGAGCACTCGCACCGAGTGCTCATGGCGGTGCTGGTGCTGGTCAGAAAAACACGCCAGGTAGCCATGTCGCGATTTCCGGAAAGACCATGATGATGCCAATGGCCACGATCTCGATGATCACGAACGGAACCACGGAGGTGTAGATGTCCTTCATGGTAATTTCCGGTGGGACCACGCCTTTCAGATAAAACAGATTAAATCCGAAAGGAGGTGTTTTATAGCCGATTTCCATGTTGATCACGAACAGTATGCCGAACCAGATTGGATCGAAACCAAGGGATTTCACGATCGGCATGAACACCGGCAGAGTGATCAGCATGATGCCAACCGGGTCGAGCACCATGGCCAGGAAGAATATGATCACCATCATTGCAATGATGATGCCCCAGGGCCGCCGGGAATGTGTTGCATCATGCCTTCTATCAGATCCTGAGCACCCATGCTTTGATATGCCGCGCTAAACGCGTGAGCGGCAAACAGGATCCACATGATCATGCCCGTGAGCTTGAAGGTACGGATAGCGGCTTCTTGCAGGACGCTCCACTTGAGTTGGCGATAGACGGCCGCCGAAATCAGCGAACCAAGAACACCCATGGCGGCGGCTTCCGTTGGCGTGGTAATGCCACCGATAATGGAGCCGAGAACCATGAACACAACGCCAATGGGCAGCAGTACAGATCTTAATGCACGGAGCTTCTCAGGCCAGGTGCCACGTTCCTCCGGAGGCAGGGCCGGTGCCAGATGCGGCTGGAGGGTAGAGCGTACGATAATGTAAGTAACGGTCATTACCATCAGCAGCACACCAGGCATGATGCCGGCAGCAAACATCTGGCCTACGGATACCCCGGTAATCAGGGCGTAGAGAATCATCAGAATGCTGGGCGGTATCAGAATGCCCCAGCCACCACCTGTATTGATGACACCCAGCGCCATTTTGCGGTCATAGCCCCGCTCCAGCATGGAGGGCAATGCGATGGTGCCCATGGCAACCACCGCTGCGCCACTGATGCCAACCATGGCGGCAAATATGGCGCAGATAACCAGGGTTCCTATAGCCAGGCCGCCGCGAAGGCCGCCAAACCACAGTTGCATCATCCGGTACAAATCCCTTGCGACACCGGTTCGCTCCAGAACCATGGCCATGAACACGAAAAGTGGTATGGCAACTAGCGTAAAACTGCCCATGGTGCCCAGGATCTGCGCAGCCACCATATAGAAGGAATCGAATCCCCAGGTGAAATAAAGMCCACTGATAACCAGCAGAGGAACAACAATGCTCAGTACCAAGGTTA
>NZ_MBPP01000057.1 GCF_001858325.1 Marinobacter sp. AC-23
TCAAATCATTCGCAAGGATAGCGAGGTAGTGCATCAAAATGCGATGGAGCCCACGCTCATGCTGTTGAGTGCGCCAGAGTTCAAACATGCAAACGACGAGTTTTTGAAGGCGCTAGAAGACCATCGAAAGAAAGATCATCGGGATTGCCTCGCTAAATGTGGCAGCGCATTCGAAAGTGTAATGAAGGTTCTCTGCGCTAAGAACTCGATCCCATTCAAGGAGAAAGACACCGCTTCCGCGCTACTCAAGGCATTGTTGGGAAATGGACAGCTTGATCAATTCTGGGAGCAGCCATTGATTTTGATCGCAACACTTAGAAATCGGCTAAGTTCCTCGCATGGAGCAGGAGCTCAAGCCAAAGTTATATCGGAACATGTGGCCACATACGCAGTGAATTCCACGGCGTCGGCTATCCTGCTCCTTTGCTCTGAGTTTGGGTAAAAGTCACATAACCAATTGTTGTAGTTCGTTCCGGCTGCGGCCTCCACCGGACGCCCCTGTCGGGGCGCCGCTAAACAAAAGCGTTATGTGCCTAGGGTATAAGAGCCATGTCTCAATGTATAAGTAAGGTAGGGCTCTTGAATAGAGCCCACCTCGAAACTAACTCTACTTGTGATCGTGCTCTTTTAGAGTTTCATGTTTAGGTTTGTTTTCAGGTGTGACTCTTTGCCTTTTGTCTGTCTTCCCTGTGGATTTAGCTTTGGGTTTTGGGCCTGGTTTAATACTCATATACAGTGATTCCATCTGTTTGAGGCATGCCGTAATTGGCGTGCTGTATAACAATATCAGGTCATTATTTGAGCTTTCAAGGTTGTTTTTTGATCAATTATGCGGTGTTAGCCTTAGAGTATCGGATTGCACATAACAAACGCAGTCAATCGGGACGGTTTTTAGTCGGTTTCGCTTCGCTGCACCAACTTAAAACCGTCCGTTGCAGCGGGCGTTAGGCCAAGGAGGTAACTCATCAAATATGGATAAAATTTGTGCAAATTGCCACTTTTTGGGCAAGCATCATTCGCACCAATCCCATGGTGAAGGAGTGCAGTTTCTTGTTGGAAGCAAAGAGCGTCATGAGCTCACGAAAGGCAATTTCTCTTGTATTTCAGACATGTATACACTTAGGTGTTTAAAGGAAGTTTGGGACGAGCGCTTCAACGATAATGGCACACCTTTACAGGATATAGTTTGTCAAAAGGATCGTGAAAATCGTTGTTTTTTCTACCCCTATGATGAGGGTACATCCTTCAAAGCGGCGGGGGAGCTCCAAAAGCGCCATGAAGAACATCGTCAGATGAAAAAGTCCAATAATTAAACTGTAATAGGTTTATGGATTGCTTCACTGGGGTTGCTAATCAATGCAGGTGTTGAGCTCTTCCGTTTGTTATTCGCAGGGGCCTAACCAATGCGGTCAAGGGACGCTCCTGACGTCGCGCCCCTGCCGCTGGCGTTATGTGTCAGGAGAGTAAATGACATCACCATTAGCGGGTGCAAAAGAAGCACGCAGTGAGATAAAGAAATTTCATGTGTCATTGAACCAAGAGAACCTGGTTCCTGAGCAGTGCCATCGACGGAATCATAGAAATTACCCGATGGTCTCTTATGTCAGCCAAATAGCCGCACTATTCTTCAGTAGTAACTACGAAGTGATTCCGGTTTTTATTAGTCGCACGGTAACTGAGCTAGAGCGCAATGCTGATCAGCCTGTTACTGAAAGCTATAGAAAAATTGTATATGAATACCTTTGTCAAATGACTTACTTTCTAGCAAATTACACCAACGTTGATTCAGAAAAGCTTAAATGTCATATACCAGAGGAAATTCGCAACGCTGGGAGTCGTAAAGCACCGGAGATGGACTATCAAACATAGCAATTTAAAAACACATAACAATCGCATGTTGTCGGACTGGTTTTCCGCTGCGCTCCAAACCAGCCGCAAATGCGGGCGTTAAGCTTTATTGTTGCGTGATGCGCATCGTGCTACCATATCCTTATGATTAAAACATTCCGTCACAAAGGACTGAAACGGTTCTACTCAACTGGCAGTACTGCTGGTGTACAGCCTGACCATGCCAAGAAGCTACGTATGCAGCTTGCTGCTCTGGATACCGCCACGTCAGCTGAAGACATGGCTATCCCTGGCTTTCGGCTTCATCCATTGAAGGGAAAAGACAAAGATCGGTGGTCGATTTGGGTCAACGGAAACTGGCGTATGACATTCGAGTTTCGGGATGGCAACGCCTACATTCTTGATTATGAGGATTATCACTGATGACTATGCATAATCCGCCGCATCCTGGTGAGTTCATTCGGGAGGTATACTTGGAGCCTTTTGGCATCAGTTCCCGTCAACTGGCTTCCAGTCTGGGCGTTTCTCCTTCCACTCTTTCTCGGTTGCTCAAAGGAGATAGTGGTATAAGCCCGGAAATGTCTCTGCGGCTATCCAAGGTTCTTGGGCGTACTCCTGAAAGCTGGTTGGCAATGCAAGACATGCACGATCTAGGGGTGGTTCGTCGGACTGTCAATTTGGATGGTATTCATCCTTTGGACTTCGAAGCAGCTTAACCAGCGGCTGTTGTCGGACGCGCCTACGCTGCGCTCCGGCACGCCGCAAAGCTTAGCGTTTTAACTACCAGACGAAAAATGCAGGAGTATTCGAAAGTGGATCAAACCCAAAACATTGATTCAATTGTTGAGCTTCAAGGTGACCTTGCCAGGAAACACAAAGCCTATACCCCCAATGAGGCGGAAGCAGCAAGGGCATTAGTGGCTCAGGATTTCGAGACCCTGCAGAAAAACGGCTATGTCATTATCGAAGGGTTGCTTAACGATTCGGAATTGGAGTCAATCCGCGCGGCAACCTCGCCGCTGTTGAACAAACCAGGCCGCAATAATTTTGAGGGCGTGAAAACACAGCGCGTTTATAATGTTCTGGAACAAACGCGGGCTATTGATTCCCTAGCGGTTCACCCGAGAATTACAGGCCTTCTGAATCGGCTTTTTCAGCCAAATTATCTGCTTAGCCAAGCCCAAATAATCAATATCTTGCCTGGGGAGCCGCCCAGCCACTGCACTATGATGACGGGTTCTATCCGATACCCCGCCCCCGCAAGCCCTTCGGCGCGGCTACGGTATGGGCTATTGATGAGTTCACAGAAGATAATGGAGCAACGGTTCTCATCCCGGAAAGTCACCAATTAGGCCAAGAAATAGTCACTGATCGCAGTAAAGTCATTCCAGCTGTTATGCCTGCAGGATCAGTTGTTTTCTTTCTCGGTACAACTTGGCACGGTGGCGGTAGCAACCAGTCAGCAGCATCCCGCCTTGCTGTTACATGTCAGTACTGTGAGCCTTGGCTTCGGCCACAGGAAAACTTCTTTCTGGAATTAAGCCAAGAAACTTTGGCCGCCATTCCTGAACAATTGCTGAGCATGGTTGGCTATTCGATTCATCCGCCTTTTATGGGCATGGTTAATGGTATGCATCCCAAGCGTACATTGAGCCGCAAGAAGAGTGGCAGCTAACAGGTGCACGCAAGGGGCGCTGGTTGAAAATGCATCGGTCGCTGGGGAATCCAGCGGATTCGCAGGGTTTAGCCTGGCGCACAATGTGAGCTCTGAGCAGGAGGTTGATCAGGTTATGGCCCAGAAAAAAACTGCAGGGGGATTAGACCACCCATGTCACTTCCATTTTATACCGTCGGCCACTCCACCCGTACCATCGAGGAATTTACCGAACTGCTGCAAGCAGCCGGTGTAACTCTCGTGGTCGACATACGGCATGTCCCCCGATCACGCACCAACCCGCAATACAATGCAGATAATCTGCCAGACAGCCTTTCCCCCTATAACATCGGCTACCAGCTCATCGAACAACTCGGCGGGCTGCGCGGTAAAAGCAAACAAATCGACCCAGCGGTTAACGGCTTCTGGGAGAACAACACCGCTGTGCCATCATGTGCTCAGAAGCCGTCTGGTGGCGCTGTCACCGGAGAATAGTTACCGATCACCTTTTAGCCCGTGGCGAAGAAGTGTTTCACTTAATGGGAAAAGACAAAATAAATCCTGCTACTCTGACGCGCGGTGCGCGAGTTGAAAACGATGAGGTGGTGTATCCGCCGACTGAGGATAAGGGCGAGTATTAAAATCGCGGAGAAATTTAATGTCGAAAAAAGTCGTCATGTTTGAATACGAGAAAGAAACGAAAAACAGTGTTCGCTACAAGGAAGTCCCTGATGAAGGAACTGCGCCTATCGTAGGTACTTTGTATGTTCAGAAGTGGTTTGCCGGGAGCAGCAAATCCATTGAGATAACCATAGACAAAAAAGACTAGCTGTCCGCACACGAAAACAGACAAAACCTGCCAAAAAAAATCCGAGTGCAACTTTTTCCAAACCTAGCACGTACCTGTGTCTGGCTACCCGGTTTTAAACCGGGTGGAAAATACAACAACAAGGCAGAACCGCACTTGGGGCGGCTCATGCTAGGAGAAAGTTGCATGCGCATACCAAAGCGCTATATCCGGGCATCTTTAGCATCGGCGATCGTACTTGCCATCGCTGGCACAACGCCGGCTCACGCTGGCCTACTGGGCGGACTGCTCGGTGGCGACGGTAAAAGTGCCGGCGACGGCCAGCCTTCTGAAGTCACGGGCGATGGAGGTTTCTTTAGTGAGCCCTTCTCCGAACCCACCATTCAGGTGGACGGAGAACAGATTGCTACCAGCGAGCGCTGCATCCCCGAAGCCGACGGCAACCTGCAATGCAAACCGTCAGCGGGCACCATCGCTGTGTTGGGCGATGGTCGCTTTGTGTATCTGAATGCGCTTGAAGGCACGGAAAATGCTGAACTCGCCGTCATCGCCCAGTTCGGCGAGGTATCGGTCAACGACCAATCGCGCGTTATGACTCTGGACGAGAACGACCAGCCAACCTGGACCAAGCCAGCGCAGAACGATGGCGGAGCCAACCCCAACGGCAACGACAGCACCACCCTTACCGGCGGTCTACTCGATACAGCAGATAACACCGACATGAATGACGGTGCCTTGTTCTGTGCCGACGTTGTCTTTCTTCCCGACGGCCGGATGATGGCGGTCGGCGGCACTGACTACTATTCCGAGCCTGGCGTCGACGGCCTGCCTGTGGGCGTTGTGGAGCTGGAAGGCCTGAAATCCTCACGCATCTTCGATCCGGAGACCAGCACCTGGAGCCAGAGCGGTGACATGCAGTACGGCCGTTGGTACCCAAGCCTGGTGAGCATGGCCAACAGCGATATATTTGTGGCCAGCGGCGTAACCAAGCTGCTCAAGCCAGTGTACCCAGAGGATCCGCTTCAGTCTGGTCGTAACGTGGTACAGACCGAAACCTACGATATTAATAGTGGCACCTGGAGCAATAACGGCTCGGCGGCACAGCGCTCGCTGCCTTTGTTCCCGCGTATGCACCTGCTGCCCAACGGCCACGTGTTCTACAATGCCGGCGGCCAAGCCTTCAATCCATTCGGGCAGGCTTATGATCAGGCGCTTTGGAACATTGTTGGCACCTATAACCCGTCCACCAAACAGTGGTCCGATCTGGGCTACGCTGGCCTGCCCCTGCGGCTTAACGAGTTGGGCCTGGCTGCGCTGAGTACCACCCTGAACCCAACCAATATCAATCCGGACCAGGTGGAGCGCCTTCTGGGCGATCTGGTCGGCCAGACCCTGGACGACCCAACGGCTGCAATCGGCCAGTTGCTTGAGACCCCGGTCGACGACCGAGCAGTAGAGCGCGCCATCGGCTCCGGCATGCGCGGCTCGACGTTCTCGATTCAGCTGCCACTGCGCCCGGATAGCAACGGCGGTTATCACGAGTCTGAGTTCCTGACGGCTGGTGGTGTGCCAACGTACGTTACCGCCGGCAGCCCGGGCGGTTATCTGCCGATTTCCTCATCGCGTATCGACACAGTTACCACTAACGGCGACGACATGGCTTATGAGTCGCGCCTGACGGGCTCACTTAATCAGCCTCGCTGGTACGGCTCCGGCGTGATGATGCCTGATAACAGCGTTATGGTCTTCTCCGGCGGCACACGCGATGGCGTTGTGGCTACTGGGCTGGAGGGCGCGATTATCCAGTCTGAGCGTTTTGATATTGAAACCGAAACCTGGAAGCCAATGGCTTCGGCTAACCGTGAACGCACCTACCACAACACAGCTGTGCTGATGACGGATGGACGGGTTCTGGTAGGCGGCCACTCGCCCATCAATACCGCCTATCTGTCGTTCATTAACCTGGATGAGCTGGGATTTGCGGACTACGCCGGGCGTGACCCGTCGTTTGAGATCTACACGCCACCCTACGCTGCGCGTGACGATCGCCCAACAATTGAACAAGCGCCAGTTGCACTGCTCACAAACGGTGGTGAATTCGACATCCGCACAGACCGGTCAAACATTGACCAGGTTATGCTTATCCGTCGCAAGGCAACCACCCACCTGGTCGATGGCGACCAGCGCACCGTAGCGCTGCCAATCATAGGCCGCAGTGGCGACAAGGTAACGGTGAAGATGACCAGCAACCGCGCGGTTTTGCCGGCTGGCCAGTACATGCTATTTGTAAGCTACAAGGCAGAAGACGGCATGCGTTTGCCTTCAGAGTCCACGCCCGTGAGCGTACTGGCTGATCCCGGCAACCCGCACGGCCCACTCGCTCAGCAGCTGGAACCAGCACCGCAAGAGGAAGATAGCAATGGCGGGGTGGTCGGTGGACTGCTCGGTGGAGTGCTCAATAGCGGCAACAATGGTGGTTCGCTGTTGGACCCGCTCTTCGATCTGAGCTCGGGCGGCGTTAGCGCAGTACCCACCCTTGGCCAGCTTCGTGACGGCACGCCGCAGCTTCTGACCGAAGGCGGTATTGCAATTGAAGGCGGTGCCTCGGTGCTTAAGCAAACCGTAGACGGCTTGCCCGTAGCGCTGCAAGGTCTGGTTATCGACTTCACCAATCTCGCTGGCAACAACTAATGAGTCGTTGCAACCGTAGCCTTCCCCCTCGGGGGGGGCTTTTTTTCGCATTCATTGCCGTTAATCTACTTTGGGCGGTAGCCGCCCATGGCCACGGCGGTGGTTCCGATGAGGACAAAGGCAGCGTATACGCCGTGCTCGACCCTCTACCGCCGGAACTGTCGTCACTGCGGGTGCAGCTGCGCAAGACGCTGGCACCCCAGCTGCTGGTTGCCAACCCCACGGGTAAGGCGCTGACCATCGAGGATGAATCAGGCCGGCTTTTCCTGCGCATTGGCCCGGAAAATACCGAGGGAGACTTGGGCACGGCGGCATTTCACCGTACCAACACCCTCATGGCGCCCGGCGCGATTCCGGCAGATGCTTCCGGCGATCCACGCTGGACGGTCGTTGAAGCCACGCCTAACTGGGGTTGGTTCGACCTGCGGCTGCGTACCGATGCGATCGATCTGCCCATGAG
>NZ_MBPP01000058.1 GCF_001858325.1 Marinobacter sp. AC-23
GAGTTGCGCAACCTGGGGGAAGCCGTCGCCGCATTGCGCCATTTGAAAAACTGGTGGGCGACATGGGCACAACTGGCCTCACCATGACGCAAGGCTCTATCAAATTGACCTGGCACTGCAACTACGACGACCCCATCGTAAGGCCACAGTTGGTCGATAACGTATTCGCCTCCTGGGTAACCTATGCCCGCTGGCTAGCGGACGATACCGCCGCCTCACCCACCCGCGTAAACCTGAAACGAGAATCTCCCGGCGCCGAATTGGAGCAGGCCTACCAACGGCGCTGGAACTGCCCAGTGCAGTTTGGTGCAGATGAAAACTCGATTACCCTGCGACAGGAACTACTGAACACCCGCTTACGCCAACCAGACCCCATGCTGCGCAAAACTTTGGAGGCACACGCCCTTACCCAGCTAGCGTCACTGGACACAGATACCGACCTTACGTCACAGGTAAAAAACAGCATTCAGAAGCAACTGATGCACGGCATAACCCGGCAAGACATGGTGGCGGAAGACTTAGGAATAACCAGCCGAACTCTGCAGCGAAAACTAAGCCTAGAAGGGGTTTCGTATCAAAAGCTATTGGATGAGGTTCGCCAGAAAATGGCAGAGGACTACTTACTGAACAGCGACCTGGCGATTCCAGACATCGCCTTGCGGCTGGGCTACAGCGAAACCACTTCGTTTCACCGTAAATTCAAAGCAGTAACAGGAAAGACGCCCGGAGAATTCCGGGCGCCTAAAGCCTGATCTTATAGCTTGCGCCCTTTGCCAGCAGCAATACGCAAACGAAGAGCGTTCAGCTTGATAAAGCCTTCCGCGTCTTTCTGATCATACGCGCCGTGATCTTCTTCAAACGTCGCGATGGTCTCATCGAACAGTGAGTCGTCAGATTTACGGCCAACCACATCCACGTTGCCCTTATAGAGCTTCATGCGAACCGTACCGTTCACATACGCCTGGGTCTGATCGATCAACGCCTGCAGAGCTTCGCGCTCCGGCGACCACCAGTAGCCGTTATAAATAACCTCGGCATAGCGCGGCATCAGGCTATCTTTCAGGTGCGCTACTTCGCGGTCCAGTGTAATGGACTCAATAGCACGGTGCCCGCGCAGCATGATAGTGCCACCAGGGGTTTCGTAACAGCCACGGGACTTCATACCCACGTAACGGTTCTCAACAATATCCAAACGGCCAATACCGTTGTCGCCACCAACCTTGTTCAGGTGTTCCAGCACTTCGTGCGCTTTCATTTCCTGGCCATCAATGGCAACAATGTCGCCCTTGCTGTAGGTAAGCTCAATATACGTCGGCTTATCTGGCGCAGCTTCCGGAGACACACTCCAGCGCCACATATCTTCCTCGGCTTCTGCCCAGGGATCTTCCAGATTCATGCCTTCATAAGAAATATGCAGCAAGTTGGCGTCCATGGAGTAAGGCGACTTGCCCTTCTTCATCTCCACCGGAATATCGCGCTCTGCACAGTAAGTCAGCAGCTTTTCACGGGAGTTCAGATCCCACTCACGCCAAGGCGCAATCACCTTAACACCCGGCTTAAGTGCATAAGCACCTAGCTCGAAACGCACCTGATCGTTGCCTTTACCAGTCGCGCCATGGGAAATCGCATCCGCGCCGGTTTGGTTAGCAATATCAATCAAACGCTTGGCAATCAGAGGGCGAGCAATAGAGGTGCCCAACAGGTATTCACCTTCGTAAACAGTGTTCGCGCGGAACATCGGGAATACGTAATCGCGTACAAACTCTTCGCGCAAGTCCTCGATGTAAATTTCCTTAACACCCAACGCCTCGGCCTTCGCCCGCGCCGGCTCAACTTCCTCGCCTTGGCCTATGTCGGCGGTAAAGGTTACCACCTCACAGTTATAGGTATCCTGCAACCACCGAACAATAACGGAAGTATCCAGGCCACCAGAATAGGCCAGAACCACCTTTTTAATATCAGACATGCCTGTGCTCCAGACTGAACAGAATGGATGTATTGAAAAGAAGGAGCGTATTGTACGGGAGTGCGGGGGAGTTGGCTATTGGGAGGGCTGCAAGCACCCTATTATTAAGCCGGGGTGTATTAGCCCCTCGTCCCTGACGGGAGAGGGGCTTCAGTTAGAGCGTATCAACCAACCTGGGCCTGCGCGACGGCCTCTTCGCGAATGCCATCCCAGCCGCCTTTGATAGAGCGCAGCAGATCGGCCACCTCATCCAGTTTGGCCACATCATTCTTTGCGCTGGCTTCTAGCAGCGTACGCTCCATATAGTCGTACAGCCCCTCAAGGCGCGCTGCCAGCTCACCACCTTTCTCAAAATCGAGAAAGCTTTTCAAGCCCCCAATAATTTCAATCGCCTTACCCAGAAGCTTGCCTTTACCAGCATAATCCTTGGCCTGCATGCGAGCTTTGGCCATGTTGATCCGCTCCAGAGCGCCGTTATACAGCAGCTGAATCAACTTGTGGGGGTCGGCATCGGTAATGCTGGTCTGGGTATTTACTTGTTGGTACGCCTTTAAACCTTTCATCGTAAACCTCGTTTCTCACCGGCCACGCCGGATTATCAAAGCGTTAGCCGGGATTACTTCTTGTTGAAGTTCTGTGGTGCCAGAGCGTCAAGCTGCTGGGTTACGTAATCCCGGGTGTTATTGAGCCGAGAAATCAGCGAATCAGCGGAGCTAAACTGCTTAACCAGGCGTTCACGATAAGACTCAATGCGTATATCCAGCTTAACCTGGCTTTCCTGAATCTTTTCCAGTTCGCGGTTAAGGCTACTGGTGCGGGATTCAAGTTTGCCTTCGGCACCCACAAAGCTGTTGACCAAGTCAACGGTGCTTTTGCCAATACCCTGCACAAAATTGAGGGAGCCACGGGCACCTATCTGGTCACCCAGAACACGCACCTGCAAACCAGAAGCCGGGCCATTATCGCTACCCAGATACAACACCTGGCCATCGCCCTTGGCTACTTGGCCATCAATGGTGCCAGCAATATCCTGCCCATCGGTACCACTCGCTACAGAAAGGCCAAGTGCAGTACCATTCTCCACAGACGTGACGCTAACGCTGGACTCGGCACCGTATTTACCAGAGGTAAACGTCAGCTTGTTATCGCTATCCAGCCCCACCTGCACCGCTTCACCAGAATCACTTAGGCCTGCGTTAATGCCACTATCCAGTTGCGCCTGAATATCAGCCACCAGCGCCTCTCGAGAAACGCTCGCCCCTTGGGCAAGCTTCAGGTTCACCGAAATGTCGCGATTAATCTCCAGTGTGAATTCGTCATTACTGCCATCTATCGTGACCGTTCCCGCTACTGGCGAATTGCCAACCAACTTACCCTGTGTGGCCGCTTGAGTAACGTTGATATCGTATTTACCCGCCTGAGTGTTCGTGCCGCTGCGTACAAACTCCACCTGGGCGTCAGTCGCCCTGCCCTGCTCAGCAAACAGTGCCGTAACATCATCTGGGTTGTTCTTTAACTGAGTTTCAAATTCTTCGCGGTCGAATTCCAAGGCACCCGTGTTGGGATCGGTAGAAATGCCCACATCGGCCAGGCTGCGTACGTTGGCATTCTCCAAGCCTGGCACTACGCCGGTAAGCACTTGGCGCAGCTGACCTTGAAGTGCGCGCACCGTGCTATCGCCCGTAAGCAAGCTGCCCACACCGGCTTCGCTGTTGAACCCAGCCAAGCCATCAATGGTAGATTGCAGCGCGTTGAATTTATCAACAAAACCCTGAACCCGATCCGTTACCGCGCCCACGTCTTGGCTGACTTTTACTGTAGAAGTACCGATGTCCTTGATACTGAACGAAAGGCCATCAATCACATTTTCAAAACTGTTGGATGAGCGGGTAACTTCAATGCCATTGATTTCCATCACTGCATTGGCAGCAGTAATGGTCTCACTGAACCCTGCGCCAGCTTCCATATCGGCATTAAAAGCAAAACGAGACAGACCCGCGCCATCAATGTTGTTGCCATCACTATCGTTCGCCGTGATGCTCACTGCATTGGCGGTGCCGGTTTCATCAGCAGAGAGAACCAACTGAAACCCGCTACCCGTATCAATGATCCCCGCGGACACACCCGCTCCAGCATCGTTAATAGCATTAGCCAAGCCCTGCAGTGAATTATTACTGCTATCGATGGTGATCTCTTTGGTTTTATCCCCCACAGACAGCGTGAGCGTACCCTCGCCAACCGAAGCCGTATCGCGATCTGCAAACACATCGTTCGACGCCAGCGCCTGGGCAGAGGCCAAACTGGTCACCTCTAGACTGTAGCTGCCGCGATTGGCTTTTGTACTGTCTACGGAAACACCGATATCTTCATTAGATGAAGTGGCCGAGAACGCCTTCAAGTTATCGGCAGAACTCAACTGGCGCATGGGCAGCCGCAGCTCAGTAATGGCACTACGCAGCTTGCCATAAGCAGACAACATAGCCTCTGACTGCTGGGTTTTCTGAGTCAGCCGGTTTTCAGTCGGTGCGCGCTCTGCCGCAACCAACTGATCCACCAGATCAGACGTCAACACGCCAGACCCAATCCCCAGTGATGAAATAGCTGCCATACCTATGCCTCCTTGAAGGGGCTAACCACTTTATAGTCTGTTTAACTTATAACCCGTTTAACGGCCGCAAGCGGCAAACCTTTGCCTCATTCTACCGCTGATTTGTAACGCCGTGTAACAGCGTTACGTATTATTCCCCCCACTCCCCAACCCCTCCCCCGCAGGGGGCGAGGGGCTTTAACTGCACTCCTTCAGACTCCAGGTGTGTAGCTCCCCTCCCCCTTGCGGGGGAGGGGCCGGGGGAG
>NZ_MBPP01000059.1 GCF_001858325.1 Marinobacter sp. AC-23
TCTAATAGCCGGGTTTCGGTTTGGTCTTCCACCAGGATAACGCTACCTCCATCCGGGTGATCCGGCCGCTTAGGGCTGCCTTGTGGAGGTTTAGCCAGTGGGGTCTGCCCTTTAAATCCAGGCGGTGCTTGTATCGGTGCAGGTCTTCTCCGCTGTTAAAGTCATCCAGCAGGTGGTGCCAGTGGTCGGGTAGGGCCATCAGGCGGGCGCCGACCACGTCGTCGGCAGTGATGCCGGTCAGTTCTTCAATGGCCTGGTTCCACATCAGGATTTCCCCGTCGTCGCCTACAGAGCAGGCAGGTATGGGGAGGTTTTGAAGGGTCTGCCGATAGTGCCGGCGCAGGTTGTCCAGTTCACCCGCCAACCCAGTGAGGCGGTTTTGGTAATCTCCGAGGGCGCGCTCCACATACCGGATATCCTGGGCGGTGCCGCCTCTGGCCAAAGGCTTAAAGCCAAGGTGGCGCTTTACCATGTCCCGGGCGACTGATGGCCCCAGCAACCCCGATAGGTTGATTTCAACTTGGTCACGCAGCCGCCTGAGCTGGTAGGGGCGATATTCCACGTTTGGGAGCTTTAGTTGCTCCAGTGCCCGTTCTATTTCACGCTTGCCGGCATCGAAGCCAAGAGGCTCCGCCAGCTGGCGTACAAAGTCGCCTGAAGAGTTTGCTAGCAGCTCCCTGCGCTGGGGGCGCGAAAGTGCGCCCATGGAGCAGGCTTGGGCTGCGCTGGTCTCCTCACTGGTGCTGGTGCTGAGAACTGAAATCAGCGTAAACACCGACACGTTTGCCGTTAGGCTAACAAACGTAAATATGTGCCAATTGCTGTAATCCGGAATCATCGGTGCGTTCAGCCAACCCAATAAGTTGGCAGTGTGGGAGAACGGCAACACCAGGGTGACTAACCAGATCACCAAGCCGGTAATGAGGCCGGCAATCAGCCCGCGCCGGTTGCCCTCGGGCCAGTAGATGACACCCAGAGCGCCGGGCAGTAGTTGCAACGTTCCGGCAAGGGAAATGGCCCCGAGAATGGACAGGTCCAAATTTTTGCCAAGGGTTTCGTGGAACAACAGAGCCAGCATAATAATGGCGGCAATCAGCATTCGCTTAACCCACTGCAACCAGCGGTAAATATCACCCTGATCTTTTGGGGTTTTTAAGGGCAGCACTACATGGTTGAGAACCATGCCTGCCAACGCCAGGGTGCTCACAATCATCAGGCCGCTGGCGGCAGAAAGGCCTGCGATGTACATAAGCAAGGTAAGTGCGGGGCTCTCCAGGGCCTGAGCAACGCCCAGAGCGTAAAAGTTGGGGCCAGTGGTGACACCCAGTTCCTGGCCTCCCCAGAGAATTAATGGCACAGGAATAGCTAGTAATAACAGGTAAAGCGGCAGGCCCCAGCTGGCTTTCGCCAGAGCTTTTGGCGACGGGTTTTCGCTGAAGGTCATGTGGTACATGTGCGGCAATACCAAGGCCCCGGCAAAGGACATCAGCATGAGTGCCCGCCAGCTGCCATCGTCGATACTTAGCGACATGGTTGCTATGGATGTGGCTTTGCTACTTGCCAGCCAGGTTTCCAAACCGCTCATGCCGTCAAATACGCCAAACAGAACAACGCCGCCAATAACCAGCAGAGCGACCAATTTAACTAAAGAATCAAAGGCAATGGCGAGAACCAGGCCTGGGTGGTTGCCTGCGTCTTGGTGGCGTCGTGCGCCGAAAAGCATGGCAAACAATACAACGATCAGGCTGAACATAACGCTGATCAGATGCGGGGATGTGTCTGGCGCAAGGATGCTCGCGGACGTGGTAACTGCTTGTATCTGCATGCTCAGCAAAGACAGGATAGCGCCGCCGGAACACAGGGTCACAAGTGTTCCGGCCCACTGGCTGCGGTATCTGTAGGCGAACAGGTCTGCCAGCGAGGTTAGCTGGTAGGCGCGCCCGATCCGCATGATTGGGTTGAGTAGCACCGGAGCCAACAAAAAAGCGCCACTGATCCCGAGGTAGTAGGCAAGAAAACCGTAGCCTGATTCTGCCGCTAAGCCGACCGCGGCATAGACCGCCCAGATGCCGGCATAAACGCCCAGGCTGAGGGTGTAAACCAGCGGGTGGCGAACCCAGTGCCTGGGTAGCATGTCACGCTCGGTTATCCAGGCAATGCCGAATAGCAGAACGAGGTATAGCAGGCTGGCAAACAGGAGCCCGGAAGCGCTAAAACTCATTTGGGTCCCGCCGCCACTCCAGCCAGAACCCGATGGCAATAAGGCTTGCCCAGACTATAAAAGGGCTGTACCAGACGTTCCCGGGGGAAGTCCACCAGTCGAGAATGTTGGGTGAAAAGATATAGATGGCCAGAACCAGCAAAAAAACCAGTCGGTAGATATACATCAGGCATGCGATCCGCGCTGAAGTTTGTGAAAGGCTTTATACCACGACAGTCACCGGGATGTCAGGTGAACAGCCCTGCGCTTCCAGTGCGCACAGGCCCAGTCCAGAAGATTTTCTAGCGTCTCGGACCTTAGTGAGCTTGGCGGCTGCTGATTCAAAGCGTTCAATGCAGCAAACAAGTTGGCTACCGGCACCTGATTATTCAGGCCCGGCGCATGGTTCTGTTTGGATAGCTTCTGGCCCAGATCGTTAACGATTACCGGAATGTGAAGCCAGCGTGGTGGTGTGGATTTGAGTGCACGGTAAATCTGTAGCTGTTGTGCGGTCATGTCCAGTAAGTCTGAGCCGCGCACCACGTCGGTAATGCCTTGCTCGATATCATCTACCACCACGGCGAGCTGATATGCGAAAAAGCCTTCTTTGCGCAGAATAACCGGGTCGTCAATTTCGGATCGGACCACTTGGTGTTGTGGGCCCAGTAGCTGGTCATGCCACTGGCATTGCTCATTGTTAAGGGCAAAGCGCACCGCGAAGGGATTGTCGCGGGTGGAGGTATTGTCTCGGCAGCGCTGCGGGTGCCGGCCGTGATTGGCCTGGAGCTCTTTGCGCGAGCAACTGCAGCGATAGGCATGGCCCCTGCTCAGCAGGTTCTCAATAGCTAAGTGGTAGGCGTCACTGCGCCGGGACTGAAAGTGTACGGGTTCGCTGGGGAATAGCCCGTGGGCGTCAAGGCTGTTAAGGATTTGACCGGTGGCTTCTGCCGGCTCCCGGAGTGGATCGAGATCCTCAATGCGGATCAACCACTGCCCATTCCGGGATTTTGCTTCCAAATAGCTCGCCAGCGCTGTGACTAGCGAACCGAAATGAAGCGGGCCTGTGGGTGAGGGCGCAAAGCGGCCCCGGTACTGATGCAGAGTGGTCATGGGTAAGGCAGATTGGCCGGCAGTGCCTCTAGAGCTGCGCCGGCCAGGTCGGGTTTACCGCCTCAAATGCCAGTTTGGCGCTCGCGGATTTCTGCAAGGGTTTTGCAATCAATGCACAGTGTTGCAGTCGGCCGTGCCTCTAGGCGCCGGGTACCGATCTCTACACCGCATTGATCGCAAAAACCGTAGTCATCTTTGTCGATACGATCGATAGTCTGATCGATCTTTTTGATCAGTTTGCGTTCGCGGTCGCGGGTGCGCAGCTCCAGGCTGAACTCTTCTTCCTGGGTTGCGCGGTCGCTAGGGTCCGCGTAATTTGCCGCGTCTTCCTGCATGTGGTGCATGGTGCGGTCCACTTCTTCCATTAACTCTTGTTTCCATTGCAGCAAAAGCTCTTTGAAGTGCGCCAGCATTTCGGCACTCATGTATTCTTCACCCTTCTTCATTTCGTATGGGGTGAAGTTTGTAAAACGTTCGCGTGATTGGTCTGCTGTGGTTGCCATATGACCCGGCCTCTTTTTATATACCTCACAAGAACGCTGTGCTTCCCTGCGCGCCAGCCCCCGCCGCGGCGCGGTTTTCACTTGGATGAAGCAGTCGTCCTGAAACGGGATTTTGCGGAAAATAGCAGATTAGTCACAGAGGTGCTAGTCCTGTGATGCTTACTTTCTAATTTGGAGTGTATATGAAGTTCCCGGAACCATTGATTGAAGGGCGTTTAATTCGGCGCTATAAGCGTTTTTTGGCCGATGTTCGCCTGCCAGACGGCACTGAAGTAACGGCCCACTGCCCGAACACTGGCTCCATGCTGGGCTGCCAGCCGCCTGATGGCAGGGTATGGTTGAGCCGTAGCAATAACCCAGCGCGCAAACTGGCCTATACCTGGGAGCTTGTTGAAACAGCCCCGGGCATGCTGGCGTGTGTGAATACCGCAAGGCCGAATGCCCAGGCCCGGGAAGCCATTGAAGCCGGTCGCATCGGCGAACTGCAGGGGTATAACCATTGCCGCCCGGAGGTAAAGTATGGTGACGAAAAAAGCCGAATTGATTTGCTGCTCTCCGGGCATGAGTCTATGCCAGACGCGTGGGTAGAAGTGAAGAATGTAACCCTTGAGGACTCCGGCCAGGGTTTCTTTCCAGATGCGGTCACAACCCGTGGCCAGAAGCACCTGCGAGAGCTCATGGCACAGGTAGCGCTAGGTGATAGGGCCGTGCTGCTTTTTGTGGTTAACCATACCGGGATTAAAACGGTGCGGCCTGCGGATCACATCGACCCGCATTATGGCCAGCTACTGCGGCAGGCGTGTGAGGCGGGTGTGGAAGTCTTGGCCTATCGGGCGAACCTGGGTCGTGATGACGGCAGCCCGTCTGGCGGGATGGCTCTAGCTGAGGCTGTTCCGGTTATTCTGGAAGTCTGACTTCCAGGAACCCCTCGGTTTCCCGCACGTCTAATGCAGTGAGCGCATCGCCCTGGCACGGCCCGGCAATGCATTCCCCGTCTCCTGGTTTAAACAGTGCTCCGTGGCTGGAGCACTGAATGAAAACGTTGTCGAGATCCATGAAGCGGCCGGGCATCCAGTTCAGCTCAATGCCCATGTGAGGGCATTGATTCAGATAGGCTCGGGGTTTGGCGCCATCCAGAAACAAAAATCCTGTCTGAGGCAGGGTGTCTGCGATGGGCTCGGGCTCGGTGCTGGCCAGTGAGAACTCCACAAACTGGCCAGCTTGTAAATCCGCCCTGGCGCATACTGACTGCCAGGGGCTCATTCTGAGCTAAGGCCAAAGTGCTGCCTGATACGATCTGCTATGGCTTCTGCGACATACTCCTTGTCAGTGTGAAGGTGAGCTGTATGGGTTTGCTCTTCCGGGGTTAGAGGTTCAAACCAGTCCTTTTGTACGTCCAGCAGTTCTTCTGTTGCTTCTGAAGCGTCGCCTTTGCGTTTACGCGCCCATTGCTTGCGCAAATCTTCGGGCGCTTCGCAGTGGATCAGGGCAAAAGGCACGCCTTGGCTTTCTGCAACCGCAGCAAAGAGCGCGCGTTCACTTACTTTCAGGCAGGCGGCATCGATGATAGCGGGCAGGCCTGCAGAGAGCAGGCCACTGGCCAGTTTTGCCAGGCGTTGATAGGTGCGTTCATTGGCCTCGGTTGAGTACAGGTTTCCCCCGGTAGGCGACTTGCTGTTTTCCAGCGGTGCCAAACCGTGCAGGCGCTTGCGTTCAACGTCAGACCGCAGGCGGATAAGCCCCAGCTCCTGTGCCATAGCGGCACTAACGCAGGTCTTGCCGCTGGCCGAGAGACCCACGGTGGCTAATAGGTATCGGTTGGGGATGCTGCTGTAATCTTCTGCCAACTGAGCATAATCGCGATAACGCTTGAGCAGCGCTTCCTTTTCTTGTTCGTTCAGGCCGGATTGGCCATTGTGAACAAGGCAATCTTCGCCCGCACCAGCGCCCGGTATGCCTTGTAAAGAGGGAGCAAGGGTAGGGCGTCGAAATCGTCGCGGTATTCCAGATAAGTATTGAGCACCAGGTTTGCCAACGCTGGCTCCCGGCGAGATTCCAGGTCCATCAGCAAAAATGCCAGATCGTTTATCACATCAATCCAGCGGAAGGGCTCACTGAACTCAATGCAGTCGAACACCGTTACCTTGCCGTCGTAAACGGTAATGTTCGCTAAGTGCAGGTCGCCGTGACACTCGCGCACAAAACCGTCACTTCGGCGCTGTGCAATCAAATCCCGGTGGCGCTCAAAGGTTGTCTGAGTCCATGCTTCAAGGTTATCGAGCTGGTTGAGCAGGGCTTGGTCGTCGATCATCGGCCGAATCTGGTCAAAGTTTTCCTGCATGGCCGCGTACACAGCTTCCGGCGTGCCCAGAGGTTTGTCTTCTGCTATTGGTTCCAGGCTGTCGTGGAAGCTCGCGACCTGCTGCGCGAGGCTGGAAAGCAGCTCTGGTTTTAGCTCGCCGGATTCCTGTTGCTGATCAAACAGCTGGTTTTGGCGAAACTGGCGCATTTTCAGCACGTACTCAAACGGCTCGCCTTCGCCGCCGATCACCGGCTGCTCGGGGGTTCCGGTAATTGGGAGCACTTCGAGGTAGAGCGGCTCTGCCAGGCGGCGGTTAAGGCGCAGCTCCTCTTCGCAAAAGTGTTTGCGGCGCGCCAGTGTAGAAAAATCAAGAAACCCGAAATCCATAGGTTTTTTGATCTTGTAGGCGTATTGGCCGGTCAGAATGACCTGGGAGATGTGAGTTTCGATAATTTGAAACCCGTCAACCGGGTGGTTGTACAGTGAGGGGTTCTGCATGGCCAGTAACAAATTGCCTGGGGGTGTTTCACTCACGGTGTGCTCCTCGCTTCCCTGAACTGGTTGATTTTTATTGGCCCATCATAACGGGCAGGTTACAGAAATAACACATAGTTAGCCTGCCTTATGTCATGCAGGCTTCGTTATAATCCGCGGATGAAAAAAAACAGATCCTCCTCAAAGTCTAATAGAAAATCTCAAAGCAAAAACAGCCGGAACGGACGTCGCCCCTGGTTCTGGAAAATGTTTATCCGCATAGCCGCCGTTAGCCTTGTGCTGCTGGCCTGCTGGGTGGTGTACCTCGATGCGGTGGTTACTTCCCGGTTCGAAGGCCGGCGATTTGAAGTGCCCTCGCGGGTGTATGCGCGGCCGTTGGAGCTATATGACGGCGCTGGCGTGAGCTCTGGGGCGCTGGAGCGGGAGCTGGCGCTTTCCGGTTACCGCAAAGGCGATGGTGCGAAGCCCGGCAGCTATCGTCGCAACGGCGGTCATTTTATTATCAGTACCCGAGGCTTCCGCTTTCCGGATGGTAATGAGCCCAGGCGAAAACTTTCTTTGAATATATATGGCGATCGCATTCAGGACTTCTCTGTATCCGCCGGTGACAACGCTGCCATAGTAAGGCTGGAACCAGCCCGCATTGGCGGAATCTACCCGGCGCACAAGGAAGACCGGATTCTGGTGCGTTTGGATGAGGTTCCGCCTCAATTACCCGCAGCGCTGATGGCTGTGGAAGACCGGAACTTTTATGACCATTTTGGCATTGCTCCTGCGTCTATTGGCCGCGCGATGCTAGCCAACATGCGCGCTGGGAGAGTAGTTCAGGGTGGTAGTACCCTGACGCAACAGCTGGTAAAAAACTTCTTCCTTACCCGGGATCAAACCTTGCTGCGCAAGGGTAATGAGGCTCTGATGTCGATCTTGCTGGAGCTGCATTATGAGAAAAACGACATACTCGAAACCTATTTGAACGAAGTGTATCTGGGGCAGGCAGGCACCCGTAGCATCAACGGGTTCGGGCTGGCCAGCCAATTTTATTTTGGCGAGTCCCTGAAAGACCTGGATGTGCACCAGGTTGCTCTGCTTGTGGGTATGGTAAAAGGGCCAAGCTATTACAACCCCCGCAGGCACCCGGAGCGGGCCACGCAGCGGCGCAATCTGGTTATCAGCGAAATGGAAGAGGCGGGCCTTATTGATTCGCAGAAAGCGGCTCGCTCCCGTGGCTTGTCACTTGGAGTTAGCGCCAAACCGTCGTACTCAGAAAACCGTTACCCTGCCTATATCGACCTTGTTCGGCGGCATCTGGCTCGAGATTACAAGGAAGAGGATCTGCGTAGCGAAGGTCTCCGCATCTTCACGACACTGAACCCTGCCATTCAGTATGCCGCCGAATATGCTGTTACCGATACCCTGCCAAGGCTGGGCAGTGGCGACACTGCCAAAGCTCTGGAAGCGAGCCTTGTGGTCACCGCCAAGGATACCGGCGAGGTTCTGGCTTTGGTTGGCGGGAAAGACCCACAGTTTGCAGGGTTTAACCGGGCTTTGGATGCCAATCGCCCGATAGGCTCGCTGATCAAGCCGTTTACCTACCTGACTGCGCTGGAGCAGCCGGATCGCTATACCTTGATGACGCCTGTATTGGACAAGTCGTTCACCCTGGAATTTGACGATGGAAGGCGTTGGCAGCCCAAAAACTACGATGGCGAAGAGCGCGGCGAAGTGCCTCTGCATCGGGCTCTTTCTAAGTCCTACAACCTTCCGGCAGTGCGGGTTGGCCTGGATGTCGGCGTTTCGGCTGTGCGCAAGACTCTGCGAGCCTTTGGTGTGGTCACGCCAATTTCTGAATACCCCTCCATGCTGCTGGGCTCGGTTGCCATGAGCCCGGTAACCGTTGCGCAAATCTATCAGGGGTTGGCTACTTCCGGGTTCAACACGCCGTTGCGCACCATACGAGAAGTGACCGATTCTGGCGGTGGAGCGCTTTCACGCTACAGTTTGGAGGTAGATCAAGTTGCAGATCCGGCGGCTGTACACCTGTTGCAGTATGCGATGCAGGAAACCATGCAGGAGGGTACTGGTCGCTCAGCCTACTACTCGGTGCCAAAGGAGCTGACGCTTGCTGGGAAAACTGGAACAACCGACGACGGTCGCGACTCCTGGTTTGCCGGGTTCAGCGGTGATTTGCTGGCAGTTGCTGGGTAGGGCGGGACGATAATGGCCCAACCGTGCTGACCGGTGCCACCGGGGCTTTGCCTGTGTGGTCGCGATTCATGGCGCAGGTGCCGCAACACGGATTTTCTCCAGTGGTGCCCGACGGCGTAAATTATCACTGGGTAGACTCAGAAAAGCAGGCAATAACCGATGAGCATTGCGATAATGCGCGCCTTCTGCCGTTTATATCGGGTAGCGAGCCGACACAAACCGTGTCTTGCTCTGGTACTCTTGAGCGGAAAATTCGCGGCTGGTTTGAAGGATTGTTCCAATGAGTAGGCAAAGTGTTTTTCATGTAGGTATGTTGGCAGCGCTTCTGAGCTTGGCGGGGTGCGCCTCTGGCCCGGGCGGGTCTATATACGTACCCGCAGGCGGAGCTTCCCGTGCGCCGGAACCGCCACAGGCTGCAGGAGAGGAAAAGGAGCCGCAAGTTTGGCGCAAAAGCGAGCAGACCGAAAGCCAGGAGCCAGAACAGCGCCCTGAGCGCAGTAATAAACCGAGTTACCAAGACGCCGGCGATGATCTTTCACCTGCGGCCCTGAGCTTGGTTCGTGAGGCGGACAATCTTTTGAGTAGTGGTGATGCACAGGGAGCCATTGTGCGATTGGAGCGCGCGCAACGAATCGCACCCAGGTCGGCAGAGATCTACTTTAAATTGTCGGAAGCCTATGTGGCCGGTAGTAAGCTTGGGCCAGCCGAGCAGTTTACGTTGAAGGGGCTGTCGCTGGCGGGGAACGATACCCGGCTACAGCGTGCGGGTTGGTTGTTGCTGGCGGATATCCGCAGGGCCCGGGGTAATGTGGCGGGGGCCAGTCAGGCCGAAGAGCGCGCGTCTGCCCTGTAAGGTAAAACGTAATGACCTGCGGGAGAGTGCCCCTGCAGGGTCTGCCGGGGCTTACAACCCTGCGTTTTTCAGTCGGTTTGCGTGTTGCTTGTAAACGGCTTTTGGATCCGTCTCAAACAAGCTGTGCAGCCCTAGCGCCTGGTTTACTTCATCCAGATGATTCATGAAATAATTGTCCCGGATAATCTTGCCGAAATGGTTGCTGCAACGTTCAACCAGGCCGTCATTTTGACTGGAACCGAATGCCAGGCTGGTGGTGCCAAGCAGGGCGTCAGATGGATCCAGAAGGTTAGTGAGAACGCCGGTGCCGCCCCAGGAATAAAAGCGCACGCCGTTTGCCGAGCTGGCACCTGTTCCGCAGGCACTTGTTGGAATCCCCGCGGGTGCAAAATTATTAAATTCCGCGCTGCCCTGGGTTGAGAGTGATTGCAGGCTGGCCTGGGCATTCTGATCGAACCCCCCTTCGGAAATCAGATCAATAAGACCACCAAGGGCATTGGCTAAGGTGTCTGCAAGGCCGCTTGCGGGAGACCCAACAATCAGGTCGGCGACTGCCGAGCCTTTGTGAGGTGAGCCAACCGAGGTAACAGAGGCCACTAGATCTGGCCGAACCCGGGCAACATAACGGGCGGTTGGTCCACCATGGCTATGGCCAATAAGGTTCACTTTGCCATGAACGGCCGCAATGGCTTCCACTTGTGGCAGTAAGGCTTCGCCACGTGCAATGGTGCTGTCCAGCGCGGGAACCTGGGTCGTGTAAACATCCGCTCCATTCTTGCGCAGATCCTCTGAGATGCCATAGAAGTAGTCCACGCCGATGAGCGAGTCAAAGCCAAACATGCCGTGAACCAGTACGACTGGGTAACGAGTGTCGGCGTAGTTTGCTGGCTTGGAATTCCACCACCAAGCGGCAGAAGGGGCTGACCAGGCAATGGTCACGACCAATGCTAATGTTTTGATCCAGAGTTTCATTGTCTTTCCTACAGTTTGATGTTGTGTTTATTGTTCAAACTGCGGCGCAACCTAACGGGTTGTATCCAGATACTACATACCTGTGCCAAACGTGCGAACGTTTCGGCGCGTGGCTTCTGTGTGCTGACTTCCATGTTGTTCTTGTTAAGTTTATGCCGGCAGAGCATCTCTAGTGAGATGCGACCATAATTTGATCAGTAGGTGTGGCAAGTCAACGGCAGAAGAGGCAAATCTGATTTAGTGGCCGTTAAAGTGTGATGGTGTTCACGAAGCTGGTACGGCAGGACAGGTTGATGCAACAGATCCTGCCGGGAACCAGTTCGAAAACTACCTATCTGGCTTTTGGAAAGTAGCCATTAGCGGGTGGGTTGTTGTTAGAGGGTTACTGTTTTAGAGAGTAGCCATTACTTTTTTCGCAGCGTTGACCGTATTTGCAATGTCTTCATCCGTCAGTGCCGCGCTGGTGAAACCAGCTTCAAACGCAGATGGAGCAAGGTAAATACCTCTTTAAGCATGCCCTGGAAAAACTTTTTAAAGCGCTCCGTGTCGCACTTCATTACTTGGTCAAAGCGGGTGATGCTGGGCTCTTCTGTGAAGAAAAAGCCAAACATTGCGCCTGCGCCCTGAACCGCTAGTGGAACGCCCGCAGCATCTGCCGCAGCTTTCAATCCGTCGCGCAGTGCTATGGTTTTTTCCGTTAGACGGTCATGAAAACCCGGCTCTGAAATGGCGTTCAGTGTCGCAAGGCCTGCGCACATAGCCAGCGGGTTGCCGCTCAGTGTGCCCGCCTGGTAAACCGGGCCAAGTGGCGAAATGTGCTCCATAATTTTGCGCTTTCCGCCGAAAGCTCCAACTGGCAGCCCGCCGCCGATCACCTTACCAAGCGCGGTCAGGTCCGGGGTTACACCATACAATTCCTGCGCCCCACCCAGAGACACCCGGAACCCGGACATGACTTCGTCAAAAATCAGCACGGTTCCGTGCTCGTCACAGACCTCGCGAAGCGCTTCCAGGAAACCCGGAACCGCAGGGATGCAGTTCATGTTGCCGGCAACTGGCTCTACAATAATAGCGGCAATCTCGTCGCCCATTTCTTTGAACGTTTCCCGCACGCCTTCGATATCGTTGAAATCCAGGGTTAACGTAAGTTCAGCCAGGCTGGCGGGTATGCCAGGTGAGTTGGGTACGCCCAGGGTCAGTGCGCCAGAACCTGCTTTCACAAGCAGTGAATCCACGTGCCCGTGATAACAGCCTTCAAACTTCACGATCTTATCGCGGCCAGTGTAGCCACGGGCGAGGCGAATGGCGCTCATGGTGGCTTCAGTGCCAGAATTCACCATGCGTACGAGTTCAATTGAAGGTACCAATTCGCACACTTTGCGGGCCATATCGGTTTCAAGAGAGGTAGGCGCGCCGTAGCCAACCCCAAGATCCACCTGAGCGTGCAGGGCATCTTTAATACGCTGATCCGAGTGGCCAAGAATCATCGGGCCCCAGGAGCCAATGTAATCGATATAGCGCTGGCCATCCTCGTCGTAAAGATAAGCGCCTTCAGCGTGTTTAAAAAAGATCGGGGTGCCCCCCACGCTACGAAACGCGCGCACGGGAGAGTTAACACCACCGGGAATGTATTTTTGAGCCTGTTCGAACAGGGTTTCAGAGTGCGTCATTTGTGAGAGCTCCTGTTATTGGGGAAGTTGAAAAAGTGGGTGGTAGCTGGAAAACAGCCTCGTAAATGTTTGGGCCTTCTGTTCAATGGCTTCAGGGCTGCCCCCGAAAAGCCCGCCCACAACCGCCAGCAAGTCAGCACCTGCGTTGATGAGCAGCTCACCGTTTTCTGTGGTAATACCGCCAATGGCGGTGACTGGCAGGTTGAGGCGTTTGGCTTTGGCCAGTATGTCGGTTTCAGCTGCCGGAGCTTCTGGCTTGGTAGACGATGTGAAAAAGCGGCCAAAGGCCAGGTAATCTGCACCGGCCTCCATGGCTGCTTTTGCCAACGCGAGATCTGCATGGCAGGTAATGCCGATTATTGCGCCATCTCCGAGCCGGCGTCGCGCCGTTGCAGCCGAGCTATCTGTCTGGCCCAAGTGCACGCCTGCAGCGCCCACTCGTTTGGCCAGCTCGGCATCGTCGTTAATGAGCAGCGGAATACCGGCGGCTGCACAAATTGACTGCAAATTTCTCGCTTGTGACAGGCGTTCCGCCATAGGCGCAGACTTCTCGCGGTATTGTACCATCACTGTGCCGCCGCGAATCGCTGCCTCCACCGAAGCAGTCAGGGCTGCCGGAGGCGTAAGCTGACTATCGGTAATTGCGTAAAGTCCGGTTGGGACGCGTGCGCTCATCGTTCCCACAGAATGCCTCGGTCTGGAACAGGCTGACCTTCGCCCACCTTAAGTGCGTGCAAGATGGTGCGATGCACGTAGTTCTGAGCCTGGGAAATAGCGGCATGGGGTGAAAGCCCTTGCGCTCGGCCGGCTGCGATCGCGGCTGCAAGAGTGCAGCCTGTACCATGGTACTCGCCTCCGATGCGTTCGATATCCCATGTCATGGGTGTCGGTGAGCCGTTGTAGAGCACGTTGGTAATGCAAACGCCGGTGCCATGCCCGCCGGTTGCCAGTACCGAGGCACAGCCTTTCTTAAGCAGCTTGCGCGCGGCCTCGTCTGGGATCTCGGCCTCCCCTAGAAGGGCAAGCTCTATGCCGTTGGGGGTTATCATCTCGGCCAGCGGGAACAGCCGCTCCTTCATGGTGGCAAGCAGTTCGTCATCGGCCAGATCGCCACCGCCCGCAGCTTTGATTACCGGGTCGGTTATGACTGGAATGTCCGGATACTTGGCGAGGAACTCGACCAACACTTCCACCACCGCAGAGCTCCCTAAAGCGCCCGTTTTAACGGCGTGTATGGGGGCGTCTTCAGAAACGTATTTGAGCTGCTGGCGAATAAGTTCCGGATTAACGGCTTCGGCGCCGTATACATTTCGGGTGTCCTGAACGGTCAGGCAGGTGAGCACTGGCAGCGGATGACACCCTAGTGAGGTGATGGCCTGAATGTCTGCCTGGATGCCGGCGCCGCCGGAAGGGTCCAGACCAGAAAGAACAAGTACCTGAGGGCGGGTATGATATTTGATGGTTAAAGCTCCCTAAAACGGTTTCACGACGGCGAGAATAACGACGGCGAGCAGGATGAACACCGGCAATTCGTTGAACCAGCGATAGAACACATGCCCGCGGGTATTGAGGTCGTCTTGGAACACCTTAACCAGGTGCCCGCAATAAAAGTGGTAAATGATGAGCAGAGTGACGAGCACCAGCTTTGCGTGCAGCCAGCCCTGACTGAAATAACCAGATACGTTATAACTGAGCAACCATACGCCAAATATCACAGTGGCTACCATCGAAGGTGTGGTAATGCCGCGATAGAGTTTTCGTTCCATGACCTTGAAGCGCTCACGCCCTGGCTCATCTTCGCAGGCGGCATGGTATACAAATAGCCGTGGCAAATAGAAGATGCCGGCGAACCAGCACACCAGAGAAATTATGTGAAAGGCTTTAACCCACAGCATTCGTTAACTCCGTCGATATTGGTAATAGCTTTCGATATCAGATTTAAGCACCACGCCATAAACCCGCTGAATCATGGGTGCCACATGCCGTTGTACATACAACGCTTCAGCGCTGGTAGTTTCGAATTCGTGCAGCGCCTCTTCAAGGGTGGCTTGGTATTGTACCGGTGCAATATCACGCCGGTTGGCCGGGATATCCATTAGATCGATGGTTTCCGGTGGTTCGTCTGCCTCACCAGTTGCCGTTTCCTCGGTGTCTTCCAGGTAGCGGGCCAGGTCAACTGCGGGCAGTAAAGCTGTAGGGCCGTTTTTCCCTTCAACCACCAGCCATTTAGGTTCGGATTTAAGGGCTTTTCGAGCTTCTTCAATCGTTAGTTGCCGGTTAATACGCAGGATGCCCTTGTCCATGATTGCCGCCACAGATACCCGGCGCAAGGCCTGGATAACAGGCGAACTCTGATAGCTCAGGCCCTGGCTTTTCAGTACGGTCAAGAACAGTGATTTTTTTCCGAATGCCTCGCTTGTGATTAGCGTGGCGGTGGTAATAACCAGCATGCCCGGGAGAATAATATTTGGGTTACGGGTTAGTTCCAATAATGCCATAAGCGCTGCCAAAGGTGCTTGCAACACCGCGCCCATCATCGCTCCCATTCCGAGCATGGCGTAAAAGCCAACAGAAGATGCATGGCCAGGTATAATTTCCGCACCCACCAGCCCCAGCGCGCCACCAAGCGTTGCGCCTATGATAAGCGTTGGGCCAATAATGCTGCTGGGCATGCCCAAGCCAACCGTTAGGGCAGTAATAACGAGTTTAGCGACCCCCACGCTTAATAACAGCCAGAAGCCAAGCCCGCCGTTCATGGTTTCGTTAACCGTGTCGTAGCCTATCCCCATGGTTTGAGGCACCAACACAGCAACCGGCGCCATCAGCGCGCCCGCAATAATCACGCGCAGCAGAATGGGGCGCTGGTTGAAGCGCCCCATGGCGTCGACCAGGTGTATAAAGAGCGCTGCCGAAACGCCAATAATAACGGCGATAACCAGAATCCAGGGTATCTCCAGAAACGAGTTCATGGTCAGTGCGGGAACGTTGAAAGCCGGCTCTGAACCATAAACAAGCTGAGTGACTACCGCTGCACTTACAGCCGCAAGAACAATGGGAGTGAACCCGGCAATGGTGTACTCCATCATCACCACTTCCATGGCGAAAATAACACCGGAAATCGGCGTATTGAATGATGCAGAGATAGCAGCCGCGCAGCCGCAAGCCACCAGGGTGCGTATGCTGTTATTGGGCAGTCGCATCCATTGCCCCATAAGGCTTGAAAAAGCAGCGCCCAGGTGAACGGCGGGCCCTTCCCGGCCAGCGGATTGCCCGGTAACAACGGTTGTCACGCCCACAACAAATTGAATTAGGGCACTTCGTGCTGTGATGTAGCCTTGGTGATAGTTCAGGCGCTCCATCACGTGAACAACGCCAACCTTTCGGTCGTGTGTGGCAAGGCGGTGTAAAAACAGGCCGAGGCCGAGCGCGCCTGCAAGGGGCAATAAGCCGCGGGTAAGAATGTCCAGACTTTCAAATGCTTCCGAACTCTCGCCAGGCAGGAAATACTTTAAAGGCCATTCGATGGCGAGGCGGAAGACCAGAATTACGCCGCCGGTAACCAGTCCCGATAGTAAGCCGAGAATAGCCAGTTGCGGCAAAGAATCCACGCCGGACAGCCTGCGCGTGAAAACAGAGGTTATTTTTTCGCTAATCTGGTGCCAGATTTTATTCATCAATGCCGGTGTTCCGGTACAAGAGGGTGGCCTGCTCAAGGGTTTCTGACAACATTGTAACCGTCACCCTGTAAGCTGCAATAAGTCGTTGGTTTATCATGGTAGACTACGTAGCTACACTTCTAAATCCTGATACGAAATCGCTGGAGTGCAAGTTGATTAAAGTAGGTATCGTAGGTGGCACTGGGTATACCGGCGTCGAACTGCTCAGAATTCTCGCTGTCCATCCGGGCGTTACGGTTAGCTGTATTACCTCAAGGTCGGAAGCCGGTATGCCGGTAGCCGACATGTATCCGAACCTTCGCGGACATTTCGATCTGGCATACTCTGAGCCGGATCCTCGTGCTCTGGCGGCGTGTGATCTTGTGTTTTTTGCGACACCGCACGGTGTTGCAATGAGGATGATTCCGGAGCTTATGGCGTCGGGTGTGCGTGTTGTCGATCTCTCTGCGGACTTCCGCCTTAAGGATCTGCAGGTATGGTCTGAATGGTACGGCATGCCCCATGAATCGCCGGAGTGGGTTGAAAAGGCGGTTTACGGCTTACCTGAAGTCGTTCGCGGTGAGATATCCAAGGCGCAACTCGTTGCCAACCCAGGGTGCTACCCAACGGCCGTGCAACTTGGGTTTTTACCCTTGTTGGAGCAGGGGTTGGTTGATCCGTCTCGGCTCATTGCCGATGCAAAATCTGGCACCAGTGGGGGTGGCCGGCAGGGCAAAATCGGTATGTTACACGGAGAGGTTGGGGAAAGCTTCAAAGCTTATGGAGCCTCGGGTCATCGCCATCTACCCGAAATTCGCCAAGGCTTGTCTGCGGCCGCAGGTGTTGATACTGGTGTTACGTTTGTACCGCACCTTATTCCAATGATTCGTGGCATTGAGACAACTCTGTACGCTGAATTGAAGAACCCGGCCGATTTCGATCGCCTGCAGCAGTTGTTCGAAGATCGTTACCGTGATGAGCCGTTTGTGGATGTGATGCCTTTCGGTAGCCATCCGGAAACTCGCAGTGTTCGGGGAGCTAACGTGTGTCGCATGGCGTTGCATCGCCAGGAGCACAGTAACGTTGTTATTGTGTCCTCGGTAATAGACAACCTCGTAAAGGGTGCAGCGGGCCAGGCGGTTCAAAACATGAATATCATGTTTGGCCTTAAAGAAACCCAGGGGCTTGAAGCACCTGCATTGCTGCCTTAAGGAATGCCCGTGAGCGAACAGCGCAAGCCGGCCGAGGAATATGTTGTTATTCGTCACCGGCCGGGATACCGGCTGAAGCGAACGCTGATTTTGCTGGCGTTCACGGTGGTTGCTGCAGCTGCCGGTTATGCGGCTGGGTTGGCGCAGGGTGGCTTTCGCTTCACCAGTGCAGAAGCATCAAACGAGCGGCTGGAGGATCAAGTCGCAACGTTAAAAACGCGTTATCGCGAGGCTCGGCAACAACTGGTTAATCTTGAGCGTGGCAAGCTGATTGATGAGCAGGCACAGAACCAGGCCCGAAAAATTATCGTTGATCTGGAAACCCGTGTCGGCGCACTGAAGTCTGACCTAACATTCTATAAAAACATCATGGCGCCATCCGAGACCAGTAAGGGCTTGCAGGTTGATCGCTTTTCACTGGCCAGCGACCGCCAGGCAGGCGCCTATGATTTCAAGCTGGTCCTGACGCAAGTTGGCAACAACAAGAGCTATATTTCAGGTGTTGTGGCCGTCAACGTAATCGGTTTGCGCGAAGATGAGAAAGAAATCATCGCATTGCGCGATCTGTCGCAAGAAATTGAAGATTTAGGCGTAAAATTCCGCTTTCGGTATTTTCAGGATGTAGAGGGCAAGTTGGCACTGCCTGACGGTTTCGAGCCATTAGAAGTTCAGGTGGTTGCTCAGGCCGAAGGTCGCAAATCCTCGCGGGCCGAACGCACATTTGACTGGGATGATTTAACGGAGAAGTAGAAATGCTTGGCAAGAAAAAGCAGAAGCCGCGCCGGCCCCATGGCAACTTTGACACACTGATTTCCTCGCGCACCACCATAAAAGGCGATGTGCATTTCTCTGGTGGCCTGCATGTTGACGGACAGATACGAGGCAAAGTGCTGGCAGAGGATGGTAGTGATGCAGTGTTGCGGATTTCGGAAGTGGGCGAGATTACTGGTGATATAGCGGCTCCGCATGTGATTATCAACGGCACCGTTCATGGCGACGTTTATGCGACAGCTCATCTTGAGCTGGCTGAAAAGGCCGCTATCAACGGCAGCGTTTACTATAACCTTATTCAGATGGCTATGGGGTCGTCAGTAAATGGCAACCTTGTGCATCAACGCGAACCTTCTGGGTTGCTTACACAGGATAACTTGCCGGCTGATGAGGCTCTGGAAAATCCTGGTCTCGATGAATCATCAGAATATAGTGATGGAAAACCCGAATAGTTGACTGTTTTGCTCAGGAATACCATAATCCCTGAGGTTGTATCAGGTAATCCGGAGGCGAACTTGAGTGTAGTCCAGCAGCAAATGGCAGCACCGCTGTTTTTTAGCGACAGTGCGGTCAACAAGGTACGTGAACTGGTTGAGGAGGAGGGGAACTCCGACCTCAGGCTACGAGTGTTTGTCACGGGTGGTGGCTGCTCGGGCTTTCAATATGGGTTCTCATTTGATGAAAGCCAAGATGAGGAAGATACCGTTGTTGCACGTGACGGCGCCACTTTGTTGGTCGATCCGATGAGCTACCAGTACCTTGTAGGGGCCACTATCGATTATCAGGAAGGTCTGCAGGGTTCCCAGTTTGTAGTGCAAAACCCTAATGCCAGCTCTACCTGTGGGTGCGGTAGCTCATTTACCATTTAAGTTTTGTCAGAGCTGCACCCAAGAAGGGCGCCTTGGGGTCAGGCGAGGTAAATAGCCCCAAGTATCCGGGGGCCTATAGCTCCCGTCACTTCCGCTAGATTACCTGGTTTGCGCTCCATCGTTTGCCGGGCCAGCCATGCAAAAGCTGTTGGCTCCACCCATTGAGGGTCAAGTCCAAGCTCATCGGTGTTTAGCAACCGAATAGGGCTAAGGGCCTGAGAAAGCTCTTTCATTAGAAACCGATTACGGGTTCCCCCTCCGCAAGCATAAACTGTCATAAGTGGCGACTGGGGCATTTGTCTCACGGCTGTTATGACTGATAGTTGCAGCAGCGTGCGCTGAACGTCCTCCGGCCGAATTTCACCATGTCGTTGCACCAGGGTTTTAACCCACTCAAGATTAAACTTCTCTTTCCCGGTGCTTTTGGGCGGCAGGCGCTCAAAGTAAGCGTCAGAGAGCATATCGCTCAGTAGTGCTTGGTTGACTATGCCCTCTTGGGCCCACTGGCCATCTTCATCGTAGGCGCGGCCAGTTTGTTCGAGGCACCAAGCATCCATCAAGGCGTTGGCGGGGCCTGTGTCAAATCCTGTTACCGGGCCTTGATCAGAGGGGATCCAAGTAATATTGGCGATGCCCCCAAGATTCAGTATGCACCTGTCTTCAGTGTCGGAGCCAAAGAAATGCTGATGAAAGGCGGGCACTAACGGGGCCCCTTGCCCGCCTGCGGCCATGTCACGGCTACGGAAATCCCCTACAGTCGTGACCCCGGTTTTTTCCGCAATAATCGAGGGGTTGCCTACCTGAAGAGAAAAGCGGCCGAGGCCTGATGGTTGATGGCGTAGAGTCTGCCCGTGACTTCCGATCGCCTGGATGGAAGCTCTTTCGACGCCGGAATTGCGGATTAGCTTTTCAGCGGTGTCTGCAAAAAGTGTCCCGGTCAGCGTGTCAAGCTCACCTACTTCATCAGGTGTTGCTTGGTTCTGGCTTGCAAGCGCCAAGCGATGTCGCAAGTCTTCGGGGTAGGGCGTGGAGAGTGTCTCGTGGATACGAACTGTTTTGTCTTTAAAAGACACCAGCACGGCGTCTATGCCGTCCATGCTGGTGCCGGACATTAGTCCAATCCAGGTATCCATTAGGCCTCAGTCTTCCGAGGCCAAGGCAAGGTGCTGGTAATTGGACCTGAACGCATCAAACTGTGCAACCTGGCGCGTGGTAAGTTTCTTAAATCGAGCGATTTCAGAGGATGGAATGGGTTGGGCGTCTGGCAGCTTTACCGTTCGGGAGTTGCGCGGTGAGCCGTTAACCCGAAATTCGTAGTGCAGGTGAGCTCCAGTTACCATGCCAGACGAGCCAACGTAGCCAATGGTTTCACCTTGCTTGACCCGGGTGCCGGTTTTCATGCTTTTGCCAATCCGGCTCATGTGCGCGTACAGCGTTGTGATGTTGTCGCCGTGTTTCAACACGACTGTGCGGCCATAGCCGCCTTTCCAGCCAGAAAACTGAACTCGCCCGTTGCCTGCGGCCTTAATTGGTGAGCCTGTAGGTGCAGCATAGTCCGTTCCCTCGTGTGGGCGAACAACATCCAAGACTGGGTGACGGCGCTGAAGGTTAAACGATGAAGAAATTCTTGCACTTATGGGGGTGCGTAGAAACGCCTTCCGCATGCTTTTGCCGTCTGGCGTGTAGTAATCACTCTCGCCGTTACTGTCTGTATAAAGCAGAGCAATGTTTTCCTCGCCCCGGTTTACAAAACGAGCTGACAAGATGCGGCCGGTGCTGAACTTTTCTCCGTCGAGATACAGCTCCTCATAGACGACTTCAAATTGGTCGCCCTTGCGAACATCGTAGACAAAATCTATATCCCAGCCGAAAATTCCGGCCAGTTTCATTGTCAGCCGATCGTTGAGCCCGGCTTCTCGGGCTGACAGGTAAAGCGATCCATCGATTGTGCCTGAGGCAAATGCTGGTTTAGGTTCAGGCTCCCGCATTTGCGTCTGGCCTTCAAAAGTTCCATCCTGCTTCTCAATTTTCAGGGTTTCCAGCAAGTTACGCTGGAGTTCAACTGCAGCTAATTTGCCTTCCTTCGTTGTCGCAAAGCGGATAGTTTCGCCAGCATAAAGGCGCTGCAATTTATCCGCTTCACCCTTGCCGTGGATAACTGAAAGCATGATGCCGTCATTGAACCCCGCCTTCTTAAAAAGAGAAGACAGAGTGTCGCCGGACTTTATATCGAAGGTTTGCCAGTCTATGCGAGGTGTCTGCTCGAGTGTTGCCTCCACCGGCACTTGCGATGCAGGCTCTGACTGAGCTTTGGCGACGGCCTTCGCAGGGGAGGCTTCGGGACTCTGTTGCGGCTTTTTTGAGATAATTTGTGACGTCTCGCCCTGTTCGAGATCCAGAGTATAAGACATTCGTTTGGCCTCAACGTCGGCGCTGGGGCTCATCAAAATAGCGGCGGTTACAACAACTGTTGCAGCTGCAGCAATGGTAATGTGGGCTTTTGGTAACATTTTAAGCACGTATCGCATCCGTTTTAATCGGTATTCCGGCAGCTTGTATTATCTAATTAAAGCTGCTGTTCAAGTATAGACCGACAGATTACCGTATAAAAAGTATGTGGGACAGCGCAGAACATTACGGTTGTTACGCTGCCAGTCGGATTTATTGTGGCGTCATTGATATAATGCGTCCGCTCAGACTGCATAATTTTGTTTAAAAACTGAGCACTTGCACTTTAGCAAGGACGCCGGGCAACTCACAGATTTCTTTTGTAGAGGTCTGTAACTGATAACTTGTGAAACTGACTGGGGATGGAAAATTCATGGCATCTATTGATGAAGCGCTTGCCATCATTAAGCGCGGTGTAGACGAACTGATACCTGAAGACGATTTGATCGCTAAGTTAAAGGAGGGTCGTCCCTTGCGTATCAAGGCGGGCTTCGATCCTACTGCGCCTGATCTTCATCTCGGTCACACAGTACTTATTAATAAGTTGCGCCAGTTCCAGGATCTTGGTCATGAGGTCATCTTTTTGATCGGTGACTTTACCGGGAAGATTGGTGACCCGTCAGGTAAAAGTGCTACTCGGCCCCCGTTGACTGATGAGCAGGTTGCTCAAAACGCGATCACGTATAAAGAGCAGGTGTTCAAGATTTTAGATCCTGGAAAGACTCGAGTTGTGTTCAATTCCGAGTGGATGAGCAAAATGACCGCAGCGGACATGATCCGGCTGGCCGGCCAGTACACGGTTGCCCGAATGTTGGAGCGGGATGACTTCACCAAGCGCTATCGTTCTGAGCAGCCTATAGCTATTCATGAGTTCCTGTATCCTCTAATACAGGGGTACGATTCAGTTGCACTAGAGGCAGATGTTGAACTTGGTGGTACAGATCAGAAATTTAACCTTCTCATGGGGCGCATTTTGCAAAAGCATTATGGCCAGTCTCCTCAGGCGGTCCTGACCATGCCAATCCTTGAGGGGTTGGATGGCGTTCAGAAGATGTCCAAGTCATTGGGTAACTATATAGGCGTCAATGACTCCCCAGGTGAAATGTACACCAAATTGCTCTCTGTGCCGGACGACCTGCTTTGGCGTTACTTTGAGCTTCTGAGCTTCCGCCCGCTTGCGGAGGTGAGTGAGTTCAGAAAAGCCGCAGATCAGGGGGCGAATCCCCAGGACTATAAAAAGCTGCTGGCAGAAGAGATTATTACCCGCTTCCATAATGAGGCGGCAGCTCAGACCGCCCATAAGTCTGCAGGCAACCGGGTGGCGCTGGGAGACATTCCTGAGAATGTTCCCGATGTGAGCGTTTCACTTGATGGGGAGCCTGAAATGCTTATGGCTTCAGTGTTGCGTATATCGGGGCTTGTAAAGAACGGTGCAGCGGCTCGTGACGTACTGGGGCGTGGTGCTGTTTTCGTTGATGGTCAGAAATTTGAGGGTGACCGGACGTTTGTAGAGGGGGATAGTTGCGTGGTTCAGGCGGGAAAGAGGAAGATTGCCCGCATATTGATCACAGCTTGATCGATTTCAGGCCATTTTGAAATTTTATCAAAATGGCCGTTGACAGATCTGCGTGTGTCTGTAGAATGCGCATCTCCTTCGAGGGACATACCGCTAAGGCGAGAAGTTCTAAGAAGGTCAACTGTTTGAAAGTATTGAAGAAAACGAGTTTGAAGTTTCTTTAATTAAACGGTTGACAGGGTGGCGATACGATGTATAATTCGCCTCCTTGATTGAGCCACGGCTCAAACGCTCTTTAACAAATTAACCAAGTAATTCGTGTGGGCGCTGGCTGGAGTATTTCGACAAGAAATACCAAGGCAAGCGACTCGTCGAACATTGAGTTTTGTCTTGAGCAGATTTGAGATCTTCGGATCTTGTATGATTTAAAC
>NZ_MBPP01000060.1 GCF_001858325.1 Marinobacter sp. AC-23
GCCAGCCACGTGATCAACTTCGCCCAGGGCGAGTTCCTGATGATTGGCGGTATGGCGACTGTGTCTTTGACAGCTATGGGTGTGCCCATGCTGCTCGCGATTGTACTTGCTGTGGTTCTGGCGGGTTTGCTGGGTATCGCGCTTCAGCGCCTGGCGATTGCCCCCGCGAAAAATGCGGATGTGGTTACGTTGATCATTATTACCATCGGCGCGTCGATTTTTATTCGTGGTCTGGCCCAGCTGGTTTGGGGCAAGCAATACCACGTTATGCCTAACTTCAGCAGCGACCAGCCGATTGAAATTTTTGGAGCCGTGCTGAACAGCCAGAGCCTGTGGGTGCTGGGTGTTGGCGCAGTTCTCGTGGCGGTGCTGGTGTACTTTTTCACTCGCACGCTCACTGGCAAGGCTATTCTTGCTACCTCAATGAACAAGGATGCCGCCCGCTTGGTGGGTATTCGTACCCAAGTGGTGCTTATGCTGGCGTTTATGGTGTCTGCATTGCTGGGCTCCGTTGCCGGTATTGTGGTGGCACCTATTACGTTCACCTCCTATGACATCGGTATCATTCTTGGGCTGAAAGGCTTTGTGGCCGCGGCTATTGGCGGTTTAGGCAGCGGCATGGGAGCAGTCGTCGGCGGCTTGGCTCTTGGTGTGGTGGAGGCCATGGCGGCAGGCTATCTGTCTTCTGACTACAAAGACGCTGTGGCCTTCTCGATGATTCTGTTGGTGTTGTTCTTCATGCCCCGAGGCCTGTTTGGCGCCAAAATTGTGGAGCGGGTGTGATGATGGCTCGACTTTCACAGTTCCGCCTCAGGGGCTTGGTGTTCCTGGCCATTGTGGTGTTTGCACTGCCACTGTTTCTATCCAATCCGTTCCACTATGGCTTGGCCACTCAAATCGCGTTGATCGCTGGCGCCGTGGTGGGCCTCAACCTGCTGGTAGGTTTTGCTGGCCAGATCAGTTTGGGCCATGCGGGATTCTTTGGCCTAGGTGCTTATTTCAGCGCGATTATGACCGGCACATACGGCTGGTCTGCTATTCCTGCTCTGGTTGTTGGCGCAGTGGTTGTGGCCATAATCGCCTGGGTTGTTGGCCGCCCGATTCTGCGCCTGAAGGGTCATTATCTTTCCATGGCTACTTTGGCGGTGGGCTTCATCATTGCCATCATTCTGAACAACGAGCGGGAAATAACCGGCGGGCCCGACGGCATGCCGGTTCCCCCGTTTGATGTGTTTGGCTGGGAGCTAAGCGCCTTTGGACAGTATTCGCTGTTTGGCATGGACATCAGCGGTGATCTGGCCTGGTATCTGTTCGCCGGCGTGGTGTTGCTCGTTGCGGTCTGGCTCGCCCAAAACCTGATTGATTCCCCCATTGGTCGCGCTTTGCGCTCCGTTCACGGGTCCGAAGTGGCGGCCAGTGTAGTGGGCGTGAATACCGCAAAGTACAAAAGCCTGGTGTTCGTGATCTCAGCGGTATACGCCAGTGTAATGGGTGCGCTTTATGGACATTTTCAGGGCTTTATTACGCCCTCTGTGGCCAGTTTCGACTTCTCCATATTGCTGATTACCATGGTGGTGCTCGGGGGCATGGGCTCCACCATAGGGGTAATTATTGGTGCTGTGGTACTAGAACTGCTGCCGCAAGTACTGGCTGATTTTCAGGAGATGGAAATGGTGCTGTTTGGCTTGATCCTGATGTTGACCATGATTTTTATGCCCAAGGGTCTGCTGCCAACTGCAGCCAATTTCCTGACCAAACGACGCTCCAAATCTGCCGGAGGTGACGCATGACCGCTCTGGTTGAAGTTAATAATCTGTCCAAGGCGTTTGGCGGCGTACACGCTGTTGAAAGCGTGAGCTTCTCAGTGGATGCGGGACAGGTGTATTCGGTTATCGGTCCCAACGGCGCCGGTAAAACCACCCTGTTTAACCTGATTACAGGCCTGTACACGCCCACCAGTGGTGAGGTGAAATTGCACGGCGAAAGCATTGCGAAGCTGTTGCCAAACCAGCTGGCGGAGCGGGGCATGTGTCGCACGTTCCAGCAAATGCAGATATGCATGAACATGACCGCCATTGAAAACGTGATGCTGGGCCGGCACCTGACCCTGAAAAGCAATCTGCTGACCACCCTGTTTCGTTTGCCTGCGCTTACCCGGGGCGAAAAAGCCGCGCGGGAAAAGGCTGCCGAGTTGATGGAGTTTGTGGGTTGTGGCGAGTACCTCGACACTGAAGCGTCGGCTATGTCTTATGGTGCGTTGAAGCGTCTGGAGATCGCCCGTGCGCTGGCCGCAGAGCCAAAAGTCGTCCTGCTGGATGAGCCTGCGGCTGGCCTGAACGCCGTGGAAACCGCGGCGCTGGAAGATCTTATCCGCAAGATTGCCGAGCAGGGCATTACGGTGATGCTGGTGGAGCACGACATGAAGCTGGTAATGGGTATTTCCGACCGTTTGTTGGTGCTTAACTACGGGCGCGTACTGGCGGAAGGCACGCCGGAACAGATTCGTGCAAACCCGGATGTTATCGCAGCCTACCTGGGCGGTTAAACGGAGCGAGGAATAACCACAATGACACAGACACCGACCAACGTGGCGCCTGAAGACAGCTACAGCTTGCAAGCCATCAGCACAATTGTTCAGGAACACCAGTCGCTATGGCGTATTCTGGATTTGTTGGATGAACTCCAGCACGACATGAACATTAACGAACAGCAGCCCGACGAAACGCTGTTCAACAATATTTTTGATTACGTGCAGCACTTTGCCCGGCGAGTGCACAGCTCTCCCGAGGAGATCGTGTTGTACCGTATGCTCGGTGAAAAGTCGCCGGAAACCAAGCCGTTGCTGGATAAGCTCGCACACGGCTATGTGATAGGCGATCAAAAGATCAACGAGCTGCGCCACTTGCTAATGGTATGCATGGAGCGCTGGCCCGATGGCCGGGAAGACTTCAGCCACGCGCTGGCAAGATTTACCGAAGCCCTGCGCAAGCACATCAAAAAAGAAGAAGGCGTGGTGATACCCCGGGCCCGCAAACTTTTGAGTGAAGATGACTGGCACCTGATTGTTGAATCCCGTGACCAGGCCAACGATCCGTTGTTTGGCGAGCGGGTGCGGGATGAATTTCGTGAACTGCGCCATCGCATTGTGAGCCACACACCAGAGCGTCTGGGTGGTTTGGGGCTGCGCCAAGCACCGCGTAAAAGCGCACAGCGCGCTACGCAGGAGATGCTCTCTATCAAGGGTCTGAAGACCTCCTATGGCCAGATTGAAGCGCTCCACGGTGTTGATATTCGTATCAACAGCGGTGAGATTGTTTCATTGGTTGGCGCCAACGGTGCGGGCAAGTCGACGCTACTGATGACAATCTCCGGTCTGCAGCCGACCGACAGCGGCAGCATTACCTTCGAGGGTAAAGATTTGCTGAAAGTCACTACAGACCAGCGGGTTGCCAGCGGTATTGTTCAGGTGCCCGAAGGCCGGCAGGTGTTTAAAGATTTGAGCGTTGAGGACAACCTGTTGCTGGGCGCCTACACCCGTGGCCGCAGCCCGGAAGTGGAAGACGATATTGAGCGCATGTATGAGAAATTTCCCATACTGCGCCAGAAGCGTCGCAACCTGGCAGGCGAGCTCTCTGGTGGCCAACAGCAGATGCTGGCCATGGGCCGGGCGCTGATGGCGAAGCCAGGCTGTTGCTGTTGGACGAGCCCAGCATGGGGTTGGCTCCGCTGATCATTGAAGAGATTTTCAATATCGTCAAAGAGCTTAAGAATGAAGGCATGACCATCTTTCTGGTGGAGCAGAACGCCTCTCAGGCGTTGGCGCTTGCCGATCGTGGTTACGTGCTGGAGACCGGTCGGGTGGTCATGGAAGGCTCTGGCCGTGAGTTGCTGAGCAACGAGAAAGTACGCGAGGCGTATCTGGGTATGTGACGGAATGCCAGATACAAAAAAACCGCCAGGGCTGGAAGCTGCTGGCGGTTTTTTTATGGCCGGAAGAATTACTCCGGCTTTTTCGCAACCAACGTCAGGATGTCGTAGCTGGCAACCAGCTCGTCTTCCTGATTGGTGACCTGAACATCCCAAACCACCACGCCTTGTGGGTGACCGTCTGGTGATGTGCGTCCCTGATCTATCTTGCGCTTGCAGGTCAGGCGGGCACGAATGGTGTCGCCCGGTGCTACTGGCTCGATGAAGCGCAGGGTATCCAGACCGTAGTTTGCCAGTACCGGGCCTTCGGCTGGATGCACGAACATTCCGGCTGCCGCAGACAGCACGAAATAGCCGTGTGCGATGCGCTTGCCGAACTGGCTGTTCTTGGCGGCGATCTCATCAAAGTGCATGTAGAAATGATCGCCCGACAAGCAGCCGAAGTTCACCAGATCTGCTTCCGTAACTGTACGACGGTGAGTCAACAGTGACTGGCCGATCTGCAGGTCTTCGAAGTGATAACGGAACGGATGTATGTCGTTCTCGATAACCTTGGCCCCACGAATGTACTCACCGGTGACTGCGGCCAGCATGGTGGGCGAACCCTGAATAGCTGTGCGCTGCAGGTAGTGGAACACAGCACGGATACCGCCAAGCTCTTCACCGCCACCAGCGCGCCCGGGGCCGCCGTGCTTCAGCATGGGCAAGGGCGAGCCGTGGCCAGTAGATTCTTTGGCAGCTTCTGCATCCAGCAGGTGCAGGCGACCGTGGTAGGCAGCCAGCGCCGGTGCCAGCTTGGCAATGGTGGCCGGGTCGCGGGTGGTTACCGTGGTAACCAGTGAGCCGCGGCCTTTGGCGACCAGCTCAACCGCTTCGTCCAGGTTGTTGTAGGGGATGATCGTGGCAACCGGGCCAAAGGCCTCGATGTCGTGGGCGCCGCAGCCGTTTTCCGGGTTGCGACACAGCAGCAGGTGCGGTTCGATGAACGCGCCTTTGTCAGTGCCGTCGCCCGTTGGCTTGAAGTTGCCTTCGCCGCCGAAGATCAGCTCACTGGTTTTCAGCAGTTCCTGGATATTGGCTTTCACGTCTTCCAGTTGATCGATCGATGCCAGGGCGCCCATGCGCACGCCTTCAACCGAAGGATCGCCGGTGGTGATTTTCGATAGCCGCTCTTTGAGCTTGTCGCACACCGCTTGTACGTGTTCCTGAGGCACCATCACCCGGCGAATCGCCGTACACTTCTGGCCTGCCTTGGCGACCATTTCACGGCCCACTTCCCGAACAAACAGATCGAACTCTTCGTGTTCTGGCGTGACATCCGGAGTCAGAAGGGCGCTGTTCAATGAGTCAGCTTCGGCGTTAAACGGAATAGAGCGATTGATGATGTTCGGGTGAACACGCAGCATGCGCGCGGTTTTTGCCGAGCCTGTAAAGGTCACCACATCCTGTTCTTCCAGGTGCTCAAACAGATCACCGGTGCTGCCGATGATCAGCTGCAAGCTGCCTTCTGGCAGAGCGCCGGA
>NZ_MBPP01000061.1 GCF_001858325.1 Marinobacter sp. AC-23
AGGTTCATCCAATATAATCATGTTTGGGCGGCTCATAAGCGCGCGCCCGATTGCCAGCATTTGTTGTTCACCACCAGACATGGTGCCCGCGCGCTGCAGTTCACGTTCTTTCAGGCGCGGGAAGAGCTCGTACACATGCGCTTGGCTTTTGCGTATCTCGGATTTCGTATTGAAGAACCCGCCCATGTGCAGGTTCTCTTCAACCGTAAGGCCAGAAAATATTCGCCTGCCTTCAGGCACTATGGCCAGTCCCGAGCGCATGATCTTTGCTGTGGGTTCGTTGGTGATATCTCGGCCCTCCAGGATTATGCGTCCAGAACTGGCCTGTGGCGTTCCACACACGGTCATTAGAAGTGTGGTTTTTCCAGCGCCGTTTGCGCCGATCAGCGATACGATTTCGCCCCGGTTAACTTCAACAGAAACCCCGTGCAGGGCTTCAATCTTTCCGTAATGGGTGTGGACATCTTCTAGTACAAGCATGCTCATGTTTCAGGCCTCGCCCAGGTAGGCTTTGATCACGTCGTCGTTATGGCGGATTTCTTCCGGCGTACCACTGGCCAAGGGCTTGCCCTGGTTGATGACGTTAATCCGGTCAGAAATATCCATTACCAGGCTCATGTCGTGCTCAATCAACACCACGGAAACGTTGTAGTCCTCCTTCAGGCTGATGATAAGCTGATTGAGTTCTTTGGTTTCCGCCGGGTTGAGGCCGGCTGCTGGCTCGTCGAGCATTAATAGTTTGGGCTCGGTAACCATGCAGCGAGCTATTTCAAGTCGCCGTTGCTGGCCGTATGCCAAATTACCTGCATCCCGGTTGGCGAGATCCAGAAGGCCGACGCGTTCCAGCCAGTAAGCCGCGCGATCCAGTGACTTCTGTTCCCGCGCCTTGTAGTTGGGGGTGCCCAGAAGGCCTGCAAGCATGTTGGTGTTTAGGTGGCGGTGTTGGGCCACAAGCAAGTTTTCCACAACCGACATCTGGGTGAACAGACGAACGTGCTGAAAGGTTCTTACCATGCCCAGCCGGGAGATTTTGTAATCCGGCTTGCCTTGCATTTCTTTGCCTTCGAAAAGAATTTTGCCACCGGTCGGTTTATAAAAACCGCTCATGCAGTTGAACACGGTGGTTTTTCCGGCCCCGTTGGGTCCGATGATGGACACGATTTCCCGTTCCTTAACGTCCAGTGACACCTGGTCTACCGCCAGCAGGCCGCCAAAGCGCATGGACAGATTCTGTACTTCAAGCATCGTCCGTCACTCCTGCTTGTGCAATTTGATATGAATACGCTTCATAGGCAGCATGCCCTGTGGACGCCAAACCATCATCAATACCATGGCGGCGCCGAAAATCAGCATTCGGTATTCGGAAAATTCCCGAGCCAATTCCGGCAAAATGGTCACCGCGATCGCTGCCAGTATCACGCCAAGCTGTGATCCCATGCCGCCCAGAACCACAATTGCCAGAATGATGGCAGATTCCAGAAAAACAAAGGACTCCGGGCTTATAAACCCTTGTTTGGAAGCAAAAACGGTACCCGCAAAACCGGCAAAGAACGCGCCGATGGTAAATGCAGAGAGTTTGACAGCGGTACGGCTGAGGCCGAGTGAGCGCGCCGCGATTTCATCTTCGCGCAGGGCTTCCCATGCACGGCCTACTGGCATGCGCATAAACCGCCGGATGATCAGCGCAGTAATAACCGCAAGCACAAGAGCGATCAGGTACAGAAAGATAACCTTGTGCTCTCCGCTGTAGGCGATACCGAAAGTTTCGTGGAAAGATGTATTGCCCTCCTCTTTAACGCGACGGCCAAATTCCATGCCGAAAAAGGTTGGGTCGGGTATGCCGCCTATGCCGTTTGGGCCGCCGGTGAGGCTTGTCCAGTTGTTAAGCAGGATACGGATGATCTCGCCAAAGCCCAAGGTGACGATGGCCAGATAATCCCCCCGTAATCGCAATACCGGAAAGCCCAGCAGTAGCCCAAATAAGCCTGCTAATAGCGCCCCTATGGGCAAGGCCATCCAGAATGAAATGCCCGTGTATTGTGATAAAAGCGCAAAGGTGTAAGCGCCAACTGCGTAGAAAGCCACATAGCCGAGATCCAGCAAGCCAGCCAGGCCAACAACCACGTTAAGGCCTAGCGCAAGCATGATGTAAATCAGCACCAATGTGGCCAGATCTACAGAGCCTCGCGAGACAAAGAAGGGCCAGAACAGAGCCAGCACCAGGAGCCCGGTCATTATCCAGGATTCTAGCTTTACACGCTTGGATTGCTCCATGGGTTCTTTGTGTGCAAGAGGATTAAGCGTGGGCAATTTGCCCAGCATGCCCATAAACGAATCACGGAACGCCTGGAATACAAATACCGCAACAGCGGCCATAAAGATGGCAATGTACGTTGAGGTTTTGGCGCCGGTGAGCGTGATGTTTACGCCCTGGGCTTCCAGGTTGAGACCGAGAATAGGGAACGAAATTATCAACGTGACAATCGCGCAGAATAGCGCGTGTCTGTAATTGTTAGCAGCCATCAGATCTTCTCAACCTCCGGTTTGCCAAGCAGCCCCGTGGGTTTAAACAGCAAAATGAGGATCAATAAGCCGAAGGAAACCACGTCTTTATACTCACCGCTGAGGTAGCCGGACGTCATGCTTTCAGACACGCCAAGAATAAGCCCGCCAAGCATGGCGCCGGGTATGCTGCCAATACCGCCAAGCACGGCGGCCGTAAAGGCCTTAAGGCCCGCAATGAAACCGAACAAAGGATCAACCGAACCGTAATACATGCCCAAGAGCAGGCCGGCCACTGCCGCCAGCGCGGCGCCGATGACAAAGGTGGCTGAGATAATGCGGTTGGTGTCGATGCCCAGAAGACTCGCCATGCCTAAATCTTGGGAGACTGCCCGGCAGGCACGGCCTGTGCGAGAACGGGAAATGAACAGCGAGAGTGCCGTCATGCAAATCAAGGTAGTTACAAAAATAGTGATCTGCATGTAAGACAGAGACATTTCGAACGCGCCATCAGCGCTGAAATTGAACCCACCCTCAATAAGTGCCGGGAAGCCGACATTGCGAGAGCCCTGGGCAAGGTGAACGTAGTTTTGCAAGAAGATGGACATGCCGATTGCAGAAATCAGTGGGATCAGACGGTGCCTGCCACGTACCGGGCGATAGGCAACCCGCTCTACTGCCCAGCCCATAGAGCTGGAAACAATTATCGCACACAGAAGCGCAACGATAAGGATCAAGGGCAGCCAGGCAAGTCCAAGAGCTGTGAGGCCGGTAATTGCAATAAGCGCGGTGTAGGCGCCGATCATGTAGATCTCACCATGGGCAAAGTTGATCATGCCGATGATGCCGTAAACCATCGTATAACCGATGGCGATCAGGGCGTAGGCGCTCCCGATCGTCAGCCCGTTGATGAGCTGCTGAGAGAAGTAAAGGAGGTCTTGCATTGTTATTTGACTCCGGAGGCCTGCTCCCTCCGCTGCATCAGCCCGGGCACGGGATAACCGCGCTGGGTGTGAGACAGAGTCAACAGGAGCCTAGAAAAACACCTTCTCCCGGATCGCGGTGAGAAGGTGCTCTAATGATTACCGTTAATTAACGATTGGGCTTAGTTTACCGGAGTTTTGCTGCCATCTGAATGCCATTCGTACACAACAAACTCGAATGACTTCATGTCGCCGGCTTTGTCGTATTCAACTGTGCCGATGGGTGTCTCAAAGGTTCCGCTGCGTAGGGCTGCTGCAACGTCGAATGGGTCTTTGGATTCAGCTGCTTCGATACCTTCAGCAACTAGCTGAACGGCCGCGTATGAGGTCAGCACGAACGGGCCTGAAGGGTCCTCACTCTTGGCTTCGAAGGCTTTTACCAAATCCTGGTTTTCTGCCTTTTCATCAAAGCTTGGGGGTAGGGTTACCAAAAGTCCTTCTGCGGCTTCACCGGCAATGGTGTTGATGTCTTTATTACCAACGCCTTCAGGACCCATGAACTTCGCATCCAGGTCGGCCTGGCGTGCTTGGCGCAGGATCAGGCCCAGCTCTGGGTGGTAGCCGCCAAAGTAAACGTAATCCACGTTGGCTTGCTTGAGCTTGGTCACTAGCGATGAAAAATCTTTGTCGCCGGCGGTAACACCTTCAAACATGGCAATCTCGATGCCTTTGTCTTTCAGGGTATCGCGTACTGCGGTGGCAATGCCTTCGCCGTACTGCTGCTTATCGTGAATAATTGCAACGCGCTCAGGGTTCTGGCTGGCGATGTAGTTACCGGCAACAGGGCCCTGCATGCTGTCGAGCCCGATGGTACGGAAAACCAGCTCATAGCCACGCTCTGTGACTTCCGGGCTGGTTGAGGCCGGAGTAATCATCAGTATGCCTTCATCCTCATAAATGTCTGAGGCAGGTTGGGTCGAGCTGGAGCAAAGGTGACCAATTACAAATTTTACGCCATCGTTCACCAGGCGGTTTGCTACCGTAACGGCCTGCTTGGGGTCGCATACGTCGTCGTATTCTACGGCGACGAGCTTTTCGCCCATCACGCCGCCATTGGCGTTGATTCGCTCAATGGCCATACGAGCACCGGAGAATTGCATGTCGCCATACTGGGCAACGGGGCCGGTCATTGGGCCTGCAATACCGATTTGTATGTCTGCGGTTGCGTAACCCGCGCCCATGAGGGCAACGGTAGTACTAACGGCGGTGACGAGTTTTTTTAGTGGAGTTGTCATTGTGTTTATCCTGTGTTCTTCAGCATTATTATTATGGTCTCAAAGGGTAAACAAACACTACCGATGTGACCTTGTCAAGTTGGCCGAAGGCCTGGTCGGTAATTTAACACTTTGGAGGGAGCAGGTAAAAACCGCTACTTGCATTCAAGGGTACAAAAACCTTTAATGCTTAGTGGTGTAAATAAAAGGCGAAAGGCCTCATTGGAGTAGTAGCACAGTGAACAACTATGAACATGTTTTGGTAGCGCTCAGACGTGTTATCCGGGCAACGGATCTTCATTCCAAACGTCTCAGCAAAAATGCCGGTCTTACTGGCCCGCAGCTCTTAATCATGCGAACAATTCGGGACCTGGGTGAGGTTACTATCGGCACCATTGCCGACAAGGTAAGTCTAAGCCAGGCTACTGTTACAACGATCCTTGATCGCCTGGAACATCGGCAGTTGGTTTACCGTGTTCGCAGCACTCAGGATAAACGCAAGGTTCATGCGCACCTTACTGAGAGTGGTGCAGATATACTTTCTCGTGCGCCGAACCCACTACAGGAAGATTTCATTAAGAAGTTCCAGAACCTGCACGAGTGGGAACAAAACATGATCCTGGCGTCGCTGCAGCGGGTTGCGAACATGATGGATGCAGACGACATTGATGCCTCACCCGTATTGGATGTTGGCCCTATGCTGAAAGACGATGGATGGAAGGAAAAAGCCTAGGCCTTCTCCTTTCACCGGTTTAGTGCACAGACGAGTCTGTTCGGGGTTTGTTGCCAAAGCACACCTGAAACACATCGTTGT
>NZ_MBPP01000062.1 GCF_001858325.1 Marinobacter sp. AC-23
TAGTGGCGTGCCGGTGAATCATACTCAACGTGGGAGGTCGCGATGGTAATACCACGCGCACGCTCTTCCGGTGCGTTATCGATCTGATCGAATGCACTCGCAGAACCCGTACCCCAAACTTCGTGACATACACGGGTCAGAGCAGCGGTCAGAGTCGTCTTACCATGGTCTACGTGACCAATAGTGCCCACGTTCAGGTGCGGCTTTTTACGTTCGAATTTAGATTTAGACACAGTTACACCTCTTCCTGTTACTTAAGTCCTGGGTATCAACCCTTTTTAATGATTGCTTCGGCAATGTTGTTTGGGGCTTCCGCATACCGCGAGAACTCCATTGCGTATGACGCGCGGCCCTGTGTCGCAGAGCGCAGGTCAGTCGCATAACCAAACATTTCCGACAACGGAACTTCGGCATTCACAGTCTTGCCAGCTGGACCGTCTTCCATACCCTGAATAAGGCCGCGACGACGGTTCAAATCGCCTACCACGTCACCCATGTAGTCTTCAGGCGTTACAACCTCTACCTTCATCATCGGCTCAAGTAGAGCCGGGTTCGCTTCCAGCGCGCCTTTTTTCATCGCCATGGAGCCCGCGACCTTGAACGCCATTTCGTTGGAGTCCACGTCGTGGTACGAACCGTCGTACAAGGTTGCCTTGATACCCAGCAGCGGATAGCCGGCCAGACAGCCGTTCTGCATCTGCTCCAAGATACCCTGCTGAACCGCCGGGATGTATTCCTTGGGAACAGCGCCGCCAACGATTTCGTTTACGAAGATAAAGTTCTCGCCATCTTCCACGTCAAGCGGCAGCGGATCAATCCTGACTTTAACGTGACCATACTGACCACGACCACCGGATTGACGAACGAACTTACCCTCGACGTCTACAGATTTGCGGATACACTCACGGTACGCAACCTGCGGCTTACCGATGTTTGCCTCCACATTAAACTCGCGACGCATACGGTCGACAAGAATATCCAGGTGAAGCTCACCCATACCAGAAATAATCGTCTGGCCGGTTTCTTCATCGCTACGAACGCGGAAAGACGGATCTTCCTGAGCCAATTTGCCCAGGGCAACGCCCATCTTTTCCTGATCTGCCTTGGAGTTAGGCTCAACCGCAACCGAAATAACCGGCTCCGGGAACTCCATACGCTCAAGGATGATTTTGTGATTCTCGTCGCACAAAGTGTCGCCAGTGGTCACGTTCTTCAGGCCGATTGCCGCAGCAATGTCACCCGCAAGAACTTCCTTGATTTCTTCCCGGTCGTTAGCGTGCATCTGAACCATACGGCCCACACGCTCTTTCTTGCCTTTAACCGAGTTATACACCGCGTTACCTGATTCCAGGGTACCGGAATACACACGGAAGAACGTCAAAGAACCCACAAATGGATCGGTGGCAATCTTGAACGCCAGCGCCGCGAACGGTGCCTTATCATCAACCGGCCGCGTTTCCTCGGTACCGTCTTCGTCTACTTCACCGCGAATGGCTTTAACTTCATCCGGAGCCGGCAAGTATTCGATAACAGCATCCAGCACTGCCTGAACACCCTTGTTCTTGAAGGCCGAACCACAGCAGGCAAGAACGATTTCGTTAGCAATAGTGCGCGCACGAAGGCCTTTCTTGATCTCTTCCAGGGTCAGCTCACCTTCTTCAAGGTACTTCACCATGTACTCATCATTGGCTTCCGCAGCTGCCTCGACCAAGAACTCGCGATACTTGGCAACTTCGTCCGCCATGTCTTCAGGAATATCGCCTAGCTCGTAGGTCATACCCTGATCGTCGCCGTTCCAGTAAATCGCTTTCATGCGAAGCAGGTCGACAACGCCGTTGAAGTTCTCTTCAGCCCCAATCGGTAGCTGCAGCGGAACCGGAGTAGCACCCAGGCGCTTCTTGATCTGCGCAACTACACGCAGAAAGTCTGCACCTGCACGGTCCATTTTGTTAACGAACACGATGCGGGGAACTTCGTACTTATTCGCCTGACGCCATACGGTCTCAGACTGCGGCTCAACGCCGGAAGATCCACAGAAAACAACCACAGCGCCGTCAAGAACACGCAAGGAGCGCTCAACTTCGATGGTGAAATCTACGTGCCCCGGAGTATCAATAACATTGATACGGTGCTTGTCGAACTGCTTATCCATACCCTGCCAGAAGGTGGTAACAGCAGCAGAAGTAATAGTAATACCCCGCTCCTGCTCCTGGGCCATCCAGTCAGTAGTAGATGCGCCATCATGGGTTTCACCCATCTTGTGACTACGACCGGTGTAATAAAGAATACGCTCGGTCGTGGTGGTTTTGCCCGCATCCACGTGCGCAACGATACCAATGTTTCTGTAACGTTTAATCGGAGTTTTGCGTGCCACTGTATAAACCTCGACTGATTAGAAACGGAAGTGAGAGAACGCCTTGTTGGCCTCTGCCATGCGGTGTACGTCTTCACGCTTCTTAACAGCGGAACCTTTGCTGTCAGCGGCATCAAGAATTTCACCAGCCAGACGCTGCGCCATAGACTTCTCGCCGCGCTTCCGTGAAAACTCTACGAGCCAGCGCATAGCCAGCGCGTTCTGACGGGAAGGCCGTACTTCTACCGGCACCTGGTAAGTAGCGCCACCCACACGACGGGATTTAACCTCAACCATCGGCTGAATGTTCTCCAGGGCCTTCTCGAACATCTCGACCGGCTCTTCCTTAGATTTCTCGGCAACGATTGTCAGAGCACCGTACACAATGCGCTCTGCAACAGCCTTCTTGCCGCTCTCCATCACGTGGTTGATAAACTTGGCAAGACGCGCACTGCCGAATTTGGGATCCGGGATAATTTCCCGTTTAGCTGCAACTCTTCTTCTAGGCATCGATAAGCCCTTATTTAATTAAAAGGTCTTCAGGAACCCCTGAGATAGCCATACGCTACTCAGCCTTACTCTTACCGTTCTGACAAGCAACGATAAAAGACACCCGCTTGGGATATCAGGACTTGGGACGTTTTGTTCCGTACTTGGAGCGACCCTGCTTACGGTTCTGTACACCTTGGGTGTCCAGTGTTCCGCGAACAGTGTGATAACGCACACCCGGAAGGTCTTTTACTCGACCACCACGGATAAGCACTACACTGTGCTCCTGAAGGTTATGACCTTCACCACCAATGTATGAGGAAACCTCGAAGCCGTTGGTCAGACGAACACGACACACTTTACGCAGTGCTGAGTTCGGCTTCTTCGGCGTTGTGGTATACACACGAGTGCATACGCCACGGCGCTGAGGGCATGCCTGAAGAGCAGGAACATCGCTCTTGGCTACCTTGCGCTTACGAGGCTTACGCACCAACTGATTAATCGTTGCCATGTAAGCAAACTCCAAAAAACCATATCAATGAAACTTACCCCCAATAAAGGGGGTAAAATTAAGGGTCGCAAGTTTAAGCCCGCGACCCTGGACAGTCAAGACGACTGTACTCTTTTTAACCACCTCCGCGTAAGTAACTACACGGAGACGGCCTGCCGACCTCAACCTCCGCGGTTGAGTTCTGCGCTCAGAGCTTCTTCAACGTCGGCCGCAGTAACGCCCTGCTCTTCCAGTTCGCGTTTACGGCGACGCTCGGCATGATAAGCCAAACCCGTTCCCGCAGGAATCAGTCGACCAACCACAACGTTTTCTTTCAGACCACGCAGGTAATCACGCTTGCCTGTCACCGCGCCTTCGGTAAGTACACGGGTTGTTTCCTGGAACGAAGCTGCCGAGATAAACGACTCAGTCGCCAGAGAGGCCTTGGTAATACCCAACAGCAAACGCTCGAACCGAGCCGGCTCTTTATCAGCTACATCCGCTGCTTCGTTGGCTTCCAGCACTCTGTTAATTTCTACAGAGTCGCCAGAAATCATCTGGGTATCGCCGGGATCGCTGATCTCTACTTTGCGCAGCATCTGACGAACAATCACTTCGATGTGCTTGTCGTTGATTACTACACCCTGCAGGCGATACACGTCTTGGATTTCGTTGGTAATGTACTTGGCCAACGCAACCACCCCCAACAACCGCAATATGTCATGCGGGTTGGACGGCCCGTCAGAAATCACTTCGCCCTTCTCAACGGTTTCGCCTTCGAATACGTTCATCTGGCGATGCTTGGGAATCAGAACCTCATAAGGATCTGAATCTTTCGGAGTGATTACCAAGCGCTTCTTACCCTTGGTTTCCTTACCGAAAGAAATCATGCCGCTGATCTCGGCAAGGATCGACGATTCTTTCGGTCGACGCGCCTCGAACAGATCGGCAACCCTTGGCAGACCACCCGTGATATCACGGGTTTTAGAGCTCGCCTGAGGAATACGTGCAACCACGTCGCCCAGCTCAATACGAGCACCATTGGCCATTGTGACCAGGGCGTTCGCTGGCATGAAGAAGATTGCCGCACCGCCACCCGGAAGATCAACGTCATTACCTGACTCATCAATCATCTGGATTGCCGGGCGAATATCTTTACCTGCCGCCGGACGCTCTTTCGGATCGATGATTTCCATGGTCGACAAGCCGGTAAGCTCGTCAGTCTGGGTACGCACGGTAATGCCCTGATCCATGTTAACAAACTGGGCCGTACCTTCCGCTTCCGCGATAATTGGGTGAGTGTGTGGATCCCATTTGGCAACCACAACACCCGCCTCAACTGCATCACCGTGCTTCACAGACAGCACCGCACCATAAGGGAGCTTGTACCACTCGCGCTCACGCCCTTGATCGTCGGCGATCGCCAACGCAGAGGAACGCGAAATAACAACCAATGAGCCGTTTGTTTTCTCGAGCGATTTCAGGTTGTGCAGACGTACCGTACCGCCATGCTTGACCTGAATGCTATCGACAGCAGACGCCCGGCTCGCAGCACCACCAATGTGGAACGTACGCATGGTCAGCTGGGTACCCGGCTCACCAATGGACTGTGCAGCGATAACACCCACAGCCTCACCAACGTTTACACGATGGCCCCGAGCAAGATCACGACCGTAGCACTTCGAACAGATGCCATGACGGGTCTCACAGGTGATCGCAGAGCGCACCCAAACCTCGTCCACACCGGCACCCTCAAGGGCCTCAATCATTTTCTCGTCCAGCAGCGTGCCGGAAGGAACAACGGCGTTGTCTTTGTCTATAGGAGTAAACGCATCCCGGGCAGTCACACGGCCCAGCACACGAGCACCCAAAGGCACAACCACGTCGCCGCCTTCGATGTGCGGCGTCATCAACAAGCCTTCTTCGGTTCCGCAATCTACTTCGGTAACAACCAGATCCTGGGACACATCAACCAAGCGACGCGTCAGATAACCGGAGTTAGCGGTCTTCAATGCAGTATCAGCCAGACCCTTACGAGCACCGTGGGTCGAGATAAAGTACTGAAGTACGTTCAAGCCTTCACGGAAGTTGGCGGTGATTGGCGTCTCGATGATTGAGCCATCCGGCTTAGCCATCAAGCCACGCATACCAGCCAACTGACGAATCTGGGCTGCCGAGCCACGAGCACCGGAATCGGCCATCATATACACGGAGTTAAACGACTCCTGCATGAGATCTTCGCCATCTTCACCTTTGACGGGCTTGCCGTCGGAGCCAATGACTTTCTCTTTGGCGAGGCGCTCCATCATGGCCTTCGAAACCTTGTCGTTTGCGCGCGACCAGATATCGATAACCTTGTTGTACTTCTCACCCTGGGTCAACAGACCCGACGCGTACTGAGACTCGATATCCTTCACTTCTTGGGTCGCGGCGTCTACCAGCTCATACTTCTCCGGAGGAATCTCGAAGTCATTGAAGCCGATTGAAATACCGGACACCGTCGCGTAGTGGTAACCCATATACATGAGCTGATCCGCGAAGATAACCGTTTCCTTCAGTCCAGCATCCCGGTAGCAAGTGTTGATCAGGTTCGAGATTGCTTTCTTGACCATTGGCTTGTTGACCAGGTCATAGGAAAGGCCGTCTGGAACAATGTCAAACAGCAAAGCGCGACCAACCGTGGTGTCCACGATCTTGTACTCTTCAGTACGCTCGCCGCTTTCCAGTATGGCAACTTCCTTTACCCGCACCTTAACAATAGCCTGCAGATCTACCTGACCAGCACCGTATGCACGGTGAGCTTCTTTGACATCGGCAAATACCATGCCCTCACCAAGCGCACTCTTACGCTCACGAGTCATGTAGTAGAGGCCAAGTACAACGTCCTGGGACGGCACGATGATGGGCTCACCGTTTGCAGGCGACAGGATGTTGTTGGTAGACATCATCAGCGCACGGGCTTCGAGCTGAGCTTCCAGGGTCAGCGGTACGTGTACCGCCATCTGGTCACCGTCGAAGTCGGCGTTGTACGCCGCACACACAAGCGGGTGCAACTGAATGGCCTTACCTTCAATCAGTACCGGCTCAAACGCCTGAATACCCAAGCGGTGAAGAGTCGGTGCGCGGTTTAGCATGATTGGGTGCTGACGAATAACCTCATCCAGGATATCCCAGACAACACCCTCTTCACGCTCAACCATTTTCTTGGCGGCTTTGATGGTCGTGGCCAAGCCACGATGCTCAAGCTTGGAGAATATGAACGGCTTGAACAGCTCAAGTGCCATTTTCTTCGGCAGACCGCACTGGTGCAGGCGCAAATAAGGCCCCACAACAATAACGGAACGGCCGGAATAGTCGACTCGCTTACCCAGCAGGTTCTGACGGAAACGACCCTGCTTGCCCTTGATCATGTCTGCCAGGGATTTAAGCGGGCGCTTGTTGGTGCCAGTGATGGCACGACCACGACGACCGTTATCCAACAGGGCGTCTACCGCCTCCTGCAGCATGCGCTTTTCGTTACGCACGATGATGTCCGGAGCATTCAGCTCAAGCAGACGCTTGAGACGGTTGTTCCGGTTGATTACCCGACGGTACAGATCGTTCAGATCCGAGGTCGCGAATCGACCACCATCCAAAGGAACCAGCGGACGCAGATCTGGTGGCAGAACCGGCAGCACGGTCATCACCATGTCGCCTGGCTTGTTGCCGGAATACAGGAAGGCCTCAAGTATTTTCAGGCGCTTGCTGAATTTTTTGATCTTGGTCTCGGAGTTGGTCTGAGGAATCTCTTCCCGCAGTGTGTCAACTTGCTCCTGCAGCTCAATGCCTTCAAGCAGCTCTTTAACAGCTTCGGCACCCATGCGGGCGTCAAACTCGTCACCAAACTCTTCCAGCGCTTCGTAGTACTGCTCATCGTTCAGCAACTGTCCACGCTCAAGCGTGGTCATGCCTGGATCGATCACAATGAACGACTCGAAATAAAGCACGCGCTCTATGTCACGCAGCGTCATGTCCAGCATCAAACCGATACGGGAAGGCAGTGACTTCAGGAACCATATGTGAGCGACCGGGCTGGCCAACTCAATATGTCCCATGCGCTCACGACGGACGCTTGCCAGTGCAACTTCAACACCACATTTCTCGCAGATCACACCGCGATGCTTGAGGCGCTTGTACTTGCCACACAGGCATTCGTAGTCTTTGATTGGACCGAAAATTTTGGCACAGAAAAGACCATCACGTTCTGGCTTGAACGTACGGTAGTTAATGGTCTCAGGCTTCTTAACTTCACCAAAGGACCAGGACCGGATCATTTCCGGTGATGCCAGCCCAATACGGATGGCATCAAATTCCTTGCTTTGGTTCTGGCTCTTGAGAAGATTCAGCAAATCTTTCATCAGTAAAAGCTCCGGATGGCGTTAATCTCGGGCGGGCACACCAGGTGCCCGCTCACGCTGCCAAAAACAATTCGGCTCACTCAGATTCCAGCTCGATGTCGATACCCAACGAACGGATCTCCTTAACAAGAACGTTGAAGGACTCCGGCATGCCGGGCTCCATGCGATGATCACCATCGACAATATTCTTGTACATCTTAGTCCGGCCGTTCACGTCATCAGACTTAACGGTGAGCATTTCCTGCAGCGTATACGCTGCGCCGTAAGCCTCAAGGGCCCACACTTCCATCTCACCGAAACGCTGACCACCGAACTGCGCCTTACCACCCAGCGGCTGCTGAGTAACCAGGCTGTATGAGCCGGTGGAACGGGCGTGCATCTTGTCATCGATCAAGTGGTTGAGCTTGAGGATATACATATATCCTACAGTCACCGGACGATCGAAGCGGTCACCTGTGCGGCCGTCGTACAACATGTTCTGCCCCGTTGTGCTGAGGCCGGCCAGTTCAAGCATATGCTTGACCTCGGCTTCCTCTGCACCATCAAACACCGGCGTGGCCATGGGAACACCACCGCGCAGGTTGTGGGACATCTCAAGGATTTCCTTGTCACTCAGGGAGTCCAGATCGACCTTGAACACCTCATCAGAGTGGTTGTAGATCTCGTCAAGCAACTTGCGTATCTCTGCAACCTTACGCTGCTCATCCAGCATTCTGCCGATGCGCTCGCCCAGGCCTTTTGCTGCCGCACCCAGATGGGTCTCGAGAACCTGACCTACGTTCATCCGCGAGGGAACACCCAGCGGGTTCAGAACGATATCAACGGTATTGCCGAACTCATCATACGGCATATCCTCGATCGGCATCACCGCAGAGATAACACCCTTGTTACCGTGACGGCCCGCCATCTTGTCGCCAGGCTGAATACGACGCTTGATCGCGAGGTAAACCTTAACGATCTTCAGAACGCCAGGCGCAAGATCATCACCCTGTTGTAGCTTGCCTTTTTTATCATCAAAGCGCGCGTCATGTTCTTTCTTGCGCTCCTCAAGCCCCTGCTCAGACTTCTCTAGCAGCTCATTCAGGCTTTCGTCCTGCATGCGCAGCTTGAACCAGTCTGAACGTGGCAGTTCAGCCAGGTAGCCTTCCTCAAGGCTGGCGCCTTTTTTCAGGCCCGGACCACTGATTACAGACTGACCCTTCAGTGCGTTCAACAGACGCTCAAACGTCGCACCCTCAACGATGCGGTACTCGTCCTTCAAGTCTTTGCGATACTGATTCAGCTGCTCTTTCTCAATAGCTTGAGCACGCTGATCTTTCTCGATACCGTCACGGGTAAAGACCTGTACATCGATAACGGTACCGCGGGTGCCAGTTGGCACACGGGAGGAGGTGTCTTTTACATCAGACGCCTTCTCACCAAAGATGGCTCTCAACAGCTTTTCCTCCGGGGTCAGCTGGGTTTCACCTTTCGGTGTTACCTTGCCTACCAGAATGTCTCCAGCACCTACTTCAGCACCTATGTAAACAATACCAGACTCATCCAGCTTGGCCAGGGCGCTCTCACCCACGTTCGGAATGTCCGCGGTGATCTCTTCGCTGCCCAACTTGGTATCACGAGCCACACAGGTCAATTCCTGAATGTGGATGGTGGTCAGGCGATCTTCCTGCACCACTTTCTCGGAGATAAGGATGGAATCCTCAAAGTTGTAACCGTTCCAGGGCATGAATGCGATACGCATGTTCTGACCCAAGGCCAGCTCACCGAGATCCACAGAAGGCCCATCTGCCAGCACATCACCACGGGCAATGACATCACCCTGACGAACAATTGAGCGCTGGTTGATACAGGTGTTCTGGTTTGAACGGGTGTACTTGGTGAGGTTATAGATATCCACACCAGCATCACCCGCCTCGGTCTCTTCGTGGTTAACACGCACCACGATACGAGCCGCATCAACGCTTTCGATGACACCGCCACGGCGAGCAGACACACAAACGCCGGAATCCTGCGCAACTGTGCGCTCAACACCGGTACCTACCAAAGGCACCTGGGAGCGTAGCGTCGGAACAGCCTGGCGCTGCATGTTCGCGCCCATCAAAGCCCGGTTAGCGTCATCGTGCTCAAGGAACGGAATCAATGAGGCCGCAACAGACACAACCTGACGCGGTGATACGTCCATGAAATTAACGCTTTCAGGAGGCATAACCGTTGTTTCGTTTTGATGGCGCACCGTTACCAGCTCGTCCATCAACCGCTTGCCATCGTCCATAGCCGCGCTGGCCTGGGCGATAACGTAATTGCTCTCTTCGATAGCCGACAGATAAACCAGCTCATCGGTTACCAGACCGCCCACAACTTTTCTGTACGGGCTCTCGAGGAAGCCGTAAGAGTTAGCACGTGCGTAGGTAGCCAGCGAGTTTATAAGACCGATGTTCGGGCCTTCTGGCGTCTCGATTGGGCACACGCGACCATAGTGGGTCGGGTGAACATCTCGAACTTCAAAACCAGCGCGTTCACGGGTCAAACCACCAGGCCCAAGAGCCGAGATCCGACGCTTGTGCGTCACCTCGGACAGTGGGTTGTTCTGATCCATAAACTGGGACAGCTGACTGGATCCGAAGAATTCCTTAACAGCAGCGGCAACCGGTTTCGCGTTGATCAGATCCTGAGGCATCAGGCCTTCACTTTCTGCCAAGCTCAGACGCTCGCGCACAGCGCGCTCGACCCGTACCAAGCCCACACGGAACTGGTTTTCTGCCATCTCGCCTACGCAACGCACACGGCGGTTACCCAGGTTATCGATATCGTCTACGTTACCCTGTCCATTACGGATATCGATCAGGGTCTTGAGGACATCGATTATGTCTTCGTGAGTCAACGTGCCTTCACCGGTACTCTCTTCCCGGCGCAGACGACGATTAAGCTTCATCCGACCTACCGCAGACAGGTCGTAGCGCTCCTCAGAGAAGAACAGGTTGTTAAACAAGTTCTCTGCCGAATCCTTAGTGGGTGGCTCCCCGGGGCGCATCATGCGGTAGATCTCTACCAGAGCTTCCAGCGGGCTGCGGGTCGGGTCGATACGCAGGGTATCGGACATGAACGGGCCGCAATCCAAGTCGTTGGTATAAAGAGTCTCGATGTCTGTTACGCCAGCATCCAGAATCTTGGTAACAACCTCATCGCTGAGCTCAGTATTACACTCAACCAGCATCTCGCCCGTGGCCTGATCCACCATATCCTTTGCCAAAACACGGCCATACAGATACTCGGTGGGAACCTCCAGCTCGTCAATACCAGCCTTTTCGAGCTGCTTGATATGACGGGCCGTGATCCGGCGACCTTCTTCAACGATTAGCTTGCCGTCGTTATCTTTGATATCAAACGTTGCAATATCACCGCGAAGCCGGCTTGGCACCAACTCAAGCTTACAATGCTCTGCAGCCAGGGTGAACTTGCTCGTCTCAAAGAACATTTCCAGCATCTGCTCGGAGGTATATCCAAGCGCGCGCAGAAGAATGGACGCAGGCAACTTGCGCCGGCGATCGATGCGAACGAATACGGCGTCTTTTGGGTCGAACTCGAAGTCGAGCCACGAACCACGGTAAGGAATCACCCGGGCTGAGTACAACAGCTTACCGGATGAATGAGTCTTACCTTTATCATGATCAAAGAACACACCGGGAGAGCGGTGGAGCTGGGAAACAATAACACGCTCAGTACCGTTGATAACGAAGGTACCGTTCTCAGTCATCAGGGGCATTTCGCCCATGTAAACTTCTTGTTCCTTGATGTCCTTGATCGCCTTATTGGACGATTCCCTATCGTAAATGATAAGGCGGACTTTCACTCTCAGCGGCGCCGCGTATGTTACGCCTCTAAGCTGGCATTCCTTGACATCAAATACGGGCTCACCAATGCGGTAGCTCACGTACTCGAGCGCAGCATTGCCAGAATAGCTGGCAATCGGGAATACGGATTTGAATGCTGCATGAAGACCGGTTTCCCGACGATCTCCAGGGGCGGCTTCCATTTGCAGGAAGTCCCGGAATGAATCCAGCTGAATAGACAGCAAATAGGGGACATCCATCACGGAGGGCAATTTACTAAAATCTTTGCGAATCCGCTTTTTTTCAGTGTAGGAGTAAGTCATCTGCATTCCCCAGCTTTAGACCTGATACCTGGTATCAAGAAGCAACCAATGTTCTGCTTCGGGGCCGAATTGCTCGGCTTTTCGCGCCGTCTTAAACAAAGACTCTGGTAACCGGTTGCAGGTCTAAAACCAACCTGCGCGTGCAAACCAGACTCTATAGCATATACAACAGAAAAAGGCCGGTGGCA
>NZ_MBPP01000063.1 GCF_001858325.1 Marinobacter sp. AC-23
GTGATTGACGATTACAGCCGGGAAGGTCTTGGCATTGAGGTAGACCTGTCACTGCCCTCTGAGCGTGTTATCCGGGCCCTGGATCAGATCATCGAGTGGCGGGGAAAGCCCATGCAAATTCGCTGCGACAATGGCCCAGAATACATCAGTGCCACCTTGGCCGCCTGGGCTAAGAGGCTCGATATTACACTGGTCTTTATTCAGCCCGGCAACCCGCAGCAGAATGCGTATATCGAGCGTTACAACCGCACCGTGCGTTATGACTGGCTGGCCCAATACCTATTCCACTCGATTGAAGAGGTTCAGGAATATGCAACGCAGTGGCTATGGACCTACAATAATGAACGGCCCAACATGGCCCTCGGAGGCATTACCCCACAACAGAAGTTGGCCATGGTGGCCTGATCTCTACTTTTGATGCCCTCTTAAAACAATGGAATGGACGCTCCCACCCGTACCGGCATCAAATGTGCGAAAGTGGCATGGTTTGCTGACTGGCGAACCAGCCAAGACCAAAGACCACGACGATCACTATCGCCATCAGGGCAATGCGCATTGATACTTTCTCGTTTAAAGCTTATGACCGCGCGTTCGTGGCCTGTGGCCTCGTGTGAACGTGCGAACGAATCGAAAAGGCTCGAATCAGGCTTTTGAGGCGTTGGGGGGAGGTGTCAGAGTGTCGAGGATGATGCTGAGGTAGCTATCGTGGAGATGAAAGGGCGTCAGGCTGGTAACCGGTTGTGTCGGCGCCCCTGCTTTTTCAGGAACCAGTCCAAATAACATGGCACTGCAGTTACCTAAACTGGCGGCAAGAGTGCAGTCCGCCGAGGCCATGTCACCACAGGCCATATCCTGTTCGGAATGCTCAGAAAGTTCACGTAAACCGTCGTCGCAGCAAGCCATCATCGCCATTTGGTCGGCTCGGGAGTGAGCGTCCGTTGGTTCTGTAGTGAATTGCCCGAACGCCAGCACTGGCTGCATCGCCATGATCAGCAACAGCAGGTTAATAACGGCTTTGTGAATCATCGAGCGTGGCAAATAGAGTGACTCAGATTATTGATTTTACGGAAATTTTCGAGATGGTAAGATGCACCCATCACAAAGGTCAACCGATTAATTGTCCGGATTGGCATTAGCTCCATTGCTCTATTAACTCTTGGACAGAACGACCATTGGGGGCACCATCAGGCATCTGTTGCCATACCTCAATTGCAGCGTTCATATCGTCACGAAGTCGCTTGAGCTCATTTAATTCCTGCTCCAGCCAGGAAAGACGGTCTGTAAATAGTGCCTTCAGATCGCCACTGAGCAAGCCATCTTCCATGGCTTGACTCAGAATGACTTTAATTTCATACAGGCTCAAACCCAGCTTATTAGCCATACGAATAAAACGTAAACGGCACAGGTCTTCCGAACCATACACATAGTAGCCATTTCTGGGATTTTGTCGTGGCCGGAGTAACCCTTCGCGATTATAAAAACGAACGATGTCCGGGGTGACTTCCGCCAATCTCGCAATTTCTTTGACTTTCATCGTCTCCACATCGCTCTCATGAAAAAATCCGGCACACCACGTGAGTACACCCCAGCATGATTATTTTGACTCGTGCTCAATCACCACAAAGAACAAACGATCGGTAAATCGAATCTGATCTCCGTCAAACTGACCATCGACTTCCAGAATACCCTGCTCAATTTCACCAGAAGTAAAACCTGCCAGACTTGACATAAACCGGGCCCGGAGCATTGTGTACCAGCGTTCCTTCGGGATTTCGACGTAATATGTTTCTGTGTTTGTCACAGTGTTAAGGCCGGGGGCAGAGATTTCTTCGAGGAGAATGTCAAGCTCTGGCTGACTTTCTGAGAAGGCCGTTATCCCCCGCGTAAAAAGGGGGAACTCGGGAAAACTGGGCCGAGTCACCACCAAAACACGACCGTCTGGCATTAAACTTGAGCGTATTTTTGTCCAGAAACTCTGACGATTCCGAATGTGATGGATCGATTCCTTGATAAGAATCCGGTCCAGTTGCACCTGCCTCTGGACAAATTTTTCAGCAGTCTCACAGTATGTTCGTAAGCCTCCGTACTGTTCTGCGTTCAAAAGCATGGCATCGGAAGGATCCACGCATATGGCGTCAGATTCATGCGGTACGCACTGCTTTAGAAGATGAGAAATATGCCGGTCCCCGCTCCCAGGTCCGCGAACCTGCTGCCAGGATGCATTCTCAGATGCCCAAGAGCCTTTCTCAGCATCCAGTTCCTGTAGCCATCGGTCAAAAGCCAAAGATCATCATAGTCCCGGGAAATTCTCGAAAACGCCGTCATTACTACCCCACATCGATGAAACCACTCTCAACGTTCTGATTTACTTCCTGTGCCTGTTCAGCCTTGTGTCAGACATAAAAGACGATGAAAACATCCTCTTCTTTTGCCTGTTCGGTGGGCTTATTACAGGCCATCTTGGTCCATCAGTACGCTCGCGGAACTACTTAATATCTATCGTCAAAGGAGCTTATCTTTGAAGCCTACTTTAAGGTCAAGAAATTAAACGTCGCACCTAATGTGCCGTGCATGGAGCGCGAGTAATCTCGACAGTTGGCATAATCTAAATATATTCTTTGAGGCCCCACCAATTAGTTGACGACAGCACTTGACCTTAAAGTAGACTTCAACGATAGCCTCACTTCGGTCGGCAAGATAAAGAAGACAGGAAGCGTCAAATCGTTTGTGGAAGGCGTTCCCAAAAGACAATCTTATCGCAGAAAAATCACAGACTTTTTAGCTGGCCAAATATTCGCATCTAAACCTCAAGATAGATTCAGAAGTTGGTGAATTAATTAAGCTCTCAATCAAACTCAAGGTGAAATAATGAAGAAACTTTTTATATTAGCGACAGTGGTTACTCTTTCAACGTCCGTACTCGCGGACAACATGTCAGATAATAAGGATATGAAGGCCATGCACCACCAAATGACGAGCAAACAGTCCATTGAAAACATTCTTCAGAATGAAGATATGCAGCGCTTGCACAAAAACATGACGCTTTATGCAATGTCCGAGGTAGGCATGGAGGCTCGCCGACAGATGATCAGTACCGAAGAGGGCCAGGCGTACCATAAGGCTATGGAAAATGGTCAAAAAAATACCGCAAGGTAATCCCTGCGGCAAAGCTGACTCGTGGAGACACAAGCGCCGACTGGCTCAAAAGTTGAGCCGACGGCGCCCTGACCAAGAGTAACTAAACCACACAAACCTGAAACCGACCTGAATTACTGAACCGGTTTTATGGAAAAGCAGGAGAACATTATGAAAAAAGTAATTATCGCCACAGCAATTACGGCTTTATTCTCTACTATGGCCACTGCCAATTCCGGTTTGGCAGATCGTATAAATGAAGCACGCAGTTACCCTAACAAAACAGTCAGTACCAAAAGCGCGAAAATGAGCTGCATTGAAGAGAAACAGCCCCACAAGGATATGAGTGAATCTTAGATTGGCCAAGGTAATTTACAGAAAATGATCCAGATAGTCATGCCTCGACGTCATACTCATTATTGATACGATGCCAGAGTGATTAAATTAAATAAATAGCCAACCACCTATTAATAATTGTGTCTGGCTATTTATTGCACATCTAGCATAGAATAAACTCTCCCCTAAACTTCCATCACCGCTCTTTCATTTGGCTCTAAAGGTCAACCATCGAAGATACATCTATTTGACAACCAATGACGTTAATAATGGACATAAAACTCATTGGACCAAAGATAGTACTTCGGTGACTATCCATGAAAACACGGGCTCAGCCCGTCGGTTAAGACTTCCCGGTCCGGCCCAAACCTGAGCGGGACTTGCCGATGAGTTTTGCAAGCCGGCCCACTCGCGGAATAAACCTTGGCACATCCTGCTGATAGGTTCGGTACTCCTCACCAAACTGCTCAATCACCTGTCGCTCTTCATTGCGTGCGAGCAGGCTGTAGGCAAGGACGACGATGGGGAACAGACCAACGGAGAACAGCGTCGGCCAGTGCACGATGCCTTCTCCGAACAGGATAAGAAAAAGACCTGTATACTGCGGGTGTCTCACCAAACCATAGAGTCCATCCGTTGCGAGCCGGTTCTGCTGAAGCGCACGGTGAAGTTCTCGCCATCCCTGAAGGAAAAGACCGATGCCGACCACCACCAGACCATAGCCGAGCAGCATCGAGATAAGCATTCCCATCTCGCCGATACCGAGCAGAGACGACCAGAGATTCGCGCTGAGCTCACTACCGTCCAAGTCAAAGAACCGAACCAGCAAATATACCGTGAGAGGGAAACCATACATCTCTGCGTACAACGCGATAATAAACGCCTGCACCACCCCGGCGCTCCCCCACTCGCGCCATGTTTTGGGAGCAAGCCAACGGTACATAACCCAGGAGATCAACACGATCATGATCGCAGCTATACCCCACGCTCCGGAATGCGCCATTTTCTCAGTCATGCTGAAGCTCTCTCCGTGCGTCAACGAATGATCAAGGCTAGCCTTTATCGGGCTTCCGCAACCTTTGCGTTATCGATTGGTTTGCGTCTCGACCACGCAATTAGTGCAAAACCTCCAAGGATCATGGGCAACGTTAACAACTGTCCCATGGTCATCCAGCCAAAGGCGATAAATCCCAGTTGCGGATCGGGAAGGCGAACGAACTCGACAGAAAAGCGGAATACCCCGTAAAGCAACAGGAACAGGCCGGACGTTGCTCCTTTCTGGCGAGGATGGCTTGAGAACCACCACAACACGGCAAACAGCGCGACACCTTCCAATGCAAACTCATAAAGTGACGACGGGTGGCGTGGCGCCGCTCCCATATTGGGGAACACCACGGCCCAAGGGACATCGCTGACCCGCCCCGGAAGCTCGTGATTGATAAAATTGCCAAGGCGCCCTGCCCCCAGCCCAATCGGCACCAGCGGTGCGATAAAGTCCGTAAGTTGGAAAAAACGCAGATTTTGTTTGCGGGCAAAAACCAGGGCGGCGACCAATACTCCGGCAAAGCCTCCGTGAAAACTCATGCCGCCTTCCCAGATTTTGAATAACCAGAACGGGTTGTCCGCCAGCTTGTCGAAGCCGTAAAACAGCGCATACCCCAGGCGCCCGCCCAGTATGACGCCTATCACGCAGTAGAAAATCAGCGTTTCGACTGCTTCGGTGCTCAACCCCAATCGATGAGCCGGTGACGTCCCAACCACCAGGCTGCCAGAAAGCCAACAAGGTACATCAGGCCATACCAATGGATTTGCAATGGGCCCAATGAAATCGCTATCGGATCGATTTTTGGATAGTTAAGCATTGGTTCTCAGATTCCTATTCATAAAAATGGATCTTTGTCGAGTATTCGGTCTACCTTCGCAAGCACCTCGTCATGCAATATCCGGTCGGCGAGTTTCTCACTTTTTACTGAATACATACGCTTCACCATAATCATTTTGTCTTGTGCTGAATCACCACAAAGAACACACGATCAGTGAAACGAATTTGGTCTCCATCAAGCTGGCCATCGACTTCCAGAATGCCCTGCTCAATTTCATCGGAAGTGAAGCTTGTCAGGCTTGACATAAATCGGGCCCGAAGCATTGTATACCAGCGCTCCTTCGGGATTTCGACGTAGTACTCCTCCGTGTTTGCTACAGATCTAAGGCCAGAGGCAGAGATTTCACTTAGAAGAACTTCGAGTTCCGGCTGACTCTCTGAAAAAGCAGTCATCGCCCGCTTGAAAAGAGGAAACCCGGGTAGGCTTGGCCGAGTCACCACCAAGATACGGCCATTGGAGGTTAAACCGGAGCTTATTTTTTTCCAGAAACTCTGACGATTCCGGATGTGATGGATCGATTCCTTGATAAGGATCCGGTTCAGCGGCATCTGCCTTTGGGCAAATACTTCAGCAGACTCACAATATGTCTGGAGACCTCTGTATTGTCCGGCGTTCAAGAGCATGGCTTCGGAGGGATCCACGCATATAGCGTCAGATTCAAGCGGTACACCCTCCTTTAGAAGGTGCGTGAATAAACCGGATCCACCTCCCAGGTCTGCGAACTTACTGTCTGTGTGAATTTTCAAATGCTCAAGAATCTTTTTCAGCATCCAGTCTCGGTAGCCTTCTGTCAAAAGCCATAGATCATCATATTCCCGGGATATCCTCGAAAAAGCCGTCGTCATTGTCTCTCTCCAATGAAGCTATTCTCCGTTGCCCCCAGGCAAGCCCAATGGATCTGGACCGTGCTTGTTGAGACGGCTGCGGAATCGATTTGAGGACACAGAAGCACTGACTTCGGCGCTTCCGCGAGGCGTGCGCCCGGGTTTTAATCAGCAGCACGTGAGGCTCAGTTGGCGGATTCTGTATTATTTCCGACCTGGTTGACGCGTAACGCGCAGATACGGCGTCTGCTCATCCCATCCATCAGGAAACCGCTCTTTGGCTTCTTCATAGGAAAGCGACGGAACGATGATCACATCATCTCCGTTTTTCCAGTCAACCGGCGTGGCAACTTTGTGGTTGTCAGTCAGTTGAAGTGAGTCAATAACTCGCATGATTTCGTCAACGTTGCGGCCCGTGCTGGGTGGATAAGTCAATGTCAGACGTATTTTTTTGGCAGAGTCGATAATGAAAACCGTGCGAACGGTTAACTTGGGATCGGCTTTCGGATGGATCATGCCGTAAAGATTCGCGACCACCCGATCCTTGTCTGCAAGGAGGGGGTAGTTAAGCCCTGTACCCTGAGTACTCTCGATGTCTTTTGCCCAGTTATTATGGGAGTCAAGTGGGTCGACGGATACACCGATCAGCTTGACGCCGCGCTTGGCGAATTCGCCCTTGCGCTTGGCAAAGGCACCCAGCTCAGTGGTACAGACCGGTGTGTAGTCGGCGGGATGTGAAAATAAGACGGCCCAACTGTCGCCAAGCCATTCATGAAAATGAATGTTTCCTTCGGTGGATTGTACGGTGAAATCGGGTGCGGTTTCTCCAAGTTGCAATGTCATCAGCTCTATCTCCTTTGCTTTCGATGTCGTTCAAGGTTCAGTAAAATTGATATCTTTAAAATCAGCGGATCGTTTGTTTTCCCATCCAGACAATGAGCGTGCTGCATGAGAAATACGTCATTTTGTCTTGCCATCGCTGCTGTCTCGTGAAGCGGCAGCGAGCTGACGCCATCGGCCCCACTGGGGGATGAACATCGGCACCTGTCGCTGATAGGCGCGATATTCCTCACCAAACTGCTTCAGCACCTGCTGTTCCTCACGTCGTGCCAGCCATGTGTAGACAAGTACGATCACTGGAAACAGACCGACCGAGAACAGCGTTGGCCAATGCACCACGCCTTCGCCGAACAGGGCGATGAACAGTCCCGTGTACTGTGGATGCCGCACATACGCATACAACCCGTCTGTCACCAGACGGTTCTCCCCTCGTGCCTTGTGGACCTGACGCCATCCCCTAATAAAGAGCCCGATCCCGACGAACGCGAGCGCATAACCGAGCAGCATTGAGATCAACATGCCGGTTTCGCCCAGCCCGACCAGGGTCGACCATAGGCTGGCGCTGACATACTCACTGTCCAGGCCGAAAAAACGCACCAACAGATAGATGGTGAGCGGAAAGCCATACATTTCTGCATAAAGCGCGATGATAAAGGCCTGCACCACCCCGGCGCCGGCCCACTCCCGCCAGTTCTTTGGCGCGAAATAACGATAGAAGAACCAGGACACCAAAACGATAACGATCAGTGCGATGCCCCAGGCCCCAGAGTGGTTAAACAATTCATTCATACCTTGATTTACCTTTATGGCGACCGATTATCGGCATCGATGGGGTCGTCTGATCGTTTCAAGTATCGTTCTGGCTCGCCTCGCGCTGATACGCTTTCTGGTCATCTGCTCAGAGGGTTTTCAGGTACTCAATCACATCTTCAATCTCTTCGTCCGAAAGCTTATCCACGAGTGCCTGCATGGTCAGGGGTTTTTTTTATTGTTACCTCTTGGGTTCAAGTAATAAGTGCAGCAACCCGGCTACTTGGGATAAACGATACCCTTAATGTCAACTTTAAGGTCAAGACTTTTGTTGAGGACTTTCATTAAGTTTGGGTTACGTTCAATCTGAAATCTCGACGATGGTACGAGTGATAAAATCAACCATGGCCGGGCGGTCCCATTCCGTAGCTCCGACCAGGCGGCCGATCTCACGGCCTTCGCGATCAAGGAGCAACGTTGTTGGAGCGCCTCTATACCAAGAGTTGAAGCAGCCAGTGTAGACGGATCGATATACATGAGCAGATGCTTGATACTGGTTTCCCGATAGAATTTCTCAACAGCACCGCGCCCCGCATGGTCAATCGACAGAGCGACCACTTCGAATTGCTCGCCCCCCCAGCTGAGCCTGAAGTGAATCCAGCGTCGGCATTTCTTCACGACAGGGCGCACACCAGGTCGCCCAAATATTGAGCAACACCACTTTGCCGTGCAAATCTGCCAGCGTTAAAGGCTTGCCTTTTTTGTCTTCAAATGCGAGCTCGGGCAGATTTCGGGGTGTTTCCCAGATCAGAAAATCCTGGGGACCGACCGAACCTGGAACTTCCCCCGCAGTCGAAACGGAGGGGTTTAATGAAATAGCAAAAGCGAGCATTGCCGCCGGTACTCAGGCTACAGGTGTAGGTTGCTACCCACAGGGACTACTTACACTGCATCAGGCCTTCAATACGCGTGTGCAGTCGGCTCCAGAAACCATCATCGGCTGCGGCATTGGGGCCTATGGCGATGGCCTTGAGATAGGTCACCAGATGTTCAGGCTGGAATTTTAAACCGTGAAAACGGGCACGCATCCGTCCCTCTGGATCGATCACATGAGTGACTACACCATGTACCTGGACTCCGTCACCCGTGTCCGTGAATCGAACGCCGTACGCTTGGGCAAGTTCCGAAGTCAATCCTGCGGTTCAGCCTGGTTCGATAAAGAAAGTGCCAATTGCCGGGTTTGAGATCGAAATTCTTGCCGTAGGCGCGCATGTTTTCCCAGGTCCCAGCGACGTCTTCACGATCGGTGGCAATCGTGATGAAGACCACCTCTTCGCTCAGCCCTTCGTCTTTTTCCCCGGTCTGCAACTGCCGGATCAGGTTCATGTGCAAAGGACAAGCCTCAGTGCAGCGCGTGTAGAGAAAATCGAGCACAACGGTTTTGCCTTTTAAATCCGCCAGGGAGCCGATATTACCGTCGCTTTCGGTCAGCTTAAACAGAGGGGCCGGTTGGTCGACAAACTGGGCATAACGTTCTTTTTCATTTAACGACGCTTCGACATCCTCCATGGAGTGGGCATAAGCCTTGAGGCTCGCCCGGGGCGGCCATGGGAATCAGGAACTCCATGGACGCCGGGTTGGCGTTCACGTGCCAGCCCGGTTCAATGTCCAGTGCCAAAACGATTTCACCGGCATCCGCTGTCAGTGTTTTACTATCTCCAACAATTTTCTGGCGCACCTTATCGGAAGAATCTGCCAGCCCCGAACGGGCAATGGGTGCTGGAGCTTCAGAACTGGTGCGCTCCGTCTGGGTGAGACTGGCAATATTTACGGAATTGTTATCGATCAAAACGAATGCGGCCGCGCCCGCGATCAGTAAAACCGCTACGCCAGCCAGCCACACTTTGGTCGGGTCACCGTGCTTCATCCCTGGTATCTAAGGTTGTGAGTTTTCGGTGCGGCTGATTGCTTCAACCAGGCTGTCGGTGTCAAAGAGCCCGGTGAAACGGGCGATGTGACCGCTGGCTACCGGCCTCCCGCAGGATGGTCCGGACCTTGATGGGAATCGCGGGCAGAACGCAGGGGGTCAGTTGAGTAGCAAGCCTGCCACAATCGCCATCATAATCTGGCAGCGATAAGTAAAGAAGGAAGCTGATCCATTACTCAGCGGTTCCCCGCGCCCTTGCCAAACAGAATGTCATAACAGGTAGGCTCCCATCTTTATGGGTTAGGTAGTAGCAAACGGCTTGCACTATCCAAAGAGTCTGGATCCGGTTTTTACTGCTGGAACGCGTTCTTGCGCACCCCGCATCGGGCCAAAAGCAGTTTCGCAATAATCGGCAACAGGGTAATGCCGCTGACGAGAATCAGGATTATCGTCACCAGTCCGGACTCAGTTGCCATTAGCAATCCGCCAAATGCTGTAATCAAATAGGCCGCCGGAATAACACCGGCCAAAGTTGCGACTACGAAGCGCCAGAAAGCGAGCGGCGTCAGACCCGCTGCGTAGCTGACCGCATCAAATGAGATAAAGGGCACCAGCCTTGATGCAAAAATAATTAACATCAAAGTACTCTGAGAGCGGTCCTTGCTTAGCCAGTTCAACACGGGGCGCACTCGACTCCAGCGATGTATAACGTCGTAACCCAGGGAACGGGCAATGGTGAAGGCTATCAGGCGCCGGCCTCGGCCCCGACAACCACGAACACCGTCCCCCAGAAGGAACCATAAACCGCCCCGGCGACCATGGCGACCGGGGCGCTGGGGATCGGGCTCAGGACGATGGCCATGATCATCAGGCCGATGATGCCCACCGGTCCCCAATACCCCAGTTGATCGATCCATTCTCGTAACGCGATCTTGTTGGTCACTGTAGCCAGCACTCCAGTCTCCAGCATGATCCAGTAGATCGCCACCAGAGCAACCAGCAGAAGCAGAACGCCAACTACTTTTGCTTTTGCGTTCAACCTTAGCCCCGTATTTGCCTCTGGCTCCCGATGGATTTCATGCTCCCGAGTGGTATTCATAATCCCTCTGGTGTTCTTCTTCGTGCTTCCAGAATCATCTTTGGTTCCGGAAAACAGGTGCTTGACGAGGGCTGCGACGCCAAGCGCAAGGGCGACGATGAGCAAAAGGGATATCAAGCCCATTTCCGCCATTCCAAGCGTGCATGCCTCACTTGTCATCCTGTCAATCTCCTGTTTCTGTGTGCCAGGTCTCTTATGAGACGCTGGCTTGTGCTGCTCCGCTGTCGCTTACGTTGCTTGCCGCAGAGTCTCTGCTATCGGATTTAAACCGGCCAAGCCGGAGGGAGTTGGTCACCACAAATACGCTGGAAAGGCTCATGGCCCCAGCGGCCAGCATGGGATTGAGCAGATAGCCGGTAAACGGGAACAGAACACCCGCTGCCACCGGAATAAGTGCCAGGTTATACCCGTAGGCCCAGGCAAAATTGCCGAGGATCGTTCTGCGGGTGCGCCGTGAAAGCGCTGTCGCATCCACAATTCCCCGGAGGTCGCCGCGCATCAGAACCACATCGCCAGCCTCAATGGCAATATCAGTACCCGTTCCGATGGCGATACCCACATCGGCCTGGGCCAATGCCGGGGCATCGTTGATGCCGTCACCGACGAAAGCGACCCGTGCACCGTCTTCCTGCAGACGCTTTACCTCTGCTGCTTTCTGGTCTGGCAATACCTCCGCAAGCACCCGTTCAATACCCGCCTGCCGCGCGATGGCCTCGGCGGTAGCGCGATTGTCACCGGTGAGCATGGCCACACTCAGCCCTGCGGCCTTAAGCGCAGCAATCGCCTCCAACGAACCATCCTTAAGCGGATCGGCCACTGCAATCAACGCGGCGAGGCGGCCGTCGACGGCAACATAAAGCGGGCTTTTCGCCTTTTCGGCGAGTGACACCGCACTGTCGGCAACACTGGCCAAATCGATACGGAGGCGATGCATATAACGGTCCGCGCCCACATTGATCCGGTGGCCGGTAACCTGTGCCTGGATCCCGTAGCCCGGCTCTGCCTGGAATTCACTGACCGCTGGCAACGTGAGTCCCCGATCCCTGGCGCCCTTGACGATGGCTTCCCCAATGGGATGCTCGCTTTCGGTTTCTACAGCCGCGACCCAGGCCAACACCTCATCCTCGCGGCCCTCCACCAGAATGAAATCCGTCAGCTCGGGCCGGCCCCGGGTCAGGGTGCCGGTCTTGTCGAGGACGATGGTGTCCATTCGAGCCAGTGTCTCCAGGGCTGCCCCTTTGCGGAACAGCACGCCCATTTCGGCGCCCTTGCCGGTTCCGACCATAATGGCCGTCGGCGTGGCCAGCCCCATCGCGCAGGGACAGGCGATCAGCAGC
>NZ_MBPP01000064.1 GCF_001858325.1 Marinobacter sp. AC-23
ATGTCGTGACCGTAACGGCGCCAGCCACAAATTGTGTGATAAACCACGGTCACTGTTCCCAGTCTGATGAAATTTCAGCCAGGTTTCGTGTGAAGCCTGGTTGAACAACAGGTGCTTAAAACATATAATTTCGCGCGATTGGAATGATGGCAATGATATGAAATCTCGGCAATCTCGAATCACCCACGTTCCTTTGGCCCGTTGGCTGACCATTGAATTTACAGGCTTGGTTATTCTCAGTCTGTTATGGTCGCTCCACAGTCCTTTGGCTGGCTATTCCGCATTTATCGGCGGTCTTATTTTTATCGTGCCAAATGCCTGGTTTGTACGTCGGGTCTATCGTTATGAAGGCGCCCGTCAAATGCGCCTTATGGTGGGGAATTTATTCCGGGCGGAATCCACCAAAATCGCCCTTACCGCAGTATTTTTTGCGGCTGTTTTCACTTTAATGGAGCCGGTGTATGTGCCGGCCCTGTTATTCACTTTTGCTGTGATGGTTGTAGCAGGCGGCGCGTTGCGCTGGCTGATACGACCGCAACCATGGCGATGACTGGACGAGAGCGGTATGGCTGGTACCCCAGTAGAGTATATAAAGCATCACTTACAAAATCTGACCTATGGCAAGCTTGAAGCTGGCTATGAGCGCTTTGACGGCAGCGTTATGAGCGAAACTAGCTGGACTTTTGCGCGTACAGCGCAGGAAGCATCTGATATGGGCTTTATGGCGTTTCACGTTGATACGCTGGGCTGGTCCATTGCAATGGGTGTGTTGTTTCTTGGCCTGTTCCGGTTTGTTGCCGCTCGCGCCACCACCGGTGTGCCCGGTCGCCTGCAAAACTTTGTGGAAGTAACCATTGAGTTCATTGAAGGTATCGTTCGCGATGGCTTCCATGCGCGTAACCCGATCATTGCTCCACTGGCGCTAACACTCTTTGTGTGGATTTTGCTAATGAGTGCGCTTGACCTGGTGCCGGTTGACTTTATTCCAGTGCTTGCGCAGGCAATGGGACTCGAGTACTTCAAGATCGTTCCTAGCGTAGACCCCAACGCTACCTTTGGTATTTCCATTGGCGTGTTTGTGCTGACTATTTTTTATAGCTTTAAGGTTAAAGGGATCTCCGGTTTTGCTAAAGAACTGGGCATGAACCCATTCAATCATTGGGCATTGATTCCAGTGAACCTGGTACTGGAAATTCTGGTCATGATTGTACGGCCGTTCAGCCTTGCGTTGCGTCTGTTTGGTAACATATACGCAAGTGAGGTTGTTTTTATCCTGATCGCGCTGCTGCCATTCTGGGCTCAGTGGACGTTAAGCGTGCCTTGGGCCATCTTCCATCTCCTGATTATTCCGCTTCAGGCCTTTATTTTCACCATGCTTACGATTGTTTATTTGGCACAAGCACACGAAGATCACTGATTAACGTTTTAAAAATACACCCTTAACTAAATGAAAAACTGAGGAGTTTTTAATGGATATTTCAATGGTTTACATTGCGGCTTCAATCATTCTCGGCCTAGGCGCTCTGGCTACCGGTATTGGTTTTGGTCTTCTAGGTGGCAAGCTGCTCGAAGCAACCGCTCGTCAGCCTGAAATGGCGAACCAATTGCAGGTTAAAGCCTTCATCATGGCCGGTCTGCTGGATGCCGTTCCTATGATCGGTGTTGGTCTTGCGATGTACCTGATCTTCGTTGTTGCTGGCTAACACAGCCTCAAGATACGGGCGCTGCTCTGACTATCAGAGCCAGGCGCCCGGTTTTTTGGGTTCCAGCACGCAACGAATAGCAAGAGGTATATTGCCGTGAATATAAACCTTACGTTAATAGGGCAATCGATTGCCTTCGCTATTTTCGTCTGGTTCTGCGTGAAATATGTATGGCCGCCAATTACGGCAGCCATGGAAGCGCGCCAGAAGAAAATTGCCGATGGTCTTTCTGCTGCTGACAGAGCGTCACTGGATCTTGAGCTTGCTCAGGAAAAAGCCGCCAAGCAAATGCAGAAAGCCAAAGAAGAAGCTGCTGTACTAATTGATCAGGCCAACAAGCGCGCCGCCCAGATTGTGGAAGCATCTAAAGACGATGCCCGCAAAGAAGGTGAAAAGCTCATTGAGCAGGCCCGGGCGGAAATTCAGCAGGAGCGTGTTCAGGCTCGCGATGCACTTAGGACAGAAGTGGCAGTACTTGCCATTGCCGGTGCAGAGAAGATCCTGGAAACCTCTGTCGATGCTAAAGCTCACAGCGAGATGCTGGACAAGCTGGCCGCACAACTCTAAGCGAGGGTCCCATGGCAGAACTGATTACGTTAGCCCGGCCCTATGCGAAAGCCGTTTTTGCTGCCGCTAAAGAGCAAGATGCCGTTGATTCCTGGGATCAGGCACTTGCTTTTGTTGGTCTGTTGGCGGCCGACAACGCTATTAAGAAGATTCTGGCCAATCCTGGCCTGTCTGAGCAGCGCAAGGCAGAACTGTTTTTCGATACTGCGGAAGAACAGATGCCTGAAGCACTCAGAAACTTCCTGTTGATTCTTGCTGAGAGCAAGCGCCTGGCGTTGCTGCCGGAAATTTCGACTCTGTTTGCCTTCTACCGCGCAGAATTTGAGCGCACGGTTAATATGAAGGTAAGCACGGCGTTTGAAATGACCGCCGACGAGCAGCAAAAACTGGCAGAAGCATTGTCCAGGAAGCTGGAGCGTAAAGTCGCCCTGGAAACCTCTGTTGATCGTTCGTTGATCGGCGGCGTGGTGGTAAATACCGGCGATTTGGTTATTGACGCTTCAGTCCGTGGCAAGCTGGCCAAAATGGCTAAAGCACTGGGCTCCTGATTTCAGCAAAAGGTTTGAGGACAAAGGCATGCAGCAACTGAATCCATCCGAGATCAGTGACATCATTAAGAAGAGAATCGAGAACCTCGATATCTCTTCTGAAGCAAAAAACGAAGGCACCATTCTGTCTGTAGCAGACGGCATCGTGCTGATCCACGGCCTGGCCGACGTTATGTACGGCGAGATGATCGAATTCGCTAATGGCATATTCGGCATGGCGCTGAACCTGGAGCGTGACTCCGTGGGCGCCGTGGTATTAGGTGACTACGAAGATCTTGCCGAAGGCCAGAAAGTGCGTTGCACCGGCCGTATTCTGGAAGTTCCGGTAGGCCCGGAGCTTCTTGGCCGTGTAGTAGACGGGCTGGGTAACCCAATCGACGGAAAGGGCGATCTGGGTACCACGCTGACCGATCCGGTTGAAAAAGTAGCACCGGGTGTTATCGAGCGTCAGTCCGTTGATGAGCCGGTTCAAACGGGTATGAAAGCCATCGATACCATGGTTCCAGTTGGCCGCGGCCAGCGTGAGCTGATTATCGGTGACCGTCAGATCGGTAAAACAGCCGTTGCTATCGACGCGATCATTAACCAGAAAGACACGGGTATCAAGTGTATCTACGTTGCCATCGGCCAGAAGCAATCTTCGATTGCTGCGGTTGTACGCAAGCTGGAAGAACACGGCGCTATGGCGCATACCACGGTGGTTGCTGCAGGTGCAGCAGATCCCGCATCCATGCAGTTCCTGGCTCCATACTCAGGCACTACCATGGGCGAATACTTCCGTGACCGCGGTGAAAATGCTCTGATCGTATACGACGACCTGTCCAAACAGGCTGTTGCGTACCGTCAGATCTCCCTGCTGTTGCGCCGTCCGCCGGGCCGTGAAGCCTATCCGGGTGACGTATTCTACTTGCACTCCCGTCTACTGGAGCGCTCCTCCCGCGTAAACGCGGATTATGTGGAGAAGTTCACTAAGGGTGAAGTGAAAGGCAAGACCGGTTCTTTGACCGCGCTGCCAATCATTGAAACCCAAGCGGGCGACGTATCTGCCTTCGTACCGACCAACGTAATCTCCATTACCGATGGTCAGATCTTCCTCGAGACCAACCTGTTCAACTCCGGTATTCGTCCGGCGATGAACGCAGGTATCTCGGTATCGCGGGTAGGTGGTTCGGCCCAAACCAAGATCATGAAGAAACTGGGCGGTAATATTCGTCTGGCTCTGGCTCAGTACCGTGAGCTGGCAGCGTTTGCTCAGTTTGCATCGGATCTGGACGAATCTACCCGTAAGCAGCTTGAGCACGGTCAACGTGTTACCGAACTGATGAAGCAGAACCAGTACAGCCCGATGTCTGTGGCTGAAATGGGTACTGTTTTGTTCGCCGCCAACGAAGGCTTCCTTGACGACGTTGACGTCGAAAAGGTCGTTCCGTTTGAAGCCCAGCTGTTGGACTGGATGCGGGCAGAGCAAAAAGAACTGCTTGAGAAAATCGGTCCCGCCGGCATCTACAACGATGAGATTGCTGCTGGCCTGAAAGCTGCACTGGAGAAATTCAAGACCACTCAAACCTGGTAACACCGCCGGCCCGCTGCGGCGGGCCAGCTGGTCCAAATGAGTGTCTAACTTGAAAAGGCAGTGACCTATGGCCATCGGAAAAGAAATACGTAACCAGATCGGCAGCATCAAGAGCACGCAAAAAATTACCAGCGCCATGGAAATGGTGGCGGCCAGTAAGATGCGTAAAGCTCAGGAACGCATGCAGGCGACTCGCCCGTATGCCGAAAAGATGCGCCAGGTAATTGGACACATTGCGAGGTCCAACAAGGATTACCGTCATCCGTTCATGCTCGAGCGTGAGGTGAAGCGGGTTGGCTACATCGTTGTCTCCTCTGATCGCGGCCTTTGCGGTGGTTTGAACGCTAACATGTTCAAACTGCTGGTTCGCGAAATGCGTGACTGGAAAGAGCAGGGCGTTGCGACCGACCTCTGTGCGATCGGGCAGAAAGGCGCATCGTTCTTCCGCAACTACGGCGGGAACGTGATTGCTGCGTTGACGCACCTGGGCGATAACCCAAGTGCGGAAACGCTGATCGGTAACGTCAAGGTAATGCTCGATGCATTCAGTGAAGGCAAGATTGATCGCCTATACCTGGTTAGCAACGAGTTTGTGAACACCATGACGCAAACGCCGAAAGCCGAGCAACTCTTGCCCTTGCCGGAAGGCGCGGACGAAGAAATTGGTCACCAGTGGGATTACATCTATGAGCCGGATGCGCGTCCGATTCTCGAAGGGCTGCTGCCACGTTTTATCGAGTCCCAGGTGTATCAGGGTGTGGTAGAGAATTTGGCTTGTGAGCAGGCCTCTCGAATGATTGCCATGAAGAGTGCTACCGATAACGCCGGTGACATTATTGACGACCTGCAGTTGGTGTATAACAAAGCTCGTCAGGCAGCCATTACGCAAGAGATTTCGGAAATTGTGAGCGGCGCGGCATCGGTCTGATCCGCCACAATCCTACTGGTTTTATTGACTATTAAGATAACGAGGAACCGAGCATGAGTAGCGGACACATCGTTCAGATCATTGGCGCGGTTATCGACGTGGAATTTCCACGTGACGCCGTGCCAAGCGTTTACGACGCACTGCTGCTTGAAGGTGGCGAAACAACTCTGGAAGTTCAGCAACAGCTGGGTGACGGCGTTGTTCGTACCATCGCGATGGGCAGCACCGAAGGCCTGAAGCGTGGCCTGAAAGCAGAAAACACACATAAGCCGATTTCGGTACCCGTGGGCGTCCAGACTCTGGGCCGCATCATGGACGTTTTGGGTCGTCCAATTGACGAGGCAGGCCCGATCGGTGAAGAAGAGCGTTGGGGTATCCACCGCAAAGCACCTGGCTACGCAGACCAGGCAGCTTCTGCCGACCTGCTGGAAACAGGCATCAAGGTTATCGACCTGATTTGCCCGTTTGCCAAGGGTGGTAAGGTTGGCTTGTTTGGCGGTGCCGGTGTAGGCAAAACCGTTAACATGATGGAACTGATCAACAACATCGCGAAAGAGCACTCCGGTCTCTCCGTATTCGCCGGTGTTGGTGAGCGGACTCGTGAAGGTAACGACTTTTACTACGAAATGAAGGACTCCAACGTTCTTGATAAAGTAGCAATGGTCTACGGCCAGATGAACGAGCCCCCAGGAAACCGTCTGCGTGTAGCCCTGACCGGCCTCACCATGGCTGAGAAGTTCCGTGACGAAGGTCGTGACGTACTGTTTTTCGTTGACAACATTTACCGTTATACCCTGGCTGGTACTGAAGTATCTGCTCTATTGGGCCGTATGCCCTCTGCGGTAGGTTATCAGCCCACGCTGGCCCAGGAGATGGGTGAGCTGCAGGAGCGTATTACCTCTACCAAAGATGGCTCTATTACGTCGATCCAGGCGGTATACGTACCAGCGGATGACTTGACTGACCCGTCTCCGGCAACCACCTTCTCCCACCTTGACGCTACCGTGGTACTGAGCCGTGACATCGCTTCCAAGGGTATTTACCCTGCGATCGATCCACTCGATTCCACCTCGCGTCAGCTGGATCCTCTGGTCATCGGTGACGAGCATTACGAAGTCGCCCGTGGCGTGCAGACCAACCTGCAGCGCTACAAGGAACTGAAAGACATCATCGCGATTCTGGGTATGGACGAGCTGTCAGAAGAAGATAAACTGGCTGTATCCCGTGCCCGTAAGATCGAGCGTTTTCTTTCGCAGCCGTTCCACGTTGCTGAAGTATTCACCGGTTCGCCCGGTAAGTATGTTTCTTTGAAGGAGACAATCAGCAGCTTCAAGGGCATCCTCAGCGGCGACTACGATGATATGCCAGAGCAGGCCTTCTACATGGTCGGTGGCATTGAAGAAGCTGTTGAGAAAGCGAAGGCGATGAAGGCGAAAGAAGGTAAGTAATCTTCTTTCAATTTCTGACCTAAGAGGCTTAGAGATATGGCTATGACTGTACATTGTGACGTCGTAAGTGCTGAAAAGAAGATTTACTCTGGTCTGGTAGAGATGTTGATCGCTACCGGCACCGAGGGTGAGTTGGGTATTCAGTTAGGCCATGCTCCGTTGCTGTCCGCGCTTAAACCGGGGGCAGTCCGGATCATCAAACAGGGTGGTGAAGAGGAAATCCTGTACGTATCTGGGGGATACCTGGAAGTACAGCCTAACCTCGTGACCCTGATGGCCGACACGGCGGTGCGTGCTAAAGACGTTGATGAGGCTGCAGCTTTGCAGGCTCAAAAAGACGCCGAAGCAGCACTGGCGAACAAAACGGGCGAGTTTGAGTACTACCGTGCGGCTGCGGAGCTGGCCGAAGCGGCCGCTCAGCTGCGCACTTTGCAAAAGCTGCGTAAAAACGTTCGATAGAACGGTTTGCCAGGCTTGCCCCGAAAAGCCGCATCCCGCTACCCACTGCGAGGTGCGGCTTTTTTTTTGATTTAACCCCGACCCACGTAAGGGAGTTGTTGCCCCATGTCACCGTTGCACGTTGTTATCCTGGCCGCCGGCCAGGGCTCACGGATGAAATCATCGCTGCCGAAGGTACTGCACAAAGTGGCCGGGCGGCCTATGCTCCACCACGTGATCGACACGGCTCAGACTTTGGGGGCAGAGAAAGTTCACGGCGTTATTGGTCATGGCGCTGATCAGGTAAAAGCCGCTTCCCATTCCTATAGCGTTAGCTGGGTAATGCAGGAGCAACAGCTGGGTACCGGCCATGCTGTCGCCCAGACACTTCCCGAACTCCCCGACGATGCCAGGGTGTTGGTGCTATACGGCGACGTACCGCTGACCACCGCGCAAACTCTGCAAGGATTGGTGCAGGACCTGGACGAGAAAACGCTGGGATTGTTAACCGTGACTCTGGATAACCCTCAAGGCTACGGCCGTATTTTGCGCAAACAGGCCGGGCAGGTGACAGCCATTGTTGAGCAAAAAGACGCCAGTGCTGAACAGTTGGCCATTAACGAAGTGAACACCGGCATTCTCGCGGTCAGCGCTCGCCACCTCAAAACCTGGTTGCCCCAACTCTCCAGCAGCAACGCCCAAGGCGAATATTACCTCACCGATATCATCGCCATGGCCGTGCAGGCGGGCATGACGGTAAACGTGGCTCAGCCGGGCAACCCGTTTGAGGTGCAAGGGGTGAACAACCGCCTGCAGCTGGCCGAACTGGAGCGCTGGTATCAGAGCCGCGAAGCGGATCGTTTGATGACCGAAGGCGCCACTTTGGCCGATCCCGCGCGAGTAGATGTGCGCGGCGAACTCACCATCGGCAACGATGTATTGATTGATGTGAACGTGGTATTCAATGGCAAAGTATCGCTGGGTAGCCATGTGTCCATTGGCCCTGGTTGCGTGATTACCGATTCCACCATCGCCGATGGCGCCCACATTCATGCCCACAGTGTGATCGATCAGGCCAGCGTTGGCCCTAATGCTCAGGTGGGGCCATTCGCGCGCCTGCGCCCTGGCACCCAACTGGCCGCCAACACCAAAGTGGGTAATTTTGTTGAGACCAAAAAAACCATCGTTGGCGAGGGCAGTAAAATTAACCACCTCAGCTATGTGGGTGATGCTACGCTGGGAACCGATGTAAACGTGGGCGCAGGTACCATTACCTGCAACTATGATGGTGTAAACAAGTACCAGACAGTGTTGGGTGATGGCGTATTTGTTGGGTCCAACAGTTCGCTAGTAGCACCGGTTACGGTAGCCGAAGGCGCCACCGTTGGTGCTGGCTCTACAATCACCAAAGATGTGCCAGAGCAGCAACTGGCCGTGGCGCGGGGTCGTCAGCGCAACATTTCCGGTTGGCAAAAGCCCGAAAAACACTGAGTACGATATTGTTTCACCGTTTTTATCACGATTTTTATTACGAACAGGGTAAGCAGCATGTGTGGGATTGTAGGTGCAGTTTCAGAACGTGACGTCCAGGGCATTCTTCTTGAAGGTCTGCGCCGCTTGGAATATCGCGGATACGACTCTGCCGGTATGGCCGTTCTGGATGGTAAAAGCGCTGTTCAGCGCGCTAGGGAAGTGGGCAAGGTAGCATCGCTTGCCGGCGCCATTGAAGCCAACCCGCTCTCTGGCTACCTGGGTATCGCCCACACCCGATGGGCAACCCACGGTGAACCGTCACAGCTTAATGCCCATCCGCACATGTCTGGTGACCGCCTGGCGATCGTACACAACGGCATAATTGAGAACTATCAAGAGCTGCGCGAAGAACTGAAAGCCGATGGGTATGAGTTTACTTCCCAGACCGACACGGAAGTGGTTGTGCACCTGATCGAAAAGAATTTCCGCGAACTGGGTAAACTTTATGATGCGGTGAAGACCTCCGTTACCCGCCTGCGCGGTGCCTATGCGCTTGCTGTAGTGCATGCGGATGAGCCCGAGCACATGGTTGTTTGCCGCGAGGGCAGCCCGCTGGTAATTGGTGTGGGTATTGGTGAAAACTTTATAGCCTCTGACCAGCTTGCACTGCTGCCAGTAACCGATCGTTTCATGTTTTTGGAAGAAGGCGATCTTGCGGATATTCGCCGGGATAGCATCGAGATTCATGATCGTGAAGGCACGCCGGTCGAACGTGCCATTAGCCGCTTCGAACACAGCGCAGACTCAGCAGACAAAGGCGAATATCGCCACTTTATGCTCAAGGAAATTCACGAGCAGCCGCGAGTGATCAAAGCCACCATGGAAGGCCGCGTGACGGAATCGCGGGTGCTGGCGCAAGCTCTGGGCACCGAGGCCGGCGACCTGCTGAAAAACGTCCGCCACGTGCAGATTATCGCCTGCGGCACCAGTTACCATGCGGGCATGGTCGCTCGCTACTGGATTGAAGATCTGGCAGGCGTGCCCTGCTCCGTAGAAGTGGCCTCCGAGTTCCGCTATCGCAATCATGTAATCCAGGAAGACACGTTGTTTTTGTGTATTTCACAATCTGGCGAAACCGCCGACACGTTGGCTGCGCTGCGGCAAGCCAAAAAGGCTGGTTTCCGGGCGGCTCTGGCCATCTGCAACGTGCCAGGCAGTTCTCTGGTTCGCGAATCCGACCTGGTCATCATGACCCAGGCGGGGCCGGAAATTGGCGTCGCTTCTACCAAAGCTTTCACCACTCAGCTCACCGCGTTGCTTATATTTACGCTGGCTTTGGCCCGCGAGAACGGCCTGAGCGAAGAGCGCGAAGCCGATATCGTTAAGGCTCTGCATTTGGTGCCCGGCCAGGTTAATGACGTACTGGCGCTGGACGGCGAGATTGCAGAGATGTCGCGGCGGTTCATGGACAAAAATCATGCGCTGTTCCTGGGTCGCGGCTCGCAGTTCCCGGTGGCTTTGGAAGGCGCCTTGAAACTGAAAGAGATTTCTTACATTCATGCGGAGGCCTATCCCGCTGGCGAGCTCAAGCACGGCCCGCTTGCCTTGGTAGACAGCGAAATGCCGGTAGTTACGGTCGCGCCCAATAACCACATGGCTGAGAAACTCAAATCGAACCTCGAAGAAGTACGCGCCCGGGGCGGTGAGTTGTTTGTGTTTGCTGACCGCGCTGCGAATTTAAAGCCGGAAGAGGGCATCCACGTGTTGCAGCTTCCGGAAGTGCACGAAATTACTGCGCCAATCGTCTACACCGTTCCGTTGCAGCTGCTGTCTTATCACGTTGCTGTACTGAAGGGCACAGATGTGGACCAGCCTAGAAACCTGGCAAAAAGCGTGACGGTTGAGTAGACACCAACAGAAGCATTACTGGTTGTCAGAGTATATTAAAGTTTGATAAATCATAATAAAGTTTGATCAAAGTGGGTCTCCTGCTATTCTCAATTTAGCAGGAGACCTTTTTTCATGACAGACACCAATAAACGCATTGATCCCAGCCACGAAAAGCGACTCAAGACTCGTGGTAAGGGAGTGGGTAAAGCCTATCAGCCGTTCATCAAGGTTCATGAACTCAGCAGCCAGGGCGAAAGCGTTCGAATCCGAAGTGCTTCCGTCGGGCGAGTGCATCATCTGCTATCCGGGATAGAACTTTTTGCCTTCCTGGTTTTCGACCAATTTGAGAAAACCATCGATATCCGTGAACAATATCCCCTGCAAGTCGAAGATAGTCTTGATATTTGCGCGCGCCTGGGTATCCGTCATCCCCAGGTTCGCGGCCTTCTGAATGTGGTTTCAACCGACCTTTTGATAGACCTGTCTTCTGGTAAGCAACTGGCTATTGCCGTCAAACCCTCATCTGAACTGGCAAAGCCAAGAGTTATAGAAAAGCTTCAAATTGAAAAATCGTTCTGGGAAGCCCGTGGTGTGGAGTGGAGGATTTTCACTGAGAGAGAAATAACTGATGGTATGCGAGAAAACCTACTCTGGATCCAGCCCTATTTAAACCCTGATATGACTGATCACCAGGAGCTGAGCGTTGTCGAAGTGCGGGACCTTTTACATCGATTAGAGCCCCACCCCCGAACCAAAGCGACGCGGCTGTGCGCGAAGCTTGACGACCAATATGGATTAGAGCCCGGGTTCCATCTGAGCACCCTTAGGCATGCGGTAGCCTTCCGGTTCATACGGGTACCTCTGAATAAAGTGTTCCACAGTTGGACCTATGGAGATCTCACACTCAGAGAAACCCTGCGAGTCAGCGAGGTGAACAATGCTTCTTAACAGAGTTTTCACAGAACCAGAGACGAACAAGCGTTACAGAGTTGTTCTGGAGCAGCTAAGTGATTTAATGCTAATCGATGTAGATAGCGAGAAAGCTTTGCCTTTCCCTGTCTCGGAAGAAGAATTCCAAGCAGTTGGGTATAAACCTATCTCTGACCCCTATCCTTTGGTTAATGTCGAAGAGGGAAGTGTTGGTGCTATAAGGCGGGATGAAGCCTGGAACACGATTAGCCCCTTGCTTGAGCATTATTCATCGTTGTTCATCAAGAGTGAACGTAATCAGCTGATAAATCAGCTTCTAAGATCTACGGATAAGCCAAGGCTTTATGTCACCCGCCAACTTCGCCGTTATTGGCAGAGAGGAATGGTGCCAAATTCCTTGGCACCGGACTACCATAAATGTGGGGCCAGAGGGCGACCGAGGCGCGAGATTGAAAACAAGGTCGGGCGAAAGCGAACGGTTTCTCCGGGGGTGGGTGTGCCAGTAACGGAAGAAGTCGCGGAACTGTTCAGAATGGCGCTTGATGGTTTTTATCTGACCAACGAAAAGGTACCGTTGACCGCTGCAAAGGACAAGGCCGTTGGCCTTTTTAAGGCTAGATACCCGACCGCTACAGAATCGGCTATGCCAACACTGGCGCAGTTTCGGTACTTTTTCCAAACTAACTATCTGAATAGCGAAGTAGTGCGGAAGCGAACACCTGCACGAATTTACCAAAAGGATATGCGGGCGCTGACCAGCACGTCAGCGAATTTGAACTTTGGCCCCGGAGCACGGTACGAAATCGATGCGACGATTGCTGATCTTTATCTCGTGGCCGAGGATGACCCCAACGTTATCATCGGCCGACCCGTTTTGTACTTCGTCAAAGATGTATTTAGCCGAATGGTGGTCGGAATGTACGTGGGCCTGGAAAATCCCTCGTGGGTGGCCGCAATGATGGCGTTGGGTAATTCCTTTAGTGACAAATCCGCTTATTGCCGGGAATACGGCGTGAATATACGAACAGAAGATTGGCCCAGTATCGGTATTCCTGCTGGGGTTATGGCCGATAGGGGCGAACTTCTATACCGCCAAGCTGACGTACTGGTTAACAGGTTTGGCGTGCAACTGAGTAACTCACGGGCCTACCGAGGGGATGATAAAGCAATCTGCGAACGATTTTTCAACACAATTCAGAGCCAGTTCCGACCTTACGTGGGTGGTGTAGTGGAGCCGGTAAATGGCAAAAAGCGGAACGGTAAACGCTATGAATTGGATGCAGTTCTGAACCTTTATGAATTCACAGAAATGCTGATCAACTTGATTATTGTTTACAACACCCAACATGTTATTGAAGGTTATGACTTTTCTCCCGACATGCCTTCAGACTTGCCAGCAGTGCCATTAGACCTATGGAACTGGGGAATCCAGCACCGTACCGGTAAGCTCCGTTCGTGTGACGAAGAACTTGCCCGCATTAACCTTTTGCCTTATGAAAACGGGACAGTATCTCAGGTTGGCATCACCTTCAAAGGTCTGGTTTATATCTGTCAGGAAGCATTGGCAGCAGGCTGGTTTGATCGTATTCGCCAGAACCGTCCTGCAAAAATGGAAGTCGCCTTCGACCCCAGGCGAACCAATACCGTTTACCTGAGACCCGACAAAACCTTTGAGAACTATTGGGTGTGTGAGCTATCGGATAGAAGCCGGAGATTTCGTGGCATGAGTTTTGTCGAAGCCGCCGGTGTGCTTAAAGCCATGAGTCGCACCAGAGCGACAGCTCGGCAAGCTGAAGAATATCGGAAGCCGGATTCACTGGCTGCTGTTGAACAAATCGTTTCAACAGCCAAGAAGCGGCAAAAAGCCAACAAATCATCTACTAGTGACTCAGAGCGACTTCGAGGAATACGGGATAATCGCCTCAAAGAAAAAGAGGCAGAAAGGGATCAAAGTGGTATTAAAACTAATAAAAAGATCAAGCAAGATCGTCCAGCAGATGTAGTGCCTTTCCGCTCTCAAAAAACGCCTTCAAATGAGAGCGTAGACTACCCCGATTTGGATGCTTTTCTGGAGGATGATGATGATTAAGTTGCCATTCGCCGAGTATCGAGAAGCGGAAATACGGGAATATGAAGGGCACCCATTGATTAACGCTCTGCCTCCTATCAACTCACCGCAGGCCACTGCGAAGATGTTGGCCCGCCTCCCCAACGTAGACGATGCCGAAAAGGTACTCCCGGCTCACATTCGGCGCCATGCAATGATGCGGATTCTGGATCAATTTCTGTATCCAACGAAATCTCATCTACAGTTGGAACAAATGATTTCGGGCATGATTCGCCGTGGTTACTTGAGCCGGAATATCGCTGCGCCTGACTACCACCGTAACCTTGATGACGTTGCGCATACTGATTTCAGTGCAATTTTTCGAAATGCAGGTAATGAGGCATTGGTCAGTTCCGTCATTGGATGTTCTGGCACCGGCAAGACTACAGCTGTCGAGGCTATCCTAAGAAGTTACCCGCAAGCGATTTTTCATCCTGATTACCAACATTGCCAGCTCGTTTGGTTAAAAGTGGAATGCCCTCATGATGGCTCGGTGAAGAGTTTATGTACTCACTTTTTCCGAGCTGTTGACGACGCCTTGGGTACTGATTACCAAGCTCTCTATGTAAAGAGTCGATCCTCTGCAGAGTCCATGCTGGGAGACGTTGCTCGCGTGTCTGCGTTACATTCAGTTGGCGTGCTTGTCATTGATGAAATTCAGCACTTGGAGAAATCCCGGTCTGGAGGTGCAGACAAGATGCTCAACTTCTTCGTCACGCTGACCAACGTGATTAAAGTACCGGTCTTGTTTATTGGGACGCCTAAAGCCCTAGAGCTTTTCCAGCCAACTATGCGGTCGGCGCGGAGGGCGGCTCAGTTTGGTAGCCTGGACTGGGGGCGGTTTGCACGTACCGAGAATACTGGGAGTGATGAAGAGTGGGAAAGATTCTTCAAGCGCCTATGGAAGCTGCAATGGTTTGAGCATGCAACTCCTCTCACCCATGAAATGATGGACTTGTTCTGGGAGTACACCCAAGGTATTGCTCACATAGCCGTTGCCCTTTTTTACCTCAGCCAGGTGAGAGCGGTTGTAGCGGGTCGTGAGGCGATAGATCGAGTCCTCGTAACCAAGGTCTACCAGGAAGAGCTCGCAATGGTGCATCCAATGATTGCAGCATTGCGAAGCGGCCGCGAGGAAACGATTCTTCAATACGCTGATCTTGATGTGCCTAGGGAGGCCCTGCGTGTTCAAAGCGCATTGCAGGAAGCTCCCCACATACCGGTTGTGCGAGGAATACGCACTGATGCTGAGGACTCAATGCGGGATCGATTAATTACGATATTGGTCCAAATGGGTATTGGTGAGGACATTGCGCCCGTTGTCGCAGAGCAAGCCTTAGAGGAAAAGCCGGCTGACGATCTTTTCAGCCTCGTTGCTCACATTAAGAATCTTAACGAAAAAAATGAAACGACCGCTAAGCAAGCACAGCCAAAACGAGACAAAAGAACGCTTCTTGATCCCGTGTATGTGGATGACGACCTGAGGCTGATTCGGCAGGAAGATCCGGAGAAGAGCTACCAGAGCCTGAAGAGCAGGGGTACGGTAATTGATTTGCTTGCGTATATTTAGCCAAAAGTCTTGATGTGTTTGGCAGCCTGAAGTCTCCAAAAGAAATAAGTACCTGATCGCCTCCGAATTTTTCGTTTCTCAGGTACCGAACTGGGCCTAATCACTCCTTAGACTACTGGGTGTCACACATCAGATAGGACAGGAAGATGACACAAGCAAAGAACAGATCTCCGCAAGCCAAGTGCGAGAATATTTTAAAGTCTGAACGAGACTACAACGTCGAGCACAATATACTCCCCAGTGAGGTCGCCATTATTGATCGGCTTTTGCGACGGCCATTAGAGCTACTAAAGGTTTACAACGAGTTGGAGGAAAAACTTGACAGATCTCCTAGTGGGTTGCGCACTGTTTTGAGGACCCTACTTTCGACCGCGGCATTTTGGTGCCCTGAAAAGAGTGCCCTGGCGCGACAAGAGCGAGCGAAGCTCAGAGAGGTGAATCGTAAGATCGCGGCCAGTGCGCAAAAACTGGCGGAGTTGTTGGAAGAGCGAGAGCTTCTTAACAATCATTCGGGGTTCTTCGGCGGCGAGATTTATGATGTCTATTCAGCTATCGAGCAGCCGGCAGTGACCAAACCCTCTTCCAGTGGCATGTAAAAGAGCCACTTCAGAGGCTCTCCGGCCAATACGATATGAAGTATTGGCCGTCGCTGCCTGTAGTGATTCAGGCGATCGCGACGGATGCAGATACTACAAAAATTAATGCCGGTGACGCGTTGACGGCGGCCGGCACTGAGGGGGCACGATCATCCCGAGCCGACTTCTTCAAGTCTCTGTTTGTTGCGCTGGAGAAAAATAGCCAATCCAAATTTGGCCTCATCCCTAGGGATTTTCGACTGAGTGACGAATCACTGGCTTCGTTAGCGAACTGTGCGCTCGACCATGGCGCCGAAGAGCTGGTAGATGGTGCCTACGTTAAACGATTGCGCCAGCGCCGGAGAGAAATCATCCTCGATGAAAGGGCAGTAGAGTGATTGAGAAAACTCAAAAATTTTCAGCAACTGAGTGTTGTCACCGGGAAGTGTTCGGCCTCGCCTTGGAAAGGGCTGGGTCACTCGTCATTTGCTCAGTGCATATGCTGTATTAGGAGTGAATGCCCGAATGTCAGCGGACATTGTTCCAGAGAATCTTAGATTGCCATACGCTTTCGATAGTCGGGATAAATTAGTCTCGGCTGTTGGAGCGACCGGAGGCGAGCAGCACGGTTGCCCAAATTGCGGTGACCCCGTGACACTTCGATGTGGTGATGTGAAAGTCGACCATTTTGCTCATCGACCGGGCACAAATTGCCGCCCAGAAAGTAGATACACAAGATTACGAAATGCCGGGTTTTGGCTGGGTGCTGGAAATGTAAGGAGGCCATCCCAGTGTTCTGGTGAGATGGCGTACTCTTCGCCGAAACGCCGCCACCCGAGCCTCGCCCAGAAACTGTTCAGTATCGCTATTCAAAGAAGGGATATTCGGATTATCTGGTTGATATCCGACCTGTCGTTATGATCATCCAGGGTCACTCGGACTATCGCTGAAATCGTCAAGCTTGACTAAACTGTAAGATGTCCATATTCTTGGACATATGGAAACGTTAAAGGCAATAGCAAGCTTTGGTGCTCTCTCTCAAGAGACTCGATTGGAAGCATTTCGGCTTTTGGTTCGTCATGAGCCAGAGGGGCTTCCGGCGGGAGAGATCGCAAGACAACTGGGTGTACCGCACAACACGATGTCAGCGCATTTGTCTGTGCTTACCCGTGCAGAGCTTGTTCTCTCCCAACGCCAGAGTCGTTCCATCATCTATCGAGCGAACTTGAATCGCATGCAAGAGATGATCCGATTCCTGGTCAATGACTGCTGTGCAGGCCATCCCGAGGTCTGTGCGCCGCTAATATCCTCGCTGGTCGCTTGCCCTGACCAGCCAGACGAATTGTGAGGCACTGTGCAACCACTGATTTATCACAACCCTGACTGCGGTACATCACGTAACACGCTGGCTATGATCAAGGCCTCGGGTGAAACGCCTGAAGTCGTCGAATATCTCAAGACGCCACCCAGTCGTGAGCGGCTAGTAGCACTGCTCTCGATGATGCAGATCACTCCGCGCGAACTCCTTCGACGCAAGGGCACGCCTTACGATGAGTTGGGGTTGGACGCCCCCGCTTTGAGCGATGATCAGCTGATCGATGCGATGATGGCGCATCCGATTTTGATCAATCGCCCTATCGTCGTGACTGACAAGGGGGCTCGCCTATGTCGGCCTTCCGAGCGGGTGCTGGGTCTTCTTGAATGTCCCGTCGAACACGTAACCAAAGAAGATGGCGAGGTGATTCACCACCTGCGAGACACACGATGAGCCGGCTGAATCCCTTCCTTTACTTCGGCCGCATCAATGCTGTCATCGAAAGCACGTTGCGTAACCCACTGTTTATAAAAGGAGTCGTGGCATGACCACATCCGAGGTCTCACAGGCCCCCAACACGTCTGAAGGTCTGGGGCTGTTCGAGCGTTTTCTTTCGCTTTGGGTGGCATTGGCCATCGTGCTGGGTGTGCTGATAGGGCAGTTCGCGCCAGTCATTCCCGAGACCTTGTCGCGTTTCGAGTACGCGCAAGTCTCAATTCCGGTGGCGGTGCTGATTTGGGCCATGATCTTTCCCATGATGGTGCAGGTCGACTTTACCTCTGTTCTTGGTGTCCGCCGTCAGCCCAAAGGCCTTGTTATCACCACAGCGGTGAACTGGTTGGTGAAACCTTTCACGATGTTTGCTATCGCCTGGTTCTTTCTGACCGTGGTGTTCGCACCTCTGATTCCAGCTGATCGCGCCAATGAATACCTCGCCGGGGCCATTCTTTTGGGTGCTGCACCTTGTACGGCCATGGTCTTCGTATGGAGCTACCTTACGCGCGGTGATGCTGCCTACACGCTGGTTCAGGTGGCGCTTAACGATCTGATCATGCTACTGGCTTTCGCGCCCATCGTCGTTTTCCTGCTCGGCGTGTCTAACATTCAGGTGCCTTGGGATACGGTCATCCTGTCGGTGGTGCTCTACATTGTCATTCCACTGGGCGCCGGTTATTTAACTCGTCAGGCTGTTATCAAGCGGCGTGGTATTGAGTGGTTTGACAACGTTTTCATGAAACGCCTGGCACCCATCACCCCCATTGGCTTGATCATCACGCTGGTGCTGTTGTTCGCCTTTCAGGGCGACGTAATAATCGAGAACCCATTGCACATCGTGCTGATCGCTATTCCGTTGATTCTTCAGACCTTCCTGATTTTCTTCATCGCTTATGGCTGGGCCAAAGCCTGGAAGGTATCCCACAACATCGCAGCGCCTGCCGGTATGATTGGCGCCAGCAACTTTTTTGAGTTGGCCGTAGCGGTTGCCATTGCCCTGTTCGGCCTGCAGTCCGGCGCAGCATTGGCAACGGTAGTGGGTGTTCTCGTAGAAGTACCTGTCATGCTCGCGCTGGTTGCTTTTGCTAACCGGACTCGACATTGGTTTCCATCCACCCCGGCTGCGTAGATGGCCCAAGAGGAGTTTTCATTATGAGGACACTGAAAGTAGGCATTAACGGATTTGGCCGTATCGGTCGGCTGGCACTGCGTGCCGCATTTGACTGGCCAGATATGGCTTTTGTGGCGATCAACGATCCTGGCGCCAGTGCTGAACACCTCGCTCACCTGCTGAATTTTGACAGCGTTCACGGCCGCTGGCAGCACGAAGCCACAGCCGATGGGCAACGCCTTATGGTTGGCTCCCACAGCATGCGGGTTACCGCCAATAAATCCATTTCGGAAACGGACTGGTCTGACTGCGACGTGGTGATTGAGGCTAGCGGCAAAATGAAAACCGTCGACGTGTTGCAGGGCTATCTTGAGCAAGGGGTCAGGCGTGTTGTCGTTACGGCACCGGTCAAGGAAACCGGGGCAATCAATATCGTGATGGGCGTCAATGACGATCAATTTGATCCGGCGATCCACCAGATCGTCACGGCGGCCTCCTGCACAACCAACTGCCTGGCGCCGGTGATCAAGGTTATTCATGAAAACCTTGGGATCCGCCACGGGTCGATTACCACGATCCACAGCCTGACCAACACCCAGACAATACTCGATGCACCGCATAAAGACCTCCGGCGGGCTCGTGCCTGTGGCAGTTCTCTAATTCCCACCACCACCGGGTCCGCGACCGCCATTATCGAGATTTTTCCAGAGCTTAAAGGTCGTCTCGACGGCCATGCCGTGCGGGTTCCGCTAACCAATGCGTCTCTGACGGATTGTGTGTTTGAGGTTGAAACGCCAACGGATCGGGATACCGTAAACGCTTTACTCAAGGATGCGGCCAATGGTTCCCTGGCTGGCATTCTTGGTTTTGAAGAACGACCTTTAGTGTCGATTGATTACAAAACCGATCCGCGATCGTCCATCATCGATGCACTCTCGACCATGGTGATCAATGGCAGCCAGGTAAAAATTTATGCCTGGTATGACAATGAATGGGGCTACGCCAACCGAACGGTGGAACTGGTTCGTAAGGTTGGGGCCACCTGAGCATGAGCTCCGCTGTTCGCCAGTACCTGATCATCACCGGTAATTACTGGGCCTTTACCCTGACGGACGGGGCCTTGCGCATGCTGGTGGTGCTCCATTTTTTCCAGCTAGGGTATTCGCCGCTGAAGATTGCTCTGTTGTTTATTTTCTATGAGTTTTTTGGGGTGCTCACCAATCTGGTGGGGGGATATCTTGGGGCTCGCATGGGCCTGAACCGCACCATGAATATCGGTCTTTTTTTGCAGATTGTGGCGCTGGGCATGCTGGCCGTCCCGGCCGCCGTGCTGTCGGTCCCCTGGGTGATGGGCGCGCAGGCGCTGTCGGGGATTGCCAAAGATCTGAATAAGATGTCCGCCAAAAGCGGTATCAAGTTGCTGGTGCCCGGCTCGGAGCAGGGCAAGCTCTACAAATGGGTGGCCTTGTTAACCGGTTCCAAGAACACCCTCAAAGGGGTGGGTTTCTTTCTGGGTGGCGCGCTATTGATGCTCGTCGGCTTTCGCGGCGCGGTTATCATCATGGCGGCCAGCCTATTATTGGTCTGGCTGGCCAGCCTCGCGTTGCTGACTCAAGAGCTGGGTAAGAGCGCGGGCAAACTCAGGTTTACTGACATACTGTCCAAAAGCCGTGCGATCAACATTCTGTCTCTGGCCCGTCTATTTCTATTTGGTGCCCGAGACATCTGGTTTGTGGTGGCGCTGCCGGTATATCTGCATACCGCCTTTGGTTGGGACTTCTGGCAGGTGGGCGGCTTTATGGCGATTTGGGTGATTGGCTACGGTGTTGTACAGACACTGGCACCACGGTTCACTCATCGCGCTACGAACGCAGTCCCCGGGCGACGTATAGCCACTTTATGGGCCGCATTGTTAACCGGGATCCCGGCCGCTATTGCTATTGGGCTGAGCACCGACATGGGCGCGCCGTATGTTCTGGTCGGTGGTCTGATGATATTCGGCGTTGTATTTGCCGTTAACTCGTCGCTTCATAGCTACTTGATTGTCAGCCTGGCGCGAACTGACGGCGTATCGCTTGACGTCGGTTTTTATTATATGTCCAACGCCATGGGGCGATTGATTGGCACACTGCTGTCGGGCTGGATCTATCAACCTTTGGTCTCGTGGCGTGTTTATGGGTTTCGTCGGTGTTTTTGTTTATCGCAACGATCGCAGTAACGCAGCTTCCGGCTAGCAGGCAAGCGAACATCAGCTCGAAAGCTTGCTAGGGGAAACCAAGCTGTGCGGTCAGGACTATGGCGTATTGCCAAGTGTACCACTGGCTAGGAACTTATCCTTTCAAAGCGCAGGGTGCAGCTGTGAGCGGGCAACGTCCCGCTGGCATGTTGCCCGCTAGGCAAGCAACTGCTGGATGTCGTTTGCGTTGATGACCTTGCCTTCAACAACGATCTCGCCATCAATCGCCAGTGCCGGAGTGCGCATGATGCCAGCATCAATGATGGCATTGGTGTCGGTCACTTTCTCGACTTCGTATTCAAGCCCCTGTGCGTTTGCTGCGTCTTCCGCATTCGCGGTCAGCTGTTTGCATTTGGCGCAGCCGCTGCCGTAGATAGTAAATTTCATAATTTATCCTCGCTTTTGACATAAGTGTAACGGGTAAAATTACCACCAGTTGCCATAAACAAACCCCGTGGTGGTGGCCATCACCACAACCAACCGCAAGCGTTTGTCGAGCCACAGAGGCAGCCGGACATTGCCATGATTGAACATGGAGGTTGTGTTCAGCAATACCTCGAAGATCACCGCCCCCAGTGCAAGTGCAGGCGCCAGAGCCAGGGCACCAAGTGGAACAACCGGTGCTGGAAGTAGATGGCGGCATCCAGCACCAGTACGGCGATAATCACTGCAAGCCAGCCTGGCAAGGTGACAAGATTCAGCAATCCCCAACCGTTTTTCGATGCCATTTAGGCAGCACCAACCGCTGCTAACGGAAACACCAGCCGTACAGCCAGTGTGTCCAGTACAACAATCAACAGGTTGTTGGGCCACAGGGTCAGGCGGCTGATTCGCTGAGGGCGGCGTGCCGCAACCGCTTCCCATGCGGCCATTACGGTTAGCACTGAGAGGAAAAAGCCGATCCGGATGAGTGGTTCGTTAGCAAGCAGTGTATCGGTCACGACAGTGCCTCAGGTTAATAGAGGGGTAAACCCCGGCTGTTTTATATTTGGAAAAACCTTCTGCAAAACATCATGTCTAGTGTCCCGTCTGGTTAATTAATTTACTTATTATCAATAGCGCTGAGCTTTGCCCGCGTCACCGATGTCATAATGGATTCCGCACTTTTATGCCATCGAAATGGTTTTACCAGTTTTTCGTTATGGACCTTGATGAATCGGCGAATAGCCGTCTTGAGTTCTCCAACGCTGGTAAAAATACCCCGGTATAGCGCTCGTCGTTCCAGTTGGCCAAACCAGCCTTCTACCGCATTCAGCCACGACGCACTGGTCGGGGTGAAGTGGAGCTTAAAACGAGGGTGCTTCTCCAGCCAAGCCTTTATGCCGGGTGTTTTATGAGTCGAGCTGTTGTCCAGAATCAGGTGGAGATCTTGCTCACTCGGTGTTTCCCGGTCGATTTGTCGTAGAAAGTCGAGAAATTCCTTGGCTCGATGACGCTGGGTGATTCGTCCGATCACCTCACCGTTCAGGATGTTAAAGGCCGCATACAAGCTGGTTGTGCCATGCCGCTTGTAATCGTGAGTGCGGCGCTCAATCTGTCCGGGTCTCAGTTGCAGTTTTGGCTGGGTGCGATCCAGAGCCTGGATTTGCGTCTTCTCGTCAACTGACAGAACCAGGGCATTATCCGGCGGATTCAGATACAGACCAACAACATCAAACACCTTCTCCGCAAAGTCTGGATCGTTACTGATCTTGAACGTTTTCAAACGATGGGGCTTCAGGTCTGCCGCCTGCCAGATCTGCTGTACTTGCCAGCGGGTCACGCCGGCATGTTCCGCCATCAGCCGAATGCTCCAATGGGTGGAGCCACGCGGAACCTTATGCACGGTGTCGTCGAGAATGGCTTTGACCTTTTTCTTATCGAGCTTTCGTGGCTGCCCTGGCCTTGGGGCATCTTGAAGCCCTTCGAGCCCTGTCTCGACATATCGGTTGCGCCACTTGAACACGGTAGGGCTGCTAACATCGAGCGATTCCATGACCTCTTTCGGAGACTGCCCGGCGTTCAATAACAATAGAATGCGTGCTCGCTGCACCAGGGTTTGGCTCAGCGTACCCATTCGCAACCAGCTCTCCAGCTCCAGTTGATCGTTAACCGTCAGATTAAAAGGTGCAGGTTTCCGAGCCACAATAACCTCTCCATAATTCGCGAGTATTGGGCAATTATAGCAGAATCAGGCTAGCGAATTAACCGGACGAGACACTAGTTAATCTACATATTGTCGATTGGATTCCGCAGTTTCGTGCAATCAGAGTGGTTTTTTTCAGCCATTTGCGATGGTGAGCACGACTTTTCCGATTTTCAAGCTCATTTAAGTTTCCGATGTTTTAATGGATTCGAGTGAATAAGAAAGATCGAAAGTTAATTTTTAATTCGCATCGGAGATTTCCATGAAAAAAACGGCTGTAGTTCTAATGATTTCCTTATTAAGTGGTGGCGCCTCGCTAGCCTTTGCTGGAAAGAATGGTGGTCAGGCTGATCGCTATAACGAGGATAGGAGCTATCCAAACAAAAGCGATGAGAGTCATTCCTCCCAAAATGTGACTGATATCCGCGAGGCAATAAAAGAACTCGAAGAAGAGCATAAGGCTATTAAAAAGTTGAGCGCAAACCAACTAAAGAAAACGGATTCTTAGGCGGTTATCCCCCCACTTTTAGTGGGGGTGTATTGTCAGAAAATCTGGCTCTGTGTATATCTTGTTCAGTGCATGTTTTTCCAACATCCCACACACATCTCCGTTTAACGGGGAAACAGTATATCTACCTGTAGTCCTCCCAGGGAGGATTCAAGAAGTTCAATTCGCCCTCCGTAACCATCCACAACCTCCTTAACGATACTTAGCCCCAGTCCATAACCATCAACTTGCTCATCCAGTCGGACCCAGCGTTCCAGCAATCGTTTTCGATCGTCCTCTTGTATGCCTGGGCCGTCATCGTTGACTTCTAGAGTCAGGCCCTCAGCTGATTCACTCAACCTGAGATCAACAACGGATAATGACCATTTGCCTGCATTTTCTAATAAATTTCCTATAACTTCACTGAAGTCCTGCTCATCCACTGGCCAGCGGAATTGAACGTCGAGGGTTGAGGAGAATCTGAACTGTTTTTGCGGGCACATTCGGCTGACCAGATCCAACAAGTCCTGAGCCAGAACAACAACCTGCGTACTGCGACTTACCTGGAGGCCTGATACATCACCGCGTCTCATTTGAGAGTCGAGCGTTTTATGCAATGACTTCAACTGTGTCGCCATGTAGATACGGTCATCGCCGCTGATGTGCGATGAGTCGGTTTCGAGGATGGCCAACACAGAGGCGAGCGGCGTTTTAATACTGTGTGAAAGGTTGGCGGTGGTCCTCCGGGAGCGCTCAAGGCGGGCATCCAGAATTTCAAGCAACCGATTAAACTCAGTCACCAGACCGGAAAATTCCTGAGGCACAGCGTCATGCAATCGGGTGCGCCGGCCTGAGTGCAGATCAGCGAGCTCATTGCGGACCCGGGATACCGGCGACAGGGCAAGATGGACCGCTAGAAAAATCAAACCGCAGAGGACAATCAAAAGCAAAACAGATAGTACGGCAATTGACACATGAACTCGCTCCCATCCTGCGAGTTGCGGTATTTGTGTCTCCGCTACAACCAGCACTACAGGTTGGCCGTCTATCAGGAAAGTACGCCGGTAGCCTATCAGGGACTGTTGACCCGACTTCATATAGACAACCCCGGAGGTCTTCTCAGAAAGCAGCGGAGTCATGACGTCTTTGTCAATTCCGGCAGAAAAAAACGGTTTCTGTCCTACCTTAAACGCAAACGCATGCTGAAAAATAAGCTCAAGTTGCTCAACGTCCTTTACCGCCCTTGCAATATCCGGGTAGGATTGGGTTAACAGGTTTTGTAGTTGAATGGATTCCTGTGCAAGCTTTTCTTGCCTCAGGTCACGTGACAACTGCTCTAACAGCACTCCGTGCCCCAACCAGACCGCCAACATGACAAAAAAGCTCAGAGGCATGAGCCAGGCGAGCAATCCCAACCGGATGGAGCGTCGAAACAATCAATATCCCCTTATGAAGATCGGTCAGCGCGATAATATGAGCCTGTAGCCAACGTGGTGATGCTGAGTTCAGGCAATCAAGTGCCGTGTCGCCTTTCCAGCAATCAGTATGATGAGTCAACTCAGTAACAGAATAACAATCCTGTTACTGTTTACCCGCAGAATTTGTAATGTGCAGGCGGACTTCGAGGTATTATCAGCCGCATAAAAGGTGGCTTATTGTAGCAAATAACTTTGATACCTATTTATTCTTGTGGGGGAGCAATGCGATTACTTCTTGTAGAAGATGAAGTGATTTTTGCCGAAAAACTGGTCGAATGGCTTGAGCGAGCGGGCTATGCCGTCGACCATGCTACTACGTCCAACGCAGCGGACGCATTATTTAAATCTGAGGCCTACCGAGTGGTTGTTCTTGATATAGGCCTGCCAGGCATGGACGGCCTGAGCCTGCTTCGTCAGTGGCGCCGGAAAAATCGTTTCGAGCCGGTGCTGTTGTTAACTGCCCGCTCAAAATGGATGGAACGGGTGGAGGGTCTCAGGGCCGGGGCTGACGACTACCTGCCAAAACCCTTCCATTTCGAAGAACTTCTTGCCCGGCTTGAGGTCATTGTTCGCAGATCTGAGGGGCGGGTATCTTCGCAGCTCTCCGTTCGCGGTTATGTTCTTAAAGATGAGAGCCGTTCGCTGGAGTGTCCTGACGGCGTGGTTTACACACTGACAGCAACAGAGTTTCGTTTGCTGCGTTGTTTTATCTCGCGACCTGGGCGGGTATTCTCCATCGCCGAGCTGATTGATGAGCTATACAATATTGATCGCAGTCCAACTCTGAATGTGATCCAGGTCTATATAGCGCGCTTGAGAAAAATGGTTGGTAAGGACTGTATCCGCTCTCTTCGCGGGCAGGGTTACTATTTCGTCAAGTCAGAGTGATGCACCGTTAAGCCCCTCTTTCTAACTCCCTGGCGTGTCTCCGGCCACCCACTCTGCCAGCACTCAATCCCGTCCATTAATTCTTAAGAATTCAAGCTGTGTTAAACATCGTAGGGTAGCCTGCCATTCGTATAAATTCAGAAGCACGACATGCGTGCTGACGTTAACGGATGCAGGCAGGAATTTATGAGAGGCCCTACAAATAATTACTTAGCAATCGCCGCGCTTTGTCTCGCGGCAGTATTCTCTGGTGTGATCCAGGCCGGGCAAAGTGTTTCGCTTAAAGCCTATGAGGCCCAGCAAACGTCGATGTCGCTCACTCTGACGCTCAATGAGGCACTCGCAACCGCGTTTGCAAACAACCTCCCAGGGCTTAACTACCCATCAGTTTTGTGAACAAATCTCGGGTAATTTACCCAGGAGTAATCTATGTCATATAAAATTTGGCTCGCGGCCATAGGGCTTGCCTGTGGTTTGGCGAGCCCATTGTCCATAGCTGAACCCGTGACCAAAAACTCGGATACATCTTTGCTCGAATTTGCAGAATCGGTGACAGTGCAGCACTTCGATGTAGTGGCCGCACGCAGAGAAGCGGAGGCGGCCGTTAGCCGCCAAAACGCGGCTTCTCAGCCACTCTACAATCCCCGGCTCAACTTCGAGGCCGAAAATGGGGGCGAGGGAGATGCTCTTGGAAAAGAGGTCAGCACACTGGGTGTTGGTATCAGTCAATCCATTGACTGGAGCGACAAGCGTGAGGTCCGCGCTCTGGCAGCGAAAAGTGATGTTCTGAGCGCAAGGGCAGAGCTCACCATGGTAGAACAGGAAATTGCAGCAAAAGCCCTGGACGCCTTATCAGCTATCGTACGTCTCTGCGCCTTCTCGATCTGGCAAAGCACCGAATCGACGCGCTGCGGCGTTTTGTTGATCTGGCTGAGGAGCGAAAGCGTGCAGGTGATATCGGCCAGACTGATCTTGACCTTGCACGCTTCGCTCTGGCAGAGGGCCAAAGTACTCTGGCTGAGCAGAGGCTTCAGAGTAACGAGGCATTGCAGCAAGTTCGCGAGCTTGCAACCGGCGCGCCCCAAAGCTGGCCCGGACTGCCTGAGCGACTTCCACCACCAGTTGAAATAGCCGCGTTTGAGGAACTTTCAAAACGCCACCCTCGAATAGTCGCCTTGCGAAGCAAACTGGCCGCCTCCCGAGCCGAAATTGATGTCGCTAAAAGCGAGCGCCGGGCGGACCCTGTAATTGGTGCTGGCATATCACGAGAGGGCGAGAACAATATCGTGGGCCTCAACTTCAGCATTCCCCTATACGTCCGCAATAACTTTCGCGCCGAAGTTGACGCCGCTGCCAATGACGCCTTGGCGGTCGAAGCTCGAATGCATGCTGAGTACCAGCGCCTGCAGGCACAGTTGAGGACAGCACTCAAGAACTATCAGGATAGCCGTGGTGCCCTTGAGGCCTGGGATATTACCGTCAGTGGACGTCTTGACGAAGGCCTTGAGCTTCTGGAGCGCCTTTGGAAGGTGGGAGAACTCAGCGCCACCGAATATTTGCTACAAGTTCAGCAGCGCCTTGACACTCGCGCCTCAGGAGCGCGCCTACGCGCTCAGACCTGGAGAAGCTGGGCAAACTGGCTCGTGGTCAGTGGTGATTGGCAAACAGAATTGGGTCGACTTGGGCTTTAACGTTTTAATGGAGAACTTTGCATGAACATGCACTCACAACTTTTTACATTTGCATTGCTGGTCATGCTTGCTGGGACTCCGGCGACGGCTCAGACGGGTAATGAACACTCCGGTGAGACTAGCCACGCCAGCGAGGAAGACCAACCACAGTCTCAGAGAGAACCCCACGATGATTCAGGTCACAAGGGCGAGGATCGGCACGGTGAGGAGTCGAATGAGGAGTACCCCCATCAAGAAAAAGATCAGCATGCCAGGGAGCAAGAAGAGGGAGGTCACGATGAGGGTGCTCAGGGAATCGTGGAACTGGGTAGCGAATCCCAACGCATTGCCAACATTCAAACCAAACAAATTGACCTGCAGCCGATACCGGAAATAATCACAGCCCCCGGCGAAGTGCAGCTTAATGCTTATCGATCGGCTCGTGTAAGCACTCGGATCCCCGCTCAAGTGGTGTCACGTATGGCGAAACTTGGCGACGTGGTCGAGAAAGACACCCCTCTTGTGCTTTTGACCAGCGTCGATATGGCTGAAGCCCAGGGCGCCCTCCAGATCGCGGCTCGCGAATGGGAACGTGTTCGAGGGCTAGGAAAATCCGTTGTGGGTGAAAGTCGCTACATTGAGTCCCGTGTCGCTTTCGAACAGGCTCAGTCAAGGTTGCAAGCCTTCGGTATGACCGAAATCCAGGTTGATCGTTTTTTGCGCGGCGAAGACAAACTCCAACTGGGGCAATTCAGATTGCTTGCACCAGTAGAGGGCACCATTATTGAGGATGAATTCGTTGTGGGCCAGTATGTAGAGACGGGTACGACACTTTTCTTCATCACTGATGAATCCAGCGTCTGGGTAGAGGCGACGGTTCAAGCATCAGATGCACGCGCAATTGATCCAGGAGAGCCTGCCCGTGTCCGTATAGGTAAAGAGTGGTATCAGGGGAAGGTCGTACAAAAACGTCATCGACTGGATGAAAGCACCCGCACGATGGGCGTCCGAATTGAGCTCGAACTGAATACCGAGAACTTACTTCACTCCGGCGAATTTGTTGAAGTCGCCATTGAAGCCAATCAGGGCGAACCCGGAATGCTGGTTCCCGAGCGGGCACTTAACCGCAATAGCGCTGGTGAATGGGTACTATTCGTTCAGGAGGTGCCAGGGAAATACCGCCAGGTTGACGTCCAAAGACTCAAGGAGCTCTCGGGGAAGGTAGAAGTTGCTGGCGTGAAGCCCGGAACCACCGTTGTGACCGACGGGGCGTTTTATCTCAACTCCGAGATTGCCAAGGGCAGTTTTTCCGTCCACAACCATTAAGGGAACCTCATGCTTAACGCCATTGTCGATTGGGCGGTGAGAAGCCGCCTGTTAGTCGTTATCGGCCTGTTTGCCGCCGTTATCGTCGCCATTTTTGCAATCCCTCGACTCAACCTGGATGCTTTTCCAGATGTTTCCAACGTTCAGGTCGTCGTCAACACCGAGGCACCCGGGCTGGCCGCCGAAGAAGTTGAACAGCTCATCAGCTTTCCGATTGAAGCAACAATCTATTCCCTTCCCGGCGTGGAGGAGGTGCGCTCAATCTCGCGCACGGGCCTCTCGGTGATCACCGTCGTCTTCGAGGAAGGAAAAGATATCTACTTCGCCAGGCAACTCGTCTTCGAACAGCTCCAGGCTGCGCGGGAGCAGATTCCCGAGGCGTCGGCCAACCGGAAATGGGCCCGAATACCAGTGGACTCAGCCAGATCTACGAGTATGTTCTGACAAGCGAAAACCCGGGAAAATATGGCCCCATGGAGTTGAGGAGCCTCAATGACTGGGTGGTCAAGCTGCTGATGATGCCGGTGGACGGTGTCACAGGCCTGCTTTCATATGGCGGCGAGGTCCGTCAGTACCAGGTGAATCTGGACCCTGCAAAGCTGCTGGCCTACGACCTGACAGCAGACGCCATCTCCGAAGCCATCAACGCGGGTAACCGTAATGCTGGTGGCTGGTATGTGAACAGAGGTAGCGAACAGCTGGTTATCCGTGGTGTAGGCTGGGTGCGAAGCGGTGCAGACGGCCTGCGGGACATCGCTAACGTGCCAGTCAAGGAGGTCGACGGCACGGCCATAACTGTCAGAGATGTAGCTGATGTGGCCTACGGTGGAGAGATTCGTCAGGGTGCTGTCACCATGACAAAAAGATCCGCCGACGGTGAAATTCAGTCTATGGGAGAGGTGGTCGCCGGTATTGTACTCAAACGTTATGGTGCGAATACGGCTAAAACGATTACCGACGTTGAAGCACTGCTTCCAACAATCCAAAGGGCCCTGCCTGAAGGCGTCAAGATCGAGCCCTATTATAACCAGTCTGACCTGGTCTTCAGCGCCGTTGATACCGTGGTGGACGCCCTGCTCCAGGCTTTTGTCTTTATCGTGATAATCCTGGCCCTGTTCCTCCTGAACCTCCGGGCCTCGCTGCTCGTACTAATTTCCATTCCCATCTCGGTGGGCTTGGCGCTGATGATCATGAGTTACTTCGGTATGTCCGCCAATCTCATGTCCCTGGGCGGCCTTGCTATCGCCATCGGCATGATGGTTGATGGCTCCATTGTGGTAATGGAAAACATCTTCAGCCATCTATCCCGCCCGGATCGGTTCCACGACCCCGAGCGCCGGCGGGCGCTTACACCAAACGATCCCGGCACGGAAATTGACCATGACCAGGCAGAGCAGGACGACCCGCAAGGGGTATCACTGCGTATCGCAGAGGCAACCAAAGAGGTCGCCAGATCGGTATTTTTTGCCGTAATGATCATCGTTGTGGTGTTTTTACCGCTATTTACCCTTCAGGGAGTGGAAGGAAAAATGTTCACTCCCATGGCGATAAGCATTGTGCTTGCCGAACTCGCTGCACTGGGTACTGCCCTGGTGGTCGTGCCAGCACTTGCCAGCTACTTCTTCCGACGGGGCATCCATTACCGGCCCAGTCCCATACTCAAGCCGGTCGAGGCCGCTTACCGTCGTCTGCTGGCACGTGCAATGCAATTTCGGAAGATCGTCGTGGTAATGGCTATTGTCATGTTTGCGTTCGCCATCTTCCTGGTTCCCAGGCTCGGTACCGAGTTCATGCCGGAAATGGAGGAAGGCACAATGATGGTTAGGGTGACTCTCGCCCCCTCGGTCAATGTCGGTGCCGCCGTCGAACTTGCTCCCAAGCTGGAACAGCGAATCATGAAATTCCCCGAGGTCACCTATGTGACCAGCCGCATTGGTCGCGCCGAGTTGGGTGGTGATCCCGAGCCTGTCTCCAACATTGCGATGTACATCGGCCTGAAACCGGCGGAACAATGGGTATCGGCTGAGAATCGCGAAGGCCTTCAGGAACTGATAAAGGAGGAGCTCTCGGTTCACCCGGGACTTGTTCTGAACTTTTCTCAGCCCATCGCCAACCGCGTGGATGAGCTACTCTCCGGGGTGAAAGCCCAGTTGGCCATCAAGCTGTTTGGTTCCGACCTCGACATACTGGCTGAGAAAGGCCAGGCAATAGAAACGCTTGCCAAGACCGTTGAGGGAGCCCGGGATGTCCAGATGGAACAGATCGCAGGTGAGGCCCAGCTTATTGTCCGCCCTGATCGGGACCGCCTTGCCCGCTACGGCATTTCGGTGGCGCAAGTCATGGAGTTGGTATCTGACGCCATAGGTGGCCAGACCGCAGGCCAGGTCATCCAGGCAACGAACGATACGACATCTACGTACGACTTGCCGAACAATACCGGAACAGCGCGGAAAGTATTCGCGCTCTCATCCTGCAGGCACCTAACGGCGCCTGGGTCAGACTGGAGGATGTCGCTGAAGTCGATATCGAGGAAGGCCCCCCCAGATTCGCAGGGATGACGTTCAGCGGCGGGTGGTTGTTCAGGCAAACATCGAGGGCCGCGACATGGGCAGCGTAGTAGCTGAGCTTGACCAGCGGATTACCGAAGAGGTCGACTTACCGGCGGGATATTCCGTGGTTTTTGGCGGTCAGTTTGAAAACCAGCGCAGGGCTCAGCAAACCCTCATGGTTGTTGTCCCCCTCTCATTGGCACTGATTTTTCTACTGCTCTACTTTGCATTTGGTTCGGTGGGACAAGTGCTACTCATCATGCTCAATGTTCCTCTTGCCCTGATAGGCGGCGTGATCAGTCTGTGGATAACCGGCCAATACCTGTCGGTACCAAGCTCCATCGGCTTTATTACGCTTTTCGGCCTTGCAGTTCTTAACGGCGTGGTGATGATCAGCGCGATCAATCAGCGGGTTGAGGGAGGACTTCCTCCGGCTGAAGCAGCCTTTGAAGGGGCCCTCACCCGATTGCGTCCGGTATTGATGACGGCCTTCACCTCCGCGCTGGGGCTCATACCGATGCTGATGGCGTCAGGTATTGGCTCTGACGTACAGCGTCCATTGGCCTCCGTCGTCGTGGGCGGTCTGGTCTCGGCTACGTTGCTTACTCTTGTGGTATTGCCCACTCTATACCAGACCTTTTCACGGGGGTGGATAGGGGATCGCACACACCAGGCCTGACAGGTCTGGTGTTGTCCGCGAGTGCTCGACAGCTTCGGTGAGCACTCGCGGATTCCTTCTTTCATGTCGGGCTACCGCCCGGTAGCCTTACCCAATGCGGTAAGCTTCTATACCAAGCCTCAGAGTTCGTTTTTTCCTTGCAAGGGTTATTCATCGGCTTTGCCTAAAAACAATTAAGCGAGACATGGAATTTGTCCAAAAATAATTACAAATGTCCGAATTTGTATTACGTCGGGCCAAGACTCAAGCCCCCCCCCCCAGCAGCAACCCCCGAGGCCCTGCATATTCTGCCCCATCGTGAACACCGATTCTGATCGAACGTGAACGGCCATTCTGGTCGAAGGTGAGAAGTCCTGCGTTTTGTAGTGGTCAAGTGTTTTAGGCCACTGTCTTCAAGACGCCACGGGTTTCCTATACCCGAAATTTGATAGTGCGCGCCGACAAGGGCGAGCAAATGCCTCGCCGGCAGATATTTTCCTAATTCCCAGTCGAATACACAAAGAATGATGCCGGATTTCAGCAGGGAATAGCTGCTGATAACTTCCGATTGCGCTTTTGCTCAACTTTTATCGTGAGTGTCTCATTAAGTCCCTTCTGCCTGATGACCATATACCAGATTTGACAATAACTCGTATAAAATCCAGCCTACTGCTACTTTCAAACAATCTTAATTCCTGACTTCAGGTTATCGGGGGGCGTGAATCAATGAGTCACGAGCATTTGCATATGTCTCCCAAGTCCAAAGACAAACGGGTCGCAGTGGCCATCTGGGCAAACGGCATTTTGACTGTTGCACAGATCCTGGGAGGCATCTTTGCCGGCAGCCTGGCCCTGATCGCCGACGCCTTGCATAACTTTTCAGACATGGCAGCGCTCGTTATAGCCTTTGCGGCTCGAAAAATTGCGCGCCGCCCGGCTGACTCAAAGATGACCTTTGGCTACGGACGAATTGAGGTCGTTGCGGCCTCATAAATTACACCACTTTGATAATTATCGGGCTCTACCTGGTCTATGAAGGTGGCATGCGGATAATCGATCCTCAGCAAATCAAGGGCTGGTGGGTAGTCTGGCTTGGCGGTATCGCCCTGGCAGTGGATGCATTGACAGCTTTGCTTACGTACTCGATGCAGAAGGACAGCGTCAACATCCGCGCGCTGTTTCTTCACAATCTTTCCGACGCACTCGCTTCGGTCGCCGTGATCATTGGCGGGATACTTATTCTGCTCTACGACCTGCGGTGGGTTGATCCTGCAATCACCATAGGTATCGCAGGCTACATTCTCTACCTGGGTCTTACAGAAATCGGTGGGACCATCAGAACACTCATGCTGGGTAGCCCTGTGGATATCGATACAGATGCTGTAATACTGGCCCTGTCAAATATCGAAGGCGTGATTGACCTTCATCATGTGCATTTTTGGCAGATGGGAGAACACGATGCGTCGCTGGACGCTCATGTAGTTATCGAGAAAAGCGCATGGGATCAGCTTGAGAGCACCAAGTACAGGATAAAACAGGCTCTGGAGCAGGAATTCAACATAAGTCATTCGACACTGGAGTTCGAACATCCCGACCATATTCACAAGGATGCCCATATCTATGGGCACGGTTAAGAGAAAGGTTCTCCGCCGTGTATGTGACGGTGGAAGTCCATACCTGCCCATCGCACTCCGAGCGCTCTCAGGCAACGTAGCGAAGCACCTCCATACTGACCATTAGCCAGTGTCCCCGATCAGGCCAGCGACTTTGGCCAGCAGGATGCTTGCGGCGTTGTCCGTAAACTGTTGGCCTTCTTCAATGTAACCCCTCACCGTCCTATCCAGCGTCAACTATCTTGTACGAACCGGCCAAGTTAATTGTTGCGCTATACCGCGCCGGAAGCTGTGACTGCTCAGGGTCGGCACAACGTCGAGGTTGCAGGTTTCCCCGAGCCCCTTCAGGATACGGTTCACAGAACCAGCTGACAGGGCTTGGGGTTGCAACTGATCCCAGCGGTTGATGGCCCGAAATACCGGTCCGCTTTGAATATCCGCTTCCACCAGCCCAGCATGAACAGGCCCGTCAGCACAATCAGTACCCCAGCGACCATGTTGGCTTCCTGCCGGTAGGCCATCAGCCACTGCCCCAGGAGACTGGCGCTTGCGCCCAGCGCGATGAAAATCACGCTGAACCCGAGCACAAAACAGAAGCTCAGCCATAATGCTTTCAGGCGATTGGAGGTCTCACTCACCGCTCCGCCAGTAACGACGGACAAATAGCCGGGTACGAGGGGCAGAGTGCACGGTGAAAAGAAGGACACCAAGCCGCCCAAAAATGCGGCCAGGATGCCCCAGGTTGCAAGGTCTGGCATTTAAGAACTCCAAAATTAATGGTTTTCCGGGCAAGCCGGGCAGGGCTACTGGCTTTCTGTCTTCTGGTACTCCCGTTGTTCATTCGTCCAAAGGGTCTTCAGGTACTCTATTGCCGAGCCTATTTCCTGGTCAGTGAAACTTTCCCCGAACGCCGGCATGGTCAGCCGGTCGGATTTATTGAAGGGGTGTCGCTGTCCCTCTGCAATAATCGTGAACAGCATGGCATCACCGTGGCGCCAGGTGTGGCCGGTTTCATCATGAGGTGGCGGGGGCATTTCCCCCTTCTCATCCGGCTTTTTCCAGTTGGCAGCGCCTTCACCTTGCCATCCGTGGCAAGCAGCGCAGTATTGCTCATAAATCTGTCTGCCCTGGGAGACTCCCGTCGGTGTACTGTCCGCACTCCCAGGCCCGCCCGAGGCGCCGGCAAAGACCGGCGCGGCGAGCAGGACTAGCGAGTAGATCCACTTATTCATGGACAGGCGTCCACTCGTCAGCGGCGCCACGGGCAAGCAGGTTCCCGTTTGCCGTGCCCACCACAAGTCCTTGTGACGGCGAGAAGGCAAGGGCTGTTACGGATTGGGGAGTCTTCAGGCTTGTCCAGGTTTCGCCGCCATCCGCGCTGTGATGAAGCTGGCCCTCGATCACGGCGTAAACGTTTTCCGGGGCAGCTGGGTCATAGCCGATAGCGGAAACAGTGCCACGCAGGTCTCCCGCATCGCCCCAGAAGCAAAAACAGTCCATGGATCGTGAGACACCGCGCGTAGTAGCTGCGAATAGCCAGCCACTGTCCATGCTGCCGGGCATGTCCGAGTGCAGGAAAGCCTGCACCGGTTCCCGGGGACCGCTGTCCACTTTGACCCACTCGGCGCCACCGTCCCTGGACCGGAACATGCCGTCCTTCCCAAGGTATGCGTAGAGCGTTTCGGGTTGTGTGGCGTGAGCGGCCATAGCAGTAACCCCGAGGTTCGGTAGGGTGTTGCTGAGAGACTGCCAGCTCTCACTGGCACTGTCGTAACGCCACACGCCCAGGCCCGGACCGGCCAGGTAGACGCTCCCATCCACACCTCTGGCCAGGAAGGTGGGTTGAGCCCCCTGGTCGGTTGCCGGTAGCGCGATCTTGGTTGAAGTTCCGCCTGCAATGGTAAAGAGATCACTGTCCTGTAGCACCAGGAGAGCGCCTGATGAGTTGATCGTCAGGGCCGTCACTGGATGGGCGTCGTCTGCAGGTTGGGCTTGAGCCAGCGCTGGCAGCACGATTGCCAGCGTGAGTACGCAAAACCCCCAGGCCGCCCTGGTCGTAGAATGGACAATCGCTCTCATGGGACCAGCCTCAATAATCGTTGTGTTCGCGGAACACACTTTGCTGACCGTTGGCACTGAAGGCGATGACCTGGTAATCCTCCTTCTTGCCGGTTTCCATACCGGGGCTGCCCTGGACCATGCCGGGCACTGAAAGCCCTACTGTATTGAACTGGGGATTTTCCAGGTAAGCGACAATATCATCTGCTGGCACATGCCCCTCAATCACCAGGTCACCGATCAACGCGGTGTGGCAGGAGGCCATTTCACGCGGCACGTCATATTGCTGCTTGATCTCGTTAAGGTTGTCGGTTTCTACAATGGTGGTTTCAAAGCCATTGGCATCAAGGTGCTCCGCCCAGGCTTGGCAGCAGCTGCAACTGGGGCTCTTATAGATTGTGATGGCCGGGCCAGCCTCGCCAGTGGAGACCATGGGGGCTGATGCCCCGGCGGGCTCGTTGGCCTGAATTGCCAGCATGGTGGCGCCGGCGACTAAAACGATGGCGGTCACACCCGTATACAGGGCAAGTTTTTTTGTCTTCATGGTAATCCTCGATTAGATTCGGTCATGGGCAGCGCAAGGCCCGAGGTCGCCTTGGCTTCCCCGGGCAATGGATGTCAGTTCGGGGCGTTGCCCGAACCCTTAGTTGGCTTCGGCGTCTTTATCCTTCTTGCCGCCGTCCATGTGGTCGCTGCCTTGGCTCTGCATCATTTTCATGCAGGCATCGGTCATGGCTTTACGATCTTCCGGAGACATGTCAGACATCATGTTCATCATGCCGCCCATTCCCTGCATGCCTTCCGATGACATCATGCCCTTTCCTTCACCCTCATGGGCAAATACAGAGAAGGTGCCAATGGTACCGGCCAGAAAAATCGCTGTGATTGCGAGCTTGATTTTTGAATTGCGCATTTGATTCACTCCAGTTAAAGGCCCGTGACGAATGAACGAAAGCACGGGGTTTCTTTAACAATTAACGTTGCAAGAATTGACGCTAATGGATTTTCCGCGAAGGGCGAGAATCCGGGTTAAAACTCAGGAGTGATGTTCTGGAGGGGGCGTAATAGAAGCCAGGAACGGGTCCTGATAGAGGGCCGCGCGGGCGGTCAATACCGGTTGGGAGCCGGTATCGGTTAACCCTATGGAATTCCCCAGTAAAAGAGCGAAGCTGACGCTGACGCCACATTTGCTCAGCCCACTGACGCTCGGGCAGGCCATATCAGGGGCTGAGACACAATTAGTTTCAGTGTCTGATGAGGAACTGGCGCTTTCAACCTGATCCATCATCATGGAACCGCAATCCGTCATTGCCGCGCCCGCCTGACCGCTCGCCATTTTGGAGATAGCCAGCGCCGGCCCACTTATCACCAGAAGCAGCGATAGCAGCGCGGAAATGAATTGGCGGTTCGTTGCGGTCATCCTGATTTCAAGCACCAAACTGTGAAGGTTCAAAACTGTGATACACAGCCCGTCTTTGAGTTCACCAAATCCTAGCAGTTTTTTATTTCAATGACACGACTACTTCTAAATCCAAAGGAGCAAGTTAAATCCCCGAAGGCCTGTACGATGGCATTCGAACAGAAAGGCCCAGGCTCCCCATCGGCCAGAGAATGAGCTTCGCATTCATCCGGCTCCAACCGGAGCTAAGCGCCATAACTGTCGCGGATAATCATGGCGCTCAGTTCTGCACCTGAAAATAGCGCATCATCCCATTGTCTTCATGTTCCATGTTGTGACAGTGGTAGATGTAGAGGCCATCGAAACGCTCGAAGGTCATCGCCAACTGAACGGCTTCACCCGGCATTACAAGGACCGTATCGTGCCAACCACTGTCCACCAGTCCCTGGGTCAGGCCATTCCAGCCGCGGCTATTGCCTTTGGTATCGCGCCCGATAACGTTGAACTGCAAGCCGTGAACGTGCATGGGGTGGGGCATTGGTGTGTTGTTCCGGAATTCCCAGATTTCCGTATCCCCCAAGCGGACTTTTTCGCCATCCGCAACCGTGGTTCCGGCAAAGCGCCGACCATTGATGGCAAAACCCCGCATCATCGCTTGGCTTAGCTCAAACTGCCTCACCGGTGTGGAATCGGTAACGGGTATTTTTTCCCGCGCCAGAGCGAGCTGCGCAGGAAGGGTCTCGGCGGTATTGATCGATTCGGTCACCTCCAGTGTCATCAGGGTGAATCGGCTGCCGGCGGGTAGACCTGAGTTACCCATCATCCGCATTCCGCCCATCATCCCGCCGCTCATCATTCCAGCTTCATAGCTGCCACTGATAAGCTCCAATGTAATGCCAGGTCTGGAATTGGAAAGATCTACCCAGATGTCAAGTCGCTGAGCCGGAGCCAGAACCGCATAGGGTTTGTCTTCCGGTTTTTGAAGAAGACCGCCGTCGGCTCCGATAACCGTGACGGGGCGCCCGTCACTCCAGGCCAGCTTGTAGATGCGGGCATTGGAGCCATTGAGAACTCGAAGTCGGTATGGGCGGGCGGCGACTTTGCGGGCAGTCGGGGGAGCTCCGTTGACCAATATCCGATCCCCCAGAAAACCGCGCATGCGATCCATCATGGCACCCATGCCACCGTCGAGGTATACCAATTCGTTGGCGCCTGCGAAGGTCCGATCCTGGAGCACCAATAACAGTTCATTCTTACCGGCCGGCAGTTTGAGACCCAACTCTTCGTCGTCTTCAACGATCAGGAGTCCGGCAAGCCCCGCGTAACTCTGAAACCCCACGCGCCCGCCCTGATCGCCGTGAGCATGGGAGTGGTACCAGAACAGTCCAGCCCGGTCCAACACCTTAAAGCCAACTGTCATAGTCTCGCCAGGGCGGATCGGCAGTCTTGGTTGCCCGTCCACATCGGAAGGCACATGAAGCCCGTGCCAGTGCACAGTAGTGTCTTCCGGGAGCTCATTGTGAATATGGATTTTCACTGTCTGGTTGCGGCGTAGCCGGATCGTTGGGCCCAGGTAGCGGTCTGCGTTTTCGGAAACCGTATCTTCCGGACCTTTCAGTAATTTGGCCTTGTAGCGCCACACCTCACTCGGGCCGCCGGGGAGTATGGGGACCGAGTCGGGCATGGCGCGAAGGCTCAGTTCAACATCGTATTCCTTTGAATCCAGGCCGAGGGTTCCCGACTCGACCGCTCTTACACCGCCATCACAACCAGTAAGCAGAAATCCCGGCGACAGCGTAAGGAGAAACCCTGAACCCGCCATGGCCCGAAGCACTGTGCGGCGCTGAACTTTGTCCTGGCTCATCATTTTTTCCTCAGATATTTGATCAGTGCCAAAATCGCAAGCACTAGGAGGGCGATCAGAAAAAGCCAGATAACCATCATGAAGGTTCCCATGCCTAGTATCATATCGCCGCCCATCATACCGTCTCCCATGCGCCCGGGGCCGTCGGCAAGAGCGGAGAGAGGCAGGAAAAGCCCCATCATCAAAATAAATAGCTTCTCAAAAACCTCCATCGCAGTGTCTCCGGGTCCTTAGCCACTCATGAAATAAAAGGCGTGTCGAATGAGTCTTGGGCACCTGTTCGGATTTTGCAATTACGAGTAGTTCAAAAAGCCCATAACCTTAAAGTTCACTTTAAGGTTATGGTTACGAACAGTTATTGATGACTCAGTTTGAGGTGAATGAATGAAAACATTCAATATCGGCGAACTCTCCGAAAAAAGCGGCGTGGCCAGTCATGCGATTCGCTTCTATGAGCGGGAAAACCTCATGCCCGAGCCTGCGCGAACCCAATCCAATTATCGCCGTTACCCCGAGGATGCGATTGCCAGGCTGCAGTTCATCATCCACGCCAAACAATGGGGTTTCACTCTTGACGAGATTCGTGAACTCCTGATGCTTCAGGATGCCAATGGTGACCGTGCAGAGGCCAAGCGCATTGCGAGAGAGCAACTGGAAAAAATCCGGCACCAGATCCAGAGTCTCTCCCGTATCGAGGCGGTTCTGTCGAAAACTCTGGAGGAATGTTCAGGGGAGGGGCCGATGGACGGTTGCCCGATCGTCGAGGCCATTGCCCAGGAAAGGTAGTGCGCCCGTTTATCGTTGGGACGAACTGATCCACGAGATGCTGGATTGGTTGCGCGGAGGAGCGAGGTCAGGATGCAAAAAATAGAGATTGGTATTGAAGGAATGTCCTGCGGCTCCTGCGTGTCGCGAGTAGAGCGGGCATTGAACAAGCAGCCCGGTATGATCAAGGCCAGTGTCAATCTGACCACCCAGAAAGCCTTTGTGGAGTTCCTGTCGGACACCCTGTCGCTGCCGCGAATCCATCAGGCCATCCGGGACGCCGGTTATGAACCTCGGGAACCGGATACCAGCACTCAAGCGGAAGAGCTGGACAAGGAGGGCAATGACCTTCGCCGGAAAGTGATCTTTGCTGCGGCATTGATCATTCCGGTGGTTCTTATTGCGATGGGCAAGATGATTCCTGCTCTTGAGCTATATACGCCAGTGTCTTGTCTCATCGGGGCTGGATGGCTATTGAATGGCTCCTGACCACGCCGGTGCTGTTTTACGCCGGATCGCGGTTCTTCCGGTCCGGCTACGCTGAACTACGCCATGCCAACCCCGGCATGAACAGTCTGGTAATGATCGGCTCCAGTGCCGCCTATTTCTATTCCGTTGCAGCATTATTGGTTCCCGGATTTTTCCCCGCCGGCACCGCCGAGAGTTATTTCGAGGCGGCGGTGATCGTGACGCTCATTTTTCTGGGGCGCTACTTCGAGCACATCGCCAAAGGCCGGACGTCGGAGGCGATCAAAAAGCTGCTACAACTGCAGGCCAAGACCGCCCGTGTCATTCGGGACGGGGAAGCCGTCGAGGTTCCGATTGAAGCGGTAGTGCCTGACGACCGTATCCAGGTCCGCCCGGGCGAACGCGTTCCTGTTGATGGCGTGGTGGAAGAGGGACAGTCCTACGTGGATGAGTCCATGATCAGCGGCGAGCCGGTGCCGGTCGCCAAGCAGAAAGACGCCGAACTGGTGGGTGGAACCATCAACAAGAATGGTTCACTGACGTTTCGGGCTACCCGGGTGGGCGCGGACACCGTTCTTGCACAGATCATTAGTATGGTGGAATCGGCCCAGGCCGATAAGCCCCCGATTCAGGCGTTGGCTGACAGGATCGCCGGGGTTTTTGTACCTGTTGTGATCCTGCTTGCGATCCTGACGTTCATCACCTGGTTCAGCTTCGGGCCTGCTCCGGCATTGTCCTTTGCCTTCGTCACAACGGTCAGTGTGCTGCTGATCGCCTGCCCCTGCGCGATGGGGCTGGCCACGCCGACGGCCATTATGGTCGGAACGGGCAAGGGCGCCGAAATGGGCGTGCTGTTCCGCAAAGGGGCGGCCCTGGAGACGCTGGCTCGAATGGACACCATCGTCCTCGACAAGACCGGCACCCTGACCCGGGGCCGGCCCGAGCTGACGGATTTCATTCTGGTGGAAGGCCGTGAGGATGAGGTGTTGGCTTGAGTCGCGGCTGTGGAAACCGAGAGCGAACATCCCATTGGGGAAGCCATCGTCAAGGGCGCCAGGGATCGAGGACTCA
>NZ_MBPP01000065.1 GCF_001858325.1 Marinobacter sp. AC-23
ACCACAATTGATTGATAAGTTTTGCCCATGATGAATCTCCTTAATCTGCACAGTGAACAGGATTTCTTTTTTATGCTCTAAAGATACCGGCTGGACCAAGCCACGAGCATATCCGCAACATACTCCGCATCCGCAGCTCTTGATAGCAGATGGTCGGCATTATCAAGGGAAATAAAGCTTTTGGGATGCTTGGCCGCCTGATAGATAGTGGCCGCTTCGTTGATACCCACAACCTCATCAATCGGCGAATGGAAAATAATCAGTGCCTTACGCAGATTACCGATATGGTCCGGTGTATTCCATTGCACCAGATCATCCAGCATCTGCGGCTTTACATTGAATGTCCGACCCGCCAGGGTCACTTCGGCTTCACCGGACTCACGAATCTCGTCGGCCTTGCTGTCAAAAAGATGCTGGACGTGATGGGCGGTAGCCGGTGCCCCGATGGTGGCAACTGCTTCAAGGGACGGCATGCGCTGGGCTGCCGCCAAAACTGCGGCGCCTCCCAGGCTGTGACCAATGATCATTCGCGGCGCTTCGTAGTGTTGCTTGAGGAATTCGCCGGCCGCCAGCAAATCCTCGATGTTGGAGGAGAAATTGGTATTGCCAAAGTCCCCGTCACTGCTGCCCAACCCGGTAAAGTCGAAACGCAACACACCAATTCCCTGCTTCACGAGGGCGCGCCCTATCCGGGACGCTGCAGCAATATCCTTTCCACACGTAAAACAATGGGCGAATAGGGCCATAGCATAAGGCTTGCCCTGGCCCGGCAACTCCAATAAGCCCGCAAGATTCTGACCCTGAGCGTTTGCGAACTCGACTTTGGATCTTGTCATAGTGTTTTTCCTTGCCCGTTTAGATGGTCTACTTTTAATGGACTACCAAGCAGTGCCAATTGTTACAGCAAAGGCCATGAAATGACGTTTTTCTTTCGTGAGAATCGCTGCCCTATCCCATTAGCACTCCTCGATGTTCTGGTGATTGACAACCGACCTGAAGTTCATTTTTGAATGTTCATCATGGATCTATAACTCCGCTATACAGAGGCACCTTCTTTTTTGTAACAGATCGGCTGCTACCAGTGTCTACATGGTGCGGGCAACAGCGAACCGTGGGCTGCAGTCGATCACCAAAACCGCTGATACCGTAGCGGACGTAAGGAGTTCGGCACAGCAATCCAAGCCACCCGGCTTCACAAACCCGTACGAACCTCAGGACTCCTGGGGTTCTGTTCGCGATACAGAACAGGATTCCCCTTATGGTCTTTCGTCAAGCTTTTATAGTCTCCGGTCTGGCCCTGGCCGCCACGTTGGTTATTGCCGGCACTGTCTGGCCGGGCATTAACTGGGCCTGGTTGATCATAGGGCCGCTTTTTATTCTGGGCATTCATGACCTTACCCAGAATAAACATACTCTCCTCAGGATCTATCCGGTTATCGGTCATTTCCGTTACTTGTTCGAATCGGTTCGGCGGGAGTTGCAGCAGTACTTTGTGGAATCCGATCTGGACGGCGCTCCGGTCAATCGGGAATTCCGCAGCCTGGTTTATCAGCGCGCAAAAAAGGCTAACGATACCCGCGCCTTTGGCACCATCTTTGATGTCTACCGCGACGGTTATGAATGGGTAAACCATTCCGTTGCACCCAAGGCGTGCCTTCCAACCAATTTGCGGATCACCTTTGGCGGGACGGAATGCACCCGGCCCTATGAAGCCTCCCCGTTGAACATCTCCGCCATGAGTTACGGCGCCCTCAGCCGCAATGCGGTGATGGCACTCAACCGCGGCGCCAAACTCGGAAATTTCGCCCATAACACCGGCGAAGGCGGGGTCAGCGACTGGCACCTTGAATACGGCGGTGACCTGATCTGGCAAATCGGAACCGGTTACTTTGGTTGCCGCACGCCAGAGGGCGCATTCGATCCGGATCTTTTCGCAGAGCAGGCAGGGCTGGATGTGATCAAAATGATCGAGATCAAGCTGTCCCAGGGGGCCAAGCCCGGGCATGGCGGTTTGCTGCCCGCCGCCAAGGTCACCGAAGAAATTGCCCGTATTCGTATGGTGCCCATGGGGGAGGACGTATTGTCACCCGCCGGGCACTCGGCCTTCTCCAGCCCTGTTGAACTGCTCCAATTCTTAACGCAGCTGCGAAAACTCTCGGGCGGCAAGCCGGTGGGCTTCAAGTTATGCCCCGGCAACAAACGGGAATTCCTCGGTATCTGTAAAGCCATGCTCGAAACCGGTCTGCGGCCGGATTTCATTACCGTGGACGGCGGCGAAGGCGGTACCGGGGCTGCGCCGGTAGAACTAACCAACTCGGTGGGCATGCCGCTGCGGGATGGCCTGCATTTTGTACACAATGCGCTTCGGGGCATCGGTGTTCGCAACAAAATAAGAATCATCGCGTCCGGTAAGGCTTTTTCGGCGTTTCACATGCTACGGATGATGGCTCTGGGGGCCGACACCGTGAACTCAGCCCGCGGCATGATGTTGGCACTAGGCTGTATCCAGTCCCGCAGTTGCAACACTAACAAGTGCCCCACTGGCATCACCACCCAGAACCCTGCTCGCTACAAACAGCTGGACGTGTCCGACAAGGGCGTGCGGGTCGCCAACTACCATCACTCATACATCGGAGCCCTGGCGGAACTGCTCAGCATCCTGGGCAAGGATCGACTGGAAGATCTCGAGCCCGCGGATATCAATCGGCGAGTCAATCAAAGCAGCAACATGACCTATGCCCAGCTGTATCCCTGCATTGAGGATGGCTGTCTTTTGCGTACGGACTGCGCCCCGGATGCCTGGGCCAGTGACTGGCATCTGGCCGCAGCGTACAGTTGGCGCTAAAAACGCACTGTTTTAATCTTGAATTCTGAACAAGACCAATGAGGATTTCCAATGACCTACACCGTGTCCAGCGACAGAAAAGCCACGATGATCGCCGCCCTTGCCGGTGGGTGGGTTGCAGATGCCGCCAGTCTCGGTTTGCACTGGCTGTATGACAGCCAATGCATCCATGACGTTGGCGGCGCATCACCGGAATTTCTACCACCGAAAGCCGACTATTTCAAAGGCGGTTTCGGTTACTTTGCTCATGAAGGCAAACAGGCGGGTGATATCAGCCACTATGGTGCAGCCACAGGGGTGCTGACCGACAGCCTGCTGGCTCATAATGGCACCCTGGATATCCGCGATTACCAGCGGCGTTTTCGGGCGTTCTTCGGGCCCGGTGGCCGCTGGCAGGGTTATATCGACAACCCCACCCGGGGCACACTGAACAACCTGAGCTCCATCGAACAAAAAGCTATTGAACAGGCCCTGTCAGCCACCGCAGTCAAACTGACGGACAAACAAAAGCGGATGTTGGTTCAAAAGGTTTTACCCTACACCCTTCACCTGAGCGGCGAGCAACTGGCAGGCCCTGTCCGCAAGGCCATAAGCCTTACCTATCAGGAACCGGAGATACAGGAAGCCGGTGTTCACCTGGCCGAGACCATAGACCATCACCTGCTGCCGGAAAGTGGCGCCGACGATATGCAACTGCCGGCAATCTCAAAGCTGCCACCACTGGTGGCAAGTTATTACGGCAGAGACAACCTGCTGACGGTCGTAGAAGCTGCAGTGCGGGTGACCAATCACAATGACGAAGCCGTGGCTTGGGCAAAATGCGCTGCGCGACTTCTGGATCATCTTTTTCGGGGCAACCCCATGTCAGTGGCTCTGGACGCGGGTACTGCTGAAGCACCGGCCTCGGATAGCCTCAACAAAGCCCGGACCGGCTCTGTTCTGGACGCTCCCGGCGCGGGCGACGCCTATGGCCGCACCTGTTATCTGTATGAGGCGATGCCGGTGATCTTTCATATTCTGAGCCATGCTCGCAACTATACAGAAGCCATTCGCGCCAATATTCAATGCGGGGGCGACTCCTGTGGACGGGCCTGGATCATTGGGCCGGCCCTGGCAGCACTTTACGGTGTCGGCGGTGAGCACGGCATTCCTCTAAGCTGGCTCGCACGGCTTAAGGATGCCCCTGCAATCATCGCCAATGTTGAATCACTTGTTGAGAACAAATGAAGGGCGTAATTGCCCAATTTTCACCCCCGACTATGCTTCAGGTACGATGCACGCCGGAAGGAGGCTTTATGAAAACACTATTGATCAATACATTGTTGGCAATTTCCTTGTTCGCAAGCGCACCGTTGCTTGCACAGGATAAACCGTTGAGGGTCGGGATGTCCGGCCAGTATTTCCCATTTACCTTTGTGGAGCAGGATGAGCTCAAGGGTTTTGAAGTCGATGTCATGAACGCGCTGGGCAAGGAGATGGGGCGTGATATCCAATACGAAACCGCCAACTTCTCCGGCCTGTTTGGCATGCTGCAATCCGGGCGCATCGACACAGTTGCCAACCAGATCACCATTACCGACGAGCGGAAGAAGGCGTATATTTTCAGCGACCCTTACGTTTATGACGGTGCGCAGGTTGTCACCAAAGAAGGCAATACCGAGGTTAGGGGTGTGGAAGACCTGAAGGGGAAAACCGTTGCTGTGAACCTGGGCTCTAATTTCGAGGCCCTCCTGGAGGAGCTTCCCTATGCGGACCAGATCACGATTAAAACCTATGAGAGTAATCTGGAGCGAGACACCGCCCTGGGCCGCGTGGATGCGTTCGTGATGGACCGGGTCAGTGCCAGCCAGATTATCAAAGAGAAGCCCTTGCCTCTTGAACTGGCAGGCCCCACCTTCTCACAGATCACCAATGCCTACCCGTTTCACGACACCGAAGCCGGACGAGCTCTACGAGATGAAGTTAACAAGGCCCTGGAGACCCTGCGTGATAACGGCACCCTGGCGTCCATTTCCGAGAAGTGGTTCGGCACGGATATCACCCAGCCTTAAGGGGCACACCGAGGCCTGATTCCCTATGGACGTGTTGAACGTCGAGTATATGCTTGGTCTGGTACCTGTTCTGCTCAGGTACCTGCCCCTCACCCTGCAACTGGCGGGCATCGGAATGGTGCTTGCGCTGTTTCTTGCCTGCCTGTTTGCCGTTGTCCGGGTGCTGCGCATTCCGGTGCTCAACCAGCTGACTATCGTGTTCATTTCCTTCTTCAGGGGCACACCACTGCTGGTGCAATTGTTCCTGTTCTATTATGGGCTGCCCCAGCTGTTCAGTGCACTAACGGTAATAGATGGCGTCACCGCGACAGTCATGGGCCTGACCATGCATTTTTCCGCTTACATGGCCGAATCTATCCGCGCCGCCATCGTAGGTGTCGACCGCAGCCAGACCGAAGCCGCTCTATCAATCGGCATGACCAATGGCCAGTTGATGCGGCGGATTGTCCTGCCCCAGGCTACCCGAGTGGCATTACCTACTCTGATGAACTACTTCATCGACATGATCAAGGCGACCTCTCTCGCCTTCACCTTGGGCGTCACTGAACTGATGGGCGCCACCCAAAAAGAGGCGGCCGGCAGCTTCCTGTACTTCGAGGCGTTCATTGTTGCCGCCATCATGTACTGGATCGTGGTTGAACTGCTTTCCAAGCTTCAGAACTATCTGGAAACCCGCCTGAACAAGGCCTATAACCGATGATCAAACTGGAATCACTGAGCAAACATTTCGGCAAGACCGTTGTTCTCGACGGAATCGACCTGACCATTGAGAAGGGCGAAATTGTGGTGATCATCGGCCCTTCGGGAACCGGCAAATCCACCCTGTTGCGCTGCATCAATTTCCTGGAACAGCCCACGTCAGGAACCATGACTGTGGGCAATCTCACGGTGGATGTAAACCGGGCCAGCCGGGGGGACATTCTCGCCATGCGACGACAAACCGCTTTTGTGTTCCAGAACTACGCGTTGTTTGCCAACAAGACGGCGCTGCAGAACATTGCCGAGCGTCTGCTGGTGGTGGATAAATGGCCCAAGGAAAAGGCTTACCGAAGGGCCCGCGAAATTCTTGAGCAGATCGGCCTGGCCGAAAAGGCAGATGCCTACCCCGCCTCCATGTCTGGTGGCCAGCAGCAACGGGTTGGCATTGGCCGCGCCATGGCCGCCGGTGCCGAGGTTATCCTGTTTGATGAACCCACGTCGTCACTGGATCCCGAGTGGGTGGAGGAGGTGTTGGGACTGATGAAACAGCTGGCGTCAGAGCGCCAGACCATGATGGTGGTCACCCACGAAATGTCTTTTGCACGGGACGTGGCCGACCGCGTGATCTTTATCGACGGCGGCCACATTGTGGAACAGGGCCCACCCAGCGAGATTTTCCATAACCCGAAGGACCCCCGAACAAAGGATTTTCTGAAGAAGATCCTGGCCACCAACCCTGTATGAAAGAGTACCGGCTAGCTTATGTAATGGGTCAGTCTCGTGTCGACGGGCAGGGTGCTCCACAAGGCGCGCAGGCTGTTTCATCCCGCTGGCTCAACGCTGTTTGCACGTTGCCCTGCCCGGAATTGAACGCAAAGGTAGGGCTGCTCAGGTGGTCTGCCATAATCAGTACCAGAATGACCCCAAGCATTACCAGAATGCGGGCGGGGCTATAAGCTCGTTCCATGTTCTTCTCCCGCATCAGTTGGGCAGCCGGAACCAGGGCCGCAAACGAATACCTAGCAAAGACCCGGCGAAGGCGCAGGCAAACCAGATCCAGGCGTGCAGGCTGGCTGAGGCAATTCCTGAAAACAGCGCCCCGATGTTGCAGCCAAAGCCCAAACGGGCACCGTAACCCAGCAGCAAACCACCTACCACGGAGGCCAGGAATTGGCGACCTTCCGGCCGGTTACGGCTCGCCTCATTAAAACGGTTGGCCAGGCCCGCCGCCAGCATGGCGCCGAGCAACAGCCCGAAGTTCATTACCGAGGGAGCGTTGGTGAGCACCGAATCCTTCAAGGCCATAGCAGGGTATTCCCAGGTCCAGAACTCGAACTGGGACATATTCACACCCACCACTTCCAGGGCTTTGGCGCCCCACACGTTAAAGGCAAAGGTAATGCTCCAGGGGGCGCCGCTGATCGCCAGGGTCAGCGCATTACCCGCAGCGAGGATCAGAATCGCCCAGGTAAACGGCCAGCGGCCACTAAGCAGGGTTCTGAATACGCCATGCCCTTGGCCTTTCCAGAGCAGTTCATCCCGCTCAAGATTACCGTGAGCCTTGCGTTCAACCCGGTTAACCCAGCGGGCAATCAGGCCTAGCCCCACAAGCTGAACAACAATTGCACCACTGACCCCAAAAGTATTGACCAGTGGCACCGGGTCAAAGCCTGGCTGATCAAGCCACCAGGCAGATGGATAGAGCCAAGCACAGTGCCAGCTATAAAAAACACCAGCGTAACCACCATGCGGATGTTGCCGGCGCCTACGGTAAACAAGGTGCCAGAGCCACACCCCCCGCCAAGCTGCATGCCAAGCCCGAAAATGAAGGAGCCTACAACAAGAGACGTGCCCACCGGTGCAACAGCACCCACAAGCCCGGCCTGCCCGCTGTAGAGCATGGGCACCATAATCACGGAAGAGAGACCAAACAGCATCAGTTGGGCACGCATACCGGCGCCCCGCTTTTTAACCACCAGATTGCGCCAACCTGCGGTAAAGCCGAAGGCCCCGTGATACAGGGCCATGCCCAACACAGTACCAATTACAAACAGCGCCACCATGAAGGGCGCTGTTTCCAGCCAGATCAGCCCACCCAGCAAGGCAAAGCCTGCCAGCGCGGTTGCTACAATAAATCGATCCATCTGCAGCCGGGCTGCTGAAGCCCGGGCGGGAGAATTGCAGAATCTGTCATTACGAGTCCACTCGGTTAAGCAGGTTAGTTAAACAGGTCGAGAAGCTTGCCAAGCCCTTTCTTCGCTACCTGCATCGGGCGACTGCTGTCCTGAGACCACTCCGCCATGGAGCCATCGTAGAGCGCCACTTCCTTGAACCCTGCCAACTCACTCAACACGAACCAGTCTGTGGCCGCCCAGTGGCCGGTATTGCAAAAAGCGATGGTGCGGGTTCCAGGATTCAGCTCGGCCTGATTCACCTGCGCGGTAATACTTTCTTCGTTCAGGTACCAGACTGCGTTTTGTTCACCAAGAAAGCCTGCGTGGGGCAAACTGCGGGAACCGGGAATTGTGCCAGGGGCTTTGGCGTCCGGAGATTGGTTTTCGCCTCTGAAATAGTCGCTCGGGCGCGCATCCACCAGTTGTGCCTGGCTATCTCTGGCTTCCTGAACCTCCTCCAGAGTTGCAAGCAATTCCGGCTGCAGGGTACCTTCAAACTGCACTACATCCCGCTGATTCCCCTCACCGCTGTCCACCTGGTAACCAGCAGCCTTCCAGCCAGCAAATCCACCGTTGAGAATGGTCACCTCGTTGTGGCCCAGCACTCTGAAGGTCCAGTACACACGGGCGGCACTTCCGAAATCGGTTGCGCCCGTGCCGGCAGGTACAACCACCACGGTATCGTCGTTGCTGATTCCCAGGCTACCAATCAGGCGCTCCATGCTTGCGACAGGCGGCAACAGGCCCCTGACGCCGTCCCGACTTTCGCGCCAGCCATCACCGGTGTAGCTGCTGTAAACAGCCCCGGGGATATGGGCGTTCTGAAAACTGCTGCGATCGCCACCGTTGTCGATACCGGAGCGAACATCCAACACCACTAGGTTATCTCGCTCGAGGTGCGCTTCAAGCCAGCTGGCATCAACCAAAGGCGGTGTTTTATCACCATCCGCCCACGCAAACGAGCTGGCAACCAGTAGAACAATGGCCAATAGACGGCTCATGGCGCTTCTCCTCTATTACTATCAGTTTTTGAGCGATCATTATAAATTCTATTTCCAGTAATTAACAGCCCTGCATATATGGCATTTGGTTATATGAAAACCCCTGATTTTTCGTGCTTCTTCCCGGAAATCTATAACACAACGGGCCAGCCAGTTATCGATACCTCGTATGCGCGGACTGGCCGAGAGCGGAATTAACGCAACTCGGGAAAATTAGCCGGGCTGTTCAAAGTCCAGTCATAGTCGATGAATTTTATGGTTTCTGTGTCTGCCACTCGATCTGCCACTACCGGATCAGCCCATTCTTCAATGAAAGCCTTCTCAGAACCGGAAACCTCGGTGAAGTCCTCTTCGTACCATTTAAATAGTTCGGTGACATAGAGCGCCTCACCGTTTACACGGAGGTGATGCTCTGTGCTGAACGCCCGACGGGTATTTTCTGCGAGCATGTCTTCCAGATTATCTGCAGTATAAAGGGTGTCCCGAAGTGGCGGGCAGCCAACCGAAGCACAGTTCACTGCAAAATGAACGCGGGCATCTTTCCAGCCCTTGTCGGCATAATCGTCGCCCAGCAGGATTTCCTTTTCAATCTCATTAAGACTGTACGCTCGCCCTCCGATAGCAAAGCTCTTTTGTTCAAACACACTGTCAACAAACGGATTCACCCGGCCACCATAATCCCAGACGGACGAAACCAGTTCACCATCTGGTCGCTCAGTGAGTATCTGGGCAACCATGAAAAAGTTGTAGGCGTTAATCCAAAAGGCAACGGATTCCTCTCGCCCCTCCAGGGTCTCGGGCTTGAATCCCATCAGTTTGGCGCGTTGGTCCGCCAACGTTTGTTGCAGGTCATTATCGGCCAGGGCAGACCGGTAATCGAAGGCGGAAACCAGTCCGTCACCGGGTAAGGTCTGTTCGTCCAGATAATCGGTAAGAAGGCGCTGATAACCCGCATAAAACCCGGAATTAATATCGGCCCACGCCAGGGCAGGCATAACAAGAAAGGCCAGAACAAATGACAAACGTCGGTAACCAAGCATAATCGCTCCCAGTTGCATCGGGTTTTTAGTGAAGAGTGTGGTTACAGACAACAGACTTCGCTTTCTGTTACACAGAACGGACATAGGCTCAAACATCACCATCCAGATGCAGCCAACGGGCCAGCCTGGAGTTCGTGTGCCGGCCAAGATAAATCGGCAGGGTGCTCATAAGCACCAGGACAATAACGGCGGCTATCACCGTCAGCACTGGATTGAACTCAAAGCTCTGGCCAAGCCCCGCAAAAACAAAGGTCATTGGCAGCATACCCACAGTGGTCGCAAGCGCGTATCGCCAGAGGTGTATTGCCGTAACCCCGGCGGCATAACTGACCAGTGCGAAGGAAAACAGAGGGATCAGCCGTGTCAGCAGTACCGCAACAAACAGGAAGCGCTGCGACCCCCGCGCCGAGAACATCGGATTGTGTTCCAGCTTTTTCTGAACGGCATCACGCCCGAGAATCCGCGCCAGGTAAAACGCAATGAGCGACCCCGCGAGCGCGCCAACCACCGCAATGGCCGTTCCGGTATACATGCCATACACCAAGCCTGCTGCGGCGCTGATGGGCAGTGTCGGGATGGGCCCGACAACTACCGCGAGGATCATCAACAGCATTAGCAACAGTGGTCCGAACATGCCTGATCGTTAAGCCACTCAGACAGCGCTGCTGGTGCCAGACTTACCGGCATACCCAGTTTACGAAGGATCAGCCAAATAGCCCCCATCACGAGTGCGATAGTGATCAGGATAGTGAGACGGAAGGCCCATTGTGAACGGTTCATCAGGGTATTCTACCGGTCACGTTGGGAGCGGGAAGGGTTTTCGGCAATATGGTTGATATAGTTGCTCATCACTTGCTGTGACAACCCCAAAATCACCCCCAACACCGTAACTATTAATGAGCGATCCTTCAAGCTATAATTGAATGCACACTCAAAATCGTAATTTACGGTGATTTCCATGGCAAGAAGTCCCAGTTTTGATCGAGAAGCGGCCCTTAGCCAAGCCATGGGGCTGTTCTGGAAAAAGGGTTATCACGGGAGTTCAATGAAGCAGATTGAGCAGGTTCTGGATATGCGCCCAGGCAGTATCTACGCAACGTTTGGAAGCAAAGATGGGCTCTATTCTGAAGCGCTGGCTCGTTATGCAGAAGCTGCAGGTGCAGAGCTTGCCAAGCATATGGCAGGCTACGACTCCATTCTGGACGGGCTCAAATGCTACCTCCGAAAAATCGCGACCAGCTGCACCGATAAAAACGAGGCTCCCTCCCGGGCCTGTCTCATCGTTAAAACCCTACTAGAGGCAAGCAATACGCACGCTGGGCACTCACACCAAGCGCAGGAAATCCTCGGAGCCATCGAGCAATCTTTCTCGGAATTGCTAGAAAAGGCCAAACAACGGGGCGAACTAAAAGATTCAACAGATTGCACCCGCTTGGCCCGGCTGATGCAAAGTCAGATCATGGGCTTGCGCTCCATTGCAGAGCGCAACCTCTCTTCCGGGGACCTGGAAGCTTTGGGCGACGATATGGCGCATATTCTTGACGCTTACAGCTGCCATACTAGTGTCTATAGTTAACCGTTAACATCCTTCACCGGAGCGAAGAATGTTCCTGAACTGGCTGGCAAAGCACCTCGCTGCTTATCTTTCCAAGCAGGTGTCACATCACTCAGTGCGTACCTCCACCTATGAGACTCTGGAAAATACGCTCCGGCCCGGAGATGTGTTGCTGATTGACGGTGAAACGCGCATCAGCATGGCAATAAAGTACCTGACCCAATCGGCCTGGTCTCATGCGACGCTCTATCTGGGACCCGATGCCGGGCTGGGGATCACCGAGGACGGCGAGCCTCACACACTGATTGAGGCAGATCTGGAGCTGGGCATTCGCACTTTACCGCTGTCTTTCTATCGCAACAGCCATACCCGCATATGCCGCCCTGTAGGGCTTGATGACGATAACATTCGTGTGCTCACCGATTACGCTCTAAGCCGGCTGGGCAACCAGTACGATCTGAAGAACGTGTTTGATCTGGCCCGCTACCTTATTCAAACGCCCCCGGTTCCTTCGCGGCACAGGCACAAGTTGCTGGCGTTCGGAAGTGGTGACCCAACACGAACCATCTGCTCCACATTTATTGCTGAGGGCTTCCAGCACCTGCACTACCCCATACTTCCAACCATCGACACTATTCCTTCAGACGATCCAAACTGCACAGACTGCATTCGGGAGCACTATCGAATTCGGCAAACATCCTTATTCACGCCCAGAGATTTTGATGCATCGCCGTATTTCCGGATTATCAAACCAACACTGGAAAACAGCTTCGACTTCAGAGCCCTAAACTGGGCAGACTTATAACCTGCCCAGTCACTATTGGCCTTAGCGCAGATCCGGGTTCAGCGTGTAGGTTCCGGTAACCCTGGCACTGGCCAGAACGTGGCCTTCCATGGCGTTACGCACCGCCTCGCCATCAAATTCCCCCGAAAGCCCCAGAGACTCTACATCCAGGGCATGCACTTCGTAATGATAGTGGTGCAGCAGCTCATCGTTCCAGGGCGGGCAGGGGCCGTCGTAGCCGCTGTAGGTGCCTGCCATATCCGGGTTGCCGGCCAAAAACTGGGTAAAGTTGTTCACCCCACGCAAGCCGACTGGGCCTGGGCCGCCGTCTTTACCCTTAGGCGTCACACCATCGCTGTCTTCGCCTTCGGGAATAAGGCTGACACGAGCAGGAATGTCTACCAGCAGCCAGTGGAAAAAATCCACCCGTGGAATATCCTTTGAAATTGTTTTGCCTTCCTGGTTTGCATCATCCGCAATGCTGGGCACATCTGGATCAAACATCATCACCACAAAGCTTTTCGTGCCTTCGGGTGCATCATTCCAGGATATTTCCGGGTTTCGGTTGGGGCCAAAACTCATGTGATCTTCCGGGTGGAACA
>NZ_MBPP01000066.1 GCF_001858325.1 Marinobacter sp. AC-23
AGGCGCTGGATGATAATGCCTGTAAGGTTATTCTGACACTTGAGTTTGAGTTCTCAGGCACGCTATCACGAATGACGTTTGGGCCTGTTTTCAACCAAGCGGCCACAACCATGGTGGATGCATTTTGTCGTCGTGCAGACGATATCTACTCGGGGAGTGTCCAATGCTGAAGATTGAGGTGGCTTATGCCCGGCCCGACAAGCAGGAAATTGTCCCTGTGCAGGTAGCGGAAGGCACAACGGCCATAGAAGCGGTTAATTTATCAGGTATTACCGCGATGTTCCCTGAAATCGATGCAGAATCAATCGACATGGGGATATTCGGCAAGGTTATTAAAAAACCAGCAGATCACGAGCTGCGTGATGGCGACCGGGTTGAGTTGTATCGCCCGCTCCAGATTGACCCGAAGCAGGCGCGCCTGAATCGGGCCAAAAAGAAATCGTAGCCGAATCAATAGGCTGGCGTTTCTTCCAGAAGCTGCGCTTCGTAATGGGAGTAACGGTCGTTGTTGTAGTGCACGATGATGCGTTGCTCTTCGATATCGCCACCTCGGCGTTGGAACGTGTAAACGTAGTATTCGCGAGACTCGTCAATCGGGTTCAGCATTAGAGGGCTGCCGAGTAGAGCCTGAACCTGGCTGCGAGGCATGCCTTCGTTGAGTTTGGTCAGCTCTTCATCGGTAACAATATTGCCTTGCTGGACGTTGATCTTGTAAACGCCCGGAAAGGCACAACCGGATAGAACCAGAGTGAGAATGAGAGCTGTGAGCTTTTGCATCGCCGGAGGAAATCCTCTATCTTGAAATCGCCTGCCAAGGGCAGGTGTGGCACGGGTTAACCGTTAAAAGGCGGCTTCATCATACCGGAAGCCGTGAGGCACACCAAAGAGTGAATAGTAACATGTCATCTGAAAACGCCGAATTACGAAAAGTCGGTCTCAAAGTCACTCTGCCAAGAGTGAAAATCTTCAACATCTTGGAAAACGCCAAGGATCACCATCTCAGCGCCGAGGACGTTTACAAGCGGCTTCTGGATCAAGGCGATGACGTGGGGCTGGCCACCGTATACCGAGTGCTTACGCAGTTTGAGACCGCGGGCCTGGTGTTGCGTCACAATTTTGAAGGTGGGCATGCCGTATTCGAAATGGCAGGCGAAGACCACCACGATCACATGGTTTGCACCCAGACAGGTCAGGTGATTGAATTTGTTGATGAGATCATTGAAGAGCGCCAGCAGAAAATCGCAAAAGAGCACGGCTATGAAATTGTCGAGCACAGCTTGATTCTCTACGTAAAGCCTATCAAATCGTAAGCTCTCTGACGGAGTTGGCGGTGAAGGAAAAGGTAGTGGTGGAATAAAAAGGGGGCAGGCCGCTAAGCCTGCCCCAACAGCTCTCAGGGTCGAGAGGGGGGAAGTGGTTATCGCCACCAGATCAATGGTGGGTTGCCTGTCCTTTGGAAAACATTTCTGTAGCGTGGGCAATAGTGTGCTCGGTCATATCCACCCCGCCCAACATTCTTGCAACTTCGCTAATTCTTCCCTGGTCATCCAAAGATTCGATTTTCGAGAAAGTCGCATCTTGCTGGGTGAACTTGCTAACAAACAGGTGCTGATGGCATTGGGCCGCAACTTGCGGCAGGTGAGTGACGCAAATTACCTGACCATTGGCGCCAAGTGAGCGCAGCAGCTTGCCAACTACCTCGCGGTGCCGCCGCCAATGCCCACGTCAACTTCGTCAAAGATCAGAGTCGGCGTGGTGGATGTTTGAGCAACGACGACTTGAATCGCCAAACTGATTCGTGACAGTTCGCCGCCGGAAGCGACTTTGGCAAGAGGTCTTGCCGGTTGCCCGGGGTTAGCGCTCACCAAAAACTCGATTTCTTCCAGTCCGTGAGGTGCCGGCTCGTCTTGGTTATTGCGGTTCAGGTGGGTAACAAACTGAACCGCCGGCATGCTCAGTTGGGCCAGCTCACCGGCAATGCGCTGATCCAAATCCGCCGCTGCCTTGGCCCGCACTTTGGAAAGCTTGCCAGCCAACTCATCAAAACCTTTGCGCTGGCTTTCCAGTTTCTCTTCCAGCTTCTCCAGGCTGCCCTCACCACCATCCAGCTCTGCCAGTTCTGCACTTTGCCGTTCATGAAATTCTGGTAGATCTTCAGGCTGATGCGGTGCTTTCGTGCCATCTGGTAAATCGCGCTGAGCCTTTCTTCGACTTCGGCCAGGCGCGCTGGGTCTGCTGCATAGTCGTCCACAAAATGGCGAAGATTATCGCCCGCTTCACTGATCTGGATCTGGGCTTCGCTCAGCATCTGGATGGTATCGGCCAGTGCGGGCACCTCAACCGGAAGTTGCTCCAACTGCTGCAGTGCTTGCCGCACCAGACCTGCCGCACTGGTTTCGTCTTCGGTGCACAGCAGCGCTGCCTGGTGGCTGCTGTGGAGAATCGCATCGGCCTGGCTCAGTTGCGCTTGTTCCTGCTCTAGCTGTTCCTGTTCGCCGACTTCGATTGCCAGGCGGTCAAGCTCTTCCACCTGATAGCGCAACAGCTGTAACTTGGCTTCTGACTCTTCAGCATTTTGCTGGTGTTCAATCAGCTTTGTGCGGATTTGGTTCCACGACTTCCAGGCTTCACGGGTCTCACCGGCGAGCTCTTCGGCGCCGGCAAACTCATCGACCAGTTTGCGGTGGGTTTCTTTGCGCAGGAGCGATTGGTGCTGGTGTTGGCTGTGAATATCCATCAGTAACCCACCCAGGTCTTTCAGGTGAGCCAGGGGGCAGGGCTGGCCGTTAATGTATGCCCGTGAGCGCCCGTCTTTGCTGATCACTCGGCGCAGGATGCAGTCGCTGTCGTCATCCAGCTCGTGGCTTTCGAGCCATTGCAGTGCTTCCGGGATACCAGACACATCAAATGTAGCGGTGATGTCTGCGCGCTTTGCACCGTGGCGAACGGCACCCGCATCAGCACGACCGCCCATGGCTAGGCCCAGCGCATCCAGCACAATGGATTTGCCCGCGCCAGTTTCGCCCGTCAGAGCAGTCATGCCCATATCGAAGTGCAGTTCGACCCTTTCGGCAATCGCGTAGTTGGAAACCGTGAGCTGTGTGAGCATGCAGATAACCTCCGCCCTTAAAATATACTGTTCGTTCATACAGTGACTGTGAATATATACAGGGTTTTTGGGGTTTGCAAACATATAGGCAGGATTTTCTTCAGGAATGCGGGCTTTGGTGGTTGAAACCCTGCGCACCAACCCCATATCCGTTCGCAATAACGTTCTTTCGGCTCTGTATAGCCGGAGCCTATGTTCAATCGGTCGCGTTTTAGCCGGCCGCCGAAGATCTGGCAGGAGTAGTCATGAACACCGATGAAAACCGCAATGAGCAGGTAGATGAGTTGAAAGAGGCCGCTGAGGCGACTGTGGAAGAAGCACAGACGGGAGAGCCAGAGGCTGAGCAAAATGAGGTTTCCGAGCTGGATGCGCTGAGCGCGCAACTGCAGGATTCTCAGGAGCAAATGTTGCGTTTGCAGGCAGAGATGCAAAATGTGCGTCGCCGGGCAGAGATGGATGTTGAGAAGGCGCATAAGTTTGCGCTGGAAAAGTTTGTTAAAGAGCTGCTCCCCGTAGCAGACAGTCTCGAAAAGGCAGTTGAAAGCACCGAAGGCCACGAAGACGCTGGCGAGTTGGTCGCTTCCATTCGCCAGGGTGTAGAAATGACGCTCAGTCTGTTTGTGTCGAGCCTTAAAAAGTTCAACGTTGAGCCACTGAACCCGGTGGGCGAACCGTTTGATCCGCAGCAGCACGAGGCCATGTCCATGGTGCCAGCGCCGGATGCGGAGCCCAACAGCGTGGTGGCCGTTGTACAGAAAGGCTACTTGTTGAATGGGCGAGTGGTGCGGCCGGCAATGGTGATGGTCGCAAAGGCTCAGGGTGCACCAAAAATTGATGAGCAGGCTTGAAAAGTCCGCGAAAGCGCCAATATAGCCATTAAACAGAAGCATCCGGATTCGATATGTCCGGGCAACTATTCAGAGCAGCATTCAGAAGAACTGGAGTGAATCAATGAGCAAGATTATCGGTATCGACCTTGGAACGACCAACTCGTGTGTTGCCATCATGGATGGCGATAAAGTCCGGGTTATTGAAAACGCTGAGGGTGATCGCACTACACCGTCCATCATCGCTTATACCGATGATGGTGAAATACTGGTTGGGCAATCTGCGAAGCGCCAAGCGGTTACCAACCCAGAGAACACTATATAGCTATCAAGCGACTGATTGGTCGTC
>NZ_MBPP01000067.1 GCF_001858325.1 Marinobacter sp. AC-23
AGGGTGGTGGGATGAGTCACAGTGAAGCGTTTCAAAAAGGAAGGCTCAAAGGTTTATCTGATCGCCGAAAATGAAGAGTTCGCGCCGATCGAGGTCGACTTGAAAGAGCAAGAATTATTCATTGAAGGACTGGGTGTGGGTGTTATCCGACGTTCCGATCTGCACTGATCGGGCTGGTATAACCACAGACGCATTGAAAAACGGGTGATTTATGGAACAACTTAGCTTCAATCAAAACATGGCGTGGCAACAAAGTAATTTGGCTTGCCCAGTGCCAGAGTACACAGCCCGGAAGCAGCGCACCGTTATTCGAGCCAAGAATAAGCCGAACGTTGTAAGCCCCACTCCGATGGGTAATGTTACTGAAATCATCCTGCCGGAAGGTCAGGTAGAAAACTTTCAGTTGCTGTTGCCTATGTTAACTCAGCTCAATCAGGAAAAGCGTTGGCTGGCGTGGATAGATCCGCCCCAAACGTTGGTTAGCAAATGGCAGAAAATGCACGGCATTGTTACCGGAGAGCTTTTGGTTTTGCGTTCTACTGCAGAATACCCGGCCCGTCAGCTTGCAGAGATCGCCTTGAGCGCAGGCACCTGTCACGCAGTGGTTATGTGGACGGGTAAACTGGGCAGGACGGCCCTTGATTCGCTACAAAAAGCGGCGGCTGAGGGTAATAGCCACGGCGTAGTGCTTAGGCAGCGCTGAGCGCCATTTTAGTGAAGCGTGTAAGCGGGCTGTGCGTCTGGAACGTCCAGCTCGTCATCGTCCCAGTCAATATCGTGTGTGACACTTCCGGCTGCTTCTATTCCGGCGGCAATCATTGCCTTTGCCACTGACAACTCCCGGTCATCCATCATTTCGCGAGCCTCAGTAGAAAACGAAATCTTGACCAGTGGCGCACTGTCGTCGTCAATGCGTCGCAAGGCATAATCGCCGTTGCTCAATTGTACAATTTCGAAAAACGATGGTGACATTTCATTAACCTTTTATACCCGCTGAGCGCTCTGGTGCAACAAGCAGCATCTAGACAAAAACCACTTTTGCGAAATCAGTGAGTGCCCGCCTGAATTAATCCACCATCTTATCATTTTTGCGCGCAGATTTCTTTACTCCTTCTGTCTTGTACTCGCGTGACAATAAAACACAAACAATCACTTGAAACGGGCGTTTGAAATTAGCGAGAATCAGCCACGCTTATGGGTTTATAGATTGTCTGGAGGAGTAGGGAATGCGGAGCCAATTTGTCGCATGTGTAGCAGTACTTTTGTTCGGGGCTTCCGGGCAGGTGCTGTCAGGCGTATCGATAGCGGAAGCTGAACGGTTAAAGAAAGATCTGACGCCGGTGGGTGCCGAGCGCGGAGCCAATGCTTCTGGCAGTATTCCGAAGTGGACCGGAGGGTTGCTTGAAGGGCCAGCCAACTGGCGCAAGGGCCAGATTGAAAAAGATCCGTTTCCTGAAGACGAAGCTATGTTTGTGATCACCGCAAACAATATGCACCTGTATGAAGATAAGCTCTCAGCGGGCTCGATCCAGATGTTGAGCCAGTACGGCCCGAATTTTTTTATGCCGGTTTACCAGACTCGCCGAACCGCTGCGTTTCCCGAACATGTGTATGATAAATACTATGAAAATGCCCTGAGCGCAGAAGTTCTGGAGAACGGCAACGGCGTACGTAATACCATTATGACCAGCCCGTTCCCCATCCCCAAAAGCGGCCTTGAGGTTATGTGGAACCACATTCTGCGTTATCGCGGTGAAGAGGTGTCGTTCCGCAGCGCATCAGCCACCCCGCAGGTGGATGGCTCCTTCAACCCGGTGGTCAACCAGTACGATTATTACTTTGCATACAGCAAGAAAGACACAGAGCTTGCTGATATCGACAACAAAATTTTCTACCTGAAAACCGATACGATCTCACCTTCTACTCTGGCTGGCACCATAACGCTTGTGCATGAAACCCTTGACCAGGTGCGCTCGCCTCGCCTGGCATGGCGCTATGATTCGGGTTCTCGGCGCTTGAGGCGATCGCCGAACCTTGCCTATGAGACGGACCTGCCAAACTCCTCCTCCCTGCGCTCGGTAGATCAGAAGGATATGTATAACGGCGCTCCGAACCAGTACGACTGGGAACTGAAGGGTAAGCGTGAGCTGTTTGTTCCTTATAATGCTTATAAGCTGCACGAGCCGTCGGTTCAACCGGGTGATGTTATCCGTGCCGGACACATTAATCAGGAGCTGACACGCTATGAGCTACACCGGGTGTGGGTGGTTGAGGCAACCCGCCGCACAGGTATCAAGCATATCTACGACCGCCGTGTATTCTATGTGGATGAAGACAGCTGGCAGATCCTGATGTCAGAAGAGTATGACAACGCCGGTAACCTATGGCGGGTTTCTGAGGCCCATAACATTAGCTATTACCAAGAGCCTGTGTTCTGGACTACCATGGAGATGACTTACGACCTCAAGGCGAAGCGTTACTACATTGATGGCTTGGATAATAACTACCCAGCCTACGATTTTGATCCAGGATTCCGGGGCAACGAATTTTCAGCTTCCTCTGCGAGGCGGGCTGCTCGCCGCTGATTCCTGCGCACTAACGACAGGTCGCTGGCGTTCGCTGGTGACCTGTTTAGGTCGTACGTCCTTATCCCTTTTTGCAAGGAGAAAACGTGATGGCTGACCGGCAAAACAGTCTCCCCCCTGAGCTTCAAGTCCATCTGGATGGTGTCGATCAGCTTCTCGCGGATCTTGGTCGCGCTTTGGCGGAGCAAAACTGGGACGCACTGGTGAGTCTCAACGAAAAGATAAAACCTGCATTAGAGCCTTTAATGCTAGCGCTAGAGGCTGGGCAGCTCGACGCGGAGCTGGTGCGAACGCGGCTCGAAGAATTGCGTCAGTTTACGGACGCGGCTGGCGAGTCAGCTACCCGGGCTAAAGCGGAAGCGGAGCTGGCGTTGAAAGGGGTAAATCGTAACCATAGTGCGGCAAAGGCATACCAAAATATTTCCACTCCCCGCCCTAAGTAGCGTCATAAAATTGACTCCTTCGGCTTTACAGTCTTAAATACCGCCCAAATCCCAAAGAGATTCTTGTGAATGTCTAAAAATAACAAGGTGCTGGTGCTGAGTGAGGGTGAGTCGAAGCGCCGGGACATGGCGACGATCCTGGAATTCATTGGCGAAGAACAGGTTATTACGGGTGAGGAAGCCCAGGCACTCATTGAATCTGGTGATATTGAAAGCCTGGCAGACATTTCTGTTGTCGTCGTAAACGGCGAAGACGCGGGTATCGTCAGCACTATCGAGGCGGTGTGTAAGGCGGTTCAGGGTGTTCCTTTTCTTATGCTGGGCGACCCCCCGCTCAAAGGCTTGGCGGAGCAGGATGCCGCGCGCATCATTGCTCGTTTGGAATGGCCACTGAATTACACCAAATTTGTCGATTCGCTTTATCGTGCTCAAATATACGTAGACCAGTTCCGCCGCTCTAAAGAGCGGGGTCAACAACGTAGTCTGCAGCTGTTCCGTAGCCTGGTTGGTACCAGCCGTAAGGTTCAGCATGTACGCCAGTTGATGGAGCAGGTGGCAGACAAAGATGTAAGCGTGTTGATCACCGGCCCCTCTGGTACGGGTAAAGAAGTGGTTGCGCGGAACCTTCACTACCACTCATCGCGGCGGGACAAGCCGTTCGTGCCCGTGAACTGTGGCGCCATACCGGCGGAGCTGTTAGAAAGTGAGCTTTTCGGCCATGAAAAAGGCGCGTTTACCGGTGCCATTACGGCCCGGGTTGGGCGTTTTGAGTTGGCTGAGGGAGGCACCCTGTTTCTGGATGAAATCGGCGACATGCCTCTCAGTATGCAGGTGAAAATTTTACGGGTATTGCAGGAGCGAACGTTTGAGCGGGTGGGCAGCAATCGGACAGTTTCTGCGAATGTCCGTGTTATCGCAGCGACTCATAAGCACCTTGAAGATATGATTGAGTCGGGTGAGTTCCGGGAAGATCTGTATTACCGACTGAATGTCTTTCCCATTGAGGTTCCTTCTCTGCGGGATCGGGTGGAAGATATTCCGCTACTGATTAACGAACTGATTTCCCGTATGGAGAAGGAAAAACGAGGCTCTTTGCGGATGAATTCGGCGGCGATCATGAGCCTGTGCCGGCACGACTGGCCAGGTAATGTGCGCGAGCTGGCGAACTTGGTAGAGCGGCTCTCGATTATGCACCCTTACTCGGTGATTGGAGTGCAGGAGTTGCCGAAGAAATTCCGGTATGTGGACGATTTTGATGAGAACCGGCCGGTTGAAGATTCGGGTATGCCTTCTGGTATTCCGGGTTTGGTGGGGCTGGATGCTCCGGCTTTGTTGCCGGTGAATGGTATTGATCTCAAGGATTATTTGTCGAACCTTGAAAAGCAGCTAATTCAGCAAGCTTTGGATGAGGCTGGCGGGGTGGTTGCCCGGGCGGCGGAGAAACTGCGAATTCGGCGGACTACGCTTGTTGAGAAGGTTCGGAAGTATGGGCTTCGGGAGGAAGAGCCTGAGCAATCCTGAGCAGGTTCTTTTTTAATGCCAGCAAGACGTCAAAGGTTTGTAGCCTTTGGCGTTTTTCGCGTTCAGGGCGACGTAAAACCGTCGCTTACCTTTCTTTAAGTTATTTTAGTCATTGAAATATATGAATAAATATTAGTTGGCACGGCGCTGGCTTAGTGACTTGTAAACGAATCATCCGAAGGGTGTGGCCCAGTGTGAAGGGTTAATCGGGAGTCAGGTTATGAGTCAGGCACAATTTGTCATTCAGTCGGCGGAGCATGAGGCACAGGCCAATGCGGCGGCGGATGCTAACGATAAGGTTAGGGCGTTGTTTCCGCAGCAGGATGATGAGGCGGTGGATTCGGCGCTGGAGATGTTCAACCAGATGTCGCGACAGATTACCGATTCCTATCGCACGCTGGAGTCGCGGGTAAATCAGTTGTCTGGAGAGCTGAGCCACGAGTCGCTGCAACGTCAGCAAGAGCTGGAGGAGAAGGAGCAGTTGGCTGACCGGCTTTCTACTCTTTTGAAAGCTTTGCCGGCTGGCGTGGTGGTTCTGGATAGCCAAGGTTCGGTGTCTCAGAGTAACCCTGCAGCTATCGCGTTGCTGGGTGAACCGTTGGATGGTGAGCGCTGGGTAGATGTGATCCGTCGTTGTTTCTCGCCACGCCAGGATGATGGTCATGAAGTGTCTCTGAAAGATGGGCGCCGGGTGAGCATTGAGATTCGTACGATGGACAACCAGCCCGGGCAGTTGATTCTGCTCACAGATCTTACAGAAACCCGTCACCTGCAATCACAACTGGCCCACGCTCAGAGGCTTTCAGCCATGGGTAAAATGGTCGCGTCTCTCGCGCACCAGATCCGCACGCCGTTGTCCGCGGCGATTCTCTATGGAGGCCATTTAACCCAGGACGATCTGGATGAAGAGATGCGCCAGCGCTGCGCCTCTCGACTGATGTCACGTCTTACGCATTTGGAACAGCAGGTGCGGGATATGTTGATTTTTGCACGGGGCGAAACCCGCTTGGCGGAGGAGTTGTCTGCCGTAACGTTGGTTTCGGCTTTGGAAGCCGCTCTGGAAGGCTCAAGCCTGAAGCCGGTTCGGATGTGATGTTAAAGAATGATGTGCCAGCGGACTGTCGGTTGATGTGTAACCGGGATGCGTTGGTGGGAGCTTGTACCAATCTGGTGAATAACAGCCTTGAGGCCGGTGCGACTGCCGTGGCTGTTCAGGCTACGTTAGAGTCGGATGAATTGCTGATTCGGGTTATGGATAACGGTCCGGGGTTTGGCAAAGTGGAGGCAAAGCGGTTGGCTGAGGCTTTCTACACCACTAAGTCCCACGGCACGGGGCTTGGCCTGGCGGTTGTGCAGGCTGTTGTAAAGGCTCACCAGGGGCAGTTTTTTATCGAATCGCCGGAGCAGGGTGGCGCTGTCGCAACTCTGCGTCTGCCGTTATTGCGTAACATAGGCTGACCGGAGGCAACCATGGCCAAGGCCCAGATTCTGATTGTTGAAGATGACCGCGACCTGCGCGAGGCGCTGATAACTACTTTGGAGCTGGCGAAGTTCCGCGTACGCGAGGCCGCGAATGCTCATGAAGCGCTGATGCAGCTGGCAGAGGCGCCGGTCGATATGGTGGTCAGCGATGTAAACATGCCCGGGCTTTCCGGCCATGAGTTGCTGGGCGAGGTGCAACGGTTGTACCCGGGCTTGCCCATGATGCTGATTACCGCGTATGGCCAGATCAGCCACGCAGTGTCTGCCATGCAATCCGGTGCGGTGGATTATTTAGTTAAGCCGTTCGAGCCCAAAGTGCTTGTTGACGCAGTTACCAAAGTAGTGGGCGGCAGCCGGCAGAAATCCGGCGATGAGCCGGTGGCTGAGGACCCGGCGAGTAAGCGTATTTTTCAGCTGGCAGCTAAAGTGGCTGGCAGTGATTCGACTGTGATGATTTCCGGGGAAAGCGGCACAGGCAAAGAGGTATTGGCCAGGTATATTCACCAGCAGTCTCCCCGGGCGGATGGGCCGTTTGTAGCAATTAACTGCGCGGCTATTCCTGAAAACATGCTCGAAGCCATTCTGTTCGGACACGAGAAAGGTGCTTTTACCGGAGCGGTTGCATCCGCTCCAGGCAAGTTTGAGCAGGCAAACGGCGGCACGATTCTGTTGGATGAAGTGTCAGAAATGGATCCGGCACTGCAATCCAAATTGCTTCGTGTCCTGCAGGAGCGGGAAGTGGAGCGGGTAGGTGGGCGTAAGACCATCACGCTGGATGTTCGTGTGATTGCCACAACCAACCGGGATCTGGCTGATTTCGTACGGGAAGGGCGGTTCCGTGAAGATTTATACTACCGGCTGAGCGTATTCCCCATGCATTGGCAACCCCTGCGAGAGCGCCCGCTGGATATCTTGCCGATGGCAACGTCGTTGCTGAAAAAGCACTGTCGTAAAATGAAACTGACAGGTGTCAGTTTTGCTACCGATGCCCGCAATGCGCTCATGCAGCACGGTTGGCCCGGCAACGTGCGAGAGCTGGATAACGCCATTCAGAGATCGCTGGTGCTGCATCAGGGTAATGTTATCCACGCCGAGGATCTGTGTCTTGTTCTTGGCGCCACAGGCCGTTTTGATGGCCATGGGGCTGCTGGCGCGATGGCAGTTCTGCCCCCGGCGTCGGAGCCGATTAAAGAGACGTACTCCCACAACCCTGAACAGTCAGCTGCTTCGGCCCTTAATTCCGGGGTTGCAGAAGTAAGCTACCCAGACCCGCTAACGGTGGAAGCTGGATCGCTCGAAAATGATCTGCGCCAGCAGGAATTCCGGATTATTATTCAGGCACTCAAGAGTGAGCGCGGGCGCCGTAACAAGGCAGCGGAGCAATTGGGCATAAGCCCTAGAACGCTCAGATACAAGCTGGCGCAAATGCGCGAAGCCGGAATTGATCTGGATGCCGAGCTGGCCATGGCCTAAACACCTTTTGTAATACCCCTTCCTTACGGCACCCTCTGGGTGCTTTTTTTTTGGCTGTGCATCCAGATGGCATGCATCTTGATCAATTTCACACCAGTTCCCTGCAGGCCCCATTCCATGGTGTTGTAGGGTAGCTGTCCCTGCTGTGTTAACAATCTTATCCACAGGTATTGTGGGTAACTACAGCCTGTCAAAACTCTGTCGTCAATGAATGTTCATCGTCTATTTTTGTTTCTAACTGCATGGAAAATAAAGATAAAATAATTGTGGCCTGGCCATTGCTTGGTTGTAACCCATACAGATAGATCAGCATGATTGCCCCAGCCGGGGTGGTGACAGGAGAAAGTTATGGTTCAGCGTGCCGACATCAACAGTGTTCTGTCCGATATTCGTTCACTGCGTTCGCAAATGAATCAGAACCAACGGGTTGAACAAGACCAGTCGGTGCGTGGACGCATTGACGGGCCGCGCCAGGTTGACCAGACCCAAGAGACAACAAGCTTCGGGGATATGCTGGGCAAAGCGGTCAATAGCGTGAATGAGGTTCAGAAAAATGCCGGCGAACTGCAGACGGCCTACAATATGGGCGATCCAAATGTAGATATTACCCGCGTGATGATTGCTGCCCAGAAATCTACTGTGTCCTTCGAAGCTTTAACCCAGGTGCGTAACCGCGTGGTAAGGGCTTACGAAGACATCATGAATATGCCAATCTGATAACGGAGCACAGACATGGCCAGCGTTCCCGCAGAAACTAACTCAAACATGCCAGCCGCCCAGGGAGGCAATGGCTCCGAGAGCAATAGCGACCTGTTTCTGGGATTTAACCGGCTGCACCTTTTACGTCAGATTGGCCTCATGGTGGCCCTTGCAGCCAGCGTTGCATTGGGCGTTGCGGTTGTGCTCTGGGCGCAGGAGCCCAATTACCAGCCGGTGGTGGGCGACTTGTCGGCATACAATCCGCAAGACGTAACCACGATTCTCGAGAGCAACGGCATCGATTACAAGATGGATACCCGCACCGGTGCCCTGCTGGTGCCGTCTGATCAGGTTTACAACGCCCGTCTTAAATTGGCTGCCGAGGGCGTAACAGACCAAAAAACCATGGGTTACGAGCTGCTTGATCAGGATCGTGGCTTGGGTACGTCGCAGTTCATGGAAACCGTTAGCTACCGCCGCGGCCTTGAAGGCGAACTGGCGCGCACTATAAGCAGCATGCGTGGTGTTCGCGGTGCCAGGGTACATCTGGCGATTCCTGAGCGTTCCGTTTTTGTGCGGGATGCCCGTGACCCCACAGCCTCGGTATTTCTCGAAGCATTTGCAGGCCGCCGGCCGGAACAGGAACAGATCGCCGCGATTGTGAATCTGGTGGCTGGCAGCATTCCGATGATGAATAAGGATCACGTCACGGTTGTTGATCAGAATGGCAACCTGTTGACCGGTAAAGAAAGCCGTGGCGATGGCGAGCGTATGCAGGATCAGTACGAGTACACCTCGCGGCTTGAAGAACGCATGACTCGCCGTGTTGCTTCCCTGGTTGCGCCGATTGTGGGCGAAGGTCGGTACCGGGCAGAGGTGTCTGCGGATCTGGATTTCTCATCCGTGGAGCAGGCTGAGGAATTGTTCAACCCGGAACAACAAGCGGTGCGCAGTGAGCGTGACCTTACAGAACAGCGTGTTGCGGGGTTTAATGGTGGCATTCCTGGGGCGTTATCCAACCAGCTCCAGCCAATGCCACCGTGCCGGAACAGGCAAGCGCAACGACGGGCGGTGTTGAGGGAGCAGTGCCTGCACAACCGGTTAATGTGCGTAAGGAATCCACTCGCAACTATGAAATGGATCGCACGGTAAGCTACACCCGCCAGGAGTTGGGGCGCGTGAGGCGGATAACCGTTGCGCTTGCTGTAGACGATATGAAGGTGATTAATCCGGATACCGGTGCGGTGACTTATGAAGCCTGGCCCGAGCCGGAATTGCAGCGCTTGAGCATGCTGGTGCGGGATGCAGTAGGTTACTCAGCCTCCCGTGGTGACAGCGTTACCGTGATGAATACTGCGTTTGCCCCGGAAGAAACATTTGAATTTGAAACTCCGGGGTTCTGGGAGCAGCCTTGGTTCTGGGATTTAATGAAGCAAGTGCTGGCTGGCCTGGTTATCCTTGTACTTGTGCTTGGATTGCTGCGTCCGACGTTGAAAAGCTTGTCTGGTGGTGGGCGGCGTGAGCGTGGTGACGAATCCGATTCGGATGGTTACGGTGGCTTTGATGGTGCCGAAGGCAACGATGCCCTGCGCCAGGCCATGTCCTCTCAGGACGACTTGCTTTTGCCGGGCGCTACAGACGGTTATGATAGGCAGTTGAATGCTCTTAAAGGCCTGATTGCTGAAGACCCAGCGAGGGTTTCTCAGGTGATGCGCCAGTGGGTGAATGTTGATGACTGATCAATCCAGACTGCCGGGAAATGATGCGCCTCAAACGCCTCAGCGGAAAATTCCGCGGGTAGAGCAGGCTGCCATTTTGCTGATGTCTTTGGGCGAGGCAGATGCAGCCGAAGTGCTCAAGCATATGGGCCCGAAAGAGGTTCAGCGGGTGGGTGTTGCCATGGCTCAAATGCGAGACGTCAGTAAGGACGATGTGTCCTTTGTGTTGAGTCAGTTTGTAGATGCTGTAGGTGGCCAGACGGGCCTGGGCGTGGGTAATGATGATTATATCCGTGCCATGCTCACCCAGGCTTTGGGTGACGATAAGGCCGCGAGCCTGATTGATCGCATTCTCATTGGTGGCAACACCACCGGCCTGGATACGCTCAAATGGATGGAGCCAAGAGCCGTTGGCGATATCATTCGTTATGAGCACCCGCAGATCCAGGCCATTGTTATTTCTTATCTGGACCCTGATCAGGCTGCCGAAATTCTCGCAACGCTGGATGAGAAAGTGCGCCTTGATGTAATGATGCGGGTTGCTTCGCTGGAAAGCATTCAGCCCCAAGCCCTGCAAGAGCTCAATGACATACTGGAAAAGCAGTTCTCCGGTGGCTCAGCGGCCCAAACCAGTCGCATTGGTGGAATAAAACGCGCTGCAGACATTATGAACTTTATGGACCGCAGTATTGAGGGCAGTTTACTGGATTCCATCAAGGACATGGATCCGGATCTTGCCACCACCATTGAAGACCTTATGTTTGTATTTGATAACCTCAAGGATATTGATGATAAGGGTATCCAGGCGCTGCTGCGTGAGGTGTCTTCTGAAGTTTTGGTCGTCGCGCTGAAGGGCGCTGATGACGGGGTGCAGGAAAAAATCTTTAAGAACATGTCCAAGCGTGCCTCTGAACTGCTGCAAGACGATCTGGAAGCCAAGGGCCCGGTGCGGGTCAGCGAAGTGGAGTCAGCCCAGAAAGACATTATTACCATTGCCCGCCGCATGGCTGAAGCGGGAGAAATCACGCTTGGCGGTGCCGGCGAAGAAATGATGTGATGAAAGACTCCTCCAAAGACCTCAACCGTATTCCCAAAGAACAGCTAACCGCATACGAGCGCTGGGAACTTCCGTTGCTGGATGCCCGAGGCAATGAAGTTGCCCGTGAGGAAGAGCGCAGTGTCAAACCTCTGACAGCTGGCGATATTGCCGAAATTCGCGAAGCTGCGCGGGAAGACGGTTTGAGCGAAGGCCGGGAGCAGGGTATACAGGAAGGCCTCGCAGAAGGTTACGAGCAGGGCCACAAAGAAGGGGTGGAGGCTGGGCTCGCTGAGGGCAAAGAGCGCGGACACAGCGAAGGTTACGACGAGACCCGCACAGAAGTCACCGCAAGCATTGAGCGCCTTGAACAAATGTTGGGCGAGCTGGTTTTGCCGATTAGCCGGCACCAGGATGAACTTGAAACCTCGCTGCTTAATCTAACAATGGTACTTGCCCGGGCCGTTGTTTATCGCGAGCTGACGATTGACTCGTCTCAGATACGGCAGGTGGTGCGCCGGGCCGTTGAGGCGCTGCCTTCAACGGCTGAAAATATTCGTGTGTATGTTCACCCGGACGACTACAGCGCAGTTCGCGAAGTTGCTGAGCGCTTTGAGGCTGCAGCTTCTGTTGTGGAAGATGACAAAGTACTGCCAGGCGGCTGCCGGGTTGAGACCCGCAACAGCCTTGTCGACTTTACCGTTGAAAAGCGCTTCCAGCGCGCCGTTCAGCGCATGCTGGAGCAACAGACAGACGACAGCGAAATCGGCGAGTCCGAAGACCTGAGTGCCTGATGGGCGACCTGACAGACTTTCAGCGGGACGTGCTGAGCACGCCGGAGAAAACCCCGAGCGAAGACCTTACCAAAGATACTCCCACCGAGGATAAGCCTGATGACATCCTCCCTGGCTGATCGCCTGAGCCGATACCAGGCGCAGTTGCGTGCAGATTTAGAACCCGAGCTTTCAGGCCGCCTGACCAGAATGGTTGGGCTAACGCTGGAGTGCGTGGGTTGCCCTATGGTTGTGGGCGATCGCTGTGTGATCAAGGGCGAGGGTTCAGGCACGGTTGAAGCTGAGGTTGTCGGGTTCGAAGATGACAAGGTGTACCTTATGCCGCTGACCGCCATTGAGGGTCTGAAGCCAGGTGCCAGGGTGGTTCCGCTGTCTGCGGCCAGCCGGGTTCCGGTGGGGCCCTTATGCTGGGCCGCGTGGTGGATGGCAGTGGTGAGCCTCTTGATGGAAAAGGGCCACTTCAGGCCGAAGCCCGGGTTCCCCTTACCGGCGAAATCATCAACCTCTTAATCGAGCCCCCGTGCGGCAGTCTATGGATGTGGCATCCGGGCCATAAACGCCTTGTTGACCGTTGGCCAAGGGCAGCGCCTGGGACTTTTTGCCGGCAGTGGCGTTGGTAAAAGTATGCTGCTGGGCATGATGACGCGATTTACCGATGCCGACATTACCGTGGTTGGGCTGATTGGCGAGCGGGGCAGGGAAGTTAAGGAATTTATTGAAGACATTCTGGGTGAAGAGGGACTGGCCAGATCGGTTGTGGTGGCCTCGCCGGCTGATGACTCGCCACTGATGCGCTTGCGAGCGGCCATGCTCACCACTCGGATTGCCGAATATTATCGCGACAAAGGCAAGCGGGTGCTTTTACTGATGGATTCGCTGACCCGATACGCCCAGGCCCAACGTGAAATTGCGCTGGCGGTTGGTGAGCCCCCAGCCACCAAAGGTTATCCCCCTTCCGTGTTCGCCAAACTTCCACAGTTGGTAGAGCGCACGGGTAATGGTTTGCCTGGGGGCGGTTCTATTACTGCGTTTTATACCGTGCTTACCGAAGGTGACGACCAACAGGACCCCATTGCGGATGCGGCGAGGGCAATACTGGACGGCCACATTGTGCTTTCGCGCCGGCTCGCGGAAGAAGGGCATTATCCGGCCATCGACGTAGAAGCCTCCATTAGCCGGGTAATGCCGCAAGTGACAGAAACTGAGCACTTTGCCCGAGCCCAGCGTTTCAAGCAGGTTTATTCCCGCTATCAGCAAGCGCGGGACCTGATCAGCGTTGGCGCTTACGTGAAAGGTTCCGATCCGGAAACCGACTTTGCCATTACTCATATCGGCAATATGCGCCAGTTCCTGCAGCAGGACCTGAACGAACGTGCTTCGTTGCCCGAGAGTGTTGAGGGGTTGTTGTCGGTAGTTCCGGAGCGTCGCTCACCCGATCGCCGGAAATCTGCCGTTCCCGATCCTGTGGCTGCCAATGCCAACCGGGGTGGTGATTGATGTTGCGCTCTCAGCGCCTGGCCGTCGTGCTTGCTCTGGAAGAACGCAAGGAAAAAGAAGCGTTGGAGCACATGGGCAAGGCCCGTGAGTTGGTGGAGCAACACAGCGAACAGGTAAACAACCTGAATCGCTATCAGCAGGAGTATCGGGATCAGATCCGCAACAGCCAGCACGGCGTGGTGCAGGTTAGCCGCTTGCAGGCGTGGCAGGCATTTATTGGCCAGCTTGATCAGGTAATCCTGCAGCAACAAAAGCAACTGACTCAGGCCCAAGCGGTTTTTGAAGCCCGCCGGCATGAATGGCAGCAGGCTTGGGAGCGACGGCGAGGTATGGAGAAATACATCGCGACCTGTCGCCAGCAAGAGTCCAGGGTGCAGGATCTGCAGGAACAGAAGCTGTCCGATGAAGCTGCGGGCCGTGCCTTTGCCCGTCGCCGCCGTTGATGTAAACGCTGAATCAATCCTCACTCCATGCAAACTGGCTACGCTGGGCTATCCTTATATAAATACAGGCTGCCGTAAGTCGTGGGGCCAGATGTTTCAGTGAAAATCACCGGAGGTTTTGCGGATGCCGATTCATACCCGCAGCAGTCACGACGGTCAAATCTTGATTATCAGTATAGACGGGCGCTTTGACTTCAGTACCCATCAGGCCTTTCGTGATGCCTACGAACATGGCGGTAAAGATGTCGATGGCTACATTGTGGACTTATCGGATGCGACCTATCTCGACAGCTCAGCGCTAGGCATGTTGCTCCTGTTGAGGGACTATGCCGGGGGTGACAATGCCAACATCGCCATTGAGAACTGCAACAACGACGTTCGCAAGATTTTAACCATTTCCAACTTCGAGCAGTTGTTCACCATCCGGTGATTGCTCAGGCCGCTGGAGCCTTCCATGGATGAGTCTGCAGCAGAAAGTGGCCCCCTGAATATCCTCATTGCTGATGATAACGACAGTGACCGCCTGATACTGAAAACCCTGCTCAAGCGCCTTGGCCATGACGTGCTTGATGCCGCCAATGGCGAGGAAGCTGTGGCGCTTTTTCGCTCAAAAGGCCCGGACATTGTTTTACTGGATGTGCTGATGCCCGGTATGGATGGAATGGAAGCCGCCCGCCAGATCAAAGAGCTTGCGGCTGAGCGCTTGGTGCCGTTGATTTTCATTACCTCTTTGACGGAAGTTGAGGCGTTGGCCAAGTGCCTTGAGGCAGGCGGGGACGGGTTTCTCAGCAAGCCCTATAACCGGGTGATGATCAAAGCCAAAATTAATGCCTTTAACCGGATGCGTTTGATGCACCAGGCTCTTTCAGATCAGAGAGACCTGATGCTTGCGCGTAACCGGCAACTGCTGGAAGAGCAGCATGTGGCAAGGCGGGTTTTTGACAACGTCGCGCACACTGGGTGCCTAAACGCCGCTAACATTCGCTATCACGCATCACCTTTATCCGTTTTCAGTGGCGATGTGCTCTTTGCGTCGCCCCGCCCCGCAGGGGGAATGCTTGTGTTTGCAGGCGATTTTACAGGCCACGGGCTGCCGGCCGCCATTGGTGCTATGCCCATTGCTGAAACCTTTTATGGCATGGCCAGCAAAGGCTTTAATGGTTCTGACATCCTGCGGGAAATTAATCAAAAGCTCGTGCGGATACTGCCGAAAGATATGTTTTGTTGCGCAGTCATGGTTGAGGCGGATTTTGGGCTTAATCAGCTGAACGTCTGGAATGGTGGCCTGCCTGATACGTGGCTGATCCGTTCGTCTTCAGAACGTTTTATTTTGCCGTCCTTGCACTTGCCTCTGGGTATTCTGAGTGCAGAACAGTTCAGTGCTGAAATGGAGATCGTCAGGTCTCTGCCTGGCGACCGGTTGCTATTAATGACCGATGGCGTTCTCGAGTGCGCAAACGGCGAAGGTCAGCTCTTTGGTGAGCAAGGTGTGCGCTTGGCTGTTGAAAGTGCAGGCGCTGAAGGGCATCCATTTGATGCGCTTATGGCTGGGATACAGAGGTTTACCGGGCACCAGAAGTTCGGAGACGATCTTACGCTGTTCTGCTTGGAAATGGTTGATGAGGCAGGCCTTACGGTGCTGCCGGATAATACTGCGCCATCCACTTTGGCGGGACCTACGCAGTGGAAATGTGTGTATGAGGTCCAAGGGCGCACACTGGAAGAGTTCAACCCATTGCCGTTGTTGCTTCATATTTGCATGGAAGTGCCGGGGCTGCGGCGTAAAAGTGGAGAAATCTATACACTGCTCTCCGAGCTATACAATAACGCGCTGGAGCACGGTGTGCTTGAGCTGCCTTCAGAGTGGAAATACACCTCGGAGGGTTTTAATCGCTACTACTCCGAGCGTACGTCGCGCCTGGGTACGGTGAGTAATCATTATATCCGGTTCAACTTTCATCATGAGCCTATGCACTGGGGCGGGCGGCTGAGTGTTGTGTGTGAAGACAGTGGTCGAGGGTTCGATTTCCAGAGTCATCCGGTACTGCAATCCACAGAGATGGCGCAGAGCGGTCCCCGGTATGGGGGGCGGGGCCTGGCTTTGCTAAAGCGGCTGACAGAATCCATCAGGTTTCACGAGCAAGGGAACCGGGTGGAAATTGTTTATGATTGGTACCTTTAACAGACACTTTAAACAGACACCAGGGAGTTGGTCATGGTTGATAAACCACACCTTGATGAAGAAGCTCTGGCAGAGCTTCAGGACGTAATGGAGGATGAGTTTGAGATGCTCATTCAAACCTATCTTAAGGATTCGAAAGAGCGCATAGAAAGCCTGAAGGCGGCGATGAAAGATGGAAATGCCGACACCTTCGCCAAGACTGCCCATAGCTTTAAGGGCAGTTGCATCAACATTGGTGCTCCGCGCCTTGGCGCATTGTGCCGGAAAGCGGAGAAAGCTGGACAGGAGGAACGACTGAGTGATGCACCGCCTGTGCTGGTCGCCATAGAGGCGGAGTTTCAGCGAGTGACGGGAGCCCTTCACACGTTGATGGCGGGAGGCGCCGGATAGGCTTTTAGGCAACAAGAGCCTTTGGCTGGCATTGCTTTTGCAGCTGTTTGATAAAACGCCTGGCAGTCCGCCTTGAAACGGACTGAATCAGGCACCTACGGATCAAAAGCGGCAAGAGGTTGCCATGACTCAGATGGTTCTTCCCCAGACTCCCGCGCCAGGGATGCAGAACGATGCCGGTGCGTCAAAAGCCGGTTCCGGTCTTGATAGCAGTGCCGGTGAAAACCGTTACGACTCGGTGTCTCGTGCGCAGTCAGCAAATCAGGCTGAGCCAGCCAGAAAGCCCGGTGAATCGGGCAGGAGTGATAAGGCAACGACAAAAGACGAAAGCGCCACGATTGGTAACGAGGCTGACGGAAAGAGCGCAGAAATAGCGCCTGACATGGAAGCCGTAACCACTCCTCTGACCTTTGCAGAGTTGCAGGCGTTGCTCTTGCCCGCAACAGGGCAGGCGGGGGCTACTGGTTTGGCTGTCAACAAGTCAGCAGTAGGGCAGGGCGCCGAACTATTTGCAGGGCTTGTCGGGGGCAAACCAGGGCAGGCTGTTTCTGGTGGGCTTACGGCTGGCCTGCCGCTAGCGGATGCTTTGATGCCGGCAACCGGGAAAAAAGCCGGCGCAATTGACCCTTCCGCGCTGCTAACAGGAACCCGGTTCGAATCTGTTATGGAGCTTGTTGCTCAGCAAGGCACTAACACTGCCGGCAAACTGGCGACAGAAGCACAAGTGCCCCTGCGGAGTTACGCCACATCAATTGATGTTCCGGTAAATCACGCAGAGTGGGGTGATAAGCTGATGGGGAAACTCAGCTGGCTTACTGCCAAAAACCTGTCGGTTGCTGAAATTCACCTCACTCCGCCTGATATGGGACCGATGGAGGTTCGTGTTCGGGTTCAAAATGATCAGGCCAATATCACCGTCCACGCTGCTAACCCGGTTGTAAGGGATCAGTTGGAACTGCACTCGCATCGGCTTCGGGACATGCTGAGTGAGCAGGGCCTCTCGCTGGCTCAGTTTGACGTCTCTAGCAACTCTCAGAACTCGGCGGGAGAACAGAGTACAGGAGAGGGAGACGGCACATCTTCTGGCTCAGACACTGTGCTCTCAGCTGGTGGTGAAGATGAGGTGCAGGCTGGCAGTCTTGACCTAAGCTGGAATGGCGCCGTCGATGTGTTTGCCTGAGCCGCGTTGCCCTAACTGAGCACTGCTCGCCAATCCGTTTTGCCCATCCCTCCATGCAACGCTAAACTGCGGATCTGAGTGGAGGAGTGGGTCTTCTGGCCCGTCCTTTGCAGTCAATTTGTAAAAGTCATGGAAAAGTACCTTCATCGACGGATTTCTGGCGAAAAATACTATGGCAGAAAACAGTGCAGCTGAAACAGCACCGGCCAAAAAAGGTAAACTGAAGCTCATCATCCTACTGACAGTTGTGGTGATGCTGGCGATTGCGCTGTCGATTGCAGGCACCCTATGGTTTCTTGGCGGTGGGCTGCCCGGTATGGGAGACGATGCCACCGCGGAAGATGAGATAGCAGAAGAGCCCTTTGTGCCCAGCGTGTATCTGGATATTGGAAAAGCACTGGTAACGACGGTGCAGGGTGAAGGGCGTCAGCGATATGCCCAGGCCTACGTGGCTCTCGGGGCCACAGATGCTCAGGCATTGGCTGCAGCAAAATTACACATGCCTTTGATACGCAGCCAGTTGGTGATGGTGCTTGGTAATAGCAGCTATACGGCGTTACAGACGCCGGAAGGGCGACAAGGCCTGGTTGAAAATATGTTGACCACAGTTAACCAGGTGCTGGAGCAGGAAGGTGAACCCGCAGTGAACCGGGTGCTGTTCAGGAACTTTGTCGTTCAATAAAGAGTGCGGTAGAGAATGTAGTAGAAAGTGTAATAGAGCCCAAGCATGGGCAATGCTTTTCAGCAGCAGGACGATATATGCAGGATTTACTGTCACAGGATGAAATTGATGCGCTCCTTCATGGCGTGGATGATGGTGACATTGATACCTATGAAGAAAGCGATGAAGCTGGCGTAAAGTCTTACGATCTTGCCAGCCAGGATCGCATTGTGCGGGGCCGGATGCCCACGCTGGAAATGATCAACGAACGCTTTGCTCGTTATACCCGCATCAGCTTGTTCAACCTGCTGCGCCGCAATGCGGATGTCTCCACCGGCGGTGTTCAGATCATGAAGTTTGGCGAATACATACACACTCTGTATGTGCCCACCAGTCTGAACCTCTGCAAGGTTCGCCCATTGCGGGGTACATCCCTGTTTGTTCTGGATGCCAAACTGGTGTTCAAGTTGGTTGATAACTTTTTCGGTGGTGAAGGGCGCCATGCCAAGATTGAGGCAGGGAGTTCACGCCAACGGAAAATCGCATTGTGCAGATGGTGCTGAACCAGGTTTTTAATGACATGCAAGAAGCCTGGCAGGCAGTCATAAAAGTGGATTTCGACTACCTCAGCTCCGAGGTAAACCCGGCCATGGCGAACATTGTCAGCCCCAGCGAAGTGGTGGTGGTCAGTACCTTCCACATAGAGCTTGATGGCGGTGGCGGTGAGCTCCACTTTGCCTTGCCCTATTCCATGATCGAACCGATACGGGACGTGCTGGATGCCGGCGTGCAAAGTGACATTGACGATATTGATGAGCGCTGGGTGGGTGCACTGCAAGAAGATATAAAAGAAGTGGATGTCCCGATAAATACCACGGTTTGCCGGCGCCGGATTTCTTTGAGAGAAATTGCCAAGCTGAAAGCTGGCGATATCATCCCGGTAGAAGTGCCCGATTACCTGACAGTAACGGCCAATGGTGTTCCTATCTATAAAGCCACCATGGGAACTCGGGACGGAAAGCTGGCGTTGAGAATTCATGAGCGGGCGACACGCCCCAAGGTAAAAAAACAACTGAAGGTAGGACCTAATGGCTGACGACAAGAAAGATGGTCAGGAGCTGAGCGAGGACGAAAAATTGGCTGCCGAGTGGGAAGCTGCCATGGAAGAGTCCGGCGGCGAAGGTTCAGAAGAGCCCCCGGGTGATGAATGGGCTCAGGCTATGGAAGAAGCCGGAGAGACCGGCGGCAATGCCAATGCTGACGCTAATAGTAGTGTGCGTGCAGCGCCCATGGAAGAATTTGATGAAGGTTCCATGACGACTCAGGCAGCGGGCCACCACCGGATCTGGATGTGATCCTGGATATTCCAGTGAGCATTTCCATGGAGGTGGGGAACACCCAGATACCTATTCGGAACCTTCTGCAGCTGAACCAGGGGTCAGTAATCGAATTGGATCGGCTTGCCGGCGAGCCACTGGATGTGCTGGTTAACGGTACACTCATTGCCCACGGTGAGGTGGTTATGGTTAACGAAAAGTTCGGTATTCGCCTGACCGATGTGATCAGCCCAGGCGAACGCATCAAGCGGCTGCAGAAATAATATGTGGGTAAAAACGGCGGTTGCGTCACTGCTCCTGTGGGCAGCACCAGTTATCGCAGAAGAAACAGCCAAAGCCCCACAAAATGCTGCGGCTAAAACTGTTGGCAATGCGCCGGATACCATGGGTACTTTGCTTAGCCTTGGTGCCGGCCTGCTTGCTGTTATTGCAATCATTTATGGCTGTGCCTGGATCATCCGCAGAATGAATGGCATGACAGGCATGAACAATAATGCCATCAAGGTTGTCTCCGTGATGGCCATTGGCGCCAGGGAGCGCATCGCGTTGATTGAAGTGGGCGGACAGCAGATCCTTCTGGGTATTACTCCCTCAGCGATACGGACGTTGCAGGTTTTTGAAGAGCCTGTTGTGGACGCCGGCAACCCGAATTCCGGAGATTTTGCTAAACGCTTGCAAAGCATGATTGGTAAATCCTGGACGGCTCCGAGTAAGGAATGATTAGCCCCATGATGTTGGCAACACTCAAACGACTCATTCCGCTCTTTGTCGTGCTCACAGGGCTATTCTGGGCGCCTTTGGCGTTCGCAGACCTGCCTGGTATTCCGGCGTTTACGGTTCAGCCCGGTGAGGGCGAGGGTGTTGAGGAATACACCGTAACCCTGCAGATTTTGGCGTTGATGACGGCGCTGACCTTCCTGCCGGCCATGTTGATGATGATGACCTCTTTCACACGGATCATCGTGGTGTTCGCGATTCTGCGCCAGGCACTGGGCCTGCAGGCCACGCCTTCAAACCAGATATTGCTCGGCCTGGCCTTGTTTCTCAGTATTTTTATCATGAAGCCGGTACTCGAAGAAGCAAACCAAGTAGGCCTGCAGCCATACTTGCAAGAGGAAGTTACGTCTCTGGAAGCCGTTCAGCTTGCCAGTGAGCCCTTCAAGACATTCATGTTAGGGCAGACCCGGGAAGATGACCTGGCGCTGTTCATGCGCATTGCGGATGTTCAGTACGATACAGCACAGGATGTCTCTTTCTGGATACTGATGCCCGCCTTTGTAACCAGCGAGCTTAAAACGGCGTTCCAGATAGGGTTTATACTGTTTATCCCGTTTCTGATTCTCGACATGGTTGTGGCCAGTGTACTGATGGCTATGGGTATGATGATGCTGTCCCCCATTATTATCTCGCTACCATTCAAAATCATGCTGTTTGTACTGGTAGACGGTTGGGCCCTTATCATGGGTACGCTGGCAGCCAGTTATGGGATATAGGCCGGTTATGACACACAGGAGAGCGCGATGACTCCGGAAACCGTTATCGACATCATCCGGGAAGCACTGTGGATGATCGTCCTCTTTGCCTCTGTGATCATTGGGCCAGGCCTGGTGATTGGCTTGGTGGTTAGCACCTTTCAGGCGGCGACCCAGATTAACGAGCAAACCCTGAGCTTTCTGCCACGCCTGCTGGTCACACTCATCGTGATCATTGTCTTGGGGCCATGGCTGTTGACCAAGCTTTTAGATCATGCGCACCGACTTATCTCCAGTATTCCTTACCTGATTGGCTAATCCATGATCCCTGCGGAACTCAGTGCAGATATGCTCGGCCAATGGGTGGGGCAGCATCTTTGGCCCCTGTTCCGTCTGGCCAGCTTTTTGATGGTTATCCCCATTTTTGGCACCCAGCTGGTGCCCGCTCGGGTGCGCCTGGGGCTTGCGCTGTTAATGACGATCCTGATCGTGCCCATGATTCCGGAAGTGCCCCAGGTTGAAGCCTTGAGTGCCGACGCGGTGGTGATCACCCTGCAACAGATACTGATCGGTGTAGGTATGGGGTTTGCATTGACGGCGCTCTGGCAGTTGTTCGTCGTTGCGGGTCAGATGATCGCCATGCAAATGGGCTTGGGTTTCGCCTCGATGGTCGATCCTGCCAATGGTGTTAACGTACCTGTACTGGCCCAGATTTACACCATTACCGTCACCCTGTTGTTCCTGGCCATGAACGGCCATCTTGTGGCTTTTGAAGTGTTTATTGAAAGCTTTCGAACCATGCCTATTGGCATGGAAGGCCTGGGCCAGGTAGGTGTTTGGGAACTCGCCCACAGAGTAAGCTGGATGTTTACCTCCGCCATGTTGTTGGCGTTGCCGGCGGTGACCGCCGTACTCATCGTCAGTATATCCTTTGGTGTAATGACCCGCGCCGCGCCCCAGATGAACATCTTTGCCTTGGGCTTTCCGATTGGCCTGATTTTTGGATTGTTTGCTATATGGGTGCTGCACGCCAATTTCCTGCCGCACTTCCAGGAATACACCCGGCAAACGTTTGAGTTTATGCGGGGCCTTCAAGGGCAACCCTAGCTGATAGGCCAAGAGTCAGAACATGGCAGAAGAAAACGACAACAGTCAGGAGAAAACCGAAGAGGCCACGCCCAAACGGCTCGAAAAAGCCAAGGAGGACGGCCAGACTGCGCGATCAAAAGAGTTGGCCACCATGGCTGTGCTGATCGCCGGCGCTGGAGGGCTGTTAATGTTTGGCGCGCAACTGGGGGCCTCCATGGAGGCCATCATGCGCGATGCCTTCACGCTTGAGCGCTCTGCCATATTTGATACCAGGCATATGAGTGTTCAACTGATTGCCTCTGCCAAAGAAGCCGCGTGGGCCTTGGCGCCCATTCTTACCCTCCTGCTTATCGCTGCCATCGCGGGCTCCATCGGCATTGGTGGCTTGCTGTTCAGCGGCAAAGCTATTGCGCCCAAGCTTAACCGCATGGATCCCATCAAAGGCCTGGGCCGCATGTTCTCCGCGCGTTCCTTGATCGAGCTGGTCAAGGCCATCGCTAAAGTGGGCTTGGTTATGGCCTTGGCGATCCTGATACTGAACCTTCGTACGGAAGATTTGCTATCCATCGCCAATGAGTCGGCAGTGCCGGCGATGGAGCATGTGCTATGGACACTAGGCTGGAGCTTTTTCCTGCTGGCCTGCGCCACGATTATCATTGCCATGATTGACGTGCCGTTCCAGATTTTTGATCACCAGAAAAAGCTGCGAATGACCAAGCAGGAGGTGAAAGACGAGTACAAAGACAGCGAAGGCAAGCCCGAGGTTAAAGGCAAAATTCGCCAACTCCAGCGTGAAATGTCTCAACGCCGCATGATGCAAGACGTGCCCACGGCCGACGTTGTCATCACCAACCCGACCCACTATGCGGTAGCGCTGAAGTATGATCCTGATTCCATGGGTGCACCCATGGTTGTCGCCAAAGGCGCCGATGAAATCGCCTTCAAAATCATGGAAATCGCCCGGGAACACAAAGTCGAGCTCCTGCGCACGCCGCCGTTAACTCGTGCTGTGTACCACAACAGTGACATAGGCGACGAAATCCCTGATGGCCTCTACATGGCCATCGCTCAGGTTCTGGCTTATGTGTTCCAGCTCCGGCAGTTCCGCAAGGGGCGTGGCCCCAAGCCTGGCATGCCCGATTTGCCGATTCCTTCTGACTTGCGGCGGGATATCTGACTTGGGTTCCTGGCCTGCTGATTTGGGGGTTTCAGGACTGGTGACTTTGGGGGGAGAGCGGTAGTGGCGGTGCTGTTCAGGACACGCTGCGAGCCCATCCTTGGGCGCTTGACGGTGACCGTCCTTGGCCACCGACAGTCCTGAACAGCCCCGCCACTACCGCTCGTTGAACCTCGCGATATCGCTAGCACCCGCAGGCAAGCACCTGAACCAACAGGCTACAAGCCAGAGGGGTCAGTTTTCTTTGTGTTCGTAAATTGCTTTGCCCCAGGCTTCGCGGCTACCCGGAAGTATCAGGTTCAGGATGATGGCAGCAACCGCACATAGGGCGATACCCTCCAGGTGGCCGAGCACCATGCCACCTATACCGAACACCAGTGTCACGCCGACGATTACCAGATTCCGCGCCTGAGAAAGATCCACCTGATGGCGGATCAGCGTGCTCATGCCGACAACTGCAATGGAGCCGAACAGCAGGCAGAGAATGCCGCCCATCACCGGTACCGGAATGGTCTGCAGAACCGCACCAAACTTGCCTACAAAGGCCAGCACGATCGCAGTGCAGGCCGCCCACCACATGACTTTCGGGTTAAAATTACGGGTCAGCATTACCGCACCGGTTACTTCCGAGTAGGTGGTGTTCGGCGGACCGCCCAGTAATGCGGCAGCGCTGGTGGCCAGGCCATCGCCCAGAAGGGTGCGATGTAGGCCCGGCTTTTCCAGGTAGTTTTTGCGGGTAACGTTACCAATCGCCAGAATATCGCCGATGTGCTCAATAGCCGGCGCAATGGCAACCGGAATCATGAACAGAATGGCACCCCAACTGAACTCTGGTGCCACAAAGTTGGGGATCGCAAGCCAGGGCGCCTGCTGAATAGGCGTGGTATCAACCACCCCTGCGAAAGCAGACAGAACATAACCCACAATCACACCAAACATGATCGGGATAAGGCGGAAGATACCCTTGGACCAGACCGAGGCAATGATGGTCACAGACAGCGAGATCATGGCAATCCACAAAGCGGTATCCTGAGGTATCAGCTGGATAGCACCATCACCGGTGCGGCCAGAAGCCATGTGTACCGCAACGGGCGCCAGCCCCAGGCCGATCACCATAATGACCGGCCCTATAACCACCGGTGGCAACAGGCGAGTAACAAAGCCGGTGCCACGTAGCCGTATTGCACCGCTAAGGAGGATATAAAGGATACCCGCAGCCATCAGGCCGCCCAGGGTTTCCTCAAGACCGAACTTGCCCTTGGAAGCGATAACCGGTGCGATAAATGCGAAGGATGAGGCCAGGAAAATAGGGATCTGGCCACCGGTCACAATATGAAAGATCAGCGTGCCCAGGCCGGCGGTGAACAGCGCAACGTTGGGGTCCAGGCCGGTGATCAGCGGCATAAGAACCAGCGCACCAAACGCTACGAGAAGCATCTGTGAGCCCGCAATCGCCTGTTTCCAAACAGGATCCTTGGTCTGGTCTTCCATGATCAACTGTCCTTTTGCTTGGTGCCGAAGATTTTGTCACCAGCGTCACCAAGCCCGGGCAGTATGTAGCCTTTCTCGTTCAGGCATTGATCCACTGAGGCGGTATAGATAGACACATCCGGGTGCTTGTCCAAAACGTTTTTTATGCCTTCTGGAGCAGCCACCAGCACCAGCGCACGAATTTCGGTGCTTCCGGCTTTCTTGAGTACATCAATAGTGGAAATCATTGAGCCACCTGTGGCAACCATCGGATCCACAATCAACGCCATGCGCTCATCCAGCTCGCCTACCAGTTTTTCCAGATAGGTATCGGCTTGGAGGGTTTCTTCATTCCGGATCTGGCCCACCACACTGACCCGGGCAACCGGAATCAGGCTCAGAACACCGTCCAGCATGCCGAGACCGGCTCGTAGAATAGGAACAATCGTTATTTTTTTGCCTTGAATTTGTTCAACGTTCACCGGGCCTGCCCAGCCTTCGATGGTTTTCTCCTGCAGGCTAAAATCCTTGGTGGCTTCATAAGTCAGCAGCGCGCCGACTTCCTGTGCCAGCTCACGAAAATTCTTGGTACTGATCTCTGCGCGGCGCATCAGGCCGAGTTTGTGTCTGATCAGGGGGTGTCTTACCTCGTGGACTGGCATGGGCTCACCTGCTTGTGGGTCTGGAGTTGTGGATTTTCGGGTTCAATGTTGCGCTTAAGTGGCGCAAGGATACCGCATCTTAGAAGGCGAGTCAGGCAGGCAAAGCCAACGCAGGAACGAAAATTCGAACACAGTGGTATGGATCTTGCGGTATCACTGTAAAAGACGCTTGAACGTCAGAATTTCGACCCTGAGAACGCCTTCAGAAACAGTGAACCGGAGATGCTTGCGGCATGGACAAAGCTTTAGTCCTTCATAACGTCAAATCCCTGACGCAGGGCAATCTTGGCGTGCCCGTTATGTTGATGGGTCTGCTGGGCATGATGATACTGCCTGTGCCAGCTTTTTTGCTGGACGTCTTCTTCACGTTCAACATCACGCTCTCAATTGTCATCCTGCTGGTGTGCGTTTACGCACTACGGCCCATGGAGTTTGCTTCCTTTCCAACGGTATTGCTGGTTGCAACCTTGTTGCGCCTGGCACTGAACGTGGCCTCTACCCGGATTGTTTTGTTGGAAGGCCATGAAGGCGGTGATGCCGCAGGTAAGGTTATCGAGTCTTTCGGCGCGGTGCTTATCGGCGGTAACTACGCGGTTGGGCTCGTGGTATTCGCCATTTTGATGATCATCAACTTTCTCGTTGTAACCAAAGGCGCGGGCCGGGTTTCAGAGGTTAGTGCGCGCTTTACCCTGGATGCCATGCCGGGTAAGCAAATGGCTATTGATGCTGACTTGAACGCGGGCCTGGTTAATCAGGACGAAGCCAAACATCGGCGTGAGGAAATAGCACAGGAGGCGGATTTTTACGGCTCCATGGACGGTGCCTCCAAGTTTGTGAAGGGCGATGCGGTTGCAGGCTTACTGATTCTTGCCATCAACATTATTGGCGGTATTGCCATTGGTATGCTCCAGCATGGCCTTGATTTCTCGCTCGCTGTAGAACGCTATGCACTGCTCACCATAGGCGATGGCCTGGTGGCTCAGATTCCATCACTGCTGCTTTCCACTTCTGCTGCGATCATGGTCACCCGGGTGACCTCCAGCCAGGATATGGGTGGGCAGATTCTGCAGCAAATGTTCAATGCCCCCAAGGCGCTTGCGATTGCCGCCGGTATTTTGATTTTGCTGGGTCTGATTCCAGGTATGCCCCATGTGGCATTTCTCGGGCTTGGTGGGCTCGCAGGCGCAGGCGCTTGGTTCATCTGGAATAAAGATCGGCAGACTGTGGAAGAGGGGGGCATGTTCCCCAGCCGCGGCGGCGCCGGTGCGCTTGCAGGCTCTGGTGGCCGGGATGCGCCGCTGACCGGCGATACCGGTGGCGATCCGGGCCGCCAGTTGCCTGCGCCAGGTGAAACCCGGGAGTTGGGTTGGGACGACGTGGCAACGGTGGACATTGTCGGTCTAGAGGTCGGCTACCGTTTGATACCTCTGGTTGATAAGTCCCAAGGTGGGCAGCTGTTAAGCCGTATAAAAGGTGTGCGTAAAAAGCTGTCGCAAGACATGGGCTTTTTGATGCCTTCCGTGCACATTCGCGACAACCTGGATCTGATGCCAAATGTGTACCGCATTACATTGATGGGCGTAACCATCGCGGAGGCGGATATTCACCCTGATCGGGAGTTGGCAATCGACCCAGGGCAAGTGTTTGGAAAGATAGAAGGTATAGAGGGCAAAGACCCGGCCTTTGGGCTGGATGCGAGCTGGATTGAGCCTGAGAAGAAAGATCAGGCCCAGACTCTTGGCTATACCGTCGTGGATGCCAGCACAGTTGTTGCCACGCACCTGAACCAAGTATTGCAAAAACACGCTCACGAACTGTTGGGCCACGAAGAAGTGCAGAAATGGCTGGATCAACTGGAAAAGGCCTCGCCCAAGCTCGCAGAAGAGTTGGTGCCAACTACTGTGTCTATCAGCCTTCTGCTGAAGGTGCTGCAAAACCTGCTGAGAGAAGAGGTGCCGATTCGGGATATGCGCTCCATTGCCGAGGCCATGGTGAACGTGCACCCCAAGAGCCAGGATCCAAAATTACTGACCACGGTGGCGCGCCAGGCGCTGCGTAGAATGATTATTCAAAGCATCTGCGGCAATGATCAGGAGATACCCGTTATTACCCTGGACCCAGATCTGGAACAGTTATTGCTAAAGTCTGTTCAGCAGAGTCAACAATCTGGCGGCCAGGAAGATATAGGTATGGTTCTTGAGCCAAATATGGTGGAAAAACTGCAGCGCTCTTTGCAGGACAGTGTTCAGCGCCAAGAGGTACTTGGCAAGCCCGCTATCCTGCTGGTATCTGGCCCCTTGAGGCCGGTGCTCGCGAAGTTTGCCAGTTTCGGTGTGGAGCGGCTGCACGTGCTCTCCTACCAGGAAATACCAGATAACAAGCAAATTACGATCGTGGCGTCTGTAGGCCAATAGGCCTGCGGGTGAAAGAACGGACAGCGCGAGTACAGCGTTGCCGGTGGAGGATGCAATATCATGAAAGTAAAACGTTTTTTTGCCAAGAGCATGGCCGAAGCACTGAAGCAAGTCAGTGAGCAGATGGGCCTGATGCTGTCATCCTTTCTAATCGCCGGGTAGACGGTGGCGTTGAGATCGTCTGTGCGTTGGATTACGACGAAAACATGGCGCGCCAGAGTCTTGGAGAGCAGGCCAGCGAAGCCACCAACAGTGCCCACCTTGCTGAAATGCAGGCAGATCGTCACCGTCGGCTGGAAGACGAGCTGGGCCGTTCTCGTTCCCGTATTCGCGAAGTGCGCGAAAGCCGTTCAGAGCGCAATCAAGGTTATTCCAAAGCGTCATATGCAGGTTTGCACGACGCGGTAAGTGACGGTTTCGATGAGCAGGCCTCCTCCGGCGTTAGCAGCCATACAGACTATTCGGATGAGCTGGCACGCATGCGTGCAGAAATCAGCTCATTGCGGGATCTCATGGGTGGTCAGCGAAGCGCACCGGAAAAAACCGGTGTGAGCGCAGTTCAGCAACGGTTGGCAGAGCGGTTGCAGGAATTTGGTTTGGGGCCAGATTTAGCGGGATCGCTTTCCCGTAGACACAAAGGCGGAAAGCTGGACGATGGCTGGAAGCAATCCCTTAAGATGCTAGCCACCGGTGTGCGCACATCGCGCCGGGAATGGCTCGACGAAGGTGGCGTATACGCGCTGGTCGGCCCCACGGGTTCCGGCAAGACCACCACCATTGGCAAGCTGGCTGCCCGCTATGTGTTGAAGTACGGCGCCGATTCTTTGGCGTTGGTCACTACAGACCGTTACCGGGTTGCCGCCCATGAGCAGCTTTTCGTGTTTGGCCGCATTCTGAACGTGCCGGTTCGGGTAGTGGACGAAAGCAATACGCTGGATGATATTCTTGATGAGCTGTCGGATCGTCACCTGGTGCTCGTTGATACAGCGGGGCTGACCAGCTCTGATAAAGGCTACCAAGAGCAGCTGTCGGAACTGGCCCGCAGCCACCATAACGTGCGTACGCACTTGGTGGTTTCTGCAACCAGCCAGCCGCGTATTATGAAATCCGTCTGGCATTGCTATAAGATGGCAAATCTTACGGGCTGCGTGATGACAAAAATTGACGAAGCCCTCACCCTGGGCGAATCTCTGGGTTTTGTGATGGAAACCGGGTTGCCGGTGGCTTATTACACGGATGGGCAGAAAATTCCTGGAGATCTGCACCATGCGGAGGCTGTTCCTCTTGTGCGGTTGGCGGTCGAACGCCTGAAAACGCTTCAACAACAGGCGGCTTCAGAAAAAGTATCTGGCACGGAACGCCCGCGCGAAATGGCCTGAGGCTCTGAATATCTGAGCTGTTCCCGGCTGTGAATGAAATCCGGCTAAACGTGGCGAGAGATAACAAACAGTATGAGCAAAGCACATCCGGTACAGGTGATAGCAGTTTCCGGCGGCAAAGGCGGGGTCGGCAAGAGTAACATTTCGGTCAATCTTGGCATTGCCCTGGCCCAGAAAGGTCGTCGCGTTGTGTTGCTTGATGCAGACCTTGGTCTTGGCAATCTTGATGTGCTGCTTGGTGTCACTGCCAACAAAACCTTCAGGATGTCCTGGCGGGCACATGCGACCTCAGGGACGTTCTGGTGAGCGGGCCGGGCGGTATCAAAATTGTTCCGGCTTCTTCCGGAACCCAGCGCATGACTCAGCTCAGCGCCATGGAGCACGCGGGCCTGATCAACGCATTTAGTGAGTTGGGTGATCAAATCGATGTGCTTATTGTGGATACCGCAGCGGGTATTTCAGAGTCAGTTGTAAGTTTTCTGCGGGCCTCTCAGGAGCTGCTGCTGGTGGTTTGCGACGAGCCCACATCTATTACCGACGCGTACGCCCTCATAAAATTGATGAATCGCGATTACGGCACCAACCGCTTCCGCATTCTTGCCAATCAGGTGGGTAGTGAGCAAGAAGGGCGCCATCTATTTGAAAAACTGACCCGGGTTACTGAACGCTTCCTGGATGTGGCACTACAATACGTGGGCATGGTGCCTTACGACGAAGCCGTGAAGAAAGCGGTTCAGCGCCAGAGGGCGGTACTGGATGCTTATCCCCGGGCCAAAGCCTCGCTTGCGATCAAGGCACTGGCTGACAAAGTGGAAAGCTGGCCGTTGCCTACCTCTCCCCGCGGACACTTGGAGTTTTTTGTGGAGCGGCTCGTCGAAGTCTGAAACGGATCCCGTCAAACAAAACCGGATGCATGACATTGGCGAAAAATCTGGGAATCTACCACCAGGCAGGCGTGAAAAGCCCCTCAGAACTCATAGAGGCGCACGCGCCCCTGGTCAAGAAAATTGCACTTCACCTTTTGGCGCGGTTGCCGGCTTCGGTGCAGCTTGATGATCTTATGCAAGCTGGCATGATCGGATTGCTGGAAGCTGCCCAACGCTATAGTTCAACCAAGGGCGCAACCTTTGAAACCTATGCTGGCATACGCATTCGTGGTGCCATGGTGGATGAGATCCGAAAAGGCGATTGGGTGCCGCGTTCCGTTCACCGTAACGCACGTCGGGTTGCCCGCGCTATCAAGGCTGTTGAGGATCGGGAGGGCCGTGAAGCCCAAGATCTGGAGGTGGCAGAAGAGCTCGATATGGAGCTTTCTGAATACCATGCAATCTTGTCGGATACGAACAGCGGACGACTTTTTAGCCTTGACGAGCTCAATGAATCCGGAGACCTGCCGATAGAAGAAACAGAGACCAGCGATAATCCGCTGGACGGCCTGTCTTCTGATGCCTTTCGAAGCAGTTTGGCAGCCGCTATAGAGCAGTTACCAGAGCGTGAAAAGCTGGTGCTGAGCTTGTACTACCAGGAAGAGCTGAACCTTAAGGAAATTGGTGCAGTGCTGGGTGTCAGTGAAAGCAGAGTCAGTCAGATACATAGCCAGGCAGCGTTACGGCTGAGGGGCAGGCTTGCAGAGTGGCGCCTTGAGGAGCACAACTAGCCTGGGCATAAGGGATAAGAATCGTGCTGGAGTGTAGCGTTTGGTAACCGATGCTTTACAAGCGTGATTAAGATCAGACAATAAGTGTTAAACCAGCGGCCTGCTACACGTTGAGCGCAAAGGTCAAACGAATTCCGGGTCTTACTAACTGGAGGTCCCTTTGGACAAGAACATGAAAATACTCATTGTGGATGACTTCTCTACAATGCGGCGGATTATCAAAAATCTGCTCCGTGATCTGGGCTTCACCAACACCGATGAAGCGGATGACGGCAATACCGCGTTGCCGATGCTTAAAAGCGGCAAGTATGACTTCCTGGTAACAGATTGGAATATGCCAGGAATGTCCGGCTTCGACCTGCTCAAGGCAGTGCGTGCTGATGAGAACCTGAAAACCCTTCCGGTATTGATGGTGACCGCCGAGGCTAAACGCGATCAGATTGTGGCCGCAGCCCAGGCTGGCGTGAACGGTTACGTGGTAAAGCCCTTCACCGCGGCCGTGCTCAAGGAAAAAATCGAGAAGATTTTTGAACGAATTCAGTAGCCAGAAATCGGATGGGTCGTATGAGCGATAACAAAAAGGTCCACCGGGGTCTTGAGCCAGAAGTGACCGAAAAGCTCCGGCGCCAGGCGGCAGAGCTCACCCAGTGCGTTGAAGCCGGGGATTACGCTGGCGCCATGAACCTGATCAACGAATTGAGTGAGGTCAGGGATCAAAGCCTTTACCGTGAAGTTGGTCGACTGACACGTTCACTGCATGAAGCAATCCGTAACTTCCAGATTGATCCGCGCAGCCAAGAGCAGAAGGAAGTTCTGTCATTGATGACAGACGCTTCAGACAGGCTGGCGTACGTTGTTCAGATGACAGGCCAGGCTGCCAATCGCACCATGGACTTGGTTGAAGAAAGCATGCCAGTCGCCCACACAGTGCGCGATGAAGCCGCTTCGTTGAGAGAAGAGTGGCAGCGTTTGCGCCGTCGTGAAATGCAGCCGGCAGAATTCCGCGACCTGTACGGGCGCATTGATGCTTTTTTTCTGAGTGTTACCAAGGATGCGGATACCATTTATAACAGCCTCTCAGAGATTCTTTTGGCGCAGGATTTCCAAGACCTGACAGGTCAGGTGATTCAACGTGTGACGGCGTTGGTAAAAGAAGTGGAAGAGCAGATGCTTAGCTTGGTGGTCATGGCCAGCCATGTTGATCAGCTTACCGGCACAGTACATCAGATTGAAAACCATGACGTCTCAGCCGAACAGGGTGTGGGGCCTCAGATGAAGGCTGAAGAGCGTGAAGATGTAGTCTCGGGACAAAACGACGTAGACGACTTGTTGTCCAGTCTCGGTTTCTGAATATAAGAGGTTAACCCATGGCGTTTGATGCCGATGATGAGATCCTTCAGGACTTCCTTGTAGAGGCCGGTGAGATTCTTGAGAAACTATCCGAACAGCTTGTTGATCTTGAGCGGCATCCTGACGATAGCAATCTACTCAACGCCATATTTCGTGGATTCCATACGGTAAAAGGTGGTGCAGGCTTCCTGCAGTTGGATGCCTTGGTTAACTGCTGTCACTCCGCCGAGAACGTGTTCGACATATTGCGCAATCACAAGCGTGCGGTGGATTCGGAGCTGATGGACGTTGTTCTGGAAACCCTGGACCACGTGAATGCGATGTTTGACCAGGTGCGTAATGGCGAAGAGCTTACGGCTGCGCCCGGCGAACTGATTGCCGCGTTGGATGCCTTCGCGCTGCCTCAGGCGGCTGCCGGGCAAGCGAGTGTTAAACCGGCCCAAACGCCTGAACTCGCTGGAAGTGGGCAAGGCGGTGGCGATATTACCGACGACGAATTTGAACAGTTACTGGATGCTCTGCACGGGGATGCACCTGTTTCCGGCGCAAGCAAGAGCCAGTGGTTGAACCGCCTGCCAGCAATAATGAGGGAGAGGGCAGTGGCTCCGGTGACGAAATCACTGACGATGAGTTTGAAGCTCTGCTTGATGAGCTGCACGGTAAGGGTAAATTTGCCGAACAAGCTGCCGTAGAGGAAAGTGCCGGAGCCAAGGGTGCCGCGAACCCGGCGGCAGGCGGTGTTGACGAACTGATTACCGACGACGAATTCGAAAAGCTGTTGGACGAGCTTCATGGCAAGGGCGGAAGCCCAACCGTTGAAGGTTCCGTCAGCAGGCCCGCACCTCCTGTGCAGGCACAAGCAAAGCCGGCGCAGGCTGCGCCTGAGAAAAAAGCTGAAGCAAAACCGGCAGCCCCGGTGGCCAAGGCACCTGCCAGAGACTCAACCCCGGTTGCAGAAACCAGCGTGCGCGTGGATACCAAGCGCCTGGACGACATCATGAACATGGTGGGTGAACTGGTGCTGGTAAGAAACCGGCTCCAGCGCTTGGGATCTGATAGCGAAGACGAGCATATGCAAAAGGCGGTTTCCAATTTGGATGTGGTGACCACCGATCTGCAAGCCGCGGTTATGCAAACTCGCATGCAGCCGATCAAGAAAGTGTTCGGCCGCTTCCCGCGTGTTGTCCGCGACCTTGCCCGGGGTATGCAAAAAGAAGTGAATCTGGTGATGCATGGAGAGGACACAGATCTCGACAAAAATCTTGTCGAGGCCCTCTCAGATCCGCTCGTGCATTTGGTTCGCAACTCCGTGGATCATGGCATTGAAGCGCCAGATGTGCGTGAAAAAGCAGGCAAGCCCCGGCAGGGCACGGTCACTCTTTCAGCAGAGCAGGAAGGGGATCACATCCTTTTGTCCATCGATGACGATGCGCTGGCATGGATCCTGAAGTATTGCGCCGCAAAGCCGTGGAAAAAGGAATATATGATCAGGACACTGCCGATCGCTTGACTGAAACAGAGTGTTTTAACCTGATTTTTGCCGCTGGTTTCTCCACCAAAGAACAGATTTCCGACGTCTCCGGTCGTGGCGTGGGCATGGATGTGGTGAAAACCAAAATTAACCAGCTCAACGGCCAGCTCAGTATCGTTTCGGCATTGGGTAAAGGTTCTCGCATTATCATCAAGGTGCCCTTGACCCTGGCGATTATGCCAACGCTGATGATTGTGCTTGGTGACCAGTCTTTTGCTCTGCCGCTGGTGAACGTGGTTGAAATTTTCCACTTGGATTTGACCCGAACCAACGTTGTAGATGGCCGGGAGTGTATTGTTGTGCGGGACAAGGTGTTCCCGCTTTTCCATATAAAGCGCTGGTTGGTAAAAGGTTCTGCCGGTGTAGATAGCACGAAAAGCGGACATGTTGTGATTGTTGCTATGGGTACTCGCCAGGTTGGCTTTGTAGTGGATCAACTGGTGGGTCAGGAAGAGGTGGTTATTAAGCCGCTTGGTCGAGGGCTGCAAGGAACACCGGGCATGGCCGGGGCAACGATTACCGGCGACGGACGCATCGCACTTATTATCGATGTTCCTAGCTTGCTGCAACATTACAGCTGACAGGAGAAAGGGATGACAGTGTCTGTCCTGGTCGTTGATGACTCGGGATTCTTCCGCAAACGGCTAACGGAAATATTGACCTCGTCTGGGCAGATCCGTGTGGTGGGCGTGGCTGCTAATGGCAGGGAAGGCGTTGAGCTGGCGGAATCTTTGCGGCCGGACGTTATAACCATGGATTACGAAATGCCGGTTATGGACGGTATTTCGGCCGTGCGCGAAATCATGAAGAAACACCCCGTGCCGGTGCTGATGTTTTCGTCACTCACCTATGAAGGTGCCAGAGTAACTCTGGACGCCCTTGAGGCAGGGGCAGTGGATTTCCTGCCTAAAAACTTCGAAGATATCGCCCGGGATGGCGGCCAACTTCAGAAAATCCTGATAGACCGTGTGCTTGATGTCGCACGCAGCCGGCCGGCAAGTCGGGCGCAGCCTTCTTTATCACCGTCTTCGAGGCCCGCTTCGCCGCCGGCGCGCACGGTTCCCGCTAAGCCTTCTGTGGCGGGTCGTCCATTAATGTCCGGCCGTCAGGCTATCCAGCCACCACAGGAAGAAACGTCCAGGCGGGCCTCTCGAAAAGGCCCGGCACGGCATTATGCCGTTGTGGGTATTGGCACCTCGACTGGCGGGCCAGTGGCACTTCAGCGAGTGCTGACTGCCTTGCCAGCAAGCTTTCCCTCGCCGATTGTGTTGGTTCAGCACATGCCTGCAAGTTTTACCCCAGCCTTTGCGGAACGACTTAACAAACTTTGCCAAATAGAAGTACGACAGGCAGAGGAGGGCGACATCCTTCGCCCAGGGCTGGCATTGCTTGCCCCAGGTGGCAAGCAAATGATGATTGAAAACCGCAGCGGTCAACCCCGGGTGCGTATACTTCCCGGCGATGAACGGCTGAATTATCGACCTTGTGTGGACGTTACCTTTGGCTCTCTTGCTCGCGCATATCCTGGTAAAACCCTTGGCGTGATTCTTACTGGCATGGGTTCCGATGGCCGGGAAGGCTGCCGGATGATGAAACAAAGTGGATCGCCAATCTGGTCTCAGGATGAAAAGTCGTCGGTGATATACGGCATGCCCATGGCGGTTGCGAAAGCCGGCCTTAGTGACGAGGTTCTCTCGCTGGACGACATTGGCCCACGCCTGATTGAGGGTGTTTGCTGATGGATGTTCTCAGTCTACTTGGTGTGATTCTGGCGTTCGCGGCCATACTTGGTGGCAATCTGCTTGAGGGCGGTGCAGTTAGCTCGCTCTTCAATGGCCCTGCGGCGATTATAGTCATTGGCGGCACGTTGGCTGCAACCATTCTCCAAACTTCCTGGCCAGTCCTAAAGCGGGCCTCTGCCCAGTTTCGATGGGTGTTCCTTCCACCATTTATAAGTATTGAAGATGGTATTGGCAAGGTCATCGACTGGAGTGTAAAAGCTAGAAAACAGGGGCTACTTGGGCTTGAGGGGCTGGCTGAAAGAGAGCCGGAGAACTTTGCCCGCAAAGGTCTGCAGCTGCTGGTGGATGGGGCGGAACCTGAGACCATCCGTAGCATTATGGAGATTGATCTGGACTGTCGCGAGGAGCGCAACCTGGAATCTGCCCGGGTGTTTGAGGCCATGGGCGGCTACTCACCAACGATTGGTATTATCGGGGCCGTTATGGGGCTGATTCAGGTAATGACAAATCTTGAAGACCCTCAGTCACTTGGCAACGGCATAGCCACGGCCTTCGTGGCAACTATATATGGCGTAGCGCTGGCGAACTTGCTGTTTTTCCCCGTCGCAAACAAGCTACGCGGTTTGGTTAAAGAACGCTCAAGATACGAAGATATGATGATCGATGGCCTTATTGCCATTGCGGAGGGTGAGAACCCTAAATCCATTGAGTTGCGGCTGCGGGGCTTCCTGCAGTAAGCACACCCGGTTCTTCTTATGCGGCGTCGCAGGCCACCCCAGGACGATATACATAACAAAGAGCGCTGGCTGATCTCCTATGCGGATTTCATAACCTTGCTGTTCGCTTTTTTTGTGGTGATGTACTCGGTTTCGTCGGTAAATGAGGGCAAATACAAAGTGCTCTCAGAAACACTTACCGGTGTTTTTAATGCTCCCCAGCGATCTTTTCAGCCTATCGAAGTGGGAGACCAGCCTCCGCGCCCTGAGGTTGGCCCCTCCCAAGACATTATTCCCTCGGCGGTAGCGGAGGCCCCCAGGAACCCGGAACAAGAGACCCAGGAGCGTACAGAGGCGCTGCGTACCATGGCAGATCAGCTGTCGATGGAGTTTGATGACCTGATCAACCGTGGTGTTGTGACACTGGAAACCAATGACCAGTGGCTGGCGCTCAACCTGCCAGACAGCCTGCTTTTCGGCAGTGGCGACGCCGAACCACATTACGATGCCTTTGATGTGATCGAAAAAATCGCAAGAGTTCTCAAGAATCGGGATAACGCTATAAAGGTCGAAGGTTTCACCGATAATCAGCCTATTGGTACCTCTCGCTTTCCCTCAAACTGGGAGTTGTCAGCAGCGCGAGCGGCTGCAGTTGTACGCATGTTGGGTATGGATGGCATTGAGCCCGAGCGTATGGCAGCGGTTGGGTACGGGCAGCACCAGCCCTTGGCCCGCAACGACACAGAAGAAGGGCGCCGCCGCAATCGACGTGTGGTGCTTTTGATCTCCCGCGACGCCAGTATCCGGGGAGTTATGCGCTAAGGCGTTTAGCAACTTTGTAATGTCTGGCACGATTTCTGTATTACTCCACCAATACTTCATCGGGCGGCAACTGGCTGCCGGTTTGGAGCCCCGTTTGTGTTCAAGTTGCGCAGAGTCTGGCCGATAAACCGGTGTGTAATTGGGTTTTTGGTCGAATTAATCTATTTTCCGGAGTGAGCACGTGCGAATTTGGGCAGTAGCCAATCAAAAAGGTGGAGTGGGCAAAACCACCTCAGTGGTCGCTTTGGGTGGCTTGTTGGCAGAGCGTGGCCAACGTGTTCTTGTTGTGGATCTTGATCCCCATGGCTCTCTCACCAGCTGGTTTGGATACGACCCGGATACGCTCGCGCACAGTGTGTTTGACCTTTTTCAACATCAGGGCAAGGTGCCTGATGGCTTGCCCGCCCAGCTAATTACAGAAACCAATTGCCCCGGGCTGGCTCTGCTGCCGGCGAGCACCGCCCTGGCTACGTTGGAGCGCCGAATGGTTGGCGTTGAAGGCATGGGGCTCATCGTTTCCCGGGCACTTACCCAATTGTGGGACGATTTCGACTACGTAATCCTCGACAACACACCGTCGCTGGGGGTGTTAATGGTGAACGCGCTGGCGGCTGCGCAGCACCTGGTTATTCCGGTACAAACCGAGTTTCTGGCCATTAAAGGCCTTGAGCGTATGCTGCATACGCTACAGATGATCATGCGTTCCCAGAAGAATCAGTTACCTTATACCATCGTTCCTACCATGTTTGATCGTCGCACACAGGCTTCGGTAAAAAGCTTGAATCAGTTGCGTAAAACCTACCAGGACGATCTGTGGAAGTTTGCCGTGCCTGTGGATACAAAGTTCCGAGACGCTAGCCAGGCGGGGGTAATTCCATCAAAACTTGATGCCCAAACCCACGGCGTTCGGGCATACCGGCACTTGCTTGAGCATTTGCTCGAACGCACGGGTGCGTTGAAGGAGCGTCAGCATGGCTGACGAAAAATTGACAAGGCTGGCGGATCCAGCGAGCGCCATTGCCAGTTATCTGGACGAATTGCTGCACTCGGCAACGGACACGGCTTTGCGCGAAGACATCCGCGAGCCGGAGCCGGTTCCCGAAGCAAGACCAGAGCCAGAGCCAGAGCCAGAGCCAAAACCGAAACCAGCGCTAGTGCGCCAACCAGTGGCGAGGCCTAAGCCCGCGTCCCTGGTGGAAGCGCCGACACAAACCTTGCAAGCCCACGAGATTGTAGCTTCCGCGCCAGGACCCACAGTAGACGCAATGCCGGAAACACCCGCATTGCGCCCTGAGTGGTCTGAGCGGCCGTTTGAATGTTTGATTTTCACCGTAGCCGGCCTGCAGTTAGCCGTTCCTCTGGTGTTGCTGGGTGCTATTCATCGAATAGAGGAGGACATTCGGCCCATTCCCGGTAGCCCTCGCTGGTATATGGGCATTCGCCCGGCTACTCATCAGAATCTGAGAGTGGTGGATACGGCAGAGTGGATCATGGCTGGAAGAGTGCCGGCCAATGCCCGGGACAACTATAGGTTTGTCATTCGGCTGGATAACAGCGAGTGGGGGCTGGCCTGCGACGACGTAGCACAGTCATTCACCCTGAGCCCAGACGATGTGCGTTGGCGCACCGCCCGTAGTAAGCGACCTTGGCTGGCTGGAACTGTCATTGAACAGATGTGTGCTCTGGTTGATGTGCGCACGATGGCGGACTTGTTGGTACGCGCCGAGCGGGAGCGTCATCTTGATCTGAACTGACCGGCAGGCCCGGTTACCGAATGAAACCGTGCTGTGCTGGCACGGTTTGTGCCCTTGATTATAGTATTGGGCACTGACGATGTTTTTTTGACGATCAGGTTGCCCGCCGGGCAGCCGAATAGGAGATACAGGCTATGGCATCCCCGAGCGGACAGCAAAATCAGGTCCAGGACGATCAGGTTCTACAGTATGTGACGTTCCGGCTGGATAACGAGACCTACGGTTTGAACGTTATGCAGATCCAGGAAGTACTGAGATACACGGAAATTGCGCCTGTGCCGGGCGCACCGGATTACGTGCTTGGCATTATTAACCTGCGGGGCAATGTGGTGACAGTTATCGACACCCGTCGCCGTTTCGGGTTGATGGATGCAGACATTACAGACGCCACCCGGATAGTGGTGATGGAATCGGCAGACCAGGTAATGGGTATTCTGGTGGATTCCGTGGCCGAGGTTGTATACCTGAAAGCCAGTGAAATTGAGACTGCACCTAATGTGGGTAACGAGGAAAGTGCCAAGTTTATCCAGGGTGTGTGTAACAAGGATGGTGAACTGATCATATTGGTCGAGTTCGACAAAATGCTGACAGACCACGAATGGGCTGAAATCGCAGGGCTGTAAACCGGAGCCATACCGGCCAAGCCTGATGATGGACGCCTTCCGTGGCCAATTAACCGGAGACGTTCATCATGTTTACTGACATTCCTTCTTATATTCCCTGGGCGTTGACCGCCGTAGCACTGTCGCTGGTGTTTGCGCAGGGCCTTATGCTTGGGCGCCAGAACAGGCAACTGAAAGCCACGCTCAAGGAACGCTGCGATATCCTCGGCCGGGAGCTGCATGCTACTGCCAGCGGCAGCATGGGGGTAGGCCAACGCCTTGTGGCCTGCGAACGGCAACTGCACGAACTGCGCTCTACCATGGATGAAATGCGCCAGAACGATCCTTTACGTATCTCCTACGATGAAGCCTCGCGGCTGGTCGATCTTGGTGCCGATATAGACGATCTTATGAATACGTGTGGAATATCCCGCCCCGAGGCTGAGCTGGTGTCAGCGCTGAAAAAACGTCAAGCAGCCTGACATGGCTCGACTGTTGATCAGGTGTCATCGGAATGGCTACCGGCGTCTTCGGGCGTTCGGCCGCGTATATGGAAAGCAAACGCAAGAATTTCAGCAATAACCCGATAGAGGTTTTCGGGTATTTCGTCATTTAAGGACAAGCGCGCGAGAATGCCCGCCAGCTCTGCGTTTTCGTACAGGGGCACGTTGTGCTCTCTGGCGATTCTGATAATTTCATCTGCCAGTTCGTAAGTACCGGTAGCCGTTATGGTCGGGGCTTTGTCGCCGTCGTATTTCAGTGCGACGGCAGCGCTGGATGTATGTGTTTCGCTCTGCTCTGTCATGCTCGGGTATCCACCAGTCTGTGTTCCAGCTTGGTTGCCGGGTACGAGGGGCTGCCTCGTCGGCATTCAAGATCGGTAACGTCCAGCCCTAATTCCACAAGGCTACGTCTTAGAAGCGGCAGTTCTTCATTCACCTGTTTTAGCGTGTCCTGCTTTTCTGCCCATACCCGTGCGCTTACGTCGTGCTGGCGCAGGGAGACTTCAAAATTCAGCGCACCTGCCAGTTCCAGATCTATGGCAAGGTTCAGGCGCCATTCGCTAATGGCCGCCCGTTTTTCGCCACCGCCTTTGGATGCAGATTCCTCTTTGTATTGCTCTAGGCGTAGCTGCGCCACCCTGGGCTCGTTCTGGGGTGTCACCCAAGGTAAGTCCATGAGCATGGTGGACACCGGGGCAGGCGCTTCGCCACCGCCTCTGGCCGTCAGTATCTGGCTGTGTAGCTGGTTAACGGTAATCCGGTTCAACATGCCCGCTAACATGCGCAAGGTCTGGCCCACGGATGTGGGCTCGGGGCTGCCGGCAGATAGCGGTGGTGCCATTGCCAGCGGAAATTGCAGCGGTGCCTGAACCAGGCCGGGGGTTGCCAGTGGTGTAAGCCTGTTGAACAAGATTTCTGCGTCGCCTCCTTGCTCGGCCAGCAGGGCGGTAATCATTCGCCCAATGGCGAGCTTTAGGTCGGGCAAGGCAGGCGACGGTGCCTGAGTTAGACGGGATTCTGCAAACAGCCCGCTCTCGGCTACCCATTGCCGGATTTGTTGCACAGTATTGCTTTGCGTGCCGGCACCGGGGGCCAATGAGTTACTGGCGGGCAGCCTTGCAAACAGCTTTTCAAGGGCTTGCCGGGCTGCCTCTGGCAAGGGTTGCGGGCTTCGGCTTGCAGGGAGCTGGCCAGGGGCCAATTCTGGCATTACGCCTCGGTTGAGTGCCGTCATCAGCTTTGCCAAGCCGCCATCCAGGCTTTGCTGCCAAGGCATGCGCTGGGCTAGTGCCCGGGAAATGGCGGCTTCTGGCGTGGCGGCCAGTTTACCCATTAGCTGCAGTTCGTTACCGGCCCGCATTACTTTTACCCAATCGCCGGGTGATAATTCCGTGGCGCCAATGGCTGCGCTCACCTGCAGAGGTTTACCGCGCACATCCAATAACACCTCAGCATTCCCGCTGCCTTGGCGGTTGATGACTTCTGCGACCCGGGCCAGTATGGTCTCCCGATTGGCGAGCTTAAGTTGATTCAGCTGCTGTTGAGCGGACAAGGCTGCGGTCTCACGGGCAGGTTGCGACGCCTCGTGGGTTTGTGCCGGCTTGGAGGTGGCCGGTACCGGTGGGGTAGGAGACTGTTGGCCGCTGGGTAGTTTCATCGCTGCTGACTTGATACCAGACAAGAGTAATCTGTAGACGCTTTCGCTATAATACGCCGCGCCGGCAACTATTGTCGTGAATACACCCGATGCGATTGCGCATCGTCCTGATTACGGGGCCCTGATGTCCGAGCCGTTACCCTTGATGCCCGAGCCGTTACTACAGGCTGTTAATCTGCAGTGTGAGCGGGACAAGCGGATACTATTCCGTGAGTTATCCTTTTCCATACTGCCCGGTACAGTAACCCGTGTCGAGGGGCCAAACGGCTCCGGCAAAACGACGCTGCTGAGAATGCTGGCTGGTCTGAACGATGCGTGGACCGGCGAGCTGAAATGGTGCGGGTCTCCGGTAGCAAATCAGCGGGAAGCGTTTCTTCGAAACATGCTCTACATCGGGCACCGACCGGGTATCAAGCCCCTGCTTACCCCTATGGAAAACCTCCGGGCCCTGATGGCAGGCCGACGGTCCGTGCCTGACGCGGTTTTTCGTCAAGCTTTGCAAGGTACAGGCTTAACGGGGTTTGAAGATGTACCCTGTCGTAATCTGTCAGCTGGCCAGCAACGCAGAGTCTCGCTGGCCCGCCTATTGATTGCCGATGAACCCTTGTGGCTGCTCGATGAAGTGTTTACCGCTATTGATGCGGATGGTATAGCGGCCCTCGAGTCACTTTTACAGCAGCGGGCCGCTGAAGGTGGTGCCGTGCTGGTTACGACTCACCACGACCTGGCACTGCCGGGTATGCATAAACTGATTCTTGGCGCGGGAGGGGTATCTGATGAACGCTGAAGCCCGCCCGGCGGTTCGGCTTGCCAGCAGCAGTGTGGGTGCGTTGGCGGCAATGAAAGGCGTTTTTGCGCGGGATATGAAAGTAGCATTCCGCCAGCGCCAGGATCTGCTTAACCCGCTGCTGTTTTTCATTATGGTTGTTACTCTGTTTCCCCTTGGCGTCAGCCCAGAGGTTTCGTTTTTGAGCGAAGCTGGCGCCGGTATACTTTGGGTAGCAGCGCTGCTTTCCGTGCTGCTGTCGCTGGATCACCTATTTCGCCATGATTTTGACGACGGCACCCTGGAGCAGCTTGTACTCCAGCCGCAGCCCCTGTTTCTGCTGATTTTGGCAAAAACCGTGGCGCACTGGATGCTAACGGGTTTGCCCTTGGTGGTGCTTACACCGGTTCTTGGTGTAATGGTGCATCTAGACGGGAACTCTATCGCTATTTTGTGTCTAACGTTGCTGATTGGTACGCCGGTACTGAGTTTGATTGGTGCAATTGGCGCCGCGCTCACCCTTGGCCTGCGATCGGCAGGTGTGCTCTTGTCCCTGCTGATCATTCCACTGTACATTCCGGTGCTGATTTTCGGCACCGGCACGGTGGCAGCTGCGGCTGAGGGCGCGCCAGTAGGAGCCTACCTGGCATTAATGGGGGCTTTCCTGATGCTAGCGCTGACGTTGGCGCCGTTTGCAGCGGCCGCAGCGTTAAGAATTAGCTTGTCGAACGGATAATAATGGTAGGACGGTGACCATCTGATGTGGCAAATTTTTCACAAACTGGGCTCTCCCAAGTGGTTTTTCGGGATATCCACCCGGTTCATGCCCTGGCTATTAGTGGGCGGTATAATGCTGCTTTTGGCCGGAGCTGTCTGGGGCTTGGCGTTTGCTCCCAAGGATTACCTGCAGGGCAACAGTTACCGGATCATTTATATTCACGTTCCGGCGGCCTTTTTGGCTCAGTCTGTATACATAATGATGGCTTCGGCTGCCATTGTGACACTGGTGTGGCGCATGAAACTCGCCGACGTGTTTGTTAAGGCCGTGGCGCCGGTTGGGCTTGTGCTCACGTTTTTGGCACTTTTTACTGGCGCGGTTTGGGGTAAGCCGACTTGGGGTACTTGGTGGATCTGGGATGCCCGGCTTACCTCCATGCTGATATTGCTGTTTCTGTATGGTGGTGTCATTGCGCTGGATCGCGCCATTAACGATGAAAAATCTGCCGCCCGCGCGGTTGCAGTGCTCGTGCTGGTAGGGGTAGTGAATATCCCCATTATCAAATACTCGGTGGAGTGGTGGAATACACTGCATCAGCCCGCGACGTTCAAACTCACAGAGAAGCCCTCTATGCCGGCTGAAATGTGGGTGCCGCTGTTATTGTCAGTGCTGGGTTTGTACCTGGTTTTTGGCTGGCTCGCCTGCGTGCGCATGCAGACAGAGATTTTGTCCCGGGAGCAACGCACTCGCTGGGTAAAAGAATTCGTAATGAAAGGACGGGTGTGAACCATGGCGTTTGATTCCTTTTCGGCGTTTTTAACGATGGAAGGTCACGGGCCTTATGTCTGGGCCTGTTACGCCGTCTTTTTTGTGTTGCTGGCGGCGATGATGTACTGGTCACTGCGCGCCAGGAAAACCGCTATGGACGCCTGTCGTCGTGGTTATGAGTTTGAGGCCGACAAGAGTAAGGTGGCCGCTCCGGCTCCTGCAGCGTCCTTTGCGCGCGTAAATGTTTCCCAAGACTGACTAACAGGTATGTAAATGCATCCGATCCGTAAAAAACGGCTGACCATTGTACTGTTTCTTCTGGTAGGTCTCTCTGTTGCTGTGGCGTTAACAACCTACGCTCTGCGCCAGAACATCAATCTGTTTTACGATCCAAGCCAGATTTCTGCCGGTGAGGCCCCGGTTGATGTGCGGATTCGCGCCGGTGGAATGGTAGAGGAAGGCTCGGTTGTGCGGGATCCAGACAGCCTGAAAGTGGCGTTCATGGTAACGGACTATAGCGCCTCAGTGCCTGTTGAATATGTTGGTATCCTGCCGGATCTGTTTGCAGAAGGGCAGGGTATTGTTGCCATGGGCAGGCTCAACAACGAAGGCCGCTTTGTCGCAGATCAGGTTCTGGCCAAGCACGATGAAAACTACATGCCCCCGGAAGTTGCCGATGCTCTGGAAAAAGCGTCGAAGGCCGGTAGTAAGCCGGCGGCTGTTAATGCCGCACCGGCGACCTATTAAACACATCACGATTAATAGCCTGATACCTGGAGAGCTTTGATGTATCCCGAACTCGGACAGCTTGCACTGATACTCGCGCTGTTGCTGGCAGTGCTTCTTTCGGTTGTACCCCTTGTGGGCTCACTCACAGGTCGGGACAATCTCCAGGCGTTTGCAAGGCCGTTGACCACGGGCATGTTTGTATTTGTAGGGCTGGCGTTTGCCGTGCTGACCCACGCGTTTTTAACGGACGATTTTTCTGTAGCTTACGTGGCCAACAACAGTAACAGCATGCTGCCCTGGTATTACAAGTTCAGTGCCGTGTGGGGCGGCCATGAAGGTTCGCTTCTGCTCTGGATACTGATGCTGACCGGGTGGACGATGGCTGTGGCCATTTTCAGCCGTCGGCTGCCTTCGGTGATGATCTCCCAGGTATTGTCGGTTCTCGGCATGGTCAGCGTTGGCTTCATGCTCTTTATTGTGGTTACGTCGAACCCCTTTGACCGCCTGCTTCCAAACGTGCCGGCTGACGGTGCGGATTTAAACCCGCTTTTGCAGGATTTCGGACTGATTGTTCACCCACCTATGCTTTACATGGGGTACGTGGGTTTTGCGGTGGCGTTTGCGTTTGCCATTGCTGCATTGATTAATGGCCGCTTGGATGCCGCATGGGCAAGGTGGTCACGACCTTGGACAACTGTCGCCTGGGCTTTTCTGTCTGTAGGCATAGCCCTCGGAAGCTGGTGGGCATATTACGAGCTTGGCTGGGGCGGCTGGTGGTTCTGGGATCCCGTCGAGAATGCGTCCCTGTTGCCGTGGCTATCTGGTACGGCCCTGATGCACTCGTTGGCAGTAACGGAAAAGCGGGGTGTCTTCAAAAGCTGGACGGTGCTGCTGGCGATTGTCACCTTTTCGCTGAGCCTGCTGGGTACTTTCCTGGTGCGCTCTGGAGTGCTCACCTCGGTTCACGCCTTTGCATCGGATCCAGAGCGCGGCACCTTTCTGCTGGCCTTGTTGGCATTCACTATTATCGCAAGCCTTACGCTCTACGCATTCAGAGCGCCGGTTGTTCATGTGCGCTCTCGTTACGGCTCACTGTCCCGGGAAATATTCCTGTTGCTGAACAACGTGTTACTGGTTTCTGCAACGTTGCTGGTAGCGGTTGGTACCCTGTATCCGCTGGTTCTTGATTTCTTCGATTTGGGGAAAATCTCTATTGGCGAGCCGTTCTTCAACCTCACCTTTAGCCCGCTTGCGGTGGCGGCTGCTCTGCTACTTGGTGTGGGTACCTTTTCCCGCTGGAAGAAAACCGATGCCGGCTGGCTTGCACGTAAATTGTTGTGGCCACTGGCGATCAGCGTACTGATAAGTACAGCGGTAATGGTTGTTTATGGTGGTTTCAAGCCTTGGGCGTTCCTCGGGGTCTTTTCAGCGGTTTGGATAACCACCGCGACTTTCTGGGATTTGTGGGACAAGTCGTCGTCCAGAAAGGGTCGCATCCACGGCCTAAAGCGCCAATCCCGCAGTTACTATGGCATGATCCTTGGGCATCTTGGTATTGCCTTAACCATAGCTGGCGCAACGGTTGTATCGAACTATGGCATTGAGCGTGATGTGCGCATGGTGCCTGGCGATATTGCGGAAGTGGGCGACTATCAGTTTGTCTTTGTGGGTATCGGCGAGCGGCAGGGGAAGAACTTTACCGCTCAATACGGCAGTTTCAATGTCATGCGTGACGGCGAACGTGTTGCTGAACTGCACCCGGAAAAGCGTCAGTATGCGGTTGGAATGAGTGTTATGACCGAAGCGGATATTGACGGTGGCCTGTTCCGAGACATCTTTGTAGCCGTGGGTGAACGTATTTCAGATAACGCCTGGGCTATCCGACTTCAATACAAGCCGCTCATTCGTTGGCTCTGGCTGGGGGCCCTGTTTATGGCTGCCGGTGGCTTCTTGGCCATATCGGACCGTCGTTACCGAGTCCGTGAACGGGTTGCTGAGCGCTCTGGCGCGTCAACAGAGCTGCCACCGGCGCAAACGGATGCACCGGGCACAGCCGGAGCTGTGTCATGAAGCGGTTTCTGTTGTTCTTGCCTTTGCTGGTGGCCATCATCGTGGGCGCTGTTCTGTTTGCTGGCATCGGTAAAGATCCCACAAAACTGGATTCGGCACTGGTAGGTAAGCAGGTTCCGGCCTTCAGCCTCAAAGATCTGAAAAATCCCGAAAGCACTCTGAATGAAAGCCTATTCCGGGGAAACATTACGCTTCTGAATGTTTGGGGCACCTGGTGCCCTGCTTGCCGGGATGAGCATGAAGACCTCATGTGGCTGGCCCGGGAAAAGAAGGTTGCGATTATCGGGCTGAACTACAAGGACAACCGTGACGACGCGTTAGTTTGGCTGGACAGGCTGGGCGACCCATACCGCACAATTATCTACGACCCCAAAGGTACGTTGGGTTTTGATCTGGGGGTTTATGGCGCGCCGGAAACGTTTGTGATTGATGCCTCCGGTGTGGTGCGGTACCGCCATGTGGGTGTGGTTAATGGCCGGGTGTGGGAACAGGTTTTGTTGCCGGTCATTAATGACGCGAGGGAGGACGGTTGATGCTCCGTATTGTGTGTTTGTTTTTGGCGATCACCGCATCCGCTATGACCTTCGCGGATGTGTCTGCGGTATACGGTTTTGATAGCCGTAGCGAAGAGCAGCGTTATCAGAATCTGATTGCAGAACTGCGTTGTCCAAAATGTCAGAACCAGAACATTGCGGATTCAAATTCCCCTATTTCCAAAGATATGAGAAATGCTGTCTATCAGATGATGCTGGATGGTGCCAGCAATGAAGAAATCGTGGATTCACTGGTAGGCCGCTTTGGTGAATTTGTGAAATACAAACCCGATCTGGACAGCCGCACGTTCATGCTCTGGGCAACACCTGCGATTGCTGTTTTGGTGGGGCTTCTTGTGGTCGCCGGTGTTGTTGCTCGCTCACGCAAAGCCGGCATCGCAGCGCCGGCACTGAGCAAAGACGAGCAGGCCCGGGTTGATAAGATGCTTGCGGAACGTAACCAGAGCGGCAATGGCTGATCTGCACGCAGAGTACGCACCTGGCTTCGCAGCAGCACGCACTGCTTTATTCATTTTTGAACCTGTGACGAAATCTCCATGACTCAAGTTTTTTGGATTGCCGCAACGGTATTGATTATTTTTGCCTTGGGGTTTGTGCTTTACCCTGTGATGTTCCATCGCAGGGGCGCCCGGCAGCAAACGGATCTCAGAAACCAGAACCTGCTGGCCTATCGCAGCCGGATGGCAGAGCTGGAAAAAGAGCATCAGGCAGGCATCATCGATAAAGAAGCGTACCGGCAACTCCGCGAGGAACTTGCCGGTGCCATGCTCGACGATGTGCCGGATAACGAGGCCCCTTCCAAAGCGGTGCCTGGCCGCAAGTCAGCTGTAGCGGTTGCTCTGTTCTCAATACTACTGATTCCTGCGGCTACGGTTTTGCTCTATGAAGAATGGGGGGCGATGGACAGCGTTGAGTCCTTTGTAGCCATGCAAGAGCTGGGCAGCTCGGATGACGCCCGCGCAACACAAATGAGTGAACTGACACTGCAATTACGTGCTCGGCTTGAGGCCAGCCCGGATAACCCTGATGGCTGGGCCATGTTAGGCCAAACGTATATGCGTTTGGAGCGGTATGACGATGCAGCCTGGGCGTTCCGAAAGCTGGCAGATAATGTGAGCTCCGATGATGGATCCCGCGCTGTCGCTTTGGGCCTGTCGGCTCAAGCACAGTTTTTCGGCAGTCAGGGCGCTATGACTGAAGAGGTAACGTCGGCAATTGAAGAGGCTAGGGCACTGAACCCTGATGAAGTTAACTCGCTGGGGCTGCTTGGAATTCATGCGTTCAGCCGAGGCAACTATCGTGAGGCGATCCGCTACTGGGAGCGCGTCCAAACGGTAGCGCCAGACCACCCGCAGCTGGCCTCTATTCAAGGGGGTATAAAAGAGGCTTACACACGTCTTGGGGAGCAGCCGCCTGCAGAAACCCCTGCATTTTCAGCACCGGATGATAGCGCAGGGGGTGTCGGCGTAACCGTTCGGGTGACTCTCGATGAAGCATTCAAGCAAGACATCCCTGACGACACCACGCTGTTTCTCTTTGCCCGTGCGGCCAACACCCAAAGTGGCCCGCCCCTGGCCGTTGTCAGGCTAACGGCGAGCGCTCTGCCCATTGAGGTCCGCTTGGACGACAGCCATGCGATGGCGCCGCAAGCGGTTATATCGGGTGCAGAAAAAGTGGTTGTAACGGCCCGCCTGACACGTTCAGGCAATATCAACGCTCAGGCGGGCGACTGGCAGGGCAGTACGGATTCACCTATTGAGGTTTCCGAAGATCAGGGGTCGCCAGTGGTACTGGTTATTGACCAGCAGCTGATCGACTAATTGGCATTCTGCATTCTGCATTCTGCATTCTACCCTCTACGCCACCTCTCTATCCCGACACTGACAGATTGCCGGGGTAAAGAGGTGGTAAGCCTGTCTCTGAAGACACCTTCGCCATCCTTTGCCGAGCTTGTTTGAGTGCCTGGGTTAAAGCATTGCCATCCCAGCTATCGCCGTTGGCATCCTCTGGCTGAAAAGGTGCGCCTGCAGTTTGCCAAGTTGCGTTTGCAGATCTGCCTCTGGATATACACGGAACACGTCTCCGGCGGAGCGGAAATCGTGGCCAGGTAAGCGTACATTGGCCCAGGTTACGAATAACCCCGGTGCTGAAGCATGGCCTTCTTTGGCAGCATTAAACAGCCTTTCGAATGTCGCCCCCTCATCTTGGGCTCCCGGTGAGCCGGTATTACCCTGCGGTTGGCGTGACATGCTGCGTGTTAGCCACCAGGCCAGCATGGTCAACACCCAGATGCCAGCCAATGCCAGGCTGATCCATTGCCAGAATTTACTGTTGTCGGATATATCTCCACTGTTGGCGGCACTGACCTCGCTGCCAGGCTCTGGTGGTGTGCTTTGGTTATCGGCTGAGCTTGCAATAGGCACAGCTGCGTTATCTTCGCTCTTGTCGGTATCTGCACCGGTTATGTTCAGGGTTTGTGCAGGGATAACAGCAACTTTTTCGCTGTCGGACTCAGTGTCCCACCAAGGAATACGAATTGCCGGGAGCGTGAGCTGTCCCGCTTTCACCGGAACCAGCGCCCTGGTTTGTGTAAGGGTTGAGGTGATGCCGTCCGGGCCGACACTGGTGTCGCGCTGAGGATTTTCCGGGTAGCTGCGAAGCCCGTCGGGCACAGATTCTGGCAACGGCGGCAGAGCCTCGGAAGGCAGGCCAGTGGCCTGCAAGCTTAGGGTGCGTGTGAGGTTGTCGCCAGTGTTCAGGTTAAGTGTTGGCGGCATGTCCGCCTCGGCCAGGGTAAGGCTGGTCGCCGGTAGCCAGGTTGTGCCGCTGAACTCTGCTGGTACTTCGTTCACCTGTACCTCAAACAGTTGGGCGCTATCCCGCAGGAACTTAAGCGACCCATCGGCCTCCCGGGCCTGGCCTTCAAAACGAATGGCGGGCAGGTTTAAAGGGCCAGGCTTTTGTGGGAACAATGCATAACGCCGCTCCACCACCCGGTACCGCTCGCCATCACGAAAACGGGAAAATTCTTTTTGTTTTCCCAAGGGTTCTATCCGGGCGTTGGGGTGTTGAGGGTCAGACAGCTCGCCGCGGATAAGGCTGCCCCGGAAGAATAGCTGCACCGTCAGAATGAGTTGCTCCTGAACATAAACGTCTGCTTTGTCGGTGGTCAGCTCAATGAAACTGTCTCGGTTATCGCTCGCCTGATCGGGAGGGTTGCCACTCACTACCTCTACGGTCACTGGGCTGGATACAGAGCCTGGAAAGTAAGAGCGGGAATGGTGAGCTCCCCGGTTGATTTTGGCGCCAATTGGTAGGTCCAGGTTATTTCTCCCACCATGTCGCCGTTTACGGTACGAATGCTGTAACGCTGGTTGCGGGCCAATATATCAAAGTCTGGCGCCACCTTTTCAATGTCTGGTGAGGGCAGGCTTGAGAGATCAAAATCAAAAAGATTGGTTAGATTGATATCGATCTTCGTGGTGCCCTTAACGGTGAGTGTCAGTACTTCACCTTGGTATAGCTGAGTTCTGTCTGGCTCTGCAGTGAGGTCGCCAGCGTAGGTTGGCGACCAGAGAAGCATCAAGGCTGCCAAAACCGCTAGCTGAATTGTCGGAATGATCAGCCGTTTTACCATGGTGTGTCGCCCTCATCGGATGGTGTCTGGCGTTCCTGATATTGTTGCAGGAATTTTCGCTGCAGGAGACCGCCTGGGTTATCGGGAATCCGGCGCAGTGATTGTTCCTGGCTCTGGGTCAGAGGTGTTTCGGATACCGGGGTGGGTGCCTGGACGTCTTCGCTGCCAGGTTGGGCGCCGGCGGCCTGTGCATTGGCTTCGCCGCTTTCTTGGGAATCCTCGGGTTGCTCCCCGCCAGGCTCTTCTTGAGCCCTGCCTTGCCCCTGCTCCTGCCCTTGTGAGCTATCCTGGGGCTGGCCGGGTTCTCCATCAGAGCCTTGGTCGCCTGTGAGTTTTGAGAGCTGTCGGAGCTCTGGTTTTGATCAGACGAATCGGAACTGTCCCCCTGCTGTTGGTTCTCATCTCCGTTTGAATCCGAAGAGCTCTGATCGCCGTCACCTTGGTCCGGGCTGGACTCTTTTTCCTGTTGCTTGAGTAAGTCTTCCACCAATTTCCGGTTTACCTGCGCATCTTCCATATCAGGATTGTGTTTCAGAGCACTGTCGTAGGCTTTAAGGGCGTCTTTCAATTTACCTGCGCGGGCGAGAGCGTTGCCGCGATTGTAATCCGCGAGGGGTGTACGAGCACTTGAGAAGGCTTTGACGGCTTCGTCATAGCGCTCGGCCTTGTAAAGGGCGGAGCCTCGCCACTCGGGTGACTCAAGTAGACTGGCCGCGGCACCGGCGTCGTTATGAATCAACTCGGCTGCTCTTTGATCCTCCCGCTGCCAAAGGCTGTCCCAATCCATGGCGGCAGCTGGCTGGGGTATTGCTGGCATTAAAATCAGTGCCATGGCAGTAAAGGCGCCTCGGCGCCAGCCCAGCAGGAGCAGTGGCAGGGCCAGCCATAATAGCCAGTAACCGTCGTCCTTCCAGCGGTTTATGGTTAACCCGGTGTCTGTGTCTTGCCACTCGTCTGATTCCACGGGGCTCAGGTTCAAGGTGGTTATGTCGGTGTCATTCAGTGTCAGCTCATCGCTTCTACCGCCATTTTCTTGGGCAAGCTCTGCGAGCTGGTCCGGGTCGGTGCGTACAATCACAATATTGCCGTTGTCCCGAATAAAACCACGCCGGGCAAGGGGGATCGGGCCGCCATCACGGGTGCCGACCGCCAACGTGCTCAAGGTAAGATTGGTACCCGCTAGCGCATCGTTAATAGGCCCAAAGTAGCGATCTGACACACCATCTGTAATCAATAGAATGCGGCCCTTGCCCGGAGCGCCTTGTTCAAGCAGCGCACGGGCTTTGGCAACCGCTAAATCGGCACGGTTACCCTGAGCCGGCATAATGACCGGGTCTAGTACGTTGAGCATTCCTGTAAGTGTGTTGCTGTCGTCGGTTAGAGGCGCTACCACGTGAGCGTCCCCGGAATACACCACCAGCCCGGTGAGGCTGCCTTCGCGCACGGTTAGAATGTCGCGAATTTTGCGCTTTGCTCGGGTAAGGCGATTGGGCTCCAGATCTGTTGCCAGCATGGACAATGACAGGTCAAGCACGATCACCAGGCTGTCTCCGGGCTTTTTCAGGGGCGTGGGCGCCTCGCGCCAGGCTGGCCCGGCAAGTGCTACGGCCAGGATGACAACCGCGCTGATTGCCGGGAGAAGCCGCGATCCTCGTTTTTGCGTAGTGCCACCGTATCGCCGGATGACCGGAGACAAAAACTGCTCAGGGATCAGGCTGGACCAGCCACTGTCGCCGGAGCTTTTTCGCTTCAGTGCCAGGTAAAGTACTGGCACCATTAATAATAACAAGAGCCAGAACGGGCGCAGGAAATGGAAGTCAGCCATGGTTCACGCTCCCGCCAGACTGTTCGCGAGTTGTAGCGAGCTTGCCTTTGCTGCGCCTGAAGAGAAAGAGGCTTAGCCACAGTGCTGCCGCTATGCCCGCAGGCCAGAAAAACAGATCTGTCACCGGTCGGTAGAATTTGCCATCCAGTTCAATGGGCTCGAGCTGGTTGATGGTTTCGTAAATCAGCTCGAGCTCCGGTAGGCTGCGAGCGCGGAAATACTCGCCGCCAGTCTGCTGCGCCATTCGGGTAAGCAAATTTTCATCCAGGTCTCTGGAGGGGTTCACCCGGCGGGAGCCGAGCAGACCGCGTTGGACCATGGATTCAGCGCCAATGCCTATGGTGTACAGGCGAACGCCGGCAGCCGCAGCTATTTCTGTCGCTTTGTCAGGCGTGACTTCCCCGGCGGTGTTGGCGCCATCTGTAAGCAGCACCACGACCCGTTGTTGCTGGGGCCGATCCCTTAAGCGCTTGGTCGCCAGGCCGACTGCATCGCCGATGGCGGTTGCTCGCCCAGCCATGCCGATGCCTGATTCCTGCAATAGCGTCTCAAGGGTTGCGAGATCAAATGTCAGGGGTGCTTGAACGTAGGGTTCTGTGCCGAACAGTATCAGGCCCAGCCTGTCGCCCTCCCGGCGGGCAATGAATTGGTTCAGTACTCTTTTAACAGCTTGCAAACGATTAATGCTGCGGCCCTGAATGACCATGTCCTGCTCTTCCATGCTGGGTGAAATATCCACCACCAGCATAAGGTCGCGCCCGGAAACGGGCATTTGAACCTGCTCACCCACATGCTGCGGTCGCGCCAGTGCCAACATCAGTAATGTCCAAGCCAGTAGTAGCACCAGAGATTGCCAGCGCGGCACACCATTGCCCTGACGAGTGACGCCGGGCAAATCCGAGAGCCAATGTCCAACCGGGAAAACTGGAGCATCCACGGTGTGTGCAGCCGGCTTTTTCCAATGCAAAAGCAAGGGGGCCAGAATTAGCAGCAGTACCCAGGGGTAGGCGAGGCTCAACATTTCTGTGCTTCCAGCCACGTATGGGCGAACTTGATGGCCTGTGCAGGTTCCGCCGTTGGCTGCGGTTGCCAGGCGCTGTTTACCAAGGCATTCACAATCGGTTGTTGCACCATGCGACTGTCAGGCAGGTGACGCAGGAGGCAAGCAGTCCACTGTTCACCAGATTGGGCTTCGGGGTTTTCATCCGGGTAACGCTCCCGCGCTACTCGTTTAAGTAGCGCGTTGAGTTGCGTAAACCACTGGGGCTCTTTTACGGCACTGCGTTCCAGGCTAGCCAGTTCGGCCTTTGCAACCTAAGCCAGCGATTCCGGCGGTGGCGACGACGAACAGCCCACACCAAGATAGCCACGGCAACAAGGAGGACAAAAGCAAGAACCCACCAGCCTGGGGCGGGTGGCCAGAAGCCCCCGGTTTGAGGCAGGTGAATATCCCGAAGCTGACTTAACGGGTCGTCGGGCATCATCCGATTCGCCCTCCAGGCCCGAGTATGGATCTGAGGCTTATAGCCGGTGCCTCTTGAGTTGAAATGCTTGTTGCCCCAACGCCAGACAAACGGAAGCACTCTTCAAGCGTAGCTTCATGGCGCGTGATTTTTTTGTGCCAGGCTTGTTGAAAACTGCGATTTGAGGCATCAAACCACACAGGGCCCTCTGCTCCGGCAACGGCGAAGCGACCGCTTTGCGGCAGTGCCTGCTCCAGCGGATCCACAACCCGCAATGCGCTGACGCTATTGTGCCGAGCCAGCGCACCGAGCAAGGAAGGCGTGTTCTCCGAGATGTTGATGAAGTCGCTGATTATAAAGATCCGGCTGCCGGTATGGGCAACGCGCCGGGCTTCAGAAAGCGCTGTATCAAGGGTGGTTTCTGTGGCTGAGTTGTCCACCGATGTACGTTGCTGGCTGGCCAATGTGTCCAGCAGTCGCAGTACAGATTTTTTGCGCCTGGCCGGCCGTTGTACGGTCAAGGTGTTCCCGTTGAAGACGATGCCGCCTACTTGATCCCCTGCCGACAAAGCCAGCCAGGCAAGAATGGCGGCAAGTTGGGCGCAACGTACTTGTTTGAACGCGCCGGTGCTGGCAAAGAACAGGGTAGGGCCAAGGTCGCATAACAACAGCACTGGGCGCTCTCGCTCTTCTTCGTAGAGCTTGGTGTGCGGTGCTTGGCGCCGGGCTGTTACACGCCAGTCAATGCTGCGGATGTCATCTCCCGGTTGGTACAGCCGCACCTCGGAAAACGCCATTCCACGCCCACGTTGCGCAGAGCGCTGGAGCCCGGCCTGCCGCGCCCGTGCCGGGCGGGCCGATGGGAGTTTCAGTGCCCTGGCATCAGCCTGTAGACGAATGAGTGCCTGCAGGCCGATGCGGGTTGTTGCATTGCTATCGGGTGAATTCATGTGCGGCCTCAGGCGCTCACCGGCACACGGTCAATCAGGCGCTGTATCACTGTGTCGGCGGTTATGCCTTCAGCCTCGGCTTCAAAAGTCAGCAGAATCCGGTGCCGGAGTACATCGAAGGCTACCGCGCGAACATCGTCCGGGGTTACATAGTCTCTGCCATCTAGCCAGGCAATGGCGCGGGCGCAGCGGTCGAGTGCAATCGTGCCCCGCGGGCTGGCACCAAACGCCGTCCAGCGCCCCAGTTCGGGATCCAAGGCGCCTGGGTCTCGTGTTGCCAATACCAGAGCCAGTAGATACTGCTCGACCGATTCGGCCATAAAGATGTCGGCCGTCTCAGCCCGGGCTTCGAAAACCTGGTCAGCAGTCAGGCGAATGTTGGCGTCTGGCTGGCCCTGGCGGTAGTCGCGCCTGGCCAAATGCAAAATCTCTTGCTCGGCCTGTGCCGATGGGTAACCGATCACCACGTGCATGAGGAAGCGGTCCAGTTGGGCTTCAGGCAGTGGGTAGGTGCCCTCTTGCTCAATAGGGTTCTGGGTCGCCATCACCATGAACAGGCGGTCAAGCGGGAAGGTGCGCATGCCGACGCTGACCTGGCGCTCACCCATGGCCTCAAGTAAGGCAGACTGCACCTTTGCGGGTGCTCGGTTGATCTCGTCTGCCAGTACCAGGTTGTGGAATATTGGTCCGCGCTGGAACTCAAATAGTCCAGTTTCAGCGCGATAGATTTCACTGCCGGTAACGTCTGACGGCAAAAGATCCGGGGTGAACTGAATGCGATGGAAGTCCCCGGTGATATGGTCGGCCAGGGCCTTTATCGCGGTGGTTTTTGCCAGCCCTGGTGCACCCTCTACCAGAAGGTGTCCATCGGCAAGCAATGCAATGAGGAGGCGATCAACCAGTTTTTCCTGCCCGATAATCCTTTTGGCTAACTGTGATCGTAATTCACCGAACGTATGCTGTAGCGACATTGGAAATTATGGCTCTCGTGCGTAAGTAGTTGCCGCAGTTTTGGTGTCTAGTCGGCAAAAATCAAGGGTTTGACTATGCTTATCTCACGATATCCCGATTACGTTTATTTCACACTATCTGAGGTTGCCCATGAATGCGCTGACAGTGGCTAGCAAAGATCAGTTTTTTGAGCGGTTGGCTGATGAGTTCTCCAAAAAAATTGCTAAAGCCGAAGCCGGAAAAATCAGCGAATTTGTAAAACAGCACTACGCACATATTCCGCTAGAAGAATTGGTAAGACGGCGGCTTTCCGATACCTACGGCGCCGCACTCGCAGCCTGGCAATTTCTACAAAAGCGCAGCGCTGAAGAAGCGTCAGTGTCGGTATTCAATCCGGAGTTGGAGAGTGACGGCTGGCAATCTACCCACACGGTTGTATTTATCCTGCACCCGAACATTCCATTCCTGATTGACTCACTGCGTATAGCGGTTAATCAGCAAGAAATCGGAACCCACTCTATTCAGCATTCCATATTGCATGTGGAGCGTGATAAAGCTGGAAAGCTGAAAAAGCTGCTGCCAACTAAAAAAGGCCAGCCGCAGTCCTCCTATGAAGCGTTTATCGTTCTGGAAATAGACAAGCATAGCGACCCTGAAGATTTGAGAGGGCTTGAGCAGACCTTGCAAACAGTATTGCATGAAGTGCGAATTGCTGTTGCTGACTTCCCACTGGTTACCGAAAAAGTAAACGAAATCGTTAATGAGCTGGATGCCAACACTGTGGGTGCCGACAGTGCGCAAAAGGAAGAGGCAAAGGCGTTCCTCAACTGGCTGGTGCGCGATCACTTTACCTTCCTTGGCTACGATGAGTACGACTTCGTTAAAGATAAAACGGGCATGACCGCTTGCCGAGTAGAGAATTCTGAGCTGGGTATATTGCGGGTAAACAACGAGCGACCCGACCGGGTTCGGCTTGATGAGTTGCCTCAGCGCACTCGCAACGAGATGACCCGTGCCGACGATGTTTTGATTTTTGCCAAATCGGCCCAGCGCTCGAGAGTCCACCGCCCGGCGTATCCGGATTATATCGCTGTCAAAAAATTCAATAAAAAGGGCGAAGTGGTTGGCGAGCGCCGTTTCCTGGGTCTTTATACCGCCCGTGCATACAACGAGCGGCCAGATGAGATTCCACTACTTAGGCGCAAGTTTCAGAATGTGATAAAGCGCTCTGGGTTTCTGCGTGAAGATTATGCCGGCAAGGAGCTGGAGCAAATTCTCACGCTGTACCCTCGAGATGAGCTGTTCCAGATAGAAGAAGCCGAGTTGTTGAAGGTGGCAAAAAACATTCTGTATATACAGGAACGCCGCCGCATTGAACTGTTCATGCGCGAAGATGTTTACGGCCAGTTTGTTACCTGCCTTGCTTTTTTCCCGCGGGATATTTATAACACCGAGCTTCGTCTGAAGGTTGAAAAGGTGCTCATGGAAAGCCTTGAGGCCGAAGACATTGAGTTTGTTACACACTTCTCGGAGTCCGTATTGGCCCGGGTTCAGTTCACTATCCGTGTGCCGCAGGTAGAAAACCGTACGCTGCCGATTGCCGAGATCAGGGAAAAGGTCATCGAGATGGCTCAGTCCTGGCGCGATGGTCTTTCAGTGGCGCTGACTGAGGCTTGCGGCGAAGAGCAGGGTAACGAGCTATACCGGCGTTGGGCTGGCGGCTTTCCGGCAAGCTATTCGGAGGCGTTCTCGCCCCGCCGTGCCGCTATTGATCTGGAGCACATCTCTGCCTCAGCCGCCGACAACGACCTGAATATGAGCTTCTACCGGGCGCTTGAGGAAGATGAAAGCACTCTGCACTTCAAATTGTTCTACCCGGATCAGCCTCTACCCCTGTCAGACGTTATGCCTATTTTCGACAACCTGGGCTTCCGGGTGCTGGGAGAGCACCCGTTTGAAGTAACCGATCGAAACAATAAAACTGTTTGGATTCATGATTTTACGTTGTACGCCCATGGTGGAATGGTAATTGATATTCATCGTGTCCGGCCAATATTTGAGGAGCTGTTCCACCGGGTTTGGTACGGCGAGGCGGAAAACGACGCGTTTAACCGCATGCTCATTACCTCGTACATGAGCTGGCGCGAAATCGCCCTGTTGCGCACCTATGCCCGTTACATGCGCCAGATTCGCTTCTCCAACAGCCAAACCTTTATCTCCAACACGCTGGTGAATCATGTCGAGCTCACCCGAATCCTGCTGGAGTACTTTGAGGTCCGCTTCAACCCGGATCGTTTTCAGAGTGAGGGCAAGTGCCAGGCTGCACAACAAAAGCTCGAGATCGAGTTCAATGCCGGGCTGGAAGAGGTGGCAAACCTCAGTGAAGATCGTGTTTTGCGCCTCTATCTGGAGCTCATGCAAGCCACGTTACGCACGAACTACTATCAGCTTGACGAGGCCGGTGGGCCTAAATCTTATATCAGTGTGAAGTTTGATCCTTCCGGGATTCCGGATATGCCGCTGCCGCTGCCTGTGTACGAGATATTCGTATACTCGCCCCGGGTGGAAGGCGTTCACTTGCGCGGTGGCAAGGTTGCTCGAGGTGGCTTGCGCTGGTCTGATCGCTTTGAGGACTATCGAACTGAGGTGTTGGGTCTGGTGAAAGCCCAGCAAGTGAAAAACGCCGTGATTGTTCCTGTTGGCGCGAAGGGCGGTTTTGTTGCTAAACGCCTGCCAGATTCCTCTGATCGTGAAGCCTTCCAGGCGGAAGGCGTAGCAGCCTACAAAACGTTTATCCGGGGCCTTCTGGACATTACTGACAACCTGGTGGATTCGGGCATTCAGCCTCCCGAGCGCGTGGTTCGTCATGATTCGGACGACCACTATCTGGTGGTGGCTGCGGATAAAGGCACGGCGACATTCTCCGATATCGCCAATGGCCTGGCGGCGGAATACGGTTTCTGGATGGGTGACGCTTTTGCCTCTGGTGGCAGCAACGGCTACGACCACAAAAAGATGGGCATTACAGCTTCGGGCGCCTGGGTGTCGGTTGAACGGCATTTTCGTGAAGTGGGTATTAACCCGGCGGTCGATGAATTCACCACCATCGGCATTGGCGACATGGGCGGGGACGTATTCGGCAACGGCTTGTTGAGCTCTGAGAAAACCCGATTGGTGGCAGCATTTAACCACATCCATATTTTTGTGGATCCCTCGCCGGACGCAGCCAAGAGCTACAAGGAGCGCAAGAGGCTGTTTGAAATGCCACGCTCAGCGTGGACAGACTACAACGAGAAGTTGATTTCCAAAGGCGGCGGCGTGTTCAACCGAAGCGCTAAATCCATACCCATAAGCCCGGAAATCAAAAAACTGTTAGGCATCAATTCTGACCGTGTGCCCCCTAATATGCTGATTTCCCACATCCTGAAAGCTCAGGTCGATTTGCTCTGGATTGGTGGTATAGGCACATACATCAAAGGCGGTGGCGAATCCCATAGTGATGTGGGCGACAAAGCCAACGACGGTCTGCGTATCAACGGCGCAGAGCTGCGTTGTAAAATTGTTGGTGAGGGTGGCAACCTGGGCATGACCCAACTTGGCCGCATCGACTTCGCCCTGAAAGGTGGTCGCCTTAATACGGACTTTATCGATAACTCCGGGGGTGTCGACTGCTCGGATCACGAAGTTAACATGAAAATCCTGCTCAATCGCAGCGTTGCCATGGGAGATCTCACCGCGAAGCAGCGCAACGTTATGTTGGAAGACATGACCAGCGATGTGTCTGCCCTTGTTCTTAAGAACAACTATCGGCAGACCCAGGCTATCAGTATTGCCAACGAGGATGCAGCGACGCGCCTTGAGGAATACCGTCGGCTGATGAATACCCTGGAAAGTGAAGGCAAGCTGAATCGGGCGTTGGAATTTCTTCCGGACGATGAAGCGCTAAATGAGCGCAAGTTGAATAAGCAGGGGCTTACCCGGCCAGAACTCGCGGTCATGATTGCCTATGTAAAAGGGGATCTGAAGCAGACTCTGATAGACAGCAGTTTACCGGACATTCCGATACTTGCCCGGGAAATGTACAAGGTGTTCCCTCGCGACCTAACCCAGAAGTTCTCAAAAGAGCTTGGGGAGCACCAGTTGCGGCGGGAGATTATTGCTACGCAGATCGCCAATGACATGGTCAACCACATGGGTATTACCTTTGTGGAGCGTTTGAGCCAGTCTACCGGTGCCGATGCGGCAACCATAGCCTTGGCTTGGCTGATAACCAGAGATGTATTCCGGATAGACAACTGGTGGGACAAGATCGAAGATCTGGATTTCCATGTTCCAGCGCAATTGCAGATGAAGCTAATGGGGGATCTGATGCGCTTGATGCGCAGATCCGTGCAATGGCTGCTGCGTAATCGTAGAGCCGAGCTGAGCATTGAAGGACACATGGAGCGTTTTGCAGACAGTGTCTGGGCCATAACGTCTGGCCTTCCAGATTATTTAGGGGGGCAGGCACGGGCGGACTGGGAAGAGCGCAACAAAGCCCTGGAAAAAGCTGGGTTGCCTGCAGAGCTGGCGTCGGTATTGGCTGGCACCGGGTACCTGTACTCGTCGCTCGGCATTATTGAAGCTCAAAGGGCGACCGGTATGCCACTAAAGACGGTTGCTAATCTCTATTACGAACTGGGCGACCTTCTTGATCTCAACTGGTTTGGCGCTACTATTGCCAGCCTAACCCCTGCATCACACTGGCAGGCGTTGGCTCGGGAAAGTTTCCGCGAGGATTTGGGCTGGCAGCAACGTGCATTGACCACTGGGGTGCTGAATTTGGCGGAAAAGCCAGAGGACGTGCCAGCGTGCGTTGAAAACTGGATGCAACGGCATGAGCACATGATCCACCGTTGGAAATCCATGCTGGTTGAGCTCAAAGGTGTGGGGGAGCCTGAATACGCAATGTTCTCTGTGGCACTGCGTGAATTGTTGGATTTAGCGCAAAGCACGCTGCATCAGCCCCATGGAGATAGCTAATCGGACAGGTCTTATGACTTGATCCAGACAAACTGAGTATTGCGCTGAAGCCATGATTCCCGTTCAATTGTGATCGGGAATCATTATATGGGAGTCTGTTAATGGGGCAGCTTGATCATCTACTAGAAAAAAATCGTGCTTGGGCCGATGGTATTAAAGCCGAGGATCCTGAGTTTTTTCATCGCCTGTCTAACCAGCAAGCGCCGGAATACCTGTGGATTGGCTGTGCTGATAGCCGCGTGCCTGCCAATCAGATTGTAGATTTGATGCCCGGTGAGCTGTTCGTGCATCGGAACGTCGCCAACGTGGTTGTACACACAGATTTCAATTGCCTGTCTGTGCTGCAGTTTGCCGTAGACGTTTTGAAGGTTAAGCACATTCTTGTGGTTGGTCATTACGGCTGCGGTGGCGTTAAGGCTGCTCTGCACAATGAAGGTTTTGGTCTGATCAGCAATTGGCTTAGGCATGTACAAGATGTGCGTGATCGTCACCAGGATATTCTGGACGCCAGTGGCAGTGAGCTTGATCAGGTTGACCGTTTGTGTGAGTTGAACGTGATCGAGCAGGTGGGGCATGTATGTCAAAACACCATTGTTCAAGAAGCCTGGAAGCGAGGTCAGCGGCTGAACGTTCATGGCTTTGTATACGATGTGGCTGACGGTTTATTGCGAGATATGGGGGTATGGGTCTCCGGTGCCGATGAGTGGGAGCGGGTTAAGCAGAACAGTCTTGATGAGCTGATATTGCGCCCAGTGCGCTCCGGGCGGCAGAAAAAAATCTAGTTATCAACGCAAAACGGCGCTATTCAATCCATGCAGATTTTATCTGGCCAACCCATGCAGAGCATATCTGGCTCCGGTATACCCAATTCACATCAGGCGCTGCTTAAAAACCAGCACCTGTTGTCCGGCCGCTTGGCTTTATTGGGAGTCGCATCCGCGGACCTGTTGTCAGAGCTTCCTTTTACCGGCCTTGCTATGAGCGAGCACGCCGGCGTTTTCCGTTCCCTTGCACGGCATGAGGGTTGGCAGACGTGTTTTGGCTACGATGATCCAGCGCTGACAGAAGGCAGCTGCGACAGCATTGTTGTGTTTTTGCCAAAGGCCCGTGCCGAGCTGGAGATGCGCCTGGCACTTGCCCGTTCGCTGGCATCTCATAATGCGCAGCTAATACTGGTAGGTGAGAAAAAAGAAGGCATTGCCGGCGCAATCAAGCAATTGAAAGCGGTTGCCCCTCAGGCATACAAGGAAGACAGTGCGCGCCACTGCCAAGTGTGGTGTGCACAAACCATTGAACCGGCCCCCGGGTATCGGGTTCAGGAATGGTTAACCTGGGGCACGGCTGAGAGTGCGGGAGTGTCTGTTGAGGTTGCCGGGCTGCCGGGGATTTTCAGCCAGGATGGCCTGGATAATGGTACGCGCATGTTACTGGAGACCTTGGAAGAGCAGCCGGTTCGAGCTGACCGGCTGCTGGATTTCGCCTGTGGGGCAGGTGTTATAGGGGCCTGGCTTCAGGCTTGGCAAGCCGAGAGCAAAGCACCTGTTGCCAGTGTTGACGGTGTAGATGTCCAGTCGCAAGCGGTTATATGCGCAAAGGAGACATACCGGCGTAATGGCGCGACGGGTGCGATTGTTGCCTCTGACGGCCTTGCAAGCATTGATGATCTTTGGCCCGGTATTATTAGCAACCCCCCCTTTCATACCGGTGTAAAAACCGATACCTCCATGACAGAGCAATTTCTACAAGACGTAAAACGTCATTTGCAGCCAGGTGGCGAACTGCGTTTGGTGGCGAACAGCTTCCTGCCTTATGAATCGCTCATCAAACGCTACATTGGGCGCGTGGAGCGTCTGCGCGAAGACGGGCGCTTTACGGTTTATCGTGCGTTTCGGGGGCTATAACAAAAAAAGCCCCTGGGGTGAGGGGCAAAAGGTTGGCTTCCTGAATAAATGGAGCTAACCATGAAAGCGCTTAAGGAGAGGCTCCTTAAATGTGAACAAGCCAACGTTAAGGTTATTTTCTAGAGTAATCAGCCTAAAATGGCATCTTTTAAACAAATCTCCTTCCGGATGCCTAATATGACAATCGCTGTGCTGGATTTTCCCGGTGGTAGCCTGGTTCTGAGTCGCTCCGGCACAAATGATCCTAGCCTTCGCGCCTGGAGCGCCGCCGACGAACTGCTCTTGCAGGAATCTTATAACCGCATAGAGGTGGCGCCAGCTTCCCGGGTTTTAGTCATTGACGACCAGTATGGTGCGTTAACGTTGGCGTTAGCCTCGATTGCTCCGGATGTCGTCGCAGACAGTGCCCAGCTAAATACTGCGCTGGCGCTCAATGCGAGCCAGAACCCCGGCAGTGAGGCACCATCGCAGGTATACAGCTGGCTGCAGCCTCCTGTAGGCACCTACGATCTGATTCTGATGAAAATTCCCCGCGAATCGGACTATCTGGCTTGGCTGCTGCGCTGGGCCAATGGCGCACTCAAACCAGGTGGAACCATACTGGCCGCGGGAATGATCAAGCACTTGCCAGATCGCAGTGTGGATATTTTTGCCGGAGCGGTAGAAGTGCAAAGCGTAAGCAGGGCGGTAAAAAAAGCCCGGATGGTCATATGTGGCGCCGGCCAAGCCACGCTGGATAGCTGGCCAGGCACTTGGAAAGGCTACGAGATGGAACACGGAGGCGCTCGCGTTGCCGCTATGCCGGCGGTGTTTGCCCGGGAAAAACTGGATATTGGCACACGGCTGATGCTGCCCCATCTCAACCCTGCACTGAAGCTATGTGAGCCAGGCGGGCGTGTTCTGGACCTTGCTTGTGGCAATGGTGTTCTGGGGCTGAGTGCGTTGACTGAAAAACCAGATATCGAGATCACCTTTAGTGATGTTTCCAGTCAGGCCGTTCTGAGCGCGCGCCGTAATGTGGAAGCTGCTTTTCCTGGCGCCAAGGCTTTGTTTAAGCATGCGGATGGAATTGTTGGCCACCACAAGCCGTTTGAGAGAATTCTGTTAAATCCGCCATTTCATGAAGGTGGGGTGGTGGGGGATCATATTGCCCTGAGGCTTTTTGAACAAGCGTCCCGAAACCTGACTGCAACGGGTCGCTTGTTGATGGTGGGGAACCGACACCTTGGGTACCACCGGAGCTTGCGACGCTTTTTTTCGCAAGTCCGTCAGGTAGATGCTAGCCCTAAGTTCGTTGTTTTCGAAGCTTGGCAAGGGTGATTGCCAAGCCTGCTTATAACGCTGGTGCCGGGCGGTCATAACCCAGGCGTGCCAGGGTGTCCACGATGGTCTGTGTTTGGCTGTCGATTTCAATATTGACCCGCGCCCCCTCATTTATTGCGCGAAAGGTTGTGGCCCGCAGAGTTTCGGGAATCAGGTGAATATTGAAGCGATTGCCTACCACCTCACCTATGGTCAGGCTGGCGCCATTGATTGCGATATAGCCTTTGGGAAAGATATAGCGGGCCCACTGATCGGGGACTTCCAACCAAATAGTCACGTTGTTTTCTGGCCGCAAAATCTCAACAACGCTTGCGGTGGTGTGTATGTGCCCAGATAGAAGATGGCCGCCAATTTCATCTCCAATGCGCGCTGCCCGCTCAAAATTGATGGTGTCTCCCGGCTTCAAACTACCAAGTGTTGTCAGGCTCAGAGTTTCCTGCATAGCGTCAAAAAATAGGGTAGCGCCAGCTTGGCGAGTAACGGTCAGACAGGTGCCGTTGATCGCAACCGATGCCCCTATGTTGATGCCCTCCGCGCGGCTATCCGGTAACCGGATTGCAAAGGTACTCAACCCGGTTGCAGCAGTAACCTCTTCAACAGTAGCAATACCCTGGACAATACCTGTGAACATAAACAGACCTCATTAGAGAGCGGTGGGCAACAAACGCCAGAAAGCATAACGAGCGAGATTGCTGTTGCCAAGCCTAGCTGGGCTACGAGCCTGTTTTAAGAGGTCGGATTCAAGAAATATCTGGCGTTGTCGATACACTGTTAGGAGATGTTCAAACAACAGATGTTCGTTAACGCCTTGGGTGAATTGTTATGACTCAGAACCCGTCCGCCGCAGAGGCACTAACACAAATAGCACCGGACGCAGTATTACGGCCAGGGCGAGCGGCTGATCCTGTGCCTGGTGAGCCTGCAGGAGCTGTGGCTCAGAATGCCTCCCCGGCGTTGGCGGATGCAGCTCAGCAAGATGGCTTAGCCGAAGCCCCATTGGCGCAGAGCGACCCGCCTGATCAAGAGCAAGGTGAAAATCGCGAAGAAGCAGGGCCGGTGCGGGCTGAGTCTCGTCAGCGCAAATTAAGGTTGATGTTGCGCCAATGCGACCGTGTATTGCTGATGGATTTTGATCTGTTGGCCATGAATGAATGGCCAGATAACTTCAGTGTTGCGGCCGCCCGCCGTAGTCGGGATCTGTGGTTGTTCAGCGTCCTGGTTGCGGCAACAGTATTTCTAAGTGGGCTTACAGGTTTTGTGCCTGCCTGGCTTGCTGGGGGCGGGTTCGGCGCCTTTGTTATTATTTTATTGTTGGGCACTCCCGTTGTTCGTGGCATTTATACCTCGGCACCGTCCTATCTGGATTTGTTAATCAAGCGACAACGTATGATGCGAGACGCGCGAAAACATGCAGAGCACCTTGAGAGTAAAGAGGGGTTAATCTGGCAATGTGAGCGCATGGCAGACTTTAATCCCGCTCTGAAAAATACACGGTTCAGCAGGCTTTTGGGCTTATCGGAACAAAAGGCTCTGCCTCGGGCGCTGTCCCGCCGCGAGCATGTAAGACTCTATCTAATCTATCTTCTTGAGGCGGAAAAAGCGTATGGTCGGGTTCAGGCTGCCTTCTTTGAGGGAAATCAGACGGCCATCGACCAAGGTTGGCAGGCTGTGGCCTTAGCGCCGGAGGAGAGGGCTTGACATAAATGTGCGTCAAACGTATGTTTCAAACAGACGTTTGCTAGAGGCACCGAAAACAACATGGCCCAGTCTGATACTGTTGACCGAATTCTTGATGCGGCAGAAGAGCTGTTTGCTGAACGGGGTTTTTCAGAAACTTCTTTGCGCATGATCACCAGCAAGGCCCGGGTAAACCTGGCAGCTGTTAATTACCACTTTGGCTCCAAAAATGCGCTGATTCATGCTGTTTTTGGACGCTTTTTGACACCGTTTTCAGCAACACTTGGAAACGCGTTTGATGAGCTTGAGGCCAGCTGTAAAGGTAATCCACCCACGCTGAACCAGACGCTTTGGGCGCTTACGGCAAGCGCCATTCGCATGCCGCAGCGGAATGAAAGGGGTATTTCGATTTTCATGCGGCTTCTTGGGCTTGCGTATACTCAATCCCAAGGGCATTTGCGCAAATTTCTGGAGCAGGAATACAGTCAGCCTTTCGGCCGCTTTATGGGTTTGCTTAAAGAGGCAACACCTGAGCTCTCAGCTGTAGATCGTTACTGGCGTATCCAGTTTATGCTAGGGGCAACTGCGTTTACCATGTCCAGTAGCGATGCTCTGCGGGATATTCTGCGCAATAAACTGGGCGTGGAAACCACGGTTCAGGAAATTGCGGCGCGTCTTGTGCCATTCCTGGCCGCCGGGATGCAAGCCCATGACACCGTTCTGGTTCCCCCTGCTGACTTCAAGATCCCGGTTGCCTGACCTGTACCGTCTCGGTTAGGCTTCTCCCTTATCACTCGGGGGAGCTCAAACCGTTTTGAAGCATTGCAACCGCACCGCCTGCGCAATTGACATTAGCCTAAATGATCAAACCCTTGCTCTGCTAGACAGCAATGGTGGCATCGTCGCAAGCTACCCCGTTTCTACAGCGCTCAATGGCGTGGGCGAGCAACATGGTAGCGGGTGCACCCCAGCGGGGGCGCACTATATACGCGCCATGATAGGTGCCGGGCTCCCTGCCAATACTGTTTTCCGAGCTCGCCGTTCCACTGGCGAGATATATAGCCCCCAGCTGGCTGCCAGATACCCTGATCGAGACTGGGTCCTGAGCCGCATATTATGGCTTTGTGGGCAGGAGCCCGGGAAAAATCGTGGTGCTGGTGTTGATACCTTTCGCAGATTTATATACATACACGGTACGCCCAATACGGAGCCCATGGGGCTGGCGTTGTCCCATGGATGTATTCGTATGCGCAATGATGACGTGATTGAGCTGTTCGACCTTGCCTGGCCGGGTATGCCGGTTACGATCCGCTAAAACCAGATTGATTAGACTGATTCGAGGAATTCCATGATCGGAGAAATGATGTCCACCCTGAACGGTTGGATCAAGAGTTTCGGTGTGCTCTCGGAAGCATGGCGTGTGGGCATCGTGGTGTTTGCCTTGGTGTTCGGAACTGCCACCGTTGCGTACATTGCCGGCCATGTCATTGGCGCGTTGGAGCGCAAGTTCGCCAATACCGATAACGTCTGGGATGACGCAGCACTTCACGCTATCAGAACGCCTGTAGTGGCTTTTGTCTGGTTGCAGGGTGTGTATTGGGCGGCCGAAGTGGCCCACCATTATTCCTCAGCAGTGATATTTGAGGCCAATGGAACCGTGTTACAGGTTGGCTTTATATTTATTGTTGTTTGGGCATTGCTGAGGGTAATCAAGGCGATTGAGGGTATTCTTGTTTCTCCCGTAAAAATGCAAAAGCCCATGGACTACACCACCATTAATGCGGTGAGTAAGGTGTCCCGGGCAGTGGTGATTATTACGGCGATTTTGATCAGCATGCAATCGTTGGGTTATAGCATTTCCGGAGTGATGGCTTTCGGTGGCGTTGGTGGTATAGCGGTGGGCTTTGCAGCGAAAGATTTGCTGGCCAACTTTTTTGGCGGTTTTATCATCCACTTGGACAGACCGTTTAAAGTGGGTGATTGGGTGCGTTCGCCGGATCGCAATATTGAGGGCACGGTGGAGCAAATTGGTTGGCGTCTGACCACTATTCGAACATTTGATAAGCGCCCTCTTTATGTTCCGAATGCGGCGTTTACAACCATCGCGGTAGAAAATCCCTCGCGAATGACGAACCGGCGCATTTCAGAGACTATCGGTATCCGCTATGCAGACGTCACTCAAATGCAGACCATTGTTGCAGACATACGGTCAATGCTTGAGAAACATGAGGATATTGAGAACAAGCAAACGCTGATTGTGAATTTCTTGGCGTTTAGCCACTCGTCGCTGGACATCATGGTTTATGCCTTCACCAAGACAACCCAATGGGTTAGGTATCATGAAGTAAAGCAGGATGTGCTGCTGAAAATCAGTGACGTTATCGAGGGGCATGGTGGGCAAGTAGCCTTCCCGACACAAACCATACATATCAATGAAGGCAGTCAGGACTCCGAGTATGAGAGCGATCGCGACGAGCAGGTCGAATGCGAAGAGAGTCGCGCTGAAATGCGGGCCCCCCAAGGGAACAAGCGTGCAGCCCGGCGTGATCGTAGCCGCCGTCATGACACTCAGGCGGGCGACGTAGGTGAGCAATCCATGGATGCGGGAGATGGAGATTGATGTCTGAAACCAGCAGTGTGGTTGGTATTATTGGTGGCACCGGCCTGACCACTTTGTCGGGCCTTGATATTACGGGCGCGCGAACCGTTGAAACACCTTGGGGCTCGCCTTCGTCAGAGCTGGTCGAGGGGAGCTTTGATGGGCAGTCTGTTGTGTTCCTGTCCCGGCACGGTAATCCCCACAGGATTCCCCCCCACCAAGTGAACTACAGAGCGAATATAAAAGCGCTTTATGATGCCGGCGTACGTACGGTGATTGGCGTGAACGCTGTGGGTGGGATACATCGGGATATGGGGCCCGCCTGTGTGGTTATCCCTGAGCAAATCATTGATTACACCTGGGGTAGGGCAGGCACGTTCTTTGAGGGCGATCTGGAGCAGGTAACCCATATCGACTTTACCTGGCCTTACGACCAGGGTGCCCGCAGCATTCTGATGCAAGCTGCAACGGCCCATGATGTGCCGTTTGCCGGGTTTGGAGTCTATGGTGCGACTCAGGGTCCAAGGCTTGAAACAGCAGCCGAAATACGTCGCATGGAGCGGGATGGGTGTGATTTGGTAGGGATGACCGGCATGCCAGAAGCCGCTTTGGCGGCCGAGCTGGGTATGAGGTACGTGTGCTTGGGGTTGGTAGTTAACTGGGCGGCAGGGAAGTCAGACCACATTATTACCATGGCAGAAATTGAAGCGGCCATCGAGCAGGGCATGTCTGGTGTCAGACAGATTCTCGAAACGTCGATGGCCGATCTTGGTGTGCTTACTGCTTTGGCTCAACCTTCCTGAAGAACACCAGAACCCCGATGGTGGGGGAATCCAGAAAGTGGATTTCCTCGCTCCGCATCCTGCGGGTCTCTCGAATCCAGGTCTGCAGTTCCAGCGGTACTTCAGGCTGAAGGTTCAGTTCAGCGCTTGTTGTGGCGCTGGTGCCTACGGCCTCAGCCGAGTCGCTCCCTGTTATAGCAGAGTCGCGTTCGGTGATAGCGGAAGCCGCAACCTTACTTTCCTGCCAATGGTTCAGGTGAACGGCAACATGCAGGTACCGCTGCCTGTCGATCGTGATATTCCCTTCGATCTCTCTCTGGCCTGCCTGTTCCAACCATTCGCCAATCTCAATGCGCAGTGGTTCACCTTTGTAGTTCGGTGGGAAAGCTTCGTACCAGCCTGCAGCCATAAGCACTTTGTATTTACCGCTATTTTCTAGCCGGTTGGCTGCATTGCCAAGGTGAAGCTGGTTGCGGTTTACAAGTTTAAGGGACGAGCTTACTGAGCCACCCCGGCCAACACGATAAAGGGCTTTACCTGTATCTACAGGAGGCTCAACTTTGCGGTTGACCATGCGTTCGGTCACTGCGCCAGGGTCGACGATTCGCTCCAAAATCACGAACTCGGCCCGGTAAAGGTCATCGGATGTTTGCTGCGCATGGCTCACCATTGAGGTGGCCGCTAGAAGGGCGGTCAGTAGTGTGTGTGCCAATAGCCGACACAAGCGATTACCATCAGTCTGCAAGAGTTTGCTCCAGTTTTATTCAGGCCCTTTTAGGCCGTGGCTGCGCCTTGGGCGGGTAAAAGTTCGCCCAGCATTTCGGAAATGCCGTCGAGTTTACCACTGGTTGAGGTGTCCTTCAGCCGAAAACGGAAACTGTTGGCGCCCTCAAGGCGATATGTGTTCGGTGCAGATTGCATTTTTTTAACCAGCACCAGCGGGTCGACGGGTGTGGAATTGCCGAATTCAAGACGTGCCCACTCCTTGCCAGCGTCTACTTTCACTATGCCCAGGGCTTCGGCCTGAAGCCGAAGTTCGGTTTGTCGTGCCAGGTTTTTTACCGGTTCTGGTAATAATCCGAAGCGATCAATCATCTCAACCTGAAGCTCTTTTAATGCATTTCGGTCGCTGACACTGGCAATGCGCTTGTAAAGCATTAAGCGGTTGTGCACGTCTGGCAGGTAATCTTCCGGGATCAGCGCGGGTATGCGCAGGTTCATTTCCGTACCATGGCTCAAGGGCAGTTCTGCGTTGGGTGTACGGCCCTCGCGAATGGCTTTTACCGCTTCGTCCAGCAACTGCATATACAAAGTAAAACCAATGCTCTCGATTTGGCCGCTTTGTTCATCGCCCAGCAATTCGCCAGCGCCACGAATCTCCATGTCGTGGGTGCTAGCATAAAGCCGGCGCCAAGATCCTGGGCCTCTGCAATCGCTTCCAGCCGTTTTTTTGCATCTGCCGAGATGGCTTTGGGAGGCGGTGTTAGTAGGTAAGCATAGGCTTGGTGGTGAGAGCGGCCGACCCGACCTCGGAGTTGGTGTAGCTGGGCCAAGCCGAATTTGTCTGCGCGTTCGATAATAATCGTGTTGGCGCTGGGGATGTCGATACCGGTTTCGATGATGGTGGTGCAAACCAGCACGTTGAAGCGCTTATGGTAGAAATCCGACATGATCTGCTCGAGCTGACGCTCTCGCATCTGACCATGGGCCACTCCCACTCGCGCTTCTGGAACCAGGCGCCGCAGATCCTCGGCCGTTTTCTCGATGCTTGCTACGTCGTTGTGCAGAACGTAAACCTGGCCGCCACGCAGGACCTCACGTAAAACGGCCTCTTTCACCATGGCGTCGTCCCGCTGGCGCACAAAGGTTTTTACAGAGAGCCGTCGGGCAGGGGGCGTGGCAATGATAGACAGATCCCTGAGGTGTCCCATGGCCATGTTGAGGGTTCTGGGGATGGGCGTCGCGGTGAGATTTAGCATGTCCACTTCGGCCCGTAGCGCCTTCAGCTTTTCCTTTTGCCCCACGCCAAACCTGTGCTCTTCATCAATGATCACCAAACCCAGGTTTTTAAACCGAATGTCGCCCTGCAGCAGCTTGTGGGTTCCTATAACAATATCGGCCTTCCCGCTTTCAATGGCCTCCAAGGCTTTGTTGGTCTGGCTTGTGCTGCGAAAACGGCTTAATAACTCAATGTTGACCGGTGTTTCCGAGAAACGATCCCTGAACGATTCGTAGTGTTGCTGGGCCAGCAGTGTTGTGGGTACCAATACCGCCACCTGCTTTCCAGACCATGTGGCCAGGAATGCGGCACGCATGGCAACTTCGGTTTTACCAAAGCCAACATCGCCACAAACCAGCCTGTCCATGGGTTTCTCGTTGGTCATGTCTTCGAAAACCGCTTCGATCGCAATCTGCTGATCCGGCGTTTCTTCAAACGGAAATCCAGCTGCAAACGCCCGGTAGGCTTCCTTGGGGTCTTCAAATGCGAAACCTTTACGGGCTTCTCGGCGCGCATAAACATCCAGAAGCTCCGCTGCGGTATCGCGGATCTTCTCCAGAGCTTTTTGTTTGGCTGTGCTCCATCGTTCTGTGCCCAGCTTATGCAGCGGTGCATGCTCTGCATCTGCGCCAGCATAGCGGGAAATCAGATGCAGGCTGGATACGGGCACATACAATTTAGAGCCGCCGGCGTATTCAAGCATCAGAAACTCACTGGCTTCTGCTTCAACCGTAATCGTTTCTAGGCCAAGGTAGCGGCCAACACCATGATCTATGTGTACAACGGGGGCGCCGGTTCGTAGCTCAGACAGGTCGCGATAGCCATCGTCGTTAATCTCTGTGGGTTTTTCACGCCGGCGGCGCTGCAACACGCGTTCGCCGAAAAGAGCTGTTTCTGTGATCAGTGCAACATTGTGCTCAGGCAGAACCAGACCCTGCTCCATGGAGGCGATGGTGATGCCCAGCGTAGCGCTCTCATTAGCCAGAAAGTCCTGCCAGTTTTCGAAACCCTGCAACCTTAGTTGGTGTTCGCCCAGGTTATCAATAAGGGCCTCTCGGCGGCCTGAAGATTCTGCACAAATCAGTACCCGCCCAGCAAAGGTCTTTATGAAGCGCTTCAGGTGGCCTGCAGGTCGGCGGCCCGAGCGTTCATGGCAATGTCAGGGAGCGCTTCGCTGGTGCAGTTTACGGCGCTACTGCCTTCTGCTTTTTCCGGTGTTGTGGTTACCCGGGGAAAGGCTTTTAGATGGCCAAACAGTTCATCCTGCTGCAAAAACAAACTGGCTGGTGGAAGTATGGGGCGGTGAAGGTCATGGCGCCGGTCTTCGTAACGATTTCGGGTTTCAGCATCAAAGTGGCTGACTGCCTCGTTCAGACCCTGAGCAGTGAAAACGTGAGTGGTCTCAGGTAGATAGTCGAAAAGAGTGGCCGTCTCTTCAAAGAACAGCGGCTGATAATATTCTATGCCCGGAGGCGTAATGCCGTGGCTAACGTCCTGGTATATGGGAGCGTCTTTGTTGGCGTTTGGAAACTGCTCGAACCAGCGGTTACGAAAACCGGAGCGAGCCTCTTTGTGCCATGGGAATTCATAGGCAGGAAGAAGCTCGATGCGCTCAATCCGATCGATGGAGCGCTGGGTTTCCGGGTCGAAGGTGCGAAGAGTTTCTACTTCGTCATCGAACAAATCAATTCGGTAGGGCAGGTTCGACCCCATGGGGAATATATCGAGAATGGAGCCGCGAACGGCGTATTCGCCGTGCTCGTAAACGTTTTCAGCGTGTCGGTAGCCTGCGGTTGTCAGCTGCAAGCGCCAGTTGTCCATATCCAGAGACTGCCCGGTTTCCAGCAGGAGAGTATTGCCCTGCAGGTAACTGACCGGGGGTAATCGGTGCATCAGGGTCCGGGCCGGCACCACGATAACCCCATGCTGAATACCTGGCAGTCGGTGAAGTGTGCGAATGCGCCGCGAGGTAATATCCTGGTGTGGAGAGAACAAATCGTATGGCAGGGTTTCCCAGTCTGGCAGTGACAGTAGCTCCAGGCCGTCCTTTGTAACGGTGGCGCCATCCTCCTCTGGCGGCAAACCGAGGAAAAATCGCATGGATTGCTCCAGGCGGATCGCCTCAGCCGTGCTGCGGGTTATTACCAGGGTTAACCCTTTATGCGCCCGCGCACTCTCACAAATGGCCAGGGCGTCACTGCTGCCATGTAACTGCCCCCAGGTGCGATGATCTGCTGATTTTGCAGGAAATGCCGGCGCAATCAGTGTTTGCAGTGAAGCGGAAGTGGGGGCACCTTGATTCATGGGCAGTTGTGTTCTCCTGCTGTGGGTGTGGGGGAGCCAATAAGGCGGCTATTCTAACGCCGGCAGATGACGGTGTCATGGCGGTTAACCTACGATGTCCGTGCCAGTTCGTATTTGCCGTTAGGCGGTTTAAGTTGGATAATGCCCCACCTAAATTATTCCACGTGCGAAACAGGGGTCCCTACCGTGAGCCACGAACAGATGAACCAGTGCCTGTCCAACTGGATGGATCGAGAATCCACTGCGGAGGCCATGATTCCGCTGATTGGCCGTCTTTACCGGAAAAACAACGTTGTTACCTCCGTATACGGTCGCTCCATTATTAACCAGTCGGTTATCGGTATTATCCGCGCCCACAAGTTTGTACGCCAGGTAGAAGACAGTGAGCTGTCCGTACGCGATACCCTGCCAATCCTGCAGGCTATGGATCAAATGGAGCTTGGGCGCGCGCACATCGATATCGGTAAGCTGGCGGTAAAGTTTAAGGAACAAGGCGATGATCTGGCTGAGTTCCTCAAAAAAGAAATCGGCCCGGTGATTGGTCAATATCTTTCGCAGTCTGAGGAAGATGCCAGTAATGGCACCAAAGATGTGGTGCTGTACGGCTTTGGGCGTATCGGCCGCTTGCTTGCTCGTATTCTGATTGAAAAGGCTGGCGGTGGTAACAACCTTCGCCTGCGAGCTATTGTGGTGCGCAAAGGTGGCGCAGACAACGATTTGCAAAAGCGTGCCAGCCTGTTGCGCCGCGATTCAGTGCACGGCCCTTTCGATGGCACCATTCGTGTTGACGAAAACGAATCGGCGCTAATTGCCAATGGCAATTTCATCAAGGTTATTTATTCAGACGGTCCGGACAAGGTGGATTACACCCAGTACGGCATCAAAAACGCCATCGTGATAGACAATACCGGTATTTGGCGTGACGAAGAAGGCTTGGGCCTGCACCTCAAGTCCAAAGGCGTTAGCCGGGTTATGCTGACGGCACCAGGAAAAGGCGACATCAAGAACGTTGTTTACGGCATCAACAACGATTGGATTACCGACGAAGATAAAATCCTGTCTGCGGCCTCCTGTACAACCAACGCAATCACGCCGGTACTAAAAGCGATTTACGACGAGTACGGTATTGAAGACGGTCACGTTGAAACGGTGCATTCTTACACCAACGACCAGAACCTTATCGATAATTACCACAAAGGTGGTCGCCGTGGCCGCAGTGCTCCCCTGAACATGGTAATTACCGAGACAGGCGCGGCAAAAGCCGTCTCCAAAGCTCTGCCGGAGCTCACAGGCAAGCTGACAGGTAACGCTATTCGGGTGCCAACGCCGAACGTTTCTATGGCCATTCTCAACCTCAATCTTAAGAAAGAGGTGGATGTTGAAGGTGTAAACAACTACCTGCGCGAGATGGCGCTGCACTCAGAACTGCAGAAACAGATCGACTTTGTGAACTCCCCGGAGGTCGTTTCCACAGACTTTGTTGGCTCACGTCATGCCGGCATTGTAGACGCTCAAGCCACGATTGCTGCGGGCAAGCGGTTGATTCTCTATGTGTGGTACGACAACGAGTTTGGTTACAGTGCCCAGGTAATTCGGGTCGTTAGTCAGATGGCTGGTATTACTTACCCCATTTTTCCCGCCCGTACGCGCGACTGAAGACAGTGCGTCAAAGTTGAGGGTAATGGCTCCACAGGCCCGGCGTCGAATGTCGCCGGGTTTTTTATTAACGGCGGCTGGTCACTACGGGATTACGTTCCGGTACAAACCCGTTCTCGTTTCAGGTGGAAATAGCTTGCCTTAGACTCTATAATTGGCGCGATTTTGGGTATGTCTGGCTCCCCGTTTCTCAACGTAATTCTGGGCCGCTGGGGCCGGGCAATACTAATCCATAGACTAGTTTCTGATGATTGGATGAGGCTAATGATTAAGATCAAAAAAGGCCTGGATCTTCCCATCAGCGGCGCTCCCGAACAGACCATTACAGACGGTAAGCCAGTTCGCCACGTGGCGTTGATTGGTTTCGACTACATCGGCATGAAGCCGACGATGGCTGTTAAAGAAGGAGATCGTGTTAAGCGCGGTACGCTGCTGTTCACGGACAAGAAGACCGAGGGTGTTCGTTATACATCGCCTGCCGCTGGCGTGGTGAAAGAAGTCAATCGCGGTGAGCGTCGGGTATTCCAGTCAGTTGTCATCGAGATTGATGGTGACGAAGCTGAGACCTTTGCCCGCTTCAACGCTGCGGACCTTGCTGGTCTGGAACGTCAGCAGGTGGTCGATAATCTGGTTGAGTCCGGTTTGTGGACGGCTTTCAAAACCCGTCCCTATAGCAAAGTGCCGGCAATCGACACGGCTCCGCACTCTATATTTGTGTCCGTTATGGACACCAACCCGCTGGCAGCTGATCCTACCGTTGTGATTGCTGAGAATGCGACGGCCTTTGAAAATGGCCTGACCATTCTGGGTCGCCTTACCTCTGGCAAGGTGTTCGTAACCGGTCGTCCGGGCTCTAATGTGGCCGTTCCCAAGGCTGACAATATTGACGTTCAGCAGTTTGATGGCATACACCCCGCCGGAAACGTCGGAACGCATATTCATCACCTTGATCCGGTTTCCGCCTCCAAGAGTGTCTGGACGGTTAACTACCAAGATGTCATCGATATCGGGCAGCTGTTTGTTACCGGCGAACTGAGCGTCAGCCGCATTGTTGCGCTTGGTGGCCCCAAAGCCCTGAAGCCTCGCCTGATTCGTACCCGTCTGGGCGCCAGTCTCCCCGAACTTCTCGATGGCGAAGTGACGACAGATTGCGACGTTCGCGTGATTTCCGGCTCTGTATTCGGTGGTCGCCGTGGTGAAGGCCCCTGTGCCTACCTTGGTCGCTTTGCTAACCAGGTGTCGGTGCTGGAAGAAGGCAATAAGCGGCACTTCCTGGGTTGGTTATCACCAGGCGCTAACAAGTTTTCCGTTCTCAACATCTATTTGTCCAAACTGACCGGCAACAAATTGTTCAACTTCACGACCACAACCAACGGCAGCGAGCGCGCGATGGTGCCTGTGGGCTCCTACGAGAAGGTGATGCCCCTGGATATCCTGCCAACTCAATTGTTGCGTGCGTTGATTGTGGGGGATACCGAAATGGCCCAGAAGCTCGGCGCTTTGGAATTAGACGAAGAAGATCTGGCGCTGTGCACCTTCGTGTGCCCGGGTAAATATGAATACGGTCCGATTCTCCGCGAGAATTTGACCCGAATCGAGATCGAGGGCTAACACGATGGCTATCAGACAGTTTCTCGATGGAATCGAGCACCACTTCGAACAAGGTGGTAAGTACGAGCGCTGGTATGCGCTGTACGAAGCCGCCGATACCATGTTCTACACACCAAGTTCGGTAACCTCTACAACCTCGCACGTGCGTGATGGCGTTGATCTCAAACGCATCATGATTTCGGTCTGGTTGTGTGTCTTTCCGGCGATGTTCTTTGGTATGTGGAACATTGGCTTTCAAGCTAATAGTTTCCTTGCCACCAACCCGGATGCATTGATTGCAGATGGTGGTTTGCGCACAGCGTTTATTCAGGCTCTTGCGGTCACAGGTGCCGGCGCTGGCATCTGGGACAACTTCGTATACGGGATGGCTTACTTCATTCCTGTTTACGCCGTTACCTTCGTAGTGGGCGGTTTCTGGGAGGTTATGTTCGCGACCGTGCGTCGTCACGAGGTGAACGAAGGCTTCTTCGTAACGTCTATCCTGTTTGCGCTAATCTGCCCGCCAACCATTCCTCTTTGGCAGGTGGCTCTGGGTATCACATTTGGTGTGGTGATTGGTAAAGAAGTCTTTGGCGGTACCGGCAAAAACTTCCTGAACCCAGCACTGACCGGGCGTGCATTTCTGTACTTTGCTTACCCGGCACAAATCTCTGGTGATGCTGTTTGGACTGCTGTTGATGGCTTTAGTGGTGCAACGGCGCTGAGCATGGCGGCAAGCGGCGGCCTTGACGCGCTGAACGAGGGTGTTGGCTGGATGAACGCATTCATGGGCTCCATTCAGGGCTCTATGGGCGAAACCTCCACGCTGGCCGTGCTTATTGGCGGCCTGGTTCTTGTGGGGATGCGTATTGCCAGCTACCGGATAGTGGGTGGCGTGCTGCTAGGTATGATTGCTACCTCTCTCATGTTCAATATTGTCGGCTCCGAGACCAACGTGATGTTTTCGGTGCCCGCGCATTGGCATCTTGTTATGGGTGGCTTTGCCTTTGGTATGATGTTTATGGCTACCGATCCGGTTTCCGCGGCAATGACCAACACGGGCCGCTGGTGTTTCGGCATTCTGGTAGGTGTAATGACCATCTTGATTCGGGTTGTTAACCCCGCATTCCCGGAGGGCATTATGCTTGCGATTCTGTTCGCTAACCTTTTTGCACCGCTGATGGATCACTACGTGGTTCAAGCAAACGTTAAACGGAGGCTCGCTCGTGGCTAAGGGTAAAGAAACTGTCTCCAGAACGCTGCTGGTTGCTCTGGTACTGAGTATTGTTTTCTCCATTGTGGTTTCCACTGCAGCGGTGGTGCTCCGCCCGGCGCAGATCAAGAACCAGAACCTGGATATCAAAACTAACATTCTGTCTGCATCAGGAATGTTGCCCGAGGGAGCCGGTGCCGAGGAAATCGAAAAAATATTTTCGCAATTTGAAGTGCGTCTGGTAGATCTGGATACTGGTGACTACGTGGAGCCGTCTTCCGTGGGTGTAAAAGACCCCATGAAGTACGACATGTATAAATCAGCGTCAGACCCTATGATGTCTACCATGATTCCGACCTCTGAAGATAAGGCTGGCATCAAGCATCGTCCTAATGTCGCCAAAGTTTATACTCTGAGCGAAAATGGGAATCTCAATCGTGTGGTGCTGCCCATTCACGGCTATGGCTTGTGGTCTACTCTGTATGGCTTTATGTCCCTGGAAGGTGACCTGAACACCATCGAAGGTTTGGGTTTCTATGCTCACGCAGAAACACCTGGCCTTGGCGGTGAAGTGGATAATCCGCGGTGGAAGTCTCAGTGGGTTGGCAAGGAGCTTTACGATGAGGATAAATCCGAGCCTCAGATTCGCCTGATGAAGGGTGGGGTAGACTCCAATGCCGCCGACAAACAGCATAAGGTCGATGCGCTCTCCGGTGCGACATTGACCAGCCGTGGCGTACAGAACCTGGTTAATTACTGGATGGGTGATCGGGGTTACGCACCGTTCCTCAAGAAACTTCGCGAAGGGGAGGAGGTCTGATCATGGCCGAAATAACTGCCAAACAGGTTCTTTTCGAACCGATATTCAGTAATAACCCGATCGGGCTGCAGATTCTAGGTATCTGTTCAGCGCTTGCTGTAACCACGAGCATGAACGTCACCATCGTTATGAGCCTGTCGGTTATCGCTGTTACCGCGTTTTCCAACTTGGCTGTGTCGCTGGTTCGTACTCAGATCCCGGCAAGTATCCGGATCATCGTACAGATGACTATTATCGCTTCTCTGGTCATCGTGGTTGATCAGATACTCAAAGCGTATGCCTACGAGATCAGTAAACAACTGTCTGTATTCGTTGGTCTGATCATCACCAACTGCATTGTTATGGGGCGCGCCGAAGGCTTTGCCATGAAAAACGGCCCCTGGCTGAGCTTCCTGGACGGCATTGGCAATGGCCTGGGCTACTCGGTCATGTTGTTGTTTGTGGCCTTTTTCCGCGAGCTTCTGGGTGCCGGCTCATTGTTCGGTGTCACCCTGCTGTCTCCGGTAAACGAAGGTGGCTGGTATATCACTAATGGCCTGCTGCTGTTGCCGCCGAGTGCTTTTTTCATTATTGGCCTTGCAATTTGGGGTCTGCGTACCTGGATGCCTGAGCAGGTAGAAGAGCCGGACTACAAGTTGTCCCGTCACACCCATAAGGAGGCCTTCTGATGATCGAGCATTATATCAGTCTGCTTCTCAAGGCGATTTTCATTGAGAACATGGCGCTCGCGTTCTTCCTGGGAATGTGTACGTTTCTCGCTATTTCCAAGAAGATTGAAGCGGCCACAGGTCTTGGCATAGCGGTTGTTGTGGTTCTGACGTTGACAGTGCCGGTTAACAACCTGATCTACAACAACATCCTTCGTGAAGGTGCGCTGGCTTGGGCGGGTTTGCCTGAGGTGGATCTGAGTTTCCTTGGCTTGATTACCTATATTGGCGTTATCGCAGCCATTGTGCAGATTATGGAAATGATTCTGGACAAATACATCCCGGCACTATACGCCGCACTGGGGGTGTTCCTGCCACTGATTACAGTGAACTGCGCGATCCTGGGCGCTGCGCTGTTCATGGTGGAGCGGGACTATACGTTCGGTGAAAGTGTGGTTTATGGCTTTGGTGCTGGTGTGGGCTGGGCTCTGGCTATTATTGCCTTGGCCGGTATCCGTGAAAAACTGAAGTACAGCGATGTTCCAGAAGGGCTGCGTGGCCTGGGTATCACCTTCATTACGGTTGGTTTGATGTCCCTTGGCTTTATGTCGTTCTCAGGGATTTCCCTGTAATTCATCCGGTGATTCGGTTTAACGAAAAGGCGAGACCATGTATACAGAAATAACACTTGGCGTGGTCATGTTCACCGTTATCGTTCTGGCGCTTGTGGCGATCATCCTCGCGGCGAGATCCAAACTGGTAAGCACCGGTGATGTGACTATCGAAATCAATGACGATCCGGAACACACCGTGAAAACGGAAGCCGGTGGCAAGCTTCTGAGCACTCTGGCTGGCAGTGGCATTTTCCTGTCGTCAGCCTGTGGCGGCGGTGGTACCTGCGCGCAGTGCAAGTGTAAAGTGCTTGATGGCGGCGGCGCGATGCTTGCCACGGAAAAAACTCACTTTACCAATCGTGAAGAGAAGGAAGGCTGGCGCTTGTCGTGCCAGGTTCCGGTTAAGCAGGACATGCAAATTGAGGTGCCCGAAGAATTCTTCGGCGTTAAAAAGTGGGAGTGTGAAGTTGTCTCCAACCACAACGTAGCCACCTTTATTAAGGAGTTGGTGCTGAAATTGCCAGAAGGCGAGGAAGTGGACTTCCGCGCTGGCGGTTATGTTCAACTTGAGTGCGCCCCTTACGAAATCAACTTCAAGGACTTTGATATTGAGGAAGAGTTCCATGGTGACTGGGACAAACTTGATATCTGGCGCTTCAAGGCGATCAACAAGGAAGAGACCATCCGCGCATACTCCATGGCGAACTATCCGGAAGAGAAGGGCGTTCTAAAGTTCAACATCCGTATTGCTACGCCGCCTCCGGGCACGGACCACCTTCCGGGCATCATGTCCAGTTATACGTTCAGCCTGAAGCCGGGTGACAAGGTCACGGTTATGGGGCCATTCGGTGAGTTCTTCGCCAAGAAGACCGAAGCGGAAATGGTGTTCATCGGCGGCGGTGCCGGCATGGCGCCTATGCGCTCTCATATCTTTGATCAGCTCAAGCGACTGAACTCGAAGCGCAAAATCACCTTCTGGTACGGTGCCCGAAGTGTCCGCGAGATGTTTTACGTGGAAGACTTCGACATGTTGGCCAATGAGAACGAGAACTTCGAGTGGCATGTTGCCTTGTCTGATGCACAGCCTGAAGACAACTGGGAAGGCCCTACGGGCTTTATCCATAACGTACTCTACGATAAATATCTGAAGGATCACCCCGCTCCTGAAGACTGCGAGTACTATATGTGCGGCCCCCCTATTATGAACGCGTCTGTTATCAAGATGCTGAAAGATATGGGTGTTGAAGACGAAAATATTATGCTGGATGACTTCGGAGGTTAAACCTTTCAGATGACATCCTGTATCTTACAACCCGCCCGGGTGGCTGCTGCCAGTGTCGTTATGATGCTGGCACTGGCGGCCCTGGCGGGTTGCTCGTTTCAGCCGGATGAGGAAGTCTGGGAAATCTCAGGGCCTGTTTTTGGAACCAGCTACCACATTAGCGTGGTTTTGCCCGAGGATCGGCAAAGGCTTGAAGCGCTGGCACAAGGCATAGACGACGCTCTTGAAGAGGTTGATGCATCCATGTCGACCTGGAGAGAAGATTCCGAGTTGTCAAAGCTGAACCGCCTTAAGGATCAGTCGGACTGGACTCCGGTTTCGGAATCCCTTTTTGAAGTACTGGCCAGATCGGATGAAATTTCACGGCTGACTGACGGTGCTTTCGATGTAACCATTGGGCCGGTGGTCAATCTTTGGGGCTTTGGCCCAGATGCACGGCCGGAACATGTTCCTTCAGATGAAGATCTTGCTCGTGCTTTAGCGTCAACGGGTTTTAAAAACCTGTCGCTACAGACGAACCCACCTGCAGTAAAAGCGTCCAAGACCCAGTACATTGATCTTTCGGCCATAGCAAAAGGTTATGGTGTGGATGTGGTCGCACGGTATCTCGATAGTGAGGGCGTAAAAGCTTACCTGGTGGAAATAGGTGGCGAAGTGCGCACTCAAGGGAAAAAGCCGAATGGCGGTGTGTGGAGGCTAGCCATAGAGCAGCCAGCAGAAGGCGGTGAGCAAAAGGTAAGCCGCATCATTACGTTACCTTCCCGAGCCATGGCAACGTCCGGTGACTATCGGAACTATTACGAATCGGAAGGGCGCCGTTTCTCACATACAATAGACCCAGAGACTGGCAAACCGATAACGCATAATTTGGCGTCGGTAACTGTGATCACCGACGACAGCATGAGTGCTGACGCATTGGCGACCGGTTTTACCGTTATGGGCTATGAGCGAGCGGCTGAGTTGGCCACGCGAGAGAACATAGCGGCCTATTTCATTGTCCGGACGGAAAACGGGTTTGAGACTCATCAAACTCCGGCATTTTCGTCCTACATTACTCAGTAGGAGGTGGGCAACATGGGTACCTTTTTTTTGGTATTAGCAATTGTGGTTTTGCTGGTAGCCGGTATGTCTGTCGGCGTTATTTTTGGTGGCAAGCCAATCAGTGGCACCTGCGGCGGTATAGGTGCACTGGGCATCAGCTCTTCCTGTGATATTTGTGGCGGTAACACCCAGAAGTGTGACGAGGAAAACCAGCGTGTGGCTTCTGCGACGGTAACGTCTGAGGAGTTGGCCTATGATGCGACCACCTCTGGTCGTAAGCGGTAAACGTTGGCATTTTCAGAATAATCATAAATACTTTTTCACGACGTAGATAAGGAGTCACTGCGCGCATGGCAGAACATCATTACGACGTCGTCGTTATCGGTGCCGGACCTTCAGGTGAAGGTGCGGCAATGAATGCGACGAAGCATGGCAAGCGTGTTGCGATCGTTGAAGATAAGCCCACAGTGGGAGGCAACTGCACCCACTGGGGTACGATTCCTTCCAAGGCTTTGCGTCACTCGGTCAAACAGATCATTACCTTCAACACCAATCAAATGTTCCGGGATATTGGAGAGCCCCGTTGGTTCTCATTCCCCCGAGTGCTGCAAAGTGCTCAGAAAGTGATTGGTAAACAGGTAAAACAAAGAACCCAGTTCTACTCTCGTAACCGCGTGGATCTGCTCAGGGGGCGCGCATCTTTTCTGGATGCGAACCGGCTTGAAATCCGTGGCAACAAATCCGTCGAAACACTGCACTTCAAGCAGGCCGTTGTCGCCACCGGTTCACGCCCTTATCTGCCACCGGATGTGGATTTCCGTCATCACCGGGTCTATAACTCCGACACCATACTCAACCTGTCCCACACACCGCGTACACTGATTATTTATGGTGCTGGCGTGATCGGCTCAGAATACGCATCTATATTTGCGGGTCTCGGCGTGAAGGTTGATCTGATCAACCCGGGCAGTCGCTTGCTGTCGTTCCTCGACGATGAAATCTCGGATGCGCTGAGCTATCACCTGCGTAACAACGGCGTGTTGGTGCGGCACAATGAGCAGTACGAGTCGGTAGACGGAGACGAACATGGTGTTGTTCTCTCGTTGCAGTCAGGCAAGAAAATCCGTGCGGATGCATTTCTTTGGTGTAATGGCCGCAGTGGCAACACCGACAACTTAGGGCTTGAGAATATTGGTCTTACGCCCAACGGTCGCGGCCAGTTATCTATTGATGAGCATTATCGCACCGGGGTAGAAAACATATACGCCGCAGGTGATGTAATCGGGTGGCCGAGCCTGGCGAGTGCCGCTTATGATCAGGGGCGCTCTGCGTCTTCAGACATTGTTAATGATGATTACTTCCGGTTTGTATCAGATGTTCCAACAGGCATTTACACAATTCCGGAGATCAGTTCCGTAGGGCAAACCGAGCGGGAGTTAACCGCCGCTAAAGTGCCCTATGAAGTTGGGCAGGCATTTTTCAAAGATCTGGCCAGGGCGCAGATTACTGGTGAGCCTGTGGGTATGCTGAAAATCCTGTTCCACCGCGAGACCCGGCAGATACTGGGCATCCACTGTTTCGGAGACCAGGCCGCTGAGATCGTCCACATCGGTCAGGCCATCATGAACCAAAAAGGTGAGGCTAACTCGCTGAACTACTTTATCAACACAACCTTTAACTACCCGACCATGGCAGAAGCTTATCGCGTAGCTGCGTTGAATGGCCTTAACCGGATCTTCTAACTGGTTAAGGCGCTCAGCTGGCGGGTAGCGCCTCGTTACCCGCCGTCATGCACTCCTGGCGATCAGGCAGCGATATTGTCGAGCGTGCGCGGTTGTCGAAGAACATCTGCGTACTAGTGGGGTAGTCTGTGATGATGCTGTCTACGCCGATAGCCTCAAGCCGAAGCATGTCTTGAATACGATTAACGGTCCAGCACGACACATGCATATCCTTTCGATGAGCAGCCTCCACAATTTCTGGCGAACATATTTTCCAGTTGATACACAGGTACTTGCAGCCCAGGCGGGTTGCTAGCCCCAGCGGTCTCGGGAATCGTCGCTCTGATACCAATCCTGTGCGAATGCGCTTATTTCTTCGGCGCATTTCTTTCAGAAACCAGGTATCTGCAGACGTGATTGCTACCGTTTGGAACAGGTTTCGGCTTTGGATTATTTCCGTTAACCGGTTGCCCAGAACATTCAACCTGGCGCGGGTATCCTTTTTTACCTCAAGCTGGAAATGCTCCACATCACCAAACTGATCCAGTAGCTGTTCCAGCTCTGGGATGCCTGTTTTTTCGGGCCATGGGCTGGTATTGCGACGAGCGTCCATTTGGCTAAGCTCAGCCGCCGAATACTGGCCCACGCTGCCTTTATGACCGGTTGTGCGGTCTGTGGTCAGATCGTGTACCAGAACGGGCTTGCCATCTTTAGACAGCACCAAATCCAGCTCAAAGTGCCGAACACCCTGTCGGTAGGCGTGCCTGAATCCGGGCAGGGTGTTTTCTGGGGCTTCCCCTTTAGCGCCGCGGTGTCCGTAGACGATCATTCGGGTGCTTCACCTTTTAAACGTTGGTAAATGGCCTGGCGTTTGTTCCAGGTGTCGTGGCACAGATGTATATCTTCCAGGTAGGCTGGTAATTCGGTCATCAGCAGCGCCTGGGGCCCGTCTACAAGGGCTTTCTCAGGCTTGGGGTGGAAGTCCACCAGCACCATGTTAGCGCCCGCGATCACGCCTTGTGCGGTGGCATGCATTACATCCAGAATGCCATCTGGCGACTTCTCACGGGTACCTACTGAGTGAGACGGGTCGATGCACACAGGCATGCGTGTGAGCCGCTTAACTGCCGGTACGTGGGCAAAGTCCACCATGTTACGGTGGGGCTGACCTGCTTCGGTTTTCATACCGCGAAGGCAAAAAATAACGTTCGCGTTACCTTCGCTGGCCAGATATTCCGCCGCATTCAAGGATTCGTTCAACGTAATGCCAAACCCGCGCTTGAGCAGAACCGGGTAGGTGCTTTGACGCCCGATAGCCTTTAGAAGTTCAAAGTTCTGTGTATTTCGGGTGCCTACCTGAAGCATAACGCCCGTTGGTCTCCCGAGTTTTTCCAGGCATCTGTCGATTTCTTCAATATGGCTTTCATGGGTAATTTCCATGGCAACCACTTTAATGCCGTGTTTGCCGGCCTTCTCAAACACCCAGGGCAAGCAGCCCTTGCCATGCCCCTGAAACGAATAGGGATTGGTGCGCGGCTTGTAAGCGCCCATGCGAGTGCAAACCTGGCCGTTTTCTTCCAGAGCCTTCAGCATCATTTCAACATGTTCAGGCACATCAACAGCGCAAAGCCCAGCAAAAATATTGAGGTTGGATTGGTTGAAGTCGACACCGTTATAGCTGAAACCCGTTTGCCGGTTATCATCTCGGTGGCGCCCCAGAATACGATAGTCGTCGGATATTCGGATGGCACGTTCGACAGCAGGCAAGGCCTCGATGTCCCCCATGTCGAGCGGCTTGGTGTCGCCCAGCAGGTATATCTCAGTCAACCGCTGGCTAACACCCTGAATCTCGTGTACCCGCACTGTCACACCTGGAAGGTTTTCCAGGTAATGCATTGTCTGGCGATAGGCTTCGCTGTCCAGCGGAGTATTGGGGTGAAGAATGGCTAACATGCTGTCTCCTTTGCTATGTGCAGGCTAAGAACGTGCGCTCTCTGCTCTATGCCGCGCCTGCATGAATTCCCGGTGATTAAGATGCAGCAAATCGGCGATACGGCGAATAAGGTGTTCTTCGTACTTATCGATGCGGTTGTCCGCAAGAGCAACGAGCCAAATGCTTTCCAGTAGCGCCTGTTTGCCTTCTTGGTCCAGGGATTCGTTTATTTGCTCGGTAAACTCATAAAGGGACGTTGCATCCGCTGCCTTATCCAACGCACTGTTAAGAATCTCTTTTGCTTCTTCACGAGTTACCTGGTGGGCGTTCACTGCGCAGTCTACTATGGCTTGCAGTTCGCGCTCATCTTCATCACTATCCACCTGCGAAAGCTGAACCATCAGAGCAGTTGCAGCGATCGCAAGCTGGCGGGCGTCGGGTTTATGATGCTCCGTTTCCGGTGCACTAAACAGTTTTTTAAGGCTTTCAATCATAATCTGACACGGTCACTGTGGTGCGTTGAAAATCAAGCCGCTTTGCTGGCCAATTGCCGAACCTGGCTCTCCAGTTCTATCTGGTCGTTGGTAAAACGACGTATGCCGTCAGCCAGTTTTTCGGTGGCCATGGCATCTTCGTTGGACTCCCAGCGAAACAGCTTTTCATCCAGGGTCCCGAAGCCGTCCGAAGACGTCGCGCCGGCCGGCGAGAGCTGTTGCTCCAAGCTTCCACTATCGTCCTTTAATTCCTGCAGTAAGGCGGGGCTGATGGTGAGCCGGTCACAACCTGCCAGCATTTCGATTTCCCCGATATTGCGAAAACTCGCACCCATAACCACCGTGCTGTAACCATGAGCCTTGTAGTAGTTGTAGATACGGGCGACGGACAGCACGCCGGGGTCTTCTGCGGCAGGAAAGCACTCGCGGCCACTGTTAGCTAGGTGCCAGTCCAGAATACGCCCTACAAACGGCGAGATCAGGAATGCGCCCGCCTGGGCACAAGCCGCCGCCTGTACAAATGAAAATAGAAGCGTGAGGTTGCAGTGAATACCTTCCTGCTCAAGTACCTCTGCGGCACGAATACCTTCCCAGGTAGACGCAATCTTGATCAGAACCCGGCTGGTGTCCACGCCCTGCTGGTCGTAGAGTTCTATCAGTCGACGTGCCCGCCTGAGCGTAGCCTCGGTATCAAATGACAAGCGCGCATCCACTTCGGTAGAAACCACACCCGGTACCAGGTTGAGTATTTTCTGGCCCGCCAGAACAGCCAGCATATCGGTTGCCAGGGTTAGCTGCTCAGCATCCGAACCACCCTGTTTGCGCGCCATGGCGACGGCTCTTTCAAGCATTGGCCGATAGGCATCGGAGGCGGCTGCTTTGAGCAACAGTGACGGGTTAGTGGTGGCATCTTGGGGGCGCCACTGGGCGATGGCATCGATATCGCCGGTATCTGCCACTACCGTGGTCATGGCTTTCAGTTGCTCGAGCTTGTTGGTCATTCGTATGGTCGTCCCGATTGATATTTTTATCAGCACATCCACATCCCGGATGTGGGTTATGCTTCTACAATAACGGGCTGCAAGGGCAGGAACAAGACAGCAAATCGTAAGGTTTTGGCAATAGAGCGTTAACCTTGTGGTCAGGCGCTGGCGGCTGTGCCGATTAGTGCCGGCTGCTCTGGTTCCCGAACCTTCTCAAGTGCCGTCTGAACGACCTCCAAACCAGCCCCGGATTTGTGTGCATTTTCACTGATATAGCGGCGAAACTGACGGCCACCGGGCATGCCGTGGAACAGCCCAAGTAAGTGCCTGGAGATGTGAGCAAGGAACACTCCGCGCTCCAGCTCGCTCTGGATAAACGGGTACATGGCCTTGAGTGCATCATGGCGGGAGGCAATGGGTGCTTCCTGACCAAAGAACTCTGGGTCCGCGCCAGCGAGAAGCCAGGGGTTGTGATAGGCCTCGCGGCCCAGCATCACGCCATCCGTGTGCTGTAAGTGTTCATGGCACTCCGAAAACGTTTTTATGCCGCCGTTGATAATGATCTCAAGGTGCGGATATTTTTGTTTGAGTCGGTACACCCAATCGTACTTTAACGGCGGAACATCCCGATTTTCTTTGGGGCTTAACCCCTCCAAAACGGCGATGCGGGCATGCACAATAAACGTCCGGCAACCGGCCGCGCTTACCTTGTCCACAAACTCGCACAGATCGTCCCAAGACTCCCGGCCATTAATACCAATGCGGTGCTTAACCGTAACGGGTAGGTTTGTGGCAGCAATCATCGCGCGAACGCCTTCAGCCACCTTATCTGGATGCCCCATCAGGCAGGCGCCTATCATGTTGTTCTGCACCCGATCACTGGGGCAGCCTACGTTCAGGTTTACTTCACTGAAGCCAAACTGCTCAGCCAGCCGCGCACAATGGGCTAGCTCGCTGGCATTACTGCCGCCCAGCTGGAGGGCCAGCGGATACTCGGCAGGATTGTGGTGCAAAAATCGCTCCGTATCTCCGTGAATCAGCGCCCCTGTAGTGACCATCTCGGTATATAGCAGGGTATGCCGGCTCAACAGGCGGGCGAGGTAGCGATAGTGTGGGGTAGTCCAGTCCATCATTGGCGCCACGCAGAAGCGGCGAGATGGCTCTAGCCCAGTTTTTTCAAGGGTCCCGGAGAGTTTTCCGGCATTTTCTGAAGAAGCGTTTTTGATCATTAAATGCTCAATTCTGACCGATTGTGTGTGGCCATAACTCGAAGGCAGGCTTGTGGCCTAAAGGCTTCGCTCGAACGGATTGTATGCAAGGTAGATTCTAACAGGAAATCGGATTCGTTGGTTTATCGGGGGCGTTATGCACCGCAAGCAATAGTCGAACCCCTGACCCCTGGCAGGGCTCACTTGGGATAACACTTATTACCTTCGGCCCTCTGTTGAGGATAACCTGCAGCCCGTGATGTTTGAACTTCCCTGCTAAATACTCATATCTCTCCAGTCTGTAAAGGAATCCTGAGCGAATGAACTCACACATACTGGCGGCAGTACTTTCTGCCGTTTTCATGGGCACAATTGGCGCAGTTGCTGTTTACGCCAATGTCAGCGCCGAAACGGTTACGTTCTATCGCCTGTTTATTGGCGCCGTTTTAATGGGTTTCTTCCTTTTGCTTACAGGCCAGAAAGATAAAGTATTTACCTGGCCAGGCATTAAGGTTTTGGTGACAGGCGCGTTCCTCGCATGCTTTGTGGTCTTTTATGTCATTGCTTTGAATTACACCAGCATGGCGAACGCTGTAATGCTGTTGTATCTGGCCCCTGTAACAGCGTCCACGGTTGCACACTTTTTTATGGGTGAGAGGTTGTCGGGGCTAAGCGCAGCCTTGATAAGCGTGGCATTGTTTGGCTTTGCGATGATAATGGAGTTCAACTTTAACCTCTCAGGGCGAAAGGAAGAATCGATCGGTCTGTTTTACGCACTGCTTGCCATGTTGTGTTACGCCGCTTTTATTCTGACTAATCGGTTAATACACGAACGGGTTCATGTGCTGACTCGTAGCGGCTATCAAATGCTCGCTGGAGCCCTGTGCGTACTGCCTTTTATGCTACAGCAAGGTGATAGCATCGGCGCTGGGCAGTTGGGCTGGCTGGTTGTGGCAGGTGTCGTTCCGGGGTTCCTGGCGATCATGCTTGCCGTGGTTGCGCTGAAGGCGCTTCCGGCAGCGACCTTTGGCACCCTGGCTTATCTGGAGCCTATTACAGTCGTCGCTCTGGGGTGGGTTCTGTTTGATCAAAGCCTGAATACTTTGCAGTTGTCCGGGAGTGCGTTGATTATCGTCTCGGGTGTGATACAGGCTGTGTTGTCGCAGCGAGGCTCACACGGGGCTGCGACAACACAGCCTGAAGTGGAAGCTGCCTGAGTTTTATCCTTGGTCGGGTCTCTGTATCCAAGTTTTCAGAAAACAAACTCGAGCCCAGCGTACCAAGTGCGCCCGGATGCCGGCTCAAAGTACCGATCATTGCTGGCGTTAATGCGAACATTGGCGAAGTAATCCTTGTCACCCAGGTTGCGAACGCCCGCAAAACCTTTCAGCAGAAGATTTCCACCTGCGTATAGGGTGTTTCCGCCGCGCAGGTTTACTAACCAGTAATCGTCGACCTCCACTTCATTGGCATCATCGGCGACCATGTCGCCGATATAACGGGTCTCCAATGTGGCAAACATGCCACCTAAGCCCTGCCACGTGAGGCGGTTAGACCAGGTTTGCTCTGGCAGGCCGGGTAACCGATTGCCATCGTAAACGTCGCCTCCCGAACGGTATGTCTCAAATGTGTAGTTGGCGAGGGTGAGCGCAGTTTCTGCGCGCCAACTTGGTGAAAAAAGCCAGCCGGCCGCTGCCTCAAAGCCCTTGCGTGTTGTATCCCCGGCATTGCGATAGAACGTCCGGTCATCGGACCCCGCCAACTCATAGGGAACCAGTTCATCACGAACATCGACCCAGAACAGCGTGAGGTCATAGTCAATGCCGTTGTTGAGGGTGCCGCGAAGTCCCAATTCATGATTGAGAGATTTTTGTGGTTCGGTTTCCGGATTAAACCCGCCCACGCCCGACGGGTTAGCAAACTCCGAGAATGTGGGTGTTTCGAACGCAGTGCTGATATTGGCGTAGGCCTGGTGAGATTCCAGATAACGATAGCTCAAGCCTGCAGAACCACTCCACTCCCGGAAGGTACGGCTGCCGCTTTGGTTTCCATCAGCGGCAAAATCATCATCAACTTTGAGGCGAATCCGGTCGAAACGACCGCCAACGGACAAGGTAATTTGATCGCTAAGGCTTAGGTCGCCTTGTGCAAACGCGCCCAACGCGAAGGCCGTTTGCAGTTCGTCTGCGGTCAGCCCTTGCAGAGTGCCACTGAAGCTCATTTCTCGGCGGATACGGTCATCCCGCTGCTCACGAGCTTCTATGCCTGCGACGTAGCGAAATGGAAGCCCTGAGAGCTCAAGCGACTGCCGGTAATCGGCTCTTGCTCCAAAATAGTCCCGGTCGTAATCAATGCGGCTGTCACCAGGGTAGGGCAGCTGCTGTTCGAAGTTCCTGCGCATATAGAATGTTTTGACCTGAAACTCGCCCGGCCCCGCGGAAAGATCCTGGTATTGCAGGCCCAATACTTGTTGATCGACGGTTTGCCCTGTGCCGTACTCTTCTGTGAAACGCCCAGCCTGGGATCTGTCGGCTTCCACCTGTTCAGCGGTAAGCGCCCCCGGGTCTTCCGAGCGTGGGTTCTGCAGCAGATTTATGATGGCGGTCAGTGAGCGATCGTTGCCCAGCTCTCGGCGCAGCTTGGAATTGAGGAGATATTTTTCGACCTTGGCATTGTCGCGATAGCCTTCGTAGTTGAGTGCAGAAGCGCTTACGCTGTGTGACCAAGGGCCGTTGGTTTCGCTGTTTTTCACTGAGACCTTGCCAAAGCTATCGCTTCCGCCAGTGAGGCGTACCGATGTTTCATCAGGCTGACGACGCCCGTCGGCGGTGGTTACGCTGATAACGCCACCCGCTGCGTTTCCATACAGAACCGAAGCAGGCCCCCGGATAACTTCGATACGCTCGGCGCTGTCCAGGTCGATCGCGTCTAGCTGAGCCTGGCCATCTGGCAGCGTGTAAGGAATGCCATCAACTATGACCGTAACGCCACGAACGCCAAAAGGGGCTCGTGCGCCGAAACCACGAATAGCTATGCGCTCGCCTTGGGCGTAGTTCTCCTGATTCTGAAGAAAAATGCCTGGAACCTGGCTCAGGGTCTCATCCAGCTTTAGCTTAGGCTGGCCTTTATGAATCGCGTTTTGCTGAACAATCGATATGGCAGCCGGTGTTTCATATAAGGCGCGCTCCATCACCGGAGACGTCACCACTATGTCGGCAGCAGATTGCCCATGAGCCGTTGTGGTGAATGGGAGGGTTATGAGTCCGCTCAAAAAGAGAGATGTAGATTTTTGGTTGTTCATAGGTCTCGTCTTGGGACGGGTGGCATTAAAACCGGTGTTAGTTGAAACGTCTGGCTATTAACTCCAAGCCCCCGGTTTTTGGTTTCTAGATACGATTCAAGGGATTGCTTGTTCATTGGCCCAAACAGTGCTCGTTTTCAATCTAGGTACTATACGCTGGGCATAGGACACAAGAGGCCCCATTTGTGCAGCTGGGTCAAGGCCTTCTTCCAAAGGGCTAGCCTCAGCCAACTCCCAGATTCGCCACTCCAAACGGTATATGAACCATAGGAATATCCCCTGCGTCGGATTCCAGGTGTGAGCGTTGGTCATCAAAGAACATGTGGGGCTTGAGCACGTTCAGGATGCGGTCTTTCTTCATCCCTCCCAGGAAGAAAACCTCATTGGCGTCGACGCCCCAATGCTCCAGCGTTGTAATCACCCGCTCATGGGACGGGGCATTGCGGGCGGTGACAATGGCGGTTCGCAATACTCGCTGACAATCTGGATCGTCCGTCAGAGCCTGATCTTCCAATTTTTGCAGGTGTGAAAGCTTACGGAACAAATCGGCAAGCGGGCCAGGGCTGTGAGGGATTTGAGAGCGGGACGTCTCGTGCTCCTGAAAATCTTCCAAAGAGCCAGCTTTGTATACCCGCTCCGAGGCATCATCCGCAATTACGCCGTCAAAATCGAACGCAATGCGCAACTCCGTATCACCCTCATCATCAACTACCTTGCTCGGCAGCACCGTACCAGCCGCGTAGCCGTAGTCTATCGCCTGTGACACGTCGCTGGCATTGGCAGACAGAAACAACGAGGCATTGAATGCTGGAATGTAAGGGTAGGGTGACTTGCCCTCCAAAAACGCCGCCCGGGATATATCCAGGCCGTGATGATGAATAGAGTGAAATACTCGCTTGCCGGTGATTACCGAATTTCGTGACAGCAACACCACTTCCACCGGGCACTGCTCTGGAAATTTCTGGTTCACGCTCAAAAAACGTTTTACGAACGGAAAGGCAACGCCCTTACGCAAGGGTTCATCCAGATGAGCTTCCTGATATTGCCTATACGTCTTTTCACCCTGCTCCCGGAATACACGGTCAGACTTGGACAGATCAAACAGGGCGCTGGAGGCAACCGCAATAACGAGCTTGTCTTCTATAGGGTAGGGCATCGGCAACGGGTTCCTTTCTGGTAAACGTCAGGATTCAACCTTTGTCTGGTCCTCGTTCTCATTCTCGTTGGCGGGCAGCAGCGGCGCGAATATTTTATCCCACAGCATTTCGTAACGCTTACGATGCCAGCCGATATGGCCGATACGCTTTTGGTTGATCTCTGCGGGGGTTACGCGAATGTGTTGCTGGGAGGCGCTGGTATAAAACTCGTGCAGCATCCTTACATTGGTAGGTGACATCATGTCGTCATCAGAAAATTCAATGGCGGTAATCGGTGTGCGTACACTGGCAAAACGCTCGCGCAACCAGTCTCCTTCGTAGCCTACGGCGTACTCCTTTTTCAGGCACCAGCGCCGCCACTGCATGATGACACCCTTCGGCATATTGCACATGAGTTTCAGGCGATCACCGGGGAAATACCCCATTGCCGGCACAACGGCGGGCACAAGAAAATACCAGAGAAACCATGCGATACGCCTGGTTGGTGCAGCGTTATACCACCAGGTTCCTGTGCCGCAGCCAACGGTAATCACTTGGTCAATGTCCGGGTTGTGCCCCATAAAACCAATCATGTGGCCGCCCACGCTGTGGCCGATCCAAATAAGCTTCAGGTCGTTAAAATTCTCTTTAACGAAGCTCAGAACAGCTGGGCAATCATATTTTGCCCAGCTTAGTATGTCGCTCTTGCTGTCTTTCACGTGGCCATTTACCGATAGCCCCATACCTTCATAATCAAATGTCAGAGCATGAAAACCCTGTGCATTAAGCCAGCGGGCAAAGTCGTCGTATAAGTACTGAGCCACGCCCGTTGCAGGGGCAAGTATGCAGATGCCACGCACCTCGGCATTGTCGGTTAAAAACAGCCGCGCCGTCAGGTTGTGGCCGGCTTCGGTGGTAATGCTCTGCGTGTTTGGCGGGTTCATTACTGCTTCTCATGGAAGAATTATTTGGGACGTGGGCGCAATAATGCTGAAGTGCGAGGGCTATTGGCAAATCATGCTAGTGAATTTTCATTCAATAGCTATCAATGCCACTTCATTCGTTGGCGTGTTCATTATGGATTTTCTTGAACATGGTACCTACCTAAGGCCGCACATAGCCGCCAGGTACACCTTTTTTGGAGAGCACCCATTGATACAGCTGCAGATCCCGTGCACGGAACGCGCCGGCGCAGGACAGCAGATAATACCGCCACATCCGATAGAAACGGTCGCCCAAGCTATTCCGAAAGGTTGGCCAGGCCGCCTCGAAATTGGCGTGCCAGGCCATCAGTGTCTTGTCGTAGTCGGCGCCAAAGTTTTCCACATCTTCGGCTATAAACAGACCTTCAGAAGCATCGGCGATCTGGCGAATAGAGGGTAAATCCCCATAGGGAAAATATATTTTGCGGTCCAGGGGTCTGTAACGGTCCGGGACTTGTTTTTGCCAATGCTGTGGAGCAGAAGCAGCCCGTCTTCAGCGAGAGCGTTGGCAGCTACACGCATGAATTCCCGATGATTCTTGCGGCCAACATGTTCAAACATGCCGATACTGGAGATGCGGTCAAACTTGCCTTCTACCTCCCGGTAGTCCTGCAGTTTCACTTCTATGGGCAGACCAGCGTAATGCGATCGAGCCCAGTCGGCCTGGGCCTGAGAGACGGTAAAGCCTACGCATTCGACGCCATAATGCTCCGCCGCGTAACCCATAAAGCTGCCCCAGCCACAGCCAATATCAAGCACTCGCATACCCGGTTGCAGGCCGAGTTTACGGCAGACCAGATCCAGTTTTGCTTCCTGGGCGGCAGCCAGGTTATCGGCATTCTTCCAGTAGCCACAGCTGTAGGTCATGCGTGAATCGAGCATAGCTTGATAGAATTCATTGCCCAGATCGTAGTGAACCTGAGCAACCTTCCACACCCGCTTGCCCTGCTGCAGGTTGCGCAGGGTGGCGCTGAGATAATAGAGCAGTTGCTTGCGGGGTTTGAAGTGTTGTTCCAGCTGACAACTCAGCAGCCGGTAGAAGAATTCATCCAACCGGTCAGCGTCCCAGTCTCCGTCCATATAGGCTTCTCCGAAACCAAGATTGCCTTGGCTAACGGCACGCTCAATCACCCCCGGGGCATTGAGCTGGATATCCCAGGGCCGCTTGCCACCGATTTGTATGTCGGCAGTCGCCAGCATATCCGAGATAGCGCGATGAAGCTCTGAACTGGGCGCATCGGGGGCTGGTGTGGCTTGAATGCTATGGTTTTCAGTCATAATGATTACTCCGCGGCAACGGACTTACCTTATGTTCTGGACTAAAGGGATCGTTTAGTCAACTTGCGGTTCGAAGTACTGCGGCTATCCACTATTTTTGTGGGAGGATTACCATTGCGGAGGCGCTTTGACAAAATTTTAAGTATCTCCTACGTTTAATCTAGTCGGGTACTGCACGTATCGATCGAGCCGGCTGTCGATATTGGCGAGTTCCATCAAGCGGCATGCGCAGAAGTTATTTTCAGGATAGCTATGCAACAGGATGCGACAGCGTTGATTGCTGAGTATTGGGCCATTGGGCTTTTTGTTGTAGCCGTCATAGCCTTGTGCGCTTTCATGATAGGCGTATCCGCGCTACTCGGCGGTCGCAGCAAGGGCCACAGCAAGGGATTGCCATTTGAAAGCGGCATTATTGGCACGGGTAGCGCCCGCCAACGTTTTTCCATTCAGTTCTATCTGGTTGCAATGCTTTTCGTGATCTTCGATATCGAAGCCATGTTTCTGTTTTCCTGGGCCGTGTCAGTGCGCGAGGTAGGTTGGGGCGGTTTTTGGGGTGCGGCGGTGTTCATCATCATTCTGCTTGCCGGGCTAGTTTATGACCGTCGTGTGGGTGCCCTGGACTGGGCTCCAAAAGTGAAATGAACTAGCCACAGGCAACCCTCATTGGTTTTCAGCTTGGAGCCACGTCATGACATATACTCTGACTCGGGTCGAAGATGCATTAGCGGCAGAAAACGATCGCTATCCTTTAGGTGAGCGTCAGCGCGTCGAAGACCCGATGCAACAGCAGGTGCACCGTAGCGTGTTCACCGGCAAGCTCGAGGAGGTGCTTAACTCCACAGTTAATTGGGGGCGTAAAAACTCTCTGTGGCCCTATAACTTTGGGCTGTCTTGCTGCTATGTAGAAATGACCACGGCCTTTACCTCTCCCCACGATATTGCCCGTTTTGGCGCCGAAGTTATTCGCGCCTCGCCTCGCCAGGCAGACTTCATGGTCATTGCTGGCACCTGTTTTGTGAAAATGGCGCCGGTTATTCAGCAGCTCTACGACCAGATGCTCGAGCCCAAATGGGTGATTTCCATGGGCTCTTGCGCCAATTCCGGTGGCATGTATGACATCTACTCGGTGGTGCAGGGCGTTGACAAGTTCTTGCCTGTAGATGTCTACGTGCCTGGCTGTCCACCACGCCCTGAGGCTTTTTTGCAAGGGTTGCAGCTTCTGCAGGACTCGATTCAGGAAGAGCGCCGACCGCTGTCCTGGGTGGTGGGTGACCAAGGCGTGTACCGCGCCGAAATGCCTTCCCAGCGTGAGAAGCACCGCGACCGACGAATTCAGGTAACGGAGTTGCGCACACCGGACAGCATCTGATGCGCGGCGTTAACCCCGATACCAGCGCTACAACCAATTCTGATCAACGTGGTTGCCCTCTTGTGGCGATGCTGCAAGAGCGCTTTGGCGATCGGATACTGTGTGAGCAAGCCACTTAACGGGCATGCCCGTACTCTGGGTAAGCCGCGGCGCGTTAGTTGATGTGCTAACTGTGTTACGCCAGCTACCCGAGCCTTCGAGATGCTGTTTGATTTGTCGGCCATTGACGAGCGCCTGCGTAGCCATCGCCATGGCCTGCCGGAGGCAGATTTCACGGTGTTCTATCACCTGCTGTCCGTTTCGGGGAATCGCGACATCATGCTTAAGGTGGCGCTCTCTGAACGTGATTTGTCGTTGCCCACGGTGATTTCTGTTTACCGTAACGCCAACTGGTACGAGCGGGAAGCCTGGGACATGTTCGGCATTCGCTTTGAGGGGCATCCCAACCTGTTTCGCATTCTGATGCCGTCGACTTGGCAGGGCCACCCGCTGCGCAAAGACCATCATGCCAGAGCCACGGAATTCGATCCTTATACCCTAACAGTAGAAGGCCAACACAGGGAGCAAGAAGCGCTGCAGTTCAAGCCTGAAGACTGGGGCATGCAGCGCCAAAGCGCTGACGCCGACTTCATGTTCCTCAATCTGGGGCCGAATCACCCCTCCGCTCACGGTGCTTTTCGTATCGTGCTGCAGCTCGATGGCGAAGAGATTGTCGACTGCGTGCCGGATATCGGCTATCACCATCGCGGCGCGGAAAAGATGGCCGAGCGCCAGTCATGGCACAGCTTCATACCTTACACCGACCGAATTGATTACGTAGGTGGCGTGATGAATAACCTGCCTTATGTTCTGGCCGTAGAGAAGCTGGCCGGCATAGAGGTCACGGGGCGTATTCAAACGGTTCGGGTGATGATGTGTGAGCTTTTTCGCATTACCAGCCATTTGCTGTTTCTGGGCACCTATCTTCAGGATTTAGGCGCTATGTCGCCGGTCTTCTATACTTTTACTGACCGCCAGAAGGGCTACGACGTGATCGAGGCGATCACCGGCTTTCGCATGCACCCGGCATGGTTCCGTATCGGTGGCTTGATGCAGGATTTGCCTAAGGGTTGGGACACACTCATGCAGCGCTTCGTAGACTGGATGCCCGCCCGGCTCAGGGAGTACGAACGGGTGATGATGGAAAACTCTTTGGTTCGCGATCGCACCAAGCACATTGCCGCCTTCGATACCGCCAACGCCCTGGCGTGGGGTGTTACCGGGCCAAATTTACGCGCCACTGGATGCGATTTCGACCTGCGCAAGCAGCGCCCCTATTCCGGGTATGAGAACTTCGACTTCGAGATACCGTTGGCTCAAAACGGCGACGCCTTCGATCGGGGCCAGCTGCGCATTGATGAGATGCGCCAGAGCCTGAGAATTCTCCAGCAATGCATTAATAACATGCCGGCAGGGGACTACAAGGCGGATCACCCGCTGACTACGCCTCCGCCCCGAGAACGCATGCTCGAGCATATCGAAACTCTGATCACTCACTTTTTGCAGGTGTCCTGGGGGCCGGTATTGCCCGGCAATGAGTCGCTGCAGATGATTGAGGCAACCAAGGGCATCAACAGTTATTACCTGACCAGTGACGGCAGCACCATGAGCTACCGTACGCGCATTCGCACGCCGAGCTTTCCGCACTTGCAACAGATTCCCGAGCTGATGCGCGGTGGCTTTGTGCCGGATTTGATTGCGCACCTGGGCAGTATTGATTTTGTTATGGCTGACGTGGATCGCTGACTATGGCCAACACAGATATGTCGAAAGTTCGATCAGGCGCTGGCAGAGCCAGTCGCATCGCCACCGATGGTGATGGCTTTGAGCTTCACCAGGAGGATCGGCGCGCCATGCTCACTGAGCGAGATCATTATGAGCAGCCTCAGGCGGCCTGTATTGAGGCGCTGAAAATCGTGCAGCGCCGCCACGGTTGGGTGCCGGATGGCGCGATTGTCGCTATCGCCGAGGCGCTGGGCGTCGGCGCGGGAGAAGTGGAGGGTGTGGCGACCTTCTACAGCCTGATCTTTCGTCAGCCGGTGGGGCGCCATGTGATTCTGCTTTGCGACAGCAGTTCCTGTTTTCTCACCGGCTATGAGGAATTGTGCGAGACCCTGAGTGAGCGGCTTGGCATTCACTTTGGTCAGACAACCGAAGATGGGCGTTTTACCTTACTGCCCGTGTGTTGTCTGGGAGCCTGTGATCGCGGCCCTGCCATGATGATCGACAACGATACCTTCGGTCCCGTCGCGGGGGGCGATCTGGGTGAACTTCTGGAGGCCTATCCATGACGGCGATACCTTGGGATTCACGGCTGCGCTATCACTGTCAATTGCGCCAGAGTGCCAGTGAGCGCCGCGCGGATACTCACCCGCTAACGTGGCGTTTGCGCGAGGATGGCGCACGTGTCGGACTTGGAGAATATCGTGAAAAAGAGGGCTATCAAGCGGCCATTCGCACCCTTGAGACGTTCACGCCAGGCGACGTGATAGGCACCATGAAAGAGGCCAATGTGCGTGGCCGAGGTGGTGGCGGCTTTTCTGCCGGGCTCAAGTGGAGTCTGACCCAGGTGGGAGACCATCTGCCCCGTGGCTACCTCATCTGCAATGCCGACGAGATGGAACCGGGCACATTCAAGGATCGCCTGTTGTTGGAGCAGCAACCGCACCTGCTGATTGAAGGCATGATCATCGCCGGCTTCGCCAATCGATCCTGCTATGGCTATATTTTTCTGCGCGGCGAGTACGTTGAGGCGGCGCGCTCCCTGGCCCTGGCCATCGAAGAGGCGCGGGAGGCAGGCCTGTTGGGGCGCGACATTGCCGGTAGCGGCTTCGACTTTGATCTTGCGCTGCACACAGGCGCGGGGCGCTACATCTGCGGGGAAGAAACCGCGTTGATTAATTCTCTGGAAGGCAAGCGCGCCAACCCCAGGGCCAAGCCGCCGTTTCCTGGCCAGTCTGGCGCCTGGGGCAAGCCTACAGTGGTTAATAATGTCGAAACCCTGTGCAACGCGCCGGGCGTAATGCTGCACGGTGCAGATTGGTATCAAGGACTTTCCGGAGGCTCAGTGAGGATGGCGGCACCAAACTTTACGGCGTGTCCGGGCTTGTGGAACGCCCGGGGCTCTGGGAACTGCCCATCGGTACCAGCGGTCGGGAGATTCTCGATCGTGCTGGCGGTATGCGCGACGGCCATACGCTCAAAGCCTGGCTACCCGGGGGCGGAAGCACGGGTTTCTTGCTGCCGGAACATCTCGATGTACCTATGGATTTCGATACCATTGGGCAATACGGTAGCCGTTTGGGCACTGGCCTGATAGCGGTGGTCAGTGAGCGTCAAAGCATTGTATCCCTGCTGCGCAATCTGGAGCAGTTCTTCGCCCGCGAGTCTTGTGGCTGGTGTACGCCTTGTCGCGACGGTCTGCCCTGGACGGTGAAACTGCTGCAGGCGCTGGAGCGAGGCGAGGGCAAGCCGGGCGATATCGATATTCTTGCACAGCATGCGCAAGACCTGGGGCCAGGCCTGACCTTCTGCGCCCATGCCCCTGGGGCGGCAATGCCTCTGGAGTCGGCGATCCGGCATTTTCGGGCAGAGTTTGAGGCAGGTGTTGCGCATCTGGCGCCGGACGAGGTGAGCTGATGGCTACGATTCATGTGGACGGCAAGGCCTATCAGGTCGAGGGGGCGGACAACCTACTGCATGCCTGTCTGTCTCTGGGGCTTGATATTCCGTACTTCTGCTGGCATCCCGCCTGGGCAGTATTGGCGCCTGCCGCCAATGTGCAGTCAAACAGTATAAAGACAAGGACGACACCCGGGGCAAGCTGGTGATGTCTTGTATGACGCCGTCCACGGACGACAGCTGGATTTCCATCGATGATGAGGAAGCCAGAGCGTTTCGAGCGGGCGTGGTGGAGTGGCTGATGACCTATCATCCTCACGACTGCCCGGTCTGCGAAGAGGGCGGCCATTGCCATCTTCAGGACGTTACCGTGATGACCGGCCACGATCGGCGCCGCTATCGCTTTAACAAACGCACCCACCGCAATCAATACCTGGGGCCTTTCATCGCCCACGAGATGAACCGTTGCATCAACTGCTATCGTTGCGTGCGCTTCTATAACGACTACGCCGGTGGCACGGACCTTGGCGTCTTCGGCATGAACAACAACTTGTATTTCGGGCGTCATCAGGAGGGCGTTCTGGAAAGCCCGTTTTCCGGCAACTTGACGGAGGTTTGTCCTACCGGAGTGTTCACGGACCAAACCCACTCGGAACGGTACGTTCGCAAGTGGGATATGCAATTCGCGCCCAGCGTTTGTCATCAGTGCGCGGTGGGCTGCAATATCAGCCCGGGGGAACGCTACGGTGAGATTCGCCGTATAGAAAATCGCTACAACGGCGAACTTAACCGCTACTTCCTGTGTGATCGCGGACGTTTTGGCTATGGATACGTCAATCGTACCGACCGGCCCCGCCACCCCGAATGGCGGAGCGACGGATGGAAGGAGCGGTGCAACGAGCAAGCGGATAACCCCGCCATTTTGGACGTGGATCCGGCGCTGGATCGCGGCGCCGATATGTTGCGTAGCGCTCGACGAGTCATCGGCATCGGCTCGCCCCGGGCCAGCCTGGAAAGTAATCATCAGCTCATAGAGCTGGTCGGCCGGGAGAATTTCTCCTGCGGCATAGCGGCGCAAGAACTGGCCTGCCTTAAGCGCATGGCAGAGCTGGAAGGCTCTTGCGGCCTGCCAGTTCCCACACTGCGTGAGGTGGAAGCGCACGATGCGGTGCTGGTGCTGGGTGAAGACCTGATGCACAGCGCCGCGCGCTTGGCGCTTGCGGTACGTCAGGCGGCACTGGCGCGGCGTGATGACTTGGCGCAGGGGCGAGGTATTCCAACGTGGAATGCCGAAGCCGTCAAGACTCTGGCCCAAGACAGCCGGCACCCATTGTACATCGTCTATCCCAGCGCCACCGAGCTTGATGGGATCAGCGCCGGGAGTTGGCGGCTGGCGCCTGCCGATGTTGCTCGTCTGGGCTTTGCCATTGCCCACGCTATCGATGGGAATGCCCCGGCAGTACCAGATCTTGATGCAACTCTTGCCGCGGCAGCACACGCGGTAGCCGGTCAGTTGATGGCGGCAAACAGGCCGCTGGTGATCAGTGGTGGCTCACTGGAATCTACCCACGTGCTTGATGCGGCGGGCAACATTGCCCGGGCGCTGTCGCGACGCACCAAGCGCGCCGGGTTTATGCTGATACGAGGGGAAGTTAACAGTACCGGCCTTGCAATGTTGGGAGGACACTCACTGGAGTGGGGCCTGGATGAATTAGCTGAAAGCCGCGCAGACGCAGTGGTGGTGTTGGAAAATGACCTGTACGCCCGGCTGCCGGAGGCGCGCGTTAAAGCGGCAATGGATACAGAGGCCACGCTGATGGTGCTGGATCATCAACGTACCCGTACCTGGCAACAAGCATCGTTGGGGTTGCCGGCGGCCAGCTTCGCCGAGGCGGATGGCACCGTAATAAGCCTGGAGGGCCGGGCCCAGCGCTTTTTCCAGGTTTTCGATCCACGCTATCTGCGCCCGGAGTGCCGTATTCACGAAAGCTGGCGCTGGCTGCACGCCCTGCGCGCGAGCGTGTTCCGGCATGAGGACAGTACCATTACCCTGGACGAGGCTACTGAGGCCTGCGTGCGGGATTACCCGGCACTGGCAGACATGGTTGCTGCAGCCCCGGGAGCCGATTATCGGGTAGAAGGGACAAAGTTGGCCCGAGCACCGCACCGCTACAGCGGACGGACGTCTCTGCGTGCCAATATTTCGGTGAGTGAGCCGCGCACGCCCCAAGATCCGGATACGCCGTTCAACTTTTCAATGGAGGGCTACAGCGGCTTCGACCCGGCTCGCATGGAAGTACCCTTCGCCTGGGCGCCGGGCTGGAATTCGCACCAAGCCTGGAACAAATTTACCGACGAAGTGGGTGGACATCTGCGTGCCGGCGATCCCGGTGTACGCTTGGTTATGCCACGCTCTGGCGCCTACGATTACAGCCGCGATGTTCCTGCGGCCTTTAAACCACGCTCAAATGGTTGGCAACTATTGGTGTTGCCGCGGCTGTTTGGCGGCGAGGAAACCTCTGCCCGCGCTACGCCCATTGAAGAACGGGCAAGTGTGCCAAGTGAAGCGCCGAGTATTGGTTTGTCCAGCGACGATGCAGCGCAGCTGGGGCTGGAGCAAGGCGCGTTGCTGACCCTGGCCACAGATACTGCGAGCCTGACCTTACCGCTGCGCTGCGACCAGCGCTTGCCAAGTGGTGTGGTGAGCCTGCCGGCGGGGCTTTCCAGCGAGTTCCGCAGCGGCGAATGGGCGCGTATCAACGCACCCGCACCCGGTGCCGCATCGAGCCATGAGGAGGCGCCCTTATGAGCTGGACGTTAGCCAACCTGCGCCCCGAATGGTTGACCCCGGCGGTGATGGATATCGGCGTGGCCATGCTGCAGGCGCTGGTCATTTTACTGGCAGCGGTGCTGGTGGGCGCGATTCTCACCGTGGTGGAACGGCGTTTGTTGGGCTGGTGGCAGGACCGCTACGGCCCTAACCGGGTTGGTCCTTTCGGCTCCCTGCAGTTGGTTGCTGACATGATCAAGATCTTCTTCAAGGAAGACTGGATACCACCCTTTGCCGATAAGACGATCTTTGTTCTGGCTCCGGCGATTGCCATGGCCTCGCTGCTGCTGTCGTTCATGATTATCCCTATTACGCCAGGTTGGGGCGTGGCGAATTGGAATATCGGCCTGCTGTTCTTCCTTGCCATGGGTGGCATCAATGTCTATTCGGTACTGTTGGGCGGTTGGGCCAGCGCCAACAAATACGCGCTGATCGGCGCTATGCGCTCTTCGGCTCAAACCATCTCCTATGAGGTGTTCATGGGCTTGTCCCTGATGGGCGTTGTGGCCATGGCCGGCTCTTTCAATCTGCGCGAGATCGTTGATGCCCAGCAAGGGCTTTGGTTCATCGTTCCCCAGTTTCTGGGCTTCTGTAATTTTCTCATCGCCGGCTTTGCGGTGGTGCACCGTCACCCTTTCGATCAACCAGAGGCGGAGCAAGAGTTGGCAGACGGCTATCACATTGAATACTCCGCTATGAAGTTCGGCATGTTTTTCATTGGCGAATACGTCGGCATGCTACTGATCTCGGCGCTGGTGGTAACGCTATTCTTTGGTGGCTGGCATGGGCCCCTGCTACCTCCCATTGTTTGGTTTGTGCTCAAAACCAGTGTTTTTTTAATGCTTTTTATTCTGGTGCGAGCCTCGTTGCCTCGGCCGCGTTACGACCGGGTGATGACCTTTGGCTGGGTGGTGTGTCTGCCGCTGACGCTGATTAACCTGTTGGCGACCGGCGCGGTGATACTGCTTGCTGCACCGGGCTGAAAGCATTTGATGCGATTGTTAAAAAGGAGCAACTGCTATGTACAAAGGGCTTTTAAAAGGCACCTGGTCGCAATTGCGCACCCTGGGCATAGTGTTTATGCACGGCTTTCGCAAGCGCGAAACTGTTAACTACCCTGAAGAAGAGGTTTATCTGTCGCCGCGTTACCGCGGCCGGATTGTGCTGACTCGGGATCCAGACGGCGAGGAGCGTTGCGTGGCCTGCAATCTTTGCGCCGTGGCCTGTCCGGTGGATTGTATCGCGTTGCAGAAGGGTGAAAGAGAGGACGGCCGCTGGTATCCGGAATTCTTTCGCATCAATTTCTCGCGCTGCATCTTCTGTGGCATGTGCGAAGAGGCCTGTCCGACCTCTGCAATTCAACTGACTCCGGACTTCGAAATGGCCGAATACAACCGCCAGGAGCTGGTCTACGAAAAGGAAGATCTTCTAATTAACGGCCCCGGCAAAGACCATAATTACAATTTCTACAAAGTGGCGGGCCTGGCCATCGCCGGTAAGGACAAGGGCAAGGGAGAAGTTGAAGAAGAGCCGGTCAATGTCACCACGCTGCTTCCCTGACGCCGAATTGCCGGCGTCACTTTGCTGGAACGGGAAGTAAAGGAGGGCACATGGAATTTGCATTTTACCTGAGCGGTCTGGTCGCAGTGTTGGCGACCTTGGGAGTTATCTGCAATCCCAACCCGGTGCATGGGGTGTTGTACCTGGTGGTGTCGCTGCTGGCGGTGGCCATGGTGTTCTTTGCCCTGGGCGCGCCCTTCGCGGGGGCGCTCGAAATTATTGTCTACGCCGGGGCAATCATGGTGCTGTTCGTATTCGTGGTGATGATGCTCAATCTGGGCCAGGCGGCAGTCGCCCAAGAGCGCATCTGGCTGCAGCCGCGCACCTGGCTGGGCCCATCGTTACTTGCTGGCATCTTATTGCTGACACTGATCAGTACGCTGTGGCGCGGTGATGCCGGCATGCTAGTGCAGGGGGATGTACTGAGCGCCAAGCAGGTTGGCACAATTTTGTTCGGCCCCTGGTTGCTGGTGGTGGAACTGAGCGCTTTGCTGCTTCTGGCCGCACTGGTTACGGCCTCTCATGTAGGGCGCCAGCGTCAGCACGGGCCAGAAGCTGGCAAGGAGGCATCATGAACGGCGTGCCCATGGAGCATGGTCTGGTGCTGGCGTCTATCCTGTTTGCGTTGGGGCTAGCCGGCTGATGTTCAGGCGCAACATGATCTTCGTGCTGATGAGCCTTGAGATTATGCTCAACGCCGCTGGACTCGCCTTTATTGTCGCCGGCGCGGGCTGGCAGCAACCAGAAGGCCAGGTCATGTTTTTGTTGGTGATCACTCTGGCAGCGGCCGAGGCCAGCGTTGGCCTGGCGCTGTTGATTCAGCTGCACCGACGCTTCAAGTCTCTGGATATCGATGCGGTCAGCAGGATGCGCGGATAATGGACATGATAACGCCACTTTTTTCGACGATGCAGCTGCTGCCGTTAACCTTCCTGCTGCCTTTGGCAGGAACGCTGATTTTGGCGTTTTCTCGAGGCACGCTTGGCTACCGCGCCAGCACCTTGGTAGGGGTAGGCAGTGTTGGGTTGGCCGCCATGGCCACGGCGTTATTGGCGCTGGGTTTTGTCGACAGCACTGCCAGCACCAGCCAGCCTCAAATCGTGACCCTGTGGACCTGGATATCCGTGGGCGATTTTCAGCCCAGCATCGGATTGGCGCTGGATGGGCTGTCGCTGACCATGCTCGGCATTATTACCGGTGTGGGTTTTTTGATACACCTGTTCGCCGCCTGGTATATGCGCGGTGATGACGGTATCACGCGCTTTTACACCTACATGAATCTGTTTGTGTTCAGCATGGTGCTTCTGGTTCTGGGCGACAATCTGCTGCTGCTGTTTTTGGGCTGGGAGGGGGTCGGCATGTGCAGTTACCTGCTGATCGGCTACTACTATCAAGACAGCGCCAATGGCTGGGCGGGGTTCAAGGCCTTCATTATTACTCGTATTGGCGATGTGTTTCTGGCCATCGGCATGTTTTTGTTGTTCGCCAAGCTGGGCACCCTGGACATTGCCGAGATCCTTTCTCTGGCACCGCAGATGTGGCGCGCCGGTGACTCGACGGTAGAGCTTGCGGCCTTGTTGCTACTCGGCGGAGCGGTGGGCAAGTCGGCTCAGTTGCCGTTACACACCTGGCTTGCCGACGCGATGGCTGGTCCCACGCCGGTGTCGGCGCTGATTCACGCGGCGACCATGGTCACCGCCGGGGTGTATTTGATCGCGCGTATGCACGGGCATATTTGAATTGGCCCCCACGGCGCTTTACCTGACGGGTTTGATTGGTGCCCTGACGCTGCTGATGGCGGGCTTCGCGGCCTTGGCTCAAACCGATATAAAACGCGTGCTGGCGTATTCCACCATGAGCCAGATCGGCTATATGTTTCTGGCGCTGGGCGTTGGCGCCTATGACGCAGCAATCTTCCACTTGATGATCCACGCGTTCTTCAAGGCGTTGCTCTTTCTGTCTGCCGGCGCGGTTATTGTCAGTTGTCATCACGAGCAGGACATGCGCCGCTTGGGTGGGCTGTGGCGCACGCTGCCTCTGGCTTATCTGGGCTTTATTGTGGGTGGCGCGGCTTTGGTGGCCTTGCCGTTGGTTACGGCGGGTTTCTACAGCAAGGATGAGATTCTCTGGCAAGCACTGGCAGCAGACCGCCAGGGGCTGCTGCTTGCTGGTTTGGTTGGCGCTTTCCTAACGTCTCTCTATACCCTGCGATTGATCATTGGCACCTTCCATGGCGAGATGAAAAGTGACGGCGCCCGCACGGCCAAAGCCGGGAGAGGGCTGGCCCACGGCTTGCCGCTGATCATCCTGGCGTTGCTCTCAACGATGCTCGGCGCGTGGATTACGCCGCCCCTTAGTGCAGTTCTTCCTGCTGGCCCCGGCGCGGGCGTGGAAGCGGGACATACTGTGCTTGAGCTGATCGCTTCTGCCACAGCATTGATTGGCCTTGGCGTGGGAGCCTGGCTGTTCTTATTCAAACGCGATTGGCTTGCGCGCGTCACGCAGCAGGGGGTCGGTGCCGGGCTGCGAACCTGGTGGCATCTAGCTGGGGCTTTGACATTGTTTTTGACTGGCTGCTGGTACGGCCCTATCGCGGCGTGGTGCGTGTGATGCGAGGCGATGTGTTTGATGCTTTCTTCCGATTGATTGCTCAGATCTTGCGCGCCGTGCACTTTGGGCTGTCCCGAACCCAGACCGGCAAGCTGCGCGGCTATGCTGCCACCATGGTGATCGGGGCCACGTTGATACTGCTAAGCCTGGCGCTGGTGCTTTAGGGGGCGCGGGATACGCACATAAGGAGATGCAACGCTTATGATATTGGTGTGGCTAATTGTGATCCCTTTCCTTGGGGGGCTCTTGTGCTGGCAGATGGAGCGGCTTGGCGACAGGCCAACGCGTTCCATCGCGCTTGTCACCATGCTGATCGAGCTGTTGATCTCGCTGTGGCTATGGGCTCGGCTCGACTTTCAGTTACCGGCGCTGGATGGCACGGCAACCCAGTGGGCGCTGGAGTATCAAGTGGCCTGGATTCAGCGTTTTGGCATCAGCTTTCACCTGGCTCTGGATGGCTTGTCGCTGGTGTTGATCGCCCTGACTGCTTTTCTCGGTGTTCTGGCGGTGTTGTGTTCATGGAACGAAATCGTACGAAGAATTGGCTTCTTCCACCTCAACCTGCTGTGGATTCTCGCTGGGGTTACCGGGGTGTTTCTGGCCATAGATCTGTTCCTGTTCTTTTTCTTTTGGGAGCTGATGCTGGTGCCGATGTACTTCCTGATTGCGCTGTGGGGCCATAGTGGCTCTAAAGGCCAAACCCGTATCGGCGCGGCGACAAAGTTCTTCATTTATACCCAGGCCAGCGGGCTGCTGATGCTGGTCTCCATCCTGGGGCTGGTGTTCGCCCACCACGCCAGCACCGGCGAGTATTCATTCAGTTATCAGGTGCTGCTCGAGACCACGCTGTCGCCGACGCTTTCCCGGTGGTTGATGCTGGGTTTCTTTATAGCTTTTGCGGTCAAGCTCCCGGTGGTGCCGCTGCATGGCTGGTTGCCAGATGCCCATGCTCAGGCACCTACCGCCGGTAGCGTAGACCTGGCGGGCATTCTTCTCAAGACCGCTGCGTACGGCATGATGCGTTTCGCCTTGCCACTGTTTCCAGAGGCATCCCAGGCGTTCGCGCCCATCGCCATGGGCCTTGGCCTTTTAGGTATTTACTACGGTGCGGTGCTGGCCTGCGGGCAGCAGAACGTTAAGCGCTTTATCGCCTATACCAGTATCGCCCACATGGGGTTCGTGCTGATCGGCATTTATTCTGGCTCTGCGCTGGCCCTGCAGGGAGTGGTGGTATTGATGCTGGCCCACGCCTTTTCCGCGGCTGGGTTGTTTATCCTCAGCGGGCAGCTTTACGAGCGCTGCATACCCGGGAGCTTGGAAAAATGGGCGGTCTGTGGAATCGGTTGGGCAGCCTGCCCGGGTTCTGGCTGTTTTTTATCGCCGCCTCGCTGGGCATACCGGTCACAGCCAACTTTGTCGGTGAGTTCATGGTGCTGTTCGGCACCTTTCCCACGGCACCCTGGGTGGTGGTGATCGCCAGCTTTGGTCTGGTGTTGGCCGCGATCTATTCACTGATTCTGATGCAGCGGGTGCACTATGGCCCGCCAAGTATCAAGACCCCGTTGAAGGGGCTTGATATTCGAGAGTTTGCCATGATGCTGAGCATCGTTGCCCTGCTTATATGGCTTGGCGTTTACCCCCAGCCACTGCTTGATACCACCGAAGCCGCAATGAGTGAGGTGCAACGGCTGTTCGAGCCCTCCGACACCGTCATTACGCTAACGCAGGAGGCCCGCTGATGCCCATTGCTGCAGCTCTTGCTTACCTGCCAATGATTCTAGTGGCCGCGACGGCGGTGGCAGTGATGCTAGGCATCGCCTGGCGCCGAGAACACGCTGTGACGGTTGCCGTTACCGTATTGGGCCTGGGGCTGGCCCTGATCGCACAAGCATTTGCCTGGCGGGTGATTCCCGTGCATACGCCACTGCTCGACTTGGACGGTTTGGCCCTATTGGCCGGGATCTTGATCCTGGCCTCGACCCTGGCTTGCGCGATTCTGTCCCATGCCTATCTCGAATCTTTCCACGGTGCCCGAGAAGAGTTTTATATTCTGCTGCTTTGCGCGGCGACAGGGGGGCTGGTGCTTGCAGCGAGTAGTCATTTGGCCAGCCTGTTTATCGGCCTGGAGCTGCTATCTATGCCGCTTTACGGAATGCTGGCTTACGCCTTCCATGAACAACGTTCCCTGGAAGCGGGTATTAAGTACCTGATTCTTTCTGCTGTGGCTAGCGCCTTTTTGCTGTTCGGCATGGCGCTACTTTATGCTCAGACCGGTGATTTACGACTCGATGTCTTGATGGGCAGCTTGAGTCAGGACACGGGTGCCTGGGGCTTGGCGGGTATCGGCTTGATGCTGGTGGGGCTGGGCTTCAAACTTTCGGTGGTGCCCTTTCATCTATGGACCCCGGACGTCTACGAGGGCGGCCCGGGGCCGGCGACGACTTTTCTGGCCACAGCCAGTAAGGTGGCGGTATTCATGCTGCTGCTGCGCTTGATGCTGTCGATGCCAGTTCTGCAAGGTGAGTGGCTGCGCGGGGTGCTGACCGGGCTGGCACTGGCCAGCATGTTGGTTGGCAATCTGTTGGCGCTGACTCAATCTAACCTCAAGCGTATTCTCGGCTATTCGTCGGTTGCTCATTTCGGCTATTTGCTGATCGTACTGGTGGTTGCGGACGGCTTGGCGGCGGAAACGGGAGGGGTCTACCTGATCACCTACGTGTTGAGCACTTTGGCAGCGTTTGGCGTGGTTATCCTGATATCGAGCACCGCCGGCGGCGAAGACGCTGCGGGGTTGCACTATTATCGCGGCCTATTCTGGCGGCGTCCTTATCTGACCGCCGTGCTTACCGTGGCCATGCTGTCGCTGGCGGGCATTCCTGCAACCGTTGGCTTTATCGGCAAGTTTTATCTCATTGCCTTGGGGGTTGAAGCTCAACGCTGGTGGTTGGTCGGCGGTATCATTGTTGGCAGCGCCATTGGGCTTTACTACTACTTGAGAGTTACGATCACACTGTTTCTGGCTCAGCCTGGAATGCGGCGCCGCGACGCATCCGATGATTGGGGCACGCGAGCCGGTGGACTCTTTGTACTGGCGCTGGCAGGCTGGTAATACTTTTGGGACTGTATCCTGCGCCAATGATTGAGCTCGCCCAAACCCTTAGTGGGAGCGTGGGACTGAAAGGTAGTTGAGTATGTTGCAGGCTCTGGTATTTCTACAACGAACGATTCAATATGATGAAGTTCGGAGATATAACTATAATACGACCTACCAGCAAAGGAGGCTATAGCATGGCGACCCTTAACCAATTGCGTCGCGATCACGCCAATATGGCGCGGTTGCTACACGTACTCTCGCTCAGGCACAAAGCCCTGACGCAGGGCGAGCGCCCGGATTTTCATCTGATACGGGAGGTTGTGGATTATATTCTCGATTACATGACGGGCTTTATCGCGCCCTTGGAGCGCCTGCACAGTGAGCACCTACTAGGTGAGGGGGCCGAAGCCGATGCGGTGAGCAGTCAACTGTCCGAGGATTACCAAGCCTTGAATAAGCGATTAAAAATGCTTTCCGACAATCTCGATATGATACTGATGGACGCGGTTGTTCCCATGGAGCGTTTCGCCGACGACTTCAAAGCCTATCTCGATGCCCATTTTGCTTACCTGCGTGCGGAGCGTGAGAAGCTGTTTCCGTTCTTCCGCAAGCACCTGAGCGAAAACGAGCAGAAGCGTCTGCTCCAAATGCTACCAGAAGGCACACAAGCAAACCTTTCGCGACTCAGGGAGGACTATCCGCAGCTGTATGCGGAGTTCAAAGAGGCGCCGTCACCGTTTGCCTGATCAGGCGCGGCCCATACCCGCACCCGTGACTGCTACAACTTGGTCGTTAAGCTTGAAGTGGTTTGGATCGTGCGTTGGTAGGTTCAATCTGCAGTCGACAGATGGCTCCGAATCAGTTCTGCCAATTGCTTCGCAGGCTCCGTTGGCCTGCCGGCGGGTCGATGCAGTGCAATCTCCACGGACTGCAGTGCGGGCATGCCGTTGCGCTCGTCCAGCACTCGCAACTGTGGGGTAAGCATGTTTCGTGTGATAACGGCCACCGCCAGCCCTGCAGCAACGACCGGCATAAGGCCGGTCATGGACTGGCTGGAATAGGCCATTCGCCAATCCCGCCCTGCGTTTGTTAAGGCCTGTTCGGCAACGTCCCGGAATACATCTGCTCCTGGTGAATAGAACGCCAAGGGGATCGGGTCGGTCAGAGATGGCTGGGCATTGGCACCGACGGCCCACAGCAGAGGCTCTCGCCGGATGACTTCGCCGCCTGGGGAGCGTGCCTGGCGTGTTACCACCGCCAAATCCATGTTTCCTGCCTGCACCTGCTTTACCAATTCGACGCTTGATCGGCATGTAACCTGCAACTGCACGGCAGGAAACTGCCGGTTGAAGTGAGATAGTGCTGAGGTAAGCAGGAAGGCATAATCTTCGGGTATGCCAAGGTTTAGATCCCCGGAAACCTGGCGTTGCTGAACGTCGTCAACGGCTTCGCTGTTGAGTTCCAGCATCTTTCTGGCGTAGCCACCAATTTTTGACCTTCTGCTGTAAATCTTATCCGCCGCCCATCCCGCTCGTGAAGCGGAACACCAAGCGCTGCCTCTAAGCGGTTTAATTGCATGCTCACCGTGGACTGGGTATAGGACAGTCTTTCTGCCGCCGCCGTCATGGTGCCTGTGTCTGCAATGGTCACCAGGGTCAAGAGCATGTTCAAATCCAGTATTCGCTGTCTCAATCTATCAATTCCTGTGATGTGATATATCAAAAAGCATTGATTTTGTGATTGGTTGTTATTGTATAGCCTGTCACTGTCGAATCCAATCCACCCACAGCAAAAGGAGTTACGACGGTGCATATAATCGCAAACGCTTCCCGCCCACTTTATATCAGTATTATTGCCGCCCTTTTTGCCGTTGTGCTCTGGGCTGGTGCACCTCTGTTGGTGGACTTGGCAAGTTCTGTACCGCCTTTTCAGCTGACGGCTATTGCGTTGCTCAGTGGCGCCATAGCGGCGCTGCCAACGAGCCTTCGCAAGCGCCATACCCGAGGCAGCCAGGTGGGGCAGGCGCCGCTTTCTTTGAAATGGAAGTTGGCGATTTACGGCCTGGTACCAGCTCTGATACTCGGTGCGGTCGGAGGTTATCTGACCGGAGTGGGTATGGCGCCTACCGCAGAGGCCGCGTTGCTCACCTACACTTGGCCCGTCATGTTCATTGTAATGAGTCAGTGGTTATTTCATCGCAGGATTCCACTTCCGGTTCTGTTTGGGGCACTCATAGCGTTTTCTGGCGCAGCGGTATTACTTTCTCCGGGAACCGGGAGCGAGGGGGGTCGCAATACATGATCGGATATGCGCTGGCGTTGATGGCAGGTTGCTGCTGGGCGTTATATTCATGGATTTGCCAGGCCGCGCCTGTTGCGATTGCGCCGCTAATGCCCGGGCTTTTTCTGTTGGCGGCTGTGGGAGCGGCTATCGCTGATGTTCTTTCTGGTGGTGCTATCGGTTTGCCGTCAAGCCTCGCTCTTATTGCGGGTATTGCCCTTGGTGTTGGGCCTTATGGGTTGGCTATGGTGCCTGGGATCTGGCACTTCGTAACGGTCCGGCGGCGCTGGTAGGCAGCCTCGCCTATGGTGTGCCTGTGTTGGCTGCTACTTTTTTGGTGATTGCCGGGGTAGCGGCTCCGGACTGGCGCTTACCACTTGCAGCTTTTCTGGTGGTTGCAGGCTCCGTTGTGGCAACCATGAAGCGCCGCGATGACGGCCTGAAATGTTGATTTAAACGTAATAGACTGCGGGTTGGTGGGTTCCTCTCTACGTTTGCCCGGTGATGTATTAAAAGACCAACGCTCAAAAACACTCCTGGACGGCCGGCCAATGAAGCCGGCCAGAACTTCGTGGCGGTTTGTGTCTCGCTCACATTCTGCTTTGTTGTTTATTCGATGTTGCTGGTGACTGTGCCGGTATACGGCCTGGAGCTCGGTGCTTCTCCTCTTATGCTGGGTGTCATTCTTAGCTCCCAGTATTTGCTTCCCTTTTTGTTGGCCATTCCTCTGGGCGGCGTGGTGGCTCGCCATGGAGGCCGGGTGACACTGGTGGTCGGTGCGCTTGTAATGACCGGTGGCCTGCTACTGATGCAGTTTCTGCCCGGCTACTACGGCCTTATTGGCGGCCAGCTATTGGTCGGGTTGGCGCACCTTCAGATGGTGCTGTCGGCCCAAACAATTATCTCGTCGTTGGCAACTGGCCCTAAGTTGGAAAGCTATTTTGGCTGGTACTCCACTTGGCTGTCTGGTGGGCAGGTAGTTGGCCCTTTGCTGGCAGGGGGATGGATTCATTGGGCCGGTGGCGTTGACAATCTGTTTCTGGTGATGGCCGGTATTGCTTTGCTGGGAGGGCTGTCAGGCCTTGCGCTAACGGGAGAGGCAACGCTAGGCATGTCGGTTACCGGCAAGCAGACGGGCTTTCGTGCCCAAGCGGCATTGATGCGCCACAACACCGGCGTTCAGGTGTCAATCGCCATTACTGTCGCAGGTATGTTTGCACTTGGCGTTTACGGCAGTTACTTGCCCGTTTATCTCGATAGTCTGGAAATGAGTGCTGTGATGATCGGGGTGCTTGTCAGCCTGAGGGCGGGCGTTTCTATGGTGATACGGCCGTTTATTCCACGGATTATCCTCGCGGTGGGAGGGCGCGGGAAAGCAACAACCTTGGCACTTTGTACCATATCTGCAGGTTTGGCCTGCATGGGCCTTGCGACCAATGCGCCCTTCATCGCACTCCTGTCCATTTTTGTGGGGCTTGGCGGAGGTCTTACGCAGCCCCTGTCGATGGTCGTTCTGGCAGAGAGTGTCGCGCGGGAGCAGAGATCTGGTGCGCTGGGGATGCGCCTGATGGCTAACCGGGCGGTTCACTTTGTGGCACCGCTGCTGTTCGGCGCGGTACTTGGTATGAGTGGCTTTGGTGTGTCGTTTGGGCTTTCGGGCGTAGTTGTAGCCTTGATTGCCGTTTTACTGGTGTGGCTTCAGAACCGACCCATAGCTCTCTCCAACCCATAACTTCCGGGCCTAGCAGTGTCTTAGTCTACGCCTGAAGGTTCTGGCTGAGTGCCGGGCTACGCAGCACTTCCTACTGGTATTGTTTGGGTGTTCTTGATTTCCCGCAGTGCGAAGTTGGAGTTAACCTGCGCGATGCCCTGTAGGGTGAATATTTTATCATTCAGGAATCGGTCGTAGCTGGCCATGTCTGGCACGATGACACGCAACACAAAATCCGCATTACCGGTAACTGCAAAACACTGAAGCACTTCTGGATAACTGCTTACTTTCTGCTCAATCTCCGCAGTGCTGTCTATGGTGTGGCGCTGAAGCGACAGGTTGACCAGTACACACAGCGCCTGGCCGATGCGCTCGGGCGCCAGCTGTGCGCTGTAACCCGTGATGACGCCAGTCTCCTCAAGGTTCTTACGCGCCGCCAGCAGGCTGCCGGCGATAACCCAATTTGCTCTGCCAGTTGCTGGTTACTGATTCGCCCATCTTGTTGCAGTATCGCAAGGATACGCTGGTCGAGTTTATCCAGCCCTACCTGTTTCATTTAGTAACACCTATTTTTTATAAAAGAATCTTCGAATGTATTGTCATTTATCAAATAATATTGTGCAAGAAGCAAAAAATACCTCCCAATAAGCAAGCACCTTTTGCGAACTTCCCTCTAGAATTTTGGTCATAAAATCGACAAAAAGGAGGGCGCCATGTCCACCGACATCTCTCAGCTGGATAATTACAAGCTTGAAGATCGCTACCTGCGTGACTCTGGCAGGGTTTTTCTTACCGGAACCCAGGCTTTGGTTCGAATCCCGTTGATGCAAGCCGCTCTGGATCGAAAACTGGGGCTGAAGACCGCAGGTATGGTTAGTGGCTACCGTGGCTCGCCTTTGGGAGCATACGACCAAGCCCTGTGGCAGGCCCAAAAGCATCTGGATGAAAACCGCATCGATTTTGTGCCGGCTATTAACGAAGACCTCGCAGCGACCATTATGTTGGGCACCCAGCAGGTAGAAACCGATGACGATCGCCAGGTGGATGGCGTATTCGGGATCTGGTACGGCAAGGGGCCAGGCGTTGACCGCGCCGGAGATGCTCTGAAACACGGCACGACTTATGGCAGTTCACCGCACGGCGGCGTGCTGGTTATTGCCGGTGATGACCACGGCTGTGTGTCTTCCTCCATGCCGCACCAGTCTGATGTGGCGTTCATGAGTTTTTTCATGCCCACGATTAACCCGGCCAATATTGCTGAGTATCTGGAGTTTGGCCTCTGGGGCATTGCCTTATCCCGTTACAGCGGTTGCTGGGTGGGTTTCAAAGCGGTGTCTGAAACCGTAGAAAGTGCTGCCTCGGTTGAGTTGCCGCCGCTGCCGGAGTTTGTAACCCCGGATGATTTTACTCCGCCGGAAACTGGCCTGCATTATCGTTGGCCGGATTTGCCGGGGCCTCAGCTGGAAACCCGCATCGAACACAAGCTGGCGGCGGTACAGGCGTTTGCCCGGGCCAACCCCATTGATCGTTGCCTGTTCAATCATGCCGAGGCGCGTTTTGGCATTGTCACCACCGGAAAAGGCCATCTGGATCTTCTGGAAGCGCTTGATCTACTGGGCATTGATGAAAACCGGGCCCGTGAGATGGGACTGGATATCTACAAAGTGGGCCTGGTGTGGCCGATTGAGCGCCGGGGCATGCTCAACTTTGTTCATAGCAAGGAAGAAGTACTGGTTATCGAGGAAAAGCGGGGCATTATCGAGAGCCAGATCAAAGAGGCCATGTCCGAGCCCGACCGCCCCGGCGAGGTTCTGATTACCGGCAAACAGGACGAGCTGGGCCGGCCTTTGATTCCCTATGTCGGCGAGTTGAGCCCCAAATTGGTCGCCGGTTTTCTGGCCGCCCGCCTTGGCCACTTTTTCGGCGAGGATTACAACGAACGCCTGATGGCCATCAACAGTATGAGCAACGCTCAGGATCCGGGTGGCGTAAAGCGCCTGCCGTATTTCTGTTCAGGCTGTCCTCACAATACCTCCACCAAAGTGCCGGAAGGCAGCAAGGCGCTGGCCGGAATCGGTTGCCACTTTATGGCCTCCTGGATGGGCCGTAACACCGAATCCCTGATCCAGATGGGTGGTGAAGGGGTCAACTGGATCGGCAAGAGCCGTTACACCGGCAACCCCCATATATTCCAGAACCTGGGGGAGGGCACGTATTTCCATTCTGGCTCCATGGCGATTCGCCAGGCGGTTGCTGCCGGCATTAACATTACTTACAAAATCCTTTTCAATGATGCGGTAGCGATGACCGGCGGTCAGCCTGTGGATGGCCAGATTACCGTGCCCATGATTGCCCAGCAGGTCGCTGCGGAGGGTGTGCGCCGGGTTGTGGTGCTCAGCGATGAGCCGGAAAAGTACGACGGCCATAAGCAACTGTTCCCAAGCGACGTAACCTTCCACGACCGCACAGAACTGGATAGCGTTCAAAGAGAGCTGCGTGACATTCCCGGCTGCACCATTTTGATATACGACCAGACCTGTGCCGCTGAGAAGCGCCGCCGGCGCAAGCGTAATCTGTACCCGGATCCCGCTAAGCGGGCGTTCATCAACCACCACGTGTGTGAGGGGTGTGGCGACTGCTCCGTGCAGTCGAACTGCCTTTCTGTCGTGCCCCGCCAGACCGAGCTGGGCCGCAAGCGCAAGATTGACCAGTCCTCCTGCAACAAGGATTACTCATGCGTTAACGGGTTTTGCCCGAGTTTTGTGACCATCGAGGGCGGTCAACTGCGCAAATCCCGCGGCATGGACACGGGTTCTGTGCTTACTGGCAAACTCACGGATATCCCGGAGCCGGTGCTGCCGGAACTGGCGGGCTCCTACGATGTGTTGGTAGGCGGCGTCGGTGGCACAGGCGTTGTAACCGTAGGTCAGCTCATTACCATGGCAGCACATCTTGAGGCCAAGGGTACGTCCGTTCTGGATTTTACCGGTTTTGCCCAAAAGGGCGGCACGGTGCTCAGCTATGTACGCATGGCGCCGTCTCCTGACAAACTGCACCAGGTTCGTATCAGCAACGGCCAGGCTGATGCGGTAATCGCCTGTGATTTGGTGGTTGCGTCGTCCCAGAAAGCATTGAGCGTTCTGCGGCCAGATTACACCCGTGTGGTCGCCAACGAGGCAGAATTGCCCACCGGGGATTATGTGCTTTTCCGTGACGCGGACATGCAGTCAGAAAAGCGACTTGATTTGATCCGTCACGCAGTTGGCGACAACAACTTTGCACGAATGGATGCCAATGGCATCGCCGAGAAGCTGTTGGGCGACACGGTGTTTTCCAACGTGATGATGCTGGGCTTTGCCTGGCAGCGAGGGTTGTTGCCGTTGTCGCAGGCTGCGCTGATGAAAGCCATTGAGCTGAATGGCGTTGCGGTTGAGCGCAATAAGGAAGCCTTTGGCTGGGGTCGCGTTGCGGCGACAGATGTGAAGGTTATCACCGACCTGCTAAACACCGGCGAGGCGCAGGTAAAGGAAGTGAAGCCGGAGATGAGCCTGGACGAGCTGATCAACAGTCGCCACACACATCTGGTGAACTACCAGAACCGCCGCTGGGCAGCTCGCTATACCACTCTGGTAAAGCAGGTGCGTGGAGCAGAGGAAAAACTGGGTGAGACCAACCAATTGCTGACTCGCGCCGTGGCTCAGCAGTTGTACCGGTTCATGGCCTTCAAGGATGAATACGAGGTGGCCCGGCTGTTCGCAGAAACCGACTTTATGAAGGAGGTGAACGACACCTTCGAGGGTGACTTCAAGGTTCACTTCCATCTGGCCCCGCCCATCATGAATCGTGGTACCGATGCCCAGGGCCGGCCCAAGAAACGTCAGTTTGGCCCCTGGATGTTCCGTGCATTCAAACTGTTGGCGAAGTTCCGCGTGCTGCGCGGCACAGCCATAGATCCGTTCAGCTATTCCGCTGACCGGAAAATGGATCGAGCTCAGTTGAAAAACTACGAGCAGCTGGTGGAGCGGATTGTCAGTGAGCTGGATGCCAGCAATTACGACACCTTCCTGCAACTGGCAGAATTGGCCAGTGAGGTGCGGGGCTATGGCCCAGTGCGCGAGCAGGCGGCAGAGGCGATTCAGGAAAAACAGACACAGCTGATCAAGGCTCTGGATACTGGCAGCCCGACACTTATCCGGACCAGTCAGGTAGACGATAAGGAGGCAGATCATGTTTGAGGCGCTGAAACAGTTACCTCAGGATCCGATCCTTCACCTGATGCAGGCGTTCCGCGACGATAATCGGCCAGACAAGGTTGATCTGGGGGTTGGGGTCTATAAGGACGACGCCGGTCATACACCCATCATGGCCGCGGTGCATGAAGCCGAACGGCGTCTGCTTGAAGGTGAAACCACCAAGAGTTATGTAGGGCCCGCCGGGGCCGCAGGCTTCAATGAGTCCATGGCGCGCCTCATTCTGGGCGACAGTAATAACCTGGTTCACGATGGCCGAACCTCGGTGATCCAGACGCCGGGCGGTTGCGGTGCATTGCGTATGGCTGCTGAGTTTTTGCGGCTGTGCCAGCCAGGCACCACAGTTTGGGTCAGTACGCCTACCTGGGCCAACCACATGCCGCTATTAGGTGGCGCCGGCCTGAACATTCGCGAATATCCCTATCTCAATTGCGAGACATTAACGGTAGATTTCCCCGCCATGCTCGCGACACTGGAAGGTGCCAGAGCAGGGGATGTGGTTCTGCTCCACGGCTGCTGCCATAACCCATCTGGTGCTGACCTGACGTTTGATCAGTGGCAGTCGGTTACCGAACTGATCCAACGTAAGGGGTTGTTGCCCTTTGTGGATATGGCCTACCAGGGGTTGGGTGAAGGCCTTGAGGAAGACGCCGCCGGCCTGCGGTATTTGGCGGGCCAGGTGCCCGAGATGGTGGTTGCCGCTTCCTGTTCCAAGAACTTCGGCCTATATCGGGAACGCACAGGTGCCCTGATGCTGATCTCGGCCACAAGTGGCATTAATACGGCGGCAACCAGCCAACTGTTGAACGTTGTGCGCTCCCATTACTCCATGCCCCCGGCCCACGGGGCCGCCATCGTCGAGACCATTCTGGCTGACGATGCATTGCGCGCAGGATGGCAAAGAGAACTGGGCGGCATGTGTGAGCGCATTCTGGGCCTGCGACACGCCTTTGCGGATGCATTGGCTCCGGTGGGTGACTTTGGCTTTATTGCCCGGCAACGGGGCATGTTCTCGTTTCTGGGAATAACACCGGAACAGGTTCGCCGACTGCGAGACGAGCATGGCATTTACATGCTGGAAAGCAGCCGGGTTAATGTGGCCGGCCTGAATGATCAGGTGTTGCCAAGAGTCGCGAGCGCGATACGCAGCGTAATGTAGCGACCCATATTTCCGAACACGATAGCGAATCAGAGCCTCGTTCCCAGAGGCTTTGCATTATGACGATCCGACAAAAACAACTATTCGGAGAACACAATGAGTGAGACGGTTCATCCCCATCAGCAGGCCAGCAACCTCTGGACCTCTAAAATGGCCTTTGTTCTTGCTGCTGCCGGCTCAGCCGTTGGGCTTGGCAATATCTGGAAGTTCCCCTATATCACCGGTGAGAACGGTGGTGGCGCTTTTGTACTGGTTTACCTCGCCTGTATTTTTCTGATTGGCGTGCCGGTTCTGATTGCAGAAATCATGATTGGCCGCCGGGGCGGGCAAAGCCCGGTTGCGACTATGCGCACCCTCACAAAAACGGAGGGCACATCCAAAGGCTGGCGTATAATTGGCTGGAACGGCGTGGTTGCTCCTTTCTCGTGCTTTCCTTCTATGCAGTGATTGGCGGCTGGGCGCTGGTTTATATTGGTAAAGCGGCGATCGGGACGTTTGTTGGCGCGGATGCAGAAGCCGTAGGCAGTCAGTTCAACGACCTGTTGGCAAACCCGTGGGAGCTGTTGTTCTGGCACACAGTCTTTATGGGCATTGTTGTGTTTATAGTAGGCCGCGGCATTCGTTCTGGCCTGGAAAAAGCCGTCAACATGTTAATGCCTTTGCTTTTCTTACTGCTCATCGTGATGGTGTTTTATGCCATGAGCAGCGGCAGCTTTGGCCGTGCTGTCAATTTTATGTTCTCGCCAGATTTTAGCCGCCTGACAACGGAAGGTGTGTTGGTTGCCCTTGGCCATGCAGCCTTTACGCTTAGTATTGGTATCGGTGTACTGATGGCCTATGGCTCCTACCTGCCTAAAAACATTAATATTGCCAAAACTGCCATGACCATCGCGGTACTGGATACCAGTGTGGCTTTGCTTGCAGGGCTTGCTATTTTCCCGCTGGTTTTTGCCAACGGCCTTGAAGCGGGCGCGGGGCCAGGTCTTATATTTGTCACCTTGCCACTGGCGTTCGGGCAAATGGGCGGCGGCATTGTGTTTGGCGCCATCTTCTTTGCGCTGCTGCTGGTGGCTGCCATTACGTCGGCCATTTCCATGCTGGAGCCGGTTGTTGAATGGCTCGAAGAACACAAGGGCGCAAGCCGGGTTAAAAGTGCCGTGGGCGGCGGTTTTGCTGTTTGGGTAATTGGTATAGGCACAGTGCTGTCCTTCAACCTATGGAGCGATGTTCACCCGTTGGGTTTCATCGGCTTTTTTGAAGGCAAAACAGTATTCGATCTGCTCGATTTTCTGGTTTCTAACGTTATGATGCCTCTTGGAGGGCTTGCGATTGCGCTGTTTGCAGGTTGGGCTATCCGACGCGAAGGGTTGGCAGAGGATATCGGTCTGCAAGGCAGTGCCTTTAAAGCCTTCATGGTGATACTGAAGTACGTGACACCGGCAGGGATCGCGATTGTGTTTCTTTATAATTTGGCCTGAAGTCTGCAGGTTTTATCTTCACTTTAACGCCTCTGCCAATAGCGTCTTTTGCCAGCGCCGCAGTGAGGTTGGCAAGCGCGGCATTGGTCGCAGCATACGGCGGGAGGCCATTACTTGGTTTGACGACATCAATAGACGTGGTGTTGATAATGCTGCCGCCTGGAGGAAGATGCTTTAATACAGCGCAGCAGAACTCGATGGTACCGGCAATGTTGGTTTTTAAGGTATCTTCCAGCTCGTCGTCTGCAAGCTCTTCCAATTCACGGTAGGTTTGCGGGTGCGCGGCATTGTTTATGAAAATGTCTATGTGGCCGAAGGTTTCAACGACTTGGCGTATGACATTCTCACAGGCATGGTGCCCGGCCTTATCCATTTGTAAGGCGAACACTGAAGCTCCGGTGCCCCGGATCAGGTCCGCAGTCACTGCCGCGTCTGTGTATTCCTTCATATACGTAAATGCGATATTTGCGCCTTCTCTTGCGTAAGCAACGGCGATCGCGCGACCAAGACCGCTGTCTGCGCCGGTTATAAGAACAGCGTAGCTCTGCAGTTTTCCTGCCCTCTTGCAGAGGCCGTTATTGTAATCGAATGACGAGTCCATTTTGCCCTCCTGGCCCGGAATAGCCTGGCTTTGCTCGGAGAGATAATAAGGCCTGCGCATCCGCTAATATTCTGTGTTTTGTGTCGGTAATCCGCGCCGTCCAAATACCGAAACGCTGGCGGCGCGAGGTAACACAGACCTACTGGCGTGCGAAGACATTCACTTACTCATCTACGCTTTCCATATCCATGGGGTCGTAATCTGGCAGCGCCAGCAATTCCTTTTGGCTCATGTCGGTAGTGAGTGTTTCGCCGTCACTGGACATTGAAAGTGTATCCAGTGGCACGGCCACCTCCTTCATGCTGTCTTTGAGGCCGATGACGGCCATGTGCTGCCCGGACTTATCTTTAACGATTTCGTCAATATCTCCGATTTCTTCTTTTGAGTCGTTGTAAATGTCCATGCCCTCAAGGTCATCCGGGCTCATAGAACTCAGTTTGCTTTGTGGGCTGTGCTGCTCGGTGGTGGTTGCTTTGCTGTCAGACTTCATCTTGCCGTCATCAGCTGCATACACCACAGAAGCTCCTGCCAACGTGAGACCTGCAATTAACGCTATATAGCTTTTCATAACTCATCTCCTAACTGCCGTCTGTTTCGTCAACTGCTTTTATGGGTCGACGTTAGTAGATTTGAGCAATCCTTGTGCCACAAAAATACAGGTTGCAGTTTGCTATCGAAGTGGAGTGTCGCTGCACGCGGTACGTATCTTGCTGGTTACTTCGTATTACTCACGAACAGAGCGTTTACGGAGGTGTCCCCATGTTTGAACGTGATGCCGTGTTGGAGGAGCAGTATTTCCATAAAATCAGTGCAGAGTTCGATAACCAGGTGGCCGCATGCCGTGTGGCTGAATCGCTGAAACTCGCAGGGATACCCCTTGAGCAAATCCGGGTTGTGCGGCCAAATGACCCGAATATCGCGCGTAAAATTGAACCCGAAGCGCACGGAATTGCCCAGGCGCTGTTTAGTAAGTTTGTGGTGTTGGGGTTGATAGGCTTGGTGGTCGGGCTGACAATCGCGGCGTTACTGGGTGCCATCGGCCTGGCAGTGGTTCGGTCGAGCTCCGTGATGACCTTTGTCGCCTTGGGCCTCTTGTATCCTATAGTTGCCGTTCTTCTCGCTGGCACAGTATCTCTGAGACCGGATCATGACCTATTAATAGAAAAAACACGTATGGCCACGGATACAGGCCTCTGGGGCGTTGTGGCGCATTGCGTTACCCGGGAGCAGCAGGAACTGGTGAAAACAACCATTGGCAGCAGCACACAAATTCTGTGAACACAGCAGACAGCAGATGTTTGCTTTGATACAGATGGCTGTGTAAGGCTTACATAGTGCAGGGTAATTTTTACAAAAAGTAACGATTTATCACATTGGTGCGGCGTTTACACGATGGAGTCGCTGGGTCGCATTGCGACCCAGCTATCAGGCATGCAATCAGCTATCGCTGTCACGCAATTTGTCGAACTCCTGTTCAGCCTCTTCTTTGCTCTTCCCGTAGCGTTCTTTCATAACGCCGGAAAACTCTTCCCGCTGATAAATGTCCGGCAGGCTAGCTATACCTAAGCGGTGTCTGTGCCAACCGCTGTTATGAGTTAACGCTGTTGTTAGCGAAAATAACAACAGGTTGCAGTGTTTAAGCGCTGAAAATATGGTGGTTTTTACCGGCTTTTATGTGGTGCGATCTCGTTAATATCGACTATATTGTTATCGTAGGTATGGGAAGAGATAAACGTGGGTGTACTCAACTTACAACTGGTGAAGTGTACAACCGCCGGCCTGGTGCATTCTTTGGACAGGCTGCAGGATTAAGGAAAATCTGTGCCTCATGCATTGCTGGTTGATAATGATCCCAAAATTCTCACGCAGATTAGTGAGATTTTTAAATGCCATGAATTTTCTGTGACCTCGGTTAGTGGCACCGAGCAAGCGCGAGATATCATTCTCAGGGCGCGGCCCGAAGTGTTGCTGATCAACCTGGATGGGAATGATTTGAGTAGCCGGGCCAAGCTCTTTACGTTTTTGGCTCATTCCAATATCGCCGATGTAACCCAGATATTTCTCATGAGCAGTTCTCCTTCCTATGTTCAGGCCGCAGAAGGTATGAGGATTGGGGCTCGGGATTTTTTCGAGTACCCAGGTCACCTGAACAGGCTGGCGGCGGCGTTGGAACTATACAAGCAGGAGATGAGTTGCGAGAGCGGCAGTGCCAGCACCAGAACTGTACATCAAAGCGGACGCGGGCTTTTGATAGGAGAGTCCCCGCCGATGGAGCATTTGTACAAAACCCTTCGAAAAGTCGCGCCTGCAGATATTTCTGTTTTCTTAAGCGGCGAGAGTGGTACGGGTAAAGATCTGGTTGCTCGCACTATTCACGCGCTTTCTCAACGAAATCATTGCCCTTATGTTGCGGTTAACTGTGGCGCAATCGCGGCCGATTTGGCCGAAAGCGAGTTGTTTGGGCACGCAAAAGGTGCTTTTACTGGCGCTAGCGGTGCCCATAACGGGCTTTTTGCACAAGCTGAGGGGGGCACTCTGTTTCTTGATGAATTAACAGAGATGAGGCTCGAATTGCAGGTGAAGCTCTTGCGTGTGTTGGAATCGCGATCATTTCAGCCAGTGGGCGCGGAGAAAATGCAATCATGCGATGTACGCGTTATTGCTTCAAGCAACAGAGATCTGAAGGAGGCCATACAGGAAGGGCAACTTCGCCAGGACCTATATTATCGGACCGCTCAGTTTTCATTGGAGATTCCTTCTTTGCGTGAGCGTGGAGAAGACGTTGTGGACTTGGCCCAGGCATTCCTTTGCGAGCAGTGCGAAGTCACAGGTATCAAAAAGGAGTTTTCTGACGAAGTATTGGATGTATTCCGCATCTACCGTTGGCCCGGCAATGTACGTGAGTTGCGGAACGTTGTGATACGGGCTTTTTTGTTGGCGGGTAGCGAAATCTCCGTGGACGATTTACCTCACAATTTTATGGCTGAACAGCCGACAGCTTCGGATGATCTCCGATTAACAGCTGGCCAGACACTTGATGATGTCGAGCGGAATATAATTCTGGCGACACTGCTGCACCATAACGGCAACAAAACGGTTGCTGCAAAAGAGCTTGGAATCAGCTTGAAAACACTCTACAACCGCCTTAAAGAATACAAAGCATAAGGCTGGTCACCTCCACATTGCGTAATCAATACACTTTTCTCGGCTCGATATTTGAGCTCACTGCCTGTTTGTTATAGGCAGTCAAACGTTGGCTTATAATCTGCATCACTGAGGTTCATAGAACCGTTGGTGCTGAAAGGGCGTCACAAACAAGCGCGGGTGTGTTATGCCGCACAGACTTGCCAGTGTTGAATTAAGCCGGTTGCTCAATAATTCCGTTAAGAATCGCGAAGGCGAGGTTCTTGGGCACATACACGATATCGTTCTTAACCCCAGCAGCGGTCGTATTGAATACGTGAAGTTGACGTTGGGTGCCGATGAGTTCGGTGCGTTGGACGCATGGATAGCTGTTCCCTGGAGCCAGTTCAAATTGGTAAATGTTACAGCGGATATTGAGCTGAATATCAGCTGTAAAGTGCTAAGAATGTGCGCCAGACGCCCCGAAGATACTAACGGGTAAGGGTAGCGGCCCCGAACTCATCCGCCAGCTCTTGCATGGCCTGCTCAAAACTGCACACCGGTTTGTAGCCTAGCAATTTCTCGCATTTTTCTGTCGAAAACTCATTGGGACCACCCATAAGTCGGTAAGACTGCCGGGTTATGGGTGGGCGCTCTTTTTGTTTGCGGGCATGTCCGACCCATTCCAATACGGGCGCCAGCACCGGTAACGAATGCAGTTTTAATGTCGCGCATGTTTTGCTCCGAATTACTCACCGAAAACGATGACGTTGCTCCCGAAAATAGCAAACCACACCACGGCATCTTCTGTGGCGTCATCAGAAACGGTCAAGGTATGCAGGGATTGGGCGGGTTCGTACAGATAGGAGCCCGCCTTGTTGATTTTGTCTGGGTACTCCTGATAGAACCATTCGCCAGACATGGTGACTGCAAAGACCGGACCGGTGTGGTAGTGGGTATCTATGCCGAAACCCGGCTTGAAGCGGTTTCGCACGACCCAGAGGTTCTGGTTCAGATCCACCTGGAGTACCTGCAGCTTTGAGCCATCGGGCAGGCTTACCCATGGAAGGTCTTCGTCCAGCAAAAGTATGGCCTCTCGGGAATGTTCGCGGGATACGACGCCGCAAATGTTTCTGGCCTCCCTGGGCCTGTTTCCAGGCTCGTGGGCTTTGGCCAAACCAGCGCTGAAATGCCCGAGAGAAGGCGCTCAGCTCGGAGTAACCCAGAAGGTCTGCGAGTTGGGTCAGGCTGACATCAGAATCTGTCAGGTAGCGCTGGGCCATGGATTTTCGGGTGCTGCAACCGGCGCGCGACACCCATGGCCAGTTCGGAAATGTGTCTCAGAGGCGCCCCATCCTGATTGCCCTGGTTATAGCTGGAATAAGCAGGTCTCCCTGTCGTTCAAACCCGACATAGGCACCGCTGGAATACAGGTGGTAGTAGTACGCCAGTTCCTGCAGTGACTCCCCAACCGTGCGTGCGTTCTGAATCAGATAGAGAATGGGGCCGAAAATGGCAACACCCTGGTACAGCCCATACTCAAGGCCAAACAATGGGTTTCCGGATTTTTCGGCGCAGTGTTCTAACAGGTTGAGAAAACGCAAGTACGGAATCAGGCTTTCGGGGTTCGCCAGAGTATCCGTTGGCAGCCTTGCGGCTTTCAGCATGGCTGAGGAATTCAGTCCGGTTTGCAGGCAATACTCGTCAAACAGAGCGGCGAGATGACGGATCGCTACCTCATCAAGGGAGCCTTGCCCGCAGGCCTTCATCTTGGGCAGTTTGGGTATTGTATTTGCCATTATTGGTGGCGTACCACGGTTGTTCCTGGGCACTGTGTCTTCCCGTCTATTGTGCTCCGGCTTCCAGGAATGACGAAATAGGCGACGATATTCAGGTGAAATAGCTTCGGCGAAAGTAAGCAGTTACTGTACCCTTTTCGGGTGCAGTGACTATCTTGGGTCGGCTGCATCTTTAAACCGGTAAAGGGTCGGGAGACAGCCCTCAATGCGCATTGCCTGGAAACCGCTTGGCTGGGGATTGTTCGCCGTTTGGGTGTTCATTTTAATTGTGAGCCTGGTGGCAGTCCGCTACGCCTGGAACGACCTGCTGCAGCAGAACGGTGTTGAAACGCTGGAATGGCAGGGCCTGGACCTGTCTTTCAGTGGTGCAACGCTACGTGACTTAACACTTACCCAGTCCTTGCCGGCGAGAGAGGTGGAGCTGCACGGCCGGAGTGTGTCGCTGGATTGGCGCTGGCCAAAGTTTGGGCAAGGGTGGCTGCCACAGTTGACGGCGCTGAAGGCCGAGCACCTGGAGCTCAACTGGCAGACAAAGCCCGAAGAGCAGAGCACAGCGGAGCCGCGACAACCTGCGCCCTGGCCGCCAGAGCTGCCGGCTTGGCTACCTTCGGAGGTAGCTGTTCAGCAATTTGAAGTAACTGTACCTTGTGAAACAGGCAGTTGTCCTCTGGCAGGCAGTTTTTCGATTACCAGTTCGTTACCCACGGCGGGTGGCACTTCTCCGTCGCTTGCCGCCGCAAACTCACGCTTTCCCATTAAAGCCAATGTGCAGCTTGATCATGAAGGGCATCAGGTAGGTGTTCTAGCCACGCTTGATGGCGCCTGGGATGCAGACCTGAACTTTTCTTCAGAACTGACTATTGATGGCACGCGTTACTTAACGGCAGAGTCGAGTTACAGCAACACCAATGCACAGGGGGTGGTGTCTTGGCAGGGTTCTGTTTCCGTGCCGGATTTGCCGCAAACAGATTGGTTGCTGGCCTGGCTGCAAGCTTGGCAAAGTACGCCCACTGAGCATTGGCCAGAGCAGCCAGAGGCCGGGTCGGTGGCTGCCAGCTGGTCGTTGCAGGGCCCCGTAAGCCGAAAATTCCTGGCGCAGGTGTCGGGGAATGTGAAGATCCAGGCGAGATTGCCGCAACCCTGGCCGGCGCCCGGCTGGGAAAGATCAGCGGTAACCTGGAGGTGGCGTTGACGGCTGAACAAGGCCAATGGCAGCCAGAAACCTTGCAGGCGGATCTGGCCCTGAGTCATCCGGCGGCGTGGATCAACAAGATACCCGAACTGATGCGGCCAGACTCACTGAACCTGTCGGTTCGCCCGAGTAATGCAATGGCACCAGACGGCCAAAATCCCCCACCTGCAGAAGCCGGCATGGAGCGAGCCTTTTTGCCGCTGAATATCGTGTTGCGCACACGTGGAGGCGCAAATGTTTCCATGAACTCGCATCTCGCGGTAACCACCAGAGCCCCGTGGGCAGTTCAGTTGGGCACAACCCAGCTAAACGCTGCCTTGCCAGAGTTGGAAGTGGCTGGCTGGTTATTGACCAACCCCAAGGTGCGAGTGGCGTTGTCTGGCAGGCTGGATACCACCGCTGCGGCCTTGAGGCTCGGTGCGTCTTCGGTTCTCGAAGTTGACACGCTTAAGCCACTTTCCGGAGCGGCGGCAACGGCGAAGGAAATGCAGGTCAAAAATTTTCACATCGATCTTGCCAACACCGAACTGAAAGCGGGTTACCGGTGGGAGCAGGGCAAGCTCAATAACCTAAGCCTCGACGGCCCCATTGGCCTGAATGCAAAGCAGGTTAGGCACCCTCTGCTACTTCCGCAATCCTGGCAGTTCAACGGCAGAGTGAATAGCGATCTGGCTGGCACGGGGGTTGTGGGGTTGCTGAAAGCGAAAACCGGAACAACCGTAAATCTTGATGTAGGTGCTCCATACGGCGGGCCTTTTACGCTTGAGGGTAAGATGCGGGTGAGCGGCGAGCAGGAAGCCGAGGCTTTATCCGATATCTTCTCGATTTGGCCGCCAGAGCATACGGTAGCAGGCGGCACCGTCAGTGCTAATGCCACTTATGAACAGCCGCAAAATGGGGAGGTGCGATTAGCGGGAAAGCTGGTGTTTGCTGATTGGAGCGGCACATACGATCGCACAGCCTGGAGCCGGCTGAATGGTTTGGTAGAGTTTTTTATTAAAGACGATCTTATAAGTGTGACAACACCAGAGCTGACAGTAGCGGAAGTGAACCCCGGGTTGCCAATTGGGCCTGTGCTCTTGGCCGGACACTACAAAGCACCTCTGGCACAGCTTGCTACTGGGCAGCTAACTCTGGAACAGGCGAGTTCGGGGGCTTTGAACGGAGACATAAAAGTTCAGCCAGGAAGCTGGGATCTGTCGCAGGCACCGGTGACGATTCCTGTTGAGCTCGCGCAGCTTAGCCTCGCGCGCCTTCTGCAGTTATACCCGACGGAAGGGTTAGCAGGCACAGGAATCCTTAGTGGCACTGTACCCGTGTTGTTTAACCCCGCCACTGGGATACGGGTAAAACAGGGCCGTATTGATGCGCTAAAACCTGGCGGCCGGATACAGCTGACGGCTGAGCGGTTGAAGGCGCTGGCCAGTCAGAGCGAGGCCATGAAGCTGGTGGCCCAAGCGCTGGAAGATTTCCGGTACTCTGTGCTGGATAGCGGTATCGACTATGATGAAGACGGTACCCTGCTGTTAAAACTTCACCTTGAAGGCAACAGTCCGGAAGTTGGCAACGGCCGGCCGGTGGTACTGAATATCAATCTGGAAGAGAACATTCCTGCGTTGCTTACCAGCCTGCAGTTAAGCGGCAGAGTGAGTGACGCCGTGGCGGAAAGAGTCAAAAAATTACTGCAGAAGCGTGAGCGCGATTCAGGCGACCTGTTAGAGTAGAGGGTAACAAAGGAGTACACCGATATGACGCAATTTGGTTCGAGGTTTCCCCAGCGTGCGTCCGCACTGTTAGCGGGCTTGATTATGGGTAGCTTATTGATAGCTTGTACCCCGACCGTTCAGGTGGCTGCGCCTAAGGAGCCGATTACCGTGAACTTGAACGTAAAAATTAAGCATGAAATTTACGTGAAGGTCGATAAAGACGTGGACGAGCTGTTTAGCGAAAAGGGCCTGTTCTGATTGCCTTGGTGTTTTGTACAAAACGAATTATTAGGGAGTTAACCATGACATTATTTGCCCGATTCAGCGCTCTGATTTTAGCCACTTGCCTGGCTTTTCCGGCAATGGCCATGAGTTTGGATGCAGCGAAAAACGCCCTCGAATCTGCAAAAAGCCAAGGCCTTGTGGGCGAAACGACAACCGGCTATCTCGCCCCTGTAGGCTCTGACCAGAAGGCAAAGGAGATTGCGAGTGCAATCAACGACGCCCGGCGTGAAGCTTACAAAAAAATCGCTGAAAAACACGGCATTGCGGTAACCAAAGTGGAGACCGTAGCTGGGCAAAAAGCGGTCGAGAAAACGCCTTCTGGACAGTACATCCAAGTGGATGAGCACTGGATAAAAAAATAAGGATAAACCGACCAAGGCTTGAGCGCTTTATAACCAATCGGTCTTAAGGCCAAGTTGGCACCTGCCGATAACCGTTACATATAGTTCCTTGCAGGAGGTAAAGGCTATGGTAGCGCCAATTATTGGTCGTGGGCCGGATGTGACCGGTCGAATGAATGCAGGTTTGTCTCAGGCCACGCCCGCTGGTCGGGTAACCCCAGGGGTGGGTACCGATAAGCAGGCTTCTATCCGTACGCCAGCAGACGCTATTAATGTTATGCGCGCTCGCATAGAGCAGCGGTTGCAAGAAGCCATGGGCGGCCAGAATAAAGCCGTATCCGGGGCCGATAAATACGCCGCTCAAGCCCAGCCACCAACCGCCTCTGATGTTGCCAGCGTGATTCTCGGGTTCGTTCAGAACCGCCTGCAAGCGGAGGCAGACGCTGGTGCCGATGTGGAGAAGCTGGCGGATTTAATGTCTCAGGCCCGAGCGGGCATTGAGAAAGGTTATGCGGAAGCTCGGGATCAAATCGTGGCTCTGGACATGATGAATGAGACGCTTGGTGCGGAGATTGATGAAGGCTTCAATCTTATCCAGGACGGCCTGCTGAATCTTGAGAAACTGTTTTTAGGTAAAGAGCCGGAAGTGGACAGCCCCACCGAGACCGGTTAATCAGAGCCCTGCTTTTGTGAGCGTTTCTTTGCTTCCTGGGCTTTGTTCAGCATTGCAAAAGACTCCTCGTCTTTGCCCTGTTTGGATAAAGCCTCGGCCAGATTGTTCCAGCCGGCGCTTATGTCAGGAAATCTTTTGGTCATGGCGCGATAATATTCTTCCGCTTCTGACCAATGGCCTTGCTGATAAGCCAGGTTTCCCAGGCCAAGCATGGCTGCGGGCTGATCTGGCCAAGCTTCCGCGGCTGCTTTGTACGCAGATTTCGCGGCTCTTGTCTGTTGGGTTGTTTCCAAATCGTGGGCCGCCATCAAAAAAGTGAGCGGTTCGGCCGTTGCTGGAAGCTGACCTGGTGGCAGGATTACCCGGGCCCACTGTTCCGAGCGCTTCCAGGTCGCCATAAATGCTCTGACTGGTAGGCGGTAATTCTCTTCTGTGCCCGAATGCAGTATCAGCACTTCTTTTTTGCTGTCATAACCAGTCACCACGGCAAAGTGCCATTGCGGCCACCAACCAAAGCGCAGGTTTTGTAGAACCAGAACCGGATGCCCGGCCCGAACTTCCTGAAGCACAGCTTCCAGTTCCGGCGCTAGCGGATATACCAGCATTCCGTATTGGCGAGCTGCCGCCACCATCTCGACCTGCAAGGCACCTTTTCGCTCCGGCAGGTATACCTTGCTCACCAATTCATCAGGCGTAGCCGCCACATCCTGTGCGTTGAGCATCATCGCAAGTGAAGCAGGGCACACTGATAGCGCTCTTGGGGGTGAAATGGCACGTCGGTGAGCGTTACCGCGTCAAAGGTGTCTGGCCATTTTGGTTGGCTGGCGCAGCCTGAGAGCATCACTCCCAGGAGCGCCACCAAAATGAGCCGGGCCGGGTTCAGCCGGAAAGCGTGCACGGCAATGCCGGTTAGCGGATGCAGTTGATAAACGGGAAGATATCCGTTGCGCACAGCATGTCTGTAATGATGAAAACCAACAGGAACAATACAATTATACCTACCACACCTTCACCAGTAGGCGCTTCGGCAAGCTGCTGTTGGAAGTCTGCAAGCTCAGAAGGGGTGAGGCTTTGAATTCTGTCTCGCACTTCCTGTTCGCCAACGCCCATGCTCGCCAGCGTGCTTTTTACATCTTCGCGCTCGAGCATGCCCATCAGAGCCTCGCGGTCTACATCTGCGCGCTGTTCAGTCAGGAGTTCGCCGGTGCCGACAATGTTGGCAGAGGCAGGAATTGCCCACATGGAACTCAATACCATTACCAACGCCATGATTGCTGAAACGGACTGGGTGTAGGATCGGATTGCTTGCATTGGGCTGCTCCTGTTAGGGATCTGTTTGTGTTTTTGGATCAGTCAGCAAAGAAGTGTAAACACTTGCGCGCCATTTGCCGACAAAATCAGATTACTATGCATTAACCCCCAGTTTAGATTTGGTGTCGGACAAGCATAGCTTTGATCCGGCCAATTTGCTTCATGGGGTTAAGACCTTTAGGGCAATAGGCGGTGCAGTGTCTCGAGTTATCACATGCTCCATAAGATCCAGAACCATACGTTAACTGGAATCCACTTCCACGTCCTGCACATAGGGAGCGTTGTCTGTTTCCGGGTTATAGCGGTAGAGTTGTACGATGATTGAGTCCATAAATCTGGTTCCTCTTTGTAGATCTGGAATTGCTAGCAAAAACGGAGAATGCACAGCGCCATGATTACACCCGCAAATACAACGGATAACCGCAAGCTTGCCCAAGCTCGCTTGCCCCAGATGATGTTCGACTACTTTGATGGCGGCGCTTTTTCGGAACAGACTCTTAGAGAGAACACGGAGGATTTCCAGCGTCTGCACTTTCGCCAGCGGGTAATGCGGGACGTTTCCAGCGCTTCAGTAACCACGCGAATACTGGGTCAAGATGTTGCACAGCCGTTAGTACTTGCGCCTGTGGGTTTGGCCGGCATGCTCGCACGGCGGGGAGAAGTTCAGGTGGCTCGGGCAGCGCAGAGGGGCGGTGTACCGTTTTGCCTGAGCACGGTATCGATCTGTTCGCTGGAGGAAGTTGCTGCGGCGACCCGCTCGGCTAATTGGTTTCAGCTTTACGTTCTGAAAGACAGAGGCTATTCCGAAGCGCTGCTCGATCGCGCACACAAAGCCGGATACACCACGCTGGTGTTTACCGTGGACCTTCCCAAGCTTGGCGTGCGCTACCGGGATGTGCGTAACGGTATGAATGGCGGCCTTTCTGCGTGGGGCAAAGTCCAAAAGCTGTCTGATCTGCTTTCGCACCCCCTTTGGCTTTGGGATGTTGCCATCAAAGGCAAGCCTCTTACCTTCGGCAATCTCTCCGATGCCGTACCTTCGGGCCGTAATCCTGAGGATTTTAAAGCCTGGGTGGATCAACAATTTGATGCGTCTGTTACCTGGAAAGATCTGGAATGGGTGCGGCAGCACTGGCCAGGCAAGCTTGTTATCAAGGGGATTATGGATCCCGACGACGCCCGTTCTGCGGTGGACGTGGGAGCGGATGGCATTGTTGTTTCTAACCATGGAGGCAGGCAGCTCGATGGCGCACCCTCAACCATCTCGGCGTTGCCAGCCATCGTAGAAGCCGTGTCCGGAAAAACCGAGATTCTGTTCGACGGTGGAGTGCGGTCTGGCCAAGATGTTGTGCGGGCGCTTTGTCTTGGTGCGAACGCCTGTCTGGTGGGCCGTGCATGGGCCTATGCGTTGGCAGCCGGGGGCGAAATGGGTGTTTCCCGTATGCTGGAAAACTTCCGCTATGAGGTGGAGCTGACCCTTGCACTGCTGGGTAAAACTTCGGTAGAACAGTTAAATCCGGATGATCTTGTCTAACCGGTGTCGGTGTTTCTGACGGGTAAAACGGAGGTTTGATGATGGAAATTCGAATCAAAAGAGCTTACGAAGACGCCGCGCGTTCTGATGGCCCACGTATTCTGGTCGATCGAATATGGCCCCGTGGTGTTGCCAAGGAGGATGCAGAACTTGAGGCTTGGCTGAAAGGGCTGTCGCCGTCTACTGAGCTGCGAAAGTGGTTTGATCATGACCCTGAGAAATGGGAAGAGTTTCGGCAGCGGTACTTGAAAGAGTTGAAGAACGCAGAGGCTGCAGACGACCTGAAAAAACTGCAGTCAATTGTAAAAGAGCACAAACGCATCACGTTGGTGTTCGCCGCCAAGGACACAGAGCACAACAACGCTGTGGCCCTTCGCGACTTTCTGAATAACGGTGACTTATAGCTGGCTAAGTGCCTGTTGAAGATCTGCTATCAGGTCTTTTGCATCTTCCAGCCCAACAGACAGGCGCAGCATACTGTCGGTTATGCCACGACGTTCCCGCTCCTCGCGGCTGATGCCGTGGTGGCTTGTAGCGCACGGCTGAGAAACCAGGCTTTCTACCCCACCCAAACTGGTGGCTAGCAGGAAGACCTGCAGGCTGTCCGCGACTTTGATGGCCTGTTCCCGCCCCCCCTTGATCTCTATGGTCAACACGCCCCCGAACCCATCCATTTGCTGCGCGGCTAAGCTGTGGCCGGGAAACTCAGGCAGCCCCGGGTAGAGTACTCGTTTGATCGCCGGGTGGCTTTCCATCGCACGGGCAACGGCCAGGGCATTCTCGTTGTGCTGCCTTACCCGCACAGGCAAGGTTCTCAAGCTACGCGAAAGCAAGGCAGCGGTTTCCGGAGCCAGAATCTGGCCGAGGTTTTTCCGCCACAAGGCGATGGGTTTAATGCGCTCTGCAGAGGCCATGACTGCGCCGGCAGTGATGTCGCTGTGCCCACCAAGGAATTTGCTGGCGCTATGGAGACTCAGATCCGCACCTAGCGATAACGGCCGTTGGTTCACGGGTGAGGCAAAGGTGTTGTCCACTGCGAGAAGGGCGCCTTTGGCATGGGATTGCTGTGCGAGCGCCCGAATGTTCAGTATGCTCAAAGTCGGGTTGGCCGGCGATTCGCAGTATACCAGCATGCCGGGTTTGTTCAGGGCGCTGGCAAGCTGGGCGGGTTCATGCCGAAGTAGGAAGGTAACGGGAATGCCCAGGGGTTCCAGGTGCTTGGTCAGTAGCTCCTGTGTACCGCCGTAAAGATCACCAACGCAAACAATACCATTACGGCCATGGGCAAATAAGGATGCCGAGATGGCCGCCATGCCTGAGGCAAAGGCAAGTCCATCTTCTGCACCCTCAAGGCCTGCCAGCCCCTGTTCTAATTCCTGAATGGACGGATTAGTCCCCCAGCGTGTATATAAATTACCTGGCGCACGGCCTTCGATGACCTCTTGCAGGGAGGCTGTATCCGGGAAGCGGTACGTAGTGGTGTTGTAAACCGGCGAGTAAGGGCTGCCAAAATTATCCTTGTGACGGCGGTTATGAATGATTTGGGTTGCCTTGCCCTGTTCTTGGGTGGGCTCTGATTTAATGTTGGGTTCCGGCGTTGGTTGTGTCTCGGAATCGGATTGCATGGGTGCTCCCTGAAGCTGGCGATAGAATTTAAATAAAGTGTGGCGGCACAGTGGGAATTATTCTGGCAGGCATGGCGCGTGCTGACCACTAGCGGAGATGACTGTGGGCATATGGCTTTGCACGAACAGCTGCCCCGGGACGGGTTATTGGCCATCTGTTATGCTCCGGGACTTCTCGGTTTATCGTTTGGGATAGACATTCATTATGAGTTGCTGAGGCTGGAGTATTCGGTATGCCGGTTATGGTTCAGGCGCTTGTGCCTATTTTTGCGCTGATTGTACTAGGGCACCTATTCAGGCGCTGGGCATTCCCGTCGATTGAGTTCTGGCCTCAGGCGGAGCGCTTTACCTACTACGTTCTATTCCCCGCCATGTTGGTTTATAAGCTGGGACAGGCCCGGCTGCCAGCTTCAGCCTATGGCGATACCCTCTTGCTTATTGGCTCCATGCTGCTGGTGATGACTCTGGTGTTGGTTGCTGCGCAGTTTTTCTGGCGCTGGCAGGGGCCGGTGTTTTCTTCGGTATACCAAGGTGCTATTCGGTTTAATTCCTACGTGGGCCTTGCTGCAGGGGGAATGCTGCTGGGTGATGACGGGCTGTCACTCACCGCCGTTGCGGTTGCCATCATGGTGCCACTGCTGAACCTGCTGTGTATTGTAATGTTCTCGCTGGTGGCAACTCAGGGCTCGGTTCGGCTTGCGCCCGTATTGCGCGCTATCGCATCAAACCCGCTGATAATCGGATCGGTTCTTGGTGTTATCTGGAGCTTTTTCGAGATTGGTTTTCACCCGCTTCTTGCTGGCACACTTGAGCCCCTGAGTAATCTGGCCCTGCCCATGGGGCTGATGACGGTGGGTGCAGGGCTTCAGCTTAAGGCCCTGCGAGGCGGGTCGGTGCCGTTTGTGGTGTCTTCCGTATTGAAGTTGGTGTTGTTTCCATTGATGGCTGCAGGCCTTGCTCTTCTACTGGGCCTTGAGGGCACATTAGTGCAGGTTGCGGTGCTTCTAGCCACGCTTCCAACGGCAACCTCGGCTTATATCCTAGCTCGGCAACTAGGCGGCGATGCGCCGCTAATGGCGGGCATAATCAGTGGCCAGACGCTTCTGGCCATCGTGTCCATTCCATTAATGCTCAGTATTCTCTGGTAAACATTTGAATACAGCATCGGCGATGCTTTGTTGGAAAGCTGTGTAACCGTTCGCGGTTGCATCAATATCTGTGGCCAGCGGGTCCCAGGTACTGAATGTCACGTCCAGCCCTTCGGTTATGGAGTGCCACCATTGCCGATTGAATTGTGGCTCAGTGAGCAGGCAGGGATGATCTGCACTGCGCAACTTGTTTTGAACACCGGCAATGTGCCGGGCTCCCGGCGACAGCTCCGGGTTGAGTGTCAGTACGCCCTCAACGTTCAAATTGTAATGCCCCGCAAACCGGGTGAAAGCACTGTGGTACGCAAACAGGCTGGCATTCTGTAGGGGTTTCAGCTGCGTACGGATCTGCTCTTCTTTGGCTGCAATGGATGCCCGGAATGTTTCCAGGTTGTTATCCAGGGCCAGTTTGTTTGCTCCTTCCAGTTGCGCCAGGGCATCGCGGATGGCTTCTGCATGGTAAGTGCCATTTGCGGATCTACCCAGATGTGCGGATCTTCATCGCCCCCGTGGCCATGCTCATGGCTTTCGCCTTCATGGTCGCGTGGTAGGTCGGCAGCGTCCACGTGTCCAGCGTCGGAGCCAGGCCCCATAAGTGTGATTGAACGATCACCAAATTCGCTGCCGGTTAGCAGGCGGCTTAAGAAGGTTTCCATTTCCGGGCCTACCCAGAAAATAATATCTGCGTTTTCCAGTGCCCGGCGCTTCGAGGGTGTCATGGAGTAATTGTGAGGGCTCGAACCTGCTGGTACCAAGGTGCTTGTGTGCATGTCGTCTGTAGCTATAGCGCGCACTAAAAGCTCCAGTGGCTTTATGGAGGTCAGTATGTGGGGCTCTGCAAGAGCGCTATTGCAATAGAGAAGCGCGCTGGCGCTCAGGGCTAAAGAGGTTACTGTTTTGGCGAAGCGCATGGTGGCGGGAGTCTGATTCATTTGGAATGTTATAATATAACAATATTGATGGTGAGGCTACAAAATTTCAAGTGCCGCAAAGGATCAGTGCAATGATACCCTTGGTGGTCATGCGAAATATTGCCGGGGCCGGTATAATGCTTGGCTTATCAAACGGCCACCGATCTTCAGGAAGGTTTCATGACTGTACGTACCCGAATTGCCCCATCACCCACCGGTGATCCACACGTTGGTACCGCTTACGTGGCCCTGTTCAACCTGTGTTTTGCTCGGCAGCATGGCGGACAATTCATTCTGCGTATAGAAGATACGGATCAAGCACGCAGCACGGCGGAATCCGAACAGGATATCCTCAGTGCATTACGCTGGCTTGGCCTGAACTGGGATGAAGGCCCCGATGTAGGCGGGCCTCATGGGCCGTATCGCCAATCTGAACGCAAACATTCGTACGCCCAGTACGCGGAAGACCTGGTTACGGCTGGCCATGCATTTTATTGTTTCCGCACCCCAGAAGAGCTGGATACCATTCGTGAGGAGCGCAAGGCACAAGGCCTGAACCCTGGTATTAAAGGGAATCTTGAAATCTCTCAAGAAGAGGTCAAGCGCCGCCTGGATGCCGGTGAATCCTACGTCATTCGCATGAAAGTACCCGATGAGGCACCTGCGAAATAGATGACATGCTCCGGGGCACCATTGAAATCGATTGGGCACAGGTGGATTGTCAGATTCTGTTGAAATCCGATGGCATGCCGACTTACCACCTGGCTAACGTGGTTGACGACCATTTGATGGAAATCACCCACGTGCTGCGTGGTGAGGAGTGGATTAACTCTGCTCCCAAGCACAAACTTTTGTATGAGTATTTTGGCTGGGAAATGCCAGTGCTTTGCCATCTTCCGCTGCTGCGTAACCCGGATAAGAGCAAACTGTCCAAACGCAAAAACCCCACCAGCATTAACTTTTACGAGCGTATGGGCTTTTTGCCAGAAGCCGTTACCAACTACCTGGGACGCATGGGCTGGTCCATGCCGGATGAGCGCGAAAAGTTCACTCTGGATGAAATGATCGCAAACTTCGACATTCAACGAGTGTCCCTCGGTGGTCCGGTTTTCGATGTGGAGAAACTGCGTTGGCTCAACGGCCAGTGGTTGCGCGACGAACTAACAGAAGATCAGTTTGTCGAGCGCATGCGCCAGTGGTGGTTCAATGACGACGCGCTTAAAGCTTTGGTGCCGCATATCAAGGGCAGGGCAGAAGTGTTCTCTGATGTGGCGCCCATGGCCGGGTTTATGTTCTCTGGCATGCTGGACCTGAAGTCGGAAGACTTTGCTCACCATAAACTGGAGGAAAGTCAGATCAAGCGGGTACTCCAGTTCACCTTGTGGAAGTTGGAAGCGCAGCGCCATTGGAGCAAGGACACTATCTTTGCCGATATCAAATTCCTGGCCAAAGCCATGGATTTGAAAATGGGTGACTTCATGTTTTCTGTGTTTGTTGCCATTGCAGGCACTCCAAATTCCTGGTCTGTTATGGATTCGATGGACATGCTGGGCCCGGACATGACCCGTGCCCGTTTGCGTAAAGCTTTGGAATTGCTGGGTGGTTTTTCCAAGAAAGAAACCAAGAAGGTGGAAAAAGAGTACGCAGCGCTGGGTGCTTCGTAGGCATTTTGGTGAAGAAATGAACGGTATGGGCAGGGAAGTTCAGAAAACTGAAAAAAAGTGGGGCTAAAGGTTGACGCCCGTAGGGCGGATCCTTAGTATACGCATCCGTTGGGGGCCATAGCTCAGCTGGGAGAGCGCAACACTGGCAGTGTTGAGGTCGACGGTTCGATCCCGTCTGGCTCCACCAATTTCTAGTCCCCTTCGTCTAGTGGCCTAGGACTCCGCCCTTTCACGGCGGCAACAGGGGTTCGAACCCCCTAGGGGACGCCAATACGGCTTGACGGTTTAGTCCACCGGATAGCCATCAAAAAAACCGCCTTCGGGCGGTTTTTTTGTGCCTGTATTAACGTGAGGCTATGGCGCCTTTGCCAACGCCTTCGTAGGCTTTCACCAGAATAGTGTCTGATGGGAAATCTGCTTTTAGCTGATCAGCAATGTGTGCGGCAATGAACTCGACTGTGGTATCTGTGTTCATCATGTAAACGCGCTTTTCAGGCAGGGTCAGGGCAAACTCGCCCTGGTTGGCTTCATATTCAAAGGTTATGTAAGCCACGCCGTCTTCTTCAACATGGCGGCGTACGACATCTTCCTCAGAGCCCACATAGATGTCTTGCCATAGCTTGGCCCAAGAGTGTTCCAGCTCTTCATCGCGTTTTCCATTGCGGTCAACGCGAATAGGTGAGCGGTGGCCGTGGGCTATGCGCTGGCAATTTCCCAAGTGCTTTTTCAAGCCATGAACATAGTGATAGTAAGCGCCTTCAATGGCGTCCTCCCGAAGATTGATCGCCACGGAGGTTACGTTCGCTGGTAGCACGGCCATCAACTCACGCTCAAGCAATGCAGCCACTTCAGCTTTATCAACTCGTTCTGCGCAGAGCCATACGATGGCTTCATCCGGTGAACGATGCACAATGTGGCTGCCGTCGGTAAGGGCCCAAGTGAAAATGTCGGGTGTGTCCTGATCCCAAGAGAGGCCTTCATAGCCTCGGGGGATCACCAATCGGTGATCCACACGCTCGTCGATAATGCGCTTTATAGTGCGCTTCACATTGCTGAAATCGAATACCATGCCCTGGTCATCAAGCTCACCTCCTAGTACAACGTCGGCAATCCAGCTCTCGCCTACCAGCCCACGGGTGGCGTCTAGATAAGCGAAATCAATAACGGTGAGGTTGTCTACAAACAGGTGGTTCATCAAATTTCCGGGCAGGTATGGTTGAATGATGTGAGGATTCTAGCAAAAATCCCCAATGAGTGGCCGATCAGGCTTTTGGTCTGAGTCGATTTTTGCCACTGTTTTCATTTTCATCTGTTAATCAGGAGCGACATCATAACTGCCTCTCGCCATGACATCGATCAGGAATTTCCGGCACTTATTCTCGCAGCTGGTGCTTCCCGGCGTTTTGGGCGCCCCAAGGCGCTGCTTGCTCTGAGTGAAGGCGATGGGCGCAAGCGTACGCTGCTGGATTGTGCGATTGGCCAGGGCAGGTTGCTCAGCCGGGATGTACGCGTTGTGTGCGGTGCATGGTATCCGTTGGTTCGCTTTCGCTGTCGTATGCAGCCTTCTCGGTGGGTGCCCGTAGCTGATTGGAATGAGGGGGTGGCCACCTCATTGGCGGCGGGTATTCGCAGCGTAGGGCCGCGAGCAAAGGGTGTGTTTGTGTTGGTTGCAGATCAACCACTGCTTGACAAAGAGGCCCTCAGGGCTTTTGGCGAGGCAGCGAGATGCTTCCCTGGGTTACCGGCTGCGGCGGATTATGGGCGGCGCCCGGGTGTTCCCGCTTATTTGCCTAGGTGGCTATGGCCTGAGGTACTGGCACTGGAGGGAGATAGGGGGGCTGGCAGCGTGCTGGCTAAAGCTAAGGCTACCCGGCTGAATATTCCGGGTGTCCATGAAGACATAGACACGCCAGAAGATTGGGCAAGGATTCGCGAGGCGCTTAGCCGAATAGGCCTGCAAGCCAGGCAATTCCCAGACTAAACACGCCAAGACTAACGGCTAGCCCTACGGTGTAAATTCTGGAGGATGCGGAGCGCTGCTGCGCCACAAATAAGTCAATCGTGCGCTGCGCAATGTCTTCAGCTGTCTCGCGGGAGATTTCGTGGGCTTGCTGTATGGCTTCAGATTGCAGTGTCTGCCAGAACTCAGTATCGATGGTCTGAACGCTGGTTATGTGGTCTTTCAGCTCAGCCATGTGGTTGCCGGTGAAGCCAGAGTTTCGCGAGAGCTCCTTTTTGAGATCCGCAAGTTCCCGGCCCAGATTGAGGTTTACCTCGGCTGCTACTTCATCACGCAGATTTTGGGTGCGCTGCTCTACCATTGAGCTCATGGCATTCAGGCGCTCTTCAATCATGCTTTCTTGCTTGCTGCGGGATTCATCCAGGGCCCGCTTCAGGTGATCGAACTGCTCATCAAACAAAGAGCTAAGTAGTTCGTGAAGGCGGTTATTGACGTGAGTTTTGACAGCAGAGCGGGAAATTTGCTCGATCAGGTCGCTTGTGAGGGGCACGGTGCCAGATGAGCTGCTGCCATTGAGCACTGGCTCGTCTTCCGTTTGGCGTGGTGACATGTCCAGCGACGCGTCTTCTGGGATCCCTGTGAAGTAGTTGTCCACTTCGGGCTCTGAATCAATCAGGGGTGCGGTGGGTAACGCCCCCTCGGTTACGTCGATTGCCAACTGCTCGAGCACCAAGCCTAGCCCGTCAGGTTGTGTTGGTTTGGTCAGAATGTTGTAGACCCCAAAATTTCTCGCTTCTTTTGTGAACGAAGACGACTTTTGAGAGGTACACATAATGATCGGTATGCCAGCGGTGTTCGGGTTGCTCTTGATAGCCTTGGTGGCTTCCACGCCGTTCATTCCAGGCATCAGATGATCCATAAAAATGACATCCGGATGCTCATTGCTACTGAGAAAGTCCAGAGCCTCTTCGGCAGAGCAGGCCATGTTCACCTGCATGTCACGGTGTTCCAGCAATTTGCTTAGTGCAAACCTGGCCACCTTGGAGTCGTCTACCAAAAGAGCATTTTTGATCGCCATCTCACTACCTCAAGCTGTTACTTCAATCGCGTTGGATATCGGGCTAGAGTTACCAGCCTTCCAATTTCGGGCACTGTGTTGCCCTGTAGCTTTTGTCCCGATAACACACGCCGGGCTCTGACGTACGGGCGGTGAACAACTCACCGGCCGCTGTGGTCAGGCGTACCTGCCATAGGGTTCACCGTGGCGGAAAGTTGCCTCGATAGAGCTGCCATTCGGGTTGCTTAGTAAACCATTTCCGTGGAACTTGCCTTCGATGTATTCGCCTTCGTATTTCTTGCCGTTGGCAAAAACTTCCGAGCCGCTGCCATGGAAGGTGCCATTGGAAAAGTCGCCTTCATAATGGCGGCCATCGGGGTAGGTGAGAGTGCCGCGTCCGTGGAAGTCGCTGTTGCGGAAGTTTCCTACGTATAGCATGCCCTCGGCGGTGGCCTGGGACCCATGGCCGTTCAGCCGCCCCTGTGACCATTGTCCGGTCAGGATATCACCATTGGTAAGCGTGAGCGTACCCTGGCCATGAAACGCATTTTCCTTAAACTGGCCGGTATAATTAGAGCCGTCTGCTTCGCGCCACACGCCTTCGCCGGTGCGCTTGCCGTCCTCCCAGTCGCCTTCATAACGGCTGCCATCGGGGTACCACGCTGCCCCTGCGCCGTGAAAGGCGCCGTCTATAAAATGACCTTCGTATCTTAGGCCGTCGCTGTCTTCATAGGTTCCGTCACCGGTTTTTACACCACCTACCCAAGAGCCGTTCTGGTAGTTGACGGTGGTGTAGGCTTCCAGTTTGCCTACCAGCGTAAGCTCATTGCCGGCACCTAATGCGACAGTTTGTTGCCAGGGTTTGAAGCCAGCCTTACTTATCGTAATGTCATATTTCCCGGGGGCCAGCTCAAGATCGAGGCGAGTTTGGCCATAAGCTTTGCCATTTATGTCAACATGATCTCCCACTACGTTCGAGCGCAGAATAAGAGCGCCGGTAGTTGGGGTTGGGGTTGGGGCCTGAGCCTCCTCGGGAGCGGGTTTTTGTGCAACCGCCGTGTAGTCGCCCATGGCGGCTAGGGGCTCAGCTGAAGCAACTTGAAGGGGTTCTTCCGGGAACTGGGGCATGCGGAAAGGCTCAATGCTAACTGCTGGTTGTTCCGGTTCAGCTTCAGGTTTGATCGCGGTCTCGGCTACAGTCTCAACTGCAGGCGCGGGATCAGCGATCGGAGCCTCGGCAATGGCTGGTGGTGGGAGCTCCGCCGCTGGTTTGCGGACCGCCTTTGGCGATTGGCTGTTTTGCACAGTTTGCTGAGTAGTTTCTTCAGTGGGTAACTCATCACGAACCGACGCAAAGCCAGCCGTAACCAAAAGCATAAGAGCCAGAGCATTCAAAAATAGAAGTGGTCTGAAATCGACCATGGCGGAACCTCTTAATCCAGCATTCTACAAATTCGGTAGCCGTTTCATCTTAACCAGCGAATGCCAGGATATGTAACAGAAAGTGTCTGAACTTGACGAGAATGCTGGCTAAATCACACTTTGGCCGGAAGTTGATCATGGTTGAGTTGCTCCCATGCCCGCATGTAAACATCGGCCTCGTATTCGTAGGGCGACCGGAACGGGGTGAGAACAAAATCAAAGATCAGAAAGAAAAAGCCAACAGAGGCCCACGCAATAGCCAGAGTGCTGAGTGTTGTAGCCTGAACTTCGGGGTTGGCGCTCACGAAATCTTGCAGCAGAGGGATTAAATCCGACGCCATAACAACCGGGTTGAAGCTTGCGAGCACGAAGGTACCCAGAAAACCATAAAGACGGGGAAGAAGCCAAACGACCAGAGCAGGCGGCGTGCCAGATAGATGAAAACCTCGCGCCAGAAGCGCTGTCTGACCTCCGGAGATTTTTGGATGCGCTCAAGATATTGTCGACGTTCTGCCCAATAGGCGGCCACTTCGGGAGCCTGCGCGGCGGTTTTGAGGCCTGAGGGTGTGTTCATGGGTCTGGGTGCTGCCTTATCTCTGTGGGACGCGTACATGATAATTGATACTACGTGTTACCCTGTCATTCTCCAATTGTTTAACGACAGGATAGTTTGAATGGCTGCAGTGATCGATAACGCAACCCATCCGGCTTTTGAGAAGCTTCGCAGTCACCGGATAGATACGCTCAATCTTGATGTTGAAGAGTATCGCCACAAAAAAACCGGTGCCCGCCACCTCCATCTTGCGGCGGATAACGACGAAAACGTATTTTTTGTGGCGCTGAGAACCTTTCCGATGGATTCGACCGGCGTTGCTCATGTGCTTGAGCACACGGCGCTGTGCGGCAGTGAACGCTACCCGGTTCGCGATCCGTTTTTCATGATGATTCGCCGCTCGCTCAATACGTTTATGAACGCGTTCACCAGCAGCGATTGGACGGCTTATCCGTTCGCGAGCATGAACCGCAAAGATTTTGACAATCTTTTGTCGGTTTATATGGACTCGGTGTTTTTCTCCAAGTTGGATCCCCTGGACTTCGCCCAGGAAGGTCACCGGCTGGAATTTGAGAAGCCAGATGACCCAAGCACAGACCTAGTGTACCGGGGTGTTGTGTATAACGAGATGAAAGGTGCCATGAGCGCGCCCACCTCACAACTTTGGCAGAACCTGAGTAGCCACCTGTTCCCGACCACTACTTACCATTACAACAGCGGCGGGGAACCGGATCATATCGTTGATTTGAGTTACGACGACCTGATCCGTTTTTATCGGCATCATTACCACCCGAGCAATGCGATTTTTGCCACCTATGGCAACATTCCGGCCCATGAGCACCACGAACGGTTTGAAGAGCTTGCGCTCAAGCGTTTCGACAAACTGGATATCGAATTGCCAGTGCGCGATGAGAAGCGCATGTACGCACCGGTTCGTGTGGAACAGGGCTACGGCGTAAGTGAAGGTGAAGACACGGATAACAAAACTCACATTGTTGTGGGCTGGTTGCTGGGTCACAGCTTTGATCTGCAGGAAAACCTGGAAGGGCAGTTGTTGTCTGCTGTATTGCTGGAAAACAGCGCTCCCCACTGATGCGAGCGCTGGAAACAACGGATATTGGTCTTGCGCCTTCTCCTATGTGCGGGCTGGAAGATTCCAACCGGGAAATGACGTTTGTCTGTGGCATTGAAGGCAGTGAGCCCGAGAAGCAAAAAGATCTGGAAGGCCTACTCGAAAGCACGCTTCAGAAAGTTGTTGATGATGGCGTCAGCGAGGAGCGCTTGGAAGCCATTCTTCATCAGCTGGAATTGCACCAGCGTGAAATTGCCGGGGACAGCTTCCCCTATGGTCTGCAGCTAATTATGAGCGCGATTTCGCCCATGGTTCACGGGGGCGATCCCGTTGAGTTGCTTGATTTGGAGCCTGTGCTTGCAACCTTGCGGGAAAAAATTCGTGATCCCCAGTACATTCCCGGGCTTATTCGCAACAAGCTGCTGAATAACCCGCATAGGGTAACGCTCACGCTGCGCCCGGATGACCAGCTGGATGCACGTCGCCAGCAAGCGATCCGTGAAGCTCTCGCCAAGCGCAAGGCAGAGCTTTCCAGCGAAGAAGTCACCCAGATCGTTGAGCGCGCGCAAGCGCTGGAAGAGCGCCAGATGCGCAAGGATGACGACTCCATTTTGCCGAAAGTGGATCTCACCGATGTGCCGCTGCAAATGCCGGAACCCGAGGGTCGGTTTGATGGTGAAATTTCTGCAACTGTTTTTGCGCGGGGCACCAACGGCCTGATTTACGAGCAGGTGGTACTTCCTCTGCCGGATCTGACCGAAGAAGAGTTGCTGTTGCTGCCGTATTACAGTGCCCTGATTTCGGAAGTTGGTTGTGGCGATCTGGACTACCTGCAGATGCAGGATAGAATTTCAGCCGAATCTGGAGGTATTGGTGCCTCCTTCACCGCCAAAGGCCGTATTGATGACGTTCAGGCTCTGTCGGGTTATATGATTTTCAGCGGTAAGGCGTTGGCTCGCAATCGAATGGCACTGACTAAGCTGCTTCGGGACGTATATACCAGCGCCCGCTTTGATGAGACAGATCGCATTCGGGAAATCATTGCCCAGATTCGTGCTCGTCGTGAACAGGCGGTCACAGGCAGTGGTCACGCGCTGGCCATGGGTGCCGCAGCACAAGGCCTAAGTACTGGCTCCTGGTTGGCGTTCCGTCTTGGAGGCCTGGCAGGTATTCGGGGCACCAAAGAATTGGATCAGTCCTTGAAGGATCCGGCTGCGCTTGATGCGTTTTGCCAGAGCCTTGCCAAGCTGCACAGCCGAATTCGCAAGCAGGCGCGGGAGTTCCTGGTCATTGGCGAGGAAGAGCACCTTCCGGCTCTGATCGACGACCTTAAATCCTGCTGGCAGGATGAAGAAGGCGTTGAATCGTCGCGCTGGAGCATGGAGCCCGTTAGCTTTGAGACTCGCGAAGCCTGGCTAACCTCTACCCAGGTTAACTTCTGCGCTCGCGCATACAGTACGGTGCCAATTGATCATCCGGATGCGGCTGCGCTAACCGTGCTGGGCGGCTTCCTGCGTAACGGCTATCTGCACAGAGCCATTCGTGAAAAAGGGGGCGCATACGGTGGCGGCGCGGCTCAAGATAGCGTGAATGGTAACTTCCGCTTTTTCTCCTATCGCGACCCACGGTTGGCGGAAACCCTTGAGGACTTCGACAACGCGTTGCTATGGCTTCAGGAAACTGACCATGAATATCAGGAACTGGAAGAGTCTATTCTTGGGGTGATTGGGCAGTTGGATCGTCCGCGTTCCCCAGCGGGTGCTGCACGCCATGCCTTCCACAATAAACTGTTCGGGCGCAGCCCAGAGCAGCGGGCACGCTTTAGAGAGCGAGTATTATCGGTAACCCTTGAGGATCTCAAGCGGGTTGCAACCACTTGGCTGGTGCCGGAAAAGGCAAGCACGGCCGTGGTAACAGGCCCTGAAAACCGCAGTTTGGTTGAAGGGCTTGGCTTGAGCATTCAGGAACTGTAAGTAAACAGTAGGCAGGCCGGTCGCGGTCTGCCTACTTACTTCTGCAATGAGCCTTTAGCGATTCCGCTTCAAGCCCGTGGTCACCATGATGCGCGTCGAGATTTCTTCCACAGAATAGGATGTGGTGTTCAGAAACGGAATGCGCTCCCTTCGGTAAATCAGTTCAATTTCTTCAATTTCGAGCATGCACTGCTTGATGGACGAGTAACGAGAATTAGGGCGCCGCTCATTGCGAATGGTGGCCAGTCTCTCAGGTTCAATCGTCAGGCCGAAGATCTTTTCCTTGTGGGGTCGCAGTGCCTTGGGCAACTGTTGGTCTGACAGATCCTCTTCAGTAATTGGGTAGTTGGCGGCTTTGACACCATACTGCAGCGCGAGATACAAACAGGTGGGGGTTTTGCCGCTGCGCGATGCGCCTACAAGAATCAGATCCGCCTCATCATAATGCCGTGTGCGGGCTCCATCATCGTTGTCCAGTGCGAAGTTCACAGCGTGAATACGGCGCTCATAGACGCCTTCGTTGTTGATCGCGTGGGATTTGCCAACGGAGTAGGATGAGGACGACTGCAACTCGGTTTCCAGTGGGCTCAGGAAAGTCCCGAATATGTCCACCATAAAACCTTGCGCATCTGAGATAATGTCACGGATAGCGCTGTCTACAATGGTGTCGAAGATCAGCGGTCGGGCGCCATCGATTTCTGTGGCTGTGTTTATGCGTTTAACCATGTCCCGGGCTTTTTCAACGTCGTCGATATAGGGTACGGTTATGCGCTCAAATTCAATTTTTTCGAATTGGGCCAATAGGCTATGGCCGAGAGCCTCGGCGGTCAGGCCGGTGCCATCGGAAATAAAGAAGGCTGTACGTTTCATGGTGTTGTTCCGGCTCCCTAGGTAAAATCCGAAGGTTACAGTATCATACACGCCAAGTTAGAGACTCCGCAGTGGTTGTTATCCGCTTTTTACGCTTGATACCGCTGGCCCGGTTTTATTCTTTGTTATACAGATTCGAGGGAGACACGCTTTGGAAGATTACATAATCTGGTTTGATCACCTAGGAATGACCGATGTTGACCGGGTAGGTGGCAAAAACGCTTCCCTCGGTGAAATGATCAGTAATCTCGCCAATGCCGGTGTGACTGTTCCCGGAGGTTTCGCCACAACCTCGCATGCATACCGTGAGTTTCTGGCCAAAGATGGCCTGAAAGACAAGATCGACAACGTCCTCGATAAGCTCGATATTAACGACGTGAACGAACTGGCACGTGTTGGTGCGAAGATCCGCCAATGGGTTATTGACACGCCCTTTCCAGATGCATTGGAAAGCGCGCTCAAAGAAGCCTATAACGCGATATTGAATGGCAACGACAAGATGGCCGTTGCCGTGCGTTCGTCTGCTACGGCGGAAGACTTGCCCGATGCCTCCTTTGCCGGGCAGCAAGAAACCTTTCTGAACGTGGTTGGCCTTGAACAGGTCCGCACATCTGTAAAGGAAGTGTTCGCCTCACTGTTTAACGATCGTGCTATTTCCTATCGTGTTCATCATGGTTTTGATCACAAGCTTGTGGCCTTGTCAGCCGGCATCCAGAAAATGGTGCGCAGTGAAACAGCCTCCAGTGGTGTTATGTTTACGCTGGATACGGAATCAGGCTTCCGGGACGTTGTGTTTATTACCGGCTCTTATGGCCTTGGTGAAACAGTGGTTCAGGGCGCAGTTAACCCGGACGAGTTTTACGTCCACAAGCCTACTCTTGATGCAGGTAGGCCAGCCGTGTTGCGCCGCAACCTCGGCAGCAAAGCCATCAAAATGATCTATCACCCCGATCCAGCCAGCGGGCAGCTGGTGGAAACCGTTAAAGTGAACCCGGAAGAGCGCGGCCGGTTCTGTATTACAGATGCCGAAGTCGAAGAGTTGGCCAGGCAGGCCATGATCATTGAGAAGCACTATCAGCGCCCCATGGACATCGAGTGGGCCAAAGACGGCGATGACGGCAAAATTTATATCGTTCAGGCGCGCCCGGAAACGGTTAAAAGCCGGGCGTCTGCCAATGTGATGGAGCGCTATCTGCTGAATGAAACCGGCACAGTGCTGGTGGAAGGGCGCAGCATTGGCCACAAGATTGGTGCAGGTCCGGTCAAGATCATTACCAGCATAAAGGAAATGGATCGCGTGCAGGCCGGCGATGTGCTGGTTACCGACATGACAGACCCGGATTGGGAACCGGTCATGAAGCGCGCTTCTGCGATTATTACGGATCGCGGTGGTCGTACCTGCCACGCAGCTATCATTGCCCGCGAATTAGGTATTCCCGCTGTTGTAGGTTGTGGCGATGCCACTGAACAGTTGAGAGACGGCCAAGAGGTGACTGTATCCTGTGCTGAAGGTGACACCGGCCTGATTTATGAAGGCGCCTTGGACTTTGAGCTGCGTGAAAATACCGTAGATTCCATGCCTGCTATTCCGTTCAAGATCATGATGAACGTGGGTAACCCGGATCGAGCCTTTGATTTTCAGTCGCTGCCCAACGAAGGGGTGGGCCTGGCTCGCCTTGAGTTCATTATTAACCGTATGATCGGTGTACACCCGAAGGCGCTTCTCAACTTTGACGGCCTGCCCGGAGATATCAAGCAGACCGTGGAAAAGCGCATTTCCGGTTATAGCTCTCCAGTGGACTTCTATGTCGACAAACTGGTAGAGGGGATTTCTACCCTGGCAGCAGCGTTCTCACCCAAGAAGGTGATTGTGCGTTTGTCCGACTTTAAGTCCAATGAGTACGCCAACCTGATTGGCGGCACTTTGTATGAGCCAGACGAAGAAAACCCAATGCTTGGTTTCCGTGGCGCCTCGCGCTATATCTCGGAAACGTTTCGCGACTGCTTTGAGCTGGAGTGCCGTGCGCTCAAACGAGTACGCAATGAAATGGGCTTCACCAACGTAGAAGTTATGGTTCCGTTCGTGCGTACCGTGGGCGAGGCGGAGCAGGTGGTTAGTCTGCTGGCGGAGAATGGCCTGAAGCGTGGTGAAAATGGCCTGCGCTTGATCATGATGTGCGAGCTGCCAGCCAACGCCATACTTGCAGACCAGTTCCTTGAGCATTTCGATGGCTTCTCAATTGGCTCCAACGATTTAACTCAGCTGACGCTCGGCCTGGATCGTGATTCGGGCATTATCGCGCATCTGTTTGATGAGCGTAACGACGCTGTTAAGGCGCTTCTCTCCAACGCCATTCAGGCGTGTAGAAAGGCCGGTAAGTACATAGGTATCTGCGGTCAGGGCCCGTCTGATCACCCGGATCTTGCAAAATGGTTGATGGATCAGGGAATTGATTCGGTATCCCTGAACCCGGATTCGGTGCTGGATACCTGGATCTTCCTGGCGGATGAGAAAATCGACTGAAACCAATCCTGCGCGTAAAGGAGAAAGGTAACGTGGCAACAATTATTACCCCAGACCTGTGTGACGAATTTCCAGAAGTGAGCGTCGTTGCACCCGGCTTTAATAACTATGGCGGAATTAAGGCCTTCGGTGGCGAAATCGTTACCGTAAAGTGCTTTGAAGACAATTCTGTTGTTAAAGAGCAGGTGGGCTTGCCCGGCAAGGTCGAGTCATGGTTGTAGACGGTGGCGGTTCAATGCGTCACGCACTGCTTGGCGATATGCTGGCGGAGAAGGCTGCCAGTAACGGCTGGGCCGGACTAATTATTTATGGTTGTGTGCGGGATGTTGACGAGATTGGCAAGACAGATCTTGGGTACAGGCTTTAGCTACGTATCCCCGGAAAAGTGAGAAGCGCGGCCTGGGTGATCTGGATGTACCCGTGACGTTTCACGGCGTAACCTTCCAGCCAGGCCACTACGTATATGCCGACAACAACGGAATTGTTGTGTCAGAAAAGCCCTTGGTTTAAAGCCAGGGCAGAAGGCTAGCGGGTGACTTCGCTGATATTGGCTCCCAGCAGAAAGCCGTCGCCCTCCGGTTCACACCGGATGACCTCACAGATAGTCTCCAGCGGAGGGAACTGATCACTACTTGGATGTAGTATCGTGGTCAGTTCCTCCCCAACGGCTACAGGCTTGCTTACAAACAGCTGCATGCCCGTGGCACTGAGATCCCTGCAAGTACCTGCGAAGGTGTCGCCTTTGCTGTCAGTGATCTCGATTTCCGATTCAACCTGCATGCGATGAAAATCGCGTTTTTCCGAATAGTCCTTCATAAGGTTTACGCCCAGTTATCGGTTTTTCTTGTGGGTTTGAGCATCGGAATAATCAGTGCAAGAAAGACTCCGCCAAGTACGAGACCAGCTCCTACCAGCATGAAATCAGATTCCTTGCCGGCTTCCAGTCGTTCGTTTTCAGCTGTTAGCACTTCCAGGTCATTGCGCAGCTTCTGGTTCTCTTCCAGTAGTTCACCATTTCGTCGCTCCAGATTAATTGAGTTTGAAGCAATGTTCTTGATGCGCCTGAGTTCTTGCTGCAGCTCCTCGGAGCGGGTTGAGAGTGATGATTCTGCATTGCTGAGGGTGTCTCGCTCGCTGGAGACATCATTAAGCTGATCTTTGAGTGAAGACAGCTCGGTTTTCGCTTGTTCAAGCTGTCTGCTTACAGTTTTTAGCCTGTCTGCCGCAATAGGTGTGTCACTGAGGTACTGGCTTGAAACCCATCCGTCGTTGCCCTTTGGCGTGCGTACACGGGTATAACCGGAGTCTGAGGTTTCGATCACTTCCATGGCTGTTCCGCTGGGAACAGCATTCTCGATGATTCGATACTGGGAGCCTGCACCTGAGCGGACAGGAAGGTAGAGTTGATCATCAACCCAGACGGTTTTCGCCTGAGCCGCTGCGATAGAGGACAATATAAAAAGCGCACTGATGGCAAGGCGAAAAAGCGTCACTGGCAAGGTTCCCAAAAGATTCGATTAAAAACACGTTGTTATCAAAACCGCAATTTTGTCACAGATATGCAGTCGTTCAAGCGCTCTGTCATTACAATAAGCTCATGGAAGTCTATTGGTTGTTTCAGGGTAGAACGACTTTAAACGGTTTAACGACCACTTTACGATAAACGCCCGCATCCACATAGGGGTCGTTGTCTGCCCAAGCTTGAGCCTCGACCAGGGAGTCGAACTCTGCCACCACAAGGCTGCCAGAAAAGCCGGCATCGCCCGGGTCGGGCGTATCGATAATCGGATGGGGGCCTGCCAGCAGAAGCCGGCCTTCTGCCTTCAAGGTTTGCAAACGTTCAATGTGAGCAGCCTTTGCTGTTTGGCGCAAAGACAGACTGTTATCGACATCTTCACTGATAATGGCGTAATACATAGGGGCTCCGGTGTCGTGGTGTGCTTTGTAAAATAATGCATGGAGTTCATTGGCTGGTACACTGTGTCTTGGGTTCAGTGTAGCGGGCCTTGGCTCGTATCGCTGTTCACGCCGCCATTCACTCCAGTTGGGAATTTTTGTGACTATACCGCAAGAGCCTGTTTTGTGCATTGATCTGCACTGTCATAGCACCACGTCTGACGGGGCGCTTACGCCCACGGAGCTTTTGAATCGTGCGGCAGACAAAAAGGTCACGCACCTCGCCCTTACAGATCACGACACCGTGAACGGCCTGGCGGAAGCGCAAATCGCTGCAAAGGCTAACGGTGTCGTGTTGATTCCGGGTATTGAGCTTTCTTGTTTGTGGCGAAGCCGCACCATACATATTGTTGGTTTGGACTTTGATATCAACGACGGTGATTTTCGTGCTGCGCTGGAGCAACAGAACCGAAACCGCTGGGCAAGGGCAGCTATGATCACTGATCGTTTAAGTAAGCTTGCCATTCCAGACTTGCTTGAGCGTGCGACCACTGAGGCTGGGGGCGATGTACCCGGACGGCCGCACTTTGCACGAGTGATGATTGAGGAGGGTACCGTGAAGAATGCAGCCCAGGCATTCAAACGTTATCTGGGTGCCGGGAAGGTGGGCGATGTAAAGGCCTTTTGGCCGGAGCTTGAAGAGGTGGTTCAGTGGATCAATTCTGCGGGCGGGCTGGCCGTGTTGGCCCACCCCAGAAAATATCAGCTTACGGCAACAAAGCTTCGGGAGCTCACTGCGGATTTTCGCAGGGCCGGCGGTCGTGCCATTGAGGTATCTACATCCGGGCAGTCCAGTGGAGATCTGGGGTTTCTGACCGAGCTATGTATGCGGGAGAAGCTGCTCGCTTCCCAGGGGAGTGATTTTCACTTTCCCGGCGCACCTTGGTGTGAGCTTGGCCGGATTGCAAAAATGCCAGACGGGCTGGAGCCGGTCTGGCATCATTTCAAGCAAGTACCTAGTGTTAGTGCACCGGCTTAGGCCGGTGCGTGGAACAGCAGGTACAGATCTGTCAGGGAGTCTGGGATAGCGTCAGCCATCTGGCTCGACAGCTTTTCACTGTTGCGAACGTTTTGAAAGTCTTCGTCGTCGAACAGGCCCGAGAGCGTCAACATGGGCACCATTAAGTCAGCGGTGTCTTCCTCGCTTGCAGCATCCAGCCACTCATCTTCATGCTCCATGAACGTGTCTACAAAGCCCGCGCACCAGTTTTCCAGCGCGTTCATCGGATCGCCGTCTTCCGGCTCGGGTAGCTCCAGGTCCTGGCCCATATCAAGGGCCTGAGTCATGCCTCCCGCCAGGCGCGTAACGCACTGGCGGAAGATGTCCGGAATGCCACCGCCGGGTGTATCCTCAGTACCTGTTACCAGGTTGAAGATGGCTTCCACACTCAGTGTGGCCGGCCCGACAACGCTGGCGCAGACAACGCCATGGAAGCCAAAAAAGTCCAGGGCTTCGTCACCCCAAGGTTCGGCGAACAGTATGTCTTCCAGCGCTTCGATGTCGGAGTTGGATAGCATGCTTTAATTATCCTCAGACTTTTTAGCTGCTTCGGCCGCCCGCTGACGTTTGCGCACTTCGCGGGGGTCGTTGTAGGCACGCCCGGGTGTTACCGGAACGCTTGGCGCACTGGTCGGTGCATCTGCAGCTTTGGGCGCTGGGTTATCCTGTTCAGCTTCGGGCTTTGGGGCCGGCGCTTCTTCTGCAGGCTTTTCCGCCGCCGGGGCTTTGCTTCTGCTTCTGGCAGGCGTCGCTCTCTGCTTTTTCACAGGGGCGGCCTTACTCTCGTCTTCCGCAGACGTTGCCTCTGGGGTAGCAGCTGGTTTCTCATCCTGTGTGGCTGAGGGCTTCTTCTCGGTCTCTACCGGCGCTTCAGGTGCTGGCTGGGCTGCTGGCGCTTCTACTTTGGTAGTTGTCTCATCCTTGGCCTGGGCATCGGATTTTTGACCTGGGGAGCTTTACGCTCTTGCGGCTTTGCCTCTGAAGTATCCTCGCTTTGTCGGCTGAGGGTTGCTTACCCGTTTCTGGCAGTTTATCTGCAGAAGCGTCTTTTCAGCTGTTGGCAATTTCTCCGCGGATGGCTCTTGCTGCTTATCGGCGGAGGCGTCTTTCTTTTCCGGAGCTGATGCTGCTTTTCTACCGATGCTGCAGGTTCCTTTTCCTTCGGAGCTGAGGCTTTTTATCCGCCGCTTCGGAAGGCTCTGTCACTGCCGAGGTGGCAGCAGGAGCTGTGTCCGGTTTTGGGGCAGCCTTGGTTTCGGAGGTTGTTTTCTGCTCCGGTTGTTTCTGTTCGCCTTGCTGAGTTGTCGGTGCTTTCGGCGCAGCTTGGTCTACATTCTTGGTTGCTGCAGCCGTTGCTTTTACGTCAGTGTTGCCGTTACCAGCTTCCGGCTGGGTGTCCTTTTGGTGCTTCTCGTTGCGGGCACTCTTGCGAGCGGCCGGCGTAGAGGCTGGAGCCTCAGACGATGAACCATCCCGGCTGCGAGGGCGGCGCGGCTTGCGACGACTGTCGTCGGTGCCAGGCTTGTCAGTGGTTGCCTTTTGAGGGGCATCCTGCTGGACCGTGTCCTTTTGATCGCCGTTGTTCTTGGTTTCGCGCTGTGGCCGGTTACGGCCTTGGCCACGACCCTGACCATCTTTGCGATTTTCCCGGCGACTATCGCCGCGGCTGTCTGCAGCCTTGTTCTCAGAACCTTCACTGGCAGAGGTTTTGGCCGCTGACTGGCGGTTCTGGTTGGGCCGGTTTTGATCATCGTTGCGATTGCGGCCCCGTGAACGGCTGTCGTCGTTTCGGTTCTGCTGGTTATTGCTTTGACGGCGCTCGCTACCGCCGCGGTTGTTCGTGTTACCGGTGTTTTGGTCATCCCGTGCCACGCGGGATTTTCGGCGATCTTGGCGTGCCTGGTTCCGCTGATCTTCGCGGTTGGCCGTTGCCTTTGATTTGTCGTGAGTTTCCGTTGGCTGATCTTCCTCGCCGCTGAAGAAACAAGAAATCTTGCGTCCAATCCGGCGGAGTAAGCTGTCGTCCTGCTCTTCCGTTTGCTGAGTTTCTGCGGCTTTAGGGCTTGGCGTTGGTGCACTTGTGCGCACGGCTTTTACAGCCGCCTGCTCGCGAACCGGCTTTTCTGCCGTCGGCACTTCAAGCACTTCCTCTTCGCGCTCACTGTATTCCTGCGCTACCTGGTGGCTTGATACGTGCTCGGGCGTGGTTTCGTCATCGCGCATGCGCAGGATTTCGAAGTGTGGTGTTTCCATATGGGGAACGGGTACAACCACAACACTGACTTCCTGGCGAGCTTCAATATCGGCCAGCTGCTTACGTTTTTCGTTGAGCAGGAACGTGGCTACAGATACCGGCACAATCGCCCGAACTTCGCCGGTCTTTTCCTTCGATGACTCTTCGTAGATTAAGCGCATGATGCTCAGCGCCAAGGATTCGATACCACGAATGGTTCCTTGGCCTTCACAGCGTGGGCAGACTTCGCTGCGGGTTTCGCCCAGGGATGGACGTAGGCGTTGGCGAGACATTTCCAGCAGGCCAAATCGTGAGATCTTGCCTACCTGAACCCGTGCCCGGTCGATTTCGAGCGCTTCGCGCATCTTTTGCTCTACTTCGCGCTGATGCCTGGCCGGTGTCATGTCGATGAAATCGATCACAATCAGGCCGCCCATGTCTCGCAAGCGAAGTTGGCGCGCAATTTCTTCAGCCGCTTCCAGATTGGTCTGGAAGGCGGTTTCTTCAATATCTTGTCCCTTTGTGGCGCGGGATGAGTTGATGTCGATGGACACCAGCGCCTCGGTAGGGTCTATAACAATGGAGCCGCCAGAGGGGAGCTTTACTTCACGCTGAAATGCTGTCTCGATCTGGCCTTCAATCTGGTAACGGCTGAACAGGGGGATTTCGTCCTTGTACAGCTTGATCTTGTTTTCAAAGGTTGGCATTACGGCACGAACGAAGTTAAGTACGTCCTCGTAAACGCTCTCCGAATCGATCAGTACTTCACCAATATCCTGCCGCAGGTAGTCGCGAACAGCGCGAATAATGACGTTGCTTTCCTGGTGAATAAGGAAGGGGGCTTTGCGTTCGCCTGCGGCCTGGGTAATGGCTTCCCAAAATTGCACCAGGTAGTCGAGATCCCACTGAAGCTCTTCAGAGGTGCGGCCAATGCCGGCAGTGCGCACAATAATGCCCATGGACTTGGGCACCAGTACGCTGTTCATGGCTTCTTTCAATTGTGCCCGCTCTTCGCCTTCTATGCGGCGTGAGATACCACCAGCGCGGGGGTTGTTGGGCATCAAGACAAGATAGCGGCCAGCAAGGGAAACAAACGTTGTTAAGGCTGCGCCTTTGTTGCCACGCTCTTCCTTGTCTACTTGAACAATAACTTCCTGACCTTCGGAAACAACTTCCTTGATGGCAACCTTGCCTTCGATCTGGCCTGGTGACTTTTTGAAGTAGTCTCTGGAGATTTCCTTTAGAGGAAGAAACCCGTGGCGATCCGCGCCAAAATCAACAAATGCAGCTTCCAAGCTTGGCTCTACCCGGGTAATACGCCCTTTGTAGATGTTAGCTTTTTTCTGCTCGCGGGAGCTGGATTCGATATCTAGGTCAAACAGGCGCTGGCCGTCAACCAGGGCGACGCGCAACTCTTCTGGGTGAGTTGCATTTATGAGCATTCTTTTCATGGAAAGTGGGTATTCCTGTCGTTTAATATTGACAGAAAACCGAAGGGCGTCGCATCTGCGAAGCAGGGTATGCGTGCCGCTGGCCCTGTTATATCAGAGGCTGAGCGGCGGACAGACGAATCACTCCCTCCCGGGGTATGATCCTGTTGATCTGAGACCACCGCCGACGTCCCGCCTGCCTGCTGGCAAGGAGGTGTCTTGTAGGGTTCGTGTCTGTTGGCGCATATAATCCGTTTTCAAGTTCACACAAGTGCCTGGGTCTCACGTCGTATTCGTAAGCTGGACGGCCCGGCCTTGCGTGGCAGTGATTCTTCGCGATATCGCCCGGCGGTTTTCCGCACGGTTATAGTTTTCCCGGTGTCAGCTCGCCGTTGCTTTTTACGGGTCTGCTCTGACACTCCGGAAGCATTTCTTACGCCGTGCCTAATAGTGATTAGGCGCTCGGCGTTCAAACTCTTGAATAGTGTCGGTATACTCTTCTGCCGCTCCGGCTTCTGACTAGAGTTGGTCAGGCCGTAGACAAACGACAGATCACGCCGGAATATAACAGTATTCAGGAAACCGTTCAATCCTGCTCGTATCGCCAGTTATACCACCTAATTAAAGGAACCTTATGTCCCGCAAAACTGCTACCGGAAAGCCCGCTAAAGCACGGGTTAAAAAACCGGCGCCTCATCCGGCACGTGGGGTAGGTGCCAAGCAGGCTGATTCAGGCCGGGGGGCAGTGCAGCAAGAGGTTGTGTGGGTTACGGTTGACGAAGATAACCATGGGCAAAGGCTGGATAATTTTCTGCTGGCCCAGCTTCGAGGTGTGCCAGAAGCATCATTTATCGCATTGTGCGCAAGGGCGAAGTGCGGATTAATAAGGGTAGGGTGAAGCCAGATACACGCTTGGTAACAGGTGATCTGGTGCGCATTCCGCCCGTTATCCGTAAGGAAAAAGCGCCGCAAGCCGCCCCTGGTAGCCGTGTTCAGGGTGTGGTGGAGGCCGCCGTTGTGTTTGAGAATGACCAGATGCTGGTTGTGAACAAGCCGTCGGGCATTGCCGTGCACGGGGGTAGCGGTCTGAGTTTTGGGTTGATTGAAGTGTTGCGTTCCGCGCGCCCAGAGGCTCGGTTTCTTGAGTTGGTGCACCGATTGGACAGAGATACATCCGGGTTGGTGATGATTGCCAAGAAGCGGTCCTCACTTCGTTATTTGCAGGATGAGCTCCGGCAAAGGCGCATTCGTAAACAGTACCATGCGTTGGTGACGGGTGATTGGCCGGGCAAGCTTGGGCGCGTGGATGAACCTTTGCTGCGCTATGAAATGCCTAACGGAGAGCGCAGGGTTCGGGTGGATGAGGCTGGCAAGCCCTCCCTCACAATGTTTCGCTGTCTTGCGCGTTATAAAGGCTACAGTTTGGTAGAGGCTTCTCCGGTTACTGGCCGAACCCATCAGATTCGCGTGCACAGTGTTTTTGCCGGTCACCCGATAGCTGGGGATGACAAGTATATGGATGATGTGAGCCTCAAAGCCTTTCGAGCTGTTGGCGGTCAGCGCTTAATGCTGCACGCTCGGGCTCTCGAGCTTGCCCTGCCAGTTACCGGGGAATCGGTTAGGTTTGAGGCCCCTTATGACGATGTATTTAGCCACGTGCTGAACAGGCTTGAAGTGCGTGCAGCAGGAGTAAATTAATGGACGTTAAAGTTGTTATTTTTGACTGGGATGGAACTCTGGTGGATTCCGTAGACCATATTGCAGACAGCCTGCACCAGGCTGCTACAGATCTTGGGTACCCGGCGCTTGAGAGGGATGCCTACCGCGACATTATTGGTTTGGGTATGGTTGAGGCCTTGGGAAGGCTGTATCCCGGTATCAGTCATGAGGAAATGACGACCATACGAGAGGGTTACGCTAATTATTTCTTTCGTAAAGTGACCACACCGCAGAATCTTTTTGAGGGCATGGCAGATGTTGTACTGGATCTCCAGAGATCTGGTCGTGGGTGCTCTGTGGCAACCGGTAAAAGTCGTAAAGGCCTTGAGCCAGCGCTGGTTTCCAGTGGCCTTGGGGCGCATTTTGATATTACTCGTTGTGCCGACGAAACTCGATCCAAGCCGGATCCGCGCATGCTTGAAGAGATCCTGCTTTTTTACGGACTTGAGCCTTCAGAGGCCGTTATGATCGGCGATACCCGTTATGATCTGGAAATGGCCCAGCGTATAGGTATGCCCTCTATTGGTGTTGAGTGGGGGGTCCACAAGCGAGATGTGCTTGGAGGGTATGCTCCCCACGCCATCGTTGACTCTGTAACGGATCTTCGCAGTGTGCTTGGGTTGTAAGCAGGTTTAGGTGTTTTCATTTTTAACAGGATAAGTACATGAGTGACTGGGATTCCGATAAGACTCCAGAGTGGGGTGACAAGCCTGCTGAGCCTCGCTCAGGGCGCAATCAGCCGAAAGTTCCGCCGGAGACAGGCCGAGACTGGAAGTTGATAGAAAAATTGGTGATGTCTCTACAGTCCGAGCAGCGCCGCAGTCGGCGTTGGGGGATTTTCTTCAAGCTCCTCACGTTTGTTTATCTGTTTGCTTTGCTGGTTATTGTTTGGTCGCCGTTTGGTGACAGTTTGGAGGCCGCGACTGGCAAGCACACGGCCTTGGTGGAGATAAATGGGCCAATCGCCGCTGATGAGCTTGCCAGTGCGGATAACATCGCCGGGTCCATACGCTCGGCGTTTGAGGAAGAGAACGCCGTGGCGGTGATTTTGCGCATTAACAGCCCAGGCGGGAGCCCAGTGCAGTCTGGTTATATCTACGATGAAATCACTCGGCTAAGAGAGGAGTACCCGGAAAAGAAAGTGTATGCGGTGATCTCGGATATTGGCGCCTCCGGTGCCTACTATATTGCCGCTGCGGCGGATGAGATCTATGCAAATCGTGCCAGCCTTGTGGGGTCGATCGGAGTTGTTGCTGGGGGGTTTGGGTTTACCGGCGTTATGGATAAGCTGGGCGTCGAACGCCGTCTATACACGGCGGGAGATAACAAGGCCTTCCTGGATCCGTTCTCTCCCCAGCAGGAGCAAGAGGTGGCGTTTTGGCAAAGTGTGCTTGAAAACACCCATCGTCAGTTTATAGAGGCGGTAAAGAAAGGGCGTGGTGATCGCCTGGCGGATGATGAGCGCCTGTTTAGTGGGCTGGTCTGGAGTGGAGAGCAGGCTCTGGAGTTGGGGCTTATTGACGGCCTTGGTAGTACTTCTCATGTTGCCAGGCAGATCATCGGTCAGGAAGATTTGGTTGATTACAGTCGGCGTAAAGGCCCGCTGCTCGACTTCGTTGACCAACTCGGTCTGTCTTTTGGTCAGGGCGTAGCCAGTCAACTGGTTGAGTCGCGCCTCGAGCTGCGGTAATAGTGTGGCTGCAGGCAATGCTAAGGTTCTAGAAGTGGGTTTCTGCCCCAGGTTGTCAGCATGGTGTTAAGGGCAATTAAGGGCAGGCCAATGAGGCTGTTGGGGTCTCGGCCTTGCAGTTCCCGGAACAGGGTTATGCCCAGGCCTTCCATTTTGAAACTGCCAGCGCAGTCGTAGGGCTGCTCTTTGTGGAGGTATGCATCGATTTCCCGGGCAGTCAGGTTCCGGAAGTGAACAGAGAAATGCTCACAGCAGGTTTGCAGTTTTCCGGAATTGGTTTCCAGAAGGGCAAGCCCGGTCAGGAAGTTAACGCTCTGGCCGCTGCTTCGTTCAAGTTGCTGGTAGGCTTTTGAGTAGGTTCCGGGTTTGCTCAGCAGGGTGCCGTCGGGTAAAGCTGCTACCTGATCCGACCCAATAATCCAGTGGCCGGGGTGCGTGGCTGCCAGGGCCCGGGCTTTGGCTTCCGCTAAGCGCACGGCCAGATCATTCGGGGCTTCTCCCGGGAAAGGCGATTCATCTATGTTTGGGCTGGCCCAGGAGAAGGGCACCCCAAGCCTTGCTAGAAGCTCTCGGCGGTATGGGGATGATGATGCCAGTAGCAGGTGTTGTTGGGGCATAAGTTCTGATCCTTTGAGAATTCTCGCCATTTTTTGTGCCGGTATCGTAGAATACACCTACTGAAACCGGAACCCCCGGCCAAAACCCGACGAAGTCTTTGACAGCAGCAAGCTTCGCCCCTAGAATTGCGCGCCTATGTCAAATGCGTCTAGTGCCGAATTACCGAAAATAGTCGACCCCTACAAGTTGGCGGAGCACAACAGTGTGCTGGAGGGAGAAATTCCTCTCAGTGCATTGTCTCGTTTCCGCGAGGCTGTTTTGGGGTTTGATGATGGAGCCGTCTGTCACGTAAAGCTGTCCTTTTATAAGGACGGCCAGCGCCGTCGCATCGTCTCTGGCGAGTTGAAGGCTCCGGTAGACCTGGAGTGTCAACGTTGCATGGGGTCCATGAGGTCTGTGTTGGTTTCTCAGTTTATACTGGGGCTGGTGACCAGCGACGAGCAGGCACAAGGGTTGCCAAAAGACCTTGAGCCGTTTCTGACTGATGATTTCAGTGCGAATCTCTGGTCGATGGCGGAGGACGAGTTGCTGTTGGTTTTGGCTCCGTACCCACTTCACGATCGGGACGAGTGCCCGGCTAACGAAGATCTGAAAGCCTACGAGCCAGACGGGTCTTCTGCAAAACCGGAAAAGAAGCCAGGCGATAACCCGTTCAGTGTGCTGGCGGGACTCAAAAGTACAAAGCATTAATTCGGGCGTGGGCGTCCTCATGGAAGCCGGCGTAATCAAACGAACACACGTTACTCGTAACCATATTCAAGCAAAGTTTACGTTAACAGGTCAGGAGTAGAACCATGGCTGTACAGAAGAACCGCAAGACCCGTTCCAAGCGTGGCATGCGCCGTGCCCACGATGCTTTGAGCCCTGCAGCTCTGAGCACTGATTCAACGACTGGTGAAGTTCATCGTCGTCACCACGTGTCTCCGGACGGATTCTATCGTGGTAAGCAGGTAATCGAAGCTAGCGACGAGTAATTTCGTTGCATAGCTGCACCAACTCAAATCGAGTGGGCGAACGATGAAGCCGGTCACCATAGCGATTGACGCCATGAGTGGCGATCGGGGCCCGGCAGTAGTAGCTGCCGCGGCTCTGGAAGCGGTGCGTGAAAACAAAGCCTTGAGCTTCATTCTGGTGGGAATCCGGAGTGAGCTTGAGGCTTTTTTGTGTGACGGGCATCCGCGAATCCGCATTGAGGAGGCTGCAGATGTCGTCCGCATGAATGAGCGCCCCTCTCATGCACTGCGCCACAAAAAAAACTCCTCCATGGCCATCGCCCTGGCGCTGGTTCGTGACGGCGAAGCTCAGGGGTGCGTGAGTGCGGGTAACACCGGCGCGTTGATGGCATTTGGCCGCTCCATTATCCGGATGTATCCGGGCATAGAGCGTCCCGCAATTGCCAAGCTTATACCCTCCCTCCGCGGCCGGTGCCATGTTCTGGATTTGGGTGCCAACGTAGATTCCAGTGCTGAGAATCTTTATCAGTATGCTCTGATGGGTTCGCTCATGGCCTCTGCAATCTGTAGTCAAGGTGAGCCGAGGGTTGCTTTGTTGAATGTGGGCGAAGAAGAGATAAAAGGCAACGAGCAGGTTCGTTTAGCCTCCCACATGCTCGCCCAGTGCGATTCGATTAACTACATTGGATACGTCGAAGGCAGTGACCTGTTCCGCGATGTTGCAGATGTGGTGGTGTGTGATGGTTTTGTGGGCAATATTGCGCTGAAAACCGGCGAAGGCGTGGCCGGGTTGCTGATTGAGCTTCTGGAGCAGGCATTTACTCGCAGTTTTTATGGTCGTTTTGTGGGTTTTCTTGCTCGCCCTATTGTCGGGCGACTTCTTCGTCTGATGGACCCCTCCCGTCACAATGGTGCCAGTCTTCTTGGTCTTCAGGGTGTGGTTATAAAAAGCCACGGCAATGCCAATGAGCGCGCCATGCTTTCTGCCATTCGTCAGGCAGTTCGTGAGGTTGAACTGGAAGTGCCTCAGCGTATCAACGAACGTCTTGACGATCTTATGCTTTGAGCATCTGCGACTAAAGTAGGTTCCGGTTTTACAGCTAACTCGCGCAAAATCCGTCGAGCTTGTACTATTGGCTAATCTCCTGAAACCTCCAATGACGATAAGATCCCGCTTATGAAATCAGCCTTTATATTTCCCGGACAGGGTTCCCAATCGGTTGGCATGCTTTCCGTTGCTGCCGAGTCTTGGCCCATGATCAACAAAACCTTTGCGGAAGCTTCCAATGTGCTTGGCTATGACCTTTGGCACCTTTGCCAGAAGGGCCCGGTAGAAGAGCTTAATCGGACGGCGGTCACCCAGCCGGCAATGTTAACCGCAAGTATCGCGCTCTGGCGGCAGTGGTTTGTATCTGGAGGATCGAAGCCCGACTTCCTGGCAGGCCACAGCTTGGGCGAGTACAGCGCATTAGTGGCCGCTGAAAGCCTTGATTTTGTAGAGGCCGTCAAATTGGTGCGCCTGCGCGGCGAATTGATGCAAGAAGCCGTTCCTGCTGGTGAAGGCAAAATGGCAGCTATTCTTGGTTTGGAAGACGCCGACGTTGTCGCAGCCTGTGAAGAGGCTGCCAACGGCGATGTGGTGGCTGCCGTGAATTTCAATGCACCAGGTCAGGTAGTTATTGCAGGGTCGGTTGCCGCTGTTGATCGTGCTATTGAAGTTTGTAAGGCAAAGGGTGCGCGCAAAGCTATGCCGCTCCCGGTCAGTGTCCCATCCCATTGTGCGTTGATGCGAGGCGCTGCTGAAGAGCTGGCCCAGGCATTGGATGAGGTTCGTTTTAGCGATGCACTTATCCCGGTTATACAGAATGTTAACGCTGCAGCTGAGTCAGATTCGGCTACACTGAAGTCTAATCTACTCAAACAGCTATATTCGCCTGTGTTGTGGGCGGATTCGGTGCGTACTCTGGTTAAGAGCGATGTGAATGTTGCTCTGGAGTGCGGTACTGGCAAGGTACTCGCCGGATTAGCCAAGCGTATTGATCGGGGGTTGGCCGTTCATGGGCTTGAAGATCCGCAAGCGCTAAGCGCAGCGCTTGCGGCATTTGAATCGTCTTGAAGAAAGGGAGTTGTGCATGTCTCTGGAAGGCAAAACAGCACTGATAACCGGTGCTACCCGGGGAATTGGAAAAGCGATCGCCTTAGCCCTTGCTAAACAAGGTGCTGAGGTTGTGGGTACGGCCACCAGTGCAGAGGGGGCAGCGACCATTACGGACACCCTTCAGGCTGCAGGCGTGAAGGGCTACGGCATTGTGATGAACGTTGCCGATCCGGAAAGCATTGATGCTGGCTTGAAAGAGATAGCCGAAAAATCCGGTGCGCCTTTGATTTTAGTTAATAACGCGGGAATAACCCGTGATAATCTGCTAATGCGATTAAAAGACGACGACTGGGCGTCGGTGCTCGAAACCAACCTCTCAAGCGTGTACCGTACCAGTAAAGCTGTTTTACGAGGTATGGCGAAGGCACGTTGGGGGCGCGTTATAAACGTAAGCTCCGTGGTTGCCAGCATGGGTAACGCCGGGCAGGCTAATTACTGCGCTGCAAAGGCGGGTGTAGAGGGTTTTACCCGTAGTCTGGCGAAGGAAATGTCGAATCGTGGCATCACAGCGAACTGCGTTGCGCCCGGATTTATCGACACAGATATGACAAAAAAACTGGACGACAAGCAACGCGAGGCTATGCTGGAAATTATACCCGCGGGTCGTCTGGGGCAGCCGGAAGAAGTCGCAGCCTTGGTTGCTTTTTTGGCATCGGATGTTGCTGGTTACGTGACTGGAGAAACCATCCACGTGAATGGCGGAATGTACATGGGATAAGCTCCGGTTTCGGAGCTCGTGCGCAACCCCTTGTCGCACAACATGTTTAACCGAATCCCTGCTTGTTTGCAGGTAGGGTTTACACTAACTGGCAGCACTTGAGTTGCTTGGTTGATACACAAAGTGAGGACATTATGAGTACAGTTGAAGAGCGCGTTAAGAAGATCGTTTGTGAACAGTTGGGCGTTAAAGAGTCCGAGGTTCAGAACTCATCTTCTTTTGTAGAGGATCTTGGCGCTGACTCACTGGACACCGTTGAGCTGGTCATGGCGCTGGAAGAGGAATTTGAAACTGAAATTCCAGATGAAGAAGCCGAAAAACTGGCCAGTGTTCAGGACGCGATCGACTACATCGTCGCGCATACCTGATACTCTGCAGTTAAGTTAGCCAGGCAAAAGCCGTCCTTGTCATTCAGTGAGGGACGGCTTTTTTATTGCCTGTGAATGGCCCCTACTCAGGGTTTATTCAAGAAACCGACAGATGAAAAAGATCAGGTGAGCAGGGTTATGGGTAAACGACGGGTTGTTATCACGGGTATGGGAATGTTGTCTCCACTGGGAAACGACGTGGCGTCTTCCTGGGAGGGCATACTCGCCGGCCGTAGCGGAATTGGTATGATCGACCGCTTCGATGCCACCGATTACAGCGCCCGAATTGGTGGTGCGATTAAAGACCTTGATCTGGAGCCCTACCTTTCTTCCAAAGAAGCTAGAAAACTGGATGCGTTTATTCATTATGGCTTGATCGCTGCTCAACAAGCGGTAGATCACAGTGGCCTTGGGGAATACAGCGAACTGGACCGCGAACGTGCCGGTATCGCCATCGGGTCCGGCATTGGTGGTCTGGAGTACATCGAAAAAAACGTGTTGATAATGGAGAAATCCGGCCCGCGCAAAGTATCACCGTTTTTTGTTCCAGCGTCGGTGATAAACATGATTTCCGGCAATGCTGCTATTCGGTTTGGTTATCAGGGGCCAAATATTGCGATAGTCACAGCCTGCACCACAGGGACCCATAATATTGGGTACGCGGCGCGTACCATTGCATACGGCGATGCAGACGTCATGCTGGCCGGCGGATCCGAAATGGCCACAACGCGCACAGGTATTGCAGCGTTTTCCTCGGCCCGGGCTCTGTCCACCCGCAACGATGAGCCAGAAAAAGCCAGCCGCCCCTGGGATAAAGACAGGGATGGCTTTGTACTCAGTGACGGTGCCGGGGTGGTGGTGCTCGAAGAGCTGGAGCATGCCAAAAAGCGCGGTGCAACCATCTATGGTGAGCTGGTCGGCTTTGGGATGAGTGATGATGCTCACCATATTACTGCGCCACCTGAAAATGGCGAAGGCGCAGCGCGCGCGATGATAAATGCGCTGCGTGATGCCGGGCTGGAGCCCGAAGAGGTTGATTATATCAACGCCCATGGAACCTCAACACAGGTTGGCGATGTGGCAGAAATTGCGGCCGTTAAGCGAGTCTTTGGTGATCACGCGAACAAGTTGGCCATGAGCAGTACCAAGTCGATGACCGGGCACTTGTTGGGTGCTGCGGGCGCAGTTGAAGCGATTTTTTCGCTGCTTGCCATAAGGGACGGCGTGCTGCCGCCCACTATTAATCTTGATAACCCTGATGAAGGCTGCGATTTGGATCTTGTCCCCCATACGAGTCGCAAAAGCGATGTTCGCGTCGCCTTGTCTAATTCGTTCGGCTTTGGTGGTACCAACGGCACATTGATTGTGCGCCGTTACGAAGGCTGAAACTTCATGTTTAACCTGTACTGGGCCGACGAACGCGGCTTTCCACCCGGTGATCGGGGCGCGGCTTATGGTGATGGCCTGTTCGAAACCATAAGAATGCATGGCGACCGTGGTGTGCTTTTGTCTCGGCATCTGGATCGAATGGTGCGTGATGCTGGCAGGTTGGGGATTCCCATTGCCCTTACCGACCTTCGCAAAGCCTGCACCGCAGCGGTTACTCGTTACGCTGGCCGATATACGAATCAGCAAGCTGAAGGCGGCTGGGTGCTCAAGCTGACACTTACTCGTGGAGAGGGTGGTCGCGGCTACCAGCCAGGGATGGGGGTTCGGCCAAACCTGCTAGTATCTTCCAGCTCTATGCCTATAGCTCCGGCGGGCTCTGGTGTGGCCGCAGACTTTTCACGAGTGCCACTCACGGTGAACCCCTTACTTGCGGGCATTAAATCTCTCAACCGGCTGGAGCAGGTTATGGCCTCCAGAGAGATTCACGGTGATTTGTTTGAAGTTCTTATGTCAGACGCTGGCGGCAACCTGGTTGAGGGAACCCGCACAAATATCCTCATCAAAGAGCTTGAAGGATGGGTAACACCGCCGGCCAAGAGCCTGGCTGTCACTGGCATAATGCGCCAGTGGGTGCTGGAAAAGCTCAGATCCCGGGGCGAGGTGGTGGTTGAGCGATCTTTAGATATCGGGGATGTAATGGGCTCGCAATGCCTGGGGGTTTATCTTCTGAATAGTGTTATGGGTGTTGTTCCCGTGCGTTGTCTGGCTGGCCAGGATTTGCCTGTGGGTGACGGACTTGCGACAATCTTCAATCCTCTCGAGCTACTGGAATAATTCGTTTGTTCAAAAAACTATTGGTTGCGGTTATTTGTGCTGCCGTACTGGTTGGTGCGGGTACAGGTTTGTGGGTTTGGCAGGGGCTGGGCTCGCTGTCAAAGCCGGTTTTCATGACCGAACCGGTGCTTTTTGATGTGTCTTCCGGGACTGCATTCAGTGGTGTCGCCAGACAACTAGAGACTCGTGGACTGGTTGAGAAGAGCCTGTGGGTGCGGATTTATGGCCGTTTGTACCCTGATCAGGCCAAAATTAAAGCCGGCGAATATGAGTTCACCGACGGTATGACCGCTGAAGTCATGCTTGAAAAGATGGTTGAGGGCGACACAAAGCACTGGTCTGTTCAGTTTATTGAAGGCTGGGCTTTCAGTGACATGCGCGCTGCGCTCGCGTCTACAGAGCGTCTCGAGAAGCTCACCGCCCAGTGGTCGGATGCGCAAATCATGGAGGCGGTTGGTGCTGCAGGCGAGCATCCGGAAGGACGTTTCTTTCCAGATACTTATCTTTTTACCAGCAGCGAATCGGATCTTGACCTGCTTCAGCGCTCGTTCCAACGCATGGAAAATGTTCTTGCCGAGGAGTGGGAAGGCAGGGAAGAAGGTCTACCCTATGATAGCGCCTATGAGGCGTTGATTATGGCATCTATTGTAGAGCGGGAAACTGGCGCCCCCCATGAGCGGGGTCAGGTAGCCGGTGTGTTTGTTCGGCGCCTGCAAAAAGGCATGCGGTTACAGACGGACCCTACCGTAATTTACGGTATGGGAGACAAGTATAAGGGCCGTATAGGCACCCGGGATCTTCGTACCCACACGCCGTATAACACTTACCGCATCAACGGATTGCCACCTACGCCCATCGCTTTGCCTGGCCGTGAGGCCATCCATGCTTCGCTGCACCCGGATTCTGGAAGCGCCCTGTACTTTGTGGCGCGCGGTGACGGCACTCATAAGTTTTCCGATACACTGGCGGAGCACCAGAAGGCGGTTCGCGCGTTTCAGTTGAATCGTCGATCGGACTACCGGTCGTCGCCAGCGGTTAAGGACGATAAAGAATGACGGTTCGTGGCCGGTTTATTACCTTTGAAGGCACCGAAGGGGTGGGTAAGTCCACCCAAATCGCCAATGCTGCTGAAGCCCTGAAACATCTTGGTGTCGATTGTATTGTTACCCGTGAGCCTGGCGGCACCCCCATGGCTGAGGCAATTCGTGAGGTGCTTTTGGCACCGCGGGATGAGCCGGTAAACGAACTCACTGAACTGCTCCTGATGTTTGCCGCCCGGGCGCAACATCTGCATACCTATATTTTCCCCGCTCTTGAAAAAGGGCAGTGGGTGCTGTGTGATCGCTTTACCGATGCGACCTTTGCCTACCAGGGGGGAGGGCGTGGGGTTCCAAGTGAGCGGATTGCGTTGTTGGAAAACCTGGTTCAGGGTGAAATGCGCCCAGATCACGTGGTTTTGCTGGATGCGCCGGTTGAAACCGGCATGTCCCGGGCAAGACAGCGTGGGCAATTAGACCGGTTTGAACAGGAGACTGTGTCTTTTTTTCAACGCATTCGCGACACGTATCTGGCTCGCGCGCAAGCCGAGCCTGCTCGTTACAATATTGTGAACGCGGCCGCATCGTTGGAGCAGGTAAGCGCCAGAGTCAGCGAACTTATGTGCAAGTTCCGGTCAGATCTGCTTTAATCGATTAATATTCTCACTCAAAGGTTCCGGTTGCGTCTATGCTGGATGCCCGATTGCTTAAGCTACCAACCGCATCTCACCAGCATCGCCATGAGCATCATCAGATAGTGGTGGGTGTTCATGGCGAAGCAGATTTGAGCGTAGACGGAACTGGTTCTCACCTGGATACGTGGAAAGCTTGTCTCGTGCCCACGGATGCTCGGCACGATTACTGTGGTGATCATCAGAATCACGTTTTAGTCATCAATGTTGATCCTTCAACCCCTGCAATCACTAGCCCTGCCCACGCTGACTATGAGCGTATGGTACGAGTGTTCGAAAAAACCCGTACGGTCCAAATGGATAGCCGCTTGCAGGGGTTGGTTCAGTTTGCCGCTGGCGAATTTGATCGGTCGCCCGATAATCGTGCAATGCATGGCCATCTCGCAGCCAGTATTTTGTATTGTATGGCGGATCGAATTGTTGACAGCAAGGTTGCTGCGCCTAACCGACATAGCCTAAGCCCGGAAGCCATGCACCGCTATATCCGAGCTAACCTGCATCGGAAGGTGACGGTGCAGGAGTTAGCCAGTGAAGCCTGCCTGAGCGTCAGTCGCTTCCATGAAGTATTTCGTGAGGTGGTTGGGACGACCCCGCATCAGTTTCTTTTGCAGACTCGTCTCAATCAGGCCATCACCTTGTTGGCCTCGACGTCCCTGTCCGTATCGGAAATCAGTTATCGAGTTGGCTTTTCGTCTCAGAGTGCGCTGACCAATTCATTGCGTAAATATAAGGGAACAACCCCCGCTAGGCTGCAAGTTAATGATAATGTTGCTTGATTTGGCCTGATATCAACCTACTCCCGTAGAATTCTGCAAAAGAATCGTAGGATTTTGTAAGCCGGATATACGTAGTGATACTAGTCTGATCATGTTAAAACCCAACCTGCCAACTTGGTGACAGTTTCGGTCGCAAATTGTGGATACTTAACTATAGTTAAGGTCGAATGTGCGATACGTGACCTTGCTCAAGTTCGGAAGGAATTCGAGTTAACAAGAAGAACGACACAGTAAGCTGGCACTCGTGTCAGGTCTGTGCTTTGAGATCGGTTATAATCCGACTCATTAAACCGGAGGAGTCCCATGGCTATTGGTGTTTGGATCAGTCTATTTGCTTATTTTGCGGTGATGATAGGCATCGGCATTTTTGCCATGCGCACATCCACCTCTTCATCCGAGGATTACATGCTTGGCGGTAGGGGGCTAAGTCCCAAGGTAGCGGCTTTGTCTGCTGGCGCCTCCGACATGAGCGGATGGTTGCTTCTGGGTCTCCCAGGGGCGATGTATGTGTCAGGTCTTGCTTCAGCGTGGATCGGCATTGGTCTGTTTGTAGGTGCGTTCATTAACTGGGTTATTGTTGCTCCCAGGCTGCGTGCTCAAACAGTTTCTTACGGCAACGCCTGACTATTCCAGCCTTTTTGGCCAATCGTTTTCCTACTCAGGCATTGCCACTGCGAACCGTATCAGCAATCGTCATTGTTGTGTTCTTCTCGGTTTATACAGCGTCAGGTCTGGTAGCAGGCGGCAAGCTGTTTGAAAGTGCATTCGCCGGAATTTTCAACCTCGGTGGCATGGGTGACTACGGCGTGGGTATCGTCATAACACTGGGTGTGGTACTTGCCTACACAGTGGTTGGCGGGTTCTTGGCTGTGAGCATGACCGACTTTGTTCAAGGTTGCATCATGATGGTGGCGTTGGTTCTTATGCCGGCTGTTGTGCTGTTTGGTGAAGGCGGTGGCGGTTTCGCCCAGGCGACAGCTACGCTGAATGAGGTGGATCCCACTCTGCTCTCCTGGACAGAAGGGCTTACGCTCGTGGGATGGCTCTCAGCAGTGACCTGGGGCTTGGGTTACTTTGGTCAGCCGCACATCATCGTTCGCTTCATGGCAATCCGTTCAGTGAAAGAAGTTCCGACTGCTCGTAACATCGGCATGTCCTGGATGGCTATCTCTCTGATTGGTGCGATTGGTCTGGGTATTTTCGGCCGTGCCTACGCAGTGCGTAATGGCATTCAAATTGACGATCCCGAAACTATCTTTATTATTCTCGCAGACTTGCTGTTCCATCCGCTGATCACAGGCTTCCTGTATGCAGCCTTGCTGGCCGCGGTAATGAGCACCATTTCCAGCCAGCTTCTGGTGGCGTCGTCTTCCCTGACAGAGGATTTTTACCGCTTGTTCCTGCGCAAAGAAGCAGGTGACCGGGAGTGTGTAAATGTTGGCCGTGTATGCGTAGTGCTTGTTGGTCTTGTTGCAGCGGTTATCGCCTCTGACCCCACCTCAAATGTTCTAAGTCTGGTCGGTAACGCCTGGGCTGGCTTTGGCTCTGCGTTTGGTCCGCTGATCATTCTCGCACTCATGTGGCCGCGCACGAATGGCGCTGGTGCACTCGCGGGTCTGATTGCTGGTGCCGGTACCGCTATGATCTGGGTATCCTTGGGCTGGAACAGTGAGTTCATGGGTGGCCCTGGCGTCTATAAAATCATGCCAGGCTTTGTGGCTTCCTTCATTGCTATCGTGGTGGTGAGTCTTGCCACTTCCGATGCAAATGAATATCAGGCAGCTACTCAAGAATAACCGATAGCGCGAAAGACGCTTGAGGTAAGAAAGGGGCTCCTGCGGGAGCCCTTTTTTTGTAGCCAAAGTTTGGTGCTTAGCTGGTAGATCTCATGCAGTGCAGCTACCTTTATAAAGTTACACTTTCAAGTGTGAGCCAAAATAAAGATAACAAGGAGCCGCTTTATGAGTACGGATAGAATCCTCAAGTGCGCGTCGGGGCTGTTGGCCGCTGCCGTGGTTTCTCTCTCGACAGGCGTTCAGGCGGAAGGGAATTATGTGATGGGTACGGCAACAACCGGGGGAACCTATTATCCCGTCGGTGTCGCTATTTCAACTCTTATCAAGGTCAAGCTTGAGCCTACAACTAACATATCAGTTTCTGCGATCAGTTCGGCTGGCTCTGGTGAAAACCTGAAGCTTATGGACGAAGACCAGATCCAGTTCGGTATTCTTCAGGGGCTTTATGGTGCCTACGCCTGGAATGGCACAGGACCGGTTCCCAAGGCTTATAAAAACCTGCGTTCGGTTTCCATGCTTTGGCAAAATGTAGAGCACTTTGTTGTGACCAAAGACGTTACGAAAACCGGCACTATCGAGGATATGACCAACCTTTATGGCGAGAGCTTCTCCATTGGCGCCAGGAATTCAGGCACCGAAGGTTCTGGCCGTTTTATTCTTGGCAAAGTCGGCATTGATCTGGAAAAGATAAATCTTGCCTATCTGGGCTACGGTCCCAGTGCAGACGCCCTGCAAAATGGCAATATTGATGGTATGAACATACCCGCCGGTGTGCCCGCCGCTGCGGTAACCAGGCCTATGCCAACATGGGGAGTGAAATTACCACCCTGAACTTCACGCCGGAGCAGGTTGCACAGGTTAATAGTGACTTTGAGCTGTGGACACCATATACCATTCCTGCGGGCACGTACCCGAAGCAGGATGAGGATATCAATACGATTGCACAGCCTAATATCCTCGCCGTCCGTGCGGATGTTCCCGAGAATGATGTTTATGAAATAACGAAAACCATCTATAACAACTTGCCGTTTTTGAACAACATTCACCCGGCAACCAAAGCGATGGCGCTTGAAAAAGCGATTGCCGGCTTACCTTTGCCGCTCCACCCCGGGGCCGTGCGGTTTTATCAGGAGCAGGGGCTAAAGATTCCTGAGCGACTGATTGCGCAATAATGGTGGCTGACAATACAGATAGCGAGCCGGCCATTGCAGTTCGCGACGAGAGTGTCAGTGAGGCAAGCGAACGATTGAGTCACCGGTTGCTTGGGCCGGTGATTTTCTGGCTCGCTATCGGCACAGCGCTCGTGCACCTCTATTTTAATACCGTCTCTACATTGTCGGAGCTGTGGAGTTCCGCCTTGCACTTCGGCCTTTTTGGTCTTCTTTGTACGCTTACCACACCCATGTTCAAGGCTCGCTCGATAGGAGGGCAGCGGATGGTTCTGGGTGTTGATGTGATGTTGGGGCTAACCGCGCTAGGCTGTGCGTTTTACCTGATTATCTTTGAAGATGATCTGTATCAGCGGGGGTTTAATTTTGACACCGGTGACTGGGTTGTCTCCATTGTTTCGGTGGTGCTTGTGCTGGAGTTGCTCGCCGAACAGTTGGTTGGTTTATTCCCGTTCTGTGTGTCGTTGCACTGACGTATGTGGCCTGGTGGGGCCAGTATGTAGATGGCCTGTTTAATTTCCCGGGCCTGTCCTGGGAGACGGTTCTTTATCGCTCTTATATCGGTGGCCAGGGCATGCTCGGGTCTATTGCCCGGATATCCTGGACTTACGTGTTCATGTTTATTCTGTTCGGGGCCTTCCTGGTAAAGTCCGGGGCAGGGGACTTTATTATCGAACTGGCCCGTTGTGCCGCCGGCAGGTTTGTGGGTGGCCCAGGGTTTGTCGCGGTGTTCGCCTCCGGCCTTATGGGGTCGGTCTCAGGCTCCAGCGTTGCAAATACGGTGTCTACCGGTGTTATCACCATCCCTCTGATGCGAAAGGCGGGCTTTCCGGCACGTTTTGCAGCTGGCGTTGAAGCGGCCGCCTCCACGGGTGGCCAATTGATGCCGCCAGTGATGGGGCAGGGGCGTTTATCATGGCCTCCTATACTCAAGTTTCATACCTCACCATCATTGGCGTTGCCGCTTTGCCGGCGCTCCTTTATTTTATTTCGGTGGCCATGTTTGTGCGTATCGAGGCCAAGCGCAGCCACGCCGTTAAACTGGAAGACGATGCGGCGCCTTCACTTAAGGACGTCCTCAAAGGAGGTTGGCACTTTTTGTTGCCTCTGATTGTTCTTGTCGCAGCGCTTGTGCATGGATTTACGCCTACCTATGCCGCTGGGATCGCCATTTTGTCGGTTGTTGTGGCGTCTTGGCTTTCGAAGCATCCTATGGGATTTCGGGACATTCTTGACGCACTGGTTATGGGCACACGAAACATAACGACCACCGCGATTTTGCTGATTACGGTTGGCCTGATTGTGATGGTGGTATCACTACAGGTATCGGCAATACGTTCTCCCTGATGATTACCGACTGGGCGGGAGGAAGTCTGCTGATCACGATTCTATTGGTCGCTCTGGCCTCTCTGATTCTGGGGATGGGTTTGCCCGTAACGGCAGCTTACATAGTGCTTGCCACGCTTTCAGCGCCTGCAATTTATAACCTGATTGCTCAGAGCCAATTGGTGGAGTTGATGGTGAATGGCAACTTGCCAGAGCAGGCCAAGGCCATTTTCATGCTGGCGGCGCCCGATAAGCTGTCGTTGCTTGATGCGCCCATGGATGCGGCAACTGCTCAGCAGTTACTTTCTCTGGTGCCGGATACCTTTAGCAGCCAGCTTTTAGAGCAAGCGTTGTCGCCAGCAGCCCTATCGATGCTGTTGGTGGCTGCGCACATGGTTATCTTCTGGTTATCCCAGGATTCAAACGTGACGCCACCGGTGTGCTTGACTGCCTTTGCTGCTGCCGCCATTGCGGGAACGCCACAGATGCGCACCGGTTTTACCGCCTGGAAGCTTGCCAAGGGCCTGTATATCGTACCGCTTCTATTTGCGTATTCGCCTCTGATTACTGGCGACTTCACTGAAATGATCCGGGTATTCTGTTTTGCTCTGTTTGGTCTTTACGCAATCATTGCAGGCCTTGAAGGCTATCTTGAACACAAGCTTAATCTCTTGGTACGGCTGTTGATGTTTCCAATTGGTGCATTGATGCTTTGGCCCCATGGCCAAATACTCGTAGATGGGGCCGGACTGGTGATTTTCCTCTGTGTTTTGGTGTGGAGCAGTCGTTGTGGGCGTAATATAAGCCCCGGTGCACCGGGCAGGGAAGAGAAGGTTGCGGGCGATACATGACTGTGATGGAAGTCTTAGCCTTGCTTGCGCTGGGCGGCCTTGCCGGGTTCATTAATGTGCTTTCCGCGGGCGGCTCAATGTTGACCCTGCCTCTTTTGATGTTTCTTGGGCTGCCGCCCCAGGTTGCAAACGGTACGAACCGAGTGGCAATAGTGCTGCAGAGTACTACTGCTGTAGCAGGCTTCAGACGCTTGGGGCACGGCAACTTTAGGGTGACCCTGCACTTGGCGGTGCCGGCTGTTTTCGGGGCACTACTGGGCGCTGGATAGCCACCAGGGTTGCGGACTGGGTATTCGAGGGGGTGCTGGTTGTTGCCATGATCGGAGCGTCGGTATTCATGCTTCTGCCCCAGCCTAAGTTGGATACTAACCCGTTAACTCCAGATCGGCTTGGCCCGGTTATTTATGTCGCTCTGTTTCTGATCGGTGTATACGGTGGATTTATTCAGGTTGGTGTAGGTGCGCTGTTTCTGGTGGTTTTGTACCGGATGCTGCGTATCGATTTGCGCCAGGTAAATGTGTTCAAAGTATCGATCATTTTGTTGTACACCCTGCCTGCGCTACTGATTTTTGCCGTTAACGGGCAAGTTCGCTGGAGCATGGGCCTGATCCTCGCCGCTGGTAATATTATGGGCGCGTTCGTCGCCGTCAAAGTGAATCTGAGCGAGACGGGCGCACAATGGGTAAAGTGGACTACCCTCGTGATGGCGGGCGCTATACTGATACGGCTTATTGCCTACTGATCAGAAACTCGGGAGGAGCTGCAATGAAAGCCATGGTTATCGAAGCGTATGGAGGCCCTGAGGTCTTCGTGGAGAGGGAGGTAAAGACACCGGAGCCAGCTGCTGGTCAGGTTCGAATCAAAGTAGTTGCTTCCAGTGTTAACCCCATTGAGACCAAGATCCGCTCGGGGCTTGTGAAGGCCGGCCCTGACATGCCGGCGATCTTGAATGGTGATGTGGCGGGAATAGTAGATAAGGTTGGCCCGGGAGTGACCTCTTTTTCAGTGGGCGATGAGGTGTTCGGGTGCGCCGGCGGCACTAAAGGCTGGCAGGGGGCTCTTGCAGACTTCATGGTTGCAGATGCTCGGTTGCTGGCTAAACGCACATCGTCTATGACGTTGCCGCTGGTAGAGTGCGCGGCACTACCTCTGGTGTTTCTAACGGCCTGGTCGGCTCTCGTAGAGCGGGCAGAAATTCAGGCCGGTGAGCATGTTCTGATTCATGCCGGCACGGGAGGGGTGGGACATGTCGCTATTCAGATAGCAAAGTATCTGGGTGCGCGCGTGGCCACCACGGTATCTACGCGCGAAAAAGCAGAGTTGGCAAGGAAACTTGGGGCGGATGATATTGTTTTTTACCGTGAAGAATCGGTTGATGCATACAAGCAGAGGCTAACCGGCGGAAAAGGCTTTAGCCTGGTGTTTGATACGGTAGGAAGTGAAAATGTGGATCGAGCCATTGAGGCAACAGTCATTTCAGGGCGACTTTGCTCCATCAATACCCGTTCTACTCATGATCTTAGTTTGATGCATGCCAAAGGTCTGACGCTTCATGTGATTTTCCGCTCAATTCCGCTGCTCCACGGTATCGGTATGGATGATCAGCCACGCCTGATATCCGCAATGAGCGAGATGCTGGAGCAGGGAGCGATCCGGCCATTACTGGATCATGAACGTTTCACCTTTGCCCGGATTGCCGAGCTCACCGCCGCCTCGAATCCGGTCTCGCCGTTGGTAAAATCCTGTTGCAACGATAGGGGTGATTTACGGTCATAAAAAAACGCCAGCCTTCCGGCTGGCGTTTTTCGTGGAGCTAAACCTTAAAGGTTAGTGCTTAAGCGATGTTCGCTTCAGCCGCCTTCGTGGTGTAGTTCTCCATTTGGTCGAAGTTCAGGTACTTGTAAATCTCCTTCGACATGCTGTTCAGGTCCTTGGCGTACTCCATGTACTCCTCGGTAGAGGGCAGTTTACCCAGAATCGCGCCTACCGATGCCAGTTCCGCAGAGGTCAGGTACACGTTGGCGCCGTCGCCCAGACGGTTCGGGAAGTTACGGGTAGAGGTAGACAACACCGTGCTCTTGGCGGCGACCCGTGCCTGGTTGCCCATGCACAGTGAACAGCCTGGCATTTCAGTGCGCACACCGGCTGTGCCATAGATGTTGAAGTAACCTTCTTCCATCAACTGCGCCTGGTCCATCTTGGTTGGCGGAGACATCCAGAGCCGGGTTTTCAGCGGCTCTTTGTTCGCCTCAAGCAGTTTGCCAGCAGCGCGGAAGTGGCCGATGTTGGTCATGCAGGAGCCAATGAATACTTCGTCCACCTTGTCACCAGCCACTTCGGACAGGGTCCGAGCGTCGTCTGGATCGTTCGGGCAGCACACGATAGGCTCTTTGATGTCGGCCAGATCGATCTCGACAACATGCGAATACTCAGCGTCTTTATCAGCCCGCATCAGCTTCGGATTGGCAATCCACTCTTCCATTTGCTTGGCGCGACGTTCCAGCGTGCGCGGATCGCCATAACCTTCGGCAATCATCCAGCGCAACATGGTGATGTTCGAACGCAGGTACTCGGCTACCGACTCTTCAGACAGGTTAATAGTACAACCCGCGGCAGAGCGCTCGGCAGAAGCGTCAGAAAGCTCGAATGCTTGCTCAGCGGTCAGGTGCTCAAGACCTTCGATCTCCAGAATACGGCCGGAGAATTCGTTAATCTTGCCCTTCTTCTCAACGGTCAGCATACCTTGCTTGATGCCGTACAGCGGAATGGCGTGTACCAGATCGCGCAAGGTGATGCCTGGCTGCATTTCGCCTTTGAAACGAACCAACACAGATTCAGGCATGTCCAATGGCATAACGCCAGTGGCGGCAGCAAACGCTACCAGGCCAGAGCCAGCTGGGAACGAGATACCCATTGGGAAACGGGTGTGGGAGTCGCCACCGGTGCCAACAGTATCTGGCAGCAGCATACGGTTCAGCCAGGAGTGGATGATGCCGTCACCAGGGCGCAGGGAAACACCGCCACGGGTCTTGATGAAATCTGGCATGGTGTGCTGCATTTCAACGTCAACCGGCTTCGGATACGCTGCAGTGTGGCAGAAAGACTGCATAACCAGATCAGCCTGGAAGCCCAAGCAAGCCAGGTCTTTCAGCTCGTCACGAGTCATCGGGCCGGTGGTGTCCTGGGAGCCCACAGTCGTCATGTGTGGCTCGCAGTAGGTGCCAGGGCGAACGCCTTGGCCTTCTTCCAGACCACAAGCCTTACCAACCATTTTCTGGCCCAAGGTGAAGCCCTTGGTGCCAGCTTCCGGGTCGTTCGGCAGGCGGAACAAATCGGTTGCGCCCAGACCCAGTGCGACACGTGCCTTAGCGGTCAGGCCACGGCCGATGATTAGCGGAATACGACCGCCAGCCTGAACTTCGTCCAGAATAACTTCAGACTTAAACCCGAACTCGGAGATGGTTTCTCCAGCTTCGTTCAGGATTTTGCCATCGTATGGGCGGATTTCAATCACGTCGCCCATGTTCAGGTCGTCTACGGGTGCTTCGAATACCAGGGCACCAGCATCTTCCATGGTGTTGAAGAAGATGGGGGCAACCTTGTTACCGATACACACGCCGCCGGCACGCTTGTTCGGCACACCAGGAATATCGTCACCGAAGAACCACAGTACCGAGTTGGTGGCAGACTTACGTGAAGAGCCCGTACCTACAACGTCGCCTACAAAGACCACGGGCAGACCCTTGGCTTTAATTTCGTCAATCTGGCTCATTGGGCCAGTTACGCCTTGCTCTTCTGGCTTCAGGCCGTCGCGTTCCATTTTATAGGCAGCGCGGGCGTGCAGCGGGATGTCTGGACGGGACCAGGCATCGGGAGCAGGGGACAGGTCGTCGGTGTTGGTTTCGCCGGTTACTTTGAAAACAACCATCTTGGTGCTCTCGGGCACCTTGTTCTTGTTGGTGAACCACTCGCCATTGGCCCAGGATTCAACAACAGACTTGGCGATGGCGTTGCCAGCGTCCATTTTGTCCTTCACATCGTTGAAGGCGTCAAACATAAGCAGGGTGCGCTTGAGCTGCTCACCGGCCAGTTCTGCCAGGTCGCTGTGGTCGAGCAAATCCACCAGAGTTTCAATGTTGTAGCCGCCCTGCATCATGCCCAGCAGCTGTACTGCTTTGGGCTTGTCCAGCAGCGGAGACGTTGCTTCGTCTTTAACGATCGCGGTGAGGAAGGCCGCTTTCACGTAGGCGGCTTCATCCACGCCCGGTGGAATGCGGTTTTCCAGTAATTCAACCAGAGTGTTTTCTTCGCCTGCGGGCGGGTTTTTCAGCAGCTCAACCAGAGCAGCCGTTTGTTCAGCATTCAGCGGCTTGGGGGGAATATCCAGAGCCGCACGTTCTGCAACGTGTTCACGATAAGCTTCTAACACGATTTGAACCCTCATCAGTTGGTATGTCCCGCACCTTGGCAACACGCCTGGCGGGAGATTTATGGCGGAAAGACGGTAAGTTGGCGCTGCATTCTATAGGAAAGCACTTATAAAGTTAAGTTGGACAGTGGTCGGAGGCACCTGATAGTGCGTTATAATCGTCGGCCCATTGAATTGACGTTGTTGCTTATCATGCCCCACAAAACCGACTCCATGGCTCAGGCCCTGCAAGAGATCCACGAATTTCTGCCTTGCGCTACGCCGCAACAGTGGATTGATAACGCGCTGGCCAACCAGGATTTGATGCTTATTGACCACGCCCATTGTGAGAAAAAAGCAGCATCAACGGCGCTTAGCCTGATGTATCGTTATGTAGAAAATACAAACCTGCTAAACAAAATGTCTCGGCTGGCAAGGGAAGAGCTGCGTCACTTCGAGCAAGTGTTGGCCATTATCAATAAGCGAGGGGTGTCCTATTGCCACCTGACTCCCGCGCGCTACGCGGCAGGCTTGCGCAAGAACGTGCGCACGGATGATCCGGGCCGCTTGGTGGATGTGATGGTAGTGGGCGCCATTATTGAAGCCCGTTCATGCGAACGGTTTGCCGCCCTGGTCCCGTTTCTGGATGAGGAGTTAGCGGACTTCTACAGTAGCTTGCTGAAGTCTGAGGCCCGCCATTACCGTGACTATCTTGCTCTGGCTGAGCAGGCCAACGGGGGGGCTGTGGATGAGAGGGTTGCTGAGTTCATAGCTATTGAAAAGCAGCTGATTCTGGAGCCGGATAGTGAGTTCCGGTTTCACAGTGGGCCAGTTGAATAGAGCGCGCCCGGCTCAGGTAAGGGCGCGGCACAGACCTATCCAAGCGTCTATTCCTGCGCTTCGATATTTTTGTTTGTGCAAAATAAAATAGAACTGTCGCTCGAAATTTCGATGTTCGGGGGGCTCAAGGCGAATCAGGCTGCCACGGTTGAAGCGTCGGCGAGCGCCACTTCTGACAGGCACCCGATGCCCAAGCCCGTTTCTACCGCCCGCTTGATCGCTTCCGTATGTTCCAGTTCCAGCAACACGTTCAAATCCGGGAGTAGGCCTTGCATGCCCCGATCAAAGCTTTGCCTGGTGCCGGAGCCCTCTTCCCTCATGATCCAGGTGGCGTTCCGAAGATCTGCGTCTGACAGTTTTTTCTTGGCTGCCAACGGGTGTGCAGGTGAGCAGAAGATAACCAGCTGATCGCCGCGCCAGGGCAAGACATCCAGCTCCGAAGATTGCAGTTCGCCTTCAATGAGGCCGATATCGAGTTCGAAATCTTTGACTCTGCGTGCGATGGTGCTGGTGTTGGCCACTTCCAGTGACACTCGAGGCTGGGTAGGGGTATTCATGTATTGGGCCATCACGCCAACAGCTAGATAGTTACCTATAGTTAAGGTGGCTCCAACTTTTAGAGCGCCTACTTCAGAGTGTTTGCTAAAAGCCCGCTCCAGCTCTGTTGCTTGGGCGAGTACGGCTTCTACTTTTGGGCGATAAAGCCGACCAAGTTCATTCAGTTGCAGGCGCTTGCCAACACGGTCGAATAATTGAATGTCGAATTGGTTTTCCAGTTCCTTGAGAGCGCTGCTTGCAGCAGACTGAGACATAGCCAGCGATTCTGCAGCGCGAGTAATGTTTTGGAAGCGTGCGGCGGCTAGAAAGACTTCGAGTTGCCTGAAACTGTACTTCATAACAAAACGCTCTAAATCGACGTATTCGAATAAGGTTATGGGAATATCCCATTTCATCGATAGGTTAGTGGTGCGGTAGACTCTACGCAATTCATATTTTAAACGTTCGCCGCCGAATCGGACAGGTAAGAGGTTTACATGAGTAACTTGATAAAAGAAACCGTCACCAGCGTACACCACTGGAACGATACTTTGTTTAGTTTCAAAACTAGCCGTGATCCAGGGTTTCGGTTCAAGAATGGCCATTTCGTGATGATCGGCCTAGAAACTGAGGGCAAGCCTTTAATGCGTGCCTACAGCATTGCCAGTGCAAATTACGAAGAGGAGCTGGAGTTTTTTTCTATCAAGGTACAGAACGGCCCTCTTACTTCTCGGTTGCAGAAAATACAGGTGGGCGATGAGATTCTGGTGAGTCGCAAGCCTACCGGAACTCTCATTTTGGACAACCTTCTGCCCGGCAAGAACCTGTGGCTGATCAGCACCGGTACCGGTCTGGCACCGTTTATGAGCATTATCAAGGATCCGGAGGTATACGATGCCTTTGATAAGGTTATCCTGACTCACGGCGTAAGGTATGCCTCAGAACTTGCTTACCAGCACGAGATTGAGGCGCTGCCTGAAAACGAGTTTTTTGGTGAGATGGTTAAAGGCAAGCTTGAATACTACCCCACGGTCACACGTGAGCCTTTCCGTAATGAGGGCAGGCTTACCCGCGCCATGCAGAGCGGCAAGATAACCGGTGATTTTGGCTTGCCCGACTTAAATCCTGAAGATGATCGATTCATGATCTGTGGCAGCCCGAGCATGCTTAAGGACACCTGCTCTATCCTTGACGGCATGGGCTTCAAAGAGGCCAGGGGTGGCGATATGGGGCATTATGTGATCGAGCGGGCCTTTGTCGAGAAGTAGCTCGGGGATTTGCGGGCGCGTCGTTGGGGTGCCCCGAATTTTCTGAGACCGGAAACCCGAAGCTAAGGTTTCGGGTTATCGACCATTCTGCAATATTCCTGCTCATCGCTGGCACCTACATGTCTCTATTTGTTGATGGGCCTACTGTGGTTGCTTGTGGGCGGCTTGTCGTACACCTTGGGCGTGGTTTTCCTTGCAACTGATTCGAAGCTGAAATTCGGCCATTTTGCCTGACCTTTTACCCCTCCAAATTCCGCACCCGCTGCGCCAGTATGGAAAAATCAAAGAGCTTTCCTTTGGGTAGAAGTAGCAGTAGCAAAGACACCGCAATGGGCACCAGCGATGCCAACAGGAAGGATTCCAGCAGGTAGGTAGTGGGTGCGCCCGGTGCCGGGAACACCATCAGCCCGGCAACCAGCCCGGCAAAGGTGCTGAGTGCGGCGTTATAGCTTTGGTAGCGGGCGTTGTAGAAGCCAAAAAACACCGGGAAAGCAGCGGCGCAGCAGAGTAGATCGGCCAGTAGGAACAGATAAAGCACGCTGTAACCTTGGGCGGCAACGAACAGCACCGGCACCGACAGCAACACAATCAGCCAGCGCGACAGTGACAGCAGGCTATGATTGCTCAGCTTTGGTAGCAGCCGGCGCAAATCCACCACCATGATGCTTGATAACCCACTGATGGTGGAGTCGGCGCTGCTCATAATTAGCGCCAGACCGAACGGCAGCAGGCCGATGGCAAACCACAGTGGCACATCTGCCAATAGCACACTGAACAGCGCCACCGAACCATCGCCTGGCAAGCCAAGCCCCACAAACGCCAGCCCGAACAGGCCCATGATGAAAATGATGGGGAAGCTCAGCAGGCCACTGATGATAAAACCGTTGCGAATGACCTTGTTATCGCGAGCGGCGAAGATGCGCTGCCAAGTGCCCTGGTAAAACAGGCCGGTCAGTACCACTGCAATAAAGAAAGTCAGGCCGGATTTCAGGCCGTTAACATCCAACGGATTCAGCAGGTGTGGCGCTTTTTCCTGCAGGCCCTGCAGCGCAGGGGTCAGGCCGCCAGTGGCTTGCCAGCCAAAACCAATCAGCAGTGCCAGAAATGGCAAAATCACCAGCATCTGTACCCGGTCGGTAAAAATGGTGACCCGCAGCCCGCCGTAAAGGGTGTACAGCAGGGTGGCCGACATCACGATGGTGGCGGTTAGCCACAGGGGAATCGGCGCCAGCAGTGACACCATTTTGGCGATGGCAGTCAGGCCCGCCGTCAGACTGATAAACAGATAGAAAATCATGATCACCAGCACGAAACCGTACATCACCCGGCCATAGCGGCCTAGAACAAACTCGGTCAGGGTATGGCCTTCGGGCATCAGTGTGCGAATGCGATGGCCCAGGGGAATCATTATGAGCCGCGGCGCCAGTGCGCCCAGAGCGTAGCCGGTAACCGCACCAATACCGCCCCAAGTAGCCGCTTGTGCCGGGCCGAACAGAATCCAGGTGCCCATGGTGGTGGCCAGCAACGTTAACAGGGTGGCGGAGCTGTTCTGGCTGTTACGAGCCACCAGAAAATCGTCCAGCTTGTCTTGCTTGTGGCGGGCGTAAATCAGGCCGGGTATGGCGAACAGAGCTGCGAACAAAACCAGCCACACAAGGGCGGTAGAGGAGGTTAACATCGGTAATCTTCCTTGCCGTGGCAGGCGGTAGCGAAATCGCCAAAGTGGCGTATCRCGAC
>NZ_MBPP01000068.1 GCF_001858325.1 Marinobacter sp. AC-23
CTCTTGCCCGATCCGGCTGGCGCCCAGCGAACCTTGCGAACACCACCAGACCCTTTGATGAGATCGCCTGCATCAGGCTTCTGCAAAAGGTATGTTTGGAGCCCACGATATTCTTCGTCCGTGAGGTAGCTCGGCAACAACTTGGTAAATGTTGAGGTTTCGATGAATAGCATTGTCAAAACATACGGCATTGCCGTATAACAATCAAGGCTAGGTCAGCGAGGCGTAACGCTGAAATAAGCGGCGGCCCGACAGGGACGTCCGGTGGAGGCCGCAGAACGAACTTGATTGACTGGTTACAAAGCAAGAGCACCCGTTTACCCCCGAAGCTCTGGTGAAAACTGATGCTCGATGACCTCATAGTGCTGCACTGAAAGGTCAGGCTCAAGCTCGTAAACCTCATCTTCCGGGTACAAACGTGCCTGGGAAATATCGTCACCAGCAAACGCCTTAATGGACTCCAGGTTGTCCCAGTATGTGATGAGAGTGAGTTCAGTTTTGCCGGTGAGAGAGCGGCGGAGAATCTGTGCACCGATATAGCCCGATGTTGCGGAAGAATCCTTGATGCCGGTTTCATAAAGATAACCTGTGAACCCATCGCTGTGGGCGTCAGGCACTCGGCATTTCCATTCCCTGGCGATCATAACTACGCACTCTCCCTTGCTTTGTAACGCTCAGCTAATGTGCGCCGCCTGTGGCGTCACTATTGAGCGGCTTGTTAGCAGCTTCTGCTTGAAGGCGCTCAACCAGCCACACTTTGATGATTGACTGGCGGGTAACCCCAATGCGTGCCGCCTCACGATCCAACGACGCTACAACCCAAGTCGGAAAGTCGACGTTGATTCGCTTTTGTTCTTGGTTGACGCGGCGAGCAGAGGAAAGATCAAGATCATCAACGATATCCTTCTGACCTTCCTCAAATTTTTTATCGAAGTCTTTAGCTTTCATAGAGCTCAACCTCCTTCTTGCGAGAGCGCCTGACTGAAATCAGGCGGATGCGACCTTCCCTGTATGTGACGACAGTCGACCAGTGCTTTCCACCAATCTGGCCCAGCACACAGTCAATTTCTGTCTCCACAAGCCATGCTGGATCTATGAAGCGACTCACTTCAACCTGCCGCTGCCTGCCGGGAGTGGCCATGGCGCCTATCTCGAGGCTATGCAGCAGGTGGTAGTGCCGGCCCTGCGGCGTTTCTGCCCCGATGTCATCTTGGTGGCAAGCGGACTGGACGCCAATGCCAGGGAACCACTAGGACGGATGATGTGCCACAGCGACACCTATCGAGAAATGGCAAGGTTGATCAAGGCGGCCGACTTCGTGACACTGTTCCAATGACGAAAGCAAATAAACAGCTATATTTAAGATTCTAATAACACCAAACGGCTGCATAGCAGCCTTGGTCACTGAAAGGGATCGCCATGTTGCCCCGTCTTTTCATATTCGCATTGTCGCTTTTCGTTTCTTCTTTTGCAGCTGCGCAGGATTCAGCAACCTCGCGGTTAGATGTCGCTCAGTCGCAGGGCAAGTTACGGGTGTGCACTCCCGGCGATTACAAGCCGTTCAGCCTGCATCGCCCCGACGGTGGCTACGAAGGCCTTGATATCGACCTGGTGCAGGCGGCAGCCAAAGCGTTGGGCGTCGAAGCACAGTTCGTCAAATCATCGTGGCCCACCCTCATGACAGACTTCATCGAGAAGTGTGATGTGGCTGTCGGCGGAATATCGGTGACCGTCGACCGTCAAAAGACCGCGTTCTTCTCGTCACCTTACATGGTCAATGGCAAGGCACCGATCACAAAATGTGAGAACGTCGAACGGTTTCAAACCGTGGCCGACATCGACCAGCCAAACGTGACAGTGATTGAGAACCCAGGCGGCAGCAATGAGCGGTTCGCACGGGCCAACTTCAAGCAGGCCAAGATCGTTATCTTTAATGACAATACGACCATTTTCGATGAAATTCTAAAGGGCAATGCGGACGTAATGATTTCCGAATCGGTTGAGACAATCGTTCAGGAGAAGTTGCGCCCCGGATTGTGTGCAGTCAACCCTGATAAGCCTCTGCAGTATGGAGAAATGGCGTGGTTGCTGCCCCGGGGTGATGTGGTCTTCAAGGCCTGGATTGACCAGTGGCTTCACCTTGCCAAAGCAACGGGTGAGTACGACAGAATCGCCGATCAGTGGCTTCGATAGGCGGGAGTGTCTAATCGCCGGCGCTTGCTCTGATCTGCCAAGTCCCGGCGGGTGTCCCGTCAGAACATGAAGAGAGGAATGCACATGAAGAAAGCAAAGAACGAACTACCGACTCGTCTCGAAGCGGGCGGTGTCTGCTTTCAGGGCCAGGACTGGGGCGATATTAACGTCTCTCGCGTCCGGTTCCCTGCGGGTGCAGACGCCACCCCGCTGCTCGAGGGGTTACCGAACAATCTGTGCCAGTGCCCGCACTGGGGAACCGTGGTCAAAGGATCCATTCATGTGACCTATGCAGACGGCACTGAAGAGACGGTAAACGCCGGCGAGGTTTACTACTGGCCGCCAGGACACACGGTTAGAGTTGACGAGGATTACGAGGCAATTGAGTTCAGCCCAAGCGACCAAATGGGCGAACTTATGAATCACCTTGAAGCGAAACTGAAAGGCTGAATGGTGCGTGCCTCTTGACGTGGGGAGTCATATCAACGCCGTGGCTTTGCGGCGTGCCGGAGCGCTAGCTCAGGCGCGTCCGGCAACAGCCGTTGGTTAAATGCTTGAATGCGCATTGGCGTGCGCATAAACTAAGGCGTGCATTAAACAGCCACCTGGAGGCTCTGATGGCCGAACTCTACAATGCAGCCGCACCCAAAAAAGCAGCTAACCTCTCAATCAATAGCGATCTACTGCGCAAGACTCGGGAACTCAACATCAACCTGTCTGCTACTCTGGAGCGAGCCCTGAAAGAAGAACTTTCCAAACGCGAAGCAGCACAATGGGTTGAAGAAAATCGCGCTGCGATAAAAAGTTACAACGATTTTGTCGAACAACATGGATGCTTCGGCGACGAATTCAGGGAGTTTTAATGTCACAGTTCGATGTGTACCCCAATCCGAGCAAAGTTAGCAAAACTCATTATCCTACCTTGTCGATATTCAGAGCAGCCTCCTGAGCGAATTGGCAACTCGAATCGTCATCCCTTTGGGCAAACGCTCCGCCTTTGGTGGCGTATCCATGCAAGGACTCACGCCGGAAATCAGCTTTGCCGACCAAGAGCTTTTACTGCTAACCCCGCAAATTTCGTCTGTGCCAGAAAAGCATCTCAAAAACCCGGTTGGTTCCCTCTCGCATTTCAGAGACCAGATTGTCGGAGCTCTGGACCTTGCTGTCACCGGCATTTAACGCTTTTGTTCAGCGGTGATCTTGCACCACTTTAGTAGACACTTTAGGCCCTGAGCTTTTCATAATCTTCCGGGGATTGGTAGCCCAGGCTCGAGTGCAATCGCTCGCGGTTATAGAACATCATGTAGTGAATGATTTCTGAGACCGCCTGCACTTTCGTGTCGAACAGTCGCTTGTGCACCAACTCGGCCTTCAGGGTGTGGAAGTACGATTCCATCGCCGCATTGTCCAGCGGATTGCCCTTGCGGCTCATGCTGCGAACCATTTGTGCGGTCTCTAGCAGTTCCCGGTAATCGTGAGCCGCGTATTCGATGCCCTGATCCGAATGGAACAGGCAACCGGATAGTGGCGTTTCATTCAACAGCGCCATCCGTAACGCACTTTTCGTCAGCTCGCTATTGCGACGGCTGCTAAACGACCAACCGACGACTTTCCGACTGAAGAGGTCAATGATCGCCGCGTGGTACAGCCAGCCAGTGCGGGTTTTCAGATAGGTGAAGTCTCCCGCCCACTGTTGCCCGCAGCCTGTGGGTGCATCACTGCCTTTGAGTTGATTGCCGGCTGAACTGTAAAACGCGTGCTGACCCGGCCGCCAAGCGTACAGCCCAGTGGTAGACGCTTTGATCTCCAGGGCTCTCATCAATCGATTGGTAATCCCCCCATTTTAAGAGGGCATCAAAAGTAGAGCTTAGGCCACCATGGCCAATTTCTGTTGTGGGGTAATGCCCCCGAGGGCCATGTTGGGCCGTTCATTATTGTAGGTCCATAGCCACTGCGTTGCATATTCCTGAACCTCTTCAATGGAGTGGAACAGGTATTGGGCCAGCCAGTCATAGCGGACAGTCCGGTTATAGCGCTCGATATACGCGTTCTGCTGCGGGTTTCCAGGCTGGATAAAGACCAGTTTAATACCTTGTTTTTCAGCCCAGGCAGCCAGTGTCGCACTGATGTATTCCGGACCATTGTCACAGCGGATCTGGCTGGGCTTTCCCCGCCACTCGATGATCTGACCCAGGGCCCGTACAACACGCTCAGA
>NZ_MBPP01000069.1 GCF_001858325.1 Marinobacter sp. AC-23
ATCCTCTAGCTCTTTCATCCGCTTGATCATGGAGGTATCCATGCCGCCAAATTTAGCTCGCCACTTATAAAAACTGGCGCTGCTCATGCCGTGCTCGCGGCATAACTCCGGAACGGGCACGCCGCTCTCGGCTTGCTTCAAGATCGCCATGATCTGGCTGTCAGAAAAACGTGACTTCTTCATGCGGAATCTCCCTGCGTATAGCTTACGGAAAATTCTACTTCTGATCACCTTGGTTTATTGGGGTGATTACCGATTCACCCGTCGACGACTGCAACTAAGACCCTGTTGCCTCAGAGCTTGATGCACCTGTGGCGCGCCATAGGCTCTCCGATACCCCTGGTGCAACTCAACAATGGCGCCTTTGAGGTGGTCATCGTGCTGTCGATGACGGCTCAGCGGGCGCGTGAGCCAGGCATAGAAGCCGCTACGAGACACACCAAAGAAACCACACAGCCGTTTGACGCTGAACCGGCCCCGGTTCTTCTCGATAAACGCAAAAATCAATGACGGTTTTTCTCGAAGAACCGACGCGCCTTTTTTAGGAGATCGATTTCCTCCTGACGCGCATTCAACTGTTTTTCCAGATCCTTGATGCGTTTCTTCGCCTTGGCCAGTTCGTCCTCGGCCGCGGCTTCGGAATCCGCCGGGGGATCGACCCGCTTGGGAGAGGGCTTCTGTTTTTTCATGTGCTTGTTTTCAACCAGCGTCCCGTTGCGATGCTCCATACACCAGCGATACAGCATGACTGGATGTATCCCTAGCCCCTCCGCAATATCCTTGGTTTTAACGTTAGGGTGATTAGCCAGTTTAACGGCCCGCAGCTTGAACGCCAGGGTATAACGGTCGTAGTTTCTCTTGTGGGTGTGCCCCATGACAGACCCCCTCTAGTGTCCGGTAAATGACCGTCCACTAAAGCGGTGCAAGATCAGCACAGCTTCGCTGTGTCCGAGTGCTTTTACTTGTTAGGCAAATCCCTTAATTCTCGAGATTCGATTTTCTATGTATTGAACCTCAGCACCTTCAACACTTGCTAGGATTAAGCTTCTAATGGTTTTTTTAGTAAATCCATCTTTTATTCGATACAAACATTTATCAAACGCATCAGAAATACAAGACTTACAGGTTACAATCGAACTTGCAGAGCACTTTTCCGGCAACCCGTTGATACTATTAATCAATTCTTGTGAAAATATATCTATCAACCACTTACCTTTCGATATGCTCTTTAGCGTATCGATGCAAGGACTGAGACCAAGAGAAGTCGCAAAAACATCCAGATCACGTTGTTTTTCTAATACGTCTTGTCTAGTTTTAAGATCATAAATTCGTCCGGGAGAGTACGAATATGAAAAGCTTGCTGAATATTCAGATTCTACGGAATTACGTAGAGACTCCAAAGAAAAATAGTATAAATCTAGAAGTTTTTCCTCGATCTCACGCATCATCAAATTGCATAGCTCATCGCTTATTAGATCTCGACTCGTTTTACTGGATAATCTTAAGATATTGGCAATGATCTGCTCGGACACAAAATGACTTTCTATAGAATAATAATTAAGCACAAGAAGAGGTTCTATATCAGGAAGTTCGCCTCTGTAGTCTCGAACATCTTTATCAATTATTCCCAATATATTATCAGATAGCGAATGGGAGTCATTTGGCAAAGAATCTAATTCTTGGATCGCAGCAATAACCTGATCACACCCCTCGGTAAATCCCTCGATATTTTCTATCGCATAAACTTCTACATTAAAAGGAGCTTTGGTTGATATTTCCTCGTAAATAGATATATCGTCAATTCCTTCCACTAAAATCGCAGGAACACCCGTGATAATGGCTTCATTTAAAAGTTCATCTATTTCGTAACAGAACCCGCTCATCTAATCTCTCCAGACTTTCAGTTCAGAAAGAAAGTTAGGGTTTCTCTTTGCCAATGCTGGAGAGTGAGATGCCACTATTATTTGCGTGCTAGGTAATAACGCAGAAAATAAAGACATTAGTTCTCTTTGCCATTTAATATTCAGAGAAATTTCAGGCTCGTCAATAACCAAGAAATTTCTGCCTTGACCTTCGAATAGCACTAATGCCAAAAAAGTTAATATATGGCGTTCCCCACTTGATAAATCGTTGACGGAATGGGTTTCATTGCCTATCGAAATATAAACCTCTTTCCCATTAACGACTAACTTCTTATCGTTAATAAGATAGGTATTAAACCTATCAACAAGTAGGTTGATGGAGCTAAGGATAAGCTTTTCCACTTCTAGCTCATCAAGCATATTTTGGAAAAGTTCGCTCAATAATGAGTGCTCTAGAATCTTGTCTAACTCTCCGGGTTGATCGATTCGTCCAAGAATATCAACAATTCTATTCTTAAAATTATTCTCATCACCATCATCTAGTGCTTCAATGATTCTGTCTTTATTTTCTAATATTCGGTTGCCCAGAGAAGTCTTATCTGTGTCAGTATGTTCCGAGCCACTATTTTCGACATCGATAGCAACTGAAAGTGTATCAAAAAGAGCACTTTGAATTTTTCGGGTAGCCGTAAACCTCGCAATTCTATAGCGTTGTAAAAGCAACTCTTCGATATTTTCTATTTTTATACTCTGTATGTATAAGTGTTTCTCATCAAAATCAATTTCTGGCCGCTTGTTTCTAAACCTAGCAGCATTTCGACGCCTTAAAAAGAATGAAAGCTCTTCAGATAACTCATATATACTCTTTTTAGATATTCCCATCCCTCGATGGCTTCCAAACAGTTCATGCTGTCGCCTTGGATGAGCAAAGAAATTCATTAGAATTTCGGGCTCTATTTTTAAAGATTGCGTGCTAACTCCTCGCTCAACACCTAAAGAGAGCGACCTAGAGTTAACCAAGCAACTGGCTTCAAATTCACTCCAGTCGTACCCTTCGTCTTTTAGTTCAACAGATACTAATTTCGCCTCATCTTCTTCTTCGATAGTGCATATTATTTTATTTATTCCAATAGAAGATAGCGCATCATCATCTTGTGATAAAAAAGAGTTTATGGCTTTGAGAAACGTTGTTTTCCCGCAACCGTTGTCACCATAAATAACAGTGACATTTTCAGACGAAAACTCTACTTTCGAGTATCTATTTTTTGCCTTAAAACCATGAAACTCAATATTATCAATCTTCATAGATTTTCCATTTTATAGACTTATGACTCAATGCCTAACGAGGCTGTAGAAAAACCCTAGAGCCTTTTTTCGGTGATGTTCCTACGTAAAATCTGAGTATGTTTTCGGTGACAAATGCTCCAGATTTTAAGAATAGGCGCTATTTTTAGATTAATTATTGATCA
>NZ_MBPP01000070.1 GCF_001858325.1 Marinobacter sp. AC-23
CTGGTTCCTGTGAACTGCCGGAAGGCGTGGAAATGGTTATGCCAGGCGATAACGTGAAGATGGAAGTGACGTTGATTGCTCCGATTGCCATGGAAGATGGCCTGCGCTTCGCGATTCGCGAAGGCGGCCGTACCGTTGGTGCCGGCGTAGTCGCAAAGATCCTCGAGTAATTTGCTCGTTGCATCAGGGAGAGGGGCTGGTTCGACCAGCCCCTTTTTCCGTTTCAGTCGCAACCGCTTCTCCCGATTCCGCCAATAACCATGGTTGTTGACAGGGTTGGGTATTATGCATACAATGCGGCTCCTTTTTTTGAAGGTCGGCTAACTAGTTAGTAGCTGCTACGAGTGGAGTTTGGTGCATCATGCAAAGCCAAAAGATACGAATCCGGTTGAAGGCGTTTGATTATCGTCTTATCGACCAGTCGACGCAGGAGATTGTCGATACCGCTAAGCGGACCGGCGCTCAAGTGCGTGGGCCTATCCCTCTGCCGACGCGGAAGGAAAAGTACACAATCCTGGTTTCACCGCACGTTAACAAAGACGCGCGCGATCAGTATGAAATTCGTACTCATAAGCGTTTGCTTGACATTGTCGAGCCAACGGAAAAGACAGTAGATGCTTTGATGAAACTAGACCTGGCAGCAGGTGTAGACGTTCAGATTAGCCTCGGTTAATACCGCCCGGTATTAACCTGTGTAACTGTCCTAAGGCCATAGAGGGTGAGAGCCCCGTACACTTAGAGGTGAAACATGGCAATTGGTATTGTCGGCCGTAAGGCTGGTATGACCCGTATTTTTACGGAAGATGGGCAGGCGCTGCCTGTCACAGTAATTGAGGTTGAGCCCAACCGCATTACGCAACTCAAGACCCTTGAGAGCGATGGCTATCGCGCCGTTCAGGTAACTGTGGGTGTGCGTCGCGCTTCCCGTGTTACTAAAGGCGAGGCAGGTCATTTCGCTAAAGCTGGCGTAGAAGCCGGTCGGGGAATGTGGGAATTTCGTCTGGCAGATGGTGAAGGTGAAGACCTCGCCGCAGGTGGTGAGATTACTGCGACCGTTTTTGAAGACGGTCAGGCGGTTGATGCTACTGGTCAGTCCAAGGGTAAGGGGTTTCAGGGCGGCGTAAAGCGCTGGAACTTCGCCATGCAAGATGCAACGCATGGTAACTCCCTTTCGCATCGTGCTCCGGGTTCTATTGGTCAGAACCAGACTCCGGGCAAGGTATTCAAGGGCAAAAAGATGGCGGGCCAGATGGGTAATGCACAAGTAACCGTGCAGAACCTTAAAGTTGTCCGTGTCGACGCCGAGCGCAACCTCCTGCTGATTAGTGGTGCCGTACCTGGCGCAACTGGCGGTGATGTTGTCATCAAGCCTGCACTTAAAGCCTGAGGAGCGGTTCGATGGAATTGACTATTACAGGTAGTGGCAAGGGAATCTCTGTTTCCGACGCTGCATTTGCCAAAGATTTTAACGAGTCGCTGGTTCACCAGGTGGTTACTGCATATATGGCAGCCGGCCGTCAGGGTACCAAGGCTCAGAAGACCCGTTCAGAAGTCAGAGGTGGTGGTAAGAAGCCATGGCGTCAGAAGGGTACAGGCCGCGCACGTGCGGGTACCATTCGAAGCCCGATCTGGCGTTCCGGTGGTGTTACTTTTGCTGCGAAGCCTCGTGGTTTTGAGCAAAAAGTTAACCGTAAGATGTACCGCGCTGCGATGTGCTCCATTTTCTCTGAACTGGTTCGTCAAGAGCGCTTGGTTCTGGTTGACGATTTTGAAATCGACACGCCAAAAACCAAGGCCTTCACTTCTAAGATGGCAGATATGGGGCTTTCAAATGCCCTTATTCTGACTGAAAGCGTCGAGCAGAACCTGCACTTGGCTTCTCGCAACGTTCCTCACGTCGATGTGCGTGATGTTGCTGGCTTGGATCCGGTTAGTCTGGTTGCCTTCGAGAAGGTCGTGGTTACTGTTCCCGCTCTGAAGAAGATCGAGGAGATGCTGGGATGAATCAGGAACGTATTTATAAGGTCCTTCTTGGGCCTCACGTATCGGAGAAAGCCTCTCTGATAGCCGAGCATGGTCAGGTAGTATTTCGGGTAGCCCCGGATGCGACTAAGCCGGAGATCAAAAAGGCTGTTGAGCAACTGTTCAACGTCACCGTAGAAGGTGTTCAGGTTCTGAATCGTAAGGGCAAGCTTAAGCGTACCGCCCGCGGGTTCGGCAAGCGTAATGACATTCGTAAGGCTTACGTAAAGCTGGCTGAAGGTCAGGACATCGATTTTCTGGATGTGGAATAAGGTAAAGGGGTCGTAATATGCCGATCGTCAAAACCAAACCAACATCTGCCGGACGCCGTCACGTTGTAAAGCTTTACAACCCGGATTTGCACAAAGGGCGCCCTTACGAACCGTTGGTCGAATCTCAAAGCAAGTCGGGTGGCCGTAATAACGCAGGTCGCATTACAACCCGTCATGTTGGTGGTGGACATAAACAACACTACCGTATTATTGATTTTAAGCGGACTAAGGATGGTATTCCTGCGACAATTGAGCGCATTGAATATGATCCTAACCGCACTGCGCACATTGCGCTGATCAAGTATGCCGATGGCGAGCGCCGTTACATTATCGCTCCCAAAGGTATGCAGATTGGCGAGCCTGTGCGCTCAGGAATCGACGCGCCTATTAAGGTGGGAAGCACATTGCCGCTGCGGAATATCCCAGTGGGTTCTGTGATTCATTGCGTTGAGCTCAAACCTGGCAAAGGTGCACAGCTGGCTCGCTCTGCGGGCGCATCCGTACAGCTGGTTGCTCGGGAAGGCGCTTATGCGACTATCCGCCTGCGTTCAGGTGAAATGCGTAAGGTGCTTGTAGACTGTCGTGCCACGTTGGGTGAAGTATCCAACAGTGAGCATAGTCTCAAGCGGCTTGGCAAAGCGGGTGCATCACGTTGGCGTGGCAAGCGTCCAACAGTACGTGGTGTTGCTATGAACCCAGTTGACCACCCGCATGGTGGTGGTGAAGGGCGTACCTCTGGCGGACGTCACCCGGTTACTCCGTGGGGTGTTCCGACCAAAGGGCATAAGACTCGTAAGAACAAGCGTACTGATAAAATGATAGTGCGTCGTCGTTCAGCCAAGTAAACGACTACATAGAGGTAAATGCTGTGCCACGTTCTTTAAAGAAAGGTCCTTTTATAGACCTGCATCTGTTGAAGAAGGTCGAGGCAGCTCTGGAAGTAAACGACAAGCGACCGATCAAAACCTGGTCGCGTCGTTCGACGATCTTCCCAGAGTTCGTAGGCCTGACCATTGCAGTCCACAACGGCAAGCAGCACGTGCCGGTTTATGTCACCGAAGATATGGTCGGGCATAAACTGGGTGAGTTCGCGGCAACGCGTACTTATCGTGGCCATGCGGCCGACAAGAAAGCTAAACGCTGATTGTGAGGGGAATAGAAATGGAAGTAGCAGCCAAGTATAAGGCGCTCGCCTCTCAGCTCAGAAAGCACGTCTTGTCGCCGACCAGGTCCGCGGCAAGGCTGTTGAGGACGCCCTGAACATTCTGACTTTCAGCCCGAAGAAAGCAGCGGTGATTATCAAGAAAGCTCTTGAGTCAGCCATTGCTAACGCTGAGCATAACGAAGGTCTGGACGTTGACGAATTGCGGGTTTCCACTGTGATGGTGGATGAAGGCCCGACGCTCAAGCGGATCAAAGCTCGAGCCAAGGGGCGCGCTGATAGAATTATGAAGCGCACCTGCCATATCACCGTCAAGGTCGCCGACAAGTAGGAGATGCTCAGATGGGTCATAAAGTAAATCCGATCGCTTCCGCCTGGGTGTGATTAAAGAGCACAACTCAGTCTGGTATGCCGATAAAAAGGAATACGCAAAAAACCTGCTGAACGACATTCAGGTTCGCGAATTTCTTGACAAGCGTCTGGTAAAGGCGTCTGTCAGCAAGATTGTGATCGAGCGCCCTGCTCAGAACGCCCGTATCACGATTCATACTGCCCGCCCCGGTATTGTTATCGGTAAGAAGGGTGAAGATGTTGATCGTCTGCGTCGTGAAGTCGGCGCAATGATGGGCGTGCCCGTCCACATCAACATTGAAGAAGTCCGCAAGCCGGATTTGGATGCCCGCCTGGTAGCGCAAAACGTTGCCGGCCAGCTGGAGCGTCGTGTGATGTTCCGTCGTGCTATGAAGCGCGCGGTTCAGAACGCCATGCGCCAGGGAGCCAAGGGTATCAAGATTCAGGTTGGCGGTCGTCTCGGGGGAGCTGAAATTGCCCGTTCCGAGTGGTATCGCGAAGGTCGTGTTCCGCTGCACACATTGCGTGCAGATATTGATTACGCAACCTACGAAGCGCATACCACTTACGGCGTAATCGGCGTCAAGGTATGGATCTTCAAAGGTGAGATTCTTGGTGGTATGGAGCAAGTCCGTGCTGACAAGAAAGCCTCTGGGAAAAAAGGTTCTAAGTAAAGGGGCACTCTTATGCTGCAACCAAAACGCACCAAATTTCGCAAGGTAATGAAAGGCCGTAACACTGGTCTTGCTCACCGCGCTAACAAGGTGAGCTTCGGTGAATACGGATTGAAGGCGACCAGTCGCGGGCGTATAACTGCCCGTCAGATTGAAGCCGCACGTCGTACCATGACTCGTAAGATCAAGCGGGGTGGTAAG
>NZ_MBPP01000071.1 GCF_001858325.1 Marinobacter sp. AC-23
GCAGAGAACCTTCATTACACTTTCGAATGCGCTGCCACATTTAGCGAGGCAATCCCGATGATCTTTCTTTCGATGGTCTTCTAGCGCCTTCAAAAACTCGTCGTTTGCATGTTTGAACTCTGGCGCACTCAACAGCATGAGCGTGGGCTCCATCGCATTTTGATGCACTACCTCGCTATCCTTGCGAATGATTTGAGGGAATTCCGCAATCCGAATCGCCACAGACGGAGCGCCGTGGAAGGATGATTCAGTTTCTTCAATTGAGTATCCGGTCAGATGGTAAGGAAGTGCGTCAATACGGAAGAAATCGTTGATACCCTGAATCAGTGTATTATCCGGCCACTTAATACCAGGAAGGTCTGACCGAAAGATTAACTCAATCAAGTCAAGAAAATGCTCATCACTACAAGTGCCTAAGAAATTTAGAAGGTCATCTTCCGGCGATGAATGAGTGGATGCTTCAGAGAGCCAAATTTGCCATAGAGGTATGCAGCCTTCTGGTGCAGCCCAACCAAGAATGCATAAAATTGATTTTGAAGAGTATCGCGCAGCAACATCAAGACCCGATTCCGAAACTCCCTCGTTAGCGGTTTGATCGCCACATTCGGGAGATTCTGCTCACGTCTTGAAAAAACATCGAATAACTTTTCGAACACTTTGAGGTCTCCGTACCACATGACGCTGAATTCAGCGGCAGCCTTGACGGAGCGAAGCGGAGTCAAGGCTGTCCGGTGGAGGCCCGAAGGGCCGGAACGAACTGGAATGACTTGTTAAATTTATAAATCCGCTTCCTCTAAGAAATAAACATCGTCCTCAAGTAACATGCTGGAGCACGTTGCCATTTTTTTAAACATAGGGCGATTGGATTCACTTGAATATACATTTATCATGATTTTTGTAATATTCTCAAGGTCTTCAGCAAGTGACTCAGGCTTACTCTTATTCGTAAAGCCTTTATGTTCGAAATAAGTGTTTATCCCAAATAATTCTCGGTATTTGGCTTCAACTCCGTACCCAAAACGGCTTTTTACTTTCTGCAAAGCCAATTTGCATATCTTTTTTCCCCCGACCTTCTTGAAGAATGCATATTCTGGGTAAATCGTGAGACTCAGATTTATACGGTTCCCTTCCCAGTCATACTCAACCCCGGCCAGATTTCTAAAAGTCAGGTCAAGATCCTCAAACTCGATAGAGAAAATTTCATCTTTAACTTTGTATAAACCCCACTCGAACATCGTCAACGGTTCATTCATGAGGTAGGAAACCGTTTTATTAGGTCCCGAACTTGCATTTGAAGAAGCTAATAGGAGAAGCATCGGAATAATTGCTGCTCGCATTTCTCGGTCTCCTAAAAATTTAACGCTGAGCGAAGCGGCGGCTGAAAGCCGTCCGCCTTACGCGGCTTGTTATCACTGTCTCAGTCATACTCCGCATTCTGAGGCAGATCGTCCGTAATCTCGAACCAGGGAGCCTTGTTGCCCACAAATACGTGGCGCCCTGCTTTTACTCCCGGGTCGGTATCCAGTGTTCCGAGTGGAAAGCCATAGATCTCGGGATTTGCGTCGAATTTTGTGTAGAGGCTAGAACCGCAGTTTGAGCAAAAGCCCTTGTGCTCACCCGGAGAAGATTCGTAGAACTTCATCAACTCCTGACCTTTGACGGTGTGCCAGTCAGAAGATTGCACCTTAGCGCGGGTTCTGAATGCGGAGGCATGCAGCTTCCGGCACATTGAGCAATGACAGTTCAGGACATCGGTCAGCGGACCGTTGATTTCGTATTGAATGCCTCCGCAGAGACAGCTACCCGTGTTCTTCATAAATGCACCTCCTTGTGTGATAACGCTGCCAGCATGCGCGGCTTTGTAGTGGAGGCGAAGCCGCAACGAAAAAGGCGTCGCCGTGCCTGGCCTTGTTATATTATTTTTGGTCCCAACCGATGACCTCGCCATTCTCCAAGGTAACTCTCAGTGAGTAACGGCCTTTTCCTGTTTTATTATATTTCCATACTTCCTTGGTTTTGGTTTTTAGCACCTTCTGATCAATATCCATAGGCTTTCCAAGCGAATCCATGAGCTGCTCTTCGGACTGACCTTGCCAAAACATTTTCTTCATCAGTCGATCAACAAGCTCAGCGTCACCATATTTCTCCATAAGACGCTCTCTTCTCATTTTCTCTTGATAGTAAGCCAGCACGAAAAACCCAGCCACCACCAATATTACCCACCAATACCATGCCATTCGTACGAACTCCCTTTAGATATAACGAGGCTGTAGAAAAACCCTTCACAGAGCCTGATCCAGAGCCGCTTTGTTGTTTTTACATCACTTGCGATCAACTGGAGCAAGTTCGTTATTTTCTCAGCAACACTGGAGCGCTAGTTACATTTAACCCCCAACGCTGCTCATCTAGCCCTCTGAGGACTGTTCACGGCTGTACCATAGCCCAGCTATCATGCCGCTAACTGCCCGTAGTTCGCCAGTTTCTCAATGTTGTGCACCAGGCAATACAATTGCCACTGACCCTGCACCTTCTTTTTGCCTCGCAAGCTGAAGCGATTCAGTCTTTTGTTCGTGCCGATGTTGCCGAACACGGGCTCCACTACCGACATGCGGTGGCTAT
>NZ_MBPP01000072.1 GCF_001858325.1 Marinobacter sp. AC-23
ACGTGGTGATTCGAGATTGCCGAGATTTCATATCATTGCCATCATTCCAATCGCGCGAAATTATATGTTTTAAGCACCTGTTGTTCAACCAGGCTTCACACGAAACCTGGCTGAAATTTCATCAGACTGGGAACAGTGACCGTGGTTTATCACACAATTTGTGGCTGGCGCCCGTTACGGTCACGACATCTGGTGGTTATTGTTCTTTCGAACTATATGCTGATTTTATTTACATTTAACGGATATGGCCCAGAATACCGTCCAACTCGTCCAGCGAGCTGTACTCGATCACCAGTTTTCCCTTGCCCCGCTGGCCGTGGGCAATAGAGACTTTTGCCCCCAAACGCTCGGCAAGATCGTCCTGTAGGGCACGTATATTGGGATCGATAGCGCCTGATGCTGTGGGCTTTCCGGTAGCTGTCTCTTGCTGAACCCGGCGCACAAGAGCTTCGGTCTGTCGAACCGACAGGGACTTTGCAACAACCTGTTTCGCCACCTGCATCTGCTGTTCGGGCGACAGAGTTAACATGGCACGGCCGTGGCCCATTTCCAGATCGCCGTGCTCCAGCATTAATCGCACATCTTCGGTTAAGCCAATCAAGCGCAAAAGGTTGGTGATGGTCGTGCGGGATTTACCCACAGCTTCGGCCACCTGAGCCTGAGTCAAACCAAACTCTTCCTGCAGACGCTGGAGGGCAAACGCTTCTTCAATGGGGTTGAGATTTTCTCGCTGAATGTTCTCAATCAGCGCCATGGCAATGGCGGCTTCGTCGGGAACATCCCGGATGATGGCCGGTATGCTGTCCAGGTCCGCCATCTGGGTGGCGCGCCAGCGGCGCTCGCCGGCAATCAGCTCATAGCGGCCTTCAGCAATAGGGCGAACCACAACGGGCTGCATCACGCCTTGCTGACGAATGGAATCGGCCAGTTCCTGCAGAGCAGCAGGGTCCATGTCGCGACGTGGCTGAAAACGGCCGCGCTGGATCAGATCGATGGGAACCTGTCGCAACTCACCGTCGTGGTCTTTCAGTTCCTGATCCAGGTTAACCCTGGAACCGGCCAGCAAGGCTCCTAGCCCGCGCTCGCCCAATCCTCGTTTCTTCGCCGCCATGGTATCAGTCATTCTTCCCGTTGATGGTCGTTGTGCATCTTTAAAAAATAACGAGGGGGTATGTTACACCGCAACCTGAGGCGATGTCTTTTTTGCCCCATGGCGACGCACCATTTCGCCTGCCAAAGCCAGATAGGCGATAGCTCCCTTAGACGCTTTGTCGTACTTTAAGGCCGGCATACCATAACTGGGTGCTTCAGCAAGGCGCACGTTGCGAGGAATCACTGCACGGTAGACCTTGTCACCAAAATATTCATTCAGCTGCCCGGATACATCCAGGGTGAGGCTGTTCCGTGGGTCATACATGGTTCTGAGAATGCCTTCTATCTCAAGGTTGGGGTTAACCGTTTCCTTGATCTGCTCCACGGTATTCATCAATGCGGCCAGGCCCTCCAGTGCATAGTACTCACACTGCATGGGGATAAGCACAGAGTCTGCCGCAGAGAGCGCATTCACGGTTAGCAAGCTGAGGGAAGGCGGGCAATCGATCAGAATGTAGTCGTAGTTATCACGAACGCCGTTGATGGCAAGCCTGAGCCGGTGCTCCCGGCCGATCTCATTCATTAATTCCACTTCGGCAGCGGTCAGGTCGCCATTGGAGGGCATGATATCAAAGCCGGCAGCTTCCGCCGGAATGATCACTTGGGCCGCCGATGCGCGCTTGGTCAGCAGATCGTAGCCGGAAAGCTCCAAAGCACTTTTATCCACACCGCTGCCCATGGTGGCATTGCCCTGGGGATCCATATCCACCAGCAAAACCCGGCGCTTGGTGGCGGCCAGCGAGGCTGCAAGGTTGACGCAGGTGGTGGTTTTGCCCACACCGCCCTTCTGATTGGTCACTGCAATCACGCGCGCCATGTCTCGCCTCCTTATTACTGAATACAGCTGCCAAATACAGTTGCGGGTTACTGGGTTTCTTCTGCCCGAGCCACAACCAGCAGGTGTCTCTCACCGCTGGCGCCAGGAACGTTAAGGGAATGGCTGGATGATACCTTCCAGCTGGCAGGAAGGGCAGCTATCTCATCATCCGGATACTGGCCTTTCATGGCAAGGAAGCTTCCCTCTTGTGCCAACAGACTGCCACACCAGTTCACCATACTATCCAGAGCGGTAAACGCCCGGCTGCTAATCTGACTAAATGCTTGTTCTGGCTGACAGTCTTCTGCACGACCATGAATCACGTCCACGTTTTTCAGGCCAAGTTCCAGAACGCACTGGTGCAGGAAGCGGGTCTTTTTGCCGTTACTGTCCAGCAGCGTGAAGCGCTTTTCAGGCCAAATGATGGCTAAAGGAATACCAGGCAAACCACCGCCTGCTCCCACATCAAGCAGGTGCTCCGTGGTTATCCAGGGCACAATACTGAGACTGTCGAGCAGCTGCCGGGAGACCATTTCTTCCTCGTCGCGTACGGCGGTGAGGTTGTAGGCCCGATTCCATTTGTTGAGCAGAGCCAGAAAAGCCAGCAGTTGTTGTTGCTGGCTCTCGCTTAGGGGAAGTTGCATCTCGGCCAGCCCTTCCCGGAGCTGGCGCTGCCAGTGTGTATAAGCCATGGCCGCGTTCAGGCGCTCTGCTTGCGCAGAAGCTCGCGCTTTTTAAGATGCACCAACACCTGCGAAATCGCCGCCGGCGTAACGCCTTGAACCCGAGAGGCTTGGGCAACTGTCTCTGGCCGCACCTCTTTCAGCTTCTGTTTGATTTCGTTAGACAGGCCGCCGATCACATCGTAATCCAGATCTATGGGAAGCGCTGTGTTCTCATTCCGGCGCAAACGTTCAATTTCGTCAGTCTGGCGCGAAATGTAGCCTTCGTATTTGATCTCAATTTCGACCTGCTCTGCCACAACAGGATCGTCTGCTCGCGCCGCGCCAATGTCGGCAATATGACTGTACACAATCTCCGGGCGACGAAGCAGCTCTGCCAGAGTGTGGTCCCGGGTCATTGGCTGCTTGAGAAAGCCGTTGGCGCGATCGCCTGCTTCGGTTGCAGGATGAATACGGGTAGACTCCAGGCGCTTACGCTCGGCCGTTATGGCCTCAAACTTAGCGCTAAATTTCTGCCAGCGATCGTCATCCACCAGGCCCAATTTGCGGCCGGTTTCTGTGAGGCGCAGATCGGCGTTGTCTTCACGCAGGATAAGGCGGTATTCCGCCCGGCTGGTAAACATACGGTAAGGCTCACTGGTGCCCATGGTGATCAGATCGTCTACCAACACCCCAAGGTAGGCTTCATCACGGCGCGGGTACCATTCACTTTTTTCTTGCGCCTGCAGAGCCGCGTTAATGCCCGCCAGTAAGCCTTGGGCGCCGGCTTCTTCGTAACCGGTGGTGCCGTTAATCTGGCCCGCAAAATAGAGGCCCTGGATAAACTTGGTTTCCAGAGTGTGGCGCAAATCCTGAGGGTTCAAATAGTCGTATTCAATGGCATAACCTGGCCGGGTGATATGGGCGTTTTCAAAACCCAGAATCGAACGCACCGCCGCAAGTTGGATATCAAAGGGCAAGCTGGTGGAAATGCCATTCGGGTAAAGCTCATGGGTGGTCAAGCCTTCGGGCTCCACAAAGATTTGATGGGAGTCCTTGTCAGCAAAACGGCTGACCTTGTCTTCAATGGATGGGCAGTAGCGCGGCCCAATACCTTCAATATTGCCGGCAAACATGGGGGAGCGATCAAAACCACTGCGAATAATATCGTGAGTCTGCTCGTTGGTGCGGGTTATGTAGCAACAAACCTGCTCCGGGTGCTGGTCCCGGCTACCAACAAATGACATAACCGGCGCCGGGCTGTCGCCCCATTGCTTCTGCATCACCGAAAAATCGACACTGCGGGCATCAATACGCGGCGGCGTGCCGGTTTTCAGCCGGCCAACATTAAAAGGCAGCTCCCGTAACCGTTGAGCCAACGCATTGGCAGGCGCATCACCGGCTCGACCGCCGGAATGCTGCTGCATCCCAATGTGGATAACGCCACCCAGGAAGGTGCCGGTTGTCAGTACCACGGTTTTAGCGTTGAACCGGATGCCGGTCTGAGACACAACGCCGGTAACCCGATCATTTTCTACAATCAGATCGTCCGCAGCTTGCTGAAATAAGGTGAGATTGGGCTGGTTTTCCAGAGTGTGACGAATCGCCGCCTTGTACAGAACCCGGTCAGCCTGGGCACGGGTGGCTCGAACTGCTGGACCTTTTCGGCTGTTGAGCACACGGAACTGGATACCAGCCAAATCCGTGGCCTGTGCCATGGCTCCGCCAAGGGCGTCAATTTCCTTAACCAAGTGGCTCTTGCCAATGCCACCAATAGCCGGGTTGCAGGACATCTGGCCCAGAGTTTCGATATTGTGGGTCAGCAGCAGGGTTTGCGAACCCATGCGCGCCGCCGCAAGCGCAGCTTCGGTACCGGCATGGCCGCCACCAATGACAATGACATCGAAACGGGTTGGAAAATCCACAGCTCACCTCGGAAATCGGGGGATAAAAACAGGGCGGGGAGTATAACGTTTCACTCGGGAAATTGCAGTCAGAATGTGCAATTTTTAACCAGAAATCTATACACACAACAGCAACGGAGTACCAAATACCGGGGAAATCGAATGCTCCCCATTAGTTTTCCTGTTTTACAAACCCGAATTTATCGGATTTTCATAGGCTTGAGGGCCTCTTCTCACAAAAGTTGTCAATAAAGTTATCCACAAAAACTGCCGCTTATCAAGTGCCCTATATTGACAGTCAAGTTACTGTTTTAATTATAATAACTAAAATTCATCCAGAGCTTGTCCGCAGTTTATCCAACTAATTATCCACAGATTCTGACCCTACCCTCCAACGCAAGCGCCACACCGCTATCAGCACAAACCCGTTGACCAGAGACAACAGCAGAAAGAATCCCGGAATACTCACGCCCATAAGCCCAAGTACAACAATCCCAGTAATCGCACTCACCACCATGAACAACGCGTTAATCACATTCAATGCAGCGATGATTCGCGCCCGCTTGAGTTGTGGGGTTTCGTGCTGAATAAACGCGTAAAGAGGCACAATGAACAGCCCACCGCAAACGCCAATGCCTACCAAATCAATCAGTACACGGATGTAAACCGGGTCTGTTATTAACGTCCACCACGTAGAGGATTCGGGGCTGACAGGTACCGCAAAGAACAGATCCACCCCTAGCAGGGTCAGTCCAAGGGCGCCCCAAGGCACGGGCGCCAGAGTGATGCGATGCCGGGTGAGGCGTTCGCACATCATGGAGCCAATCGAGATACCCACAATAAACATGGACAACAACAGGGTAACCACGGTTTCGTCACCCTGGAGATTGCTTTGGGCAAAGTTGGGAAACTGAGTGAGATAGGCCGCGCCAAGAAACCAGAACCAGGAAATAGCCAGAATCGCCCACAACACCGGCTTGCGTTCGGCAGCCACGCCCATCAGGAGCCAGGTTTCACGAACCGGCCGAAAGCGCACCGCCAACCGGTTACTGGCTGTGCCGGTTTCTGGCACCTGTCGCGCAGCCACGTAACCCAGAACCGCCATTACCAGAACGCCCACAGCCGTAAGTTTTGCTGCCGCCTCAAGGCCCATCAGCAAGCCCGCCGCAATGGTGCCGAGCAAAATGGCCACAAAGGTACCCATGCTTACCAAGCCATTGCCGCCTACGAGCTCATCCTCGCCAAGCACTTGCGGCAGAATGGCGTACTTCACCGGCCCGAAGAACGTAGACTGGGTGCCCATAAGAAACAGCAACACCAGCAGCCCTTCGTACCAGCCAAGCCACAACGCCAAAGCAGCAATCGCCATGATGCCTATCTCTGCGAGCTTTACTTTGCGAATGATCGCAGCTTTTTCATAGTAGTCGGCCATCTGCCCGGCAATGCCGGAAAACAGGAAAAACGGCAGGATAAACAAGAAGGCAGCCAAGTTAATCACCGTGTTCACTGAAAGTCCGAACAGACCGGTAGTCTGATAGGCAATTAGCAGCAACAGCGCATTTTTATAGAGGTTGTCATTGAACGCACCGGAAAACTGGGTGAGATAAAACGGCAAGAAACGCCGCTGCCCCAGTAAACGGAACTGACTGTGTTTGGCCATGAAACATCCGGATTGTTGGTTACGCCAGACCTCTCAATAGTCTGGCTAGCTGGCGTCGGGCAAAGATGCCTGACGTTCCAGCTCATGTTCAATGGCATTGGCCGATTTGGCAAATCCGGCAAGCAGGTTATAGAGCACTGGTATGATAAACAGCGTAAGGGTGGTCGCAAAAATCAGCCCGCCCAGAATTACCATACCAATAGCCGCCCTGCTCTCGGCACCCGCGCCGGTGGCGATAACCAAAGGCACCGCACCAAAGACCGTGGATATAGTGGTCATCAGTACCGGCCGGAAACGTAAGGACGCGCCTGCCAGGATTGCATCCTTCACGGCGTAACCTTCATCCCTCAACTGGTTAGCAAATTCCACAATCAATATACCGTTTTTCGACATAAGCCCCAGCAGCATGATGATTCCGATCTGGCTGTATATGTTCAGGCTAATGCCAGCCCACCAAAGGGCCATTAATGCGCCGGTTAAGGCCAGGGGCACTGGCAACATAATGATCAGCGGGTGAATCCAGCTTTCAAACTGGGCCGCCAGTACCAGGAACACAATAATAAAAGCCAGCCCGAAGGTAACGTAAATAGCAGAGGAAGACTCCTGGAATTCCCGGGACAAACCCCGATAACTAACCCGCGCCTCCGGTGGCAGATTATCCACAGATAAGTTGTTCAGATACGTCAGGGCAGAGCCAAGGTCATAGCCATCGGCCAGAGAAGCGCTTATTACCACAGCCGGAAGGCGGTCGATCCGCCGTAAATCCGGATTGGCGCCAACTTCTTCAACGGATACTAATGCTTGAAGGGGAATGAGAGCACCGCCCTCTCGTGGTCGCAGAAAAATCTGCCCCAGGTCGGCCGGTGTGGCACGGTCAGCATCGGCCGCCTGCACGATCACATCGTACTCGCGACCACGATCGAGATACGTTGTTACCTGCCGGGACGCAAGCATGGTTTGCAGGGTCAGGCCTACGTCCTCAACCGTTATATCCAGATCTGCTGCACGCTCTCGATCAATGGTCAGGCGCAGTTCCGGGCGGGTTAGCTCAAAGTCGGTTTCCAGATTCAGTAGATCCGGGTTTTCCTTGGCCCGTTCAACAATTTCCTTACTCCAGGCCTGAACCGATGCGTAATCCGGGCCGGCGATGACAAATTCCACAGGCTGGCTGAATCCTCTTTGCCCCAACCCCGGAGGATTCACCGGTACAACCCGGACACCGCAACCTGGCTTAGTTTGCCTCGCAGTTCGTTGGTGATCTGTTGTTGCTTGATGTCCCTCTCTTCCCAGGGCGCCAACCCCATGATCATGAAGGCATTATCTTCTTCGTTCCGGAACCCGACGATGGAGAGCAGGCGATCCGCGGCGCCGGACTCAAGATAAGGCAACAGCTGCGCCTCTGCTTTACGTACGTAATGATCCGTGAACTCCACGGTCGCTCCCCGGGGCGCACTGACAGGCATGATAATAACGCCACGGTCTTCCGTAGGCGCAAGCTCCTGAGGCAGCTTGGGGTAAATCACGACGGCAACAATCAACCCCACAACGCCAAGGCCTATCAATAAACCGGGCTGATTCAGCGAGAAGCGCAATAGCCGTTGGTATCCACTGGTCAAGCCGTTCAAAACGTTTTCGCTGGCCGCCCACAGGCGATGCCCCTCTAACGTTTCCGGGCTATGCCTAAGCCATTTCGAACACAGCATGGGTGCCAATGTAAGCGCGACCAGACTGGACACCACCACGGCGGCCGCGAGCGTAAAGCCAAATTCTGCAAACAAACGGCCAATATTGCCCCCCATGAACGAAATGGGCACAAACACCGCCACCAGCGTCAACGTCGTGGCAATAACGGCGAAAGCGACTTGTTTGGCGCCGCGATATGAGGCCAACAACGGCGGCTCACCCTCGTCTATTCGGCGCTGGATGTTTTCCAGCATGACGATGGCATCGTCGACAACCAATCCAATGGCCAGAATCACCGCCAACAGCGTCAATACGTTGATCGAAAAGCCCAGAAAACCCAAACCGATAAAAGCACCAATAACCGAGACCGGAATAGTCACGGCTGGGATCAGGGTGGCCCGCCAGGAGCGTAGAAAAAGGAAAATCACGAGAATCACCAAAGACACGGCAATCGCAAGCGTTATGACCACTTCCTTGATTGAAGCCCGGATAAAAATGGATTCGTCATAGCTTTCAGCGATCGTGACTTCCGGTGGCAGGGTTTCACGAATGTTCTTCAGCTCTGCCTGAACGCCATCAGACACCGCAACTGTATTGGCTTTAGACTGGCGGATTATCCCCATACCGATGGCTGTTTTGCCGTTGGCACGAAGACGGCCTACGTCGGATTCTACTCCCATCTGAACGTTGGAAACCTCGCCCAGGCGCAGCAAGTCATTGTTATCTCTGCGGATGACCAGATTGCGAAACTCTTCGACTGAAGTTAGCCGGCCTTCCGCCCGAACTGTAAAGTTTCTGGTGGAAGAGTCGATTGAACCTGCCGGCAACTCCACATTGTTGGAGCGCAGGGCTCTTTCCACCTCAGCCACCGTGATGTTTCTGGCCGCCAGCCTTTCTCTGTCGAGCCAAACCCGAATCGCATAACGTCGCTCACCGCCAATACGTATGTCTGCGACCCCATCCAGAACGGACAACCGATCCGCCAGAACCCGATCTGCAAAGTCGCTCAGCTCAGCCGCGTCCCAGACATCACTTTGCAGGGTTACCCACATCATGGGACGGGCATCAGAATTCGCCTTACTGACTACCGGCGGATCCGCTTCATCGGGAAGTTCGTTAGCAACCCGGGAAACGGCATCGCGAACGTCATTGGCTGCGATATCCACATCCCGGGATGTGGAAAACTCTATGCTGGTTCGGGATTCGCCCTGCTCGGTAGACGAGTCGATAGATCGAATACCTTCAATTCCGCTGATCGCCCCTTCGATCACCTGTGTGATCTGCGTATCTACAACTTCTGCTGCTGCGCCTGTGTAGTTGGTAGAAATAGACACTATCGGCGGATCAATGTCCGGGTACTCACGCACCGGCAGGCCAAGCAGAGCAGCCAGACCAAACACAACAATCAGCAAACTGAGAACCGTTGCAAAAACGGGGCGCTTTATGGAAATATCAGAAAGAATCACGGTCAGGAACCCGTGGACTGGGCAAAGCGGTTATCCGGTATGGCATTGTCCTTATCTTCTACCCGGATGCGGTTACCACTGCTGAGACGGTCCTGCCCGGTAACAATCACGGCATCGTCCCGAGTCAGGCCTTCAGCCACCTCCACGGTACCGGGCATTCTTGAGCCGAGAACCACGGAAATACGTCGCGCGACACCATCCTCGGCAACAAACACATATTTTTCATCGCCGCGCATCATCACCGCCTGCTCAGGAATCACCAATGCTTGCCGCTCCCGCAGGGTCAACGCTGCTGAGATAAACTGCCCGGGGCGCAGCTTGCCATCGGGATTATCGAGCAGTGCCCGCACGGGAAGAGTTCGGCTAAGTACGTTAATGCGGGCGCCCAGCTCAGTAAGCTCTCCGGAAAACTCGATATCAGGGAAAGCTGGTGAAGTGCCAAGCACCTGTTGCCCCAGATTAATCTGCCCCAAAAACCGTTCGGGAACCGCAAAGTTAAGCTCCATGCGCTCCGTGTTATCGAGTGTGGCAATGGTCGTACCGGCAGTAACATAGGCGCCGATGCTGATATCACTCAGCCCGATAACACCTGCAAAAGGTGCTTCAATCCGATGGTTTTCCAGGCGCACTTGGGCTGCCTGGCGTTGAGCCTCTCCAACATCGACAGCTGTGCGCAGTTCATCCACCTGAGACTGGGAAACACTGTTGTTGGATCGGAGACTCTGGGCGCGATCCAACTGCCGGCGCGCATCAGCTAACTGAGCCTCAATTACCTTGAAATCGGCTCTCGCCTGGCGGTCATCAAGTCGTAAAAGCACATCGCCCTGCTCGACCCGGTTACCCGTTTTAAGGTTCAGTGCTACCGCACGTCCACTGATTTCAGTGGTCAGATCCACTGAGTTCAGCGCATCTAAGCTGCCAACTGCCGTGACCATATCGCGCACGGTATCCAATTCGGGCATCCGTGTATTAACGACACTGGCAGGCCGTTCACGATCACTTTTTGCGGCCGTGTCACTGTCCATTGCACGATAGGTAAACGCTGCCACTACTGCGACAACAACCAGTGTCAGTCCGATCAGCCATTGCTTCCACATAGATCTTCCAGTGCCCGTAAGATTTGGTCAGATATTCGTTATTGTTTCTGGATAACCAAAACCAGTTCCCCGACATCAACGCCCCATTTACTCATGGTGGTCTGATTGATGAGCGTGTCGGGTGTTACCAGGTACATCCAGTCGTCCATTCGCACATCCAGGGTTCCATCGCCGTAGGCAACCCTAAGTAGATAATTCATATGAATGGCATTACCGCTCCAACGCATGGTTCCCGGCTCTACCACATCGCCAGCATTGGCGTGGTAACTGTCGGCGGTATCCGATGGCGTTAGCGTCCAGAGCCGGGTTTGCACTTCGCCATCATCAAAGCGAAATTCTTCGTCCAGTGTGCCCACTCCGGCGCTGTCCCAAGATGCAGAGATATCTGCGTCAAACGTGCGAATCACTTCTCCGGACATGTCCTTGACCACGCCACGAGCACTAAGTTCACCACTAAAAAACTGCTCAGGAACCAGCTTGGGGCCGCGTTCTGCGTAGTCTGTCAGTGCTTGCCCGGAACAGCCACTCAACAGCGCTATTACCGATACAAGCACGAGTATAGAGCGCCAGCCAGCTTTGGAAATCACAGAACACAGGTTTTGCATGTTTTTTACACTATCCATAAAGCTCTCCACAGGGTTTCTGTATTCAGAGGTGCCATAAAATTCACGATTCAATCTTGTTATTTGAATACGCCCGAAGAAAGCTCTTCGATCAGCAAATGGTGAAGGCAAAACCCTCTGACTGTCTTTATTGACACCGTCATGAGCGCTTTTCGTCAATGGAACCCTAATCGGAATGCCGTAAAACAGCATGCAACTTTGCGGTGAAAAACGCCCGCCTACAGATTTTTCAGACAAGTACAGAGGATTGAGTATGCCGGTATACAAGGCGCCCTTGCGTGACATGAAGTTTCTGCTCAATGAAGTGTTTGATTACCCGAAACACTACACTTCACTGGCCAGCGGAGAAAACGCAACTCCAGATATCGTGGACGCTATCCTTACCGAGTGCAGTCGCTTCTGTGAAGAACAGCTAAGCCCGCTCTACCAGCCAGGCGACGAAGAGGGTTGTTCGCTGGTAGATGGCGAAGTAACAACCCCGAAAGGCTATAAAGAAGCCTATAACCAATACGTGATGGGTGGCTGGCAAGGGCTTTCTGCACCGGAAGAATATGGCGGTCAGGGCCTGCCTGCCTCCATGGGCCTGCTGAAGCAGGAAATGATGGGTACGGCAAACTGGTCGTTCTCCATGTACCCGGGCTTGTCCATGGGTGCAATGAACACCATCTTTTTGCACGGTACCGACGCCCAGAAAGACACGTACCTACTGCCCATGACTGAAGGCCGCTGGGCTGGCACCATGTGCCTGACCGAGCCCCAGTGCGGCACGGACCTGGGCCAGGTAAAGACCAGGGCCGAACCGCAGGATGATGGTAGCTATAAGGTTACCGGCACCAAGATTTTTATCTCTTCTGGTGACCACGATCTTACCGAGAACATTATCCACATTGTTCTGGCGCGCTTACCAGGCGCACCCAAAGGCACCCGGGGCATCAGCCTGTTCATTGTGCCAAGTTTGTGCCCGGCGCTGACGGCAGCGTAGGTGAGCGCAACGCAGTGGTTTGTGGCAGCCTGGAAAAGAAAATGGGCATCAAGGCCTCTGCGACCTGCGTCATGAATTTTGACGATGCCACCGGTTATTTGATTGGCCCAGAGAGCGAAGGCCTGGAGTGCATGTTCACCTTTATGAACACGGCTCGGATCGGTACCGCCATTCAGGGGGTTGGGCCGGCTGAGCTTTCGTACCAATGGGCTCTGGAATACGCCAAAGAACGCCGCTCCATGCGTGCGCTCTCTGGTAAAAAAGACCCCGAACATGTGGCAGACAGCCTGATTCACCACGCCGATGTACGCCGCATGCTGCTCACCCAGAAAGCCATCGCAGAGGGTGGTCGCGCCATGCTCTATGACGCCGCCCGCCTGGCCGACCATATGGTTGAAGGCCACGCCGCCGGTGATGCTGAAAAAGCAGCTAAATACGATGACAAACTCGGCTTCCTGACCCCAATTCTGAAAGGCTTTCTTACCGAACTGGGTAATGAGGCAGCTAACCTTGGCATGCAGGTCTTTGGTGGGCACGGTTACATTCGTGAACACGGTATGGAGCAGATCGCGCGCGATACCCGGATTGCCACACTCTATGAAGGCACCACAGGTATTCAGGCATTGGATCTTCTTGGCCGTAAGGTACTGTTAACAACCAAGGGTGGCGCAGTTCGTGACTTCACGGCCCGGATTGCCAATTTTGCCCGTAAGCACTTAACGGATCGCCGTTTGCGCCCGTTTGCGGTGGAGCTACTCAAGCTCACCGCACAGTGGAACCTGCTTACCGTGCGAATCATGCTTGCAGCACGCAAAGATCGCGATGTTGTCAGTTCTGCTTCTTACGATTTCCTGATGTACAGCGGCTACGTAACCATGGCCTATATGTGGGCGCGACAGGCTGCGGCAGCGGCAGATCGTTTGGATAACGGGGGCGATGACTCAGAGGCCTTCTATAAAACCAAGCTGGCAACGGCAGAATTTTATTATGAGCGCCTGTTGCCCAGGGCCCAAGCTCACGCAAGCAGTATGCTGAGCCCCAGTAAAAACCTGATGCAAATAAGTGCAGATGATATGGCCTTCACCGGGTAAGATTTCCGGTGATTTTTTGTCCCGGGTAGTTTCTACCCGGGTTTTTTTATCATGCTTCTAGTGATTAAAGACCGTACTTGGTCCCAATGGCATCAAAGGTGCCATTGGCTTTAACGGCCTTGAGCGCGTTATTAAGATCTTCAATGACTTCATCGGGCGTATCCGGGCTCATCGCCAGGTACAGATCAACATCGTTGAACGAAAACACCGGAACCAGTCCTTCAATATCTTGTTGGGAAGCAAGGTATGGCCCTCCGAGACGTTCTGCAATCCATAAATCAATCTGGCCCAGTGCCAAGCGTTTCGGGTTGAGATCGTCACTTTCGATCACAGACACCTCATAACCACGCTCTAAAAGGTATTCGCTCCGGACATCGTTGCGATAGCCACCAATGGATTTGCCTTTGGCATCTTCGAGCTTGTCCATTTCAAACGTGCTTCCAGGCGGTGCGAATATGGTCCACAGGTTCTGTGCCAGCGGCCCCACCCACTTAAACTGCGGTGCCCGCTCTTCCGTATATGTCGTGCAGAAAATACCGTGATTAGCTTTGGACAAGGCTCGGTTATAGCCATAGTTCCAGTTGCGCAGCTTTACCCTGTAATCGTGGCCAGATTGATCCAGAACCGCTTTAGCCCTTTCCGTACAAATACCATCAATCTTGTCAGCACTGTGTTCAAACGCACGGCCGTTGGTACTCATGTTATAAGGCGGGAAATTTTCGGTATAGATATACAATCTTTCAGCCGCAACAGCCTGAGCTGTGCTAAAAAAAGCCAGCACCGCCAAAACAAATAGTGAAATAAACTGCATGGAAAAGTCTCCTTTTAAAGACGTTCCGGGACAAAGAGCCTCAATAAATTTAAAAAAGTGTCAAACCTGAGTGTAATGCAAGGTGAGTGGAGTTTGACGTTTAAAGGTGTGTCGATATGTAAAACGAATATTTGAAGGACATGTACAAACCAGGTACCTGCTACAAGCGCCTGTTGGCCAGGCTGGTATACTGCCTACACTAACTCCTGACGTGAACACCAAAAGCCAATGCTTGATCAGACCACTATCCCATACTGCCCTTGTAGCAGTGGCGATTCTTACGCCGATTGCTGCCAGGGCTACCATGCCGGCGAGCTTGCTTCCTCGCCCGAAGCACTCATGCGGTCACGCTTCACTGCTTTTGTGCTAAAACTAGAAGACTATCTGCGCGCCAGCTGGCATGCCAGCACACGGCCAACGGAGCTTGGGTTGGACAACTCGCCAGACTGGGTATCGCTGCGTATTCTCGACACCGGCCAAAATGGCGACAATGGCCAGGTACACTTTCAGGCCATCTACCGGCTTAATTCTGGCTGGGGATACCTTCAGGAACACTCGCAATTTGTACGGGAAAACGGGCGCTGGTATTACCTGGAAGGCCAACCCCACGAGGGTGTTCTGAAGCCCGGGCGCAATGAGCCCTGCCCTTGTGGCAGCGGCAGGAAGTTTAAGGCGTGTTGCTTATGATTTCTTTTCTCTCACTTCCCAATACAGAACGACCCAAAAATCTTTCCAAGCAGCTCATCCGGCGTGATCTGCCCGGTGATTTCTCCCAAGGAGTCTTGCGCCGCTCGTAAATCCTCTGCCAGCAGCTCGCCCGCGCCATAGCCTTCCAATTGGGCCTGGCCTTGCAGTAGCGAATCCCGAGCTCGCTCCAGCGCATCCAAATGTCGGCGACGGGCGAGAAACCCGCCTTCGGTGGTACTGGCAAAGCCCATACATTGCTTCAGGTGATCCCGCAGCACATCCAAGCCATCAGTAGATTTTGCTGCAAGGCGTATCACCGGTGCGTGTTCTATGGACAACTCTGACAGACCCACGGTTTCTCCGCTCAGATCTACTTTGTTACGAATCACCGTAACCGGTGCTGAGGCAGGCAGCTGATCAATAAAATCCGGCCATATTTCGTGGGGCGTGGTTTTATCGGTGGTTGTTGCATCCACCATGAGCAAGATGCGGTCAGCGTGACGAATCTCGTCCCAGGCCCGGGCGATACCAATCTGTTCCACTTCGTCTGGGCTATCACGCAGGCCTGCGGTGTCGATAATATGCAGGGGCATGCCATCAATGTGGATATGTTCTCGCAAGACATCCCGGGTGGTGCCCTCAATGGCGGTCACTATGGCCGCTTCCCGTCCGGCCAAGGCATTAAGCAGGCTGGATTTACCCGCATTGGGGCGGCCGGCAATCACCACTTTCATACCATCACGGAGAATCGTGCCCTGCTGAGCCTCTTCCAATATGCCCTTAAGCTGAACGAGTAAAACCTGCAAATCTGTGGCGACTTTGCCGTCGGCAAGGAAGTCTATTTCCTCTTCCGGGAAATCGATGGCGGCTTCCACATAGATTCGTAAGTGGGTTACCGCTTCAACCAGGGTTTCGATACGCCTGGAAAACACTCCCTGCATGGATCGCACGGCACAGCGGGCGGCCTGTTCCGAACTGCTTTCAATAAGGTCAGCAATAGCTTCGGCTTGAGCCAGATCCAGTTTATCGTTAAGAAATGCGCGCTCTGAAAACTCACCCGGGCGTGCCAGGCGGGCTCCAAGCCGGCAGACTTCCCGCAGTAGCAAATCCAGAATTACCGTGCCACCGTGCCCCTGTAGCTCAAAGACATCTTCCCCGGTGAAGGAATGTGGGTTGGGGAAAAATAGCCCAATACCCTCATCAATGAGTTGCTTCTGTTGATCTAAAAACGCTCCGTAATGGGCATACCTGGGCTTGGGCGTATACCCCAGCATGGTTGCAGCAATTGCTTTCGCCAGCGGACCGGATACCCGAACAATACCAACTCCCGCTTGGCCGGGAGCTGTGGCTATGGCGGCAATGGTTTCGGGAGTGTGGGGAGCGTCGAACGTGCCGGGGCTCTGGTTCATTACATGTGCCTCTTACACAACAGTTTTTGCATTTCTGAAACAGTAAAGGCCCCGTTACGGAGCCTTTACTGAATAATCAACCGGCCACTGGATCAGTGTTTCCTGGTGGCCATTTCCGCTTCAATCTTGCGAGTAATGTACCACTGCTGGCTGATCGACAGAATGTTGTTCACCAACCAGTACAGTACCAAACCAGCGGGGAACCAGAGGAAGAAGATGGTGAATACAATTGGCATCAGCTTCATGATTTTCGCCTGCATGGGATCTGGCGGAGTTGGGTTAAGGCTCATCTGTAACATCATACTGGCGCCCATCAGGATCGGCAGAATGAAGTAAGGATCCATTACAGAGAGGTCGTGAATCCACAGCATGAATGGCGCGTGGCGCAACTGTACGCTTTCGAACAATACCCAGTACAGAGAGATAAATACCGGCATCTGAACCAGAATTGGTAAACACCCGCCTAACGGATTTATTTTTTCTTTCTTGTAAAGCGCCATCATTTCCTGGGACATGCGTTGGCGATCATCGCCGTACAGTTCTTTCAGCCTGGTGAGCTGAGGTGCAACTGCACGCATGCGTCCCATGGAGCGGTAGCTGGTTGCGGAGAGTTTGAAAAACAAACCCTTAACCAACACGGTTAGCAGGATAATAGAAACACCCCAGTTGCCCACGATGCTATGGAACCATTCCATAACGATGAACAGAGGCAGTGAGATAAAGAACAGCCAGCCAAAATCAACGGTGCGATCGAGGCTTGGGGCAACCGCTTCAAGACGATCGATGATTTTTGGGCCTACATAGGCACGGGCACCGATTTCTGTGGTTTCGCCAGGTGCGACGGTAGTCGCCGGGTATACAAAACCCATTACATACAACGGGCCACGACGGGTAGTTTGAAACTGTGCGGGTTGATCCCGCTCTGGCACCCATGCTGTAAGGAAGTAATGCTGCAAAAACGCCATCCAACCATTGGTTACTGTTTCGTTGATGCGCGTTTCTTCAAGATCACCAAAATCAAACTTTTCGTAAGGATCTTCTGGGGAGCTGGTTACCAGGCCAAGGAATGCCTTAATACCCATACTGGGCCCGGAAGTAGGGTCTGGGGACTGGTCGCGAACGATTTTACCGGTAAAGTTAGCTTTCCAATCGCTGCTGGAACGGTTATCGATCAGGTAGCGAACGTCAATCTCATAGCTGTCACGGGTCAACTGATAGCGTTTGGTAATACGAACACCATTTTCCATGGTGTGGGTAAGGTTAACGGTCAGTTCGTTTTCACCTTCAACCAGCTCGTAGTTTGTAGCATCAGTATCGTAGACAGGGGCTTTTCCGTTTTTAGCGCTGTCTGGCCCGTTTTTTCCGATCAGCCCGCTTTCCATGACGTAAAAGCGGTTTTCTGTATTATTCAGGAGTGTCAGTGGTTTATCGCTGTTTAACGAGTTGTCATAGGTAAGTAGAGAGCTTTTAACAAGATTGCCACTTACACGATCTATAACCAGATCCAGTACATCGGTACGAACCGTTATGTACTGGTTGCTTACACTGATATCTGAATTGGTTGAGCTGGAGACAGCTTGACCGCTTTCAGGTGTGGCGAACTCCTCGTTTTCGGGAGTTTTGGCTGTCGTTTCCTGAGATGTGTCACCCGGAAGCACCATGGCATCAGAACCAGCTGAGCTGTTATCTGTCTGAACGCGCGTAGACTCGGCTACCTGCTCAGTAGGAACTGGCTGGTGATAATCTTCGTTCCAGGCAAGCACCATCAGATAACTGACAACAGCCAGGCCGGCAAATAATACGATGCGTTGAATATCCATAGAGTTACTGTCTGGTCTGGGTGGTTATTGGGGAATGGTCAGCCTTAGAGCAACAGAGCGTTGGTGCTGTCTGCTGCGATTGTACGGCATCCGGTACCGGGTCATAGCCGCCTTCTGCCCAAGGATGACATCTCAACAGGCGTTTTGCTGAAAGGTATAAGCCTTTCAGGGAACCATGATGGGAGATGGCTTCTACAGCATATTGTGAACAGGTTGGGTAGTGACGGCAATGACTGGCCATTAGCGGGCTGATGGCATACTGGTAGAAACGGATGGGTAGAAGAAGCAACTTACGCATTAACCTGTTCCCTCACCGGCAGATGAAGGCTCTGCGGGTTGAGATGGCGGTAGCTGATGGTATTTCTTTTCCAGCCGTTGCCAGAGGCCATTCAGATACTTGCTTATAGTCTGATTATCCAGATCTGCAAGACCTTGGCGCCCAAGCACGATGACATCCATTCCGGGCAGCTCAAGCTGATGCCGAAAGGTTTCTCGCACCTGACGTTTAATCCGGTTTCGCTGAACCGACAGTTTCAGGTTCTTTTTCGCAAAAATAAGACCGACCCTGGCGTGTCCGAGGTTATTCGGAGTAGCCAGAATCAGAAAATTTCTGTGCGGAACCTTCAACTGTACGTCGTCGAAGACTTTGCCATAATCACCAGGTCGTAGGAGACGGTGTGATTTAGGAAAGTTCAAAGCCTTCATAAGGCGAACGACAGATTACGCAGACAGACGTGCACGGCCTTTGGCACGGCGACGGGAAATTACCTTGCGGCCGTTGGCAGTAGCCATACGAGCACGGAAACCGTGAACGCGCTTACGCTTCAGGACGCTTGGTTGAAACGTTCTTTTCATGGTCACTATCTCACAATTCGTGTGTTGGATATTCAGGAATTGGCTGAATAATTAATAGCCAAAACAGGAGCGGCATTCTATGCAAATTTTGTCGCAGGTTCAACGTTTATTGATAGGGGCTTATGCCGACTCGAAATCGGATGGTTTGGTGAGTTTCCGAAAAGCGTCCGATTTTTCTGTTTGCGGAACGAGTAATAGTAGTTATAGCTTTTTTATAATTCTTTTAAAGATTCTATTATTACTGTTATTAGGCAAGCTGTTTTCTGTGGAAAAGCTAGTTTATTTTCATTGAATCAGTAAGTTGTGGCAATCATAAAGCTCAGGACAAGTAGGGCTAAGCCCTGTGGATGAGCGAATGATGAATTGTGGAGAAGTTTGGTTTGGGTGAAACCCCAAAGTTATCCACCAGAAGACCCTAGGGTTACGCACAGAGCTCAAGGTCGGTTGTACACACAGGGGTGTTAATAACTTTTCATAAAGAGTTATCTGTACACAAGCCTGTACATAAGTACGTAACAAATTGATAAAAAAGAAGATAAATTTCCACAGGGTGTTTATGGCTTGGTGTTTACCCTTTCACTGAAGGGGCCAACGGGTTAGAATCCTTGGTCATCTTTCGGGATCGAACACCGTCGGTTCGGTTTGAGAAATTTATGAGTTATCGGGAGCGGACTGTCGTGCCGAACAGTATGTGGCATCAATGTCTTGAAGTACTCCGGGACGAGTTTCCCGCACAACAATTCAATACTTGGCTCAGGCCCCTTCAGTCCGATCATCGGGAGGGGCAGCTGATGCTGTTCGCTCCCAATCGGTTTGTGATGGACTGGGTGAACGAAAAGTATCTTCGGCGAATAGAGGAAGTCCTCAAGGATCTGAACGGTAGCCAGGCTCCGAGAGTAGGGATGAAGGTTGGATCGGCTCCCCGTGAGAGTGAGCCGGTGGTGCGCTCAGAACTGGTTCAGCAGGACTCCGCCAGACGAGTCCAGGAAGAATCCGGTGGCAGGGTTACAGAAGAAGAGAGAGGGATTGCGGCAACCTCAGGGGGCAACCGTCAAACCCAGCTTAATGAGTACAGATCGAACGGTGGGCGTCGGCCGGTTCAGGTAGAAGGCGGTATAAAACACCAGAGCTTTCTTAATGAGGGATTTACGTTTGACACCTTTGTAGAAGGCAAATCCAACCAGCTCGCCCGAGCCGCTTCAATGCAGGTTGCGGAAAACCCTGGTGGCGCTTACAACCCACTGTTTTTATACGGTGGTGTGGGTCTGGGTAAAACCCACCTGATGCACGCCATCGGAAATGATATTGTGCGACGTAACCCTAACGCAAAGGTGGCTTACCTGCGGTCGGAGCGTTTTGTTGCGGATATGGTGAAGGCATTGCAGCTGAATGCCATTAATGAGTTCAAGCGGTACTATCGATCGGTAGATGCACTGTTGATCGATGATATTCAGTTTTTTGCCCGTAAAGAGCGCTCTCAAGAAGAGTTTTTCCACACCTTTAATGCCTTGTTGGAAGGCGGGCAGCAGGTCATCGTAACCTGTGACCGGTTTCCGAAAGAAATTGTGGATATGGAAGAGCGTCTTAAATCCCGGTTTGGTTGGGGTCTTACGGTGATGGTCGAGCCGCCTGAGCTGGAAACGCGAGTGGCGATTTTGATGAAAAAAGCCGAGCAGACCAACGTAAAACTGAGCAGCGAAGCGGCATTTTTTATTGCCCAGAAAATTCGATCTAACGTACGAGAGCTAGAGGGTGCGCTGCGTTTGGTGATAGCGAATGCTCACTTCACGGGTTCGGAAATTACCCCACCGTTTATTCGGGAAAGCCTGAAGGACCTGCTTGCCCTACACGAGAAACAGGTGAGCATAGATAACATTCAGCGCACAGTGCTGAGTACTATAAAATCAAGGTTGCGGATCTGCATTCCAAGAGGCGTACCCGGGTGGTGACCCGCCCTCGGCAAGTGGCTATGTCGCTTTCGAAAGAGCTGACCAACCACAGCCTGCCGGAGATTGGTGATGCGTTTGGTGGTCGTGACCACACAACTGTTTTGCATGCATGCAAAAAAATCGTGGAGCTGCAGGAAACCGATCCGGGCATCCGCGAAGACTATCAGAACTTTATGAGATTGCTGACTACCTGAATTGCGAGCCGATTATTGAATCTACTCGGAGTTAGGTAATTAGCTTTAAGTAACTAACATTCATCCTTCCAACAATAGAAAGCTGAGTGACATGAAACTGACGATCAGCCGTGAATCCCTGCTCATACCCTTGCAAAGCATTGCCGGTGTTGTTGAGAAAAAGCAGACCATGCCGGTACTGTCCAATGTGCTGCTGGTAGCCGAAGACAATACTCTGGTCCTGACCGGAACAAATATGGAAGTGGAACTGGTAGGCCGGGTAACACCTGTCCATGTTGACCAGCCAGGGCGTATCACCGTGCCCGCCCGCAAACTTTCAGATATTTGCCGTTCTTTGGGCGATGAAGCGCCAATAGAATTAGTGCTTGAAGGTGATCGGCTTCACGTACGTTGTGGCGCAAGCCATTTCACGCTTTCCACGCTGCCGGCAGAGCACTTCCCAAATGTAGAAGATGAGCCCGAGAGCTTCCGCCTTGAACTGCCTCAAAAAGAACTTGGGCGCATGTTTGATGCCACAGCTTTCGCGATGGCTCAGCAGGACGTTCGTTATTATTTGAACGGTTTGCTGTTGGAAGTGGATAAGGATCATGTACGCACAGTGGCCACCGATGGTCACCGGCTCGCCATGGCCCACGTTGAGCTGGATACGGGGTGTGCTGAACCGCGCCAGGTTATTGTTCCCCGTAAAGGCGTTCTGGAGCTTTCGCGGCTGCTGGATGACGTGGAAACACCGGTCACGCTGGTTATCGGGGATAACCACCTACGGGCGACAGTAGGGTCCTACACCTTTACCTCCAAGCTTATAGAGGGCAAGTTCCCGGATTATAACCGGGTGGTTCCGCGTGGTGGTGACAAGATTGTTCTGGCAGATCGTATAACCCTGAAGAACACGCTTCAGCGGGCTGGCATCTTGTCCCATGAAAATATCCGTGGTGTTCGTTTGAATCTTGCAACCAATGAGCTCCAGGTGTTCGCGAACAACCCGGATCAGGAACAGGCCGAAGACGCGTTGCCAGTGGATTACCAGGGCGAATCCCTACAGATCGGTTTTAATGTAGGCTATTTAATAGACGTAATGAACGCGCTGGATGATGAGCAAGTGAAGATCACGCTCTCCAATCCGAACAGCAGCGCATTGATTGAATCGCAAATTGATAACCGCTGCCTCTATGTGGTTATGCCGATGAGGCTATAGGAGAAACGAATGGGCACCGTATCGAACGGAATCAAAGGCGCTTTCAGAGTTGGGCAAACTCTTTCTGTACTGGGCCGAACCGGTGTCAAATGGGTCGGGGGGGATCGCCCTCCTGCCCCGCGCTTGTTGCGTCAGACATTCGAATCACTGGGTGCGACCTACATCAAGCTCGGGCAGTTCATTGCCAGCTCTCCAACCTTCTTCCCGAAGGAGTATGTGGAAGAGTTCCAATACTGTCTGGATAGAACGCCGAATCTGCCGTTTGGCGTAATAAAGCGCATCATCCGTGACGAATTGGATCGGCCCATTGATCAGGTGTTTTCGGAGATAGACCCGGTAGCTTTGGCTTCTGCTTCTATTGCTCAGGTACATGCGGCACGTTTGGTCACCGGCGAAGACGTAGTGATCAAGGTTCAGAAACCGGGCGTTGAGAATATTCTGCTAACCGATCTGAACTTCTTGTATCTCTCGGCGCGCATTCTTGAAACCTTGGCGCCAAAACTTTCCTGGACATCGCTGTCGGGTATTGTGGAAGAAATCCAGCGTACCATGATGGAAGAATGCGATTTCATTAAAGAGGCGAACAACCTGAAGGTGTTTAGAAAATTCCTTCATGACACCCATAATGAAGACGCTACTGTTCCGCTAGTATATGAGCATGCCAGCACTCGCCGGATACTCACAATGGAACGCTTCCATGGTGTACCTTTAACTGACTTGGAAAGTATCCGAGGTTACGCGAAAGATCCCGAGCGGACTCTCATCACCGCCATGAACACTTGGTTTGCCAGTCTTACTCAATGTGAGTTTTTTCACGCCGATGTACATGCAGGCAATTTGATGGTGTTGAAAGATGGGCGGATTGGTTTTATCGATTTTGGAATTGTTGGTCGAATCCGTTCAGATACTTGGGAAGCGGTTAGCGATTTCATTTCGTCTGTGATGGTGGGCAACTTTGACGGCATGGCAGACGCCATGATCCGTATTGGGATTACCAGCCACGCTGTTCAGGCAGATGAACTGGCGAAAGACTTACGTAAGCTGTATCAGCAGATGGATAAGATGGTGCCGGATCAAGTGCCGTATCAAGCGGATCAGGCAGAGGATGATGTTAATAACATCCTGATGGACATGGTTAAGGTAGGTGAAAGTCATGGGCTGCATTTCCCGAGGGAATTTGCGCTTTTGCTGAAGCAGTTCCTGTATTTTGACCGTTACGTACATATCCTTGCGCCAGAGATGGATGTATTCATGGATGAACGCTTGAACATGCTTCACTGAGGCGGTCGCCTTCATCTACACGGTTTTGTACACTAGGGGGCAGCATGTCACGTAATCTGTGAGGTGCTGCCTTTTTCGTGGATACATTCCATTTCTCTTGCTGCCGCGACGAGCTGTCCTTTTTATGGCGCTGGTAAAACTGCATACCGAGTTTTTTCGTAATTTATCCCCCGCAGAACCGGCATCGTTCTCACCTTCCTTTAATTTGCTATACGGTGCCAATGGCAGCGGAAAGACCAGTGTGCTCGAAGCTATCGGGTACCTTGGTCTTGGTCGATCCTTTCGGATAAATAGGCACCAAGCGGTTGTTCAGCATGGCCAGCAACGATTTACAGTTTTTGGTGGCTTGGATCATGGTTTTAACGAGCAAAAAAAACGCCCGATCTTCAGATTCTCTTGTTCATCGGCTAGGT
>NZ_MBPP01000073.1 GCF_001858325.1 Marinobacter sp. AC-23
ATCTGGTGCAGGAGCAGTCACGTCGGCTTCAACAGATGAACGAGGATTTGCAGAGTGCCAAGGAAGCTCTGGAAGAGAGGAAAAATCAGGAAAAAGCGGTCTTGTTGCTGATGCGTCATCGCAAAATTAACAATGATGAAGCCCATCGGGTTTTGCGAAAGCTGGCCATGGATCAGGGTAAAAAGCTGCCCGAGATTGCTCGGGCACTGGTGTCTATGGCAGATGTGCTGAAGTAAGCGACCTGTTCAGACCTTCGCCTTCAGAGCGGTGTCTTTTTTCATGCTTGCGTCAGTAGCCTGATTATTCCGGCGCGGGGTGATGCTTTCCAGCTTACGCTGCTTCTCATAGAGAAACTTCAGAACCTCCTGTCGGTAATGCACGTAGGTGGGATCATCCGCCAGAGTGACTCTGTTACGGGGCCTTTCCAGGTCGATGTACAGATCTTCTCCGACGGCGGCAGCGGGGCCGTTGGTCATCATGATGATACGATCAGACAGCAGCACCGCTTCGTCCACATCATGGGTAATCATGATCACCGTATTTTTCAGGTCCTGCTGAATGTCCATCAATGAATCCTGCAGGTGGGCCCGTGTCAGCGCATCCAGAGCGCCAAAAGGTTCGTCCATCAGCAACACGCTGGGTTTCATCGCCAGTGCCCGGGCAATGCCAACCCTTTGTGCCATACCCCCCGAAATTTCACCCGGCCGTTTGTTGGCGGCGTGTGCCATGTTTACCAGTTCCAGGTTGTGATGAACCCAGTTTTGGCGCTCCTGTTTCGTCATGGATTTGCGGAATACCTGTTGTACCGCCAACTCTACGTTCTCGTAAACCGTCAACCAGGGCATCAGGGCGTGGTTTTGGAACACCACCGCCCGTTCCGGACCGGGAGAGTTGATCTCGTGGCCATCCAGGATACAGCCGCCTTTAGTGGCTTGTAGCAGGCCAGCGACGATGCTCAGGACCGTGGACTTGCCGCAACCGGAGTGGCCAATCAGGGAGACAAACTCACCCTTTTTGATTTTCAGGTTGATGTTGTCCAGTGCGACGAAGGAGCCTTTGGGCGTATCAAAGGCCATTTCCACGCCGGTCAGTTCCAAATGGGATTTAGTCATGATTGTCTCCGTTATTCATTCCAGGCAATTTTCTTCTGGATCATCAGCATGATGCGATCCAGCAGGAAGCCGATAAAACCGATGGCCAGCACCGCTGCCATGATCCGGCTCAAGGACTGGCTGCTGCCGTTCTGGAACTCATCCCAGACAAACTTGCCAAGCCCGGGGCTCTGCGCCAGCATTTCAGCCGCAATCAGCACCATCCAGCAATGCCCAGCGAGACCCGAAGCCCGGTGAATATCATGGGTACTGATGATGGCAGCACGACTTTTCTCACATGGGTCCAGAACGACAGTTGTAGAACCCGGGATACGTTCAGCAGATCGGGGTTCACTGCGGCTACGCCGACGCCGGTGTTGATCAGGGTAGGCCACAGGCTGCACAGGGTGACGGTGATCATCGAGGTCAGGAACGACTTCTCGAACATCGGGTCGTCACTGACGTAAGTAGCGGATACCACCATGGTAACCAGCGGCAGCCAGGCCAGAGGCGAGACGGGTTTGAAGATTTGGATCAGTGGATTGACGGCTGCCTGAAGATAGTGGTTCAGGCCCAATACAATGCCCAGTGGTACGGCGATCGCCGTCGCAAGCAGGAAACCGGCCATTACGGTAACCAGGCTGGTGACAACCTGATCCAGAAATGTCGGGGCACCGAGGTAGCCCCGGATCCTCACATCGGCATCCGGATTGTCGGCCAGAATGCGAGCGTTCCGTGCCTCTTGCATGGTCACGAATTTGTCCGCCCGCTCCCGCTGGTCGGCGTGCTCCTGCCAGAGTTGGCCACTCTGCTCCCAGACCTGTACCGGGCCCGGAAAGGTGCCCAGCGAGGTGTTCACCTGGGGCGCGGCCAGGTGCCAAAAGCCGAGGAAAATCAGGATGCCGACCATCGGCAGCAAAAGCTGCTTGCCGGTCTGGGCCAGTTCGGCTCCAGTGAATCGGTCTGCCAGTGCTTTCAGCCAGCCGAGGATTCCGGTTCCGGAACTTGAATTGGTTAGCGTACTCATGTCGTTCTCCTGGGTACTGCCGGTTACGGGGTGCCGGCGCCTTTCAGGCCAATATCAAAACTGTTGATATAGGCGTTGGGCTGGCGTGGCGTGAAGGCGACACCATCAATCAACGCACCCTGATGCGGGCGGGCAAAATTCTCTTGGCTGAAGTCGGGGAAATCCTCGGCCTTCATCAAGCCATCTTCGATCAGGGACTGGGCAGCTTTGGCATAGATATCTCCTCGGTAGACCTGCGCAGCCGTTTTCATGTACCAGTCGTCCGGTTTCGTCTCGGGGATCTGCCCCCAGCGACGCATCTGCGAGAGATACCAGATGGCATCGGATGGGTACGGATAAGTAGCGTAATGACGGAAGAAGACGTTGAAATCGGGCACTTCGCGGATATCGCCCTTCTCATACTCAAAGGTGCCCGTCATGGAATTGGCAATGACTTCGGCATCTGCGCCCACATAGCTCGGGCGAGCAAGGATCTCGACAGCTTCTTCCCGGTTGGCGTTGTTGTTCTCATCAAGCCAGTAGGCGGCGCGGATCAGGGCGCGCAGCAGGTGCAAGTGGGTGTTGGGATTCTCCTCGGCCCAGGACTGACTGACTCCGAACACCTTTTCCGGGTTGTTGGGCCAGATCTCGTAATCGGTAATCACTGGAACACCTATGCCCTTGGCCACGGCCTGCTGGTTCCAGGGCTCACCCACGCAGTAGCCCTGAATGGTGCCAGCTTCCAGAGTGGCAGGCATTTGCGGCGGTGGTGTGACAGACAAATGAACGTCCGCTTCCAGGGTGCCGCTGGTGTCACCACGCTGAGGCGCGTAGTAACCCGGATGCAGGCCGCCTGCCGCCAGCCAGTAGCGCAGTTCGTAGTTGTGAGTGGATACGGGAAACACCATGCCCATACGAAAACGCTCGCCCTTCGCACGGAATTGCTCCACCACCGGTTTCAAGGCACTGGCGCTGATCGGGTGCACTGGCTTGCCGTCCTGCTCTGGGATGTGCTGGCTCATAGTCTTCCAGACCTCGTTGGAGACGGTGATGCCGTTGCCGTTCAGGTCCATGCTGAACGCGGTAATGATGTCGGCCTGAGTGCCATAACCAATGGAGGCACCCAGGGGCTGGCCCGCCAGCATGTGGGCGCCGTCCAGTTCGCCGGTAATGACCCGGTTCAGCAGGACTTTCCAGTTAGCCTGGGCTTCCAGCTCAACAAACAGGCCTTCGTCCATAAAGAAGCCGCGTTCCCAGGCGATGGCTAGCGGCGCCATGTCTGTCAGTTTGATGAAGCCAAGTTTCAGGTCCGGCTTTTCCGGAGCTCCAATCTCTGCCTGGGCCATGCTGGCGCTGGTTATCAGGGAGACCGCAGCGGCCAGTCCAGCCAGATGATGGAATGTTCCGGTGATGATGTTCAGGGACGTCTTCATGAATCCTTACCTCGTGACATTCTTTCAGGCAAAAAAACGCCCGCCCTCCGTTGTCGGAAGGCAGGCGCCTATGCCTGTTTAATCTGAGTGGTCTCGAATGTTCAAGTCAGAGGTTGCACAGCCTGTGCCAGTGATCAAAAAATATTATAAAACAACACGTAAGGGGGAAAGCTCAGTTTCATAGGGCGTTTTTGACAGATCTTGTCGGCTTGCTTTAGTGCAGGTTGGCGGCTTTTTGCACCATTGTGAAACGAATGGCCCGGATATGGTTAAACCCGTCATCGGTTCATCATTAGGTGGCGGGTGCTATACGTTGCGTTTACAGGCCACTCCCAAAACTTTGGAGCTGCGATGGCCCTGTTATTGCAGCTTGCCCTGGGTACCAACTGAACAACCATCAATTACAGGCAAAGAGGACGTAGCGTGGATTCCAAGGTCAAACCGGCAGCCGGCACTCAGACCACTTGCCCTTATTGTGGTGTGGGTTGTGGTGTGACGGCCACGCCTTTCGAAGTAACCGGCGATGAGCGCCACCCGGCTAATCAGGGGCGGTTGTGTGTGAAAGGCTCGGCGTTGCATGAAACCCTTGTGCCCAGCGGGAGGCTGTTAAAGCCCCGGATCGCTGGTGAGGACCGAAGCTGGCCCGAGGCCCTTGCTGCGGTGTCCAGCGCTATTCGTGATGCGGTCGCTCAGCACGGCCCCGGGTCGGTGGCTTTTTATTTGTCGGGCCAGTTGCTGACAGAGGATTATTTCGTCGCCAACAAACTCGCCAAGGGTTTTATTGGCACACCCCACGTGGACACCAACTCTCGCCTGTGTATGTCCGCGGCAGTGGCCGCCCAAAAACGAGCGTTTGGCGAGGATTGCGTTCCCGGGTGTTATGAAGACCTGGAGCTCGCGGATCTTCTGGTGCTGGCGGGCAGCAACGCCGCCTGGGCCCACCCTGTTCTCTACCAGCGTATGCAGGCTTCGCAACGGGCCGGTCGCCGGGTGGTGGTCATAGACCCCCGTCGAACCGCCACAGCAGAGCTTGCGGATCTGCACCTTAAACTGAAACCGGGTACTGACACGGTTCTGTTCAATGGTTTGTTGGTGTGGTTGAGGCAACACGAAGCGACAGATCAGAGTTACATTGCGGAACACTGCAGCGGTTTTGCGGAAACGCTGGTTTGTGCACAAGAGGTTGCGCCGTCGGTGACGTCGGTTGCGGCCCAATGCGATCTTGACGAGGATGACGTCGAGAGGTTTTACCGCTGGTACGCCGACACCCCCCGAACTGTGACCGCTTTTTCCCAGGGGATTAATCAGGCGGTAACCGGCACCGACAAGTGCAACGCCATTATCAACTGCCACCTGGCCACGGGGCGTGTGGGCCAGCCGGGCGCCAGCCTTTCTCGCTGACCGGTCAGCCCAATGCCATGGGTGGGCGGGAAGTCGGGGGCCTGGCTAATACCTTGGCCGCTCATATGGAATACGATACTCCGGGTGCCCGAGAACGTCTGGCCAGATTCTGGGGCACAGATCGCCTTCCGGAGGCCCCCGGGTTGAAGGCCGTTGATCTGTTTGAGGCCGTGCATCGCGGTGACATCAAGGTGCTCTGGATTATGGGTACCAATCCTGCGGTTAGCCTGCCGGATTCGGCGCGGGTTTGTGAAGCGCTGGCGGGTTGCCCCACGGTGATCGTGTCTGACTGTATGGCGAATACGGATACCACGGCTTTTGCCGATATCATGTTGCCGGCGGCCGGCTGGGGCGAAAAAGACGGTACCGTCACCAATTCGGAACGCTGCATTTCCCGCCAGCGATCCTTCCTGTCTTTGCCCACGGAGGTTTGGCCGGACTGGCGGATACTGACGTCGGTTGCGTGCGAGCTTGGGTATGCAAAGGCCTTTCAGTATCAGAATCCTGCGGATATTTTCCGGGAACACGCGGCGCTCTCAGCCCTCGCTTGCAGGGCCAGTAATGGCCGTCAGGTGTTTGATATCGAAGCACTGGGCCAACTGACAGAGGCTCGGTATAACCAACTGGAACCGATCCAATGGCCCATCACCCTGGATGAGGCCGGTGTTGTAACCGGCACGCCTCGGCTGTTCTCTGACGGGCGTTTTGCCACGGATGACGGACGGGCCCGGTTGGTGCCCATACCTGCTGGGCTGCCCCGCCAGATCGTGACCTCTCGTTACCCACTTGTGGTCAATACCGGCCGGATTCGTGATCAATGGCACACCATGACGCGGACGGCACTGGTCTCGCGGCTTCTGACACACCGCCAGGAACCCTTCGTAGAGATCCACCCAGACGATGCGCTCCGCTTTGGTGTTTGCGAAGAGGCGCTGTGCCAGCTTACCGGCCCCGGGCCAGAGGCATTTATTGGTCGTGCCCGCATCACTTCGGATCAACGACCTGGTGAGGTGTTTATACCGATTCACTGGAGTGGACGTTTTGCCTCACAAAGCGTGGCAACGAACCTGATCGCCGCTGTAACGGATCCGATTTCCGGGCAGCCGGAAAGCAAGCACGGTGTTGCCAGCCTTCGCCGACTTGCCTGCAGGTGGCAAGCCCGGCTGATGCGGCGCAGTGCAAGCGACGAACTCCCGGGGCTGGCAGGGTTGTGTGACTATTGGTGCCGTCAACCACTGACCCACAGTGATAGTTGGTGGTTGGCAGGCAGCCAGACCATGGACTGGGAGAGTGAAGCGAGTATCTGGTTGGCGGGAGAACCACAGCTAATCATGGCCGATTCGGCGCAAGGGCGATTTCGGGCGGCTCGAGTGGTTGATGGCCGGCTGGAAGCCGTTCTTTTGGTCGATAGTGACGTTGGTCTGTTACCGGATCTGGCTTGGCTGGATGAGTGTTTTGCGGCTGACCGGCTGAGCCCGGATCAGAGACAGTGTTTGCTTGCGGGGCGATCTGTCGACACAGAAGAGATCGGGGCGCTGGTGTGCAGCTGCTTCCAGGTGGGTGATCGCCAGATTGTTAGTGCCATTCGTGAGGGGCAGGCGACACTAGAGGCGTTGGGGCAAACTCTGAAATGCGGCACCAATTGTGGCTCCTGTGTGCCTGAAATTCGAGGGCTGTTGCTGGACGAGCTCACAGAAACTGAGCAGTAAGCGCCCATCCAGGATATGTCAGCACACCCTGCGCAGCATCGACATAGGGACTCGGTAGCGCCGCCCGCGAAATTTGCCAGTTCCGCTCACGGTGCAGGTTTTTCGGTTGACCCGGACAACCTCTCCACGAAACTCCTGAGTGCCGGAGACGAAAGCGACGGCATCTTCCACTTGCCAGGGGGATGGCTGAAGTGTGGGGTCAGGTAGCTGGAAGGCTTCGCTGGGTAACGGGATCTGGTATTCGCTGGCTTGCTTCGCCAGTGCCACTCGAGCCGCATCTGCACGACCATTTTCATGCAGGTCATCAAGAATGTTGTAGAAGTGCTGGTTGTGCACCGAGCCGCGATATCTCTTGCCGGCACTGTGCTGTAACAGGTGTGCAAATTCGTGACAGCAGGTGTGCGCCAGCAGGTTCAGCGTGCTCAACTCACCGTTGAAATAACCCCGTTTATGGATTTCCCGGGCGGAGAGCCAGCCACTGGCCGTATCAGGCTGGTGCTTGGCCTGAATCATCCGGAGGCCGTAGGTAATTTGGTGCTGTTTGTATTGCGGCTCAAAACGATGATAGGTCGCCTGCCCAGAGCCCACCCGGCACACCAAGGAACTGCCAGATGCCCGTTGCTGGACCCAGCCTGCGGCGGGTTGCCAGAGAATCTGTTCGGTAACAGTGCACATCAGTTCGCCGAGCTTGCGGGCTTGAGATTTCGGATCGCTCATATCAATTGAAGGCCCACACGCCTCATGATCTCGTAAATAGGGTTCGGTGTGGATATTAACTTACTAGATTCTCGGCATCGAGTCAGACAAAACGTCACCAGATAAAAACAAGTGGTGACAGTTTGTCTGGTTTCGGCGTGTTAAATGCCGTGTGATATCGTCTCAGAAATCTGATCAAACTCACCTTCCGGGAAGCTCAAAATAAGGATTGCGTCGGGGCTTTCCTCGCTAAATAAATAGCCAGTCAGGTAATTGCGATATTTCACGGCAAACCCTGTGAACCCGGATGGAAAACTCAGGGGGCGTGTTTTAACGGCCCCTGATTCAGAGCTGGATCTGAGTTCGCTCAGAAAATCGGATGTTGAAGAAACGTTTGTGGGGACTGGCTCAACCCGGATGAATCCGATGGCTTTTCCATTGCGAAAGAGGGATGTGTCATTCTTGTCGATCCGCACCGCATCAAATAAAGATGATTGAACCGATACTGCATAATCTGGGCTGGGTGAAAACGATATTGGCTGGGTCGATGCACAACCGGAGAGAATCGAAATGAGTATGACGGTTGCTATGAGCTTCATTTTTTTCAGGCGTCCTTGTCTTATCCGAGAGAGGCTTCCAGTAGACTCCTGAATTGTAACCCACGAGTCAATTTGCAGGTAAAGCTGATTTTAATCGCCCCACGGGCGAATGGCTCTGCTGCTACCCGAATAACCCTGATTGCCCATTTTCGGATACCGTTTGCCGGAGCAAGTAGGTCTTTGGGGTTCGGAACAGCATCTATCCATCGACTGCATTCATCGGTCTCAGTAATCAGTTGAGCAACAAGCTCTAGTGTTTCAGCAGTTATGCTTCCAGCATGAAACCGGCTTGCGATGCGCTCACTGTAAAACGCAGTGATTACGGCCTGAACCGTGGCTACTTCTTCCTCAGTTAAATTAATGTTGCTCACTACCAATCTCCTTTTGATAGTTGTAATAAAAAAGAGAGGCCGCGGCCTCTCTTTTGGGCATCAAAGCGTAAATTACGCCTCGATTGGCGAACGCCAGTCGTCTGCACCGGAAGTGCCGGCAACAGTGTGCTCCCAGGTAACCTTGCGGTAGGACACAGAAACCGTAACCAGCTGTGTGAAATCAGCGCTGGCGTTGTCCTGGCAGTGTGGCATGTTGCAGTTGATGTCGATAATGGTGGCATCTTCCAGGATGGTAGAGAAGAAGTGCTCTTGCTTGCCCTCTACAGAGGTGCGGTACCATTTGAGCTCAACCTTGGGCAGCATTTCGCCGGAAGCCAGAGCGTTGTACATCAGGGGTGTCGCTTTGTTCAGTGCGGAGGTGAACTTGAACGGCTTGTGTACACGCTGACCGGAAGGCTGACCGGACTGGGGGTCGGTAGGAACGGTGACAACGTGGCTGAATTCCTGAACCAGCACTTCATCTTCGTGGCCTTCAACGTAGATGTTGCCTACGGAATCGGAAGTGAATGCACCCGCGGTGATGTTACCCTGGGTTTTGCCTTCGATAGAGATATAACAAGGAGTTGGCATAGTCTGCTCCGTGACGTTTGAATGAGTAAGTGTCCTTGGGTGTTCCCTGGACGAGTTTGTATTATCAAGTCCCGTGCCAGGTTCAGAAAGATCAGTTAAAACAGTGTCTAACGAGTTTTTTCGAGAGCGCCTGTCGGGAGCAGGCAAGCTTGTGCTCGGTCTGTGGGCGAGGAATTGCTGGCTGAGCGAAAAATTGCCTGGCCAGCGGGCCTTAGCGCAGGCTGAATCTTACGGGCAGTGCGTAGCTGAAGGTGCTGCCAGACATGTCATCTGGCACGGGAGGTAGAGGAGCTGCCTGCTCAAGCATGGCAAGGGCTGCTTTATCTAGCAGCGAGTGGCCAGATTTTGTGCGCAAACTGTGGCCAACAAGTGAGCCGTCCCGGCGAAATGTGAAGGTTATAACAGGAGCCCCTTCCTGCCTCAGCCTGCGGGCCCTGCGGGGGTATTCATAAAACCGGGAAAGGTGCCGGCTGAGCTTCCCTAAATAATCATCGACAGCTGACGGGTCGCCAGCATTTTGTAATGGCACGGATGATTGCGACTGAGAACCCCCGTTTTCGAGCGCGGGCTCTGACGTATCGCTGGCTTCAGCCTCTGCCGGAGGCTTGTCTATCGTTGCCTCAGGTGTTGCTTGGGTTTCTGCTACCGTTTCTGGCTCTGGCTCTGGCTCTGGCTCTGGCTCTGGCTCTGGCTCTGGCTCTGGAGTAGGGGTCGGTTTTGGTTCAGGCTTCGGCTTCGGCTTTGGCTCGGGCTTGGTTTTCTGCACTGGCTTGGGCTCTGATTTTTCGACGGGTGCAGGTGCGGGCTTGCCTGCAAGCGAGATTTTGATAGCGGGCGCTGTATTAACTGCTGCACTGCCAAGCTGGTTTATTTCGATAGTCTTCTCTGGCGCAGCAGCCACAAGAATGCCGGCGCTCAGAACAATGGCAATTACCAGTAGGCCCAGGCGGGCGGCTTTGCCTGTATCCCTCACGTTTCGGGCTCCGTTAATAGCAGGATTTCCTCATGGCCGCCCTTTTCCAGAGTGCGCAAAAGACTTTCCAGATCTGCCATGGAAATACCGCTGGCAGCGGCAATTTTCAGTGGGGTCTGTGCGTTTGGTTCTGGTAGCCGCTGAAGCAGTGTTTGTGCATTCAAGGTTTCGCCCTTTATTCGCCAGCTCCCCTTGGCATCCACGAACAGGTCAGCGTGGGGCGATTGTTGCTCGGCACTCGCAGGCGTAGGTGGCAGGTCGGGCAAGGGGTCGTCTGCAAGTTGGCCGGCCACGATAAAAAACATCAGCAACAGGAAAACCAGATTGATGAGTGGCAGAAGTGCATCTTCTACCCGCTCCATCAAAGATTTGCCGGAGGTAGAAGGAGGTGGGAACAGTTCAGTCATGGGGTTTCTTCGGTTGCACGTTTCCAATGGGTTTGGATGCCGTTGCGCGACAGTTCGCCCAGGGTGGTTGTGAACAGGCTTAGTTGGGCGTCTGGGGCCGTGGTGAGGTTCACTTCAGCGATGCCGGCACTGCGGAGCTCTGGTAACAGCTTGTGGATTGGCAAAGTGAGCTCCTGCCATGTGATGTCGCCGCCTTGCGTAACCGTCAGCAAGGGAAGTGGTTCCCCTGTTGTGGTGCTGCGGTTCTCAGTGCTGTTGGCCAGTTCCAGATGATCCACCGGCATTAGCCTGCTGGTCAGCATAAAAAACACAAGCAGGATGAACACCACATCAATCAGCGGCGTAATGCGGATTGGGATAGGCCGGCTGGGCCTGGGTTCAACCAGTTGCATGGGCGAATCGCTGCCGGCTTTGAGTTTCTGGCTCCTGTTCGTCTTTTGCTTCTGAGCGAGGCTGGCTGGTAGTTGGCTGTGCCGCGGCGTCACTCTCGGGCTCGGGTTGGCCGGCAAAGGCTTGCGGCGTGACCGTCAGCACAGTCACCAGGCTGCTGTTAACAACCTTGTGGATTCGCCGTAACCGGAACTCAATCCAAGCTGCCAATGCAGCAAATGGAATAGCCACCACAAGGCCGGCCGCGGTGGTGGTCAGCGCCTCGTAGATGCCGCCACTTAGTTGAGATGCATTGGCGCGGCCTTCTGTTGCTGCCATGGCGCTAAAGGCTTCCATCATTCCCAGCACGGTTCCCAGCAAGCCAAGTAAAGGCGCGAGCGCCGCGATCACTTCAATGATTTTGAGGGGGGCTTCAAACGGCTCAAGCGCTTGCTGGGCATCCCGTGCTGTGGTTTCGCGAATGTGTTGATCGTCTTGCGGTTTTGCCGCGCCTCAATGGTATTGGTTACCAGGCTATGTAGAGGATTCAGTTTTGCCCAGCGGCTGGCTTGCTGTCGAACGCTTGTGGGTTCACGC
>NZ_MBPP01000074.1 GCF_001858325.1 Marinobacter sp. AC-23
GCTGGCCTTTAGCCTTCCCATTGATCTGGCTACAACATTCCCCTGACCCTGCTTTCGTTGCTCATTGCCATCGCCTCCTCAGCACTCGCACTTTATCTGGTGTGCCAAGACAAGTTGCCTTTCGGGCGACTGTTATCGGGCGGCATTCTGATGGGGCTGGGCATTGCTTCCATGCACTATACCGGCATGGAAGCAATGCTCATGAATCCGTACATTTTTTATGTACCCTGGTTGGTTGTGCTATCCATCATTATCGCCATTATTGCCTCCCTGGGAGCCCTTTGGCTGGCTTTCCGCCTGCGCGAAGAAGCCAAGCGAGCCACTGTTAGCCGCATGGGTGCGGCTCTGGTTATGGCTGCGCCATTATCGGAATGCACTACACGGGAATGGCTGCTTCCAAGTTCCCCCTCAACAGTTTCTGTGGTGCGGCTAACAGTGGTATCGATACAAAATGGTTGGCCGTGCTGGTCATCATTGTGAGCCTCGCAGTTTTTGCCATTGCGCTTATTGTGTCAATGCTGGATGTACGCACGAACCGACTGTCCAACTCACTTGACGACGCCAACAATGAGCTGATCAAGCTGGCCCTGCACGACAACCTGACCCGCCTACCAAATCGTGTCCTTCTAAGTGATCGCCTGGAGCAGGCGATACACCGGGCCCAGCGAAACCATAGCGAGTTTGCAGTGCTCTTTCTGGATCTGGACGGCTTTAAGGCTATCAACGACATGCACGGTCACCATGTGGGAGATCTTTTGCTAAAAGAAGTCTCTCACCGCCTTCTGGTAAGCAAGCGTGAAGGGGACACGGCTGCAAGGCTTGGGGGGGATGAATTTGTAGTGTTACTGGAGCCCAGCACACCGGGAATTTCCGCCGCTTTTGCACAGCGCTTGATTGATACAATTGAACAGCCTTATGAGGCTTCGAATAATTTCCTTCAAATATCGACCAGTGTCGGTATCGCCATTTACCCCCAGGATGGTCAGACCGAACATGAGCTGATGATCAACGCCGACGCCGCCATGTACCACGCCAAAAAGCAGGGTCGCAACGGCTACTGTTTTTTTGAGCACGGTATGAATGCCGATGTGCACCTGCAAATGCAGATGCAACAGAACCTGCGACAGGCGGTCGATCGCAACGAGCTGGTTTTGCACTACCAACCCAAAGTGATCGCACCAAACGGTCCCATGACCGGAATGGAAGCATTACTGCGTTGGCAAAGCCCTGATTACGGTTTTCTGTCACCAGACCGCTTTTTGCCGTTGGCCGAGAGCTCAGGACTGATCGTCCCCATTGGCAATTGGGTCATCAACGAGGCCTGCCGGCAAATGAGGGTTTGGTACGATCAGGGCCATCGGGACTGGACTATGGCGGTGAATCTCTCCGCTGTTCAGCTGGAACACGACAGCTTGGTGGAGGTTGTTCGCTCGGCGTTAACGCAACACTCGCTGGCACCCTCACACCTGGTACTTGAAATCACCGAGTCGACTGCCATGCGCGATGCCGAAGCCAGCCTCAAAGTGCTAAACGAACTGTCTGCCCTTGGCGTGTCCATTTCCATCGATGATTTTGGCACGGGTTACTCAAGCTTGCTCTATCTGAAACGCCTGCCAGCCAATGAGCTGAAAATCGACCGCGGCTTTATTACCGAGTTGGCCCAGGGCAACGACGATGAAGCGATCATTCAGGCAATCATTGCTCTGGGTAAAACGCTGGGAATGAGGATTGTCGCAGAAGGTGTTGAAACATTGGGCCAGCAGGAGCTGCTGACGCGGCTGGGCTGCAACACCTTGCAAGGCTACCTGTTAGCCAGGCCCGCCGCGCCCGATGCATTGCTCGAAACAATCACTCTCCTGGCCGAACGCGCTGAGCCAACTCTCGTTACTACTTAACGCGTAACCCGCTCTGATATTCAGCCAGCTTTCGGGCTAACCTGCGTTGGACCTGCAGGGGCGAATTGCCCACTTTTACCCTTGCCCACATACTCAACAGCGCCGCCGGACTTTAAAAAATCAGCAGTCTGCTTCTCAATCATGGCAGTAGTTAATGTCGCTTTTGCGGGTGTCTTACTCATTATATTCTCCAAGTTAACTGTTGCTTATTTACCAACGCCAAACCTCTATGATATTCCAATTAGGAAATAATTGTTTGGAATAGGCAGCGAAAACCAAACTCGAAAAACCTAAATGGGAAAACCGGGACAACTCCGCTTTTCGTTGGTTAATAGCGACGCAAAAAATCGCGATAAAGCCGGTTATTCCAGTCCTGAACGATGATCTGGGATCTGAACAATTGCCACAACTCCCACGAATAAACGATCAAGAGCAAGATGACTCCCGGCCAAACCAACCCAACCAAGAAACAGCCAATCGCAACAAACAGAGCACCAAGATCAAACAGCCCCCATTGCCAGCGCCCCAGATAAAAATGATGCAACCCGGCGATAAAAAACCAGTTCAATGCGGCGTATGTATCCGGATCTTTAACTGCTTTCCCGGCTTGTCGATAGAATTCTGCCCGCTTATCTTCTGAAAGCTCCCGAATCGCCTTTCTGAGCGACTCTTCCTCAGCATCAACCTCTTCTTGCTTCAGCATGCTCAATATCCCACGTTACCGGCTCGATGCATTTACAGATCACGTCAGGCCTGTTGCACCTTCGAAGACGGTGAAGCGTCAATGCCAGCCCCTTGCGAAGACCGAATTTCCGAATGGCCTCCTCAGAGTATGCAGAGCAACTCGGTTCAAAGTTGCAGTCGATGCCAAACCATCGGGTACCGCCTCCAGTGCGGCGATAAAACCCGATGGCCTTCAGAGCCAGCGCTTTCAGCACTTGTTAACGCCCCAACGTAACAATCACAGCTTCACGCTGCCAAAACAGCCAGAAGCGCTTCATCTCCAGAACCTGGAATACAACCTGCCAACCTTCAGAAGCGTAGCGGTTTAATTCCGCTTCAATCTTCTTTAAAGGCAAGCCGGAGGAACCCAGCAGCAACGTCCCACAGCCACCCTCTGCGATATGGACCATCTTGTATTCGGTATAATGTTTAACCGTCATAACATCTCCTTTTTTAAATAAACCTGTCGGCTACCAGATAAGCGGCCGCAAAGAGTTCAACAAATTAAAGCCCAATTGCTGCCGCAAAACGCTCGCTTCCGGGGCAACAAGCAGCCAACCCAGAGCACCCAGATTGGCGAGGACCGCCAGCCAGAAAACAAACTGATAGCTCCCCTTTCGTGTTTTGTGCCGAAAAACCTGCTGGGCCAGAAGCGCACCGGGCCAGCCACAGCAAAGCTCAAAGACGTGCAACGTTTTTTCGGCCGTGCGTTGTCCACCCCGCTGCGCCGCCCGCTTATCAATCCAGTACATCACAAACAACACCAGACTCACCCCGCCGTAGGCCGCCAGGATAGAGACCGGCAGATTACCTCGATGGAACAAGCCCGCCAGAATGGAGAAAAACACCAACACTACAGCAGCCGCCACCCAGACTCCCGGAGCAATGAAACCAAACCCCTTGGCGTCGTTCCATGCAGTGAGTAATCCTTTCTGCTTCAAATCTCTTCTCCCTTAAACCAGGGCGGTTTGATCAGGCCCGCAATGATAGCAAGAGGTAACAGATACCAGAGTGCGGCAATAAGGAGCTGGTAAACCGGGCTCAAATCCATTTCTCAGACATCCTTGTTATGCACCCTTGAATCAATCTGATGTGAAACATAAATCAGTCTTTGATTCGGTGCCTTAGGATTTTTGTAACTCCGGCCAATGGAACATCAGGCCTCCCTGGCTTGTCTGAGCATCAACTTCGCATTGATACTTAAGATTATATGAGACGTATACTGGTTGGGCTTTGATTACCAACCAATGCATGCAGTCCGAGGTACCCCGGAATGATTAAACCCCTTCGATGGCTCATCAGAACCACAGTATTTTTGTTGGTTCTGTTGGCAGGCCCCGCACTGATCGCGGCCTGTAGCAGTCAGTCTGGCCAGAGCTGGCGTGACACCGATCGCTCCAGCGCAGGCATTGCGCCACTACCCGGCCAGACCGAAGAAGCTGTTGTACAGGTTTATGGTGCCCGAGCTTATAATTGGCGCGGCAATTTTGCGGTCCATACCTGGATTGCGACCAAGGCGCGCGGGGCATCCACCTACGAGGTTCACGATGTCACTGGCTGGGGTCATAAGGCGGTGCGGTCCCGCCCCGGTGAGCCGGATACCGCTTGGTATGGCAACCCGCCGATGTTGCTGGCAGATCTCCGTGGTGAGAAAGCGGACGCCGCCATCATCAATATCCGGACAGCTATCGACGCCTACCCCTTCCCGAATGAATACAAAGCCTGGCCTGGGCCCAACAGCAATACCTTTGTAGCTTGGGTAATCCGGCAGGTACCCGAACTGGATGTTGCCCTGCCCAACATTGCCATCGGAAAAGACTATCTCGCTGACGGAGTATTTGCGAAAGCGCCCAGCGGTTCGGGCTACCAGTTCTCCCTCAATGGATATTTCGGCCTTATGGCGAGTATCCGGGAGGGTGTTGAACTGAACATACTCGGCCTCAATATTGGTGTTGACCCTCTGGCTTTGGCCGTCAAATTACCCGGCATCGGGCACATTGGCCTGCGCGATCCCTGGATGGATCGCTCAACGTGGCACAAAGCCCCGGTTATGGAGCAGGTTTCAGATGCCAATTGACGGGAAGCGATCAAGCACTGTGTATACCGAACCATCGGCGCTCTGTTTGCTCTCAAAAAGCGCAAACAGATCCACCTGAAACGACCCGAAAGCCGTTTCCCCCATACTCGGCCAGCAAGCCCTGAACCAAACAGGGCTGGCGCTTGAATCTGGACAGGGTGATATGGGGGCGAAAAGCCTGACTTTCAGTTATCAATCCGAGCTTCTCCATTTGGCCTTTAATCGGAAAAACCGGGACAGATCTATTTTTCAGCCTGCGTGCGATATAACAGGAACTGGAAAGGCTGAGCACGTGTTGAAGGCGGGGTTATTATGGACTGCCAAATCATCGATACGCTGTCTGGCTGCAACAGTTCAAAGTAAGCCATTACAGATTGGCTTCTCGCTCGATGAACATCCTGATGTACAACAGGTAACCCGAAAACAAAAAGAGCGGCGCCGTATACCAAAGGTACGCCAGCTTACCCGCGCCCATACGGTAAAGCACAATTACAATGACAGCACTGACAATGCAGCTTGCAGGCACGGAATACATGCCAGAGTCTAACACTGAGGAATCAAACGGCGTGGGCCGGTGAGTCGTGCCCACGGCACTGAACCCGAATACCACCAACATAAACAGCATGTACGCCAGAAGACATTGCCCAATGGTGCCTGCAACCACCCATCCCAGAGTCATCTTTTTTCCTTTTTCTAGAGGATTGCCCGGCAACTACCCAACGATTGTGCCATCAGATACTCACAAAACGCCTTCACATCAGGATTAGTAAACTCACTGGAAATAAACTCTCCCGGAATCAGCCCTTCATCCCATCGCGACGTAACCAGAGTATGCGGGTACACGTTACCGTCGCCGGGATAAATCTGCACCTCGGCTTGGGTTTGATGAATATAGAGATCGCGAAGTTCTTTGGTGCAACGAAGCGCGCTGTGGTCATCGCGGATAACGCACTGATAGCCCTTCCCGGTGAAAAACTCACTGCCTACAGATAACAGCGTACTTGTGCTCAAAACAGACGAGGACGTCGGATGAATGGTTTGGGAGACATCTTTGGCGATATTCGTGCAGCCGGCGATTAACGACAGTAATAGCAGCGTCAGCACCCTGAACGATCTTACAAGAGTGCACTGAAACAAGACCGCTGGATTCTTTTGAATAGGCATCACTTTGGTTGTAACTCTTAAAAGAAAACCATTATAGCCAGCATCTGCGCTGACTCCAGAAGAGGAACGCGCCAGGCCTGTCGCGGCCCTGCGCCTTATGCAATAATGATATAACAGAAACCAAAAATACAATATTATTAGGAAATGCAAGTATGAAAAGGATTTTAGTGTGCACCCTCGTTTCAGCATTGATGGTTGGCTGCGGAGGTGGTGGCAATGGAAGCAATCTGGAATCAGTCAACGAAGATGCTGGGTCGCCTGGGGAAGGCGAAGATAACGGGCCCGTAACGCCAGGCGATCAGATCACAGCACTTGAGGGCACTTGGAAGAAGCAATGCGGAAGAGTTGATGGCGAACTACACTACGATATCGTAACCGTAACCTTTACCCGCGGCACATACACCACAAGTATCGAGAACTTCATCGATAGCGGTTGCTTGACCCCGTTGCCGGAGGCTCCAAACCCTGTTGCATCAGGCAATTTCTCACTGGGTGAAGATGTATTGCTGAGTGACGGCGTCACCGCTACTGAACTCAACACGCAGGTTACGCGGTTCAATGGTGCCGACTTCGAAATCAACGAATACGATATCGTTTACATCAATAACAATATTCTCTACACATCAATAGAATCAGGCAGTTCGCCAGAGCTGCGGCCAACCAGCCTCAACTATAACCGCCCATTCGACCGGCTGAACTAGGCTTATTGATCCAACCGGGGCAGGTCTGTCCCGGGTACCGTGTACGAGGTGGGTTACATGATTGGCCAGGGCAAGCCCGCACTCGGGTTCACCCTGGATAGCCGGCACTACCGGGAACGGGCAGTACCACCGGCCTGGACGCCATGGGCCATACAATCGAGGACTTTGAGCTGAGTGATAACCTGATGATTGAGGGCGGCATCCGCGAATCCGGCGGGCAACTCTTTGTGGCTGAGCAGCCAGGCGAGCACCCGTTTTTCTCTGCAGAGCTGTTCCACCGCTGCGTTCAGGCGCTTACCTGTCATGATCACTTCCGGTTAAGTTAATTTTTTATTAAAAAACTCAATAGTACGTTGCCATGCAAGCTCTGCGTTTTCTTCATCATATCGGGCGGTCGAGTCATTATGAAAACCATGGTTAACCCCCTTATACATATACATTGTGTATTCCACATTATTCGCTTTTAAATCTTGCTCGTACTCAGGCCATGTATCATTAACGCGTTTATCCAATTCACCCAGCTGTATCATGAGCGGTGCTTTAATATTTTTACGTAAGTTTTCGCTTGCAGGCGTACCATAAAACGGCACGCCGGCGCTCAGAAGCTTGGATCAACCGCCGCCAGGTAATTTACAACATAACCACCAAAGCAAAAGCCAACAGCGCCTAATTTTCCATTGCTATCAGGGTGCGACTTTAAATAATGTGCAGCGGCTACGAAATCATTTTGTATTTTCGCCCTGTCCATCGTTTTTTGCATTGCACGGCCTTCATCGTCGTTACCCGGGTACCCCCCTAAAGGAAATAACGCATCCGGCGCAAAGGCTATAAAACCCTCTTTAGCAAGTCGTCTTGCCACATCTTCGACATAAGGGTTCAAGCCCCGGTTTTCGTGTATCACCAATACAACAGGAAGCTTACCCTCCACATTTCTCGGAACAACGAGATAACCCCTGCCTTTGCCATGTCCATCAGGCGAGTCAAATTCTTCGTACGTTGCCTTTATATCTTCATCATTAAACGATACCTGCTCTGCGAGGGCATAATCAGGCAATAAGGCGGAGGTTAATACACTGATAGAAAAGCCAAGAACAGCCAACCCACTGAGCTTTCGCATAAAAGTACGTCGATCGATCAAACCATGAGCATATTCATCATACCAATCGAATGCTTCCTGAGGGATATGATCTGATGTTGGCGTATTCATAACTGATCCTCGGTTTTAAACACTTACTGACTTTGTACCATAGCGTAACAACACTAAAACTGGCAGTTTTCGTGCTTTGTACTGGGTGATTCAGCAGGCCTGCACCGATATGGGCGCATGACGGTTTGGCAAGAAACCGGAAAAAAGCTTGGCCAACGAGATAATATGGCGCCATCAAGTTCATCCAGAGAGTGGGTATTCAAATGGAATTAAAAAAATTTTTAGCCGTTAGCGCAGTCAGCTCCGCAATTTTTCTAAGCGCCTGTGCAAATACACCCGGGGCCACCGATAACGATGTGACAACGGAAAACCTGATACGTGGCGGCGAGTGGGTTGTGGACGATATAAGTGGCAAAGGCATTATCGATAGCTCTCGTGTCAGCATCGTGTTCATGGAAGGCAATAAGGTAGGGGGTAGCTCATCCTGCAATCGTTACAGCGGAGAATACCAACTCAATGGATCCGAATTTACCGTTGGCGAAAATATGGCATCTACCCGAATGGCCTGTGCGCCGGCGCTGATGAATCAGGAAGAATCTTTTTTGAAGCTGCTCATGCATGTGAACCAGGCGCGCTTTGGCGATCACGGCGAATTGCTGTTGAGCACCCCGGAAGGAGAAACTATCCGCGCTTTCCAGTCGTCACCCAAGCCGTAGCTTGGACAGGTACGCGTGAGCTCGCTGGAGCGCATCTCGCGAGCGCGCATTGGCATGGCGTCGATACGGCGGAAAATAGCGTCAAGATCGAGATGGGAGTCCCGGCTTTTGATGCCGCCGTCCTTGCCTATCAACAGGACCCGGCCATCCGAACGCGACTCTTCCAGCACAGCCTTCACGTCACACTCGAGGCTACTCGAAACAGATTGCTGATTCGAAACCACACCCGAACCAGTGCTTACAAACCAGACAATATCACGGTCATCCACTTTGGCCCGGACACCCCTGAGCGTTTCAATCTCACCGCCATTCTCACTGGCTGCTTGCACCAGAATGAGCCGGCTTTTCCACCGGTAGTCGTTCAACCTGTCCATGTCAGCCCCGTGAGCGGTCAGTGTAATCAGCGAAAGCATCACCGCCAGAACGGTTTTGATTCTAGTAACGAAAAAATTGAGACTCATTTCTTTGCCCCGACATCGTTCGCTCAAAAAATACGAGCGTCTGTACCCACCTGATCATACGAACGGCGACAAGAAATCTCTCACACCTGTTGGAGGGCTGGCTATTCTGGGGCTATCGCTACTAAGCGAAAACCGGGACAGCCACAGAAAAGCTCAAATAGGTGCAACGTCTTCTCAGCCGTACGTTGCCCACCCCGATACACCGCCTGCTTATCAATCCAGTACATCACAAACAACACCAGGCTCACCCCGCCGTAGGCAGCCAAGATAGAGACCGGCAGATTACCGCGATGGAACAGGCCACCAAGAACGGTGAAAAACGACCGCTCAACACTCTATCGCCGGACGGGGCTACCCAATTACCCATACTGGGCATTATTTTACCCAATATGGGTAATTACAAAATTTACCCTGCGGTAAGTGCGACCACGGCCCGACTGATTTCTTCTGTTATTTCCATGAGACTTGTCACCAACGCTTCATCTACCTCGTTCGCATCTACCGCCTCATGGTGTCTGGCGTCAACTATCTTGTCCGGTCCGCGACAACTATGATGGCCGGTTGGGTGGTCTTACTTTTTACTCTTTCCAGCCTGCTTAAGCTGTTGCTGTCGTCGGTAGCTTTCCCCCTCTAATTCGATAATCGTCGCGTGGTGTATGAGTCGGTCTACGGCCGCTACGGTCATCATGCTGTCCGGGAAGATCTGATCCCACTCGCTGAATGGCTGGTTGGCGTGACA
>NZ_MBPP01000075.1 GCF_001858325.1 Marinobacter sp. AC-23
TCGCTCGGCGTGCTGAAATCGATCCTTTGCGGGGCCAAACTGTGCCTGTCCACGGATAAACAATGGATAATATAGCAACACATCCGTTGCTACGGCATTGAAAAGCATCTAACCTGTTGCTTATTACCTAAAAAGCAACCTATGCGTTTACAAAAATGAACCCACTACTGCAACAACTCAAAAAGCGACGACTGGCGCTCGGCCTTAACCAAAGCGATATGCTGCTACGCATTGGGGTCTCACGCCAGCAGTACCAACGCTTGGAATCCAAGGGAAATCCCAGACTGGATACCCTGGAACTGATAGCAAAAGGCCTTAACAGCAAACTCATGCTTATCCCCGAAGATAAGCTCAGCGCAGTTCGCGCAGTGCTGGAGCAAGAAGGTGAATATTCTGATAATGAGTCGCCTGTGCTGGGCAAATCGCTAGAGCCTACCAAAGATAATACAAAACAAAGCCTGATTGATAACCCATGGCAAGGCTTGCTGGGGGAAGAGATTAATGAGCGATAACCGCGCGGAAGAAGTGAGCGTACTCCGCCTGACGTTGCACGACAAACTGGTCGGCTATCTGGCCGGCTTTCAGGGCGGACGCAATGTTTTGAGCTTTGCTGAGAGCTTCAGAACAGATACGATCCGCCCAACATTTAGCTTGATTACTCACCCAGAATTCCCACGCGCAGAGAAGTTGATAGCAGAAGCCTGGGCAAGAAATCAAAGACTGCACCCCGTACTGTCTAATTTGCTTCCCGAAGGGGCGCTGAGAGCGTTGATTGCGCAAGGGCTTAAAGTTCACACCGATAATGAATTTCACATTTTTTCTCATCTGGGAGAGGACCTACCGGGCGCTTTAGTCGCCGAACCCATGAAGCCAGAAGATGTACCAGAGAGTGTTCTTGGCACTCATGGCAAAGCCAGAGCCGTAGAGTTTCAGAAAGCCTCTCCTGGTAACAAGTTTTCTCTGGCCGGTGTTCAGATGAAGTTTTCAATGAAAGCAATTGATGGCCGTTACAATCTTTCAAAAGACAATATTCTGGGCGACTGGATTGTTAAAACACCGTCCACCTTACACAGAGATGTACCGGCCAACGAGTACACCGCCATGACGCTCGCAGCACTAGCCGGAATCAATATACCTGAAATCGAGTTGGTTGAGCTGAGCAACCTGGACAACCTCCCCCAGATAAATTTGCCCGACGAGAAACAGGCTTTTGCGATCAAGCGTTTTGATCGGGATAATGGCTCCCGCACCCACATGGAAGACTTCGCCCAGGTGCTGGTGAAGTATCCTCACGAGAAATACAATTCGGCAAGTTATGAACAAATCGGCCGAATTCTCTACAAATTTTCCGGCGATGGGCTGGCAGATGCGCAACAATTCGCCAGGCGATTGCTGATAAATATTCTTCTCGCTAATGGCGATGCGCACCTCAAGAACTGGAGCTTACTTTATTCCGACCAGATTACTCCTCGGCTCTCACCTGCCTACGATATCGTCACAACCAGCGTTTACATTGAGAATGAAACACAATACGCACTGAATTTAGCGAAAACCAAAGACTGGTATCGCGTTTCATATGAGCACTTCCAATCCTGGGCTACCCGGGCCGACATTCCGTGGAGAGCAATCAAACCACATCTGGATGACACGATGGAAAAAGCAAGAGATCTGTGGCCAAAAGCCATCAAAAACCTACCTATGAATGAAGACCACAAGCGGAAACTTAAAAAACACTGGAGCACACTGAAAAGCGATTTTCGCATTCTATGAAATAGGGACACTACAAACACAAAAAGGCCCGGGGTCGATACCGCCGGGCCTTTGGGAATCACGTCAGGCTAAGCTGAGTAAGCTGTGCCCACAAGTAAGCTGTCCCTGTCCAAGATTGGCCCATTTGAATTGAGTTTGGCGTCACTCAAACAGCTTTTCCAAACTATCCGCCGTCAGTACCCTTTCTAACCACCCCTCGATATCCGCCGGAGAGGCGTTTTGCATTGTCTCTTCTACCCAATTCGGCAGCGCTCAAACTTCAGCGCTATGAGTTTTCGAAGGGCGGCGGCTTCACCTTGCTGCATACCTTGTTGCATGCCCTTTTCCATGCCCTCTGCTCGCAGTCGTTCGCTCAGCGTTGCCATGGTGGTGCTCTCCTGCGGGTATTTCTGTTGGTATAGTTCCATTTCATTATCATCCAAGGCTGCGTAGATGTCGATGAAGTCCAGATACTTCAATTGCTTCTCTGGATCAGGCTCCAGCGTACTCAAGCCCTGTACCGCTCGAGCATACACCTCCAATTTCTGATCTTGCTGCCAACTCATCAAACTCAAACAAAGCCTTTCACACCAGTATTAAAGAACGCATTTCGCCACAATTCGATCTGGCGGAGGCCATTCGCACGCAAACAGAACAGCAGTCGCTAAATGAGTTTACGGTACCGCTGAAACCTTTGCTGGGATTTGAGGGCGTGATTCGCAAGGGCTTTCAGCGAGGCATACTCTTTGGCTTCGAAGATTACCTAGAACTGGTCGATTGCACTGGCCGAATTAGCCGGGATGACAAACGTGGCGCAATCGATGAAAAAGCCTTGCCAATTCTGGAGAGGCTGAATATTGACCCGGGCCAGTGGTGCGAGCGAGCGACTCGGTTTGAGGCAACCTATCAGGATTATCGACAGAGCCGGCGACGACGGGCGGCCTGAGGGTCGAAACCGCCGGGACTTTGGGAATCACGTCAGGCTAAGCTGTGCCTGTCCATGATCAATTTTGCCGAAGTTAAGCAGTGTATATTCGTAAATCCCTGCAAAATCCTCAGCCGCCAAGTTCGAGAGTTTATACACCGTGTTGCAGCTTCACCCGAGAAGCAATATCGCGCAGAGAAAGATCGCTTTCGCCGCTTTGCTCTCCAGCTTCGACTGCTTGTCTTAACGCAGCCAACTGGCTTTCCTGGCGCTCAAGTAGCCTCAATGCTGAACGAACGACTTCACTGGTTGAGCCGTACCGTCCAGACTGGATCAGCTTCCCAACAAAGTCATCTAATGGAGCACCGATAGTTACACTTGTCGTTCTAGCCATGAGAAGGCCCTCCGCTGTATCAATAACTAACACAACTATAGCGACGCAAAAGCCAACCAACAAGTGGGAATTCTTTCATCCGCTATCTGTATTCACCAAAACGAAAACACAATCGATCCTTGGGTTATAGGGATGCTTTACAAAATGCCGAATAGGCACCTCAGAAACAGCAAAGGCCCAGAGGTCGAAACCACCGGGCCTTCGGGCATCACGTCAGGCTATGCCTGTCCATGATTTGACTTTCCTATGCTTCAGGCCGCAACAAGTCTCTTCACGTTGAGCTCTTTACGATGTTGTTCAGCATGCCAAAGTTCATATTGGGACTGCTGATTTAGCCAACTCTCTGCCGAAGTGTCGAAAGCAATAGAAAGCCGAATAGCCATTTCGGGGCTAATACCGGCCTTGCCGTTCAATACAGCGCTCAGCGTTTTTCGGCTAACACCCAATGCCTCTGCAGCCGCCGTGACAGAGAGGCCAAGAGGCTCCAGACAAAGCTCTCGTAACACTTCGCCAGGGTGGGGAGGATTATGCATCATCATTGCTGTACCTCAGTGGTAATCTTCATAATTAACTACCTCAGCATCACCTTCTTCAAACCGGAAAGTTACTCGCCAGTTACCACTAACTGTCACCGACCAGACCCCGGCGCGGTTGCCGGACAATTCGTGCAACCGAAGGCCTGGTAAGTCCATATCTTTGGCGTCCGACGCTACATTTAATCTACCGAGAATAAGCCGAAGCCTCTTCGCGTGAACAGCCTGAATCCCTACGGTGCTGCCGGACTTGAAGAACTTGGCCAAGCCCTTGTGTTTGAAGCTTCGAATCATTCTTTAATCGTACCCTGCAACGTATCAGGTGTCAAAGCGTACAGCTTGGTCAAACGGTACCCAACTAGGGCATCCGGTGGACGGCCACCAGGCCGGAGGCTAAGCTGTGCCGAGGCTAAGTTGTGCCTGTCCATGATAATTGCCTACAGGTTTTTGGTGGCAGCATGCCCAATACGCCGACCAAGGTTCCCTTGGCGAATGCACCGTATAGACTGCCTTTGCGATGAACGTACGCAAGAAGTCCCGGGAAAAAACGCCGGAGCCTTCGCTCTCGTAACTCGTGCGGCGCTCCGAACACCTGAATGTGAATCGGGTTATCACGCATTGCCCGGGCGCAAATTTCTGCAGCAGCTAGCAGGTCACATTGGCCCAGAGGGTGAATGGTATAATTCTTCATTTTCAAGCTAAGCTGTGCCTGTCCATGCTTGTTTTGATTGATTTTTGTGACTACCCACCAAAAAACATAGCTGGCCTTAAATTAAACCGCTCAGACAAACTCTCAATTGCGTTGCGACTCAGGGTTCTCTTCCCACTAAGAACCTTTGACACCATGGTTTTGTCGCCAACTTCCGGCAAATCACTACCAGTCAGATGGTGCTGCTTCATCAAAGTACGAAGCAGTGCAATATCGACGGGTATTGATTCTGCTTCATCGGCGAATGCCATCAGCGGTTCACTCCGCGATTCATAGCGCTCAATGGCCTGACTGAGCATATCTATGAGTGGGTTCAGCGGATCGTCGAGGGTATCGCTGGCAGACTCCAATACACACTCAAGTGTTTCCAGAGCTGCATTATATTGCTCTTCCGTATCAATGTTCATTAAAGGCTGTGCAGCCGCCATAAATGTCTGATACGCATCGAATATCGCTAACTGTGCCATAGACCCACCTTCAATCCTGTGCTCTCGCGTACTTTTTTGTCAGCTTGTCATAATCCGCGTGGTTCACGATGTGCTTGATATACATGCGTTTGTTCACAAACTGGATGAATGCAAGAACACGAAGATTATTACCACCAACGTCCAAAACCCACCATTTATCCTTATATTTGAAATTATCCAGCGATGGAAACACCGCTTTTAGTTCGCTCGGCGTGCTGAAATCGATCCTTTGCAGCACGTTATACATGTCGAGCAACGCATCCCGATCGTTGGGATACTTTAAAGCTGCATGATTAAACGGTTTCTTTGAGATTACATTCATCGACCTTCCTTGGATAACCTATCACGAACCATATCAGGGAAGTTGACTGATGGTCAACATTTGAAACAGGCTACCCAGCCTTTCTTTTAGCTGCTCCAGCACTAAAAGAACGCATTTCGCCACAATTCGATCTGGCAGAGGCCATTCGCAAGCAAACAGAACAGCAGTCGCTAAATGAGTTTACGGTACCGCTGAAACCTTTACTGGGATTTGAGGGAGTGATTCGCAAGGGCTTTCAGCGAGGCATACTGCGCGGCTTCGACGGTCACCTAGGGCTCGTCGATTGCACTGGCCGAATTAGCCCGGCTGACAAACGTGGCGCGATTGATGAAAAAGCTTTGCCGATTCTGGAGAGGCTGAATATTGACCCGGGCCAGTGGTGAGTCAGGCTAAGCTGTGCCTGTCCATGATACTGATGATACTTGACGAACTCAGCTCCTAGTCAAACAAAGCAAGGCCCGGCGTTATGCTAGGGCTTTGTCGCGCGATTTCCGCATTCTTTCCAAAGCGGCTTCAGATAGAAACGCCGAGCGCGACCGAGCCTCGTTCGGATGCTCCTTCAAAAACCTATCAATCTGAATCAAAACCAAACGGGGCACAGTGATATTAATTTTCTCTGCCTTGCCCAAAAAGGGGGTTACATCGATCTCAACAAAGCCCCACACCGCGCCCTCAAAGTCTGGGTTTGCACGATGTTCAGCAATAGGATTTGCACCGGGGATCTCCTCCCCGAATTCTGCCAACAGCTCAAGATGCCCAAGAATCGCCTCTCGCGCATTATCCAGCGCCTCGTCTTCACTGGCACCCGCAGAGAAGCAGCCAGCAATATCAGGCACGGTAACCCCGTAGTTCTTTCCATCATCTGTATGAAGTGCTACTGGGAAACGCATAACAATTACCTCAAGTTTGATCCGCTGCCCTTTCGGGCCGTTATTTCCAGCCGGCCTGCTTCCAGATATTGTTCAACGTACCCTTTGCCAGTTCCGACTTGGGGTGTGGCAACGTAACCAACCCCGGTTTTGTTGGGTGCTTAAAGTGATGATGGCTCCCATTCACACGCACGAGCTCCCAGCCATCTTTTTCCAGTTTCTTTCTGACCTCAGCGCTTTTCACGTAAGCTCCCTTTAACTTATAGTGGTTATTATACCCACCTATTAAACTTAAGCAACACTGTACCTACCATAGTCAGGCACTGCCTCGCCCGTTTTTTACTATTCTTTCGGTTGAAACAAACAGGAGCGTCCAATGGATATGGAAAACAGACTTAAAGTAGCAATCGAGAACGGTTAGATTTTGCGTGTGACTTGTGCTGGAAGGGCATCTATAGCTTCATCAGGCTGTGCCTGTCCATGATCATCAGCTTTGATCAATCTCAGTCTCTTAAAGAAACAAAATCTCAATGCCCTTGCGTTTCACAAGGTTCAAAAGCTTTAGTGATGCCCCGGCTGGCTTCTTCTCACCAGCTTCCCATTTTTGAACTGTTGAAACACTCACATTCAGAATTGCGGCAAATACCGCTTGGCTCATGCAAGTTTGCAGGCGAATCAGGCGGATATCGTCTGGCGGAAGCTGCGTTTTGTCCACCTGGCAGAGAGCCTCGTACTCCTTAAGCCGGCGCTTACTAATTAGCCCCGTCATGCGTAGATCAGAGGCAGTCTCCTGAATCTCATTCAACAAACGATTGTCACGCTCAGTGGTTACCATATGCAATTTCCCTTAAGACATCGCTTTGCAGTGCCTGTTGCAGATCCAGGATCAAACGCCAGAAAATCCGACGCCAACTCCTGAAGCGCCCTCAATTCAACTTTTGATATATTTGCCCTTTCATTCTTCGCAAAAGCAAACATAAAGAACCAGCGGCCCCCCAAATTAGTGGCAACCAGCGTTCTCACCCCTCCACGCTTGCCCTGCCCCTGAGTCGCTAGCCGCTTCTTGAAAACTCCATCGCCAAGATCAGCATCAATGAGCCCAGCTATCATTTCGGTTACAGCCTGGCGCAGTTCATCATCTGACAGGTTATTTTTGCGCATCCAGCGCGAGAATGTTTTCGTTCTGAAGATCCTTATCATTCTGTGATCATAGCACTGGGTGAGATGCTTCGTATAGCGCAGCTTAACTTGGCGCTCTTGCTGTTTTTTCTGGAGAGGGGGGGGGTAAAACTATGCTATGCCTGTCTGTGGTGATTTTTTTTGCCGATTCTGGGGAGGCTGAATATTGACCCGGGCCAGTAGTGAGTCAGGCTAAGCTGTGCCCAGACTAAGCTGTGCCTGTCCATAATCCTTTGATGATGGTCTTTCAACTTGGATTCATAGAATAAGTGCAGCACTTTGGATCAGCAGGTAGAGGTAGGAGGGCCGTTGCCGGTACCCTCATTCGCTTTACCTACCAAAGTGAAGAGAACCATGGGATACCGACAACTGACCCAAGCACAACGATACCAGATTTCGGCCTTCTTGCGAGTAGGTTGGAGTCAGCGAAGAATAGCCCAAGAG
>NZ_MBPP01000076.1 GCF_001858325.1 Marinobacter sp. AC-23
AGAACGCGTATATCGAGCGCTATAACCGGACTGTCCGCTATGACTGGCTGGCCCAATACCTGTTCCACTCCATTGAAGAGGTTCAGGAATATGCAACGCAGTGGCTATGGACCTACAATAATGAACGGCCCAACATGGCCCTCGGGGGCATTACCCCACAACAGAAATTGGCCATGGTGGCCTAAGCTCTACTTTTGATGCCCTCTTAAAATGGGGTGATTACCAAAACTCCAACAATGAATGCACCAAGGATGGCGCGGCTCAACGCTGCACGAGCGGCCAGATGTATGTTAGGCCAAGTAATACTTGAGCTGTATAGCCAGATACCTAACACACACATTCCAGTGATTGACATCAAATTCTTAGCGAGTTCATAAGCTACGCCTAATTCGTCCATGCTGGCTAAGTCAAATGGTAGCCCCCGCAAACTGAGGCCAGTAATCACGGCAAGTACGGGAGGCGAAATCAATGTGCGCTTCGCCATTAATCGCCAGTTTGCCTTAGGCTGTAAGGCGGCAACAGACACTAGGTTTCCAAATACGGAGCTACCGATGTAGGTGGCGATAATGATACAGCTGGCGATGTCACCAAAAATAGCTATCGCCAATGGCAAGCCTAACCAACCAATATTGAGATAGCTGAATGTAAGCGCAGTCAGCTTATCTTTTGAGTATCTACTACAGCCAGACTTTGTGAGCGAAGTAACGCGATGTTCCTATTGTGTCCTGAAACGGCAGGCGGCCCTCATTCGCTCTTTCAAGCAAATAGCTCCAGTAAGAGCAAATATTACCTTCACCAAGTAGGCGGTTGGCATGAAAAAATTCAGGGTTCCGCATGTTACGAAGCTCTTGGCGCAGCAGTCCAATCACTCTAGGTAACCTGTTGCCTCTCCCGTGCTGGCTAAATTCCCGTTTTAGGTTATGCCAAGTGAAGTGATTCGGCATATAATTAGCCGCCGTGGTGATGGCTGTAGGTACAAAGCCGTTGCGCGAAAAAACATGAATAGAAGGGCATCCTTTACTTACTAGCGATCTAACGCAATCTACTGCAGTTGAGGGCTAAAGGTGGGAGCTGATAATGAGCCGAGTGTTAAAACTGTACGGTGAGCCTTAATCCTCTGGCCAGTCCCCAATCGTATTGTTTGGTATTCGTTGAGGTCATCTATGTCTATGGCCGAAGAATGATACTCGTGAAGATTTAGTTTTCGGTCCTCTTTGAGAGATATCCTTTAAATACTTGGAGTATTTCAAACGGGAAGGATACCGCTCTTCTACCTCCGGCTGGCGTCTCATCCATGCAGAAAAAACCATGCGGATCTTCTGGATCAATGCTCATGAGCTCATGAGGAGTGTTCACCTTCAGAAAGCTCTCTGCCTTGCCAAAGGCAAGCCCCACAGCAAAACTCTCGGCCGGTGAAATAACAGCTACTGTTATAGGTTTGAGCTCTTGCTCATATAACTGAGAATGAAGTTGTCTTAAAAAACTGACTCCGGTCGCTCCGAGGCCGGTGATGGCAAAGTCAAACATAGCTTTCTTCCATAAAAGCGAAAGTGAATTGCAAGGTAAGTATTTTGTGTTTCGTTACTGTTACAAGGCAAGTCAATCCTCGCCCCACAAGGCAGCGGTAATAGGGTGATGACATTAGCCAGCATCTCGGAGTTCACCAGAGCCCCGAGCAGATTCATTGCGTGAGACACGCCTTATTCGTTTCGTATCGGCGCAAACTGCCCTTCGGTCAGCCTGACCAAATCATCAGGTGAAAGCTCTATTTCCAGCCCACGGCGGCCAGCGCTGACGTAAATGGTATCAAAGCCTTCGGCGGACGCATCAATGAAGGTTTTCAAACAATTCTTTTGGCCCAGGGGGCTAACGCCTCCCAGTACATATCCGGTCCGGCGCTGGACTTCTTGCGGGTCGGCCATGACCGCTTTTTTGCCGCCGGCAGCCTTGGCGACCAGCTTCATGCTTAGCATGCCGGTGACCGGCACCACGCCTACGGCGAGGGTTTTGCCATCCACAGAAACCACCAGAGTTTTGAATATCCGTGCCGGATCCACTCCCAGCTTTTCCGCCGCCTCATTGCCGTACCCCGCACTGGCAGCGTCGTGCTCGTACTCATGGATGTTATGAAAAATGCCGGCTTTACAGGCCGCATCGATACCGGGCGTCATAGATTGCTCCTGAATTCGTTGGTTTTTCTAATGGTCAACGGTCTATGATAACTTCAGAGCTGAACCGCTCGAAGGCCCAATAATAACTGTCACCAATACCAAGGCGTACCCGATGAACCCAATAGCCCGTCGTGCACTGCACAGTTGCAAGGTTCCCAAGGATTTGTCTACCGTTACACACCGCGATGCCGCCGGCGAAAAACCGGAAGCGGCTGGCGTTGAAACCCGCACGGTAGACACGATCTGGAAAAGTGTCGAAGCCTTGTATCGTACGGGAGTCCACCCTGGCATCCAGATATCCGTGCGCCACCGGGGTAAACAGATACTGCACCGGGCCATTGGTCATGCCAGCGGCAACGGCCCCCATGAGCCCGCCGGCACACCCAAAATAGCCATGACCACAGACACACCCATCTGTTACTTCTCTGCCTCCAAAGCTGTTACCGCGCTGCTGATGCACATGCTGGTGGAGCAGGGCCTGGTTAACCTGATGGACCCAGTATCTTATTACTGCCCTGAGTTTGCGACAAACGGCAAGCGCACTATTACGGTGCACCAGATTTTGTCGCACCGTGGTGGCATTCCCGCCATTCCCAATGAAACTCCGATTGATGTTCTGTGGAACAAGGATGAGATCTGGCGTTTGCTATGCGAGGCCAGAGCGGTTGAGGTGAACGGGTCCAAAGTTGCCTATCACGCAATAACGGGTGGTTATGTACTGCAGAGAGTGCTTGAAAAAGTCACTGGCGACAGTATCGAAAACTACCTGGACAAACACCTGCGCCAGCCCATGGGCATGAAGTGGTTCACCTATGGAATACAGGCTGAAAACCTGCATGAACTGGCCACCAACTACGCCACCGGCCCTACACCACGCTTTCCCGTATCTTGGCTCGTTAACCGTGCACTTGGCGGTGATATATCAACAGTCGCGCAGGTAACCAATGATCCCCGCTTCCAGGAAGCCGTGATTCCGGCGGGCAACCTGTGTGGCACGGCCGAAGAAATGGGACGTTTCTTCCAGATGATGCTCAATGGCGGTATCTGGAACGGCAAACGCATCTGCAATGAGATTACCATCCGCCGAGCCGTTCAGCAGTTCGGTTCGTTACAGATCGACCGCACCATGTTGATGCCCATGCGCTTCAGCGCTGGCATGATGCTGGGCGGCAACCCGATTGGTTTGTGGGGGCAGCAAAGCCGCTATGCATTCGGGCATGTCGGGTTGATCAACAAGCTCTGCTGGGCCGACGCCGCGCGAGATATCTCCGTAAGCCTCCTCAACACCGGGATTCCCATTGTCGGGCATCACATTCCTGCGCTGGGCAAGTTTATTTACACCATTGCCCGCGAGTTTCCGCTGCGCCCGGAAAGCGAGCGCCCGGTGGTCGCGGCCTGAGGCGTTCACAGGGTTCTGAGTTGATCCTCAAGAATACCGAGTACGGATGACAGAATGTCTCTGAAGTCTGTCAGCGTTTGAGTACGCTGGATGATTTCCTCTCTGTTTTCGTCCAGCTTTTCCAATGTCGGCACCACGCGGCGAATGCCTTCAGTGATCACCTCATAAGGGTAGTGGTGATCCTGAATGCTGAGCTTGTTTATCTCGGAGACTTCCTGGCTGAAAATACTGATGATGTCGTACAGCATGTCCTTATGCGCAATGCTGGAGGCTTCCCAGTAGGCGTCGTCCATTAGCTCAAGCAGAGAAAGGTATTCCCTGAGGGTGTCGGCAACGGATGTCTGGCTCATAAATAATCCTGGTAGCTTTTAAAAGACAGTAAGGGGAACTATAGCAGTGGATTGGACAGGATTCTCTGGGTGTGGAACGGTTACCTGACCATGACGCAAAAATGAAACTCTATTCATTTTGTTGCGCTTTGTCGGACAGTTATGCAAACTGCAATCAGGAAAAAGGAACTACTGCAACTCAATGGATGAGATACGCAATGGATAAGCCCGCAAACACCCACAACGAATACCCTCCCACCGCCAGACAGGTTAGGCTCGACCATCACGACAGCGTGCGTAGCCACGTGCATCAGCAAGTCAGCACTGAAGTGGACCGCCTGGAACGCCGTATTGAGACTTTACGCTTGGCCAAGGCGCCCCATGTGGCTGTTATGATTTCAGCCTACGAGCGCATGATCGACCGCAAAAAAGGCTTTTTGCAAAGCTGGGAGCTTGATGAGCGGCGCTATTACTGACGCCGGGATGCTCCTACTGCAGTCCAGCTTACCGCTGCTTCGTTGTCCTCCTGATTGTCGCAATAAGCACTATTGGCGCTGGTTTTATCGGGATCTTCGCTGGTTGGGGTGTTAACCCTTGCCGGTTCGCCGTTGGAATAGAAAATTCTCACGGTTGAAGTCACATAGTTCAGCTCAACTCTCAGGCAATCAGGGCTTGCATCGCTTAAGTTGATACCGCTATAGCGGTTCAGATCAAGCACAGGCTTGTCCGCACTCTTGATAAAAAGTGTATCGGTTTTATCCTCAATGAACTCTTG
>NZ_MBPP01000077.1 GCF_001858325.1 Marinobacter sp. AC-23
TGTAGGAGTAAGTCATCTGCATTCCCCAGCTTTAGACCTGATACCTGGTATCAAGAAGCAACCAATGTTCTGCTTCGGGGCCGAATTGCTCGGCTTTTCGCGCCGTCTTAAACAAAGACTCTGGTAACCGGTTGCAGGTCTAAAACCAACCTGCGCGTGCAAACCAGACTCTATAGCATATACAACAGAAAAAGGCCGGTGGCACAAAGCCACCAGCTATCTACGCTAGACGCGCAGTTTCGATCAACAGCCGACTCTTACTTAAGCTCAACAGAAGCGCCTGCTTCCTCAAGCTTCTTCTTAGCTTCTTCTGAGTCGTCTTTGCTCGCTGCTTCCTTGATAGTGGAAGGCGCGCCGTCAACCAGTTCTTTGGCTTCTTTCAGACCCAGGCCGGTCAGTTCACGAACAGCCTTGATAACGTTAACTTTCTTTTCGCCAACGCCAGTCAGAATTACGTCAAATTCGGTCTGCTCTTCAACAGCAGCAGCTTCGCCGCCGGCTGCAGGTGCAGCTGCAACAGCAGCAGCGGCAGATACGCCGAACTTCTCTTCCATTGCTTCAACCAACGCAACAACGTCCATTACGCTCATTTCTGCAATTGCATTCAAAATGTCTTCGTTAGACAGAGCCATGACTTTCTCCCAAAATGGTAAAAATGGTGTTCAACAGAATCAAGCAGCGTCTTGCTTCTGGTCGCGAACTGCCGCTACGGCGCGGGTCACTTTCGAAGGAACTTCGTTCAGTGTCCGTGCCAGCTTGGTGATTGGTGCCTGTGTTACTATTGCCAGCATCGTCAGTGCTTCGTGACGTGTTGGCAACTTGGCAAGACGATCGATTTGGTCTGCGCCCATCAGCTCACCGCCGATGGCCAGGCCTTTAATCTCGAACACCTCTTTCTCTTTTGCAAAATCCTTCAGCAGGCGCGCAGCCGCTCCCGGATCTTCCATAGAGAATGCCAAAATAGTCGGGCCGACCAGGGCCTCGTCGATGCACTCAAACTCGGTACCACGAATAGCGATCTTCGCAAGGTTGTTACGAACAACCTGAAGGTGCACATTCTCGGCACGAGCTTTGGCACGTAGAGCCGTCATATCACCAGAGGTGACACCACGATAGTCAGCCAAAACCACAGACAGAGCACCACCGGCAGTCTCGCTGACTTCAGCGACGATCGCCTTCTTGTCTTCGAGTCTAATTGCCACTGGATTTCTCCTCGATTTCGCCGGGGACATCCCGGCAAACCCATCATTGCCCTGGAAGCTGTCTAAACCAGCTTCCTACGAGCGCCTTAACGGTGTTTGGGTTCAGAGAGAACGTCTTCACACCGTCTGCGCAGGCGTTGCTTTAACCCTTCCAGTCCTGGGACTTCAGGGGCCTGCGGTCTTTGACAGCCTTGGCTTCCGCCTAGACTACAAAGCAACCACCTATCAAAACGTCAGATTTCGAGACCGCTTTGATCGATAGTCAGGCCAGGACCCATAGTCGATGAAACCGTGATCTTCTTGAGATACACGCCCTTCGACGACGATGGCTTGGCCTTTTTCAGATCTGCCACCAGCGACTCAAGGTTTTCCTTGATGTTCTGGGCAGAAAATTCAACGTTACCTAAGGGGGAGTGGATAATCCCGTTTTTGTCCGTGCGATAACGCACCTGACCTGCCTTGGCATTCTTAACAGCAGTTTCAACATCGGGAGTCACCGTACCCACTTTCGGGTTAGGCATAAGGCCGCGAGGCCCCAGGATTTGGCCAAGCTGGCCAACAACCCGCATGGCATCCGGAGTGGCGATTACCACGTCGAAATCCATGTTACCCTTTTTCACTTCCTCAGCGAGGTCGTCCATGCCGACAATATCAGCGCCGGCCGCGGTCGCTTTCTCAGCATTTGCGCCTTGCGTGAATACTGCAACACGAACAGTTTTACCTGTACCGTGAGGCAACACCGTGCTACTACGCACGACTTGGTCGGACTTACGCGCATCAACCCCAAGATTGATTGCAACGTCTAAAGATTCCTTGAACTTTACGCTCTGTCCCAACTCTACCAGCAGGGCTACCGCCTCATCCACAGAGTAGGAACGGGTAGAATCAACCTTTTCACTAATCAACTTTTGACGCTTGTTCAGCTTCGACATATTACAAGCCCTCCACGGTGAGGCCCATGCTGCGGGCAGTTCCAGCGATGGTACGAACCGCTGCTTCCATATCGGCAGCAGTCAGGTCTGGCTCTTTGGCCTTGGCGATTTCTTCGAGCTGCTCGCGAGTAACCTTGCCAACCTTCTCGGTATTCGGACGACCAGAACCACTCTTTACACCGGCTGCCTTCTTAAGAAGAACAGGTGCAGGCGGAGTCTTAGTGACAAACGTGAAGCTGCGATCACTGTACACAGTGATAACAGTAGGAATCGGCAGACCGGCTTCCATATCCTGCGTCTGCGCGTTGAACGCCTTACAGAACTCCATGATATTAACGCCGCGCTGACCCAGTGCAGGGCCAACGGGGGGGCTTGGGTTGGCCTTACCGGCAGCAACCTGAAGCTTGATATATGCTTCTATCTTTTTAGCCATGATAGTACTCCTATGGGTTCAAACGCCTTTAGGCTCCCCGTTGCAGACACAAAAAGCCCGCAACGCCTGAGCGCGCGAGCCTTCCGGTTAAAAGCTGCTGATCAGTCCTTCTCGACCTGACCAAACTCCAGCTCTACCGGAGTTGAACGACCGAAGATCAGAACAGCAACCTTGACCCGACTCTTGCCGTAGTCAACTTCCTCAACCACACCATTGAAGTCCGCGAACGGCCCTTCAACTACGCGAACAACCTCACCCGGCTCAAACAACGTTTTGGGCTTCGGCTTATCCACACCGCTTTCAACACGGCGCAAAATCGCTTCAGCTTCACGCTCCGTGATTGGAGCAGGCTTATCTTTAGTACCGCCGATAAAGCCAAGCACCCGAGGCGTGTTCTTTACAAGGTGCCAAGTACCGTCATCCATTTCCATCTGAACGAGAACGTATCCGGGGTAAAACTTGCGCTCACTTTTGCGCTTCTTCCCGTCACGCATCTCAACAACTTCTTCGGTAGGAACAAGGATTTCACCAAACCTTTCCTCCATACCTTCGAGCGCGATGCGCTCGGCGAGAGTGCGCATTACGTGCTTTTCGTAGCCAGAATATGCATGAACCACGTACCAGCGCTTAGCCATTGCCCACTCCTGTTAACCTATGAATCCGGCGACCAGCCAACTGATTATCGAATCCATGCCCCACAACAACAGAGACACAACCAGCACAAAGACCACAACAATAACTGTCGTCTGCACTAGCTCTGGCCTGGTGGGCCATACCACCTTCCGGATCTCGACGCGAGCCTCTTTGAGAAGGATCGCGAATCGCCGCCCACGCACTGTTTGCAAAGCCACTAGAGCCGCAACAATTGCGAGAACAACAAGAGCCAGAACCCGATACAGCAAAGACTCGGCGCTGAAATACTGATTACCAACTACACCAACGGCAATCAGTACGAACACAACTAGCCACTTCACTAAATCGAAGCGACTGTTTGACTGAACGGCTTTTGACTCCATGGGAATCAACTTATGTATCCGGATGTTAAAAAAATGGCAGGCCAGGAGGGAATCGAACCCCCAACCTGCGGTTTTGGAGACCGCTGCTCTGCCAATTGAGCTACTGGCCTGCACCGAAACAACTCAGTGCACTTTCAATCGAGCAAATTACTCGAGGATCTTTGCGACTACGCCGGCACCAACGGTACGGCCGCCTTCGCGAATCGCGAAGCGCAGGCCATCTTCCATGGCAATCGGAGCAATCAACGTCACTTCCATCTTCACGTTATCGCCTGGCATAACCATTTCCACGCCTTCCGGCAGTCACAGGAA
>NZ_MBPP01000078.1 GCF_001858325.1 Marinobacter sp. AC-23
ATMAATCACAGCTCTATCTCATCCCCCAGTGATCAACCGTTTTGTCTGACGACCATAGCGGCTTGGAACCACCTGATCCCATCTCGAACTCAGAAGTGAAACAGGCCAGCGCCGATGGTAGTGTGGCATTTGCCCATGTGAGAGTAGGTCATCGTCAGACTCTTAATTACGAAAGCCCCGATAGCTTATGCTACCGGGGCTTTTTTTTGCCCCAAATTTAGCGCTTAAACGCGTATAGGAGCGTGCTCCTTAAGGCTATCGTTCGGCTATGTTATGGAAGCCAGATTTCAAATACACCGCCACCAAAGGGCCCACCATTGTGGAGCTTGATGTAACCCGTGCGTGCGCCCTCGCTGTGAAGGTCGGCGATCGCAGAGACAAAGAATAGGCCAAGGCTTGTACTGCCGGTGTTGAAATCCAAAGATTTGAAGCTAAACGTTCCCGTATGCTGCATGTTATCAGGGTATCCCTCGCCGTCATCTTCTACACCTATAACAAGATAACCGTCTCGTTTAGCAGCTGTTAGCCTGATTCTGGCTTTGGTGTAACGAATGGCATTATTGATTGTGTTATTCAGCGCGCCAGTAAGTAGATCGGCATCAAAAAAACCATTTATATCTTCTGCTTCAATGCACCAGTCGATTCCCAGTCCTTTGAGAAGCGGTGTGTGCCTAGCAATATGGTCAGATAGGAAGTCAGGTACAAAATGCTCTTCTATGTGTGCGGAAAGGTTGTTTTCACCCAATCTATAGATCCCAAGGAGTTGTACCAAATCGTTATGTATTCGCTCAGCTTCGTACTGGAGGGTGTTGAACTTGGAAGAATCGTTAAGTTTGTCTTCGTTCTCCATCCTTAGCTCATCCAGGGAGTTTAGTAACATCCCTAATGAATTTTTCATATCATGTACGGTTGATGCCAGAACCATGGAGAAGTCGATATTTCGATTTTTCATTGGTTCAGTTCCTTCAATTTACGTTGCAGGGCAAGATAACGCCGATATTGCCCATGTTGTTCAGGGAGGCCGGCTAACCGGTTTAGATGATACTGACAGAGCTCCTTTAGAGCCTTGTTTCCTGCGTTGACTTCATACTCTTTGATGAGCACTTGAACCTGGTTCAGGTTCAAAGCAGGGTGGTTCGGTATCATCTCCAAGGCATTAATGAAGATGTTTCGAGCCTCTTTAAGGTTACCTGATTCAAAGGCTGCTATGCCCTCCCGGTTAAGGCGACGGGCTTTGATTTTTGTGCGGAAGCTAACGGGTTCATCAAGCAAACTTTCTATTTTTCTGACGGCGGCAGAGTTGTCACTAAACTCGTCGGCCATCTCTCCAAGCAATGATTTTGCTTCGCTTCCGTAACCAAGGCTGTAGAGTGTCTTCGTGTAATCAAGGCCCGTCTCCAGGCCTACCGAACGAATATTGTTTAGTTGCGGCCGAACACTTTCCAGCACTTTTTCCGCTTCTTGTAAGTTTTCTTGGCCTGCGTAGATTCGGCATTGAGTAATCCTGCTGCGAAGTTCAAGAATGTGGTTGCCGGGAAATCGCTTTTCTAACTCGGCAAGAGTTGAGAATGCTTCTTTGGCAATTGCCTTACCTTCTCTACTCGTATTGCCATCGCTCAGTTCGCACAAAGTGTTACTCAGGGAAAGGTAGTGGTCTGCACTGTCATGAATGGAGTGTGCCCCAAGGTTGACGGTTTTCCGCCATGCCTGCACAGCGGTTTCCATGTCCTGATTTGACTCTGCCAATTCAGCCAAGTGTTTCTGGCGAGGCAATGCGTTGGGCGAATAACGGGTGGCCTGTTCTAGAATTTTTTGAGCCTGTGCTGGGCGATTCTGACACTCAAGGCCTTCTGACAAGAGGTCATAGGCTTCCATGTAGTCAGGATGGTCGGCTACCAGTTGTCGTAAACACTCCACTGCTTCCTCGTAATGGCGGTTGGCCAGTAATACTTTGCTACGGCCGTGCTTGGCCCAGGGCAACTCACGTTGTGAGAGAATCTCATCATAAATCTTAATGGCATGGGAAAGATCGCCTAGCTGGAAATAGAGCTCTCCAAGCGTTTTCATAAGCCATGTTTTATAGCGTGGAAGTCGGGGCAGGGCGTTTATACAGAGTGAGATGGCTTCCGGATAATTTTCTCGATCGATTTCCCGGTTGATCGGAAGTAAAGCATTACGTTGGTTGATCAGACTACCGAGACGCTTCTCAAGCATGGCTAAATTAATCGGCTTTGTCAGATAGGCGTCGGGTTGGTTTTCGCGGGCCCCCATAACCATCTCTCTGGAGCTCTCTGAAGTCACCAATAAAAAAAGTGACGTTCGTTTGAGAAGCTTCTTGTGGCGGAGTTCTTCCAGAATATGTTGGCCATTCATGCCGTCACCTAAATTGTAGTCGCATAGCACTACGTCAACATGATTGTAGGTGCAGTACTCAACGGCAGGCCTAGCATGGGCAACCAGTTCAATATTGTCAGCACCACAGCCGCGAAGCATATGGCGCATTGAGAGTCGGAAGTTCTCAAAATCGTCGATCACGAGATAGGCGAGACTCCCAAATACGCCGCGGTCTGAAGCGGAATTTGTCACGACGGTATTCATGAACGTTTTTGTTTAAGCAGTTTGTTTACCATAGCTCTTAAAGCTGCAGGTTTAACCGGCTTATAGAGGATCTGATACCCGCGATCAATCGCGTCGTCGCGGACTTCGGGAGCCATATACCCGGTTATCAATATGCCCGGCATGTTGTACCCGAAGGTCTCTCGTAGAGCGTCCATTGCATCCAGCCCATTCTTGTCATTATCAAGTTGATAGTCTGCAAGTATAATATCGGGTTGCCTACCTTGAAGTTGCAATAGGGAGTCTTCCAGGCTTTCAGCCGCAGTGACATCGCACTTCCAGTTCCCCAAAAGCGCGACCATACCCTGCAAGATAGCGGAATCGTTGTCGATGCATAATACGTTCAGGCCGCCAAGGCTAGAAACGCGTCGTGCGCTAATACTCGAAGTTTCTGCAGTTTGGTACGTCTGATCGGCTTGAGCCAGGGGAACTGTTATGCCAAAAACGCTACCTTTACCCTGAACCGATTGAACGGTTACAGGGTGGTTTAGCATGCCACTGATTCGGTCGACGATCGCGAGACCCAGGCCTAGGCCTTTTTTGTCCCGGCCGTGTTGGAAGCGCCGGAACTCTTCGAAAATAAATGTCAGTTGATCGTCTGGAATGCCAGGGCCTGTATCCCATACTTCTATTCGCAGATATCCTTTCAGGCGGCGGCAGCCCAGCAATATTTTCCCGTCTGGGGTGTAGCGTATGGCGTTGGATAGAAAGTTTTGCACAACCCGGCGCAGCAGTTTGGAATCTGAGTGAATCCAGGCGCTGCTTGGTACCACATGAAGTTTAAGACTCTGATCTTCCGCAATGGCAGTAAAGTCGTTGGCCAAGTGGCGCATAATATCGTTAACCGGAAATGCGCTAAGATCCGGCGCCAGCGCTCCTGCATCGAGTTTGGAAATATCGAGAAGGGTGCTGATAATTTCTTCTGCTGCACCAAGTGAGCTGTCGATATGATCCACAAGATCTTTCGTCTCTGTGTTATTAGCCTTGCCTGCAAGAGCCGATGTAAACAAGCGTGCGGCATTCAATGGCTGCAGCAGATCATGGCTCGCCGAAGCTAGAAAACGAGTCTTGCTCTGGTTTGCCTGCTCAGCAACGGACTTGGCTTTGAGCATTTGTTCATTGATAACCTGCAGTTCTTGTGTGCGCTCTTTAACTCGCTGCTCCAAATAGGTATTGGTTTCTTTAAGCGCCTGCTCAGTACGGCGCATCGCTGTAATGTCCTGGAATGTGGTGACATAGCCGCCACCTGGGATTGAGCTTCCGTCGACGCGAACCACCGTTCCGTCTGGCCTCTGGCGCTCATAAGAAATAAGCTGACCTTCACGCATGCTGGCGTAATGATTGGAAATAATTTCATCGATACGTCTGGCCGGCAGGTTGGCATTGGTCAGGTTATAACGCATCAGCTCTTCTGCCGGGCGCCCGACTCTCACAAATCCCTTGGGGTAGGGGAAAAGCTCCAAGTAGCGTTGATTCCAAACCACGAGTTGTTGCTGTTGATTAACCACGGATACGCCCAGGCTTATGTTCTCTATAGCCGATTGCAGCAGCTCACGGCTGAAGGTCATGGCTTGTGAGGCCTCATCAACGATGCTGACCACGTCCTCAATCTGCATGTCTCGGCCGGTGAGGGTCGATTCCAGCACTACCCTTGCGGTAGAAGCTCCAATCACCGATGCCAACTGGCGCTCTATGTATTTCATCAGGTGAGAGGACGCTGGGCGGTGCGGGTGCAATCTTGTAGCATTGCGCCGCTCATAATTTCGGAAAACAACTTCTGAGCGTTCTTCCCCCATGAATCTGTCAGTGAGGGCTTGAAGGTCCGATGTCAGTATCTCGCCCTGCCAGCTTTGATGCTGAACTGTATCCGCCTTCGGGTGGGGATCCTGAAAAAACGAGGCAATCTGAATTTTTTCACGTACTCGCTGACGAGTTATCAGTGAAAGCACAATGTAGACTAGCGTATTGATGCCCAGGCTCCAGATAATGCCGTGGCTGGTCTGGTCGAGATCCAGTCCGAATAGCGCGGTTGGCCTTGTCCAGTGAAGTCCCCAGACACCTTGGTTGATCAACGAATCGGTAAACCAGCCAGTGGATGCCAGCGCAGGCAAAAGCAGTGTGTAGCACCATAAGAAAAAGCCGAGCCCCAGACCCCATGCTGCTCCTGTGGCATTGCCGCGACGCCAGAGGATGCCGCCAACTAACGCCGGCCCAAACTGTGCTGCTGCCGCAAACGACAGAAGCCCGAATGAGGTTAGGCTGTAATCTTCTCCTGCCATCCGATAAAAGCCGTAGGCAGTCAACAAAACCACAAAGATCGCGACCCGACGAATGCCTAGTAATAGAGAGCTGAGGTCAGCTTGTCGGTTCATCCGTGGCCGAAAAAATTTGAGCAAAGCTGGCATAATTATTTCATTGCTTACCATCGTAGCAATGGCGACAGAGCAGACGATAACCATAGCCGCAGCTGCGGAGCCACCGCCCAAGAATACAAGAATGGCTAGCCATTCTTTGCCAGCCATAATGGGCAATTGAAGGATAAGGATGTCGGGATTGCTGGCCATGGTTTCTGGAGCCAAAAGACCAGCGGCGGCAATAGGTAGCACGAATGCGCTGGCCACAATAAGATAAATCGGCATGGCCCACCGGGCAACTTCGAAGTCCCGGTGATCCGTGTTTTCTACCACCATTACGTGAAACTGTCGTGGTAGGCAGATAATAGCCAGCATCGCAACGAGGGTTTGGGTTATGAACGCAGGCGCCTCAATGGCATCGGTTGTAAGAATGCCGGTCAGATCTGCCTGCTTTACGTTTTGGAGCAGATCGCCAAAGCCGTTGTAAAGCCCGTATCCAACAAACAGTCCCACGGCGACAAAGGCAACAAGTTTGATCAGTGATTCGAAGGCCACAGCTTGAATCATACCGCGATGGTGTTCCGTAGATTCCAAATGGCGGGTACCGAAAAGCACGGTAAACGCTGTCAGCGCCAGAGTGATGTACCAAGCCGCATCGTTCCAGGCTGCGGTACTCAGTTCTTGGGAACCAGTGCCTGTGCTGGACAGAACACTGAAGCCCATGGCGATCGCCTTTAGTTGCAGGGCAATGTAGGGCACGCTGCCAATTAAAGCGAAGGCTGCGATCATGGCAGCCAGCAGCTGGGATTTTCCATACCGGGATGCAATAAAGTCAGCGATGGAGGTGCTGTTGTTGCGCTTGCTTATATAAATAATCCGACGTAGCAATGGCGCGCCGAAGACAAAAACCAGTAAGGGGCCAAGATAAATGGGGAGAAAGCCTAAACCTTCCTGAGTGGCCCGGCCCACTGCGCCGTAGAAAGTCCAGGAAGTGAAATAGACCGCCAGTGACAGTGAATAGACATGCGTTCGCGCCAAGCGGCGCCGATACAATCCGGGATGTTTATCCCCCGCCCAGGCGATGACAAACAGGACCGAGATGTAGGTGATGGAAATGAGAACCAGCAGCCAGACACTAATCATATTTATACACTTCCGTCAGGTGGGCGGTTTACCTGGCCTTGTTACCGGAATATCAGTACACGCATACACTGGATAAAAGCGGATCGTTCAGGTTCAGAACTTTGAGGTTGTCTACCCGGGGTGTTCCATCAGAGCCAAGAGGAACCACCTCTTGGGAAACACAATTAATAATGTGAACCCGGTGTGAAACTGTGTCCGTTAACTTCTGTTCAAAGCGGTAGAGGGTGAACCTGATTATATCCGGGTTGTTGGTGTCCCGGGCGATGCTGTCCGTGTCCACAGTGGAGAATGCGGTTACGTACGGGTAAGCCAAAGACCAAGGGCGCCAAAAAATCCCTTTGCTCTCTGTGCTCACGACCACAGCCTCTTCGGGCAAGCGTGACTGTTTATGGTCATACCACGTGTACTCTCCGTGGATCAGGTAGCCAAGCATACCTGCACCGGCAAAGACGGGAATAATCCATTTGGGCGCCATGTTGCGGGTGACAGCCCGGATTCCCAGAGCGATGCCAGCGGCGCCCAGCCCGCAAAATACAGTGGCGACAAGAGTCCAGAACATAAATGCGTTTCCTTAAAAAAAGAACGGGCTCCCTCATAGAGGAAGCCCGTTCAGTAACAACCTGTCCACTCAATCAGTGAAGCAGGCTGGATTGTTGCTTAGTGGTCTTGGGCTTGTCCAGCACCACGAGGGTAACGGACGCTTTCAACCAGCTCCTGAATCTCAACGGGCGGCTCTTCAGTTGCATTGGATACAGCAAAGGCTACCGCAAAGTTGACGACGGCACCAATTGCACCGATAGACAGTGGAGAGATACCGAGTACCCAGTTGGCAGGGGTGTCAGCAAGGTTTGCGGTGCCTGGGATGAAGAACCATCCTTTGTACACGAAGATGTACGAAAGGGTGAAAACCAAACCACACAGCATGCCCGCAACCGCGCCGGTGTTGTTAACGCGCTTGGAGAAAATGCCCATCATCAGGGTTGGGAACAACGAGGCGGCTGCGATACCAAACGCCAGAGCTACAACCTGAGCTGCGAATCCTGGCGGGTTGGCGCCAAGGTATGTCGCTACAACAATCGTAACGGCCATCGCGATACGGGCTGCCATCAACTCTCCCTTCTCCGTAATACCCGGATTAATCGAGCCCTTGATCAAGTCGTGACTGATTGCCGAAGATATAGCCAGCAACAGGCCTGCTGCTGTCGATAGTGCGGCTGCCAGACCACCTGCGGCAATTAACCCGATAACCCATCCTGGAAGATTGGCAATTTCGGGGTTAGCCAGTACCAGAATGTCACGGTTTACGTCCAGCTCATTGCCTTTCCAGCCGCGAGTGTCAGCTTCAGCTTGGAAGGAAGGGGCATCGTTATATAGCTGGATGCGACCATCTTCGTTTTTATCAACGAATTTGATCAGGCCCGTGACCTCCCACTCTTTAACCCACTGCGGGCGGTTGTCATATTCAATGGGCTCGGCGGCAGTGCCGTCCGGGTAAATGGTTGTCATCAGGTTCAGTCGAGCCATGGACGCAACAGCCGGAGCTGTGAGATACAGAAGCGCGATGAATACCAAGGCCCAGCCAGCTGACCAGCGAGCGTCGGCAACTTTGGGAACGGTGAAAAAGCGGATGATGACGTGAGGAAGACCAGCGGTACCGATCATCAGCGTCAACGTAAACAGCACCATGTTCAGGTGGCTATCGACGTCTGCGGTGTACTCGTTAAAGCCTACATCGGTAATGACCTGGTTCAGCTTGTCGAGAATTGGCATTCCAGAATCGATGTGGGTGGAGAACAGACCCAACGCTGGAATCGGGTTGCCGGTTAACTGCATTGAGATGAACACCGCCGGAATGGTATAGGCAATGATTAACACAACGTACTGAGCAACCTGTGTATAGGTGATACCTTTCATGCCACCAAGCACGGAATAGATAAAGATTACGACAGCGGCGATCATTAGGCCTGTGGTGGAATCAACTTCCAGGAAGCGGGAGAAGGCGACACCAGCACCAGCCATCTGGCCGATAACGTAAGTCAAAGATGCAACGATAAGGCAGATAACAGCCACTAGTCGGGCTTTCTTGCTGTAGAAGCGATCACCGATAAATTCCGGAACCGTGAACTTGCCGAACTTGCGCAGGTAGGGCGCCAAAAGCATGGCCAACAGCACGTAGCCACCGGTCCAGCCCATCAGGTAGGCTGAGCTTGCATAACCACTGGTGGCAATAATGCCCGCCATAGAGATAAAGGAAGCCGCAGACATCCAGTCGGCACCAATCGCCATACCGTTGGTGATAGGGTGAATACCGCCGCCGGCCACATAGAAGTCTTTTGTACTTCCGGCTTTGGCCCAGATAGCGATAAGGATGTAGATGAGAAATGATCCACCTACAAATAGGATGTTGATTGCAAATTGACTCATATGCTACTCCTCGTCCACGCCGAATTGCTTATCAAGCCTGTTCATGCGCCACGCGTAGTGGAAAATCAGTGCAATGAACGTGAGAATAGAGCCCTGTTGAGCGAACCAGAAGCCTAGATCCGTGCCGCCGATGGGAATACCGGATAGCATTGGGCGCAGAACGATTCCGAAGCCATAAGAAACCAAAGCCCAGACAATCAGGCTCCCAAATATCAGGCGAAGATTCGCCTTCCAGTACTTTTCAGCATCGTAGCTATGACCTGACATAGGATTACTCCTGTCTTGTTGTTGTTGAACTATGGTGGTTTTCCGGTGAGCTGAGCGAGTCAGAGAGTTTATTATTCATATTAGTACTTCTCCTACTTGTTCTCTTCTATGACTCTACCCATCGATCGATTTATAGATATTGGCAAAAAGTCTAATTCTGGGTTTTTTTTGGTGGGAGGCGTCTTTTTTGTGATGCAGGTCAGCTGGTTAGGCTACATTCGGTGTATGTTTTTTAGCCGGCGGTGGTAACGTAATTTATCGTGCAATTCCCTGAGGGTTTTTAGGCCACCCTTGTGAGCTTTGTTTAAAGCAATCAGTGTCAGTTCTGCGGTCGCAAGCGCATCGGAAGCCGCGTGATGCCTTGCACTGACCTCAAGACCAAAGAAATCAGCCAGTGATCAAGTCCTTTGCCACCTGTGGGAGCATTCGGAAAAAACGCGGGTAGCAGGTCGGCTACATCCAGCCAGGTATGGTTCGCGGTGTATCCAAGCTCAGTTTTCAGGGTTTTTTCCAGAAACTTCTGATCGAATGCCGAATGATATGCAAGAACCGGGTCGCCATTCATCCATTCCAAAAGAAACAGCAGCGCATCTTCGGTTTCATGGCCCTGGGTAAGGGCTTCCGTCCCAATACCGTGAATTAGCACTGTCTCGGTGATGTCCAGTTCAGGGCGCCGCAAAATCAGGTCAAACTGATCGCTGAGATCGATTGCCCCGCCGTTGATGGCGACTGCGCCAACGGCTATAACCTGATCCTTGTTTGTATGCAGGCCGGTGGTTTCGAGATCCAGCACTATCAGGCGGCATTCCGAAAGTAACTGATCCCCGGGGTTTTTGGGGCTAGGCATGTTCTCTGGCGCTTTATTGCCTTTCGGGCCGGCGTGGCGACGTTCAATCCACTGTCTGATCTGTTCCAACATAGTGCGAAGGCCTGGGTGTCAGAGTTGGTAGGTAACTTCGAGCTTCTGTTGCAGGCGCTGAGCTGCCGGAACGATTCGCGGAGAATGCGCCTGTCCAGTGGGTTCAGGTCATCAGGATCTATGTAGTTGGTGAGCTCCTCGCCTTTGTCGAGCATTTCCTGATGGGATCTCATACGAATGGCCTGAATAAGGCTGTAGGCATCTTTCCAGGCATTGGCATCTTTGATATCAAAGATGCCTTTCTGGGCAAGCTCGCTCATCCTCTCAAGTGTGTTTGCGCTTTCCACTCCGTTTGCTAGGGCAAACACGCGCACAGATTCCACAAAAGGTGCCAGGCCCTGGCGCTTTAGGTCCAGGCTGTGCTTTTTGTCATCAGACACATAGCGAAAGTTTCGGAACATGGTCAGCGGTGGCTTCCTTTGAAATGCATTGCCCGCCAGCATCTTTTGGAACAGATCGTTTTTACGGATTCTGGTGAGTACTTTTTCAAGGAGTGCGTGTACAGAATCGGTGGGGCCGAACACGGCCCTCATATCCAGAAAGATGGATGAGTAGACCAGGTTTTGTGGGGTGGAGGCATCAATGAAGCGGATGAACCAGTCATCCCATTCCTGATCGCTCAGGCACAGCTTCGGGTTGCTCGCCATTATATTACCCTTGCACAGGGTAAAACCGCACTCAGCAAGCTCGTCGTTGACGGTCCGAGCGAACGGCAGCAGCCTCTCACGCGCTTGATCTTCGGTCATGCCTTCCGGAGTTTGAAACAGGATACCGTTATCCTGATCGGTCAGCAGAGTTTGTTCCTGTCGGCCTTCGCTGCCAAACGTGAGCCAGGTGAAAGCTATGCCTGGGTCATTTTTCTTGATGTTCAGTTCAAGTACGCGTCGCACCGTTACGTCGTTGAGTGTGGTAATGATTTTCACAACCTGGCCTGAGGCCGCCCCGTGAGCCAGCATGGCATCGACCAACCGGGAGACGTCAGAACGCAGGCTGACCAGCGTGCGCAAATGCGTGGCGGTACTGATGGTGCGGGCGAGATTCACCAAATCGACCCGTTGCAGGGAAAACAGATCCCGTTCCGATACCATTCCAATCAGCCGGTTGTCCTCATCCACTACGCAAAGATGCGCAAAATGGTGTTCTGCCATTAGCATGGCTGCGTCAAATGCATCTGCCTGCGCGGGCAAGCAACAAGGATCTTTCGTCATTATCTGACGGACCGGTGCGTCTAAAGGGCACGTGTCTTCTGCAATCATGGTACGCAGGTCGCGAAGGGTAAAAATGCCGGTGGGGTGCCTGCCGTCATCGGTGATTACAATGCTGCCGACGTTATTTTCATGCATGCGGGCGACCGCTTTGCGCACCGGGAGGTCCGGAGAGCACACGATGGGATTGCGCAGCGCATAGCGCTCTAGAGGCGTGCTCAGAGATATGCTTGAGCCCATGGACGCCATGGCGCCCGTTTGTATGCGTTGGTTCACCTGGTCCAGAAGGCTGCTGACACCGCGCATGCAGAAATCGCGGAAAGACTCGCTTTCGGAAAACAGGGTGACGAAGGCGTCCTGTTCAATACTTAAACAAAACGTGTCCCCAGCTGCGCGATGCAGTGTTCGCGTGGGTCGCTCACCTATGATAGCTGCCAGTGGAAAACATTCGCCCAGGCTGATCTCAAAGGTTGTTTCGGTTTTGTCAGCTTTTTGATTATGGCGCTCGCCACGAATCCGTCCTTGTTTGACAACGTAAAACCTTCGAACGATACCGTTGTCAGGCGACAGAACCACGTCTCCGTCGGCATAAAAACGCAGTGTGGCGTGTTCAGCAAAATGGGCGAGGTGATCCTCGCCCATGCTGGAGAAGGGGGCATGCGCCTGTAAGAAGCCCATAATGGAGCGGGTATTCTGGGGGCGTGTACTTTCCTGGTTTGCTGATGCCATAGCCTGTTCCGCTTGATCGTTATTAATGCCATCTTACATTGTAGAGCACGTGAGCGAGTGTTCGCGTAATTCCTCTGCATTCTTTATGGAGGGCGGGCCGAGTGGTAAAGTTCGTCTACTCAACAGGTTATTGAAAGCACGGCCATGACAACCAAAAATGATCGCCTCAGTTTTCTTGAGGAAATGAAAGATGTCCGGCGCATTCGAAAACCCAATCGCGCCGAGATAACCACGCCCCGTGAGCTGACGCCCGGCCACCTGGAGCGCCAGCGTGCTGCTGTGGAAAAGCCGCTCAGAGACGCTAACCCGCTAACTTCTGAGATGGTGGAGCCTTTAACAGCGCACGATATCCTCTGCTGGCAGCGCTCTGGCATCCAACATGGAGTGTTTCGTAAGCTCAGGCTTGGGCAGTATCCCATTGAAGCAAGGCTGGACCTGCACCGTATGACGGTTGAGCAGGCGCGCAGGGAAGTGTTTCAGTTTATCGGAGATTGTGTCCGCTACGGTTTACGATCCGTCATAATCCTTCACGGGAAGGGGGAGCGTAACCCTGATGGCATAGCTCAGCTCAAAAGTTATCTGGCTAAGTGGCTGCCAGAGCTCCCGGATGTAATGGCGATTCATTCGGCCCAGAAACACCATGGTGGAACTGGGGCGGTGTATGTCATGGTGCGTAAAAGTGATCGGAACAAGCAGCATAATCGCGAACTGTATGGATCCGGCTAGCACTGCTCTTTGCGCTTTTTACGCACTGGGAGCGTCAGGCAAGCCTTCACCCTGAATTGAATTGAGGAATTTATTATGAAGAGAATCGCATTGGCGTTGTTTGTTGTTTTAGCCCTGGCCGGCTGTAAAGACCGTGTAATCTGGGACGACAAGGGCAAGATTGATGAAAAAACCGAGAACCGCGAGGTATGGGACTCCAACGGAAAAATGAACACCGAAGATCGCGAAGTTTGGGTAAACAAGGATGGCGAAAAAGTTGTGAAATAACGCCTTGGCAGAAGGCAATGAAAGTCCTCCGGACATATAAAACAAAGAGCCTGGAGAGTGCAGCCGGGACAAAGAGCGGGAGAGAGCAGGAATGGCACTGAGCCTTACAGTTAACGGCGAGCAGCGCTTGCTGGATATTGAGGGTGATACCCCCCTTTGTGGGTATTACGTGACGAACTGGGGCTCAAGGGCACCAAATTTGGTTGTGGTGTTGGCCTCTGTGGCGCCTGTACGGTGCACCTGGATGGGCAGCCGGTGCGTTCCTGCTCAACCCCGGTGGAGTCGGTAGCAGGTGGTGACGTGACCACCATCGAGGGTCTGACAAATGGTGATCAGTTGCACGCCCTGCAAGAAGCATGGATTGCAGAGGGTGTACCGCAGTGTGGCTACTGCCAGTCCGGGCAAATAATGAGCGCTGCTCATCTTCTGGCAAGCAATCCGGCGCCTGCCCGAGACGAGATTGTGGCTGCTATGACGGGCAACCTTTGCCGGTGTGGTACCTACTCGCGAATCATTGCCGCGGTTGAGTCGGTGGCTGGAAGCTCTTCAATAGAAGGTTCTCTGGCATACGATGCAGTGGCCGTCGGGGAGGCAAACTGATATGGCGATGAACCGACGCAACTTTCTTAAGGTAAGTGCTGGCACGTCCGGCTCCTTGATGCTGTCCCTCTCGCTCCCCGGTTGCTCAGGAATGCCGACCGGCTATACGCAGGAAACCGGTGAGTGGAAGCCGGATGCCTGGCTTGAGATAACAAATAAAGATGAGATTCACTTTACTTTGTCTCGAGTGGAAATGGGGCAGGGAACCTATACCGGGCTTACCACCCTGATTGCAGAAGAGCTGGAAGTGGATCCCGAGTCGATTATGCCCAGGTTTGCGCCTGTGGCGCCGGAATACCGCAACCCTTTATACAAACTGCAGCTGACCGGCGGCAGTACCAGCATCGCAACCAGTTGGGAGCCGCTGCGCACAGCCGGTGCTTCGGCAAGGCAAATGCTCATTTTGGCGGCCGCAAGAGTGTGGCAGGTAGATGCAGCCGAATGTTCGGCGCACCAAGCCGGGTGTTGCACCCCAATGGCCTGGATTCCATGCGCTACGGGCAGCTGGTGGAGTTGGCATCCAAGGAAATCATACGCGGTGACATTGCGTTGAAACCTGCCAGTGAGTGGAAGTACATCGGCAAACAGCGGGGCCGGCTTGATGCCCGTGCCAAATCCACTGGTACAGCGGTTTACGGCATAGATGTTGAACTTCCCGATATGGTTTACGGCGTGGTAAGCCGTCCGCCGCGATACGGTGCCCGGGCCAAGACCTTCAATGAAAGTGACGTCCGCGCTATGGCGGGTGTTCTTGATGTGTTTGAAATCGAGCGCGGCGTGGCTATTGTTGCCGACAAGTACTGGCGTGCCCGAAAAGCCAGGATGCCTTGAACGTAGAGTGGGATTACGCAGATGCCCTGTCGCTTTCCACCGACGAGGTGTTTGCCTCCTACCGACAGGCTGCCGATGAGGATCGCGGAGAGTCCGAGCGTAGCGAAGGCGATTATGAAGCGGCTGTTGGTGAAGCAGGGAAGGTGTTCGAAGCGGAATACAGTCAGCCTTACCTGGCCCACTCAACCCTGGAGCCCATGAATGCAACGGCGTGGTATCAGGAGGGCGGCATCGAAGTATGGGCACCCACGCAGGCTCCGGATCTTGGCCGCATAGCAGCCGCTCGGGTAACCGATCTTTCCCCCGATGATGTCACCATCAATACCACCTTTCTCGGTGGCGGGTTTGGCCGTCGCCTGACCCAGGACTACATCGAAGAAGCTGCGGCGGTCGCTTACCGCGTCAAAAAGCCGGTGAAGGTGATCTGGTCACGGGAAGAAGACACGCAGCACGACTTGTTTCGCCCGGCCATGCTTCATCGTATGCAGGCTGGCCTTGACGGCAATCAGTTGACCGGCTGGCATCACCAGATCGTTGGCCCCCAGCTGCTTGACTGGTATGTGCGAAATGCTGCGCCCGCCCAGTATCCCTGGGCGCCCAAGTTCATGTATGACACCCTGGGTAAAGTTGGCTTGCTTGCCGAAGGTATTGCAACGCCCAAGGATATGTCCGCCATTGAAGGGGCCATAGAGTATCCCTACAACGTGGGCAATATAGATATCCGCCACACCCATACCGACCCCGGTGTACCGGTGACCTTCTGGCGGTCAGTGGGTTACTCGCACAATGGTTTTGCCGTTGAAACCTTTATGGACGAACTGGCTCACGAAACCGGAGAAGATCCCTATCAGTTCCGCCGCAAACTGCTGGCGGGTCAACCCCGGCACCTGGAAGTGCTCGATAGAGCGGTGCGACTAGCGGGCTGGGATGTGCCGGTTGCGGAAGGCCGCGGGCGAGGCATAGCCTTGTTCAAGAGCTTTGGAACCTTTGTCGCGCAGGTGGTAGAAGCGGGCGTGGAGAATGGAGCCATCAAGGTTTATAAGGTGGCCTGTGCCGTGGATTGTGGCCAAGTGGTTAACCCGCGCATTGTAGAAGATCAAATCGAGGGTGGGATCGTCTTTGGGCTGACAGCCGCGCTGTACGGCGAGATAACCTTCGAGAATGGTCAGGTGAAGCAGAGCAACTTCCACGATTACCAGTTGATGCGACAGTATGAACTACCTGAAGTAACGGTGGATATCGTTCAGAGCACTGAAGCTCCAACAGGTGTCGGCGAGCCTGGAGTCCCTCCGGTTATTCCGGCCTTGGGCAATGCGCTGTTTGCTCTTACGGGCAAGCGCCAGCGCAGTTTGCCCCTGAAAGCCGATGCCTGACACCTCAGCCGCACTGGTGGTCAGTGGCCATGAATCGGTGATCAAGGATGTTTTGGCATGGCTTGAGCAGGGCAGGCGGGTGTGGTTATGCACCATTGTGGAAACCTGGGGCTCATCGCCCCGGCCGGCAGGTTCGTGGCTGGCGGTGAGTGACTCGGGGCAGTGGAGTGGTTCGGTGTCCGGCGGCTGTCTGGAAGAAGATCTCCTGCGCCGCACCGCCGGAGACGGCGCTGACTCCCCGGTCGTCATCGATTACGGAATTACCGATAATGATCGTGATGATTTTCAGCTGCCCTGTGGCGGCCGTATCCGGTTGTTGGTAGAGCCACTGGGTGATGCATCAGAAAAAAGCAGCGCAGCAATCGAGCATGTGCGACAGCTGGCTAAAGCTTTGATCCACCGTGAGCCGGTAACCCGCAAGGTCAGCCTGCAAGGTGTTGTGGCACTGGAACAAGCGGTATCTGCTGCTCGCCCAGGTGTTGTATTTGATGGAAAAGAGCTGCTTCACACGCTACAGCCTGAGTGCAGATTGCTGCTGATCGGGGCCGGAGAGGTAGCGCGTTACGTGGCGGAATTTGCGATCGCCGCTGATTTTACCGTGACCCTTTGTGAGCCGCGGGAAACGTTTGCGTCTGGCTGGGGGCACCAGCACCTGCCACTTGACCGTCGCTTGCCGGACGATCTGATAGCAGAGTCTTTCAACGACATTTGGTGCGGAGTGCTGGCACTGGCCCATGATCCGCGAATCGACGATATGGGCTTACTGGCTGCGTTGCAGTCACCGGCGTTTTACGTGGGTGCTATGGGCTCAAAACGAACATCCGAGACACGGCGGGAACGCCTGGCATTGCTGGGGCTTGAGGAGGCGGCATTGCAGCGCTTACGGGCGCCGATTGGCGTGAACATTCCCAGCAAGACCCCCGCAGAAATTGCCATTTCTGTTGTTGCTGAGCTGATTGCGGCGCGGCATCATTTGCGAACAACCCATGAGCCATTACTTTCACCTTATGGAACCTAAACTGTGTTTGATGTAACCCGATACGCTGTCGCTGCCAAATCCATAGTGGATGCCGGATGTTTTCTATACGGGCGCGGCTGGTCGCCGGCCACAAGTAGCAACTATTCCGCCCGCATAGACAGCGAACACCTTGCCATTACCGTATCCGGTCGCCACAAGGGGCAACTGAGTGCAGGAGATGTCATGGTGGTAGACCTTCAAGGCAGGCCTGTGCAAAGTGATTGCCGCGCCTCTGCAGAGACCCTGTTGCACACGGCGCTGTATCAGGTGTTTCCGGATGCTGGGGCAGTCCTTCATACACACTCTGTTAACGCGACCGTGCTGAGCCGGCTGGTACTAGCCGGGGAACTTCTTACGTTTGAAGGCTACGAACTGCAAAAAGCCTTTGACGGCGTGGATACGCACAATTCAGTCGTGACGGTACCGGTTTTCGAGAACACCCAGGACATTGAAGCGCTAGCCCGGGAAACCCGGGAGTGGTTTCTGGAGCACCCTCGGCAGCCTGGCTACCTGATTCGCGGGCACGGACTATACACCTGGGGCAAAACCATGGCGGATTGCCTGCGGCATGTGGAGGCTTTTGAATTTTTGTTTGAATGTGAGCTTGCAACCATGAGGATTCGCCCATGACGACTCTGAGTATTTTTGACGCACATAACCCGGAAGCTGCTCCGGCTGTAACCGAGGACGCTGGTGAAATCGGCCAGTTGCTGCAGCGCAAAGGTGTCCGCTTTGAACGCTGGCCAACCCAGGATTTAGCGGCGGATGCAACGCCGGAACAGATTCTGGAAGCCTACAGCCTTGAGATTGCAAAGCTGAAGGCCGAGAGAGGGTTTCAAACCGCAGATGTGATTAGCTTGAATCCGGATAACCCCCAGAAAGAGGCTTTCCGAAAGAAGTTTCTGGATGAGCACACTCACAGCGAAGACGAGGTACGCTTTTTCGTACGCGGGCAGGGCATATTCTATCTGCATCTTGGCGACCAGGTGTTTGCGGTTCAGTGCCAGAAAAACGACCTGATCAGCGTGCCTGAAGGCACCCGGCACTGGTTTGATATGGGGCCCGAACCGGAGTTTACCTGCATTCGCCTGTTTACCAACCCGGAAGGCTGGGTAGCAGAGTTTACCCGTGAAGATATTGCAGGGCGCTTGCCGCGCTTTGAGGCGTTAGAAGGGGCGACCGTATGATACGGGTGATTCTAACGGATATTGAGGGTACCACCAGCTCAATATCTTTTGTGCACGATGTCCTGTTTCCCTATGCGGCTGAGCACCTGCCAGGATTTATCCGTGAACAGCAGGGTAACCCTGAAGTGTCGGGGCAGCTTGATCTGGTCGCGGACGAAGCCGGCGCAGACCGAGGCGATATTGATGCGCTGATCGAAACGCTGCAAGGGTGGATTCGCGAAGACCGTAAGACAACGTCACTGAAAGCGCTTCAGGGTATGGTCTGGGAGCAGGGGTACCAGCAGGGTGAGCTTAAGGGCCATATCTACGAAGATGCCGCACAGTACCTGCAGCAATGGCATGACCGTGGCCTGCGTTTATATGTCTATTCTTCCGGTTCGGTTAAAGCCCAGAAGCTGATTTTTGGCTTCACTACGGCCGGTGATTTCACGCCGTTTTTCTCCGGCTACTTCGACACCCGGATTGGTGGCAAGAAAGAGCCGGAAGCCTACCGCAATATTCTCAGTGAGCTTGGCGTAAAAGCTCGACGATTCTGTTTCTCTCAGATGTCGAGGCCGAACTCGCGGCCGCTGAGGCTGCCGGCATGAAAACCGCCTGGCTGGTTCGGGACGGGGAGTTGCCAGAATCTGGGCATTTTGTGGCCCGGAATTTCGCCGAAGTGGATGCTGCTCTGCTGCAAAAGCGGTAGCTGTTCGCCAGCGAATGCGGTGGGTGCCAGGAGGTAAACATGTCAGCACTCCGATCTGCCCGACTGCTTGGCTCCGCTGTGGTCGTGTTGCTGCTGGTTGGTTGTAACCCCTTTTCAGGTGCCCGTTCAATGATGGACGAATACGTGGAGCGTGTTGGCCGGGTGCTGGATGCAAAGCCAGAGTTTTCGGAGATTCCTGCAGCAAAGATTATACCGAGGCGTCGTAACCGCGTACTGCCGATGCCGGACCTGGAATTGGGTATGCTGGATTTCCTGTCGTTATACGGCTGCGAACTACAATATGTGGTGGGTGAGAAAAACTCCGTCATGGGCAAGGTGATGCAGCCTCTTAATCGCCTGCGCTATGAGGTTCGTTTTATTCGGGCCGCCGGCGAGTGTCTGAAAACGGTAGACAATGAAGAGCTTCAGGATGTTTTACAAAAGGCTATCGTCAGCAAGCGTGAATCACTGCCGATTGCCATCTGGAACGCAACCTGGGGCGTGGAAGAAGTAGAAACTCTGTTCACGCTCGCCAAAGGTGAGTACCCGGTTGACGTTCAAGACCCACTCACGGATCTTGCCCGGGATGCTCGCCAGTTAAACAAATCAGTGGCGGTGCTTCTTGAGCAGAATCTTGAAGTGGATCTGGGTTTTTGGGGCAAGGTGCATCAGCGTTGGCAAGCGGAATACCGGGCTGGCCAGTTGATCAACAGCGCCCGGCTGGTTACTGCTCGCCTCGGGGATGCCACCCGCCTTATTCGCCAACGTCTGGACAACCGTCCGCTGTGCCTCAACGGCAAATCCAATAACCAATCCGACATTGTTCAAGGTATGTTTTTCAGTATTTATATTGGGAAAATACAGCCTTACCTCGCCGATTTGCGGCGTGCCCGTACGGATTTTATAGAACCCTTATCTGAGCTGGCGGTTATGCAGTCAGAGGTCATGCCGCCAGGTTTTCAGGAGTGGAGTCGCTCAACGCTGGCTCTGGGTGGCCCGGAAAGCGTGTGGGCTAATCTGGATAACGCCGTAAAAACCCATACCAAGGCCTGGCAAGCGCTGCTGGAGCAGTGTGGATTGAGGCCCGGGGCATAGCCGCAACTTTCCTTGGGCTCGCTCCCAACTTGTCCCGCTGTCAGCGTTGGCTTGCCGGCGTAACCCTGAGTATTTCTTCAACGGTAGTCAGGCCACTGGCCACTTTCTGGGCGCCGCTTAAACGCAGTGATTTCATGCCTTCCCGGTAGGCGTCCAGCCGCAGCTGTTCCAGCTCGCAGTGGTCAGTAATCTGGCTTGTCAGTGCACCCGAAAGCGTCATGATTTCATACACTCCCGCACGGCCAAGGTAGCCGGTATTGCGACATTCCAGGCAGCCCACGGGTTTATGGAACTGTTTTGGCGGCGGAGCTTTCCAGGGCTTGGTCAGGGTTTCCCAAGCCTGGATGTCAACGGGAGTCGGGGCTTTGCAGTGTGGGCACAGAGTTCTAACCAAGCGTTGTGCCATAACCCCTAGCACGGTGGCGCGAATCAGGTAGGGCGGGATGCCCAGCTCCATCATTCGGGTAAGGGCGCTTGGGGCGTCGTTTGTGTGCAGTGTTGAGAGTACCAGGTGCCCGGTCAGCGCTGCCTGTACCGCCATTTCGGCGGTTTCCAGGTCGCGGATTTCACCAATCATAATGATGTCCGGGTCCTGCCGCAGAAGGGCCCGGACGCCGCCGGCAAAGGTCAGATCAATATTGGTCTGAACCTGCATTTGGTTGAACGCCGGCTCAACCATCTCGATGGGGTCTTCGATGGTACAAACGTTCAGCTCGGTAGATGCGATCTGTTTCAGGGTGGAATACAAAGTGGTGGTTTTGCCCGAGCCCGTGGGGCCGGTTACCAGCACAATTCCGTGGGGCTTTGAGGTTGCCTCCTGCCAGCGCTCCCGGTCTTCGCGGCTGAAACCCAGCTGTTCGTAGGATTTTAGTAGCACATCCGGATCAAATATCCGCATCACCATTTTTTCCCCGAACGCGGTCGGCATGGTGGCCAGGCGCAGCTCCACTTCACTGTTGTCGGGTTTGCGGGTTTTCAGGCGGCCATCCTGGGGCCTGCGTTTTTCAGCGACGTTCAACCGCCCCAGAATTTTGAGCCGGCTGGTAATGGCCATGCCCACATGCTCAGGGAACTCGTAAACGCTGTGCAATACGCCATCAATGCGAAAGCGGATGTGGGTCAGCGTGCGTCTTGGTTCAATGTGAATGTCCGATGCGCGCTGATCAAACGCGTACTGTAGTAGCCAGTCGACGATGCGTACAACATGCTGGTCGTTTGCATCCGGGCTGTCACTGGCACCCAGGTCCAGCAGTTGCTCCAGATTCTGGTGGCCGGCGTTGTTGCCCAGGGCCTGGCCGCCGCTGGCCTTACTGACAGAGTTTGCCAGCTGATAAAACTCGACGCAGTAGCGGCGGATATCTTCGGGATTAGCCACTACCCGGCGGATATCCTTGCGCACCGCCTGGCGCAAGTTGCCCTCCCAGTCACTTTTGAAGGGTTCGGCACTGGCTACCAGAATTTCGTCGGGCCCTATCTCGACCGCCAGAATGCCGTGCCTTTGTGCAAATGCGTAAGACATGACCCGGGCAATCGCAGGCGTATCTATTTTCAAAGGATCAATGTGGTAGTAGGGCTGGTCTGCCCAGTAGGCTAGCCATTGGGTCAGCCGTTCGATATCCAGGGTTTTACCGCTTTGGTCACTCGTGAGCGCTGCAATAGCAACCAGTTCGAGAGGGTGACGCTTTGCTGTCTGGTTGCTGGCGGCGCCGAGGTTGGCAGAAAGAACCCGCTCTGCGTTTTCTTGGCTGATTTCGCCGTCGCCGACCAGCGCCGTGCAGATATCCCGCAGGGTCAGAGTGCTTCGTAGCGGCACAGGTGGCCTTGATGAACGCTCTGTTTTAATGGAATCGGGCATAGGGTGTCACTTTCCGGTATTGAAACATGTCAGCCTGTAACCGGCCGGTTCACTTTCAGATGAATCAGCGCCATGGTGAATAACAGGAAGGTCAGTGTCATGAGGATAACCGGGCCAGGCGCACCCTGACTAAGCCATGAGGAAACCACTGCTTGGGTGAAGTAAAAAATCACGACAAAGGCTAACCAGATATAGCCGCGGTTGTTGCCACGGAACACGGGTAGCACCAATGCCAGCAGTGGGATTAGCTTGACCGATAGAATCAACGCTATGGAAACCCCTTCAACCGGTGCAGGGTAAAAGGTTGTAAGCAACAGGGTTGCCAGTACTGTCAGATAAAGAAATTGGGTTGCCCGCGCAGTGTGCCGGGCTTTGTGGTTATGGAGCATGGTCGGATTCCCGAAAAGTATAAAGTGCTTTACGTTGCGCGGCTGTGTTGGTGTCAGTCTGCCAATTTGAGCGCCAGGTTTGCGAGGCGCTCGCCAAAGAGCTGGCAAAGTGCTTTTTCATGCTTGCTCAGGGGCTGCTGCTCAGCGGTGCCGGCCCAGTGAGTGGGGCCATAAGGCGTACCCCCTGTTGTCGTCTCGCTGAGGTTTTTATCTGTATAGGGTAGGCCACACAACACCATGCCATGGTGAAGCAGTGGCATCATCATGGTGAGCAGCGTGATTTCCTGGCCTCCGTGCAGGCTTCCAGTTGAGGTAAACGCGCCCGCGGGCTTGCCAACGAGGGCCCCGCTGAGCCAGAGATCACCCGTGGTGTCCAAAAAGTGTTTGAGCGGCGCTGCCATATTGCCGAACCGTGTAGGGCTGCCGATAGCCAAGCCTGCGCAGTTGGCGAGGTCGGACTTACTGGCGTATGGAGCGCCCGCATCCGGAACCTGTGCCAGCGTGGCTTCAGTATCGGGTGAGACCACGGGAACGGAACGCAGCTTAGCCTCAATCCCCGCCACCCTTGCGACACCCCGGCCTATCTGGCTTGCCAGTTCCGCAGTCTGCCCGTTGCGGCTGTAGTAGAGGATCAGAATATAAGGCAGTTGCTCAGACACTTTGGCTTCCTTTAGTCGGCGGTCGTACAATTAAAGAATCGTGAGAATGTTTTCCGGTGGCCGGCCCACGGCAGCTTTGCCATTGGCAAGTACAATTGGCCGTTCAATCAGTTTCGGGTTTGCTACCATAGCAGCAATGAGTTGTTCGCGGCTCAGATCTGGGTTGTCCAGGCCAAGTTCCTTGAATTCGTTTTCGCCGGTGCGCATCAGTTCGCGGGGCTGGTAGTTGAGCGCCACAAGAATATCGGAAAGTTCCTGCTCTGTCGGAGGTGTTTCCAGGTAGCGTATAATCTCCGGCTCAATACCCTGTTCTGAAAGCAGCTCAAGCGCCTGACGAGATTTTGAACAGCGGGGGTTGTGGAAAATTTGGATGGGTTCTGTCATGTTCGTGCCTGTTTGTTGAAATGGAGCTGCAATTGTTTGTGGCGAGCAGTCTAACAGGAGGTTTTCCCTTGCAGAACCCTGTCATCCGCCGGTTACCCCGGCGGGCAGTCGTTATAGTAGCGCTGATTTTTATGGCTTTACTGGCGGGCTGTCAAAAAGTTGAGCTGGAAAGGGCGGAAGGCCCGAAACTGGCGTGGAACGATCTGCGCGGCCAGTGGGTATTGGTTAACTATTGGGCTGAATGGTGCAAGCCCTGCCTGGAAGAAATTCCGGAACTGAATGAGCTGGACAAGTCACCGGACATTACCGTTCTTGGGGTAAATTTTGACGATGTAAAGGGCGAGGCTCTGGTGGATCTGGGCAAGCGTATGGGTATTGAGTTCACCATGCTCGCACAAGACCCTGGCCCTGAATTTGACTGGAAACTCCCGGTTGCCCTGCCGGCAACGTTCATTGTGAACCCCGATGGAAATCTTCTGGAAGCCCGCTTTGGTCCCCAGACGGAAGAAGATATACGCGCATTGATTGGCGGCTGAATGCCGCAGGCGTTTTTTTAGCAAGCACTCATTTTCAGATTTTCCAATGAATATACATGCAGGAACCAGCTGACGTTATGTCGCAGACTTTTGTACACCTTCGCGTGCACTCCGAACACTCCATGGTGGACGGCCTTGTTCGGGTCAAGCCGCTGGTCAAGCGCGTTGTAGAGCTGGGCATGCCCGCCGTCGGGCTTACAGAACAGTCCAATATGTGCTCCCTGGTTCGGTTTTATAAAGCGACAACCGGTGCAGGTGTGAAGCCCGTCATAGGTGCGGATCTTTGGTTGGAGAACCCCGACGAACCTGAGAATCCGTTCCGCCTCACGCTACTGGCGCGGGATAATCAGGGCTATCTCAATCTCACAGAAATTATTTCACTTGGGTATACCCAGGGACAGCGCTACGGCAAGCCGATTATTCAGCGCGAATGGCTGGAGAGCAGGGCTGGCGGCCTTATTGCCATGTCTGGCGCCAAAATGGGTGATGTGTGCAAAGCGTTGCTGGCTGACAAGCCAATGCTTGCAAAAGCGCGAGCTGAGTATTGGATGAACCTTTACCCGGGGTCTTATTATCTGGAGCTGCAGCGAACTGGCCGGCCAGGTGATGAAGACTGCTTGCACATGAGCGTTGAGCTGGCGGAAAAACTCGGGCTCCCTGTTGTCGCAACGAACGACGTACACTTTCTGGAAGCCGACGACTTCGAGGCCCATGAGGCCCGGGTCTGCATTGGTGAAAGCCGGGCGCTAGACGATCCACGCCGTGATCGACGCTTCAGCGATCAACAATACCTCCGCAGTGCGGAGGAAATGATCGAATTGTTCAGTGATATTCCTGAAGCTATTGAGAATACCCTGGAGATAGCGAGACGCTGCTCGGTGACCGTGCGTATGGGCGAGTACTTTCTGCCTAATTACCCGGTGCCCGAAGGCATGACCATGGACGATTACTTTCGCCAGGTCTCGGAGGAAGGGCTGGAAGATCGCCTGGCCAAAACCCTCCCCAAGGACGACCCCGAATACGACAGCAAGCGCGAAGCCTACTATAAGCGGCTGAATTTCGAGCTGGATATCATCATCCAGATGGGGTTCCCTGGCTACTTCCTGATCGTGATGGACTTCATTAAGTGGGCCAAAAATAACGGTGTGCCGGTGGGGCCAGGCCGTGGTTCTGGTGCCGGTTCTCTGGTGGCTTATGCCCAGCTGATTACTGATTTGGATCCGCTGCAATACGATTTGCTGTTCGAGCGCTTCCTGAACCCTGAGCGGGTATCCATGCCCGACTTCGACGTCGATTTTTGTATGGAGGGCCGGGATCGCGTTATTGCCTACGTGGCTGAGAAGTACGGTCGGGAAGCGGTTTCTCAGATTATTACCTTTGGAACCATGGCCGCCAAGGCGGTGGTGCGGGACGTTGCCCGGGTTCAGGGCAAGTCCTATGGCCTTGCAGACAAATTGTCTAAAATGATTCCCTTCGAAGTGGGCATGACCCTGGTCAATGCCGTTGAGCAAGAGCCCGCGCTTAAAGAGTTTCTGGAGCAGGATGAAGAGGCCCAGGAAATCTGGGAAATGGCGCTCAAGCTTGAAGGTGTGTGCCGGAACGCCGGCAAACACGCTGGTGGTGTAGTGATCGCGCCCACCAAGATCACCGACTTCTCGCCGCTGTACTGTGATGATGAAGGCGGCAGCTTGGTGACCCAGTTCGACAAGAACGATGTGGAAGAAGCCGGGTTGGTTAAGTTCGACTTTCTGGGTCTGCGAACACTGACCATCATCGATTGGGCCTTGAAGATGATTAACCCACGGCGGGAAGGCCGTGGCTTGGCACCGCTGGATATAAACGAGATTCCTCTCGTAGATGCCCGCTCATTCGAGATGCTGAAAAAGGCCGAGACCACTGCCGTATTCCAGCTGGAATCCCGCGGCATGAAGGATTTGATCCGTCGGCTCCAGCCAGATTCCCTTGAAGATATGATCGCACTGGTAGCGTTGTTTCGGCCTGGACCGCTGCAATCGGGCATGGTTGACGACTTTATCGACCGTAAGCACGGCAAGCAGCCGATGTCGTTCCCGCATCCGGATTACCAATACGAAGGCCTGAAGCCAGTTCTGGAGCCCACCTACGGGGTCATCCTTTACCAAGAGCAGGTTATGCAGATTGCTCAGGTAATGGCCGGCTACTCCCTGGGTAACGCCGACATGCTGCGCCGCGCCATGGGTAAGAAAAAACCCGAGGAGATGGCAAAGCAGAAGCAGTTTTTCCTAGATGGTTGCAAAGGTAATGGCATCAATAAGACCCTCGCGGAAAACATTTTTGATTTGGTTGAGAAGTTTGCCGGCTACGGCTTCAACAAATCCCACTCTGCGGCCTACGCGTTGGTGTCTTATCAGACCCTGTGGCTGAAGGCCCACTACACGGCCGAGTTCATGGCTGCAGTACTGACTGCAGATATGCAGAACACGGATAAAGTAGTCACGCTGGTTGAGGAGTGCCGCAACCTCAAGCTGGACTTGGTGCTGCCAGATGTAAGCCGTTCGGAATATACCTTCACCGTTAACGATGAAGGTCAGGTTGTTTATGGTCTTGGTGCCATCAAAGGGTTGGGAGAAGGGCCTATTCAGGCCATTGTAGATGGCAGGGCCGACGGCGAACCCTATCTGGACATATTCGACTTCTGCCGCAAGGTAGATCTCAAAAAAATCAACAAACGTGCTATGGAGGCCATTATCCGTTCTGGCGCCATGGATAAGCTTGGCGCCAGTCGCGCACAGCTTATGGCTAGCGTTCCGAAAGCGGTGCAGCAGGCGGATCAGCAATCCCGCAACGAATCCGTGGGTATGATGGATATGTTCGGGGAAATGCTCGAAGCCAGTGATGGAGGCGACCCGTATGCAGATGTGGCCGATGTGCGGGAATGGCCTGAAAAGCAACGCCTGAAGGGTGAAAAAGATACCCTTGGCCTCTACCTCACAGGGCACCCGTTCGACGAGTACGAGCGGGAAGTCCGGCGCTTTGTGCGCTCATCCATTGCCGATCTCAAGCCCAATAAATCACCGCAACGGGTGGCGGGGCTGGTGATTGCGCAGCGAACCATGAAAACCCGCACAGGTTCAACCATGTGCTTTATTACCCTGGATGATCGTAGCGCGCGAATTGAAGCTACGTTGTTTTCCGAGGCTTTTTTTGAACACCGGGAACTATTGCAATCAGATCAAGTGATTGTGGTTGAAGGCCAGGTGAGCCACGATGATTATTCTGGCCAGATGAAAATGCGCGTTAACTCCGTAATGGATGTGCCAGTGCTCGCAAGCAGTTTAGTCGGGGCTTGAAGTTGAACCTTCAGGCGGACCAGCTGCAGAACGGTCTGCTGGATAAAATCGATAGCACGCTGCGGCCATTTCGTTGTGAAGGTAGCCCGGTCTGGATCGAATACAGCAGCCCCGAAGCCAGCACGCGAATCGAGCTGGGAGAAGCCTGGCGTGTGCAGCCGGACGACAATCTATTGTTGGAGTTGAAGCACCTGGTGGGCGACCAGTGCGTAGAACTGGTCTATGATTGAGTGAGTAAGGCAAAGAATTGCACGGAAGGTTAAATTTTTGTCAGATTGCGGACTCATACCAATGTCCGCTTTAGCCATGACCCGGGCACTGCTATCTTTGTTACAAATTCTGTACTGGCGGCGCGTTGTCCCGCCTGGCGATAAAATGATGGAACATCATGAACCCTAACTATCTGGATTTTGAACAGCCGATTGCCGACCTTGAAGCCAAAATTGAAGAGCTTCGTATGGTGGGCAACGACACAGACATTAATATTTCTGATGAAATTACACGGCTGAAAAAGAAAAGCGTCAGCCTGACGGAGAGCATATTCTCTGACCTGCACCCTTGGGATGTCGCCCGCCTCGCGCGGCACCCGCGTCGGCCTTATACCTTTGATTACATCGATATGATCTTTGAAGATTTCGATGAGCTCCACGGCGACCGGCGCTATGCAGACGACCAAGCCATTGTGGGTGGTACAGCTCGGCTGAATGACAAGCCTGTGATGGTTATCGGCCACCAGAAGGGCCGGGAAGTGCGGGAGAAAGTGAAGCGCAACTTTGGTATGCCGCGCCCTGAAGGTTACCGCAAAGCCTTGCGCCTGATGGAAATGGCGGAACGCTTCAGAATGCCCATTCTTACGTTTATAGACACTCCAGGCGCCTATCCTGGCATAGGTGCTGAAGAGCGAGGCCAGAGTGAGGCTATTGCGTTCAACCTGGCTGTTATGTCTCGGCTCAAAACACCCATTATTTCAACCGTAATCGGTGAGGGTGGTTCTGGCGGTGCATTGGCCATTGGCGTTTGCGATCAGCTGAATATGCTGCAGTATTCCACCTATGCGGTTATATCGCCGGAAGGTTGTGCGTCCATTCTCTGGAAAAGTGCCGAGTATGCCTCTTTGGCTGCAGAAGCTATGGGGGTGACTGCTGATCGGCTTAAGGCTTTGGGGTTGGCTGATAATGTTATTACTGAGCCCCTTGGTGGAGCCCATCGGAACCCTGAAAAAACGGCCGAAGCTCTGCGTGAAACCTTAGCCAACGGTATGGCAGAGCTTAGCCGTTTACCTCTGGATGAGTTGGTATCTCGGCGGTATGAGCGGTTAACCCGCTATGACACCGGGCGCTAAGCCCGCCTCCGGGTACGTTTTTCCGGAGGCTTTGAGCACGTCGGTGAAGGCCGTTTCTGGCTACCGGCGGCTCTGGGTTGCCCTCAGTGGCGGCCTGGATTCTACCCTCCTTCTACACCTCACCGCGCTTTACCATTCAGACGTGCAAGCGGTGCATATCAATCATCAACTTCAAGCCAATGCCGGCGAGACAGAAGTCTTCTGCCGCGACCTGTGCACCGAGTTGGGCGTGCCTCTAACTGTCCGGCCGGTGTCGGTTCAGCTGGGCGCAGGCCCAAGCGAAGGTCTTGAGGAAGCAGCACGCAAGGCTCGCTACAGTGCGTTCGAAGCGCTTCTGGAATCTGGCGACGTTCTGCTGATGGCCCATCATGGAGATGATCAAGCCGAGACCGTTCTTTTTCGAATGTTCCGTGGCAGCGGCGTGGCAGGCCTTGCCGGCATGCCCGAGAGTCGTCCGCTGGGGAAAGGCTACCTTGCTCGGCCGTTGCTAGGCTTTGAGCGATCAGAGCTCGAACGCCACGCACAGTTGGCTGGCCTCTCGTGGATTGAAGATCCGAGCAATGTAGATCAGCGATTTGATCGCAACTTTCTTCGCCTTAGCATTCTGCCAGCCGTAAAAAAACGCTGGCCGGGACTGAATCGCCGCCTTCAGCACAGTATGGGCGCCTGTCTGGAGAGCGATTTTTTAAGTCAGAGGCTGGCGGAATTGCAGTGGCAAATGTTGGGAGGGCATAGGCGGCGCCTTCCGGTCGCAGGCCTGAACTCCCTTGCTCAAGCGGAGCAGAAAAACCTCCTGCGCTGGTGGATCCAGCAGGCAGAATACCGGCCCCCCTCAATTCGCGACTGGACGCAGGTGCTGCATGATCTATTGCAGGCAGCGGACGATCGGTCTCCTGAATTGCGGGCACATGGTTACAGTCTGCGGCGCTTTCGAAACGAACTGTACCTGGTGCCTGAGCAACCTGATTTACCGGAAGGGCCAGTAGTGCTTGAGCCGGGCCAGTCAATAGTCTGGGGCGAGTGGAGGGTCGAGCTGGCACCTGCAGCTACTGTGAAAACGGACGCGCCGCCAATACGGATATGTACGAGGCAGGGTGGAGAACGTATCCGTTTTTGTGCAGAAAGCCCCTCTAAACCACTAAAAAAATGGCTTCAGGAACAAGCCATTCCGCCATGGGAAAGGCACCGCCTACCCTGATTTTCGGGGGATTGGAGGGTGAGCGCGAACTGATCGCTATTGGCGATTTATGGCGATCTGAACAATACTGCGGAAGCGCCCCTGCGGCCGGCTGGCAGCTGATTGTAGAGCGGGATTGTAATTGAGTCGCTGAGGGCTTTCTGGTAGTCTGGCGTCCCATCTTGAGATGACAATCTCCCTCCTTCACAGAACCTGACAATCATGGAATCTGCATGACGCGTTATATTTTCGTCACCGGCGGTGTTGTGTCCTCACTTGGGAAAGGAATCGCATCGGCCTCCTTGGCTGCGATCCTTGAGGCGCGCGGCCTGAAGGTCACTATGCTCAAGCTGGACCCGTACATCAACGTGGACCCAGGTACCATGAGCCCGTTCCAGCACGGCGAAGTCTTCGTTACCGAAGACGGTGCTGAAACCGACCTCGACCTTGGTCACTATGAGCGCTTCATCCGTACACCGATGAGCCGTCGCAATAACTTTACGACTGGCCGTGTATACGAAGAGGTCATCCGCAAAGAGCGTCGCGGTGATTATCTTGGTGGAACCGTGCAGGTGATTCCCCACATCACTGACGAGATTAAACGTCGTGTGGTTGAAGGCGCCGCAGGTGCCGATGTGGCTCTGGTTGAGGTGGGCGGTACCGTTGGCGATATAGAATCCCTGCCGTTCCTTGAGCTTGCCGCCAACTGAAAGTTGAGGTGGGCTCCACCCGTGCACTGTTCATGCATCTTACATTGGTGCCTTACATTGCCACGGCTGGCGAGATCAAAACCAAGCCGACCCAGCATTCTGTGAAAGAAATGCGCTCCATAGGTCTGCAGCCAGATGTTTTGCTGTGCCGCTCCGATCATGACGTAGACGTTAGCTCACGCCGAAAAATTGCGCTGTTCACGAACGTGGAAGAGCGTGCTGTTATCCCCATGCGCGATGCGAAATCCATTTATGCAATTCCACGGATGTTGCACGAGCACGGTCTGGATCAGCTTGTTGTTGAGCGCTTCAACCTTGATGCACGCGAGGCAGATCTCAGTGAATGGGATAACGTCGTTGAATCACTGATGAACCCAGAGCACGAAGTGACCATTGCCATGGTTGGCAAGTACATGGAGCTGCTTGAGGCCTACAAGTCACTGATCGAATCCCTGCTTCATGCCGGCATTAAGACCCGGACCAAAATCAAGATTAATTACATTGATTCTGAAGACATTGAGCGCGATGGCACTCAGGTGCTTGAGAGTGCAGATGCTATTTTGGTACCTGGTGGCTTTGGCGAACGCGGCGTGGAAGGTAAAATCCGTACTGTACAGTACGCTCGTGAGAACAAGGTTCCGTACCTTGGTATTTGTTTGGGCATGCAAGTGGCCGTTATTGAGTACGCACGTAACAAGGCCGGCCTGGTGGATGCCCACAGTACTGAGTTCCGTGAGCACACACCGGAGCCTGTGGTTGGATTGATTACAGAGTGGCTGGATGCAACCGGTGAGCGCGAAGAGCGCACCGACGCTTCTGATCTTGGCGGTACGATGCGCCTGGGTGCACAGGACTGTGTGCTTACCGAAGGCTCAAATATTGCCAACTGCTATGGCAGAAAAACCATTCGCGAACGCCATCGTCATCGCTACGAGGTGAACAACCACTTCCTGCCGCAACTGGAGGCAGCAGGTCTGCTGGTTTCCGGGCGGTCCACCGACGGTAAGTTGGTAGAGGTTGTGGAAGTTGCCGATCACCCGTGGTTTGTAGCTTGCCAGTTCCATCCGGAATTTACCTCTACGCCTCGCGATGGTCACCCGCTGTTCAAGGGCTTTGTGGAAGCAGCATTGGCGAACCGTAAGGAATCCTGATTATGGCTCAGAGCACCGTTACTGTTGCAGATATCGATATCGCCAATCACAAGCCGTTTGTACTGTTTGGCGGTATGAACGTGCTGGAATCCCGGGATCTGGCATTTGAGGTGGCTGAAAGCTACGTTGAGGTTTGCCGTAAGCTGGGCATTCCTTACGTATTCAAAGCCTCTTTCGATAAGGCGAACCGTTCTTCTGTGACCTCCTTCCGGGGACCGGGACTGGACAGAGGCCTGCAGATATTGGCCGATATCAAGAGCAAGTACGGTGTTCCGATTATTTCAGATGTCCATGAAGCAGCACAGGCAGCGCCTGTGGCTGAGGTGTGTGACATCATCCAGCTACCCGCATTTTTGAGCCGCCAGACTGATTTGGTTGTGGCCATGGCAAAGACCGGCGCGGTGATCAACATCAAGAAGGCTCAGTTTCTGGCGCCGCAGGAAATGAAGCACATTGTTAGCAAGTGTGCAGAGGCAGGAAACGACCGGGTAATTTTGTGCGAGCGGGGCAGTAGCTTCGGGTACAACAACCTTGTTGTCGACATGCTCGGCTTTGGCATCATGAAGTCCATGAATGTGCCGGTTATGTTTGATGTGACCCATTCGCTGCAAATGCCAGGCGGTCGTGCAGATTCTGCCGGTGGCCGTCGTGCCAGGTGACCGATTTAGCGCTGGCTGGGATGTCTCAGGGTTGGCGGGATTGTTCCTGGAGGCCCACCCGAACCCGGATGAAGCCAAATGCGATGGCCCTTGTGCGCTTCGCTTAAGCCAGTTGGAGCCGTTCCTGCAGCGCGTGAAAGCCGTTGATGATCTTGTAAAGAGTTTTAAACCTATCGACACCGCCTGAATGGCGGTGTTTGTGTTTTAGCCTTGGTGGCACGAGCAAGCTGGTAGGGCCTTACGAAACACGCTGTGAATACGTCCATGTACGCTTGGCTACGCCATCCATGGCTTCGCACAGTTTCGTAAGGCCCTACCAGCTTGCTCTTGATCTAACTTTCTTAATGACCTTTGTAATTGAACACTTGGAGACTCCTTAGAATGACCAAGATTGCCAATATTAAAGCCCGTGAGATTCTGGATTCTCGTGGCAACCCTACCGTAGAAGCAGACGTGATTCTGGAAGATGGAACCCTTGGCCGCGCTTGTGCACCGTCTGGCGCGTCTACAGGCTCTCGCGAAGCGCTGGAGCTGCGCGATGGTGATGCGGCCCGTTATTTGGGTAAGGGTGTACTTAAGGCAGTTGAGATCATTAACGGCAAAATCTGTGATGCGCTGAAAGGTAAAGATGCCGCAGACCAGCGTGGGCTGGATAACATTATGCTGGAGCTGGATGGCACAGAGAATAAAGCCAATTTGGGTGCGAATGCTATTTTGGCGGTGTCGCTGGCAGCAGCAAAAGCGGCAGCTGAGTCTCTGGGTAAGCCGCTTTACGAACATATTGCTGACATCAACGGCACCTCTGGTAAGTTCAGCATGCCTGTGCCGATGATGAATATTCTGAACGGTGGTGAGCACGCGGATAACAACGTGGATATCCAGGAGTTCATGGTGCAGCCGGTTGCTGCCAAGAGCTTTGCAGAAGCTCTGCGCATTGGTGCCGAGATCTTCCACAGCTTGAAGAAAGTGCTGAAAGCTCAAGGCCTGAACACGGCGGTGGGTGATGAGGGCGGTTTTGCGCCCAACTTGCCTTCAAACGAAGCGGCTCTGGCGATTATCAAGGAAGCTGTTGAAAAGGCGGGTTACAAGCTTGGTACAGACATTACCCTGGCTTTGGACTGCGCGGCGTCTGAATTCTACAAGGACGGCCAGTACGTATTGGCTGGCGAAGGAAAGAGCTTTGATTCGGCAGGCTTTGCCGATTACCTGGCTGGCCTGGCCGAGCGTTATCCCATTGTGTCTATAGAAGATGGCATGGATGAGAGCGACTGGGACGGCTGGAAGGTTCTGACTGACAAAATTGGCAGCAAGGTACAGCTGGTGGGTGATGATCTGTTTGTCACCAATACCAAGATTCTCAAGCGTGGTATCGATACGGGTGTGGGCAATTCCATTCTGATCAAGTTCAACCAAATTGGTAGCCTGAGCGAAACTCTGGATGCCATCAAGATGGCGCAGGATGCCGGCTTTACGGCGGTTATTTCTCATCGCTCTGGTGAAACCGAAGATACGACCATAGCGGATCTAGCGGTAGCCACTTGTGCCGGCCAGATCAAGACAGGCTCTCTTTGCCGTTCGGACCGGGTTGCCAAGTACAACCAGTTGCTGCGTATTGAAGAAATGCTGGAAGGTAAGGCGCCTTATCGTGGTTTGAGTGAAATTAAAGGACAAGGCTGATATTAAAGGCTGTCGCGTTTTGAATGAAGATTTATTCACGATGGCCTTTTTTACCAATCAGTTAGAAGAATTTGTTGCTAATCTACTCTAAGGTCTATACTCAACGCCTGACGTTGAATTTTTGATCGGTAAACTCCTGAACGGAATCGGTATAGATAATGAAGTTGCTCTGGGCTTTCATGGTTGTTCTCATTCTCCTGCTGCAGGTGCGCCTGTGGGTCGGGGAAGGCAGCTTTGCGCAGGTCTGGACACTGGAGCAGTCGATTGCCGAGCAGCGTGAGGAGAATGCTGAGCTGTCTACCCGCAATGAGCGCTTGTATGCGGAGGTGCGAAACCTTCGCAATGAGCAGGGTGCGGTGGAAGAACGGGCTCGGATGAACCTTGGGTTGATTCGCGACGACGAGACCTTTTTTCTTGTTGTTGAGCAGTGATTTCCGGGTTTGGAGTTCAGAGCGCCGGGTAAGCCTTTTCCGGGAAACGCTACGAGCACATCCATGTGCGCTTGACGGAGGCCATCCCTGGCCACCGACATTCCCGGAAAAGGCTTACACGCCGCTCTCCAAGCATTGTGCGAAAACTCTATGACCTCTCCAAAACTCTGGTTGATTGTCCCCGCCGCTGGCATTGGTCAGCGCATGCAGGCCGAGTGTCCCAAGCAATACCTTCGTATTAATAGACGCTTTATTCTGGATATCACGCTATCTCGATTGTTGGATTCCGGTCTTTTTGCTGGATGTATGGTTCCGTTGAACGTTGCAGATCATTGGTGGCTGAACACCGAGGCCATTAAAGATGACCGTATTCAGACCTGCGGCGGTGGTGCGGAGCGGGCGAATTCTGTTCTCTCAGCACTGCACGCACTGGAAGAGCAGGTTGCTGCAGATGATTGGGTGTTGGTTCATGATGCGGCTCGTCCTTGCATTCACCCATCCGATCTTGAGAATCTCGTTTCAACACTGTCTGACCATCCTGTGGGTGGTCTTTTGGCTGCACCGGTTTCAGATACGCTTAAAAAGGCGGAAACGGGCCGCTTGCCTGAAGTTATCAAAACAGAGGATCGCCGCCAGCTTTGGCGGGCGCTTACGCCTCAGATGTTTCGTTACTCCATGTTGGTTGATGCGCTGGAGGCGGCTTTGAAGAAAGGGCTGCCGGTTACGGATGAGTCCTCTGCCATGGAGTTTTCCGGTAACATGCCGGTTCTTGTGGAAGGTCGGCCGGATAATATCAAGATTACCGTGCCCGCTGACCTGGATCTTGCTGGCTTTATTCTTAGCCGGTTCTGAGTTTTCTGGATTTCCCCGGAGTTATTTATGCGAATTGGTCAGGGCTTTGATGTTCATGCCTTCGGCGAAGGCGAGGCCGTTATTCTTGGCGGCGTTTCCATACCTTACAGCCAGGGCTTAAAAGCCCACTCTGATGGTGATGTGTTGCTGCACGCTCTGGCGGATGCTCTGTTGGGTGCGGTTGCGCTGGGAGATATTGGTCATCTGTTTCCGGATACCAGTAACGAGTGGGCTGGAGCGGATAGCAGGGATCTGCTGCGCCGAGTTATGGCTCGGGTGGCGGAAGAGGGCTTCGGCGTTCTGAATGTCGATACGACAATCATTGCCCAGGCACCCAAAATGGCGCCACATATTGAGGCTATGCGCTTGAATATTTCGGAAGATTTAGGCATTCCGGCCAGTCGTGTGAGTGTAAAAGCGACCACTAGCGAGAAGCTGGGTTTTACCGGGCGTGGCGAGGGTATCGCTTGCCAGGCTGTGTGTTTGCTTGAGCCGGTGGCGTTGTGAGCGATTCCGAGGCTAATGCAAAAAGCTGGCGGTTAGACTGGCCTGTATCAGGTGGTTCGCGGGTAGCTCGGGTTCAGTTGAAAACTGCGCCGGAAGATTTCAGGGTTAGTGAGGTGTTGGATGAATTCCCGGAACAAGGGGAGTCATCCGGTGACATTAACGTTACCGGTGAGGGTGAGCACCTGTGTTTGCGCATTGAGAAAACCGGTGATAATACAGAGTTTGTGGCGCGTGAGCTGGCTACCATCGCGGGCTGTAGATCATTTGATGTTGGGCTTTGCGGGCTCAAAGATCGCCATGCGGTAACCAGCCAATGGTTCAGCCTTTATCGTCCCGGTATGATGGACGATGATACGGCGTTGATTGAGCAGATTTTGGAGCGCTGGCCGGTAAAAGCGGCCCATCGTAGCGTACGAAAATTGCGCCGTGGCGATCATCAGGCAACCACTTTGTGATCACACTTCGACAGGTAAGCGCAGAACGCGAGGCTGTTGAACACGCGCTTGAACGTTTGAAGATGCAGGGCGCGCCTAATTACTTTGGCCCTCAGCGTTTCGGCTTTGCCGGTGGCAATCTTGATCAGGCGGTTCATATTGATCCTTCAGCACTGAACCGCCGTGGCGGGCAGGGTAAGCGCGGGGGCCGGGGGAAGGGTAAATCGGGCGGTGGCAGAGATGACCGGAAAAACGTATTGTACTTTTCGGCGGCCCGCTCTTGGTTGTTTAATGAGGTTCTCGCGTCACGAGTGGCGGATGGCACCTGGCAGACACCCATGTCGGGCGAACCGGGGAGCGCGCGACTGGCCCCTGTGGGGCGATGGTGGCACAAGTGCCAGCGACGAGGCAGAGCAGTTAGAGCGTGGCACCGTGGCACAGACACCGGAACTGGCTTGCCTGTTTTCGGTAACCCGAATGAAGCCCGAGCGTCGCCCGTTGGTGGCCATGGCAAAAGGTCTCAGCTGGATCTGGCTTGATGATGGCGGATTGAAACTGGACTTCTTTCTTGAACCAGGCCAGTACGCCACCACGGTTTTAGGTGATATTTTTGAGCTCGAGGACATGAGCCTCAGCCAACATAACAAACAACACGGCTAGCTGTTTTTGGTTGGCTATCGTGTGGCTAGCTAATATCTGGAGAGTACTTTGCGTATTCTGTTATCAAACGATGACGGTGTTCATTCACCGGGGTTGGTCGCCCTCTATGAAGGCCTTAACGGCTTGGGTGACCTTGAAGTGGTTGCACCGGATCGGGATCACAGTGGGGCGAGTAATGCCTTGACGCTTAACCGCCCACTAACGGTTGAGAAACATCCCAATGGTTTCCGGTCTATCGACGGTACGCCTACAGATTGTGTGCATCTGGCGGTTAACGGGCTGTTTGATGAGCCTTTCGATCGGGTGGTTTCGGGCATCAATACCCACGCTAATCTGGGTGACGATATTATCTATTCCGGTACCGTAGCGGCTGCAACCGAAGGTCGCCACCTTGGGTTACCGGCTATTGCCGTGTCTTTGGTAAGCGAGGGGCGTAATCATTACGACACTGCAGCCAGGGTCGTACGCATGCTTCTCGAAAGCGAGAGTCCATTTGTTTTAGGGCCACGTTCCATTTTGAATGTGAATGTGCCAGATATCCCCTGGGAAGAGCTTGCAGGTTTTCGCGTAACCCGGCTGGGCGATCGCGAGCGGGCGGAGGGTGCCGTGCCAATGACCTGCCCGCGGGGTAAGGAGCGTTACTGGATAGCGCTGCCGGGAAAGGCGGTGACGCTGGCCCCGGAACCGACTTTCACGCGGTTTCACAAGGGTACGTCTCGCTTACGCCGGTTCACATTGATATGACTCGCCACGAAGCGCTAGTGTCTCTCAGAGCCTGGGTGGACTCCCTTCAGGCATCCATGGGGGATGGTGCGTGAGTGGTGCGCTTCAAGGTATAGGGATGACATCCCGACGCACGCGTATGCGCTTGGTGCAGCGCCTCAAAGAATCGGGCATCGAGTCAGACCGCGTGCTGGAAGTTATGGGGCAGATACCGCGCCATATTTTTCTGGATGAAGCACTGTCGCATCGGGCATACGAGGACACGTCGCTGCCAATTGGTTATGGCCAGACCTTGTCTCAGCCTTACATCGTTGCTCGAATGACCGAGCTGCTGCTCAGGCATGAGCCCGCCAGGGTGCTGGAGTTGGGCACAGGGTCTGGTTACCAGACCGCCGTGTTATCGCAACTGTTTGATCAAATATACAGTGTTGAGCGCATCAAGCCCCTTCAGGATCGCGCCCGGGATCGGCTGCGTCAAATGAGTATCCGGAATGTCATGCTCAAACATGCGGATGGTGGCATGGGGTGGCCAGAAAGAGGGCCGTTTGACGGAATTATTGTTACCGCCGCTCCCATGGAGGTGCCAACCGAGCTACTGGATCAGCTTGCAGATGGTGGCGTTTTGATTGCACCGGTTGGTGAAGAGCATCAGGTGCTTGTTGAGGTAATCCGTAACGGGGAGAAATTTGAGCGTCGCGAATTGGAGCCTGTTCGCTTTGTGCCCCTTCTGGGTGGGGTTGTCCGTTGATCGACACTCAGCGGGAATCTCATAAGCAAAACGTCGACCGCACACAACATCCCGCTTCGGTGTTTTTGAGAGGCATGGCAATGGGCGCGGCGGATATCGTCCCCGGAGTGTCCGGCGGCACCATCGCGTTTATAACGGGTATATACTTTCGGCTTCTGGAAGCGGTTAATGCTGTCCCTGGTGCCATAGTCCGGCATCTAATCCGGGGTAGGCTGGTAACCTTTTGGCAAGCCTGTGATGGCACCTTTCTCAGCACCTTGTTGATGGGAATTCTTGTCAGTATTGCAACGCTGGCTTCTGCCATCGGTTTTTTGCTTGCTGAGTATCCCATCTTGATCTGGAGTTTTTTCTTCGGGCTCATTCTGGCGTCGGTTTGGCATATTGGCCGTCAAGCACGGCACTACCGTGCCACACTGCTTATACCTCTTGTTGTCGGCATTGCTGCGGCCTGGTGGATCACAACCTTGTCTGTTGGCCAGCTTGACCCCTCTGCACTGGCATTTTTTGCCGCCGGCGCTGTGGCCATATGCGCAATGATATTGCCCGGGATTTCCGGCAGTTTCATTCTGGTTATTATCGGCATGTACACACCTGTTCTCGCGGCCATCAAATCCTTTGATATCGGCTTTTTACTGCTATTCATGGCAGGCTGCTTAGTAGGGCTGCTGTCCGTCGCCCGGCTTATTACGTGGGCATTTCAAAAGTATCACGACCCTGTACTTGCTCTGCTTACGGGCTTTATGATTGGCGCACTGAATAAGGTCTGGCCCTGGAAGGAAACCCTCAGTTGGCGAACCAACAGCTCAGGTGAACAGGTGCCGCTGAGTGAGGTTAGTATCAGCCTGGTGCATTTGCAGATATTTCCGGTCAGGATCCGCAGATTGCTTTGGCTGTGGTCATGGCCTTTGCTGGCATTGTACTTGTTTTGCTGGTTGAGTGGTTTGGTGGACGCCACCAGCAGAAGACCTCGTCGGTACCTGATAGCACCCCATAAGATGGTGTTACCTTTTGGGGCATGAGGGTGTTCCTGCCCGTAACAAAGGATGGGGCGGGTAACAGAGATGAGCGGTGAGTAACTTGGATTTGTTTTTAAAATATGCAATAAATTAGCGAGTTACTTTTGAAACTTCAGGATCCTCTTTGAACAGATACAGAGCCTATACACATCTCTAATAACCGGGCAGTGTTAATCCTGTGAGATTACTACGTGGGTCAGCTCTAGCCGCGTTGTCGGCCTCCCCGCGGTTCCCCTTCGGTGCCCGGCTTCTCTTGTGGGTTTCTGAAACGGCTAGGTTTTCGTCCGTTTTGCTCGCACTGCTGCTTCTTTTTGGTGCCATAAGTGGCTGCAACACCCAGGCGCTTCACCAGGACGATATCTACAACCCGCCGGTATATTGGGGCCGTCATGTGGTGCGTCAAGGCGAGACGCTGTATGGCATAGCCTGGACTTACGGGCGAGACTACCAGGAGCTGGGTCGAGCGAACGGAATGGCTCCGCCTTGGACGATTCGTGCCGGCCAAGTGCTTCGGCTAGATGTTCGTGGCGCTGCACAATCTGGCAGTGGTGCCCGTGCAACGGCAAAGACATCAAGGCCAGCGGCGAACCCGTCCGCCAGGACGTCACGCGCCAAGCCAGCTAGACAAACACAAGCGAATACTCGAAAGCCAGCCGTCACTCGTAAGCCGGATTCCTCCGCACCATTAGCCTCTCGCTCACAGACAGTAGCCAGCATTCCATGGCGCTGGCCGCACTCTGGCACTGTAATTGCAGGATATTCAGCATCCGGAAAAGTCAACAAAGGCATTGATATTGCGGGAAAAGCCGGGGATGCTGTAAGGGCCGCCGCAGATGGAAATGTGGTCTACGCCGGCAATGGTTTGCTTGGTTATGGTAATTTAATTATTGTGAATCATAACGAGCATTATCTGAGTGCGTACGCTCATAATCGAAAGATCCGGGTAGGCGAGGGAGAAAAAGTAAAAGCCGGGCAAGTTATCGCAGAGCTTGGCAGCAGTGGTACAGAAAGGCCTAAGTTACATTTTGAAATCCGTAAAAATGGAAACCCGGTCGATCCAGCCCATTATCTGCCACCACGCTAGCGATAGGCGCGGTGTTTCAAACAAGAAAAAAAGGTGGCTTAAGCGAATACTCGGGCCATTGAAGAAGTCCTGAATAGAAAATAAATAACCAATGCCCGCAATAAAAAGAAGTATCGGGCGAAAATCCAGGATTGTTGAAAGGCGGGGCAAAGATATGTCAGCAGAACAAGAAAGTATGATTATCGATCGTATAACAGACGTTGATGGCTCTATAAATGTTGAGGACTCTGAAGATCAGTTGCTAGCAGAAGAAAAAACCGACAAGGTCGCCCCAGAGGCTGCCGAAGTTGATGGAGGATTTCCCCCCAAAGGGCGTTATTACAGCAGTTCAAAGCAACTGGACGCCACACAGCTTTATCTCAATGAAATTGGCTTTTCACCACTTCTGACTCCAGAAGAAGAGGTTTACTTTGCCCGTTTGGCGCGCAAGGGTGAGGAGTCTGGCCGTAAACGAATGATTGAGAGCAACCTGCGCTTGGTTGTGAAAATTGCACGTCGCTATGTGAACCGTGGGCTTACGTTGCTTGATCTGATTGAGGAGGGCAACCTGGGGCTGATTAGAGCGGTTGAAAAGTTTGACCCGGAGCGCGGCTTTCGGTTCTCCACTTATGCAACTTGGTGGATCCGCCAGACAATAGAGCGGGCCATTATGAACCAGACCCGTACCATCCGGCTGCCTATCCACGTAGTAAAGGAGCTGAACCTTTATCTGCGGGCCGCTCGCGAACTTACGCAAAAACTCGATCATGAGCCTTCTGCGGAAGAAATCGCCACTATGGTGGATAAGCCGGTTAAAGACGTGAAGCGCATGCTGGGCCTTAACGAGCGTGTTGCCTCCATGGATACGCCTATAGGCGCCGGCGGTGAAAAATCCCTGCTGGATACCGTGGCAGATGAAGGCGCGTCTGATCCTGCGGATGTGCTGCAGGACAACAATATGAGCGCCTGTATTGGGAAATGGATAGACCTGCTCAGCGAAAAACAGCAGGAAGTGCTGTCCCGGAGATTTGGGCTCAGAGGTTATCCAGTTAGCACGTTGGAAGAAGTGGGGCAGGAAATTGGCCTGACCCGGGAGCGGGTTCGTCAAATTCAGGTGGAGGCGCTGCGGCGCTTGCGTGAAATACTGGAAAAAGAAGGATTAACGGGCAACCTACTGTTTAAATAGCTTTTCTGACGCAGCATTTGAAACGCCGGCCATGTCTCATGGCTGGCGTTTTGTGTTTTAGTGGTTCTGTAAAAGTAACCCCGCAAATGAGAACCAGGTTGTGCCTCGCACCCTGAGGTCGTTGTTAGAATAGCAACGCCGGGGTCGCGCGGATTCGTACCTGGTGACGAATGAACTCTCATAATAATGACTGAAAAGGAAAGGACTATGAAAAAGGCATTTTTGACGGGCTGTGCATCTCTGGTGCTGGCTGCCACTCTCTCAGCTCCTGCTTTGGCGTTATCCGTTGGAGGTGTCGACGTTCCGGATACCTATACTGCAGGCAGTACAGAGCTTCAGTTGAATGGCGCGGGCACTCGCTCCAAATTTTTCATGGATCTGTATGTTGGTAGTCTTTACGTCCCGCAGGCACAGCATGATGGTAATGTGGTAGTTGAAGCCGATGAACCCCAAGCAATTACCCTGCATATTACATCTGGCATGATTACCAGCGATCGAATGACTGAGGCAACCATGGAAGGCTTCGAGGCCTCCACAGGTGGTGATATGTCTTCGGTTAAGGCAGATATTGATCAGTTTATGTCTGTGTTCAAAGCGGAGATCAAAGAAGGCGACGTTTTTGATCTTGTCTATGTTCCGGAGGAGGGTGTTAAGGTACTGAAAAACGGCGAACAAAAGGACACAGTGGGTGACCTTGAGTTCAAAAAAGCCCTGTTTGGTATCTGGTTGTCTGATGAGCCTGCCCAAAGCAGCCTGAAGGAAGACATGCTGGGCCAGTAATAACCTGGTATTCAGGTGCACATAGAAAAGCCGGCTCACCGCCGGCTTTTTTGGTTCTGACTCTGTCGCTTACAGGTAATCATTTTTCTGTTTGAATTCACACAAGTCCTCAATAATACATGCACCACACCTGGGTTTTCGGGCTATACATGTGTAGCGTCCATGTAGGATAAGCCAGTGATGGGCGTCTAGCAGAAACTCTTTGGGCACCAGCCGCATCAGGCGACTTTCCACTTCCAGCACGTTCTTGCCCGGGGCGATACCGGTACGGTTCGATACCCGGAAAATATGGGTATCCACCGCCATAGCTGGTTGCCCAAACGCGGTGTTCAAAACCACGTTAGCAGTTTTACGTCCAACCCCGGGCAGGGCTTCCAGATCTTCACGGTTATCGGGAACAATGCTGTTGTGCTTCTCAATCAGTATGCGGCAGGTCTTTACAACGTTCTCTGCTTTGCTGTTGAACAGCCCGATGGTCTTGATATAGCTCTTCAGGCCGTCAACACCCAGCGCAAGTATAGCCTCTGGGGTGTTGGCGACTGGGTAGAGCTTGTCTGTCGCTTTGTTGACGCCTACATCCGTAGCCTGCGCCGAGAGAATAACCGCAATGAGCAACTCGAACGAATCGCTGTAGTTGAGCTCCGTTGTCGGGTTGGGGTTGGCTTCCCGCAAGCGGGAGAATATTTCAAGACGCTTGGCTTTATTCATGGTGTTTATTACGACTCTGGCCGCGAATTAGGAGACGTTTCCGGTCACTCGCACACGCTTGCTACCGGGCGTTGCTACTGGCTGGGCCGCCTTCTGGCGCTCTTTGAGGTGGTTGTCGATACCGTTTTTCAGGGCAATCAGTAAGCCCAAGCCAACAAAGGCGCCGGGCGGCAATACCATAAACAGCATGTCTGGGTAATTAGCAAAGGGCTCAACAACCCAGTTCGCTGCCATAGGGCCTAGCAACAGATGCATATCTACAAACAACGTGCCCTGGCCGATCAGCTCTCGCATGCCGCCAAGAATAACAAGCACGATCAAGAACCCAGTGCCCATCATGGCCCCATCGAGTAACGCGGGGCCAGGCGCATTGCGCGAGGCGAAGGCATCCGCACGGCCCAGAATGGCGCAGTTGGTGACGATGAGCGGAATGAAAATACCGAGTATTTGATACAGCTCATAGGTGTACGCCTGCATTAGCAACTCGGCGCAGGTTACAAACGAGGCAATGATCATCACGAACGCGGGCAGGCGCACAGATTCAGCGACAAAATTCCGAATCAGCGAAACCGCCAGATTAGACCCCACCAGCACCAATAGGGTTGCGAGCCCCAGGCCAATGGCATTGACGACCGTACTGGTGACTGCAAGAAGAGGGCATAGCCCTAGCACCTGAACCAGGGCTGGGTTGTTGTCCCAAAGCCCGTCACGAATTATTTCACCGGAGGTCTTAGTGGCCATGCTCAGGGTTGCTCCACGCTTAGGGATTCATCTGTCAGGTCCCCGGGGGTAACCGCAGGGCCATGCCCTGACGGGGGTTTGTTCAGTTGAGCTTGGATAATCTGCTGGTGCTGCCGGAAATAGATCAATGATTTTTGTACCGCTTTTACAACGGCCCTGGGGGTGATAGTAGCACCGGTAAACTGGTCAAAAACGCCGCCGTTCTTTTTGACGTTCCATTCCCGCGGCGCCGGGTTGCCCAGTGAGCGCCCCTCAAATTCCGTAACCCAGTTGGATTTCCGGGTTTCGATCCGGTCGCCCAGCCCCGGGGTTTCCTTGTGGCCTATCACCCGAACGCTAGAACAGCACCTTCAAGATCAATACCCACAAGCAGCTTTATAGTGCCTGAATATCCATCTGGCGCAACGGCAGGCATGATCATGCCAACAGGTTTGCCGTCTTGACGCGCTACCCAGACCGTCACTGGGCCCTCGGTAGCTAGCCGGTCACTTGCAGGTAGGGCTATCGTGTCCCGAAGCAAATCGTTGTTGTGGTCGCTTTCAGGAATAATTTCAAACAAAGCTTTGGCTTCAGCTCTGGCGGCTTGCTCCGTGATGCGTTCTTCCGTCAGTGCCTGGGTAATAGCAATGGTGCCGCCGGTAATAATCGCAAAAAGGCCAAGCCCGATGGCACTGCGACGAATGGACTGGGTCATAGTCGCCATGATTCAGCTCCTGCCTCGGCCGGGCAACCCACGACGAGCTTTGTGGTGGCCATAGGTTCTTGGTGGCGTGTAGTGATCAATAAAGGGCACGGCGAAGTTCATGAGCAGCACGCAGAACGCCACGGCATCGGGATAGTTACCCCAGGTCCGGATAAGATAAATAAGTACGCCAATCCCAGCCCCGTATATCAGTTTACCCTGATGGCTGGTGGCGGCAGACACGGGATCGGTTGCAATAAAGAAGGCGCCAAGCATGGTACCTCCCGCCAAAAGGTGGAGTGACAGTGGGGCATACTGATCTGCGTTGCTGCCAAATGCCAGGCTCATAACAACCAGCCCGCCCAAAAAAGCCGCGGGAATATGCCAAGTGATAATACGCAGGCCAATCAATACCAGCCCGCCGGCCAGGAATGCAGCATTAACCCACTCCCAGCCTTTGGCAAAGCCTTCACCGAATGTGGGGTGAGCCAGAACCTCGGCGGCCGTGTGGGTGGCAATCTTGTGTTTGTATTCGTCCAATGGGGTGGCCATGGTCCAGCCATCAACCGCAGTTTGCTGCCCTGAAGCGATGGCAGCCAGGGTATCTCCAAAGCCGGGGGCATTGTTCCAGAGTAGCGCCGGTTCCGCCCAATTGGTGGTCATGGCAACCGGGAATGAAATCAGGACCAGTGCGTAGCCCACCATGCTGGGTTGAAAGGGTTGGAGCCCAACCCGCCATACAACTGCTTGGCAATCACGATGGCTGAAATAACCGCCACCGCCGACACCCAAAAGGGCACAAACTGCGGCAAGGAAAGCCCCAGCAATAGGCCAGTTACAGCGGCGGTATTGTCCCTGAGAACAACCGCGACGGGTTTGCTGCGCAGTTTGAGGATAGCCGCTTCTGAGGCCAGAGCAATAGCAACACACCAGGCAACATTAACCAGGTTGCCCCAACCAAAAAACAGGGTCTGCGCCAACAGGCCGGGCAGTGTTGCGAGTATGACCCAAAGCATCACCTTGGATGTGGGGCGCGCTTTATGCGCGTGGGGTGAGGACTGTTGAACAAACGCCATGAAGAATTGGGCCTGATTCGAATTATTTGGTGGGCTGGGGTTCAGCCGCCAGTGTTTTGCGAGCGTCGGCCAGGGTATCTTCCGCCTGTTTTACCCGGTCATGATTCTTGGCAACAGCCCGTTCCAGTTTTTCCACGTTGTCTGCCTGCTGTGCTTTTGCGTCTTCGAGCATCGCTTGCATGGTTTCCAGCTTGGCTTGCGCCTGGGAAAACTGCTTTTCCAGTGCGTCTATATCGGGCTTCTCTTGGGCCGGCTTTGCGGGTGCCGCAGCTTTTGCGTGGCTGGCTTCGGTGCTGGCCTTTTTGCGCGCCAGGGCCTGCTCCACCAAGACTGATTTTGCCGCGCGCTCGTCTACAGCCTCTCCGCTTGCGACGGCCTTTTCAGCGTTTGCCTGCTTTTTAGCCTGAGCTTCTGCTGCCGCCCGAGCACGCTCTTTGCGGCGGAGCTCTTTCTCTTGCTGCTCGCGTTCAAGCCGTTCTTGACGTGCTTCAAAGCGCTCCCTGGCCCGGTCTGCTTTAACCTGTTCTGCGCGCTGAACACGAATCTCACCCTTGGCATAGCGGTAATATTGCACCAGCGGGATAGAGCTTGGGCACACGTAGGAGCAGGCTCCGCATTCAATGCAATCGAACAGGTTCAGGTGCTCGGCTTTCTCAAATTCCGTTGCCTTGGCGTGCCAGAACAACTGTTGCGGTAGCAATTCCATGGGGCAGACTTCTGCGCACTCTCCGCAGCGGATGCAGGCCTGTTCCGGTGGCGGTGCAGGTAACTCGTTGGCGGTAGCTGCAATAATGCAGTTGCTGGTCTTGATAATCGGTACCGCCGTGGAGGTCAGGGTGTAGCCCATCATGGGGCCGCCCAGAACCAGGCGGCTGGCACAGCTTGGCTGCAGGCCTGCCTGCTCCAGCAGATACTCCACGGGGGTGCCCAGCAAAACATCAAAATTGCCGGGCTTTTCAACTGCCTCACCAGTAACGGTTACAATACGACTAATGAGTGGCGAGCCTTCAAAGACCGCTTGGGCCACAGCCACGGCGGTGCCAACGTTTTGGCACATAACCCCTATATCGGCAGGAATGCCACCGCTGGGTACTTCCATTCCAGTGAGAATCTGGATCAGCTGTTTTTCACCACCGGAGGGGTACTTGGTTGGGATAACAGCTATTTCAATTTGTGTGCCTTGAGTCGCTTTACGTAGTGCTGTCGCAGCTTCCGGCTTGTTGTCTTCAATACCAATCACACAGCGCTCCGGGCGCAGAAGCCAGGCCATGATCTTTAACCCGGCAACAACCTCGCTCGCTCTCTCGCGCATGGTCATGTCATCGGCGGTAATGTAGGGCTCGCATTCGGCGCCGTTGAGAATCAGTGTATCGACTTTTCGATCCCCGGGCGGTTTCAGCTTGATACTAGTGGGGAAACCGGCGCCGCCCATGCCAGAGATACCAGAAGATTGGATAATGCCAAGAACTTGATCCCGGTCGAGCGAGCGATAGTCGTTGGTTGGGTAGCGTTCGCACCATTCATCTTTGCCGTCAGGGTTCAAAACGATGCACTTATCTACCATGCCGGAAGGGTGTGGTACTGGTTGGTCGCCAATACTTACAATCACGCCGGATGTTGGAGCATGCACCGGAACGCCCATGCCTTGGCTCACGTCGGCTATTATCTGGCCCTTTAGTACTCGGTCGCCAATCGCCACTGCGGGCTCTGCGGGTTCACCAATGTGTTGCTGCAAAGGCAGTACCAACTGCCCAGGAACACCTGCGGTTTGGATTGGCTGGCCAGTGGAAACTTGTTTGTTTTCTGCGGGGTGAATGCCTCCGCTAAAGTCCCGGATCTGGGTCATCAGGAGTTGGCCTCCTGCCGGTCTGTGGCGATAATTCCAGGTGCAGGTTGAGACCACATCCAGCCCCGGATATCAGGTTCAATAGTGATCATGTCAATGCAATCAACAGGGCAAGGCTCCACGCACAGGTCGCAGCCGGTGCATTCACTTTCGATAACCGTATGCATGTGTTTTGCGGCGCCCAGAATGGCGTCCACTGGGCAGGCCTGGATGCATTTGGTGCAACCTATGCATTCGTCCTCACGTATAACGGCGACGCGCTTGGCCTGCTCTTGCCCGTGTTCGGCGTCCAGCGGTTGTGGCTCAATATCAAGCAGATCTGCCAGTGCCGTGATGGTAGATTCGCCGCCGGGCGGGCATCTGTTGATGGCGTCACCATCGGCAATGGATTCGGCGTAAGGGCGGCAACCGGGAAACCCGCACTGGCCGCACTGGGTTTGTGGCAGAAGTGCGTCGATTTGCTCCACCAGCGGGTTGCCTTCAACCCGGAATCGCTCAGAGGCGAAGCCCAGCAACGCGCCAAACACCAAGGCGAGGCCGAGCAAAGCCAGAACAGCGATAATAATGCCTGTCCACATACAAACGTGTCTCCGTTAAACGCTGACCAGGCCGGTAAAGCCCAGAAACGCCAGTGACATCAACCCTGCGGTAACCATGCCAATCGCTGCGCCCTGGAACGACACAGGCACGTCGGCCACGGCAATGCGCTCACGCATTGCCGAAAACAGCACCAGCACCAGCGAAAAGCCGGCAGCGGCACCAAAACCGTAGAGTACTGATTCAACGAAGTTGTTGTTTTTATTAAGGTTAAGCAATGCTACGCCGAGTACGGCACAGTTAGTGGTGATCAGTGGCAGGAAGATTCCCAGTACCCGGTAGAGCAGGGGGCTGGTTTTACGCACCACCATCTCGGTGAACTGAACCACCACCGCAATAACCAAAATGAAGGTGATGGTTTTCAGAAACGCCAAATCCAGAGGCGCCAGCAAGTAGGTGTAGGCAAGATAGCTGCACACTGAGGACAGAGTCAGCACAAATGTGGTGGCCAAGGACATACCTATGGCTGTTTCCAGCTTGCCTGAAACCCCCATAAAGGGGCACAGGCCGAGAAACTGCACCAACACGAAGTTGTTCACCAAAATGGTGCTGACCAATATCAGTAAATAGTCTGTCATGGTTGCGTCATCAGCGCGCCTTGCCTTGATCTTTGTTTACATCACCCGCATGCCAGGGGTCGAGCCTGAATCTGGCGATAGGAGGAAGATATCCTTGCCACCTGGGCCCGCCGCCAGAACCATGCCTTCCGACATGCCGAACTTCATCTTCCGGGGCTTGAGGTTGGCTACCATTACAGTCAGGCGCCCCTCAAGATCCTCAGGGTTGTAGGCAGACTTAATGCCAGCAAACACGTTGCGTTCGCCGTGCCCCACATCAAGTGTAAGGCGAAGAAGCTTGTCGGCTCCTTCAACATGGTCTGCTTTGAGGATCTTAACGATCCGTAGATCCACTTTCGCGAAGTCATCAAATTCTATTTCATCGGCAATGGCTTCACTTTTTTCAGGTTCGGCCGGTTTGCCAATTGCCGCAGGCATTTCTTCTTTCGAGGCATCCAGCATTTTTTCGATTTGCACCATGTCCACTCGGTTCATCAGCGGCTTGAACTTATCGATTTTGTGGTTTTCCAGGCGCGCGCTGCGGTTGTTCCAGTCGAGCTTCGTGTTCAGGAAAAATTCGGCGGCTTTGGCGGTTTCCGGTAGAACTGGCGCAAGGTACGTCATCAGCAGCTGGAACATGTTGAGGGCGTTGGTACAGATGGCCTGTAGATTTTCGTCCTGACCTTCCTGCTTGGCAATCACCCACGGCTGCTCATCATTCACATATTGGTTAGCTATGTCTGCCAACTCCATGATGCGGCGCATGGCACGGCCAAACTCACGGGCCTCGTAGAACTCTTCCAGCTCTTTACCGGCATCGACAAACTCCTTCAGTTTATCGTGCTCGGTTACGTCACCCAGTTTCCCGTCGAAACGCTTGGTAATGAAACCAGCACTGCGGCTGGCAATGTTGACCACTTTGCCTACCAGGTCCGAGTTCACTCTGGCAGCAAAATCCTCAAGGTTGAGGTCCATGTCGTCCACGCCCCCGGTTAGCTTGGCGGCGAAGTAATAACGCAGGTATTCCGGGTTCAGGTGATCCAGGTACGTGCGCGCCATGATGAAGGTGCCGCGGGATTTGGACATCTTCTTGCCATTAACCGTCACAAATCCGTGTGCCCAAACAGCTGTTGGCGTGCGAAAGCCTGCATCGTAAAGCATCGCTGGCCAGAACAGAGCGTGAAAGTTGATGATGTCCTTGCCAATAAAGTGGTACACCTCAGCGGTGGAATCTACCTTCCAGAAGTGTTCAAAATCGATGTTTTCCCGATTACACAGGTTTTTAAAGCTTGCCAGGTAGCCAATGGGTGCATCGAGCCAAACGTAGAAGAACTTGCCCGGCGCATCGGGGATTTCAAAGCCGAAGTAGGGCGCATCGCGGCTTATGTCCCATTCCTGAAGGCCCGCATCTAGCCACTCAGCCAGCTTGTTGGCCACTTGGGGTTGGAGTGCACCACTGCGTGTCCACTTGCTTAGAAAATCTGCAAACTCCGGCAGTTTGAAGAAGTAGTGCTCCGACTCCTTCTCAATAGGCGTGGCGCCGGATACCGCAGAGCGCGGGTTGATCAACTCGGCAGGTGTGTAAGTTGCGCCGCAAGCCTCGCAGTTGTCGCCATATTGATCGTCAGTTTTGCACTTCGGACAGGTGCCCTTGATAAACCTGTCCGCGAGAAACATGTTCTTCTCTGGATCGAAAGACTGAGTGATCTTACGGGTCGCAATATGGTCGTTATCCTGCAATTGACGGTAAATATACTCGGAGAAATAGCGATTCTCTTCCGAGTGAGTCGTGTAGTAGTTGTCAAAGCGAATATTGAAACCGCTGAAATCTTGCTGGTGCTCTTCACGAATCCGGTCAATCAGCTGCTCGGGGGTAATGCCCTCACGCTCAGCACGGAGCATAATGGCAGTACCATGGGCATCATCGGCGCAAACGTAGTAGCAGTTGTGGCCTCGCATGTTCTGATAACGCACCCAGATATCCGTCTGAATGTATTCCAGCAGATGGCCCAGGTGAATGGGGCCATTGGCGTAGGGCAGGGCGCTGGTAACCAGAATATCGCGCTGTTGCTTTGAACTCGCTTGCGTCATGGTGTGTCCGAACCTTTCGTCAGATAAGGGTTGTATGGTCAGAAACGGCCCCAGATGATACCTTTTGAACAGATAATTTTCACCCGAAACACCTGTTTTCATGCTGAAAAGTCAGTATGAGCTACGCCCGGAGAACGAGATGACACAGATTTCAGAGCAGGCCCTGCAGGCAGCGGTTCGTGAATACCGAGACCCGTACCTGGAAAAGGACCTGTACGACCTGGGTGCTGTAAAGTCGCTGGTGGCCGACGAAGCGGGCAAAGTAACCCTGATGGTGGAGTTACCCTACCCCTCAAAAGGCATTGCCGGCGGCCTGAAACAACTGGTCACCAATGCACTGGAAAACGTGGATGGCGTTACAGCCGCAGACGTTCACGTGGGCCAAAAAGTGCACTCCTACAAAGTCCAGAAAGACCTGCCATCTGTTCCCGGCGTGAAAAACATCATTGCCGTTGCCTCTGGCAAAGGCGGCGTAGGCAAATCTACCACCGCCGTTAACCTGGCCCTGGCACTACAAGCCGAAGGCGTCCGCGTCGGGGTGCTGGACGCCGACATATACGGCCCCAGCATCGGCATGATGCTCGGTGTTCCCGAAGGTAAGCGCCTGATACACGGGAAGAAAAATACTTCGTGCCCATGGAAGCCCACGGCCTCCAAACCATGTCCATGGCCTTCGTAACCACCGACAAAACCCCCATGGTATGGCGCGGCCCCATGGTTAGCGGCGCGGTCATGCAACTCCTGCAGCAAACCCTGTGGAACGAACTCGACTACCTGATCGTCGACATGCCCCCAGGCACCGGCGACATCCAGCTCACCCTGGCCCAGAAAGTCCCGGTGACCGGTGCCGTGATCGTCACCACCCCCCAAGACATCGCGCTGCTCGATGGCAAGCGAGGCATAGAAATGTTCCGCAAGGTCGACATCCCAGTACTGGGTGTTGTGGAAAACATGAGCGTGCACATCTGCAGCAACTGCGGCCATGAAGAACATCTGTTCGGCGAAGGCGGCGGTGAACGCATTGCAGACGAGTACGAAACAACCCTTCTGGGCCAACTGCCGTTGCACATGACCATCCGCGAACAAACTGACAGCGGCCAACCCACGGTAGTGGCAGAGCCAGATTCCGAAGTCGCCCGCCGTTACAGCGACATCGCCCGCCGAGTTGGGGCGGAGCTTTCAACAAGGGAGCGCAACCTGAGTGGCTCTATCTCAAGCATGTCCGTAAAGTCGCATTAAGACAAAGGTGGTTTGCGCGGCGGGTCGCACATGGATGTGCTTGTAGCGGTTTTTGAACCGCCTTTTCTGTGTCTGCAGCCCCAAAGTTCAAGCGGCTTGAAATCACATCGCGAAGCTTCGACAGAGCTCAGGCGAACAGGTAAACTACGCCCCAATTTTCCCCAGTGGCTACGAGACTTCACCCATGAGCATCAAATCCGATAAGTGGATTCGCCGGATGTCCGAACAGCACAGCATGATCGAACCATTCGAAAGCGGTCAGGTTCGTGAAACGGATAGAGGCAAGGTCATCTCCTACGGCACCTCCAGCTACGGCTACGACGTACGTTGCAGCAACGAATTCAAAATCTTCACCAACGTACATTCAGCCACCGTCGACCCCAAAAACTTCGACGAAAAAAGCTTCGTGGACTTCACCGGCGACGTATGCGTTATCCCGCCGAACTCCTTTGCCCTTGCACGCACCGTGGAATACTTCCGTATACCCCGCAGCGTACTCACCATCTGCCTGGGCAAATCCACCTACGCACGCTGTGGCATCATCGTAAACGTCACTCCGCTTGAGCCCGAATGGGAAGGGCATGTGACCTTGGAATTTTCCAACACCACCAACCTGCCGGCCAAAATTTACGCCAACGAAGGCATCGCCCAGATGCTCTTCTTCGAGTCTGACGAGGTTTGCGAAACCAGCTACAAAGACCGAGGCGGCAAATACTTCGGCCAAACCGGCGTGACCCTCCCAAGGACATGAACGCCAACCAGTTTCTTAAAGCGGTTTCACAGCTACAGGGATGGCGCGAGTGCGCCTTCCTGCTGGCTCTTGCCGAGCGCTCATTCCCCAACTACGCGTTGTTTGCCGAAGCGGTTGACCTGAAAACCGGCGGCAAGATGCATCAGATGCTGGATGGCGCCTGGGGCATGCTCCAGGAAGACGTGCCAGAAACGGCTATTCCACAACTGTTGGCAAAACTGGAAGCCCTTTCTCCCGATGTAGAAGCCTATGATGCCTACGGCGTATACCCGGCGTTTGATTTTTGCCAGCTTTTGGAACAGGCACTGCTCAACCGCCTGAATCCCTCAAAACACCGAGCCACAGAGGCCTCACAACTGGCAACCGGCACGGTAGTGAGCTTTATTGAGCTGTCCGAAGGTGAGGGTTTGGAAGAGTACGAGTTGGTTCGCCTGCTTGATTCTCACCCCTTGATGAAAGAAGACAAAGCCTTTCAGCGCGACTTGGTGCTTGCCCTTAAACGCCAACGTACGCCAATAGAACAGTTCATCACAGAGATTCGGGAAGCCGCCGTAAATGAGGGTGTAAGCAATCTTGGCATCTCGTTGGCGGACTGATGGTTCCTTGGTGCTCTGCCATACACTTTTGTAATATCCGTTAAATGTTCAGAACTGGTTGGATGGATGTAATCCCATGAAACTCTCCACGTTTGGTCGCAAGTTTACGGCGGATGCCGGCATAACCTCGTTGATGGATGACTTGGGCAACGCCATGGCATCTGGCGACGACATGATCATGATGGGCGGCGGCAACCCGGGGCACATCCCTGAGATTCAGGCGCGGGTGCAGGAAATTCTTGGTGACTTGAGTCGGAGCGAAAGCGACGTTCGCCGACTGGTGGGTGTTTACGATCCGCCCCAGGGCGAAAAGCAGTTTATTGCCTCGCTGGCAGACCTGCTCAGCCGTGAATACGGCTGGGATTTGAAGCCAGAAAATATAGCGCTTACCAATGGCAGTCAGGCCGCTTTTTTCATGTTATTCAACATGTTTGGTGGCGACTACGGAGAAGGCCAGCGCAAGCACATATTGCTGCCATTGGCGCCGGAGTACATCGGCTACGCAGACGCTGGCATCGAGCCGGGCCTTTTTCATGCGGTGCAGCCAGATATCTCATTCACCGATGCTCACGAATTCAAATACCGTGTGGATTTTGATGCGGTAGAGGTGACTGGGGAAACCGGTGCCATCTGTGTCTCCCGGCCAACCAACCCGACCGGCAACGTGGTTACCGATGAAGAGCTGGCCCGTTTGGAGGACATGGCGCGACAGTACAACATACCGCTGATTGTAGACGGAGCCTACGGCACGCCTTTCCCGAGCCTGTTATTCGTAGATGCGAAGCCCACTTGGAACGAGCAAATCATCCTGTGTCTAAGCCTGTCCAAACTTGGCCTGCCTGCGGCCCGTACGGGAATCGTTATTGCAGCAGAGCCAGTGATAAAGGCGCTGTCTGGAATAAACGCCATCATGAATCTGGCCACCGGTAGCTTTGGTGCCATGCTTGCCGAGCCGCTGGTTCGTTCTGGCGAGATCTTATCACTGAGCCGGGATGTGGTCTGCCCGTTTTATAAGCGAAAAATGCAGCTCGCAGTGGCGGCATTTCGTGAGGCGATGGGCGAGGATAGCTGCCGTTGGTACGTGCATAAGCCAGAGGGTGCCATGTTCCTGTGGCTGTGGTTCCCTGATTTGCCCATTACCAGCTTAGAGCTTTACCAGCGGCTAAAAGCCCGTGGTGTGCTGGTGGTTTCAGGACACTACTTCTTCCCGGGGCTGCCGGAGGACGGCTGGAGGCATCGCCACGAGTGCCTGCGTGTGACCTATTCACAGGACGACGAGCGTGTGGCACAAGGGCTACGACTGATTGCGGATGAAGTTAAGGCCGTATGGGCTGAGGTGGATCGGGAGGTTTAACCTCCTAGGTCCACGCTCTTGAGTTTGAGTTCGTACTTGCTGCCGTCAGGCTCAACTTGAAGCAGGCGCACCAGTACATACTCGTTGTCGGGGTCAAACCACATCAGGGTCTCGCGTTTGGAGTTTTCGCGAACCTTCTCGGCCTTGAGGAGTGATGACTGGCCACCATCGGATCTGCTGGCATCGTCATTCACAACGGCAAACCGCTCGCTATCAATCTTGCCGCGATCCAGAACCTGGTATTCCATCTCCCGTTTGCCGTTAAGGATGTCTTGGTGCAGTTGCACCTGAAAGCCGAGAGGGTCGAGAATGCCTTCTTTCAGTTCTACCTCGAATGGTTTACCTCTGTACTTTCCTGTGGCCACTTTGGCGTTCCAGTCAAAATCGATAGACTGCTCTCTGTCCTTGATAAGAAAGCCAGATAGGCGATACCTGTACCTGAGTGGAATAACTTGGCCGTCTTCCCATTTAAGAATCAGGGACTCATCCAGGTCGGCAATAAAAGATCTCACCTCAGTGCGGTACAGCCACACATTGTTGCCTTGGGACGTAAGCGTGCGCTTGGCGCCACCATTCAGGGATACCCCCTTTTCCATGGAGGCACCATAGCTGACTTCAAAGGGAAACAGGTCGGGGATTGGCTCTGCCTGCGCGGCACTGCCCAGTAGCAGCGCCAGCATGCACAGAAGACTAACTGCAGTGATTCGGCCTGTCTTTAGGGAGGGCGCAATCAGTTGAGCTGGAAGCATTTCTTTGACCTCGAATCCTTCATGTAGGTTGAAAGTTTAGCGGGTCAGCAGATCTCGTGTGGTGACAGTCTGTTAAGGTGCGATTCAATTGTCCGGGAGGCGCATGGGGGCTTTCATAACCTGACCGTCGAACAGCACGTAATCACTTCCTAGCTGGATCCGGCCTTCACAGAGCCAACGTACGACAATCGGGTACAGTAGATGTTCTTTGCGTTGCACTTTGTCTGCGAGGGTTTCGCTTGAATCGTCAGGCGCTACCGTCACCTCAGCCTGGGCGATCACCGGGCCACCGTCGAGTTCTTCGGTTACGAAATGAACAGATACGCCATGGGTCCGGTCGCCGGCATCGAGCGCTCTTTGGTGGGTATTCAAGCCGGTGTATTTTGGTAGCAGTGAAGGGTGAACGTTTATCAGCTTGCCGCGAAACGCACGCACGAAATCCGGTGTTAGGATTCGCATGAATCCCGCCAGTACAATCAGGTCGGGGTTGTGGCGAAGGATGTGAGCCATGAGTGCAGCGTCAAACTCTTCTCGGGAGCCAAATCCCTTATGGTCAACAACAAAGGTTTCAACGTTTGCCTGGGCTGCGCGCTCAAGAGCAAAAGCTTTGGCTGATTGCAGCCCAAAGCAATAACCTGGCCTGGAAAATCCCGTTCACGGCTTGCGTCTACTAAGGCCTGAAAGTTTGTCCCACTGCCGGAGGCCAGCACCAGAACTTTGGGTAGGGTCGGTTGATCTGCTTTCATTCTGACAGGAGCCCCGGCGCATAACGCACCACTGCATCTTCTTCTGTGTTTTCAGCACGCTCAATCACGCCCACTTGCCAAGCATTCTCGCCCAGAACCTTCAGGGCATCCAATGCCAGATCTTTCTGGTCTTCTGGAACGCAAACAACCATGCCAATACCGCAGTTAAAGGTGCGGTACATTTCTTCGCTGGCAACGCCGCCGGCATCCTTAAGCCATTGGAATACTGGGGGTAACTCCCAGCTTGTGGTGTCGATGGCTGCAATCATGCCTTTTGGCAGAACCCTGGGGATATTTTCTGGTAAGCCGCCGCCCGTAATGTGGGAGAGCGCGGTTACATTCACTTGGCGGATCAGCTGTAACACGTTTTTGACGTAGATCCGTGTGGGGGCCATCAGAGCGTCTGCCAGAGAGGTGTCACCGATAGATTGATTAAGGTCGGCGTTGCTGACTTCGAGAATCTTGCGAATCAGCGAGTAACCGTTGGAGTGTGGGCCTGAGGATGCCAGTGCCAGCAGCGCATCGCCCGCCCGGACGTTGCTGCCATCTATGATTTCGCTGCGTTCCACCACGCCCACACAGAAACCGGCCAGGTCATAATCTTCGCCTTCATACATGCCCGGCATTTCTGCCGTTTCGCCACCCACCAGTGCACAGCCGGCCTGTTCGCAGCCTTCGCCAATGCCTGCAACCACGTTTGCGGCTATATCGATGTTCAGCTTGCCAGTGGCGTAGTAGTCGAGGAAGAATAGCGGCTCTGCGCCGCCCACAATAAGATCGTTAACGCACATGGCGACCAGATCAATACCAATGCTGTCATGTTTTTTGAGTTGCATGGCCAGTCTTAGCTTGGTGCCTACGCCGTCGGTGCCTGACACCATAACCGGCTCTTTGTATCCGGCGGGAATGGCAACCATGGCACCAAACCCGCCAAGCCCTCCTAAAACCTCGGGGCGCCGGGTGCGTGCGGCGGTTTCCTTAATACGGCTAACAAGTTCATTACCAGCGTCGATATCAACGCCGGCATCGCGGTAGGTCAGGGAAGGCTTCTGTTCGCTCATGGGGATCTTAACCGTTTGGCCAGTGGGTCAGGCGGCGGATTTTAGCAGCTATTATTGCATATCGGAAACCTGAGTCGGCTACTCAGGCTTCGGGGCATGGTGTATCCTATGCGCCATTCATGCGAACTGTAGGGTATTTCATGCCAGTATCAGACCAGACCCCGGGTTTTAAGCCGCTGCAGGCCCTATGGCTTGCCGCTTTTCTTGCCTTAATGTTGGCCATACTGCCTGCTCCGGCGGCTGCCGTAACGGTGTCCGGGCTTTACTCTGTTGAGGTTCCGGTATCTGGCTCCGGGCCGAGTGCTCTCGCCCAGGGTTATGCAGATGGTCTGGCTCGGGTCTTTGTGCGGATTTCGGGCACCCGTGAGGTACTTGCGTTAGACGGCGTGTCGGCTTTGCTTGCAGACGCAGAATCGCTATTACTGTCTTATCAGGTGCTTCGTGGTGCTAATGGCAAAAACCGGCTGAGCATGGCGTTCGGCGCTGTGGGCGTCAACCGGGCTCTGGCCTCGGTTGACGCGCCTGTATGGGGGGCAAATCGCCCTCTTACCTTAGCTTGGGTAGCGGTAGAAGATCGCGGTGTTCGCGAGCTCGTTACAGGCAATGGTGAAGGCCAGGCTGCGGGTGGTGGAAGCAGCAATTGGTCAGCAGCCTTTGCCGTTGCGGCCCGAGAGCGGGGCCTTCCGGTTACGCTGCCATCAACGGAGTTCAGTGGCAACAGGGAATTGTTATCAGATATCTGGGGACAGTTTACCGGGCGTGTGCGCAAAGCGTCTGAAGGCGTGGAACACGATGTTCTTGCTTTGGTTCGGGTGAGTCGGTCAGGTGGTCAATGGCGTGCAGGCTGGGTGTTTGAAGGTGCCAAACTTAACAGCAGTGAAGAGTCGGTGAGCGCCGATACCCGGGAGGCACTGGCACAGACACTGGTTAATCGTTGGGCAGAGTTGTATGCCGACCGTTACGCTGTTGCGGCGGGTGAGGTGGGTGACTTGCCTCAAGTTGATATCGTACTGCGTGGCGTAACGTCTGTTTCGGACTACGGCAAAGCCAGCCAGGTTCTTGAGGGCCTGACTCCCGTGGTAAACGTTGGCGCGTCTCGAGTTAAGGGGGAGCAGTTAACGTTCACGGTGGCATTTTCCGGCGAACTGGATCAGCTTAAACAGTATATTGCTCTGGATTCCCGTTTTGTACCTGTTGAAGGGGAGCCGCAGGATGCGCCGCGTGCACTTTCGGGCGCGCCGACGGCCTCTGAAAAACCAATCCAGGCGCAAGCCGAGACGGCTCAGGGTACGTCAGAGAGCGCTCCGGAAGAAGGCGCAGGGGCTGGTGCTTCTGAGCAGGCTGCGTATACCTACCAGCCCTCTCCCGTAGACGAAGAGGAAGCGGAGCAGGCCTTTGAGTCGCTTTATCAAGTGCTTTATTACCGCTGGCAGCCCGCGCCGGTTATCGAGAATGATGGCGGTCAGTAAGCCGCCATTGGAGGCAGCTCTGTGAAGTCACACACTTGGCGCTGGATTCCCAATGCGCTAACGTTTGTGCGCATTTTGCTGATCGCTCCTTTCGCCAGAGCCTTACTGGTCCAGGAGTATCGTCTCGCTTTGCTTATTTTCGCTGTCGCGTCGGTTACAGACGGTCTTGATGGTTTCCTGGCACGGCATTTCAATTGGCGTTCACGGTTTGGTGCGGTGGCTGACCCTTTGGCGGATAAAGCCCTGTTGGTTACGGCCTATCTGATGCTGACATATACATCGGTGCTGCCCTTATGGTTGTTTGCATTAGTGCTCGGGCGGGACCTCTTGATTGTTGGAGGTGCGCTTGTTTATCACTATTGCATCGGCCGTTTTGACATGGAACCCAGTGTGCCCGGGAAGTTGAACACCCTGGTTCAGGTTCTCGTGATTCTAGGCATCATTGTTATTTTGGCCGGCTTGCCCGTGCAGCCTATATGGCTGGAGGTGGGAATCTGGCTGGTTGCAGCATCCGCTGTGTTCAGCGGCAGCCATTATATTGTGATATGGGGTGCACGGGCATGGAGGTCCAGGCAGTCGTGAGCGCTTCTCAACTGGTTCTTGGTGTCAGGCTTCGGGACGACGCACGTTTCGACAACTTTCATGGTGACCGCAACCGGAACGCAGCGTTGCGATTGTTGTCGGTGTTCAAGCAACCAGCAGCGCTGCCGGTAATCGTGGTATGCGGTGATTCGGACACTGGCAAAAGTCATCTGCTTCAGGCCGCCTGCCATCACGCGGAAGCTGAGGGTAAAACCGCTGTCTGTATCAGTATCGCTGAGTTGGAACAGTTTGGGCCAGAAGCCTGGCGGGCCTGGATGCCATGCACCTGGTCGCACTCGATGATTTGGACAGAGTGGCCGGGAAAGCCGACTGGGAAGAGGCGGTGTTCCATTTGTATAACCGGCTGCACGATGGCGGTCATATGTTGGTGGTAAGTCTTTCGGAGGTTCCAGGGTCGCTGCCTTTTGTGTTGCCCGACCTGGTTTCCAGATTGCATCACGGGCTTACCGTGCAGCTGGGAATCTATCGGGATGATGATCGGCTGAGGATTCTTATGGCCCGCGCTGAACAGCGAGGGCTAACAATGACGGACGACGTTGCAGGTTTTATCATGCGCCGGGCGCCCAGGCGTCTCGGAGACTTGTTGAGTATTCTCGATACCCTGGATGAAAACTCTTTACAGGCGCAGCGGCGGCTCACCATTCCGTTCGTTAAAACAGTCATGCAGTGGTAAGAATAAAAAGCCAAGCACCGCAAAACACAGAAACAGCACTCAAACGATAAGGCGCTGAGTAAAGTGCCAGATGGAGACACGACATGAGACGGGTAGTATTCAACCAAAAAGGTGGAGTAGGGAAATCCAGTATTACCTGCAACCTGGCAGCGATCAGTGCCGCACGGGGCAAACGCACGCTGGTGGTTGATCTGGACCCACAGGGCAACTCGACGCATTATCTGCTGGGTAAGCCTGCCAGTGAGCTTGAAGACACAGTGGCAGATATGTTGGAGCAGACGGTGGCATTCAAGGTGTTCAACCGGCGTCCAGATGAGTTTGTTCATGCTTCGCCGTTTCGAAACCTCTTTGTGTTGCCTTCCAGCCCTGAGCTGGATTTTCTTGAGCGCAAACTGGAAGCAAAGCATAAAATTTACAAACTGCGGGAAGCCCTCAAGAAGCTGGGCGAATCATTTGAGGAGATCTACATTGATACGGCACCGGCCCTTAATTTTTACACCCGCTCGGCACTTATAGCTGCTCAGCGCTGCTTGATTCCGTTCGACTGTGATGATTTTTCCCGTCAGGCACTTTATAGTATTCTCAATGAAATCCGTGACCTGCAAGAAGATCATAACGAAGAACTTGTGGTGGAAGGTATTGTTGCCAATCAGTTTCAGCCCCGAGCGACTCTTCCAAAAAAATTGGTCAAAGAGTTGATAGCCGAAGGCCTGCCGGTTTTGCCTGTGCGCTTGTCTAGCTCTGTAAAAATGAAAGAATCCCATCAATGCCGGCAGCCGCTTATTCACATGGCGCCGAAGCACGGACTTACACGACAGTTTGAAGATCTATATCGCGTACTGAATGGCGAGGCGGTAGAGCTTGAGCCGCTGGCGGATTGAGACAATACGTTTATGACAGATTCAGGTGACATTTTGGGGCAGGTTGCAGATTGCCTTCTGGGTATCGAGATGGAGCTTCGCAAGCTTGATCTGTGGGAGGCCGAACGCCCGCCTGAGAAGGCCTTCCAAAGCACCGAGCCCTTTAGCCTCGATACGTTGATGTTTAACCAGTGGGTTCAGTTTGTGTTTCTTGAACGCATGAAGTTGATCGTTGAAAACGGGCACCCTTTGCCTTCGGTGTCAGGCGTTGCGCCCATGGCAGAAGAATACTTTCGTGGTCGCCCCGAATCAGGACTGGCTTTGATTCGGGAGCTTTATGCTATTGATCAGTTGTTGTCAGGTAGCTGATAACTTCTATTGGCTGCTGATTGCTTGTATTAATCCAAACGCATGGAGAGGTCGATGGCCTTGACGTCTTTGGTCAGCGCGCCAATGGAAATATAGTCGACACCGGTTTCCGCAATGGGAACCAACGTATCCGCGTTAATGCCTCCCGAAGCCTCCAGCTTTGCTCGCCCTTCGTTTATGGCGACCGCCGTGCGCAGGTCATCTATAGAAAACTCGTCAAGCATGATGATGTCAGCACCGGCACTAAGAGCCTGCTCCAGCTCTGCCAGATTTTCGGTTTCGACCTCTACGGGTTTGCCAGGTGCAATTCTGCGAGCTTCATTAATTGCGCTAGCAATAGACCCGCAAGCCGAGATGTGGTTTTCCTTGATGAGAAAGGCATCCCATAGGCCAATTCTATGGTTGTCGCAGCCGCCACAGGTTACCGCGTATTTTTGGGCAAGGCGCAATCCCGGCAGAGTTTTTCGAGTATCCAGAAGGCGTACACCTGTGTGAGCCACTTGAGCTGCGTAGCCTGAGCAGTTTGTTGCCACCCCTGAAAGGGTTTGAAGCCAGTTTAGCGCGGATCGCTCGGCAGTGAGCAGGCTTCTTGCCGGCCCTTTCATGCGAAACAAAACCTGGTCGGGGGATACCGAATCGCCATCCCGAACCAGCCACTCCAATGACACGGAGCTGTCCACCTGGCGAAACACTTCGTCTACCCACTGGCGTCCCGCTATTGTTGCCTGCTCCCGCGTAATGACGCGCCCCGTAGCCTGTTTTTCCTGGGGGATAAGCTGGGCCGTTATATCGCCGTCGCCGATGTCCTCGCGCAGGCTCCCAGCAACGGTTTCGATTCGAGACTGGCGTAGGCGTTCAGTGAAATTCATGGTTATGCATCCGCTTGTGTCTGGGCCAGAGGGGCCTGAAATATTCCGGGGCACAATTCTATAGTTCGCCAGCGGTTTCGCCAAATCCTGCTGGAAGTGTGATCTGAGTCCAGTCTACACAAAAGGTGACAAATTCTGACACAAGGTGACGCAGACAACTCGTATGATGTGTAATCAGAGTAGTGTCAAACCTATGGCCAAGCATTTTACATGATCTTGGTCGGGAGCCGTTGAATGAAGCAGGATAACAAGGTTGTCAGTTTTTCCGGTCAGAAGCCGTTTTCCCGGTTTGATCTGCCTCCGGCCCTTGTTCGCTTGCGTGATACCTCTGGCCAAGCTCTAAAGAGTGTTCTTGGGCGTTTTTTTGAACGTGCTGACGACGCCTTGTTTGAGCTGGCCGACCGCGCTGGCTCCAATAAGGATCAGACCGTTTATTTTGACGCCATGCGCGAACTAAGGTTGCGGCGCAAAGCTATGGCAGTCTCCGTACTGCAATACGTCAGCCAGGCATTTAACGATATTGGCCAGTTCCGGCCTCGGCACTCAAGCGGGGCGCTGGATGAAGTAGATCAGGACTCTCTTAGCTTGGTCGAGCATTCAGATCTGGAGCAGCAGGTTGCTGTTGATAATCTGATTAATAAGCTGCGTAACCGCTATCAAGACCCAATCCAGCTTTTGTCGTTGCGGGTAAATCACTTGGTTCCCGGCGTTGAGCTGGCAGAAAACCAAATGCCTCTCAGCCCGGAAGTTATTTGCACAGGCTTGGCGGAGGCCTGCGCAGATCTGGATATCGATATCCGTGCCAAACTGGTTGTGCTGAAGCTGTTTGATCGCTTGCTGGCAGATACGCTTGGTGATTTTTATCAGGACGCTAACCGCACGCTGATTTCGGAAGGCATTTTGCCAGATGTTAAGCGGCCACAGGCCCGTTCACCAGGGGGGGCTCGACCGCCAGGTCGGCGACGTCGGCCCCCGTGCCTCCAAGCTCTGTGCAGCACGGGGCAGGCAGTGAGACCGGCGAGACGAGTGGCAGCCAGAGCTATGGCTATGATCATATTCCGGGTAATGTTCCTTATGCGACGTTTTCCGAATTGAGCGCGCTCCTGCACCAGAAAGGCAACCCACAGGCAACGGCCGATCAGGCCGTTGGGAGTGGCACCTACCTCGATACGGATCGGTTGATGGCTCGTCTTAGCGAGGCGCAAGCCTCGTTTGGCCAAACGCAGGGTATTGAAATGGCCTCGTTCGACCAGCAGCTTCAGTCCGTGCTTCAGGTGGCCAACGGGCAAAAGGCCAATGTCGGCCAGGTAGACAGTGATGTGATCAACCTGGTGTCTATGTTGTTCGATTTCATACTCGAAGACCGGCAATTGCACCCGGTAATGAAGGCGCTCATCGGGCGCTTACAGATACCTGTATTGAAGGTTGCCCTGAGCGACAAAACCTTCTTTAACCGCGGTGGCCACCCGGTTCGTAAGTTGTTGAATGAGCTTGCACTATCTGCCATTGGCTGGAGCGAAAAGCGTGCAGGTCAGCGGGATCCTTTGCATGAAAAAATAGGGTCTGTTGTGGATCGGGTGCTCAACGAGTTTACCGATAACGTATCGCTTTTTGATGAACTGCTTAAAGACTTTTGCCATTTTACGGATCTTGATCGCCGCCGCGGGGAGCTCGTAGAGCAACGACTGCGGGATGCTGAAGAGGGCAGGGCGCGCCAGGAGCGGGCAAGCCATGCTGCTGAGTCACTGGTTAAGGATTTCACCGCCGAGCGAGATGTTCCTGCGCCTGTTTTTGAGATGCTTAGCGAAGCCTGGACAAGATATTTGCAATGGGTGCTGTTGCGGGAAGGCGAAGAAAGTGAGCGCTGGGCCGACGCGAGTGAGCTTACAAGGCACCTTGTCTGGAGTGTGGATCCGCAGCCAGTTGAAGCGACCACTCGAAGTGAACTGCTTAGAGCTATACCGGCTATTGTTGACGATTTTCGCATAGCTCTTCAGGAGATATCCTGGGATCCGTTTGCCACAGATGCGGCTGTGCGCGATCTGGAACTGGCCCACGTTGACGTGTTTCAGCGTTTGGCGACGGCACCGGCTCAGGCTGAAAGAGATTCTGAACGAATAGCTGCAGTGGCGATTACCGAAGAGCTAGAAGTGGGCGTGACAGAAGCAGGCGAAGCTGAGTTAGCACCGCTTGTCATTCCAAAGCCTGTTGCTGAAGCGCCAGCCCTGGACGAGGCAGAATCAGTTTCCCAGCAATGGTTGGATCAAACTGACAACCTTCGGGTTGGGGCCTGGGTTGAGCTAATACGTGAAGAAACCAAGCTGCGCTGTAAGCTGGCGGCGTTTATCAAAGCTACTGGCAAGTATATTTTCGTCAATCGCAGTGGCGCGAAGGTTGCTGAGTACCGCCGCCAGGAGCTGGCTGCTGAAATGGCGAGTGGGGTCGTCAGCATGCTTGATGATGGGCTTATCTTCGACAGAGCGCTGGAATCCATCATTGATAACCTGCGTAGCAATCGCAAGGATTGATCCGTGGTAACAGGCCTTGCTTTGTGATTCAATCAAACCACAACGTAATGCTCTGATAATCATGGATTCATCTTGCCCCATTCAGCCTCTGACAAATCCGGTGCGACCGTTTACGGCGAAGACTTAAAAACTCTTCGTGAGACAGGACGCCTTTCGTCTGCCCGCTGGTGCTCGTCGCCGAACTATGGCCCCCGACCAGAAGGTGTGAATATAAGCCTTCTGGTTGTGCACAGTATTAGCCTTCCTCCCGGTCAGTTTGGCGGAACCTATATTGAGCAGTTTTTTACGAATTGCTTGAACCCCGCCGACCACCCGTATTTTTCAACCATTGCCGATATGCACGTGTCCGCCCATGCCCTGATTCGCCGGGACGGAGCTGTGGTGCAGTTCGTCAGTCTGTTGGAAAGAGCCTGGCACGCCGGGCGATCGAGCTTTCAGGGGGTTGAGGAATGTAATGATTTCTCCATCGGAATTGAGCTTGAGGGCGCAGATGACATTCCTTATACCCCAGAGCAGTATCGGTCGCTGGCTATTCTCACAGACGTGATTCGTTCAGCCTGGCCGGCCATTACCCGTGATCGGATTGTCGGCCACTGTGATATCGCGCCCGGCCGCAAGACGGATCCCGGTCCAGCGTTTGACTGGCAAGAATTTTGGGAATCGCTACTGTCTACCCAGCTGGGCAAGCCCTGCGGTGCACAGCCTCTTAAAGGAGCTGAGTGAATGATTTTGGTGGTCTTCCTTATTGCTTACCTGGTACGGCGCCGTCTCGACAACCTCAACGTGGTTTCCAGCGATGAGCTTTGGCGGCGCTGGTTTCATCAGGGAAGCGTTGTTAAAGCTGGCGGTGAATCAGGCACCTTGAGGGGCCTGGTGTTTGTGGCTGTGCCGGCATTTTTGGTAGCGCTGAGTGTCTATGTTGTGGCGCTTTATGGCTGGCGGGTAGCAGCTATCCGCTCGAAGTTCTTGTGCTTGTACTGATGATGGGTACACCTGGCTGGCGGCAGTCGGTGGAGCCTTATGCGCAAGCCTGGCAAAACGGTGACATGCAGGCGGCGTGGCATCATGTGCAGGAGCGTCTACCGGCCAGCGAGCGTGGTGCAGCAGTGTCACCCGAAACCATGCACCTATCCTTGTCCAAGGCGCTTATGCTGGCTGTGTTTCAGCGCTTCTTCCTTGTGGCTTTCTGGTATGCGGTGGGCGGTATTGGCCTGGCAATCTTTGTGCGCGGGCTTGTGGCCCTGGCAGAGCAATGGCCCCAGGCGGCTGCGAGGCCGCGGTATCTAAAAGCCTGTGAGTGGGTTAACTGGATACCCGTAAGGTTGCTTTCAATCACCTTCGGAATCGCCGGCGATCTGTCGGGTTGGCTGGGAGAATCCAAGGCGGCTATTACCGGTGTCACAAAAAAGACCTCAGAGGTGCTCATGATTTCTGCTAACGGGTCGTTAACCGGGTATGCACTTGATCCGGCCCGTTTTTCCCGGATTCATCCGGATGAATGGGCCAGTTTTGGTGGACGAAGCCTGAGCGCGGTGAGAGACCTGCTTAACCGGAGTATGCTGGTTTGGATTTGCCTTTTGGCGCTATTGGTTATTGCAGGCGTTGTCTGAGTAATCAAGTGGTAGGAATTAGCGCTCAAGTTTTACAGCGTTCAGGCGATAACAAAAAAAAGAACATGAATTCAGTTTTTTTGTGTTTATAAAAGAGAGAGCCGATGTGAAGCAACTCATTAATCCCGCAGTAGCACTGATGAACCGGTTGCCGATGCTGTACAAGTTCAGCCTTATAAGCATCCTGTTCCTCTTACCGATTGGTGGGTTGTCCTGGCTTGTGATGACTGAGCTCAATCGTTCAGTTGCGACCATGACTCGCGGTGTTGAAGGCTTGGAACAATTGCATCACATTGATCGCCTTGTGGATGCTTCTATGGACTACCGGGATTACAGAGCGCCGGCAGTGATTAAAAACGAAAGTGCCATCAAGACTCTCTCAGATAAAGCCGCTAGCGAAATAACGTCGGTTTTGGACACTTTAACGGCTCAGACACGCTCGTTTGACGTATCTGGGGCTTGGGCTGATCAAGTCGAGGGCCTCAAGTCTGACTGGCAGGATCTTCGTGCAGATGATAACTACCAGACCAACTTTGATCCTCAGTTCAAGTATTTTCAGGAATTTGTCCAAAAGGCGCTGGCGCTGCTTCCAGCCACTATAGAGACATCAGGGTTGGGCCAGGGAGCTTCAAGGGAAAACCTGCTTATTCTTGGGCTTATTCGTGAAACCCTGCCGGAAGCCCGAAGTGTGATCGGACAGGCACGCTCCTATGGCATGTTTGCATTGGTTGAAGGCCAAGTAGGTTACGCGCTCAGTGAAAGCTTTAACGAAATTTACGATGGCTTGACCAACCGTAGTTCGCTGCTTTCGCCTGCACTCACATTTGCCGCCGATGCCTCTCCGGCACTGGCATCTCAGTCGGGTAATGCGCTCGAAAAGGTTGATGAAAGCCTTCTGAATGTCCGTGAATTGCTTGACGTAAATATCATCACACCCATGCGGCTGGAGATGACTTGGCAGGAATATGATTCGCGTATTTCTGCATCGCTGGCAAGCTATGGTGAGTTGAAAGACGCAGCGTTTGATGTGATTGGCACCAATCTAAACGCCAGGCTGGAGCAGGAAGTGAGTCAACGCCGCCTCATCGTAGTGGCGCTGATTGTGGTACTGCTGTTTGTTGTGTACCTCTATATTGGCTTCTTTATGTCTGTGCGCACAGCCATAAATCGCTTCAGTGAAGCGGCTCGCAAGGTTGCTGCAGGAGATATGACCACTCGTATTTCACTTGATAACCGCGATGAACTCGGCGAGCTGACCGGTGAGTTCAACAATATGACGGATCGAATGGCTGATCTGATTCGCTCTGTAGGCCAGACAACTTCTGAAGTTGACCAACAGGCTGCGCGAGTCAAGGATACGGCTGCCGCCAACAGCGATGCAGTGGCGCGCCAAATGGCAGAGAGTGGCCAGATTAATGAAGCCATGAACCAAATGGTTGAAGCTGTGAACGAGGTTACAGAGAGCGCTCACCGGGTTGCAGACAGCGCTACAGCAGCTGAACAGGATACAGAAACCGGACGCGGCGTTGTGTCGGATACAGTGGAAACCATTAACCGGCTGGCGACTGAGATTTCCGGTGCTGTGGATGTCATCAATCGGGTGAGTGCAGACAGCGACAACATAAGCCAGGTTCTGGTGGAAATAAAAGCAATAGCTGGTCAGACCAACCTTCTGGCGCTTAACGCTGCTATCGAAGCAGCCGCGCGGGCGAACACGGCCGTGGTTTTGCGGTTGTTGCCGACGAAGTACGCTCTTTGTCCCAGCGCACCCACAAGTCTACCGAAGAAATCGAAGGCATGATTTCACGGCTTCAGAGCGGCGTGAAAGATGCAGTAGCGGCCATGACCAATAGCCGTGATGTGACTCAGGCAACCGTTCAGAAATCCGGAGAAGTAACCGAAGCATTGACCCGGATTGCCAATGGTATTTCGGTGATCGTGGACATGAGTCACCAAATTGCCCAAGCAGCGGAAGAACAGTCTGCCGTATCCAAAGACGTGAACGTCAGCGTTGCTCAAATTGGTGAGCTGGGTACATCGACTGCGGCTAACGCTGAAGAAACACTGGCCTCATCCCGGCAGATGTCGGAGTTGACCGCATCTCTGCAAAAGCTCGTTGAGGCGTTTAAAGTCTGAAGCCGGGCTAAATGCCCGACTTCTTCTGATCCCACAGAATTTCTTCAGCACCATCCTGGCGCGCTAACACCCTTGAAGCTACAAACAACAAGTCTGATAAACGGTTCAGGTACTGGCGCCCTAGGGAGTTGATTGAATCCTCATGGCTGAGCGCAACCACCACACGTTCCGCACGGCGGCAAACGGCACGTGCTAAGTGACATTGAGCCGCAGCAGGGCTTCCTCCGGGCAGGATGAAGTTCTTCAGGGGTGGAAGAGGTTCGTTCATTTCATCCAGCAGATTTTCCAGCCAGCTAATGTGCTCGTCATTGATCGCCTTGCTTCCTGGAATCGCAAACTCACCACCTAGGTCAAATAGGTGATGCTGAATGCGGCGCAAGGATTCCAGCATGTCATCGTCATTGTCCAGAGTTTCAATCAGCAAGCCGATATGGCAGTTCAACTCATCGGCCATGCCCATGGCCTCAACGCGCTGGGCATTTTTGGCAATACGATTGCCATCGGCCAAGCCGGTAGTGCCGTCGTCACCGGTGCGGGTGTAAATTTTGGAAAGGCGATTGCCCATGAGGCGCTCCTTATTGGTTAGATGCTGATTAGTTAAGAGCTGATTGAATAAAAGCGTTATAAAGCTTTTATTCGTTCGGACAGCATTTGGTTTACCGGCGTGGCAATGCTATGGCGCTTGCCACACTGCACCAGATAGCCGTTGATAAAATCGATCTCGGTTTTACGCCCTGCCATAACATCTGCACGCATGGACGACGTATTGCTGGCGGTACTCCTCGCCACCGTTTCAATACGCTCCCGCAGAACTTTTGGCGCAATAGCCTCCGACGTTTCCGCTTGAAGCAAAACAGATATCTCTGAGCAAAGCCCGTCAATATTCTGCTGAAAAAAAGGTGAGTCCAGAATGTCACCGTTAGGACAGTCGAGCAGAGCCGTAAACGGATTGATCCCCGCGTTTATCACCAGCTTCTGCCAGAGTCTTTGCAGGATGTTCTCTTCAGCATGAACCCTCAAACCGGTCTCGGCTAACCGTTGCATGACACGTGTTGTGTGTTCAGCGGCAGAAGCTGTGAGTGCACCTACCCAAGTATCACCAGCCCCGCCATGAACCAACACATCAGGGGAGGGGCGGTTGGCTCCTTCAGTGGTGCTGGCTGCGAGAATCGGCCTTGATGGCCAGCGCTCGGCAACTGTTTGTTGGCTGCCCAGACCGTTTTGAAATAAAACAACAGGTGTGTTGTTCGGAATGTGAGGTAGCCAAGCTTCCAAAGCCGCGAGCGTATCTCCAGCTTTCGTTGTTACGAGCAGAAGCCCTACATTCTCAGCTGACTGGAGCCAAGGCAAGACTACATGGGAGCGAGTATCACCGGTGTCTGGCGAAGCCTTCAGGAAAGCCTCCCCGAAACCTTGTGGAGCCATGGATGGCGGAACAGAGCGTACAAGGATGTATTCACAGCGTGTTTCGGGGAGGCTTTCCTGAAGGCTGAAGCTTCTCCCAAGCTGATAACTCTCAGACGGATCGCACGACAGGCGAGGCAGGAAACCACAGCGAGCAGAAGGCAAAAGGGCGGCCCAAAGCCGCCCCAAAGAACCCGCTCCAAGAATGGCGATCTGCTCGCCACCCCCGGAACGCTCACCCACAGATACCATACCTACATGGCCTCGATATCTGTGCGCTGCTGGTTCAACCGGCTCAGGTTATTCCGAACCTCCGCCAGCTTCTCCTGCTCCTTGGCTACAACCTCCGCCGGTGCCTTGGCAGTGAACTTCTCATTACTCAGCTTGCCTTCAAAACGCCCGATTTCCTTTTGCAGGCGCTCAAGCTCCTTATCCAGGCGCTTCAGCTCCGCATCCTTATCGATCAGCCCGGCCATGGGCACCAGCACTTCCATATCGCCAACCAATTGAGTGGTACTCATGGGAGCGTTGTCGCCCTCAAACCACTCGAGGCTTTCCAGCTTTGCCAGAGAACTCAGGAACTGACGGTTCTCGTTCATTCGGCGCTGACCATCGGCGCTGCTGCCGCGGAGAAGAACCGGAATCTTCTTGGCCGGAGAAATGTTCATCTCGCCACGAATATTGCGCACTGCCACAATCACACCTTTAAGCCATTCGATATCCTCGACGGCTTGTGCGTCGTGCTTGCTGGCGTCCACCTGCGGGAATGGCTGCAGCATAATGCTGTCACCGGTTTTGTCGGCCAGCGGCGCAATGCGCTGCCAGATTTCTTCCGTGATAAACGGCATGATAGGGTGGGCCAGGCGCAGAACGGTTTCCAGCACGCGCACCAGAGTGCGTCGGGTACCGCGTTTGGCTTCGGCACTGCCAGATTCGTCGCTCAACGAAGGCTTGGACAACTCCAGATACCAGTCGCAGTATTCGTTCCAGATGAACTCATACAGCGCGTGGGAAGCCAAATCGAAGCGGTACTGATCCAGGTGGCGGGTCACATCCTGCTCGCACTGCTGCAGTGCGCTGACAATCCAACGATCTGCCAGCGATAGCTCAACTGGCTCGCCATTTACGCCGCAATCTTCATTTTCGGTGTTCATGAGTACGTAGCGGGCTGCGTTCCACAGCTTGTTGCAGAAGTTGCGGTAGCCTTCCAGGCGCTTCATGTCCCAGTTGATATCGCGGCCGGTGGTGGCCATGGCTGCCAGGGTAAAACGCAGGGCGTCGGTGCCGTGAGCAGAGATGCCTTCCGGGAATTCTTTTTCGGTCTGCTTGGCAATTTTCTTTGCCAGCTTGGGCTGCATCAGGTTGCCGGTGCGCTTCTCAAGCAGCGGCGCCAGATCGATGCCATCGATCATATCCAGTGGGTCGATCACGTTGCCCTTGGATTTGGACATTTTGTCGCCGTGCTCATCGCGGATTAGGCCGGTCACGTATACGGTCTTGAATGGAACCTGGGGCGTGCCGTCTTCATTTTTCATGAAGTGCATGGTCATCATGATCATCCGGGCAACCCAGAAGAAAATGATGTCGAAACCAGTAACCAAAACATCGGTAGGGTGGAAGGTCTTCAGGCGCTCGGTGATTTCCGGCCAGCCAGAGTGCCAAAGGTCCACAGGGCAGAACTGAACCAAGTGTCCAGCACATCGTCGTCCTGCTTCAGCGCAAAATCCGGTGCCAAATTGTGCTTCTGGCGGACTTCCTCTTCACTGCGGCCCACGTAGATATTGCCCTCGGTGTCATACCAGGCCGGAATGCGGTGGCCCCACCACAGCTGCCGGGAGATGCACCAGTCCTGAATGTCGCGCATCCAGGAAAAGTACATGTTCTCGTACTGCTTGGGTACAAACTGGATGCGGCCGTCTTCAACCGCTTCAATGGCAGGCTTGGCCAAGGTTTTTGCATCGGCAAACCATTGGTCCGTCAGCATTGGCTCAATGATCAGACCAGAACGGTCACCACGGGGCACGCTCAGTACGTGGTCTTCTACTTGCTGCACCAGGCCGGCAGCTTCCATGTCAGCCACGATCTGCTTGCGAGCATCTTCTCGTGTCATTCCAGCGTAGGCTGCGGGTAGGCTGTCATCCAATTCTGTATTTTCGGTGCCGTCGCTGTTGAACACCTCTGCCTGTTCACGGATGTTCGCGTCTTGGGTGAGCACGTTCATCATCGGCAGGCTGTTGCGCTTGCCCACGGCGTAGTCGTTAAAGTCGTGAGCCGGGGTAATCTTCACACAACCGGAGCCTTTTTCCGGGTCGGCGTGGTGATCGGCAATTACCGGAATGCGGCGGTTCACCAGCGGCAGCATGACAAACTTGCCGATCAGGTGCTGGTAGCGCTCGTCATCTGGGTGTACAGCGACAGCGGTATCGCCCAGCATGGTTTCCGGGCGAGTGGTCGCGACGACCAAGTAGTCTTTGCCATCTTGCGTAGTGGCACCGTCGGCCAGCGGGTAACGCAGGTGCCAGAAAAAGCCTTTTTCTTCCTTGTTCTCAACTTCCAGATCAGAAATAGCGGTGTGCAGTTTCGGATCCCAGTTCACCAGGCGCTTGCCACGGTATACCAGGCCGTCTTCGTACAGACGAACAAAGACTTCCTGCACGGCTTTGTAAAAACCGTCGTCCATGGTGAAGCGCTCGGTGTCCCAGTCCACCGAGTTGCCCAGCCGGCGCATTTGGTCGGTTATCGTGCCGCCAGACTCTTCTTTCCACTCCCTGATACGCTTTATGAAGTCTTCGCGACCCAGGTCGTGGCGGGTTTTGCCTTCTTCCGCCGCCAGTTTGCGCTCAACAACCATTTGCGTGGCGATACCTGCGTGGTCACTGCCTACCTGCCACAGGGTGTTGTGGCCCTGCATGCGCTTGTAGCGGGTGAGTGTGTCCATAATGGTGTGCTGAAAGGCGTGGCCCATGTGCAGGCTGCCGGTCACATTGGGCGGCGGGATAGCGAGGCTGTAAGACTCACCTTCGCCACTGGGGCGGAAGTAGCCTTTGGATTCCCAGTTTTCGTACCACTGGCGCTCAATGTTTTCTGGCTGGTAGGTTTTTTCCATGGGTTTTTCTGGCGACCGTTTGATTGATTCACAAGGGGAAATTGAAATCCTGGATTATACATGGTCAGCCGGATTGCGGCGAACCGGAACGCGAGGCTAGCGCTTTCTTTGGTCGTGCACTTGAGGCTCTATACCCAGCGCCCTGAGTTGTTTGAAGTGTGCCCTGGCTTGGTTGAGGACTGCAGGATCGTTGTGGGCCACCAAAGCGAGGCGCTTGAACCTGTCTGCATTTGCCGGAAGCGTCTCCGAGAGAATGATAACGGTATCCCAGTCTTCAGCTATTGGTGGGCATAACAGAATGCCGACAGGGTCGGTACAGGGTGTGGCGGCGTCGGGTATGACGCTGTGAGGGATGAACGCATCCGGGCTGAAATTCCAGATCAGGTTGTCCAGTTCTTCGGCCTGTTGTGTTGTATCACATACGATGCACACCCGGTCGCCTTGCTGCCAGGCTTTGTTTACAAGCTTGGTAGCGTGCAGGTGGCGGGCGGCCGGGGTGTCCTGCAGCAGAATGTGGAACCAATAACGTTGGTTCTTTGCCTGCTGCTCGGAGTCACCGGCAGCAGAGCTGCCGGTTTGTGTTGTCGGACTGCTTCTCACATGACTATCCGGCATGGGACATCAAGTAATCGACCAGCAGGGGAACCGGGCGACCGGAGGAGCCTTTGGCCTTGCCGGAGTGCCAAGCGGTGCCGGCGATGTCGAGATGGGCCCAGCGATATTCCTTGGTGAAGCGCGACAGGAAGCAGGCAGCGGTTATGGTGCCCGCTGAGCGGCCGCCGATGTTGGCCATGTCGGCAAAATTGCTGTCCAGCAGGCTCTGGTATTCATCCCATAGCGGCAGGCGCCAAGCTTTGTCGCTGGCACGGTCACCGGCGGCCAGCAGTTCGTTTGCCAGCTCATCGTTGTTGGCCAGCAAGCCGGTAGCTTCGTGGCCAAGAGCAACAATGCAGGCGCCGGTGAGGGTGGCTAGATCTATCACCGCCTCCGGGTCGAACTTCTTCACGTAGGTGAGGGCGTCGCACAGTACCAGGCGGCCTTCGGCATCTGTGTTGAGAATTTCAACGGTCTGGCCCGACATGGTGGTCACAATATCGCCTGGGCGGGCGGCGTTGCCATCCGGCATGTTTTCAGCGGCAGCAATAACGGCAACCACATTGATTTTCGGTTGGATTTCCGCAAGCACCTGCATGGCACCGAATACGGCTGCGGACCCGCCCATGTCGTATTTCATCTCATCCATGCCAGCGCCTGGCTTAAGGCTGATGCCGCCAGTGTCGAAGGTGATGCCCTTACCCACAAGAACATGGGGTTTGTCTTTGGCGTTGCCGCCGCGATATTCCATAACAATCAGGCGCGGTGGCTGGGTGCTGCCTTGGCCAACCGCCAGAAGCGAGTTCATGCCCAGCTTTTTCATCTGTTTTTCATCAAGAATCTCGGTCTTGATGCATTCGTGGTCGGCCGCCATTTTGCTTGCCTGTTCTGCCAACCACACCGGGTGGCAAATGTTAGGTGGCATGTTGCCAAGGTCGCGGGTGTAATTCATGCCGCGGCCAGTGGCCAAGCCCAGGTTGAAAGCTTCCTTCTGGGCTTTGCCGGTGCCAGAAGCGGCCACCAGTACCTTGTTGAGTTTCCGTGCGGCGGGCTTCTCGCTCTTGAAATCGCTGAACAGATAGAGCTGCTCTTCAAGTGTGCGACCAATCAGGCTAAGTTTTGCTAACTCTGAACCAGTCTTTTCGTCGCCGGTTATCGCAGTATCTGAAAGGGCAATGAGCACACTTTTCGAAGGGCCGTCCTTGAGAGCGCCGGTCATTGCGCTCAGCGCTTTGCGGAAGCTGGCGCTATTGCGGTCGGCGTCTTTCCCGGTGCCGATAATAAGCAGCCTGCTCCAGGCTGGTCGTTAAGCGGCACCATGTTTGCCTCTGCATTTTTGCCGCTGACATCACCGGCTTTTTGGAGTTTGCTGATCAGCCCGCCCAATGCACCGTCTGCCTCGGTGGTGGAGGTCGGCCAATCGCCTTTTTCTGGAAGGGCGACGACCAAACAGTCGGCTTTGGTGCTCGTAATGGCATTGCTGTTCAGGCTGAAGTTCATGGAAACTCCTTTAATTGTCCGGGGATGCCGCTGCGGTGAGCGGCGAGAATGATTTGATTCTATACCACCAAGCATTGGGGTTTGGAGGCGGATTATCAAGTTGGGATAGCAAGTTGCTTCACTTTGTCGACACTTAATCTGTCGCGGCCTTAACGTCTGCGCACTGTCATTCAGCCTCAAGGTTACATAGAATACGCGCAGTTTTCCCATTCCTTCATGTTCCGGTTTACACGGGCAGAGAAACCGTTTTGAGCATTATTTTTCGCTATCTCATACGTCAGGTTATGGTCAGCATGGTTGCCGTTTCGGGCATCCTTTTGTTGGTGTTCATGAGTGGGCGTTTTATCAAATACCTTGCCGCTGCCGCTGAGGGCAAAATCGCACCAGGTGTGCTGTTTGAGATCATGGCCTATCGCTTCCCTGGGTTCCTTGAGCTCATCCTTCCGCTAGGGCTGTTTATCGGCATATTGCTCGCCTATGGACGGATGTATCTGGAAAGCGAGATGACCGTGCTTTCCGCCTGTGGTTTGAGTGATCGCCAGCTGCTTTCAAAAACCCTGATGGGCAGTCTTGTGGTGATGCTGGTTGTCGGAAGCATGAGTCTGGTAGTTTCGCCCTGGGGCATGAAACAGGTCGAGAAAATCTTTGCCGAACAGGCGAAGGCAACAGAGTTCGACTTGCTTGCGCCGGGTCGCTTTCAGGAGCTTTCCTCCGGTGGGCGTGTGACCTATACCGAAGCGCTCAGTGACGATAAACGTGAGCTCAAAGGTGTGTTTATTGCCGAGTACGGCAGCAACGGAGAGGGTGTGAGTGTCATTGCTGCTGAGGCCGGATCCCAGTTAATTGATGAGGAAACCGGGAGTCGCTTCCTTATTTTGGAAAATGGTGCTCGTTTTGATGGCGTACCCGGTCAGCTGGATTATCAGGTTACCGGCTTTGAAGCCTATGGTTTGAAGATTCGTAGCGGTAGCCGTGGCGATGTGGAGCTGGACGAAGGGGTAACTACTGGCCAACTCATGCGCTCGGATGACCCCAGAGATAGGGCTTTGTTGCATTGGCGTTTTTCGTTGCCACTGATTGTCCCAATTGTAACGCTGTTGGCGGTTCGGCTGAGCAGGGTAAACCCCCGACAAGGCCGGTTTTTTCATTTGCTGCCCGCCATGCTGGTTTATGTTGCATATCTGGGGTTGCTCATAGCGGCCCGTGATGCAATGTCCGAGGGTAAAGTGCCTGAATGGCTGGGCATGCTTTGGGTACACGCTATCTTCCTGGCATTGGGCTTGTGGCTACATTTTGGCCCTGCGTGGCTTTACAAGCGAAAGGTACAGCGGGAAGGACTAGCCAATGCATAAAATTGACCATTATGTAATGCGCAATGTTGGCGGCGCTATGCTTCTGGTGATGGTTGTGGTGCTGTCGTTGGATTTGATTTTTGCGTTCGTTGCGGAACTCGACGATACCCGAAATAACTATCAGATCCTGAACGCACTCTGGTACGTGGTTCTTACTCTGCCACGCCGGATATACGACTACCTGCCATTGGGCGCGTTTATGGGCTGCCTGATTGGGCTGGGCACAATGGCAGGAGCCTCTGAGCTTACGGTCATTCGTGCCGCTGGGGTGTCCCTCAAGCGGGTTGTTTGGTCGGCAATGAAGCCGGCTTTGGTTATCGTTTTGGCGGGAGTTCTTATCGGTGAATACGTAGCGCCACCAGCGGAGCGAACTGCCCAAAGCTATAAAGCCGTTGCTCTTGGCGCTGGCCAAAATGTTGCAGCGGCCCATGGTGTATGGCATCGAGAAGGGAATGTCTTTATGCACCTTAACGCGGTGCAGCCGAACGGCGTACTGCACGGCATTTCCATGTTTCGCTTTGATGATCAGCGCCAGTTAATAGCGGCCAGTTTTTCGGAACGTGCGATTTATCAGGGTGATCACTGGTTGCTGGAAAATTCCACCACCACACGCCTGGAAGGAGACTCAACAAGCCGCGAAAATCATAAAACCTGCGCTGGGATACAGGCTTGTCGCCCGGTGTGTTGAGTGTGTTGATCGTAAAGCCCGAAAATCTTTCCATGACGGGCCTGTACACTTACGCAAGCTATCTTGGCGACCAGGAACTGAATGGCTCACCATACTGGCTGGCGTTTTGGAAGAAGGCTCTGATGCCGCTGGGTACCGGCGTGATGGCGCTGGTGGCGATTTCCTTTATCTTCGGGCCCTTGCGCTCGGTTACCATGGGTTTTCGTGTGTTTACCGGTCTGCTCGTGGGGTTGCTGTTCAAGTACATGCAGGATTTGCTCGGCCCCATGAGCTTGGTTTTCGGGTTTAACCCAGTGCTTGCGGTTCTCGTGCCGATTGCGGTGAATGCGGTATTTGGTGCCGTATTGATGCGCCGGGCAGGGTAGCCTGCCTGGCGAATGGTTTAGCCGGCCTTCGGTTTTGTGGCCAAGCTGACAACAACGCTGTCTGAAAATCGGTCGGTTAGTGAAAGCCCGTTTACCGGGAAGGACAGTGCAATCATGGCAGGAACCGATAGGAAGAGCGTTGCCGCGCCTAGGTAGTAGCCAGCCAGCAGAGCCAGAAATAACACAACGGCGGCGGTTACGTAGCGCCGAAGAGCCTGGCTCCAGCTTACGGATGTGCCATCCAGGTTTTCTATACGTACGCGCCATACCTGCATGCCGAGTGTTTGCCCGATACGTGTCCAGAAATAGGCAAAGAACAAATACATCACCAGAAATAGCACAAACGTCAGGCCGGGGTCTCCGGATAACTGACCCGTTTCAGCTTTTTGCAGAGGGGCATCCCAGTCGGTGACCCAGCCGTTCGCCCAGCCAGTTATCATGGTGTAAGCACCGGTGGTAACCAGGAGCACGGCAATGCTGATCAGGCCGTCGTAAACAATAGCGAGGAATCGTTTAAGAAACGACGCTGGGGGGAGTAGTTCATCAGCGGCGTGGAAGCGGCGGGGCATGGGGTCTCCTGTGATGTTTCACGTTTTTCATGTACTCGGCGTGTGCTAGAGTAGCCGATTTACACACGCATGTAAGTATTCGTATTCAATCGCGGATCCGGCCGTTTTACGGTGGGATTTATGGAAAGGTATCAACGGGCTATGAAAACCGCAGAGTTGCGACAGGCGTTTCTTGATTATTTTAAGCAGCAAGGTCACTCCATTGTTTCAAGCAGCTCGCTGGTGCCAGTGGATGATCCAACATTGCTGTTCACCAACGCTGGAATGAACCAGTTTAAAGACGTGTTTCTTGGCCGTGAGGAGCGCGATTACAGCCGCGCCACCAGCACCCAGAAGTGTGTGCGGGCAGGCGGCAAGCATAACGATCTGGAGAATGTCGCTACACAGCACGCCACCATACGTTCTTTGAAATGCTGGGCAACTTCAGCTTTGGTGACTACTTCAAGCGTGAAGCCATCAACTACGCGTGGACCTTCCTGACCGGAGAGCAGTGGCTGAACCTGCCCTCTGAAAAGTTGTGGATAACGGTCTACGCAGACGATGACGAAGCTTACGACATCTGGAATAAAGAAGTCGGCGTACCGGCGGAGCGTATTGTCCGTATCGGCGACAACGGCGGCGCTCCCTATGCGTCAGATAACTTCTGGCAGATGGGCGATACCGGCCCGTGTGGCCCTTGTTCCGAAATTTTCTATGACCATGGCCCGAGTGTGGCCGGTGGCCCTCCCGGCAGCCCCGAGGAAGACGGCGATCGCTACATTGAAATCTGGAACGTGGTCTTCATGCAGTACAACCGCACCGCAGATGGCGAGATGCTCAACCTGCCGAAGCCGTCTGTGGATACCGGCATGGGTCTTGAGCGGGTTACAGCGGTGCTGCAGGGCGTGCACAGCAACTATGAAATAGACCTCTTCGATGATCTGCTAAACGCGGCCTCTGCTGTGCTTGGCGGCGCTGCGACTACCGAGGCCAGCTTGCGAGTGGTTGCCGACCACATCCGCTCCTGTGCGTTCCTGATTTCCGACGGCGTTATGCCCTCAAATGAAGGCCGTGGTTTTGTGCTTCGGCGCATTATCCGTCGTGCAGCTCGTCACGGTAACAAGTTGGGTGCTACCGGCCCATTTTTCCACAAATTAACCGGTGCGTTGGTTGAATTGATGGGAGAGGCTTTTCCCCAGCTGGTCAGCAGTCAGAAGCAGATCGAGAGAGTATTGCTGCAAGAAGAAGAGCAATTTGTAAAAACCCTGGATAAAGGCCTGCGCCTTCTTGAGCAGGACATAGCTGAGCTTGAAGGCGAGATTATTCCAGGGAAAACCATTTTCACATTGTACGACACGTACGGTTTTCCTGTGGATCTCACCAACGACATAGCCCGTGAGCGCGGCTTGACGCTGGATTATGAAGCTATGAAAAAGCCATGGAAAGCCAGCGCGAGCGCGCCAGGGCTGCCAGTAAATTTGGCATGGATTACAACGCGGCCGGTCTGGGTATTGATGGCAAAACCGAATTTACCGGGTACGACCATATTGATGGTCACGAACGCATCCGCGCTGTGGTCGTTAATGGCGAACAGAAAACCGCAGAGGCAGGTGATGAAGCCATTGTCGTGCTGGAGCGTACGCCGTTTTATGCTGAATCCGGTGGCCAGGTGGGTGATACCGGGCTGCTGACCTGGAGTGGCGGTCGTTTCAAGGTAACCGATACCCGCAAAGACGGTGATAACCATCTGCATGTGGGCACTCTTATAGAGGGTGAGCTGTTCGAGGGCTTGGAGGTAGACGCTCGTATTGACCACGCACGCCGCGAGCGGACTCGCCGTAATCACTCGGCCACGCACCTGCTGCACGCGGCATTGCGCAAGGTGTTGGGTGAGCATGTTGGCCAGAAGGGCTCACTGGTTGATCCGGATAAGCTGCGCTTTGATTTTTCGCACTTTGAAGCCGTAACTCCGGAGCAACTGAAAGAAATCGAGCGTCAGGTAAACGAGCAGATTCTCGGTAATACCGCAGTACAGACCGACATTACGGATATGGAGCAGGCGCAGGAAAAAGGTGCCATGGCTTTGTTCGGTGAAAAGTATGGCGATGTTGTTCGTGTGTTGAGCATGGGTACAGACAGCTATTCCGTAGAGCTGTGCGGTGGTACTCACGTTGCTCGCACCGGCGACATAGGGCTGCTTCGTATTACATCCGAGAGCGGTATTTCTTCCGGCGTTCGTCGTATTGAAGCAGTGACCGGTTTTGGTGCGCTTGAGTGGGTGGATGAAACTGAGCGTACTCTGCGTGAAGCTGCCCGCCTGGTAAAAGGTAGCCGGGAAACGGTTATCGACAGATTGCAGCAGACCATTGAGCGTAATCGACAGCTCGAGAAGGACGTTGATGCCCTGAAAGCAAAACTTGCCAGCTCCGCAGGAAACGATCTGGCTGACTCTGCCGTGGACGTAGGTGGCCTGAAAGTGGTTGCTTCCGAGTTGGAGGGTGCGGATCGCAAAACGCTCATGGAAACCGCCGACCAGCTGAAAAACAAGCTAGGTGAGGGCGTGGTTGTTCTCGCCAGCGTTGAGGATGGAAAGGTCACCCTGGTTGCAGGTGTCACCAAGTCTGTCACTGGTCGCATCAAAGCGGGTGACTTGATGAAACACTTGGCGGGCTTGGTTGACGGCAAAGGCGGCGGCCGCCCCGACATGGCTCAAGGCGGCGGCAACGACCCCTCAAAGCTTGCCGATGCGCTTGCTGGGGTGCCGGAGTGGGTTAAGAAAAATATTGCCTAGGCAACTGTTTTTCTGAAGTGGCTGGGGTTTATAATTCTTGCCGCTTGTTTTTTGACGGGTGGGGCGCTCCGCTCTGCCGTAGGTCTCAGATTCGGATATTGGAAAGACAATGGCTCTGTTTGTTCAGAAATTTGGTGGCACCTCGGTGGGTACAACCGAGCGTATAGAGGCTGTGGCTGAAAAGGTATGTGGCTTCCGCAACGCGGGCCATGATGTGGTTGTGGTGGTTTCGGCCATGAGCGGTGAAACCAACCGGCTAATAGGGCTTGCCAGCGAAATTATGGAAGAGCCTGACCCCCGCGAGATGGACGTTCTGGTTTCTACGGGAGAGCAGGTAACCATGTCTCTTCTCTCCATGGCTTTACAGAAGCGTGGCTGTGATGCGCGTTCCTATACTGGGTCGCAAGTCCGCATCCTCACGGACAATATGCATACCAAAGCACGCATCAAGCAGATCGACGAGCAGCGCATGCGTGCGGATCTGAATGCGGGCCGTGTGGTGGTGGTTGCCGGGTTTCAGGGGGTTGATGAGGATGGCAATATCACTACCCTGGGCAGGGGTGGCTCGGATACCACCGCGGTAGCTCTGGCAGCCACCCTGAAGGCCGATGAGTGTCAGATTTATACCGATGTAGACGGCGTTTACACAACGGATCCCCGGGTGGTGGACAGTGCTCGTCGTCTAGAGCGGATTACCTTCGAAGAAATGATGGAGATGGCAAGCCTGGGCTCTAAGGTTCTCCAGATTCGTGCCGTAGAATTTGCGGGAAAATATAACGTTCCGTTAAGGGTTCTTTCCAGCTTCGAGGAAGGTGAAGGCACCCTGATTACATTTGAGGAAAATATCGCCATGGAACAACCGGTCGTCTCCGGCATCGCTTTTAACCGTGATGAAGCCAAAGTTACCATCTCGGGAGTACCCGACACCCCAGGCAGCGCGTTGCGCATACTGAAGCCGGTAAGTGAAGCCAACATTGGTGTGGACATGATTGTTCAGAACGTTGGTGAAGATAACCGGACAGCCTTCACGTTTACCGTTCATCGTAACGATTTCAAACGTGCTAAGGACGTGCTTCAGCGTGTTTCGGACGAGCTGGGTGCCCACGGAGTCAGTGGCGACACCAAGATTGCGAAGGTTAGTATCGTTGGTGTTGGCATGCGCTCTCATGCGGGAGTGGCGACCAAAATGTTTGAGGCACTCTCAGTTGAGGGGATTAACATTCAGATGATCTCGACATCAGAGATTAAGATTTCTGTGGTGATTGATGAGAAATATCTTGAGCTTGCGGTTCGCGCCCTTCACAGTGTGTTTGAGCTCGACAAGCCCGGGGTAGAAGAAACCTTGTAGCTCAGGCAGCGGCTAGGTGGTTTCGGGTGTTAAAAAAAGAGATTTATTTTCTGGCCTTGTGTCTGCATGTGAACGTATAAGGGAATGTGCGGCTTATGGCTGGCCAGTGATCTCGTTATAAAGATTTAGCTAATTAAAACTACTTGTCGGAACAGGTAGCTCTGAATAGGGAGTAAGGGATATGTTGATTCTAACTCGCCGTGTTGGCGAAACGTTGATGGTCGGTGACGAAGTCACCGTGACCGTACTTGGGGTGAAAGGAAACCAGGTGCGGATTGGTGTGAATGCACCAAAAGAAGTTGCAGTTCATCGGGAAGAAATTTATCAGCGTATTCAGTCTGAAAAAGACGGAGATGAGCCGGAGCCCGGGAACAGCTGAGCCGAAACAAAGGACGTTGAGGGGGGGGGAATCGGGTATTTTTTTAAGTATGGGCGCAATGAAGGCTAAAAAAATCGTGTTACCCCTATGAAAACAGAACGATTATGGTAGTATACGCCCCGTCCTGAAGGAGAGGTGGGTGAGTGGCTGAAACCAGTTCCCTGCTAAGGAACCGTACGCGCAAGTGTACCGAGGGTTCGAATCCCTCCCTCTCCGCCATTTCTTCTAGTAGGAAAGGCAGAACAGGTTGAAGTAACGACCAACCACAATAAGTGATCAATGTGCGGCTGTAGCTCAGCTGGATAGAGTACTCGGCTACGAACCGAGCGGTCGGAGGTTCGAATCCTCCCAGCCGCACCACTTTTTGCAAGTTGCTCTCGAAAAGGCTCTGCCCAATCGTGAGAAAAAGATTTTACGCGGCTGTAGCTCAGCTGGATAGAGTACTCGGCTACGAACCGAGCGGTCGGAGGTTCGAATCCTCCCAGCCGCACCATATGAAGACCAAAACGCCTCAGCTTGTGTACTCCACAGGCTGGGGCGTTTTGCTTTGTATAGCTTAGCTGTAAAATTTGAGCCAGTGCAGTCAGGCTGCTCCGGCCTGAGCCTATTACAGCGACGCAGCAGATCGTGCCGCTTGATCGTAGAGGCCGGATATCCCCCTCAAAAAGCCGGCCACAGCCCCCGTGTCAGCCCCTGAGAACCCTAGGCTCCGTAACGAGTCTATCAGGCACTCTTCGCGAATTTCACGGTAACGGCGGCAAACAGCTGCGCCTTCTTCAGTGGCTGAATAATAGGTCTCTTTCCCACGTTTTTCCGACGCGACCACGCTGTGCTTCAGTAGTTTTTTAAGTGCGTAGGTTACGGTATGGCTGTCCTCTATATTGAGCACCAGGCAGATATCTGCGGTTTTTTTGGGACGCTCGCGGTGATTCACGCTGTGTAGTACGAGAATGTCCAAGGGGCTTAGCTCCGGCAGGCCTGCTGCGTCCATGCAGCGCACCATCCAGCGATTAAACGCATTGCCGGCAACAATCAGCCCAAACTCCAGTTCAGACAGCTCCACGGCGCTGCCAGAGGCCAGGTGCGCAGAAGAGACGATCGGGCCTACCTTGCTGTCCTGACTGTGCTGGCTGTTTGGTTGGCTCTTGGAATCATTGGTTTTGATCATAATGAAACGGGTACTCTTTATTAACAGGTGCTTCTGTGAAGGCTCACTTCAGTGCGTTACTACCTCCCCATTTTACTGGGCAGGTACGTGACGATTTCGGGAAACACAGTGATCAGTATCACGCCGCTTAGAATCAACAGGAAATAGGGCATTGCAGCCCAGGCAATTCGCAGAATGTTCTCTCCGGTCAAGCCCTGAATTACGAATAGATTGAACCCTACGGGCGGTGTAATTTGGCTCATTTCTACGACGATTACGAGATAGATACCAAACCACAGAGGATCGATGCCTGCGGCCTGAACCATTGGCAGAATCACCGAAGTGGTCAGAACCACTACGGAGATGCCATCCAAAAAGCAGCCCAAGAGAATGAAAAACAGCGTTAGCGCTACCAGCAACATGTAGGGCGACAGGCCCAGTGTGTCAATCCAGGCGGCGAGTTCTCTCGGAATACCGGTAAAGCCATAGAGGTTGTCAGAAAGTGCGCGCTCACCAGGATGAAAGCAATCATCGAGGAGGTTCTTACCGTGCCCATTAGCCCGCTGGAAAAGGTGCTCCGGTTCATTGAACCACTTTTCCAGGACAGCAGGTGCGCCAGGGCCACGCCGATAGCAGCCGATTCCGTGGGAGAGGCCAGGCCGGCGTAGATAGAACCAATCACCCCGATAATCAACAGCATCACGGGAATAAGGGGGCGACTGCGGCGTATTTTTTCCCGGAACGAGAAGGTTTCGGCCTCGCCTGCGGGTATGCCAGAGGGATTTAGAAGAGACCAGATCATGACGTAACCGGCAAACAGAGACATCAATAACAACCCGGGCAGAATGCCGGCAACAAACAGGCGCGCGATGGATTGTTCGGTCGCGACACCGTACACGATGAGAATAATAGAAGGAGGAATCAGCAGCCCCAGCGTGGCAGATCCGGCTAGCGTTCCAAGAATCTGGTTCTTGTTATAGCCACGCTGGCTTAGCTCGGGAATCGACATTTTGCCAATGGTTGCGGCTGTCGCAGCGGACGAGCCAGATATCGCCGCGAAAATGCCGCAGCCTATAATGTTGGTATGCAGGAGTCGGCCGGGCACCTTGCCGACCCAGGGTGAAATGCCGCGAAACATCTCTTCCGACAGGCGCGAGCGAAACAACACCTCGCCCATCCAGATGAACATTGGCAGCGCCGCCAAATCCCAGGACACGCTGGCACTGTAAAAGGCCGTCGACAAGCTGTCGCCCACAGGTATGCTGCTGAAAAAATACAGCGCAACGCAACCGATGGTAGTTAACGAAAATGCGACCCACAGGCCACCAGCCAGAAGCGCCAGGAGCACACATAGCAGTAGCAAACTCATCCAGATCATGTCCATGAGCTTACTCCTGAGGTGCTTCGTTGGTTAGCTGGGTGATTCGGCCAGTGGCAAGCGAAAACAGCGCGTCCAGCAAGGCTATCAATAACCAGAGAAGGCCGAGCGTCATGACGGCCTGGGGAATCCACAGGGGTACAGGCACCATGCCAATTGAGAGGTCGCCAAAATCGTAACTGTCCAGTGTCAAGCGTGCGCTGTGCCATACGGCAAAACCGGTAATAGCGGCAGCTATCAGAGTGACTGCCATATCCATAACACGATGAAGGGGCTTGGGCAGGTATTGGAGCACCAAAGTGACACGGATATGGCCACCCTGCCAAAATGTGTAGGCGAGACCAAAAAACGTTGCGCCAAGCAGCAGGAACGAAGCCAGTTCCGCAAGCCCTGGTACAGTCAGGCCGAGCGCGTCGAAGCCCACCCATCCCAGAAGCTCGTCCAATACGCGGCCCAGCACCTGGGCCACGATTAATACCATGATAAGGGTCAGACACAACGCAGAAAGTGCGCCGCCTAGCCTGTAAAACGCATCAAGTGCTCGGCGCATCAGTCTGCTCTCTTGTTATCGTCTGAATAGTTCGGTTTGTTTACTGCTTGTGGTACGCATCGAGCAGGGCTTGACCGTCTTCGCCTGCGCGGTCGAGCCATTCCTGAGTCATCGTTTTGCCGATCTTTTGTAGGCGTTTGACCAGCTCAGGCGAGGGCTCGGATACCTCAATGCCGTTGTCCTGCATGATTTTTATCTTAGTTTCTGTTTCCGCTTTACTGGCTTCCCAACCGCGCTTTTCTGCGACCTTGGCGGCATCTTCCACAGCTTTCTGTTCTTCTTCAGACAAATTGGCAAAGGCTTTTGCGTTAACAACGACCATGTTTTTGGGTAGCCACAACTGGGCATGGTTAAAGTTGGTCAGGTAATCCCAGGCGCGAGTATTGGCGCCAGTAGAAGGCGAGGTGATCATTGCGTCCACGCGGCCTGTGCCGAACGCAGTTGGTATATCGGGTACCTCTACCTGCGTTGGTATGGCGCCGAGCAGTTCCGCGAGCTTCTCGCTGGACTTATTATAGGCGCGCATTTTTACGCCTTTCAGCTCCTCACCGGTTTTCACCTCAAACTGGGTGTAAATGCCCTGAGGCGGCCAGGGTACGGAAAAAAGCAGTTTTAGGCGCTGGCCTTCCAGGCGCTTGGATAGTATGTCTTTTGATGCCTGCCAGAGCTTCCAGGCTTCGTCGTAATCACTGGCAAGGTAGGGTACAGAGTCAACCTCAAACAGCGGGTCCTCATTAGCAAGGCGCGACATAATAAGCTCGCCAATAGGTACCAGCCCGCGGCGAACGGAATTCTTGATTTCCGGGTGCTTGATCAATGAGCCACTGCTGTGAACGGTAATGTTCAGCTCGCCGTCGGTCGCTTCCCGTACATCGTCTGCGAACTGGCGAATATTAACCGTGTGAAAGTTAGAGTCGCCGTAGGGTGTGGGCATGTCCCAGTCAGTAGCTTGGGCGCTACCAACTATTAAAGTGAGCGCGGCGGCCGTAAGCACGCTGCCAGCGCGCTGGCGAAAGGGTCTGTTGCTTTTTTGCATGATGGTTGCCTCTTGGCGCGTACATTCATTGGGAATGCCGGCTGTGTCTATTGTTGTATGTGTTAAAGCACCGATCTCACCTTACTTTCCAGTATCGATTTCGTGCTTTATTTAACCAAAACTAGTCGGGAGCTTTCGCGCTGTCAAACCTGGGGCCAGTAAAATGCCGACAAATTATCGAATTAATGCGTATAAATTATCAATAAATTGTAGGCGATGTGGGGTGATTCTGACAGTAAAGAGATTCAGTCTGTATTGACGCTTCTGAGGTTATGGGCCAGGGACGCATGCGACAGCTCGCCCAAGTGGGCGTTTACCTGTTGGCCATTGGCATCGTAAAAGAGGGTTGTTGGTAGGGCTTGGCTGCCGGTTGTCCGGCCAAGGCTGGCACTGGTATCCGTCAGAACGTTCTGCAGCGAGAGCTTGTGCTCGCCCATGAACCGGGTGATGGTTTCAGACTGCTCGCCCTGATTTACAAAAACAAAGGTGACGTCAGGGTTATTCTGCTGCGCTTTTTCCAATACCGGCATTTCCCGGATGCAAGGCGGGCACCAGCTAGCCCATAAATTGACGACCATCGGCTTATTGTCAGCCACTTCTGCGAGCGCAATCGGGGTGCCGTCTAGTAGAGTAAATGTATTGTCGGGAATGCCCCTTGAGCTGCTTTCCATCAAGCTTACCAGCAGCGCCACAGAGCCCCAGGTTAATATGCCGGAAGCCACCGCAATCGACAGCGGCCTACGCATTTTGGCATGACGCCAGAGCTTCCAGGCGGTCAACGCCAGCGCCCCAAGCAGGCCGGCAATCACGTGAAAACCGCCGTCCCGGATATCAATGATGCCCCAAAGGTCTTCCTGGTAGTGTTCGAAGTACTCGATAACAAAACCAATACGCGACGCCACCAGAGACATCAGAAAAATATCAGACAGAGTTCCAGCTATAGGAACGCCCTCTTTGCGGCCGGTAATTGCACCAACAATCAGGGCAATTACAAATGCACTGATCAATAGAAGTTGGCCCAAAGGCAAGCTTAGTGGGCCAAGACTAACGGATAACATTTTCGCTCCTTGTTATGAGTAGCGCGCAGGGCAGGCTAATCCTAGCGTTCAGAGGCTGTGATTAAACCGGTTGAAGGGCCTACGACCGCGCGGTCACGCGGGAGTTCCTGCCTTGCGTATTATCAGCGACCGTTTAGAGCCTGAACCGGGATACGAGTGTCTGTAACTCGCTGCCAAGCCTGGCGAGTTCGGTGCTGGAACTGGCGGTTTGGTGGGAGGATGCGGCAGACTGATCAGTAACGTCCCGAATGCTGGTGACGTTCTGATTGATCTCTTCCGCCACCGAGGTTTGCTGCTCCGAAGCGGTCGCAATCTGACTGTTGTACTGCTGTATCTCCTCCACAGAGCGAGTGATGCGCTCGATGGATGCGCCCGTTGCTGTGGCTCGTTCGAGAGTACGGGAAGCCAGTGACGCACTGGATTCCATTGCGGATACGGAATTTTTTGCGCTGCTCTGCAAGGTGGTTACCAGCGCTTCTATCTCCTGTGCGGAACTCTGTGTGCGTTGGGCCAATGAACGTACTTCATCCGCAACGACGGCGAAACCGCGCCCTTGTTCGCCGGCCCGGGCAGCTTCAATAGCTGCGTTCAGTGCCAGCAGGTTAGTCTGTTCTGCAACGGATTTAATCACATCCAGAACCGTCCCTATATTTGCGGTTTCCGCTTGCAGGCCTTGAATGATCTCCATGCTCTGGCTTACTTCCTGGGACAGGCTGTTCACTTGATTCACGGTTTCTTTAACCTCGTGTTCGCCCTTCGTCGCTTGGCTGGTGGCATCGGATGCAATCGTAAATGCCTGCTCTGCATTGCGTGCAATGTCGGCAACGGTTGCCGTCATCTCGTTCATCGCGGTAGCAACCTGATCGGTTTCCTGTTTCTGGCGGTTGATCCCGTCGCTGGTTTGGCTTGTGACCGTTGAAAGCTCTTCGGCAGACGCCGCGATGTTGGTGGCGCCAGATTCAATACTCCTGACCAGCTCCCGCAAGCCGCTGACCATGGTCGCAAGGGCCGCCATTAAGCGACCTATCTCATCCTTCCGGCTGTTATCGATATGGACAGACAGATTGCCGGAGGCAACCTCTGAGGCGATTGAAACGGCGTGATTGATGGGGGATGTGATAGCTCTGGTAATCAGGTAAGCCATCAGAATGCCAAGTAGCACTGCTGCAGCGGTTGCACCAAATATCAGGGTGCGGGCTTTCTTGTGGTCGGCTTCCATCTTGCTTACCTGAACTTCCCGAAGACCGTTCGCTGATTCGGTCACACGGCGGGCTGTTGTGACCATGTCCTGTGAAAGCTGCCCGCTGGCTTTGATCAGGTTTACAACGTTCTGAAATTCGTTTGTGTAGGATTCAAGCGCAGCAGTAACCTTTTCTTTTTCTTCCACGTTTATGGACGCCGATTTCAGAGGCCCCTGAATTCGTTTTGCATCCTCAAGGTACGACTTGACACTGCCGGCATCCCGCTCTACCAGGAACTTTCGTTCAGAGCGTCGCATATCTTCAAACATCGCCGACGCAAAAAACAAAGAGCTGTGGGCTTTGAGTGAAGATCCGAGTATCCGAGCTTTGGTTTCAAGACTTTTGAGAGCCTCCTCCCGCTTTGCAGTGTTTAGTTCTACATCGCTCATTAGCGATTGATACTGCTGTATATCAACCTGAATGCCTTCCAGGGTGTTGAGGTCTTCGGTGACGGCCAGTAAAGGCTTGATGCGTTCGGTGATTCCAAGCACTTCTGCACTGTGGGAACGCGATGCCTGTACGTTCTCTGCAGCGCCCGACAGCAAAAAGTTTTTCTCCTCAACTCTCGCTTCTGTGAGGCCTGTATTGACCTGGCCCAGCATGGTTACGATGGTTGAACGCTGGCTGTAGGTTTCTAGCGCTTGACTGCCAATAACACCTACGATAATGGTGAGCAATAATAACAGCGCAAAGCCGCCTGCCAGCTTAGCCCGGATGGACATGTCGCCGAAGAAGGTTGCAAATTTCATAGTGTTCCCTTAGATCTGTGGATCATCGCGATACAATAAAGAGGTGTATCTGTAGCTTTTGTTATAGCTGTATTAAGGATGTTTTCAGGAGCGGATTCCAGCTCTTTACGGTAACAATTGATTACCGAGGCCGGTGAAGCGATTCATAAATGGAGAACTGCGGGGCGAATAGCTATCAGGAAAGTAATGGCCGGGTGCTGACTGCCCAGAACCCGGCTTGGTTGACTACCACATTAGGTCATCGGGGATCTCGTAGCCTGCATACGGATCATCATCACCTAGATCGTCTTCTTTACGGTCGTGCAGAGCAACCACGGCCAATTCGTCGCGTTCTATGATCTTGCGGGCAACACCCTCCGCGACTATCTCATACTGATCATTGACGAACACAATGGCGAGCCGGCCTCGGGAGAGCTGGTCGGCCATGATGTCGTCCACATACAGTTTCTTGATCTTTTTTTCGTGAACGACTGATACGACGTTTCACCCCGGCTACGATCCAGCCGGTTGGTGTCTACCAATTGGCGAATCTGCGCCTTAATGGCTTTTTTCTCGGCTTCTTGCTGGCGTTTAAGGTTCAGCTGACGGTCGTGCTCGGCCTTTTCTTCACGCGCCTGGCGAGCACGCATTTCGGTTTCGTTGACTTGCACAGCACCTTTAGGTTGCTGCTTGCGCTGCTTATGTTTCTCATTGCGAATAGCCTTGGCCTTTTTCTGGTCGGCCAGGCCGGCTTTTAATAGCTGATCCTGCAGGGACGCCATGGGATAACTCCATTAATTGGTCATAAATTCTGGTATTCTATCGCAATAGTATACGCCTCGTGTTTACCTTCTTAACCAGCAATCGCTGATTCCGGGATTTTCTTGTATGCCTTCCTTTAAAGATCTTGAGCTGTCTGCAGCCATGCAGGCCAATCTTGCCCAACTGGGTTTTTCTGAGCCAACTGACATTCAGGCCCGCGCACTGCCGCATTGCTTGGCCGGGCGCGATGTGATCGCCATGGCACAGACAGGCAGTGGTAAAACGGCAGCCTTTGGTATTGGGTTGATCGAAAGCCTCAAGCCGAAGCTGTTTGCGGTCCAGGGCTTGGTGCTGTGCCCGACCCGCGAGCTGGCGGATCAGGTTGCAAAGGCGCTACGGGAAATGGCCCGGGCGCAGGAGAATATAAAAGTCCTCACTCTTTGTGGCGGTGTGTCCATCGGGCCACAAATTGGCTCTTTGGCTCACGGTGCTCATATTGTTGTGGGCACTCCGGGGCGCATCGCTGACCACTTGCGCAAAGGAACACTGGAACTGAAACGGGTCACGACGTTGGTTTTGGATGAGGCAGATCGGATGCTTGATATGGGCTTCCAAGACACAATGGAAGAGATTCTTGGCTATGTCCCAAAACAGCGCCAAACGCTTATGTTTTCGGCTACCTGGCCAGAATCGATCCGCAAGCTCAGTGCAGGTTTTCAGCGGGATCCGGTGGATGTGCGGGCACAAACCCAGAGCGGTAATACGGATATTCAAGAGCTGTTCTACGAAATCCCTGCCCAAGAGCGCACGCGAGCTATCGTCAGTTTGCTGTCTGAGCAGCAGCCAGCCTCATGTCTGGTTTTTGCTCCATGAAGCAACAGTGCGACGAACTGGCGGCAGAGCTGGGTAACCAGGGCTTCTCAGCGCTGGCGCTGCACGGTGACCTTGAACAACGTGAGCGCGATAGCGTACTGGTGCAGTTTGCAAATCAAAGTTGCCAGGTGCTTGTAGCCACAGACGTAGCGGCCCGCGGGTTGGATATTAAGGCGCTGCCACTGGTGATTAACGCCGAACCCGCCCGGGACCCGGAAGTGCACACCCATAGGGTAGGGCGCACAGGGCGTGCAGGTGAGGCAGGGCTGGCGGTTACGTTGTGTAGCCCGGCTCAGGGCCACAAGATCAATCGTCTTGAGAGTGAGCGTGGACGCCCGGTGGCCTGGGGGGATACGGAGATCTTGCTTTCGGTTCCCGCGCAGCCATTGGTGCCTGCGATGAAAACCCTTTGCATTGCCGCTGGGCGTAAGGAAAAGCTCCGGCCGGGTGATGTGCTTGGCGCACTTACCGGCGAAGCGGGGCTCAGTGGTAAATCCGTTGGTAAGATTGATTTGTTTGATTTTCAATGTTTTGTGGCGGTAGAAGCAGGGCAGGTCAGGCGCGCACTGAAGCGCCTTGAAGATGGAAAAATAAAGGGTCGCAAGCTAAGGGTCAGGCTGGTCTGAGAGAGAGGCTAGCGGGCTTTTTTGCGTGCCGGACGTGTCGGGCAACACTCGGAAAGTCCGTATAGTCATTTGCATTTTGGTTGATCACTGGGGGCGAAACCGGTAAATTACGCAGGATTTTGCCTCCCGGTTTACTTCGGCGCGCCATAAGACTTAAGTCTTAGGCATGTCGGTTTCCGGAAAAATCCATAAATCAATAACAGGTAGCTATTCAATATGGATGACCTGATGTCACAAGCCATTGATCTGATGGTTGCGGGTATGGGTTTTGTGTTTGCGTTCCTTATTATTCTGGTATTCGCAACTCTGCTTATGTCCAAACTGCTTACCCGTTTTGCAGCGCCTGAGCCGGTAACCCCGGCCAAATCACCTCGTGCCAAGTCTAAGGCGCCTGTATCAGTTGACCCTGATACGGCAGAGGCGATCAAAAAGGCAATTGCTCAATTCCGGTCGCGCCACAAGAAGTGACCCGATAACCGATTAGATAGAACCTTTAAACAGAAGGCTGACACGATGACTGACACGAAGAAACCGCTGGGGATTACGGACGTTATACTCCGCGACGCCCACCAGTCCCTGCTTGCCACCCGTATGCGGCTTGACGACATGCTGCCCATTGCCGAGAAACTCGACAAAGTCGGTTTCTGGTCTCTGGAATCTTGGGGTGGGGCTACCTTCGACTCCTGCATTCGTTACCTGGGCGAAGATCCCTGGGAGCGTATCCGCGAACTGAAAAAAGTAATGCCCAACACGCCCCAGCAAATGCTGCTGCGCGGCCAGAACCTTCTGGGTTATCGGCATTATGCGGATGATGTGGTCGAGCGGTTCGTTGACCGTGCCGCCGAAAATGGCGTAGACGTATTCCGTATTTTTGACGCCATGAACGACCCCCGCAATCTTGCGACTGCTATCAAGGCCGTCCGTAAAACCGGCAAGCATGCACAGGGTACGATTTCATATACCACCAGCCCGGTGCACACCGTTGAAATGTGGGTTGAGCTGGCAAAAGAAGTTGCAGACATGGGGGCAGACTCCATTGCTATCAAGGACATGGCGGGCATTCTTAAACCGTACGTGGCCTTTGACCTGGTTAGCCGCCTGAAGAAAGAGCTGGATATCCCGATTCACATGCAGTGTCACGCGACTACGGGCATGTCTACCGCCACAGCCCTCAAGGCAGCGGAAGCTGGCATTGATAACGTGGATACGGCCATCTCTTCAATGAGCATGACTTATGGCCATTCGCCCACTGAGGCAATCGTTGCCATCCTTGAAGGTACAGACCGTGATACCGGCCTTGACCTGAATTTGCTTGAAGAAATTGCCAGCTACTTCCGCGAAGTTCGTAAGAAGTACGCCAAGTTTGAAGGTAGCCTTCGTGGTACCGATTCCCGCATCCTGATTGCTCAGGTGCCTGGCGGCATGCTGACCAACATGGAAGGCCAGCTCAAAGAGCAGAACGCTGCGGACAGATTCGATGAAGTACTGGCCGAGATTCCCAAGGTTCGTGAAGATCTGGGGTTCATCCCGCTGGTAACGCCGACCTCCCAGATTGTTGGCACCCAGGCCGTACTGAACGTTCTGACCGGTGAGCGTTATAAGTCCATTTCCAAGGAAACCTCTGCGATCCTGAAGGGTGAATACGGCTCCGCGCCGGCGCCGTTCAATAAGGAGCTGCAAGAGCGGGTTCTGGATGGGAAAGAAGCGATTACTTGCCGCCCAGCCGACAATATTGAACCTGAAATGGACAAGCTGACCGACGAGCTGAAAAAGCTCGCGGACGAGAAAGGTATCAAGCTGGCGGATAACACCGTTGATGACGTTCTGACTTATGCGCTGTTCCCGCAGATTGGCCTGAAATTTTTGGAAAATCGCGGAAACGCCGACGCGTTTGAGCCGGTTCCAACGGCTGCCGATGCAGCGCCTGCCAAGCAGTCCAGTGGCCCGGAAACTTACACCGTTGATGTTAACGGCAAGAAGTTCGTGGTTGCGGTCTCTGAAGGTGGTGAGATTTCCCAGATTCAGGGTGAAGGTGGGGCTTCCACTTCGTCTGAGACTGCGGCGCCAGTTCCGGCTGCGGGAGAAGGCGAACCTGTAGTTGCGCCGCTGGGTGGCAACATTTTCAAAGTGTTGGTTTCACCGGGCGAGGCCGTTGAAGAAGGCGATGTGCTGATCATTTTGGAAGCCATGAAAATGGAAACTGAGATTCGCGCACCAAAGGCCGGCACTGTCGGTGAAGTCTTCATCAAGGTTGGTGACGCCGTCGCTCCTGATGATGAAATGCTGACAATCGCATAAAGGGCCAGCATTCCATGGATAAAATAATGACGTTGTGGACAGGCAGTGGCCTGTTTAATCTATCAATCGGCCAGTTCTTCATGATCTGTGTCGGTTTGCTCCTGCTGTTCCTTGCGATTCGCAAGGGCTTTGAGCCATTGCTACTGATCCCCATCGGGTTTGGTGGCATTTTGGCGAATATCCCGGAGGCTGGGCTCGCCCTGTCTGCCGCAGAAAATGCCATTCATGTCGCGAACCCGGATGCGCTCTTAGCGCTTGCGAGCGTTCTGGATGTAGGCTTCCAGGCGGGTCAGGTGGTCACCCCAGAGGTGCTGGGTACCTTCAAGGAGGCTTATAAGGTCGCAGATTATGCGACGGTTCAGCAGGCCGGTGTTGTTGCTCAGACTCTGGGTTACACCAACGGTATGCTTTACAACTTCTATACGGTTTCGATCGCCAGTGGTGCCGCTCCGTTGATCATCTTCATGGGTGTGGGTGCCATGACGGACTTCGGTCCATTGCTGGCGAACCCTAAAACACTGCTGCTTGGCGCGGCTGCTCAGTTCGGTATTTTCGGTACCGTTATCGGTGCGGCACTGCTCAACTGGAGCGGTGTGATGGATTTCACCATTCTTGAAGCAGCGGCTATTGGTATTATCGGTGGTGCTGACGGCCCGACGTCTATTTACGTGTCGAGCATTCTTGCGCCGCACCTGCTGGGCGCCATCGCGGTTGCTGCCTACTCTTATATGGCTCTGGTTCCGATGATCCAGCCGCCTATTATGAAGGCGTTGACGACCAAGAAAGAGCGTGCGATCAAGATGTCCCAGCTGCGCCCGGTAGCCAAGAAGGAAAAGATCATTTTCCCAATTGTGGTACTGGTTGCAACTGCGCTGTTCCTGCCGGATGCAGCGCCGTTGTTGGGTATGTTCTGCTTCGGTAACCTGATGCGTGAATGTGGTGTGGTGGAGCGTTTGAGTGACACCTCCCAGAACGCGCTAATCAATATTGTGACCATTTTCCTTGGTCTCTCCGTTGGTTCCAAGCTGGGTGCAGACAAGTTCCTGGATCTGCAAACTCTGGGCATTCTGTTGCTGGGTATGGCGGCCTTCTGTGTGGGCACCGCCTGTGGTGTTCTGATGGCAAAGCTGATGAACAAGCTAACCAAGGAGCAAATCAACCCGTTGATTGGTTCTGCGGGTGTATCTGCGGTGCCAATGGCCGCGCGGGTGTCCAACAAGGTTGGTCTTGAGGCGAATCCGCAGAACTTCCTGCTGATGCATGCCATGGGGCCGAACGTTGCTGGCGTTATTGGTTCGGCTGTTGCTGCGGGTGTGATGATCAAGCTGCTTAGCTGATCGTTTCTTCGTAGTGCTTAAAACCCCGTCCTGCTTTGGCTTGGCGGGGTTTTTTGTTTCCAGTAGCCGCCATGAGCACCTCGTGCCGATTGCGATGAAAACTCAGGTAAGCGGTGGAAGTGAGCGAGCGTATCTGATCCAATTGTTGCCTGATCCTGCCGGCTAAGTGAAGGAATACATGACACTGTTTGAAATCGTCGCCACCCTATTAAGTCTCTCCGCGTTGTTCAGTTATATAAATGCCCGGTTTATCGGTCTACCAACGAGTATCGCAGTGATGGCATTTTCGCTGGTGTTCTCGTTGGTTCTGGTCGGCATTAACTATTTGGGCGGGCAGGATTTGACCCGTTGGGCAGAGCAGCTGATTGCGCAGGTTGATTTGAGTGAAACATTGCTGAATGGCCTATTGAGCTTCTTGTTGTTTGCCGGTGCTCTACACGTAAATCTCGACGATCTGGCCGACCAGAAATGGCTGGTGGCTCTACTGGCGACCCTGGCGTAGTCGTCACCACATTCCTGGTGGGATGTGCCATGTGGGTGGTGCTGGGCTGGCTCACTATTCCGCTGCCATTTATCTACTGCCTGCTTTTTGGCGCCGTGGTGGCGCCCACCGACCCGGTCGCGGTATTGGCCATTCTTAAATCGGTAGACACCCCAAAGGCGTTGTCTACCAAAATTGCGGGGGAGTCTCTGTTTAATGATGGTGTCGCGGTGGTTATGTTTATCGCCATTTTGGGCATTGCACAGGGAGACAGAGAGGCGACGTTTCAGGGTATTGGCTTGCTGTTTTTAGAGGAAGTAGTAGGTGGGTTGGTGTTGGGGTTTGTTCTGGGGTGGGTGGGGTATTACCTGCTGCGTGAGCTCGACAATTACCAGGTCGAAATTCTGGTTACCATTGCCTTGGTAGCCGGGGGTTACGCGCTCGCCAGTCGTTTGCATATGTCCGGCCCATTGGCTGTGGTGGTCGCGGGATTAATGATTGGCAACCACGGTCGGCGATACGCCATGTCGGAAAAAACTGAGCAACAGCTGGATACGTTCTGGGAATTAATCGATGAGGTGCTGAACGCGGTTCTGTTTTTGCTGATTGGTCTGGAAATTCTGATCGTCACCTTTGAGTTGCCGGTACTGCTGGCCGGACTTGCAGCGATTCCGCTGGTGCTTCTGGCGCGGCTGGTGGCGGTGGGTGTTCCGGTGATGGCGTTAAAACCATTCCAGGAACATACCTCAAGCTCCATTCTGGCACTAACATGGGGTGGCCTCAAAGGTGGCATCTCCGTTGCGCTGGCATTGACGTTACCCGCAGGCCCCGAGCGGGACCTGATTTTGCCGATGGCCTACGCGGTGGTGGTATTTTCCATCCTGTTTCAGGGCTTGACGGTGAAACGGTTTTTGGGGCGTGCGGCGCCAGAATAGCTGGTTGGCACCACCGACTGTTAGGGAACACGACGATTTAATCGCTCAAAATCTCGTTAACTAATCAGCGCTGCCCTAATGAAAATCTCGAGAGCTGATCGGGAGTGCTTTTATGAGGTGACTCAGATCCGAGAGTTTTCCTGCCATGATATGAACAATTTCCCCCTCCCTTTCCAGAATACCTTTCACGTGCAATAGCCGTGCGGTAAGCAACGGCTTTCTTTGCCGGCGAGCGGTTTCCAGCCAGACAACGACGTTTACGTTGCCAGTTTCGTCTTCCAGGGTTACGAAGGTAACGCCGGAGGCGGAGCCAGGGCGTTGGCGGCCGGTTACCAGGCCGGCTACCTGTACCGGGAGACCGGCTTTGGTGGTTTTGAGCTGCTCGGCGCTGAGGCAAAACTGTAAATGGCCCTGTTCTTTGAGTAGGGCCAGCGGGTGGCGTTGAAGGGTTAGGCCTTGACTTGCGTAGTCGGCGAGCAGGTTCTGACCTTCGGTGGGTTCTGGTAGCTGACTACAGATTTCCAGCTCGTAGTTTTCGTCGTCTTCTGCCGCGGCAAAAAGCTCGGTGGGCTTTTCGTGGTCTAGCAGTTGCCAATAGGCTTGATGGCGGTTGGTAGCGAAGGCCGGCATGGCGTTGGCACCGGCCAGCAGTTCCATTTCGCGTTGGTTGAGATCTGCCAGGCGGCGCAGCTCGGCGGAGGATTTGTAGCCGGCTTCTGGGCGGTATTGGTGCAGGCGTTCGGCGGCGCTTGCCGGGAAGCCCGGATGATTCTCAGGCCCAGACGCAATTGGTGGTCAGGGCCTTCTAAAGTGTGCTCCCATTGGCTGCTGTTTATGTCTGGTGGTAGTGCGACAACGTTATGGCGTTGTGCGTCCTGTACCAGTTGCGACGGGGAGTAGAACCCCATGGGCTGGCTGTTGAGCAGGGCGCAGTAGAAGGCTTCAGGGTAGTGACATTTAATCCAGGCGGATACATAAACAAGTAAGGCAAAACTGGCTGCATGGGATTCGGGGAAACCATAGCCACCAAAGCCACAGATCTGTAGATATAGCGTTCAGCAAAGTCGGCATTGTGGCCGCGCTCGAGCATGCCGGTGATGAGTTTTTCCCGGAATTGCGTCATGTCGCCGTGGGATTTCCAGGCAGCCATGGCGCGGCGGAGTTGGTCGGCTTCGCCAGCTGTGAAGCCGGCAGCGACCATGGCGAGTTTGATAACCTGTTCCTGGAAAATAGGCACGCCCAACGTGCGCTCGAGTACGCCACGGATGGCATCGTTGGGGTAATTTACTGGCTCCAGCCCGTGTTTCCGGCGTAGGTAAGGGTGCACCATGTCGCCCTGAATGGGGCCTGGGCGAACGATGGCCACTTCAATCACCAGGTCGTAATAGGTTTCGGGTTTCAACCTGGGTAGCATGTTGATTTGGGCACGGGATTCCACCTGAAACACGCCAATGCTGTCGCCTTTTTGCAGCATGTTGTAGGTGGCCCGATCTTCCTGGGGAATGTCCTGCATGCTGAAGGGTCGGCCTTCCTGTTTGCTGATCAGTTCCAGCGCTTTGCGAATGGCGGTGAGCATGCCCAGTGCGAGGACGTCCACTTTCATCAACCCCAGGCTTTCCAGATCGTCTTTGTCCCATTGGATAACGGTGCGATCGGCCATGGCGGCGTTTTCTACGGGCACCAGTTCACTCAAAGGGCCCGAGCTGATCACGAAGCCACCCACGTGCTGGGATAGATGGCGGGGAAAACCGAGCAGGGTGTTCACCAGGGCAAAGAACTGGTCGGCCACCTTCGGGTTGCGGGTCAGGCGTTTATCTAGAATCTGCTGACGCCAGTTGGTGTCTTTGTCGCGCCAGTCGATGCCTTCCAGCAGCTGTTCCACCAGTGCTGGGTCAAACCCGAGCGCCTTGCCAACGTCGCGGATGGCGCTGCGAGGGCGGTAGCGGATAACCGTTGCTGCCAGTGCGGCCCGCTCCCGACTGTAACGCCGATAGATATACTGGATGACTTCTTCCCGGCGTTCGTGTTCAAAATCCACGTCTATATCCGGTGGCTCGTTTCTGTCTTTGGATATAAAACGCTCGAACAGAAGATCTACCTGGGCGGGATTTACTTCAGTAATACCAAGGCAATAACACACTGCAGAGTTGGCGGCAGAACCCCGGCCTTGGCAGAGAATGCGGCGGCTGCGGGCAAAGGCAACAATGTCGTGGATGGTGAGAAAGTAGTGCTCGTATTTCATCTCTGAAATCAGCCCCAGCTCTTTGCGGATCAAGGCTTGAACTGACAGAGGCGTACCTTCGGGATAACGCTGTTTTTCGCCCGCTTGTGTCAGCCGCTTCAGGTAATCGACGGGGGTTTCTCCCTTTGGCACAAGATCCGGGGGGTATTCGTAACGCAGGCTGCCAGGCTCAAAGGTGCACTGTTGAGCAATGTGCAAAGATTCTTGCAGCCAGGCTTCGGGAAACAGTCTTTGCAGTACCCTGAGTGGTCGCAAGTAGCGCTCGCCGTTCTGAAACAGGCAGTGGCCGGCATTTTCCAGGCTGGTGTGATTGCGCAGGGCGGCGAGTACATCCTGCAGTGGCTGACGTTCCCGGCTGTGCATATGAACATCGCCGGTGGCTGTAATCGGGCAGCGCAGATGTTCAGATAGCCAGCGAGCTCTGGCCAGTTTTCGTTCTTCACCAGATTCCAAAGTGCGGGCGGTGGCAATCCAGAGGCGGTGTTCAAACAACCGAAGTAGCCATCCGCCACAGGCCAGAGCCTGATCCGCATCGGCTTCGACCGGTGAGGGCGGTAGCCACAGGCACAGGCAGTCATCCAGGGTATGGGTTTCCATGTCGCCATGGAAAAGCTGGTATTGCCCTTTTTCCGCTCGCCGGCGAGCGATGGTTATAAGCTGACAAAGCTGGCCATAGCCTTGCGGGTTCGGGCCAGAAGAATAAATTTGGGTACGCTGGCATCTGGAGGAGAGCTGTCCAGCTCAAACCAACTCCCGGTAATCAGCTTTACAGGGCCTCCTTTCAATGCCGCCCAAGCCCGGGGGATGCCCGCTACCGAGCAGGCATCGGTAATCGCCAGCGCGGTATACCCAAGCTCTGCTGCGCGCTCCGCAAGCTCACGGGGGTGAGACGCCCCGGTCAGAAAAGTGAAGTTGCTGAAGCAGGACAACTCGGCGTAAGAAGGCTCACTCATTAGCCAAACCATCCGTGTACAAACCAGCCTTCACGCACATCCCGGAACACCCAGGCCAGCTGGCCGCTATTCAATTGGGCAATGTAATAATCCCGGTGTACTCGTTGGCCATCCCACCAACCACCGCTGATCCGTTCCGGGCCGGTAAACCAGGCCCGTGGGGTTTCTGTAAGAGGTTGCGGTCCGCTCAGAAGCCACAAGGGGCGCCGGGGCAGTTGGCCGGTTGTTGCTGCCATGGTACGTTTTGTTCGCCGCACTTCTGAGGCGCTCCAAGCCCGCTCGGGCCGGTGGTCTTTTCGGGGTGCGAGCTGCTTCAGTGCGTTGTCTCCAAGCCTTGCCTGAAGGCGGCTCATCAGGGTGTGCCAGGCTTCGTCCAAGTCCTGGCTTTCGCCCAACAGGTCTTGTCCACCGGGCGCTTCCCGCCCAAGAAACCGTTTAACGGTCAGGCGCAGTGATACAACGGGAGCTTGCAGTGGCTGTTGCTCAAGTCGCAGGCTGATCAGGCTGAGAAATGCTTCCGCCCGGTGTTCCGGGCCGGATGTACGGATGCGCAAGCGTGTGGGTTCTGCATTCCGGTGTTGGAGTACCAGTAGTAGGCAGTCGGTATCTTGCTGGCGCCAGCACAGGTCTTTTTCCAGTTCAGAGAGTATGCGTTGCAATGGAAATAACAGCCCCTGTGACTGCTCAATGTCCTGCACAAAATCTGCCTGCTGTCGGAAGTAGTGAGGTGGTTGCCAGGGTGCTTGCGGGTCCGGCCTGGAACCCTGAATTTTCTGAATATACGCCAAGGTTTCCGGAGACAACCTGCGCGCCATCTCTGCCGGTGGTAAGTTGAACACCTCCCCCAGCGTGTTCAGGCCAAGCCGCTGCAGGCGGGAGCAGGTGCGCCCGTCAAACTCCGCAGCCAACAGAGGCATTTTGCCCAGAGTGTGAAGAATATGGCTGTTGTCGTATGTGGGCTCCCCCTTGCCGTTACGCGCAATCAGGCGTGCGGCCAAGGGTGTGTGGCCAAGGGCGGGCCAGGCAGTAAGCTGGCGTTCATGTAGCACGCCTTCCAGCGTTTTCCAGACTGCCGGAAGACCCCCGTACAATCGTTGCAAGCTGCCGACCTCTGCCAGCAAACCGTTTGGCGGAACCAGAACAATGTGAGCCGCATAGCGGTATAGCCAGCGGGCTTGATCCTCCAGGATTCGAGCTTCCTGCTGCTGGTCGGCTCTTACTATGCCCAAATCCGGCGCCAGGCTAACGGCCGTTTTCAGGCGCATACCAGCGCCCACACCCAACCCCCGGGCAGCCGGGCAGGCCTGTATTACTTTCTGCCCGGAGCCCTCTACAATCACCAGCGCAGCCACGTTTTCACCGGAGCGGCGAATGTGATCCAGTAGTAGGTGAGGGAAATGCAGATACAGCCAAAGCATAAAGATTACCGAGTTGATGCGGGCCAAGGGCCCTGCACCACGCGTGGCGCTTCACGAGGAGACAGGCCTGCTCGGTGAACCATGGCAAGGGAGCAGCGCTGGCCGGGCCAACTGCCGCGACGTTTCACTACGTTTACTTTCAAGCCCTGCTGGTCGTCCGGCTCCAGCTCAAGGCGTAGGGCGGCGGGGGAGTTTTGTTCGGCGTAGTGGCGCTCACGAAAAAGCACGCAGACATTGCTGCCGGCCTCGGCCGCTAACTGCAATCGCCGGATTTCGCGGGCCGCCAGTTTTCCAGGCCAGGCGATTACCAGGCCGGTGACCGGAGAGCGCAGGCAGTTTTCCAATGTCCACAAAAAATCGCCTTTGTCGTTTGTGTGGATCATGATCACCTGGTCCAGGTTGATCTCTTCCCTGGCCAGGGCTGGAGCGTAAGGCGTGTGCGGTGGGTTAAGCCAGAATACGGTTTTACCTGCCTGTGACAGCCTTTGCATCAGGGGCATTAACAGTGACAATTCGCCAATGCCGGGGGCGTCCAGCAAGCATTCGCTTAAGGCCCTCGGGGCCAGCCGATGCCTCCGAGTTGGTTGTCCAGGGCCTGGTAGCCAGTAGGCTCTGCCGGTTGAGTGGTTTTGTTGTGCTTGTGCCCCTGCCAAACACGGGCATCCTGCATTAGCGTGTTAAGGATCTCGCTCATGATGAAATCTCAGAATACTGTTTAAATATACAGTATTCTTAAGAAGGGCTGATTTCAAGAAGCTGGTTGATTAAATGAGTAACCGAGTTCACCTTGTACTATGTGCAAAGGCAGAAAATTCGGATATCAGCTCGGAGATTGTGCATGAGTGGACTGACTGAACAGCACTGTGAAGCGTGTAGCTCGGACGCCCCCAAGGTAACCGATGAAGAGAAGCGCACACTGCACAAAGACGTCCAGGATTGGGATGTTCTTACAGTGGGCGGTGAAGAGCAGCTACACAAAACGTTTAAATTCAAGAATTTCGCCCAGGCTTTGGCGTTTACCAACAGGGTTGGAGCACTGGCCGATACTGAGAATCACCACCCGGCCATCCTGCTGGAATACGGGAAGGTCACCATACGCTGGTGGACCCACGCAATTGGTGGGCTGCACAAAAATGATTTTATCATGCAGCAAGAACGGACTCTGCTTACCACTGATCCTCTTTTTTTTCCTGCGCCTCAAGCTCCGCCTTGCGCTTGCGAACTTTGTCTATCTTTTCTTTCGGGATATACATCTTGCCGGCCGATTTTCGCAGCATTAAAAGGCTGCCTGCAACCAGAGCCACGGCAGCGAGCAGAAAAATCCATCCTATCATTGGCATACGTCAAGCTCCCTTGTTGTTGGGATGGTTTTCTTTATAGTGGAGTATTCCCGTTAGATTGGTGGAACATTCCATCTCTTACCAATCATTATGGCAGTGTCTGCCGAAAACAGGAGCGCTATCTGGTGGCAAAGCTATTACAGGTCGATTTTCCATTCGCTGGCCCGTTTAAGATTTTAGTTTCAGCATAGACAGATTCATCATCAAAAAAAGAGCAATCAAGGAGCCCAAAAGTATGAGTGATTCCAGCTATATCCCGCCCAAAGTCTGGACATGGGAATCAGCTAGCGGTGGCGCTTTTTCAAATATTAATCGCCCCATTGCAGGCCCTACTCATGAGAAAGAACTGCCGGTTGGCAAGCATCCTTTTCAGCTCTATTCGCTGGCTACGCCAAACGGTGTGAAAGCCACGGTAATGCTAGAAGAATTGCTGGAACTGGGCATTAGTGAGGCTGAATACGATGCTTGGTTGATCCGCATTAACGAAGGCGAGCAATTCGGTAGCGGGTTTGTGGACGTTAACCCTAACTCCAAGATTCCGGCGCTGTTTGACCATTCTCAAACTCCTGCTGTTCGGGTGTTTGAGTCGGGCTCCATTTTGCTCTACCTGGCAGAAAAGTTTGATAAATTTCTGCCATCGGATATTGCTGGTCGTACCGAGACGCTTAACTGGTTGTTCTGGCAGATGGGCAGTGCGGCATTTGTGGGCGGCGGCTTCGGACACTTCTTTGCCTATGCACCCGAGAAGTATGAGTACCCGATTAACCGCTACACCATGGAAGTTAAGCGGCAGCTAGATGTGCTGGATCGCCAGTTGGCTAATAACCGGTATGTTGCTGGCAACGAGTACACCATTGCAGATATGGCGATCTGGCCTTGGTATGGCGCGCTGGTAACCAACAAGGTTTATGACGCGGCCGAGTTTCTTGAAGCACACACTTATACCCATGTGATGCGTTGGGCTTTGGAGCTTAAAGAACGGCCGGCTGTTCAGCGTGGGCGAATGGTGAACCGCGCTTGGGGCGAGCCTGCAAGCCAGCTTCATGAGCGCCACGACGCGAGCGATTTTGAAAACAAAACTCAGGACAAGCTTGCCGGAACCACTGACGACTCCTGATTTATCAACTTTTCAGCCTGAGCAGCCCGTGGTTCTGGGAATCATCATACTGGTTGTGCAGGCTTGAGATCATTTCGGCCTGCGATCACCCTCCATGATTTTGGCCACGAAAACAGATTTTCCGTAGGTTTCAAAAGACCATTTCATGGTGTCGGAAAGAACGCTCATAACCTCATCGTACTCACCGAAAATCTCTGTGCTCATGCGACCTGAAACGACTTCCAGGTTGGTTTTCTTCAACCGCTCGATGAGATCCCAGATCGGCTGTTTGTAGTCATCCTTCAGGGGATAACAGCTCAGTTGCACAGACAGGAACATAAATACCTCCAGTTTCTCTTTCTATGGTGTCAGTGTGCCATCTTATCCGCTCATGATACGCTGAACAGCGCCCACAGCTGAATGGGTCACCACTTTGTGACCAACACAAAATGATTTTATCACGACAGCGAGAACGGGTGCCGACAACATAAGACGGGAGAGATCAATGATTAACCTGACCATTAACGGACAAGAGCACGAGCTGGACGCTCCAGACAACATGCCGCTGCTCTGGGCCATTCGAGATGTTGTTGGCATGAAGGGCACCAAGTTTGGATGCGGCATAGCTCAGTGCGGTGCTTGCACCGTTCACCTGAACGGCGTAGCGATACGATCCTGCGTTACGCCGGTCTCCGCCGCGAAGGGTGAGATTACAACCATTGAGGCCATGGCCGACGATCCCGTTGGCCAGAAAGTCCAGCAGGCTTGGCTGGATTTGGGCGTGGCGCAATGCGGTTATTGCCAGGGTGGCCAAATCATGAACGCCACGGCGCTACTTAAGAAAACCCCAGCACCACAAACCCAGGAAATTGTCGATGCCATGGCGGGCAACCTGTGTCGGTGTGGCACCTACAATCGCATCCTGGCAGCTATTGAACGGGCCGCAGACAAAGAGGAGGCCAGCTCATGAGCCGATCAAACGACACGCTGTTACTCGCTAATGTCAGTCGTCGCGGTCTTTTGAAAGGATTGGCCGGGGGCTCTGCGCTTTTGTTAGCCGCCCGTTGGGATTTGGGACTGGCCAATGAACAGGCCCAGTTTGGCGCTGGCGCCATGCCCGGTGGCTGGATTGATAACCCCAATGTGTTTATCCACATAGATTCCGACGGTCTGGTCACCATCTTCAACAATCGTGCCGAAATGGGACAGGGTATCCGTACAAGTTTGGCCATGGTGGCTGCCGATGAGTTGGGTGCCGACTGGGATCAGGCTCGGGCGCAGCAGGCGAATGCGGATCAAGACAAGTACGGCAACCAGAATACCGATGGCTCCCGTAGCATGCGCCACTGGTATGAGCCTATGCGACGGGCTGCAGCTGCGGCGAGACTGATGCTTGAGCAGGCCGCAGCCAATCAGTGGAATGTACCGGTACATGAGGTGCAAACCGGGATCCACAAGGTCGTGCATCCAGCCTCAGGCCGGGAACTTGGCTTTGGCGATCTTGCAGAAGCCGCGAGAGAGCTGGATGTCCCCGGTCGGGATGCCCTGGTTCTGAAGTCCGACAGCGAGCTGCGCTTTATCGGCAAGGAATCCGGCTGATCAACGGTGAACTGAAATCCGCCCACCCCAAAGCCATTGATGGTGAAGACATTGTCACCGGCAAGGCGATTTTTGGCGCCGATATCGACTTGGAGAATACCCTTTACGCGGTCGTGGCTCGTCCACCAGTCTACGGCGCCAAGGTGAAAAGTGTTGATGACGCCGATGCACTGAAAGTTGCCGGCGTCAAAAAGGTGATCCGCATAGAAGGTACTGGACAACCCGCAGCATTCAGTCCTCTTGGCGGCGTTGCCGTGGTGGCTACCAATACCTGGGCCGCTATGGAAGGCCGTAGGGCTCTGAAGATCGACTGGGATACTGCTCCGGCTGGCGACAATGCCGACTACACCTCAGATACTTACCGGAAGTCGCTTGAAAAGGCGGCGCAATCTCCCGGCAAAGTTATCCGCCAATCCGGCGATGTCGAGGCCGCCCTGCAAGAGGCCAAAAAGCGTGTGTCGGCAACCTACTATATGCCACACATGGCGCAGGCGCCCATGGAGCCGCCAGTGGCAGTAGTTAGGATCAAGGACGGCAAGGCCGAGGCCTGGGCACCGATTCAGAATCCGAGGGCGACCCGCGAGGGTATTGCCGGAATACTCGAGATGGACATGGAAAACGTGATCGTTCATCAGACCCTGCTTGGCGGTGGCTTCGGGCGTAAATCGAAGCCGGATTTCGTGATCGAGGCGGCCCGACTTGCGAAGGAGTTTGAGGGTCAGCCCATCAAACTTCAGTGGTCCCGCGAGGATGATATCAGCCATGCTTACTTCCATACGGCCTCGGTCGATCATCTGGAAGCCGGCCTGGATGAGGAAGGCAAAGCGACCTGCTGGCGCCACCGGACCCTGTCGCCCAGCATCACCTCGCTCTTTGCCCCGGATCCAAAGCATATAGCGGAATTTGAGCAGGGTATGGGTTTCAACACCATGCCATTCAGCATTCCCGCTATCAGGCTGGAAAACCCGCCTGCGCCTGCGCATGTTCGCATCGGGTGGTTTCGTTCAGTCTACAATCTGCCCCATGCCTGGGCGATTCAGAGTTTTGCGCATGAAATGGCCGTGGCGGCCGGCAAGGATCACCGGGACTATGTTCTGGATCTGCTTGGGCCGGATCGGAAAATTCACAATCTGACCGTCGGCGATGGCTGGAACTACGGTGAGGATCCGGACATGTACCCGATAGACGTGGGCCGGATGCGCCGAGTGATTGAGCGCGCCACTGAAGAGGCAGGCTGGGGGCGCAAGACTGGAAAGGGGCGTGGCTTGGGCCTTGCCTTTCACCACAGTTTTGTCTCTTACACCGCCGTTGTCTTTGATGTGGAAGTAGACGATAAGGGCGAACTGACCATTCATCGGGCGGACATTGCCTTCGACTGTGGGCCCCAGGTCAATCCGGAACGAATTCGGTCGCAGATGGAGGGTTCCTGCGTGATGGGTATTGGTGTCGCCCTGCAAAGCGAGGTGTCGTTCAAGGATGGCGTTGCTCAGCAGGATAACTTTGACCGCTACCTGATCCCACGCATGCCGGACGCGCCGAAAGTAGTCAGGGTGCACCTGATCGACAATCCCGGGGACGCCATGGGCGGTGTCGGCGAACCCGGCTTGCCGCCGGTTGCTCCGGCATTGTGCAATGCTATCTACGCTGCTACGGGGAAACGTATCCGGCGCCTCCCTGTCGGCAACCAGCTGAGCTAACGCCTACGCAGCACCTCTATCCTCTCATGATGCCTGGTTAGTAGCCCATGGCGGAGGAGGTGCTGCGCCTCGGATCTGCGCCACCGTACAGGGTGCCGTCTTCTCCGATCATAATACTCTGAATGGCCCCCATAGCCGAGTTGGTCACCACCTTATGGCCGCGGTTTTCCAGTAACCGTATGGTGTCTGGGCTGATGCCTTGTTCAATGCGGATTTCATCTGGCAGCCACTGATGATGAATGCGGGGTGCGCTGACGGCGGTTTGTATGTTCATGTCGTGGTCAATCACGTTCATGATTACCTGTAAGGTGGTGGTGATTATGCGTGAGCCTCCCGGACTACCGGTCACCAAAAAATTACGGTCATCTTTGCGCACAATAGTGGGCGACATGGAGCTGAGCATGCGCTTGCCGGGTTCCACTTTATTGGCCTCGCCACCGATCAAACCGTAAGCATTAGGCACGCCTGGCTTGGCGCTGAAATCATCCATTTCATTATTGAGCAGAAAGCCGGCGCCTTGCACGGTAATGCCTGAACCGTAGCTGAAGTTTATGGTGTAGGTGTTCGATACGGCATTGCCCCACTTGTCGACCACCGAAAAATGTGTGGTTTCCGGGCTTTCGTAGCCTGGGGGCTGGCCGGGGCCGATTTCGCCAGCAGGGCGGGCTTTATCAGGCTTGATGTCTTGTCGCAATTCTTCAGCGTAAAGTTTGCTGGTCAGGCCTTTCAAGGGCACGTCTACATAATCTGTGTCGCCCAAGTACTCTGAGCGGTCGGCATAGGCCAGCTTCATGGCTTCGGCCATGTAGTGAATCGTGTCAGCCGAGTTGTGGCCAAGTTCCGAGATAGGGTAGCCCTCAAGGATATTCAGGATTTGCACAATGTGCGTGCCACCAGAGGAGGGCGGTGACATGGAAAAGATATCGTAGCCCCGGTAGCTTCCATGCACTGGGGCCCGCACAACCGGCTGGTAGCCTTCAAGATCCTGCTGTGTAATGAGGCCGCCGTGCCTTTCCATTTCTTCAACAATCAGTTGTGCGGTTTCGCCCTGGTAAAAGCCTTTCACGCCTTCATCGGCAATGCGCTGCAGGGTGGCTGCTAGTTCTGGTTGGCGAAAGCGCTCGCCGGCTTGCCAGGCGGAGCCATCTTCTTTGTAAAACGTTGCCTGAGTTGCAGGCCAGCGCTGAAGCCTTTCCCGCGCTTGCTCAAGCCCTTCACTAAAGCGTTGAGGAACAATAAAGCCATCTTTGGCGAGTTTGATGGCCGGTGCCAGTGCCTGTTTCAATGGTAGGGTGCCGTGGCGATCCAGAGCCATGGCAAGGCCGGCCACTGTGCCGGGAACGCCTGCAGCCAGGTGGGTAAATCGGCTGCGGTTCTTCACCACTTCCCCGGATTCATCCTGGTACATGGTTTCGGTGGCACCTGTGGGTGCTTTTTCCCGGTAATCTATGGCTTCTGGTTCAGAGCCGTCGCCTTTTGATATCAGCATAAAGCCACCCCCGCCGATATTTCCGGATCTTGGCTGGGTGACCGCCAGCGCGAACCCGGCGGTAACTGCAGCATCCACCGCGTTGCCGCCATTTTCCAGTACCTTTAGTGCCACCTCCGTGGCCAGGGTGTGGCTGGTTGCTACCATGCCATGGCTGGCACTGGCAGGGTGAAATCGTTCGCCCTCAAGAATAGCTTGGCTAAAAACTGGCATTGCCAGGGTTGAAAGGCATAGGCTCAGTGTTAGCGCGCGTAAAGCGCCTGAGCGCCCAGTGAGTCGGGTTTTCCGTGGTTGCTGGTGTAGGCCTCTGTCCATGTCTCTGCTCCTCGTTTCTAATGTCCATATAGCTATAGTAGCCCGTCATTTTATAGGGTGCGTACCGCCAACCTTGTGGTTTTTCTCGGCTACCGCTTTCAGCGATGGTTCCCGGCGCATCTGCTTTCCCGTTTGTCAGTTAAGGAAAGGCTTTCATGGAGCATACCTACCGTCTTGTGATTTCCTGCCCGGATGGGGTTGGAATTGTCGCTAAGGTGAGTAATTTTCTGTCCACCTATAATGGCTGGATAACCGAAGCAAGCCATCACTCCGACACGCATAGTGGCTGGTTTTTTATGCGTCACGAAATCAAGGCGGAGTCTATCCCGTTTGGCCTTGAGCAATTCCGCGCCGCATTTGCACCAATTGCCCGTGAATTCGATATGCACTGGCATATCGCCGATTCGGCCCAGCCCAAAAAAGTGATTTTAATGTGCAGCAAGGAGTCCCATTGTGTGGCCGACCTTCTGTACCGCTGGCACAGCAACGAAATTAACGCAGACATTGTTGCGGTTATCTCTAACCACGACGACTTGCGCCGTATGGTGGAATGGCATGACATCCCGTACCACCACATTCCGGTAGGCAAGGATAACCGTGAAGAAGCGTTTGCTCACATCGACGAGCTTTTTGAAAAATATGAAGTCGATGTTGTGGTGCTTGCGCGCTATATGCAGATTTTGCCTGCGGAACTTTGTGCAAAGCACTCGGGCAAGGTGATCAATATTCACCACAGCTTTCTGCCTTCTTTTGCCGGAGCACGGCCATACCACCAGGCTTATGGCCGTGGGGTGAAGCTGATCGGTGCTACCTGCCATTATGTGACCCAGGATCTTGATGAAGGGCCGATTATTGAGCAGGACGTTATTCGTATCACCCACAGTGACACCATCGAAAACATGGTGCGCCTCGGTAAGGATGTGGAAAAAAATGTTCTCGCTCGGGGATTACGCTCTCATATCGAGGATCGCGTGATCACCCACGAAAACAAGACCGTGGTATTTGATTAAGGCTGCCTCACAGATGCCCCTGTAAGGGCGCGACTGTGGTAGAATCGGCGGCTTGATGAAGAATAAATACGGGGCCAGAAAACGGCCCTGAAACGACTTCCAGATAACGCAAAGGAACCTTTCTCGATGGGTGAATTAGCCAAAGAGATCCTGCCGGTCAATATTGAAGATGAACTGAAGCAGTCTTACCTGGATTACGCCATGAGCGTAATCGTGGGGCGAGCGCTTCCGGACGTGCGGGATGGCCTCAAGCCGGTTCACCGTCGTGTTCTGTTCGCAATGTCCGAACTGAACAACGACTGGAACAAGGCCTACAAGAAGTCTGCCCGTGTGGTGGGTGATGTTATTGGTAAATACCATCCACACGGTGACTCTGCTGTTTATGACACTATCGTTCGTATGGCTCAGCCATTCTCCCTGCGTTATCCGCTGGTAGACGGTCAGGGCAACTTCGGTTCTATCGATGGCGATAACGCAGCAGCCATGCGTTATACCGAAATCCGCATGAAGAAGATTGCACACTCTTTGCTGGCGGATCTCGAGAAAGAAACCGTAGACTTTGTCGATAACTATGACGGCACAGAGCGCATTCCCGAAGTAATGCCTACCCGGGTTCCTAACCTGCTGGTGAATGGCTCCTCCGGTATTGCCGTGGGCATGGCGACTAATATCCCGCCCCACAACCTGACTGAAGTGGTTCGTGGCTGCCTGGCGCTGATTGATAATCCGGATCTTACCTGCGATGAACTGATGGAGTTTATCCCGGGCCCGGATTTCCCGACCGAGGCATTATCAACGGTCGTGCCGGCATTGTTGAAGCCTATCGTACGGGTCGTGGTCGTATTTATATTCGTGCTCGCCACGAGATTGAAACCGACAAGAAGACCAACCGTGACGCCATCATCATCACCGAGTTGCCTTACCAGCTTAATAAAGCTCGCCTGATCGAAAAGATCGCCGAGTTGGTGAAGGAAAAACGCCTGGAAGGCATCACCGAGCTGCGGGATGAGTCCAACAAGGAAGGTATCCGTGTTTTTATAGAACTTCGTCGCGGCGAAAACCCGGAAGTTGTGGTCAACAATCTGTTTAAGCATACCCAGCTACAGACAGTGTTCGGTATCAACATGGTTGCGCTGATCAACGGCGAGCCAAGAATTCTCAATCTCAAAGAAATGCTGGACGCGTTCGTGCGTCACCGCCGTGAAGTTGTAACCCGCCGTACGCTTTTTGAGCTGCGTAAAGCCCGCGAGCGGGGTCATATTCTTGAAGGCCTGACCGTCGCACTGGCTAACATCGATGAGATGATCGAGCTGATCAAAGCTTCCCCGAGTTCTTTGGAAGCCAAAGAAAAGCTGATGGCCCAAGGCTGGGCACCCGGTAATGTGATGGCAATGCTTGAGCGTGCTGGCGAAGATGCCTGCCGCCCAGACGATCTGCCGGAAATCTATGGCCTGCGTGATGGCCTGTACTATATGTCCCCGGAACAGACCCAGGCTATCCTGGATATGCGTCTGCACCGCCTGACAGGTCTGGAGACTGAAAAGCTCCAGAACGAGTACAAGGAAATTCTTGAGAAAATCGCGGGTCTGCTGGAAATTCTGGGCGACCCGGATCGCTTGATGCAGGTTATCCGTGAAGAGTTGGAAGCCGTAGTAGAAGAGTTCGGTGACGAGCGCCGTACCGAAATAACCAGCTCCCAGCGCGATCTTACGATTGCCGATCTGATTGATGAAGAAGAGCTTGTTGTCACCATTTCCCACAGCGGTTATGCGAAGACCCAGGCGGTAGAAGACTATCAGGCCCAGCGCCGTGGTGGCCGTGGTAAAGCCGCGACATCCATGAAAGACGAAGACTTCGTTGAGAAGCTGCTGGTTGCCAACTCCCACGACACCATTCTGTGCTTCTCTAACCGGGGCAAAGTTTACTGGTTGCGTGTGTTTGAGATCCCCCGTGCCAGCCGCGCTTCCCGTGGCCGGCCGATGGTGAATATTCTGCCCCTGGATGAAGGTGAGCGCATCACAACCTTCCTGCCAGTGCGGGATTACCCGGAAAACCAGTTTGTTCTGATGGCAACGTCTGCGGGCGTTGTTAAGAAAACACGTCTGCCGAACTTCTCGCGCCCACGCAGCAGTGGCCTGATTGCCTTGTCTCTGGACGAAGGCGACACGCTGATTGGCGCTGCGATCACCGAGGGTGATGCAGAGATTATGTTGTTCTCCACGGCAGGTAAGGCGGTTCGCTTTAATGAAGAAGCCGTTCGCCCCTTGAGCCGAACAGCTCGTGGTGTGCGTGGCATCAGAATGCCAGAGGGCCATCACGTGGTTTCCTTGATCATTCCTCAGGATGACGGTGTTATTCTGACAGCCAGTGAGAATGGTTATGGCAAGCGCACAGCGATTGATGAGTTCCCAACTTATGGTCGTGGTAGTCAGGGCGTTATTGCCATGCAGTGCTCTGAGCGTAACGGCAACCTGGTAACCGCGCTGCAGTTGTTCGAAGGCGACGAAATGATGCTGATTTCCGATAAGGGCACGCTGGTTCGTACCCGTACGGACGAAGTGTCGGTTCTTAGCCGGAACACTCAGGGCGTGCGTTTGATTAGGCTGAGCCAGGAAGACGAGCGCCTGGTAGGTGTGGAGCGAATAGCCGAAACCGACGATGATGATATCGAAGGTGTAGATATCGAAGGTGCAGATGTAGAAAGCGCAGATATCGAAGGCGAAGACGCTTCAACAGACGAAAGCGAAAACAACAGTCCGGAACAGGATGCTGGCGAGGAATAAGCCAGCACTGCCGAACACCGAATCCGCAAGACGTGAGAGATCGCAGGAACATGAGCAGGGCGTATAACTTTTGTGCAGGTCCGGCAACCTTGCCGGAAAGTGTGCTGGCACAGGCACGGGATGAAATGCTGGACTGGCGTGGCACGGGCATGTCGGTAATGGAAATGAGCCATCGTAGCGATGCGTTTGTAGAAATTGCTGAAACGGCCGAGCGAGATCTGCGTGAATTGGCCGGAGTATCAGATGATTACGCTGTACTCTTCATGCAAGGTGGAGCTTCCAGTCAGTTCTCCACAATTCCCTTGAACCTGCTTGGCGACAAAGCGTCTGCGGATTATGTGAACACCGGAATCTGGTCGAAGAAGGCCATTGCCGAGGCTAAGCGCTATGCGGATGTGAATGTGGTTGCCAGCTCGGAGGAGGGCGGCTTTGCCAGCATTCCGGATCAAGCGTCTTGGCAGACTCGTGCGGATGCGGCGTACCTGCATTACACGCCGAATGAAACCATCGGCGGCCTGGAATTTGATTTTGTTCCCGATAGCGCCAATGTGCCGCTGGTAGCGGATATGTCCTCTACCATGCTTTCGCGCCCGGTGGATATTTCAAAATTCGGGCTGATCTACGCCGGTGCTCAAAAGAATATCGGACCTCCGGGCTGGTTGTCGTCATTATTCGGAAAGACCTTCTGGGCAAAGCTCGCAAGGAAACGCCGACCATGATGAACTACCAGGTAATTGCGGATAACGGCTCCATGTACAACACGCCTGCGACATATTCTTGGTATCTCGCAGGTTTGGTATTCCAGTGGCTGAAAGCCCAGGGCGGTGTCAAAGCCATGGGTGAGACGAATCGCAGAAAAGCCGAAAAGCTTTACGGCTTCATCGATGCCAATGAGTTTTACGCCAACCCCATAGATCCACGCTACCGTTCCTGGATGAATATACCCTTTACGTTGCGGGATGATGCCCTCAACAGTGTCTTCCTTGAAGGTGCCGACGCCCGTGGGTTGTTAAACCTGGCGGGGCATCGCTCTGTGGGCGGCATGCGTGCCAGTATTTATAACGCCATGCCGGAATCCGGCGTGGATGCGCTGATTCAGTACATGACCGAATTTGCGAAGGAGCGGGGCTGATCATGAGCGATGAGCAGATCCGCCTCGGAGAACTCCGGGAAGAAATAGACAGCCTGGATCAGAAGATCATGGAGCTGATCAGTGCCCGTGCAAAATGCGCCCAGGAAGTGGCCCACGTGAAAATGGCTGCGAACCCTGAGCAGGACGTACTTTTCTATCGCCCGGAACGGGAAGCCCAAGTGCTGCGTCGCATCAAAGAGGCCAACCCCGGCCCTTTGCCCGGCGAGGAAATGGCTCGGCTGTTTCGTGAAATTATGTCGGCTTGCCTGGCGCTCGAAAAACCCATGCACATTGCCTTTCTGGGGCCTGTTGGCACCTTTACCCAGGCGGCTGCTCTCAAGCATTTTGGGCATTCTGTTGTCAGCGTGCCTTTGCCAGCGATTGATGCGGTTTTCCGTGAGGTAGAGTCTGGATCTGCGCATTATGGCGTGGTGCCGGTTGAGAACTCCACGGAAGGCATGGTCAGCCATACGCTTGATGTGTTCATGTTGTCCCCGCTGAAGATCTGCGGTGAAGTGCAGTTGAGGATTCATCATCATCTTCTGGTGTCGCCGGAGTCTCGGGATCAGGAAATAACCCGTATTTACTCGCATCAGCAATCGTTTGCCCAGTGCAGACAATGGCTGGATACCCATCGTTACGGTATTGAGAGAGTGACGGTCTCCAGCAACGCCGAAGCGGCGCTTCGGGCGGCCAAAGAACCAGGTGCCGCAGCGATTGCCGGCGATATGGCGGCAGAGCTTTATGGGTTGGAGAAGCTGGCCAACAGCATTGAAGACCGGCCAGACAACACTACACGGTTCCTGATTATCGGCCGCGAAGAAGTGCAGTCGAGCGGGCACGATAAATCATCGATTGTTGTTTCCATGAGAAACAAGCCGGGTGCGTTGTATCAATTGTTGGAGCCATTTCACCGCCATGGGGTCAGTCTTACGCGGCTTGAGACCAGACCCTCGACCAGTGGCACCTGGACTTATGTGTTCTATATAGATTTTGAAGGGCATATGGACGATGAGCAGGCACATAAAGTACTTGCTGAGGTAGAAGAAGAAGCCGTTGAACTCAAGCGATTGGGCTCCTATCCCATCGGTGTTCTCTAGTATTTAGCATGAGAGCCTGGCATCAAGTAGTTTAAGGAAGGTATATGGCCATTGATTATCAAAGCCTTGCTGTAGAGGGTGTTCAGGCGTTGTCTCCCTACCAGCCGGGTAAGCCAATCAGCGAGTTGGCCCGTGAGCTGGGTCTGGATCCGGCTGAGATTATCAAGCTTGCCAGCAATGAAAACCCTCTCGGCCCCAGCAAAAAGGTTACCGCAGCGATTGAAAGTGTGCTGGCAGATCTTTGCCTGTATCCCGATGGCAATGGATTTGATCTCAAGCAGAAACTGTCTGGGCGTCTTGATGTTGGCGCCGACCAGATCACCCTGGGGAATGGCTCAAACGACGTACTCGAAGTGATCGCCCGTTGCTTTGCAGATGCAGATTCCGAGATTGTGTTTTCCCAGTATGCGTTTGCGGTTTATCCGATCGTTACTCAGGCTATTGGCGCGAAAGCTGTTGCTGTGCCTGCCAAAGACTGGGGGCATGATCTGGATGCCATGGCTGCGGCCGTAACAGAACGCACCCGACTGATATTTGTAGCCAACCCGAACAACCCAACGGGAACCGTACATAACTCCAGTGCTATTGAGGCGTTTCTGGGCAAGATCCCTGAAAATGTGCTGGTGGTTCTGGATGAAGCCTACTGCGAGTATATGACAGGGGGTGAGGATCCCGACGGCGTTGCGCTATTAACCCGTTTCCCGAACTTGATTGTATGTCGTACGTTTTCTAAAGCGTGGGGGCTAGCCGCCCTGCGCGTAGGCTACAGCGTAAGCTCAGCGGCCGTTGCCGATATACTGAACCGTGTTCGCCAGCCTTTTAACGTAAGCTCCGTGGCACTTGCAGCCGCGACGGCGGTGCTGGATGACGAAGACTATCTGCAGCGTTCACGCGAGGTCAATGCCGCTGGACTGAAGCAGTTAGAAGAGGCCTTCGATCAGATGGGCCTCCGGTATATTCCCTCATCCGGTAATTTTGTGGCCGTTGAAGTAGGGCCTCAAGCCATGGGCGTTTACCAGGCTTTGCTGGCCCACGGAGTTATTGTGCGCCCCGTTGCGGGCTATGGCATGCCTAATCACCTTCGGGTATCTGTGGGCTTGCCTGCACAAAACGAGCATTTTATCGACGCGCTCGCAAAAGCGTTGGCAGCGGCAGGGCAGGGAGCCTGAAAGTGTCATTGCGCGAGCCGATTTTTCAGCGTATTGCCATTATTGGGCTAGGCCTGATTGGTGGCTCGCTAGCCAGTGCTATTCGTAAAAATAACTTGGCACGGGAAGTGGTTGGCGCCGATCAGCGTAAAGAAGATCTTTTGCTGGGGCAGTCCCTGGGCGTGATTGATACAATCGCGGACACGATCGCAGAAGCGGTGCGGGGCGCGGACCTTGTTGTGCTGGCTGTGCCGGTGCAGGCGGCCCGAAAAGTGCTGGAGGAAATACGCCCGCACCTTGCAGCAGACGCTATTCTTACCGACGTAGGCAGTACAAAGTCCGGTTTTGTGAAGGACATTGAAGCTGTCTTCGGCGAGTTTTTGCCCTGCATTATTCCGGGGCATCCCATTGCAGGGTCGGAGAGAAGCGGTATCCGCGCGGCCAATCCGGATCTGTTCAGTAACCACAAGGTCATACTGACTCCCCCTGATAATGTTAGCAGTGCGCATCTCGCCAAGCTGCAGGCCTTGTGGGAAGGCTGTGGCGCCACTGTACTCACCATGAGTGTGGCGTACCATGATGAGGTGCTGGCGGCGACCAGTCACCTGCCTCACCTGATTGCCTTCTCGCTGGTGGATACACTGGCTGGAGAGGATCAGAACATGGACATTTTCCGGTACGCTGCCGGCGGGTTCCGTGACTTCACCCGGATTGCCGCGAGCGACCCGGTTATGTGGCACGACATATTTCTTTCCAACCGCGACGCCGTTCTTCGGGTGATTGACCATTTCACCCACGATTTAGACCAGCTGCGCACGGCCATTGCAGAGCAAGATGGCGCCATGCTGTTGCGGGTATTCAGTCGCGCCAAAGCGGCGCGCGAACACTTTTCGAAAATGCTCTCAGGACAGGCTTACGTGACAAATAACAGTGAAAAGCAGGTAACGTTCCGTCTTCAGCCCGGTGGCTCAGTAACCGGCGATATCCGGGTGCCCGGGGACAAATCCATTTCCCACCGCTCAATTATGCTCGGCGCGCTTGCTGAGGGCGTAACCGAGGTGAAAGGCTTTCTGGAAGGTGAAGACAGCCTCGCAACGATACAGGCATTTCGGGATATGGGCGTGACTGTTGAGGGGCCAGACGAGGGCTTCGTTCGCATTCACGGTGTTGGCATGCATGGTTTGCAGGCACCCCGTGGCCCGATATACCTGGGCAATTCGGGCACTGGCATGCGGTTGTTTACCGGTTTACTTGCAGCGCAACCATTTGAGTCAGAGCTAACCGGCGATGCTAGCCTCTCTACCCGACCCATGAACAGGGTTGCTGATCCATTGCGGTCTATGGGTGCAGTTATCGATACGGCTGAGGGCGGACGTCCGCCGCTAAAAATTCGCGGTAGCCAAAGTAAGAAGCTTACGGGTATTCACTACGATATGCCGATGGCCAGCGCCCAGGTTAAATCCTGCCTGCTGCTTGCCGGCCTGTATGCAGAAGGCACCACGTCTGTTACTGAGCCGGCGCCGACTCGGGATCACACCGAGCGCATGCTGACTGGCTTTGGCTATAAAGTAGAACGCGACGGCCCAACTGCCAGCGTAACTGGCGGTGGAAAGCTGACGGCCAATGCCATCGATGTTCCTTCAGATATATCATCGGCCGCTTTCTTCTTGGTTGGCGCCAGCATTGCGCCGGGTTCCGACCTGATTTTGCGCCATGTGGGTATGAACGCCACACGTGTAGGCGTTATCAACATTCTGCGGTTGATGGGCGCAAATATTGAAATCATGGCTGAGCGTGAAATTGGCGGCGAGCCGGTTGCCGATTTACGCGTTCGCTCCGCTGAGCTCAAGGGTATTAGTATCCCGGAAGATCAGGTGCCCCTGGCCATCGACGAGTTCCCGGTATTGTTTATTGCGGCCGCTTGCGCCACAGGTCGTACGGTTCTTACCGGTGCTGAGGAGCTGCGGGTAAAAGAAAGTGATCGCATTCAGGTAATGGCAGATGGCCTGGCCACATTGGGCGTTGAAACCACAGTGACAGAAGATGGCATTGTTATTGAGGGTGGGCAGACCATTAAAGGCGGCTCTGTGTATAGCCATGGCGACCACCGTATTGCCATGTCTTTTGCGATCGCCTCGTTGCGAGCCACCGATGAGATTGAAATAAGCGATTGCGCTGTTGTAGCGACATCTTTTCCAGGCTTTGTAGAACTTGCGCGAGGAACAGGTATTCATATTTCAGCCGAAGATTCAGAACCGCACGCGAAGCAGGGAGCGAATTAATGGTGAAAAATAGCGTGCCAGTCATTGCAGTTGATGGCCCTGGCGGTTCAGGTAAAGGCACGGTCACTCAGATGCTGGCTAAAAAGCTGGGTTGGCACCTTCTGGACAGCGGTGCACTCTATCGGTTGACCGCTCTTGCAGCCATACGCCAAAATGTATCGCTGGATGATGAGGATGCCCTGGTGCGTGTTGCTGCGTCGCTGGATGTAGCTTTCGAGCCAACGCCGGAAGGCGAGCCTGCCAAAGTGATTCTGGCGGGAGAGGATGTTACTGGTGATATTCGCATGGAAACCTGTGGTAATAACGCATCACGCATTGCTGTGATGCAGCCGGTTCGAGATGCGCTTTTGCAGCGCCAGCGTGATTTTCAGCAGAAGCCCGGGTTGGTTGCTGATGGCCGCGATATGGGCACGGTTGTGTTTCCGGATGCACCCGTTAAAATTTTTCTGACAGCCAGTGCCGAAGAGCGTGCACGCCGACGCTTCAGCCAGTTGATGGCAGCCGGTGTCGATGTTAGTATTGACGCCGTTTTAGAGGAGATACGGGTTCGTGATGAGCGAGATATGAATCGCTCCGCAGCCCCTCTCAAGCCAGCAGATGATGCGCAAGTCATTGATTCTACGGGTTTGAGTATACAGGAGGTGTTAGACAGGTGTATGGCAGCAGCAGGCCAGACCTGACTACACCTTTTTGTCGTTGAAATGCCGGAAACAGCGAAATTTGCCAGCCGCTGGCTGATTCCGGAATTTATTAACAGACCGTGTTGCTGGCGGCACGGAGCATACTTGCATTGAACCTATAGGACTCATAATGAGCGAGAGCTTTGCGGATCTTTTTGAAGAAAGCCTAAAAGAAATTGACATGAAACCAGGTTCCATCGTCCAGGGAACTGTAGTTGATGTTGATAGCGACTGGGTCACAGTTAACGCCGGGCTGAAGTCCGAAGGTGTTATCCCCGCCTCCCAGTTCCTGAATGAAAAAGGCGAGTTAGAAGTAGCTATCGGCGACGTTGTCGACGTAGCACTGGATGCAGTAGAAGATGGTTTCGGTGAAACCCGTCTTTCCCGTGAAAAAGCCAAGCGGGCAGAATCTTGGAAGGTACTCGAGAAGTCCTTCGAAGCTGAAGAAGTGGTCAAAGGTATTATTAACGGCAAGGTCAAAGGTGGTTTCACCGTTGATCTGGCTGGTATTCGTGCGTTCCTGCCAGGCTCACTGGTAGACGTTCGTCCGGTTCGCGACACCGCGCACCTGGAGAACAAAGAGCTCGAGTTCAAGGTTATCAAGCTGGACCAGAAGCGTAACAACGTGGTTGTTTCTCGCCGCGCCGTACTGGAAGCTGAAAACAGCGCCGAGCGTGAAGCTCTGCTCGAAACCCTGACTGAAGGTCTGTCAATCAAGGGTATTGTCAAGAACCTGACCGACTACGGCGCGTTCGTAGATCTGGGCGGTGTTGACGGCCTGCTACACATTACCGATATGGCCTGGAAGCGCATCAAGCATCCTAGCGAAATCGTGAATGTTGGCGATGAGATCAACGTTAAGGTTCTGAAGTTCGACCGTGAGCGTAACCGCGTATCTCTGGGTCTGAAGCAGCTGGGCGAAGATCCCTGGGTTGATATCAAAGGTCGTTACCCGGAAAGCACTCGGGTTACAGCCCGCGTAACCAACCTGACCGATTACGGCTGCTTTGCTGAGCTGGAAGAGGGTGTTGAAGGTCTGGTTCACGTATCCGAAATGGATTGGACCAACAAGAACATCCATCCTTCTAAAGTCGTGAATGTTGGCGACGAAGTGGAAGTGATGATTCTGGATATCGATGAAGAGCGTCGTCGTATCTCCCTGGGTATCAAGCAGTGTGTATCCAACCCATGGGAAGACTTCTCCGGCAACTTCAACAAGGGCGACCGCATCTCCGGTAAGATCAAGTCAATCACTGACTTTGGTATCTTTATCGGTCTGGACGGTGGCATCGATGGTCTGGTTCACCTGTCAGACATCAGCTGGAACGAAACAGGCGAAGAAGCGGTTCGTGAATACAAGAAGGGCGACGATGTTGACACCGTTATCCTGTCTGTAGATCCCGAGCGTGAGCGCATCTCCCTGGGTATCAAGCAGCTCGAAAGCGATCCGTTCGCCGAGTTTGTTCAGCTGAACGACAAAGGCTCCATCGTTAAGGCACTGTTTCTGCTGTTGATGCGAAATCAGCTACCATCGCTCTGAACGAAGAAGTTGAAGCTGTACTGAAAGCCTCTGAAATCAGCCGTGATCGTGTAGAAGACGCGCGTAACGCTCTGAAAGAAGGCGAAGAAGTCGAAGCGAAGATCATCAGCATCGATCGTAAAAACCGCATTATCAACCTGTCTGTTAAGTCTAAAGACGTAGAAGACGACAAACAGGCTCTTGATACCGTGCGTACTAAAACTGCAGAATCTTCCTCTAGTGCGACCACCATTGGTGATCTCATCAAGGAACAAATGCAGCAGCAAAACGCCAACAAGGACTAATCTCCGGTTGGTACGAAAAAAAACGGGCTCTAAGAGCCCGTTTTTTTTTGTGTTTTTTTTTGATTTGGCTAAACTACAGGAGTGGGAATTCGGCAATCATTGACCGAATAAATAAGAAACGAGGGAAGTGCCTCATGACGAAGTCTGAACTGGTTGAATTAATTGCATCAAAACAAACACAGCTTTCGGTTAAAGACGTTGAGCTGGCAGTAAAAACAATTATTGAGCACATGTCCCAGTCACTAGCGAATGGGCAGCGAATTGAAATACGGGGGTTTGGCAGTTTTTCCCTTCATCATCGGGCGGCCCGCACAGGCCGGAACCCGAAAACCGGTGAAGCCGTGCAGTTACCCGCCAAGCATGTTCCCCACTTCAAGCCCGGCAAGGAGCTGCGAGAACAGGTGAACGACAGTTTGAAGCAGGGGTTTTAAGCGCTTTTCATCCCTGAAGCGAAACACCTATAATTCGGGCATTTATCAGCGTTTGGGAGAGCTAAGGTTATGGCAGGATTACAGAAGATCCTACTTATTCTGTTGGTACTGGTCCTGGTGTTACTGGCGCTTGTGTTCTCGCTGAACAACCAGATGGCTGTTGCTCTCAATTTTCTGGTGTTCGAGACGAAGCCCCACGGTGTTGCCGTGTGGATTATCATGTCTTTTGTTATTGGCGCGTTGATTGGCATTCTAATGACCGTTCTCGCCACATTCCGAACGTCGGTTTCCCGTCGCACTCTTCAAAAACGACTTGATCGCGCCGAGCAGGCATTGGAGAAATCCAGGGCCCAGAACGACCAGGCTATTTAATGGACATGGTGTTTCAGTGGCTGCTGTTAACGGTTGCAGTTGCCGTTGGTTGGTTTGTAGGCAGGCTAGGTAGCGGCCGTAACCGAACCCGAGCGAAGATTGCAGACGAAGATTCTGTTAAGGACCGGCTGCAGTTTCTGTTTACGAATTACTCAGACCAGGCCGTCGACAACTTTGTGCAGTCACTGGCTGTTAACAAAGACACCGTAAGCCTTCATCTTTCTATTGGCCGGCACTTTCGCAACAAAGGCGAAACCGATCGCGCTATTCTGGTTCATCAGAACCTGCTAGCAAGACCTGAACTGCCTCCGCGCTTTTCTCCCCAGGTAACCCTCGAACTTGCTATGGATTTTCTTAACGCGGGCTTGCTGGATCGGGCTGAGGCGCTGTTGCAACAGTTGATGGGAGATCGTGAGTACGGGCGAAAAGCGGCTCGGCAACTTATTGACCTTTACCAACAGGAAAGTGAGTGGGGTAAAGCGGCCGACGTTGCCCGAACCCTGACTAAGAATGACGCAGACCCAGCCATGTTCAAGGATCTTGCGTATCTGACTTGCGAGTTGGCAGAGAGAGCCCTTGGTCAGGATGATCGCTGGGCTGCCCAGAAATTTGCCAAAGAAGCGCTGGAATATGACCATTCCTGCGTTCGGGCAACACTGATATTGATGAAAATTCTGATTCGGCAGGGTAGCTATCGTGAGGCTGGCAACCAAGGGTTGAAAGTTTTTGACCAAAACCCGGCTTTTGGGCCTGAATCCATTGATCGTTTGATGAAGCTTGAGCACGAGCACGGCGACATTGGTCGGTTGGTCAAAAAGCTGCGCAAGCTTTACCAAATTTACCCCAGCACCAGTTTGCTTTTGGCCTTGGTGGAATCGGTTGAGCGAGTGTCTGGCCGCCCGGCGGCTATTGATCTGCTGCGCCAGGAATTAGAAATTCGCCCTAGCGTGCGGGCCCTTTTGCGGCTGGTGGAAATGGCAGGTTATGAAAAGGGCATGACCACCGACGAAGGCAGACTGGTTAGTCGTATTGGCCTTCTGATTCTCGCCAACAGGCCGGTTTATCGGTGTGTAAGTTGTGGTTTCTCTGGCCAGCAACTTCACTGGCTATGCCCGAGCTGCAAGCAATGGGAAACCGTGCGCCCAATTCAGGGCGTTGAAGCGGAATAATCTTTTACCGACATTCTTTAATGACACTTTCTATCTACATCCTCTAACGACACCCCGCAGGACATTTCAACGTGCAAACTTCTAACGACCCCAAAATCATAGTAGCCCTAGACTTTCCAGCTGCAGGACCGGCTCTGGAGCTGGTGGATAAGCTTGATCCTGCCAAATGCCGGCTGAAGGTCGGCAAAGAACTCTTCACCCGATTCGGGCCTCAGTTTGTAGAGAGTTTACATAAGCTTGGGTTTGACGTGTTCCTGGACCTGAAATTCCACGACATCCCCAACACCGCCTCGGCTGCTGTCGCTGCTGCTGCCGATTTGGGAGTATGGATGGTAAACGTACACGCCTCTGGTGGTGAGAAGATGATGTTGGCCTGCCGTGAGCGTTTGGATACCTTCGGGACGGAGAGACCGTTGCTGATTGCCGTTACGGTCCTCACCAGCATGGATGCTGAAGACCTTGCCGGTATCGGGATAACCAGCTCGCCGGAAGCTCAGGTATCCAGGCTGGCAACGCTAACCAGAAACTGTGGTCTGGACGGCGTAGTCTGCTCGGCACAGGAAGCCCCCACGCTCAAAACTGAGCAGGGCAGTGATTTCAAACTGATCACCCCGGGCATTCGGCCATTAACCGCCGACAAAGGCGATCAGCAGCGCATCATGACCCCTAGAGACGCGCTCAAGGCTGGTTCCGACTACCTTGTTATAGGCCGACCAATTACCCAGGCTGCTGACCCTCTGGCAGCGCTTGAGGCTATTCATGCTGAGGTGATTGGGCTTTAGCGGATATTGCAGAGTTACCGAGGGAGGGCATTCACCGGGCCAAAACAAAAAAACCCGCTAACTCAAAGAATTAGCGGGTTTTCGGAATAATGGCTCCCCGAGCTGGGCTCGAACCAGCGACAAACGGATTAACAGTCCGTTGCTCTACCAACTGAGCTATCGGGGAACGTCGTCATGTGACGAGGCGCGTATATTAAGATTACCCCATCGCCTCGTCAACCCCTTACCGAAGTTTTTAGCTCAGCGCCTTCTGCAAACGCTCAATGGCCTTTTCCAGATTATCCATGCTGGTCGCAAAGCTCAGGCGCATATGTCCGGGAGAACCGAACGCAGAGCCTGGAACCAACGCGACGCCCGCTTCGCTCAGCAGCTTCTCTGCGAACTCCACATCATCGCTGACACTGGCATCGGCATCAATTGCACCCTGGAAGCTGGGGAACACGTAGAAGGTGCCGTCGCCTTTGAGGCACTCAACACCTGGCAACTTGTTCAAAGCATCTACCAGCCAGTCGTGACGCTCTTTAAACGCCTTAACCATCTCACCGATGCACGCTTGCGGGCCATCCAGAGCAGCCTGTGCGGCAGCCTGGGAGATGGAGCAAGGGTTGGACGTGCTCTGAGACTGGATTTTTTTCATGGCGCCAATGATCTTGGCTGGGCCTGCGGCATAGCCGATACGCCAGCCAGTCATTGAGTAAGCCTTGGATACACCGTTAAGAACGAAGGTACGCTCGTAAAGCTCCGGGTTAGCGTTCAGAATGTTGCAGAACGGCTTACCAGTCCAGAGGATAGGCTCGTACATATCATCCGTGGCGATCATGATGTTCGGGTGCTTTTTCAGCACGTCACCAATCGCCTGCAGCTCTTCCAAGGTATAAGCCATGCCGCTTGGGTTGGAAGGGCTGTTGATGACGAACAGGCGGGTACGCTCAGTGATGGCGTTTTCCAGCTGTTCCGGGGTGATCTTGAAACGGGTTTCTGCACCGGTTTCGATGATAACCGGCTTGCCTTCAGCAACCAGAACCATATCCGGGTAGGATACCCAGTAAGGCGCAGGGATAATCGCTTCATCACCCGCGTTAAGAGTAGCCAAGGCAAGGTTGAAAAAGCTCTGCTTGCCCCCACTTGAAACCAATACTTGGTTGGCTTCGTATTCCAGGCCATTGTCCCGCTTGAACTTCGCAATAATCGCCTTCTTAAGAGCTGGCGTACCATCAACAGCGGTGTATTTTGTCTGGCCGTTTTTGATGGCCTCAATGGCTGCCTGCTTGATGTGTTCTGGGGTATCGAAGTCCGGTTCGCCTGCACCCAGACCGATAATGTCTTGGCCTGCTGCGCGTAATTCAGCAGCTTTGTTGGTGACTGCGAGGGTGGGGGATGGCTTGATTGCCTGTACACGGCTGGAAAGTTGAAGGTCCAAACTTGCGCTCCTTAAAGCTGCGTCTGATAGGTCTGTGACCGGCGGGGTGTCTGAATCCTTGCCATATGGCGGCTGATTTTCGCCCAGSCGTCGATCGAGTTGATGGTACCATGAAGCCGGCGTAACAATAAATTTCTCTCTCTGGCCGCATCCTACAATTGCAGGATCTGGCCCGGATACACATGTTGAGTGAGCGGAGGTTGTCTGCCAATTATGGCCAGTAACGATTCCAACAGTTCAGTTAAAAGCGGTGTCTTCAGGGTTGATTCGCCGTATGAGCCTGCGGGCGATCAGCCCAAAGCTATTGAGGGCCTGATCGACGGCATTCATTCCGGCTTGGCACACCAGACATTGCTGGGTGTTACCGGGTCGGGCAAAACGTTCACCGTCGCCAAAGTGATCGAGTCAGTGCAGCGGCCAACCATTGTTATGGCCCACAACAAAACCCTGGCTGCCCAGCTTTATGGCGAGTTCCGCGAGTTTTTTCCAGACAACTCTGTGGAATATTTTGTGTCCTATTACGATTACTATCAGCCCGAGGCCTACGTTCCCTCATCTGATACGTTCATAGAGAAAGACGCCTCCATCAACGAACACATTGAACAGATGCGGCTGTCTGCAACCAAGGCTCTGCTGGAGCGCCCGGATGCGATCATTGTGGCGACTGTGTCAGCCATTTACGGCTTGGGTGATCCAAAGTCCTACCTGAAAATGATGCTGCATCTGGATCGAGGCGACAAGATTGATCAGCGGCATGTTCTGCGCCGGCTGGCTGAATTGCAGTACACCCGCAACGACATCGAATTTCACCGCGCGAATTACCGGGTGCGGGGCGATGTGATTGATGTGTTTCCGGCAGAGTCGGAGAAAGAGGCGATTCGTATTGAGCTGTTTGATGATGAGGTGGAAAACCTCAGTTACTTTGATCCGCTCACCGGGGAAGTGTTTCGACGGGTTCCCAGGGTTACGATTTATCCCAAATCCCACTATGTGACGCCGCGGCAAACCGTGCTCGATGCGGTGGAGCACATAAAGGTCGAGTTAGACGCTCGCCTGCAGCAAATGCGCGATAACAACCGCTTGGTTGAAGCCCAGCGACTGGAAGAGCGTACCCGCTACGATATGGAAATGATGAACGAGTTGGGCTATTGCAACGGCATTGAAAACTACTCTCGCTATCTCTCCGGTCGCCAGCCGGGCGAAGCCCCGCCCACGTTGTTTGATTACCTGCCAGCGAACGCATTACTCGTGGTGGATGAATCCCACGTGACGATTCCGCAGATCGGCGCCATGTACAAAGGCGATCGCTCCCGGAAGGAAACGTTGGTGGAGTATGGATTCCGCTTACCGTCGGCCCTTGATAATCGCCCCATGAGATTTGATGAATGGGAGCGTATTACGCCTCAGATGATCTTTGTGTCGGCGACGCCAGGCAATTACGAAGCAGAGCATACGGGGCAGGTAGTGGAGCAGGTGGTCAGGCCAACCGGCCTGTTGGATCCGATTATTGAAGTGCGCCCTGCGTCCACCCAAGTGGATGACTTGTTGTCTGAAATTCACTCCCGGGTGAAGGTAAAAGAGCGGGTTTTGGTGACCACACTCACCAAGCGTATGGCCGAAGATCTCACTGACTTTTTGATGGAGCACGACATTCGCGTGCGCTATCTGCATTCGGACATTGATACGGTTGAGCGGGTCGAGATTATCCGTGATCTACGTCGGGGCGTATTTGATGTGCTTGTGGGCATCAACCTGCTGCGGGAAGGCTTGGATATGCCCGAAGTATCGCTGGTCACCATTCTGGATGCCGATAAAGAAGGCTTCCTGCGCTCAGAGCGTGCACTAATCCAGACCATTGGTCGTGCCGCACGGAATCTCAACGGCAAAGCCATTCTTTACGGTGACCGGATTACCGGCTCCATGCAGCGCGCTATTGATGAAACCGATCGCAGGCGTGCCAAACAGGCAGAGCACAACGAGATTCATGGCATTACCCCTCAAGGACTGAGTAAGAAGATTACGGACATTATGGAGGGCGCTGGCGGCGGCCGGGGCCGACATAAGGCGGATAGGCCCGGCAAAAAGGCGGCGGAAGAAGCCGAGCACTACCGGGCCAAGATTGGCGGTCGATCTCCGGCAGAAGTGCTCAAAGAAGTTTCACACCTTGAGGATAAAATGTACAAAGCCGCATCAGACCTGGACTTTGAGGCGGCGGCCCGCCTGCGGGATGAAATATCAGAATTGAAAGAAGCGGCACTGCGCACCGGATAACCTCGCCTCAGCGCTTCGGGCCCACAATCACAGCGGCCTGAAGCGGCTGTATGCGGCCGTATCGCGAAATTTGGCTGAACACACGCCTATCCACGGGAAGGTATTGTTTGTCTGCCACGGTTTCACCATCGGCCACATCTATTTCCGGGTCGTGCAGATACACAAACTGGTCGTCCATGGCGCATACGGTTACCCAGTGAGGCACGCGGCTTCGGTTTAGTTGCCAGGTACTGATCAAAATCACCGGAATTTGGCCGTTGTGCAGTGCCTGCTCCATGGCCTCCAGCGTGAGCGGGTTATGGTGTAGTTGGATACTGGTTTGGCCAATATCTTGCAGGAATCCCTCGTGAACCAGTTCTAAAACCCGCTTTTTTTCGTCGCTGCGAACGGTATCCCTAAATAAAGGCCCCTCAGTACTGAGCCATGCATTGGCTTCAAATCCCCGGTTCCAGGCCGAGAGAGCAAGCCCGTGTGGCCCGCAGCCGCCATGGCCTGCCAGCATAAAAATCGTTGTTGCCTCACGCCAAATTTTGAGCTCTTCCAAGGTGTTCAATGGTTGCTGTTCATCAAGGGCTGACATGGCCATGATCAGCGCAGCTGGGCCGCAGGAGAAGTCGGTTGTCTGGGGGTAATAGGGCACAGGAAGAAACTCCCGTGTTGGCTCGTAAAACAGAATGCGGCGCTCAAAACGCAGCGCCGTCCCGTGATCTTCGTAATAGTCCCGGTAAGTCCCGAACTGGCGGTAGCCAGGCGCTTATAGAGTGCAATGGCGCCGCTGTTATCTTCCCTAACCTCAAGACGCATCAGAATACGGCCGGCCTCAGCCGCCTCATGTTCTGCGGCCTTAACCAGCTTTTCACCAATACCTTGGCCACGGGCCGTTGGCAGCACCGCAATGGAGTAAATTCGAGCCATCCGTGTTGCCGCGCTCATTAGTACCAGGCAGTAGCCAGGAGTTCGCTTTCACCCTCATGTTTGGTTTCAGCCACAATCAACCTGTCTCGGGGCATGTCCAGAAAGCGCCGGAAGCTGCGGCGGGATAGCCTGTCTTCCGTAAAGCAAAGATGCTCAAGCTGTAAAATCGCGCTCAAATCTTCGTTGGTGGCTTGCCGGAGTTGCAGGTCGGACATGTGTAAAGCGGCCTTGAGAATATAGGCATGGGGCATGCTGGTAGGCTTCCCGTATGCGGCTATTATGATAGAGAGTAAGGAAATGGCAAATACGCTTATTGTGAGTAAAAGCACGCATTATTAGCTGATTGTTCCAACCCCCGCAGCGGCGTATTGTTGCGACCAGTTCTATTGGCAATTATCTCCAGGGAGGAGCGCCTTTAATGTCCCGTTTGCTTATCGTTGTAGATCGCACCAAAGATTGGGCTCCATACTACCCCAGCGAAGATGTGCTGAGTTTCGATCAGTATCTCCAATTCTCGGCGCCGGCTACCAGCCGCGTACGCGTTATCAACCTGTGCCAGAGTGCAAAGTACCTGAGCCGGGGCTATTACTGTTCCCTGCTGGCTGAAGCCCGCGGGCATCACGTAGTGCCTTCGGTTATGACACTGAACGATCTGAGCCGCAAGGGGCTGTTTTCTCTCGAATTGGAGGAATTGGAGGCCAGCGTAATCAGTGGGCTGGATGCCGCCGGCTCGGCCATTGATCCCGCCAGTGATAAACGCAGTGCTACCCACGAAGTGCGAATCCGCTCCTATTTCGGCCAAACCGAGCACCCCGATCTCAAACCGGTAGCGCGGGCTTTGTTCGAGAGGTTTCCTTGTCCGATTCTCGAAATTGTATTCCGGCGCCGGAAAACCTGGCAGATTGAATCCATGAAGCCCGCTGCACCTGCCGATCTGAATGAACAGGAACAGGACGTCTTCGCCTCTGCATTGGATCGCTTCAGTAGCATGGTGTGGCGTAAACCCAGAACCCGTCGTCGTTATCGGTTTGACCTGGCGATTCTGGTGAACCCCGATGAAGAAATGCCGCCCAGCGATGCAGTGGCACTGCAGCGATTTGAAAAAGCCGGGCGCAAGCTGGGCATCAACGTGGAGCAGATCACCCGCCGGGACTATATGCGCCTGCCCGAGTACGACGGTCTGTTTATCCGCGAAACCACAGCCATCGATCACCACACCTATCGTTTTGCCCGCAAAGCGGCGGCGGAAGGTATGGTGGTTATCGACGACCCGGTATCGATTCTTAAATGCACCAACAAGGTTTTTCTGGCGGATCTTCTGAAAAACAACAAGATACCGACACCCAAAACCCTGATTTTGTCCAAAGATCAAAAAGATGCCGTGGAGCAGGTGGTTCAGGAACTGGGCTTTCCAGTGGTGATCAAAATACCGGATGGCGCGTTTTCCCGAGGGTGAACAAAGCAGAAGACGAAAAATCCCTGCGAGCAGGGCTAAAAGATCTGTTCCGGCAGTCGGCGCTGGTGCTGGCTCAGGAATACCTCTATACCGATTACGACTGGCGTATTGGTGTGCTGGGAGGTCGGGCAATATATGCCTGCAAATACATGATGGTTAAAGGCCATTGGCAGATTTATCAGCATGGCGAGTCGGAAAGCGAGAGCGGTGGATTTGAAACCATGCCCACCTACGAAGTGCCGAGAAACGTTATTCAAGCAGCGCTGAACTCCACTCGGCTGATTGGCAACGGGCTATATGGAGTGGATATAAAACAGACCGGAAACCGGGTTGCTGTTATCGAAGTTAACGACAATCCGAGTATTGATGCGGGCGTAGAAGATCGCTTTTTAGGCGGTGAGCTCTATACGCTGATCATGCAGGAGTTCCTTTCCAGAATGGAAGACAACCGCCGGCGCTAACGGCAAAAAAAGCATAAAAGTTAGCCTGCCTACGGGCCGGCAACCCAGACCCTGGCACTGCCAAACCAAGGGTAGCCTTCCAAGTGGTGCCGAACGTTTTCCGGGGTAAACACCGTTTCAGGGTCAGGCTCGTCCAGAAAGATCTCCAAATGCAGCTTGTTTCTGAGGTAATGCAGCCTTAAACGGCTGCGCTGGGGAATCTCGCCCAGGTGCTCAGCAATAATACCTTGAACCTCCGCCCGGGAAGGCAGTTTTTCAGTGGTCGGGAACTGATCCTCGTCGTTTTCGGCATCAATGTGAAAGTTGATATCGAGAATGTTCTCCAGTGCATGTCGCATGCCGGCGACGACCTGCATGCCTATTTGATGGCCTTCTGACACACTGATTTCTGGCCGCACCACAAGATGAATGTCCAGCAGAATATCCTGTCCCATCCGGCGGCTGCGAAGCTCGTGCACGTTGAGCACCCCTTCGGTACTGCGGGCTATGGTTTTCAGCATTTCGGTATCGACAGCGGAGAGCCCGGTATCTACCAGTTCCTGAACACTGTCCCAGGTAAACTTCCAGCCGATGTGAATGATAATGCCCGCGACCACAACTGCAGCAAGCAAGTCCAGCCGCAAAAAGCCCAACATTGCGCCAGCCGTAGAGACCAGCACCACAATGGAGGAAAACGCATCGGTGCGGCTGTGCCAGGCGTTGGCAACAATGAGGTCCGAACGTATAGCTTGGCCAACATGTCGGGTGTAGCGGAAAATCCACTCCTTACTCACCACAGAAATCGCCGCAGCCACTAAAACCGGCCACTGCGGAATAGTATCAATGCTGCCTTCAATCAGCCGGAGGGTATTTTCCCAGGCAAGGGCTGCGCCTACAGCAATCAGAATGCTGCCTAGTACGAGGGTGCCAAAGGTCTCGATGCGTTGGTGGCCATAGGGATGATTATCATCCGGCTCTTGGCGGGATAACTTCATTGCGCCAAGCACTACAAGATCGGATGCAACATCGGTAAACGAGTGTATGCCGTCTACAATAAGCGCCTGGGAGTGGAAAAGGGCGCCGCCAATAACTTTAATGATTCCGAGAAATGCATCAAGAATCATTCCGATAATGGTAACCCGCGAGGCCGCTTTCATTTCCATCGCTAGATTTTCACGATGACGCTGGGCCGGTGAGTCGGGTTGCTGCATTTAGAAACTCCGGATTTTCCGCATTCCTGCTTGATTTATGCACATCATAGCAGCATTGCATTTGAATGACAGACTGTTCAGGTTTCGTTTTATTTAAAGTGAAATAAATATAACTTCTTGAAAATAAAGACAAAATAAACTGTTCAAAAAATGATCAATCTGTAGATTGGCGCAGGTCACAAGGGATGGGCAACGTTGCCCCGTGATTTTCAACAGGGTTATCCACAGATTCCGTGGACAAGATCCTAAGAGCTCAATGATACAGATGTTTAGCGTTGGGTTTTTGTGTAATTGGGTTGCTGTGGAAAACTTCCGGTATACTCGCGCTCACGATTTATTGAGGAGTCTTCAGATGTACGGCGTTATCCGTAACCTGCTTTTCCGGCTATCACCCGAACAGGCTCATTCCGTTGCGTTAAACGGTTTGGATCTGGCGCATCGCCTGCGCGTGTTGGGTGCTTTTTCACCGAAAACAGGTGCGCTGCCGGTAAATGTTATGGGGTTGGATTTTCCTAACCCTGTGGGGCTCGCGGCAGGGTTGGATAAAAATGCCGATCATCTGGATGCTCTGGGCGCACTGGGGTTCGGGTTTATTGAAGTTGGAACCGTCACGCCACTCGCGCAGCCGGGCAACCCTAAACCCCGTATGTTCCGGTTGCCGGAACATACGGCCATTATTAACCGGATGGGGTTCAACAATGAAGGCTTGGCCCACATGCTGGAGCGCGTAGATAAGCGCAGTTACCGGGGCATTCTCGGCATTAACGTGGGTAAGAACAAAGATACACCAAACGAGGAATCGGAATCCGATTACCGTAAGGGCATTGCGGCGGTATATAGCCGAGCCGACTACATTACAGTAAACGTGTCTTCACCCAACACGCCTGGCCTGCGTGATTTGCAGTTTGGTGATTCCCTGAAGGGCCTACTTCATGCCATCAAGGACGAACAGCTTAAGTGTCAGAGCCAGTTTAGCCGTTACGTGCCTATAGCGGTAAAAATTGCACCGGATATGGACGATGAAGGTATTCGGTTTGTCGCATTAGCGTTAAAAGAAGCGGGTCTTGATGGCGTTATTGCCACAAACACCACCATAAGCCGCGATGCGGTTGCCGGGCATATTCATGCTGAAGAGGCGGGAGGGCTAAGCGGTGCTCCGGTTCGTGACGCATCCTTGAGGGTTATTCAGGGGCTGTATGCAGAGCTCGGTGACGATTTGCCAATTATTGGGGTAGGCGGCATTACCGATGGTGAGAGTGCAGCTGAAAAGATCCAGGCGGGCGCTAAGCTGGTTCAGCTTTATACCGGATTTATTTATCGGGGACCGGAATTGATAAGTGAAGCGGTTGAGGCGATTCGAGGTCTTAAGTAGTTTTTCGGGTGCTATAACAAAGATGGGCCCGCTGAGCGGGCCCTTGCAGGGAATAAACCCCGTAGTGTTTCACTTTATTTGAAACGGGGCAGGTGGCCCCGTTTTGTTTGCTCTGAATACTGAGTCAGATTGTGTATTAAAAGATCAGATACAAGATACGGGGTCTAAACAAGCATCAGGCTGTGGTAACGTTTGCCAATTTATGAATACCGGAGACGCCAGTCATGCCATCCCATTGGTCGGTGCGGCCTTCACGCCACCCGCTCAACCATTCCTGGCGGACCTCTGCCTGATCGAGCGGGCAGCTGTCTTTGGATTTACCGGATACACCGGCTAGGTAGCCCCGTTTAAATGCACGAGCATACATGTCTCTTTTCTGTCTTTTCATGCCGTTCCTCACTAATGGATTAACAGAACAAGCGTGTACACTTCTGCAGTGGCTAGGGCCCGTGGAATCCTCTTGGGGATAACCCACTATTGCCAGCTTCAGCCAGAGCAGTCAGGATCCTGTTAACGAAAGGGAGTTTACCCTTCCCGAACGACGCGTCACCTACAAGGTAAGCTTAACCACAAGCAGAAGTACACTATCATTTTGATCTATAAATTATAATTAATAGACCAAAAACAAATAGAAGAATTGCCCTAACCTATGAACGCCGCGATTCCCGTGACTTACCGCGATTCGCCAAAGAACCTGGAGTTGAACTTGTCCAAATCTGTCTTTTTTGTAACCTGCCCAAAGGGTGTTGAATACCTTCTGGCGGACGAGCTCAGCACCTTTGGTCTCGGGTTGATGCGCAACGCGCCTGCGGGTGCCTGGGTAGAGGGCCCACTGGAGGCTGGCTACCGTGCTTGCATGTGGTCCCGTTTGGCAAACCGGGTGATTCTTCATGTTGATGAAGTGGCCGCTACCAGCGCCGATGAGCTATACGACGGCGTTGTTCACCTTGATTGGCAGCAGCACATTCCGGTGGATGGTAGCTTTCGAGTCAATTTTATTGGTGAAAATGAGGCCATTCGCAACACTCAGTTTGGGGCCCAGCGCGTAAAAGACGGCATTGTGGATCGCTTTACCATGGGCGGTGGAAAACGCCCCGCGGTAGAAGCGAAAATGCCCGACGTAACCGTATCGGCAAGATTGCATCGTGGCAGGCTTGCACTGGGGATCGATATTAGCGGGCATAGCCTGCATCAGCGTGGCTACCGTACAGAACAGGGGTTGGCCCCCCTGAAAGAAAACCTTGCAGCGGCTTTGTTGATGCGCGCCGGCTGGCCAAAAATCGCAGCTGAGGGCGGCGATTTTATGGATCCCATGTGTGGTTCCGGTACTTTGGTGATTGAAGCCGCCATGATGGCCTTGGATATTGCCCCTGGTCGACGCTGTGAGCGTTTCGGCTTTGAGAAATGGCTGGGCCACCAACCAGAATCCTGGCTATCGGTTCGCAAAGAGGCGGAAAAGCGTGCCTACGAGGGCAAGCAGGGCACAATCCCGAAGTTCTTTGGCTTCGATCAGGACAGCCGGGTTATTTCCACCGCGCGCAATAATATGCAGCGAGCGGGGCTTGAGGGTTTAATCGAGTTTAATGCTCAGCCTATTGCAGAGCTTGCAATAAGCGAAGGTCAAGCTGAGACCGGCCTGGTTCTTGTAAACCCCCCTTACGGTGAGCGCCTGAACGATAGAACTGCCCTGGCAGGCCTTTATGAGTCACTTGGCGATGCTGTGAAAAAAGCAGCATCTGGCTGGCACCTTGGCGTGTTTACCGGTGCGCCGGAGTTCGGAAAATCCATTGGTCTTCGCAGCTTTAAGCAGTACAAACTGTTTAACGGCAAGCTCCCCGCACAACTTCTGCTGTTTACGATAGACGAGGCCAGTGTGCGTACCCCTCGGGAGCCGGCAGCGCCAGGTGAGGTTTTGCCCCGGATTGCCAATGAGGAGCGCGCAGCTATGCTGCGTAACCGCCTGAAGAAAAACATGAAGACCATCGGGCAGTGGGCCCGCAAGCAACAGATAGGCTGCTATCGCCTGTACGATGCGGATATGCCTGAGTATGCGTTGGCCATCGATATCTATGAAGGCTGGGTACACGTGCAGGAATATGTTGCACCCAAGTCCATTGATGAGCGTTCCGCGCGGGAGCGTCTGGCTGAAGCACTGGCCATTATTCCTGAGGCTCTGGGCATCGAGCGGGACCAAATGATCTGCAAGCAACGTCAGCGCCAGGCTGGGGTGAATCAGTATGAGAAACAAGATGTTAGCGGTGAGTTCTTTCAGGTGCAGGAATACGGCTGCACGTTGAAGGTAAACCTAAAGGATTATCTGGATACCGGGTTGTTTTTAGATCACCGCCCAGTGCGCCACTGGATCCAGCAGCATGCGGCCGGCAAGCGCTTCTTGAATTTGTTCTGCTATACCGGTGCGGCTACGGTGCACGCAGTTGCCGGCGGTGCCAGCCGCTCATTGAGCCTGGACTTGTCGAAAACATACGTGGCTTGGGCTCAGGATAACCTCAGGCTGAACGCGGCTGATCCCCGTAAGCATAAAGTGGAGCAGACGGACTGCCTTGCATGGCTTGCGGCCAGGCCTACACCGGACCAGCTCTACGATTTGATCTTCATGGATCCGCCAACTTTCTCCAACTCTGCTCGTATGGCAGGGGTGCTGGATGTTCAAAAAGATCACGCCAAACTGATCCGGCAGGCAATGACCAGGTTAAGCTCTGACGGCTTGCTGATTTTTTCCAATAACTTCCGGCGCTTCAAACTTGATGAAGAACTGGCCTCAGAATTTGAGATTGAAGAGGTAAGCGCCAGCACGCTGGACAAGGATTTTCAGAGGAACGCACGAATTCACCGGTGCTGGCACATTCGCCAAGGCGCGTAGTGTTCACGCGCAGTCACGCTCCTGCGCTTTAGAACTCGTATTTGAGACCTGCAGAAAACTGAAAGATATTGGCGTCTGTGCCGGTATCTTTGAGTAGTTTTCCGCCTTCAAAAACAATATAGGTATCGGTCAGCACTTCGACATCCAGGCCGAGCAGCCAACCTACGCCAAAACTGCTGTCCGGAAAATCTCCCTCCAGCTCACGGAATTGGGCGTTGCGATTTTCTTCCGGGTGGCTGAGCTCACCAGCGCCTTGAATAAACGAGAATCCGGCCTGGCCATAGATGTTGGCGTAGTTGGTAATGGGGTAGTGCAGGCCGATATACCAGCTGGCAAAGTAATCGATTGAAAGGCTCAGGTCGCCTCTAGGAACCTTGGCGTCGCGAAAACCGCCCCCCGCCCTAAGCTCGGCGTGAAACAGTTCATTGAGGTGGCCGCCAACTATCAGTGTGCCACCGGTACCTGTGGCGGTTTCATTGGACGCCGTGCCGATGGAGCGGTGATTGAACGCCGTTACCAGCAGGCCAACGTAATGCTTGTCTTCCCGGAGAGTTTCCTGCGCCAGGGCTGCTTGGGCACAAAGCAGACAAGCCGGCACCAGAGTGAGTATTAGGTGCGATCGAACAACCTTTTTCATTATTATCGGGTTTCCTGACGTGAGCGGTTACGGGCTGAGTTTGCCTTGTGTAACCGATTGTTACGTCGACCCGCGTCACACTTTAGTCCTCGTCAAACAAGCCCTCTTCCTGGGCCATCAACAGTAAGGCGTACACTCCGTTTTCTGGCAACTGGGGTTCCAGACCCTCTTCAAACAATAACTGCCGACGACGATCTTCCAGCGCATCGCTGTCCAGGCCGGTAATCAGGTCGGTAATGGGTGCGATTTCAAAAGGCGCTTCCTGGTTCATGGCGCTGAAGATTAAATCCACTAGAATTTCGTCTGGGTCCAGGCCATCTACGTATACCGTCTGGTCGGGTAGATCCTCGTGCAGTTCATGGATAAGCTCGAGCAAAGGCACGCCCTGTTCTGCAAGGTAGTGCAGGTCAACATCACCAAGGTCGCCGTCCTCGGGCAGCCATTCGTCTACAGGCGCTATCACCACCGTTTTCATTTGGCCGTCTGCCAGGGACCAAGCCATGGCAGTTGGAAAGAGGACGTCGTCGGTCTGGCAGTATTCGATGTCGAGAAATCTTGGTGCTTGCATGTAGGGCCTCGTGCCGTGGGTGAAAGAAAGAGGTTGGGTGCAGGCTAATGCCTGTTGCCCCGGTATGAGGTGTTAAGGCTTCATGCCATAATGTTGTGATCAATACTATTCTATCAGGGACATCATGGAACACGCTGAATTCAACAAAGATTTGCTGAAGTTTCTGAACGCATCAACCACGCCTTGGCACGCCGTGGCAACCATGACGCAACGGCTGGATGCAGCCGGGTTCGAAGAGCTGGACGAAAAGGACGACTGGGCTCTTGAGCAGGGTCGCGGTTATTACGTGGTTCGTAATGGCTCTTCAATCGTTGCTTTTCGCACCGGTGCTCAGGATGCCTCAGCATCGGGTATTCGTATGGTGGGTGCTCACACTGATAGCCCGTGCCTGAAAGTAAAACCCAACCCAGAGCTGCGCCGCAAAGGCTTTTTCCAGCTGGGTGTTGAAGTTTATGGGGGTGTTCTGATGAACCCCTGGTTTGACCGGGATCTTTCGCTGGCAGGCAGGGTGACGTTTCTCGACAGCCATGGCAAGGTCAGTGACACGCTGGTCGATTTCCGCAAGCCCATTGCGTTTATTCCCAGCCTCGCCATCCACCTGGATAGGGAGGCCAACACCAGCCGCACGGTGAATGCCCAGACAGACCTTCCACCAGTATTGATGCAGGTTGCGGAAAACGACGCAACGAGTTTTAACGATCTGCTCAGTCATCAGATTGCCAGTGAATCTGGCAGCAAAGTACGCAAGGTTCTGGGCTATGAACTGGGCTTTTATGATGCTCAGGAAGCTGGGTTTGTGGGCCTGCGTAGTGACTTTATTGCCTCCGCCAGGCTGGACAACCTGCTGAGCTGTTATATCGGGTTGCAAGCCCTGTTGAACACCTCGGGCGATGAGGCTGCGCTGCTGGTGTGTAACGATCACGAAGAGGTGGGCAGCGTATCTTCAGAGGGTGCTCAGGGGCCATTTTTAACGACGGTTCTCGATCGATGGTGCGGCGCTGGCAAGGCCAAAGCCATTGCTCGATCCATGATGATTTCGGCCGATAATGCACACGGCGTGCACCCGAATTACATGGACAAACACGATGAAAACCACGGCCCCATCCTGAACCAGGGCCCGGTTATCAAGGTGAATCATAACCAGCGCTATGCAACCAACAGCCGCTCAGCCGCGGTTTACCGACATATCAGCGATGAACTGGGGTTGCCGCACCAAACTTTTGTGGTGCGTAGCGATATGGGGTGCGGCAGCACCATTGGGCCGCTAACGGCTGCAAACCTGGGGGTGACAACGCTAGATATCGGTGTGCCGCAGTTTGGCATGCACTCTATCCGCGAGCTGATTGGTGCTGAGGATGGCTTTACGCTGTACCGCGTGCTAACCGAGTTCATGCAGCGCGAGCAGGTGTTTTGAAGCTGTGAACAAAAAATGCCGCTGCTTCATAAGAAACAGCGGCATTTTAGAATAAGTGGCTCCCCGAGCTGGGCTCGAACCAGCGACAAACGGATTAACAGTCCGTTGCTCTACCAACTGAGCTATCGGGGAACAGCATCAAGTCGGGCGGCATAGTAAGCGCTTTGTATTAGCTGGTCAACCCCCTGATATAAAAGGTCAAAATTTGTACCGCAGTATGGCTCATCAATATCGTCCTCCTCCTTGGCTGCGCAGTGGTCATGTTCAATCCGTGTGGCCGTCGCTTTTCCGAAAGGTACAGGTGGCAGATCCGCAGGCAGAAGTGCTTGCCACTGACGACAACGATGAACTGCATCTGGACTGGTATCGCCAAGGCAGCAGCCGTCTGGCCATCATTTCACATGGGTTGGAAGGGCATAGCCGGCGCCCCTATGTGCAAGGGTTAGCCAAAGCACTTTTGGCCGAAGGCTGGGATGTTTTAGCTTGGAACTTTCGCTCCTGTGGCGGGGTGATGAATCACCAGCCAAGGTTTTATCACAGCGGCGCGACCGAAGATCTACGCCGGGTGGTGGGGCATGGCTTGGCACAAGGCTATCAAACGGTGTTTCTTTCCGGTTTCAGTATGGGCGGGAACCTCACACTGCTGTATCTCGGTGAACAAGGTGAGCGCGTTGACAGTCGAATCTGCGGCGCGGTGGCCTATTCTGTTCCCTGCGATTTGGCAGGCAGTGCGGATATGCTGGCGCTACCCAGTCGGAAGATCTACATGCAAAGGTTCTTGAAGGATCTTCGCGTGAAAATGAACGAAAAAGCACAAAAGTTCCCCGATCTTATTGATGTTTCGGATTTCGATACGATTCAGAACTTTCACCAGTTTGATGATCGCTACACAGCGCCGTTGCACGGATTCAAGAATGCCGCAGATTACTGGGCTCAGTGTTCTGCGTTAGGCAGATTGAAAGATATCAAGGTGCCTGCATTGATGGTAAACGCGGCAGACGATCCGTTCTTATCGGCGAATTGCTTTCCGGAATCACTTTCGGTGCTGGGAGCCCACGTTCGATTGGATGCGCCAAAGTGGGGCGGCCATGTGGGGTTTGTAGATCGTGGCCGTGATGGTTATTACTGGTCTGAACGTCGGGCCCTCGCGTTTTTGCAGGGCGTGGTGTGATGCGGCCTTAGTCAAGCAGAGGCTTGAGCACCGGCCATATGTTATCAAGCAGCCTTGGCTGGGCTTCGGCAGTGGGGTGAATGCCGTCCCCTTGCATCAGGTTCTCTTGATCGTAGATTCCTTTCAAAAAGAAGGGAACCAGAGCGGTGTTGTAGCTGTCTGACAGCGCTGGAAAGATATCAGCAAACATCTGTGTATAGCGCTGACCGTAGTTTGGGGGTATTTGCATGCCAACCAGAATGGCGCGGGCGCCAGAGTCCTGAACACTCTCAACCATTGAAGCCAGATTGGATTTGATCACACCAGGGGGAAAGCCGCGAAGGCCGTCGTTACCGCCCAGCTCGATAATAACCACGGAGGGATTATTTTTTTCAAGCAACTCAGGCAGGCGACGGACACCGCCATCTGTGGTTTCACCACTGATGCTGGCATTCACTACGCTCCAGTTGCTCAGGCCATTGCTTTGTAAACGCTCGCGCAACAGTTGCGCCCAGGCTGTTTCCGATGGCACGCCGTAGGCGGCGCTTAGGCTGTCACCTACAATCAGAAGCGTTGGCTGGCCGGCCATGACAGGCATGGCAAAAAATGCCACCAGAAGAAATACGATTGATCTTACGTACAGCAATAGCGTATGCATAAACAGCCTAAACACCTTAATAAATGAACGTGCCTTTTCCGGGAGCCCCGTAAGCAACATGCAAACTAAAAACCCTGATAGCCAGCGCCCGATGTTGCGCGTTGAAAACCTGACCCACCGCGTAAGTCTGGAAACAGATACGCTGACGATCTTGACGGGGGTCAGCCTTGAAATCAATCGGGGAGAATCCGTAGCCATTGTCGGCCGCTCCGGTTCTGGCAAAACCACCTTGCTTGGATTGCTTGCTGGTCTCGATACGCCAACCGAAGGCACCGTTGAGCTAGACGGCGCCATTATCAGCCGGTTAAGCGAAGATGAACGAGCTAAATTGCGTGCCCATCGTGTGGGATTTGTATTCCAGTCATTCCAGCTTTTGCCGGCGCTGACCGCTCTGGAAAACGTGATGCTGCCGTTGGAACTGGCGAGTATGGACGCACCGGAAAAGCGTGCCCGCGAGCTTCTTGAGCGAGTAGGGCTGGGCGAGCGGCTTACCCACACACCCAGACAGCTCTCCGGTGGCGAGCAACAGCGAGTAGCCATTGCCCGGGCGTTTGCCTCCGACCCCTCCATACTGTTTGCTGACGAGCCTACCGGCAATCTGGATAACCGCACCGGGCAGGAAATTTCCGATTTGCTGATGGCGCTGAACCAGGAGCAGGGCACCACGCTGGTGATGGTTACACACGATGAACAGCTGGCGGCACGCTGCTCCCGGCAATTCCATATTGAGGCGGGCGAGTTAACTGAGCCGGTAGCTCAGGCGGAGCTTGCGTACTGATGGCTGCTGCAAAAAAACTAATGTCTGTACGCCGCGACTGGCGGCAGCGAGATGTGCGAGTGGTACTTGCGGCGCTGATTATTGCCGTAGCTACTGTGGCCACCATCGCTTTGTTCGCCAGCCAGTTACAACGCACACTGGTGTCTTCTGCCAGCTCTTTTTTGGCCGCAGACAGGCAGCTAGAGGCAGAAAACGGGCGTCCTGTGCCCGAACCGTGGATTACTGAAGCCGTGGAGCGTGGGCTTGAAACCGGCCGTATGGTGGAGTTCTCCACCATGGTTTTTGGCAGCGATGCTTTCCAGCTAGTATCGATAAAGGCCGTTAGTAACGAGTACCCGTTACGTGGCGAGCTCGAAATTCAGGGGGCTTCAGAAGGCTCTCGAGAACAGGTAAAGCACGGCCCGGCGCCAGGAGAAGTCTGGATTAGCCCCAGGCTGTTGCGACTGCTGGATATTCAGATTGGTGACCCTCTTGAGGTAGGCAGCCAGAACCTTACCGTGTCTGGCTTATTGCTCCGCGAGCCAGATGGTGGGTTCAGCCTTTCTGCACTCGCGCCCCGGGTGATGATGCACGTGGATGACGTAGCTTCCACCGGCGTTATTCAGGAGGGTAGCCGAGTGGAATACATTTACCTGTTTGCGGGTAACGAGGCTGCACTCGAAGATTACTATCAATGGTTGCAGCCACAACTTGAGCCTAGCCATGAATGGGAAGGCGTTCGCGATGGCGAAACCTTTTCCCGCTCGTTGGAGAGGGCCGAAAGCTTTCTTTTGTTAGGGGGCAGCTTGGCGGTTTTGCTGGCCGCTGTGGCCGTGGCGGTTGCCAGCCGGCAGTATGCGCTTTCCCAGCGCGACACCGTTGCCTTGCTCAAAACCCTTGGTCTCGGCAGCGACGGAATTGGGCGACTTTATTTGAAGCGCCTCGCCCTCTGGGGCGTAACTGGCATGGTCGGCGGCCTTCTGGTGGCCCTTCCATTATTCTGGTTGCTAACCCAACTACTCAGCGAGGCGTTGGAAAGGCCAGTAGAGTTTCAGTTGGATTCATCCGCGCTAACACCAGCGTTGCTTACGGCGCTGGTTTCACTGTTTGCCTTTGCCTATCCGCCCATTCGGCGCCTCAGAAACGTGCCCGCAATGCGCGTACTGCGCAGCCAACCGGGTGAGACCGGGCGGGAAGCCTTGCCCGATATGTTGACTGCCGTTGTGGCAGTGTTTGGCCTTGTGTGGATGTATGCGGGTGAATTGTCACTGGTGGTTTCCCTACTCGGCGGTCTTGCGTTGCTGTTGGGAACGCTTGGTTTGCTGGGAGGGCTACTCGTCGCAATGCTCCGAAAGGTTCGTGGTGGCGGGCACTCGTGGCGCCTGGCTTTAGTGGGTCTATACCGTCATCGCCGCGCCAGCCTGTCGCAAATTGCCGTGTTTGCCATGACGCTCATGCTGGCAACAACGCTAATTCTGGTACGCACGTCCTTGCTGGATGACTGGCAAGCACAGCTTCCAGACGACGCACCAAATCATTTCCTGATCAATATTGCCCCGGATGCGGTGGATGACGTTGCCGGCTATTGGAAAGAGCGTGGCCAGCCACTGGACCAGCTTTACCCCATGGTGCGTGGTCGGCTAACAGAACTGAACGGCCAGCCGGTAAAAGAAGCGGTGAGTAAAGATCAGCGGGTAGGGGCCCTAAATCGGGAACTGAACCTCACATGGATGGATACGCTTCCGGCTGATAACAATATTGTGGAAGGCCGCTGGTTTGAAACTGGTCAAAAAGACGGGGTATCCGTAGAGGCGGAGCTGGCGGGCAAACTTGGGTTGGTGTTGGGTGATGAGCTTACGTTCACCATCGGTTCCGACAAGGTCACAGAAACCGTTACCAGCATTCGCACGGTTCAGTGGGACAGCATGAAGCCCAACTTCTACATGGCGTTTCCACCGGGAGGCGGCCTTACCAACATGCCGGCCACCTGGATAACCAGCTTTTATCTGCCAAGAGAGAAAAAAAGCGCGCTAAATGAGTTCTCTCGACGTTTTCCGACGGTTTCCTTGCTGGAAATTGACAACATTATTGAACGCATACAGGAAATAGTCCGGCAGGTTACCCAGGCCATTGAGGCAATCCTTGTGTTGATACTGGCGGCGGCGTTGGTGGTGATGGCGGCGGTGGTCAGCGCCACGCTTCAGGATCGCCGGAGGGAAGGGGCGCTTCTGCGCACCCTTGGTGGCCGCCAAAGCCTGCTTGTGCGTAGCACCATGCTGGAGTTTGCGCTGCTCGGTSSCATTCCGAAGGGCTGGTGGGGCTTGTGGGCTCCCGTGAAGAGCCTATTAACCTGGAAGATGCACCGTCCCACCCCCGCTATCGCTACTTTCCTGAAACGGGCGAAGAGCGTTTCCGTTCTTTTCTTGGGGTTCCCATTATTCACCATCGCCGGGTACTCGGCGTTCTTGTGGTTCAGCAACGGGAAAGTTCCCGATGTTTCGATGAGGGTGAAGAAGCCTTTCTGGTTACCGTGTCTGCTCAGCTTGCCGGAGTGATTGCCCACAGCGAAGCAACCGGTGCGATTAGCGGTTTGTCGCTGACCGGAGAGGAGGCCCGCGACGTAAGCTTCGACGGTGTGCCCGGCTCGCCAGGGGTGGCTATCGGCCACGGGGTGGTGGTTTACCCTGCTGCAGATCTGGATGCAGTGCCAGAGAGGCCGGCGGAAGATATTGAGCTGGAACTGGAGTTGTTCCGGCATGCTGTACAGGCGGTCTGGGAAGACATCGAAGCCGTCGCAAAGCGCCTGACTTCACGCCTGCGCCCAGAAGAATTGTCGCTGTTTGACGTGTATCTGCGGATGTTAGGCGATGAGGCCTTGCCCGGAGAGGTCAATAATAGAATCCGTGAAGGGGTTTGGGCGCAGGGTGCACTAAAGCAAGTGGTTCTGCAGTACGTTCGCCAGTTTGAAATGATGGACGACCACTACCTGCAAGAACGGGCAGTAGACATTCGCGATCTCGGTCGCCGCCTGCTTTCCTATTTGCAGGAAGGTGAGCAAGAAGATGTGGTCTATCCTGAGCGCACGGTTCTGGTCAGTGAAGAGCTGACCCCAGCCATGCTCGGTGAGGTACCCCGAGGGAAGCTTGTGGGTCTGGTGTCCGTTAAAGGCTCCAGCAACTCCCACGTAGCCATTCTTGCCCGTGCCATGGGTGTGCCTACCGTTATGGGCCTGGTGGACATTCCGGTTAATCAGCTTGATGGCAAAGAGCTGATTGTGGATGGCTTTGAGGGGCAGATTTTTGCTTCTCCCTCATCGGATCTACGGACATTTTTCCAAGCCATCTGTGATGAAGAAGAAGAGATCGATCGGGGGCTGGAAGCGCTTCGCGATTTGCCTTGCGAAACAACCGATGGGCATCGGGTTCCGCTTCTGGTCAATACCGGTCTGATGACGGATGTGGTGCGGTCGCTGTCCCACGGCGCTGAGGGCATAGGGCTATACCGCACCGAAGTGCCGTTTATGATTAAGGATCGCTTTCCGTCGGAGCAAGAGCAGCGCCAGTATTACCGTGAACAGCTGGAGGCGTTTGCCCCCAATCCGGTAACCATGCGCACCCTCGATATCGGCGGCGACAAATCCCTGACCTACTTCCCGATTGAAGAAGAAAACCCGTTCCTGGGCTGGCGGGGTATCCGGGTTACCCTGGATCATCCCGAGATTTTTTTGGTGCAAGTGCGGGCGATGCTGAAAGCCAGTGAAGGTCTGAACAATCTTCAAATCATGCTGCCCATGATCAGCAATATTTCTGAAGTTGAAGAGTCCCTGCACCTGATCTATCGGGTGTATCACGAGGTGAGGGAAGAGGGTTTCGACATTCACATGCCCAAAGTGGGGGTGATGATAGAAATACCCGCTGCCGTGTACCAGATTCGTGAACTGGCAGATCGTGTGGATTTTCTGTCGGTTGGCTCCAACGACTTGACTCAGTACTTGCTTGCGGTAGACCGCAATAACCCTCGAGTTGCACAACTCTACCACTCCTACCACCCAGCTGTGCTGCAGGCTTTGGTACGCATAGCTCAAGATGCCCATGCGGTGGGTAAGCCCCTGGGTATTTGCGGCGAATTGGCCGGGGACCCTGGAGGGGCGCTGTTATTGATGGCCATGGGCTACGATTCGCTATCCATGAACGCGGCCAGCCTACCGAAGGTAAAGTCTGTGATCCGCAGCGTTAGCAAGGAGTGGGCGGTTAAGCTTCTTAAAGATGTGCTGTTGCTGGATTCGCCCCATGTAATCAAGAGCTGTGTGGATTTGGCATTGCGTAACGCCGGCTTTGGTCGTTACCTCCGGCCGGGCAAATCCACGTCTGCGGCACTGGCGGAACAAGCTGCCCCCTGAGGATGTCATATCAGGCAGTGTTTCAAATCTAGGGTGCTGACTCTAAACCGGGTTGCTACCGTGTTAGCCAGACATAATAGGATGTTACATCTCGCTATTTACCTGAAAAAGGCAAGGCTATGAACGCGCCAACCAATCTGAAACCTGCTCCACGCATCGGGCTCGCGCTTGGTGGGGGCGGCCCTTTGGGTGGGATTTATGAGATTGGTGCACTCCGGGCGCTGGATGAGGCGCTGGACGGCTTGGATTTTAACAATCTTGACGTTTATGTGGGCGTGAACACCGGCTCGTTTGTTGCGGCCAACCTGGCTAATCAGATGACCACTGCCCAGCTGTGCCGGATCTTTGTGCGCAATGAAGCGGAAGTTCACCCTTTTCACCCAGACGTATTTTTTCGCCCCGCATTGAGGGAAATGGGCAGCCGACTGTTGGCTGTGCCTGGGCTGCTCTCTACCGCGGTTCGTCGTTTTGTTAGTAACCCCTATGATCAGAGCTTGCTTGAGGCTCTCACCATATTGGCGCAAGCCGCGCCCGCTGGGCTTTTTGATAACGAAGGGTTGCATCAGTATCTTCAGAGCACGTTTTCCATGCTGGGGCGCTCAAACGATTTTCGGCAATTGAAGCGCAGCCTGTATGTGGTGGCCGCCGATGTGGAAAGTACCGAGGCTGTCTGTTTTGGTGCGCCAGGGTTCGATCATGTGCCGATTTCCAAAGCCATCCAGGCGAGCACGGCGTCGCCAGGGTTGTACGTGCCGGTTGATATCGATGGCCGATATTATGTGGATGGTACCTTGCGCAAAGGCTTGCATGCTTCGGTAGCGTTTGAAGATGGCGCGGATCTGGTTTTTGCAGTAAACCCTCAGGTACCGATTGACGCCAGCGCAGCGGTAAGAGCTGGAACCATGAGACCAGGGGAACTGACTCGTTCGGGTATGCCCAACCTGCTGTCTCAAATGTTCCGAACCATGGTGTATTCCCGCATGCAGTCAGGGGTAGCCCATTACGCGACCGATTACCCGGATAAGGATCTTCTCCTGTTTGAACCCACCAGAGATGACGCCAAACTGTTTTTCTCTAACGTGTTCAGCTTCCAGTCACGCAGGATGGTGTGTGAGCATGCCTATCAGATGACCCGTCGGGATCTGTTGCATCGGGCGGATGAACTGGAACCAAAACTTGCGAAGTACAGCATAAAGCTGCGCAGGGACAGGCTGGAAGACGAACAGCGTACTATTAGCACCAGCCTTTATGGCGAAATGCTGCCACTGTATGTGGCTAAGAGCAGAAAGAAAAAAGCGGCGGAAAAAGGGAAGCTCGTAGCAGGGCTGGAAAACGTCACGCACCTGTTTTCAAAAGCAGAATAAATAACTGGGCCAAGCGCACAAAAAGTGCGGTTGGCCCAGAGGTCTCTGATTCGCGATTACCAATCAGAGAATATAGCGACTCAGATCTTCGTCTTCAGACAATTCCCCAAGCTTTTCATTTACGTAATCGGCGGTCACTTCAAACGCTTCTGTTACGTGGTCACCGGCATCGAACGACAAGCTTTCCAGTAGCCTCTCCAAAACCGTATGAAGGCGCCGGGCACCGATGTTCTCAGTTGTCTCATTCACCTTCCATGCAATCTCTGCAATGCGGGCGATGGCGTCTTCGTTGAACGTCAGCTTAACGCCCTCTGTGGCCATCAGTGCCTCATATTGCTGTACCAACGAAGCATCTGGCTCTGTGAGAATGCGTTTGAAATCGCCTGGGCTTAAAGCCTGTAGCTCCACGCGGATAGGCAAGCGACCCTGAAGCTCGGGGATCAGGTCCGAGGGCTTGGACAGATGGAACGCGCCGGAGGCAATAAACAGAATATGATCCGTACGCACCGAGCCGTATTTAGTGCTCACGGTGCTGCCCTCAATCAGCGGCAGAAGGTCCCGCTGAACGCCTTCCCGGGACACATCTGAGGAGGTGTTTTCTGAACGCTTGGCCACTTTGTCTATTTCATCGAGAAACACAATGCCATTCTGCTCTACCGCAAGAATGGCTTTCTGCTTGATCGATTCTTCGTTGACCAGCTTCGCAGCTTCCTCTTCCTTCACCCGTTTTAGAGCGTCGGACACCTTCATCTTCCGAGGCTTGGACTTTTCCGAGGCCATGTTGGAGAACATGCTCTGCAATTGGTTGGTCATCTCCTCCATGCCTGGCGGCGCCATGATTTCCACGCCAGCGCCTGAGTTGCTCAGATTAATCTCAATTTCCTTGTCGTCCAGCTCACCTTCGCGCAGCTTTTTCCGGAACATCTGGCGCGTTGATGAGTCTTCAGAAGGCTTCTGGCTGTCTTCATCAAAGCTTCTGGCAGGTGGTATCAGAACATCCAGAATGCGGTCTTCCGCCGCGTCCAGAGCCTGCTCTTCGTGGCGCTTCATTTCCTGAACGCGCAGCATCTTAACGGCCATATCCGCCAGATCACGAATAATAGACTCCACATCACGCCCCACATAGCCTACCTCGGTAAACTTGGTGGCTTCTACCTTCAGGAAAGGTGCATCGGCCAGCTTGGCCAGGCGACGGGCAATTTCGGTTTTACCCACACCGGTAGGGCCGATCATCAGAATATTCTTTGGCGTGACTTCATCACGAAGGCTGCTGTCGAGCTGCATACGGCGCCAGCGATTTCTCAGGGCAATCGCCACCGCTCGCTTGGCTTCTTGCTGGCCTACGATGTGTTTGTCGAGTTCGTGAACAATCTCACGGGGAGTCATTGCAGACATGTTTGCTCCGAATCAATCGTTTTTAGAGGGTGGCTCTATGGAGAGTGTTTCAAGGGTGCGGTTGTGGTTCGTGTAAATGCAGATATCCGCCGCTATGTCCAAGCCCTTCTCCACAATTTCATGGGCCGAAAGCTCGGTGTTTTCAAGCAGTGCGCGCGCAGACGCCTGCGCGAACGGGCCGCCAGAACCAATCGCAATCAACCCCTGCTCAGGTTCGATGACATCGCCATTGCCGGTAATAATTAAAGAGGCGTTTTTGTCTGCCACGGCCAGAAGCGCTTCCAGTCGTCGCAAGGCTCTGTCTGTGCGCCAGTCTTTGGCCAGTTCAACGGCTGCTTTCGTCAGGTTACCCTGGTATTTCTCAAGCTGGGCTTCAAACCGCTCGAATAACGTAAAGGCGTCTGCGGTGCCGCCTGCAAAGCCGGCAATCACTTGGCCGTTGTAAAGGCGGCGCACTTTTCGGGCGTTACCCTTCATTACGGTGTTGCCCAGAGAAACCTGGCCGTCTCCACCCATGGTCACTTCGTCATCGCGTCTGACCGAAAGTATGGTAGTCATTGGGGCTCCAATTGCCTGATGAAAATCGGTATTGGCCAGTTATGGAGGCAGGATAGAAGAATTCAAGTGATATGCAGGGGAGGCTCCACTTCGAAGCCTCCGATTGTGCGCGGGAACCGTTAGTTTTTCTTCGGAATTTTCCGGGCAAGGGGTTGAATGTTAATAGACACCAGCTTGTCTATAGCGGCGCTCATTTGGCTCCGCGAAGTGAAAGGCCCAACATTCACTCGGTACCATATAGTGCCACTGTCTAACTCAATGTGTTGCACCGAGCTCTGAGGCCCTGGAATGCAACCTGTGCGCGCTGGCGCTCAGCGTCTTCTTTGCTGCGAAATGAACCGGACTGCACTATGTAGTCATAATCTTGCCGGGATGGGCCAGGGGTGTACTCGTCCACCGTCGCAGGGACAACCTCCGATTCCGGAAGCATGTCGTAAAACCGGAATCCTGGCTTTTTCTCTTGCGGCTTGGCGATTTTTTCTGCCGATTGCTGTGCTGGTTTTTCGGCAACAGGCTGTGGCCCGGCGCTAGGCGGTACAGAGTTCAGGTAAACAATAAACCCGATAAAACCGCCTACGGTGGCCAGTGACAGGATCCACTTCAAAGATAGGCCTCCACGTTGCGAGCGAGCCGGCGCGGCAGGCTTTGTGCGCTTTTTAGGGGCGCGCGCAGCCTTGGTCGGCTTTCTTTTTGAAGTGGTGGCCGGCGTGGCCGACCTTTTTTTACGGGCGTAGTCATGGGCCATTGTTGCTACTTACATCTCTTCTGGTGCGCTGACGCCCAACAGGCCAAGCCCGTTGTCGATTACCTGGCGCACAGCAAGGTAAAGGCTTACACGGGCATCACGTACGGCTGTGTCTTCAATCAGCACTTTGTGGGCGTTGTAATAGGTGTGGAACTGGCCAGCCAGCTCTCTCAAGTAATGCGTAAGATGGTGCGGTTCGCGCTGGGCTGCCGAGTTGGCAATCAATTCCGGGTATTTTGCCAATTGATTTGCCAGCTCTTTTTCTTCATCCAGAGTAAGCAGGGACAAATCGCCCACGCACTCATTGAGACCGCGCTCAACACCTTCGGCAGACAGCTTCCGCAACACACTGCAAATGCGCGCATGAGCATACTGAACGTAATACACCGGGTTTTCATTGGTCTGGGAGCGGGCCAGGTCGATATCGAAGGTCAACTGGGAATCAACTCGCCGTGCCGCGAGGAAAAAGCGGGTAGCATCCCGGCCTACTTCGTCGATCAGGTCGCGAATGGTTACGTAGCTGCCGGCCCGTTTGGAGATTTTCACTTCCTGGCCAGAGCGGGTAACCATAACCATCTGGTGCAGAACGTAATCTGGCCAACCCTGGGGGATACCCGCGTTCAACGCCTGTAACCCGGCACGAACCCTGGTAACGGTGGAGTGGTGGTCGGCACCTTGCTCGTTGATTACCGTGGTAAAGCCGCGCTCCCATTTGTCCAAGTGGTAGGCTACGTCTGGCAGGAAGTAGGTGTAGCCCCCGTCTTTCTTGCGCATCACCCGATCTTTATCATCGCCGAATTCTGTGGTTTTCAGCCACAGGGCGCCACCGTCTTCGTATGTGTAGCCGTTGCTCTGAAGGCGTTCTACGGCCGCCTCCACCTTGCCGCTCTGGTAAAGAGACGACTCCAGAAAATACACATCAAACTGAACGCCAAAGGCTTTCAGATCCAGGTCCTGCTCCCGGCGCAGGTACGCCACGGCAAATTCCTGAATGGCGGCGCGGTTCTCCGGGTCGGCGCTGGCGGTCACTTCGCGGTCATCTGCGGTTACGGTATCGCCAGCCAGGTAGGCCTTGGCAACATCGGCAATGTATCGCCTCGGTAACCGTCTTCTGGCCAGTTTTCATCTTCCGGCGTTAGCCTTTAACGCGAGCCTGCACCGAGAGCGCCAGGTTGTTAATCTGGGCGCCAGCGTCGTTGTAATAAAACTCCCGGGTAACGTTATAGCCGTTCGCCTCCAGCAGGCGGCAAAGGCAATCACCAATGGCCGCGCCCCGGCCGTGGCCCACATGCAGCGGGCCGGTCGGGTTGGCAGAAACAAACTCCACCTGAACGTTCTCACCCTTGCCGTTGCCGTTTCGGCCGAACTGCCCAGCCTCATCCAGAATCGTATTAACAATCTCAAACGCACTGGAGGTGCTCATAAAGAAGTTTATAAAACCGGGCCCGGCAATTTCCACCTTATCCACGGCGCTGCTTTCAGGCAGCTTATCAATCAGCCTTTCAGCCAGCTTGCGAGGCGCACAGCCCGCCGTTTTGGCGGCAACCAGTGCAATGTTGCAGGCATAATCACCGTGGGATTTATCCTTGGTGTTGCCTACTTGCGGCGTGAAGGTTTGGTCGGCAGGCAGCGTGCCTTCAGATTGAAGGGCAGCCAGCGCGGACTGGAGCAGGTCGGAAACGGTCTCTTTCATGCGTCAGATGACTCGATATTCAGAAGGATGGATGCAGGGCAAAAGGCCCGTTAAAAAAGAAGGAGAATATTATCGCGGAAAGCTGGAGTGTAAGCAAAGTCACAGGTATGTAATGAACCGCCTAATGCATGTGCTAATGCGGCTTTAAAAGATTTGGCAGCGAAAGCTGCTCCATTGGGTCTTTCTGTCGCGTTTTGTGAAGAGCCGGCCCTGGGTGTGCTGCAGGGCCGGGGTTTGTTCGCTAACCTATTAGTTGCAGGCTGTTCCGTTGTAAGGGCTGCCATTGCCTCCAGGAGGGCTTACGCCTTCGTCACTGAGATCATCTGCGAGGCAAGGTAGAGTAAATTCTCTGGTGTTAGAGCTTGAGAAACCTTCAACATTAGACGTTGCAGTCAGGCGAACTTTTACCCACGAGCACTCCCCTTTGGGATATCTGATATTGAACTCGATTGAGCCGACAGCATCCGTAACGACTGAGTTAGGTGCTGATGCTGGATTGGCAATTTCTGTTCCGTTATTGGCATCAGCATGGTTCGTTTGACATGTCTCGGTTGGGTCGATTTCCCACTTTTTTTCAGCCCAAACATAAGAGCCTTTAGTAAATTCCAGAGGAAGAATGCTTAGCTGGACAGACTGGTTGGCGCTGGCGTTTCCATTAGCATCGGTGACCAGAACACTCCAGGGCATGTCATAAGTCGTTTCAGAAGGCGCAGATATTGTGTTTCCTGTGCCTAAAATTAGTGTTAATGCCCTGCCTGCAACAGTGAGAAAGAGCGATTTGGATTCGGATGTACCGTCTTTCCGGGTAATGGTTGCAGTTACCTGTACGCCATCCTTTTCACTGATACTGCTAGTTGACTTGTAAGTGGAGATAGCGCGGCCTTGGCTGTCCGTTTTTACGCTTCCAGGAAGTAGGGTTCCGCCAGTTGAATCTATAAGCGAGAATTCGACAGCTGCATTTTTGACTAAGTTACCATTCGCATCTTTGACGGTAGTGATAATGCTGCTTCGCCGTTCGTGGAAACTTGAGTTTTTGATGCCCGCATAGTTATCGTTTGGGGGGATGAGGAGACGAACTCTATGGACTTGGTTGCTTCAATCTGGCTGCCCTCAGAGCTTTCGGCGCTGGCAGTGATTTCGGCTATTCCGACATCGTTAGAGCTGATGCTAGCCGTGGCAATACCTTGCGCATTGGTAAGAACATCGTTGGCAGACAGCGTTCCTCTTGTTGAAACAAAGCGAACGGATTGACCGACCACTGGAGAGCCGTTCTGATTCCAGCGGACAGAGATTTCTTTTGAGCTTCCAACCTCTAACTCGATAGCATCAGTGCCATCAAAAACAAAATTATCTGCTGAGATGTTCACATCAAGCTGCGCTGAAATCCGGGACTCGCCTTCGTAAGCAGCGACAGACAATGTGTCCAAGCCTCCCGCCTGAGCGTCGAGCAAGAACTGTACTCGCCCCGCGGAGTCTGTTGATACGGATGTGGTCGACACAGTGTTGTTTTGGCTTGATATGCTGACGACAGTATTGCTAATTCCTTGTCCGGCGGAGTCAAGCAAGCGGGCTTCAAAATTTGCAGAAGCACCGTTGCTTATAGCTGAGGGGCCCGTCAGGTTCATTGTCGTGCCCGTTACATCAACATTTACGGATCCCGAGATTGAGTTAGCAGACGCGGTGACTGAGATAGTACGGTTTCGTGCATCGCCCTGAGTTGATAGTTCTGCGCTGGCTTGCCCCGACTTTGAGGTGGTTGGCGCTGTGACAATCAGAGATCCATTGTTGGAGGCTTCAAAGTTTACACCCACGTCAGGCGTGAGAATACCATTTTGATCGCGCACCAATGCCGTGATTATGGCTTTGTCCTGGCCTGAGGAGCCCATCGCCGGAGTACTGGCAAGGAGTTGTATTGAGCCGATGTTGACGCTTGGGTTCGTAGGCTCCTCGGTGCCACCGCCACTGCCATTATTGTTGCCGTTGCCGGCCAGAGGTGTCGAGTCGTCATCACCACCACAGGCGGCAAGCATGAAGGCCAGCGACAATGCCGACGCACGAGCAAAAAATTTCCCTGACATTTTTATCTCCAGTTTCCGTTACAGCACAAGCCCCTAAATGCGTATTTACCGCGCGATCGCTGCAAGCTAAGGCACATTTACAGGTTTAGATTATTAATTTTCGGAAAGCATAGCATAGGTTTTGACCATGAAATGCTGATTAGTATTCATTTCTGCAATTGTTTGTAACGCAGCGTAGCCCGTTTAATTTTAGTGGCTTAACCGGTTTCTTGCGGGTCCACATCTATCATCCATTTGGCGCCCTTTGGGGCTTTTTCTTGTTCGAGTGTCTGGCAAATGCCGGTCAGCAGTTTGTTGAGTCTTGAGCGGTTGCCTGTGTTCAGTACCAGCTGCGCCCGGTGCCTGTCTGCCCTGCGCGCAATTAGCGCAGGTAGTGGCCCCCAGGTTTCGATGCTAGGTGCGTGGGTGAGTGGTTTGATGCGATCCAGTATTTGCAGGCTTTGCTCCATGGTGTCCGCTTCGGCCCGGAAGATCGCCATAGCGCGGTACGGAGGAAACTGGCCGGCTTCGCGCTCCTCAAGAAGCTGGTCGGCCATGTCCAGATAGCGGCCATTGCATAGTGTTCTGAGGAGCGGGTGGTCGCTGTGACAGGTTTGAACGACTACCTTTCCGACTTTCGTACCACGCCCCGCTCGCCCGCTTACTTGAAGCAGAGTTTGGAGCAGTTGTTCCGGGGCTCTGAAGTCGACACTAAAAAGCCCTCCGTCGGCATTGATAACAATCACCAACGTTACATCCGGGAAGTCGTGGCCTTTGGCCAGCATCTGGGTGCCAACAAGAATGCATGGTTCGCCACTGTTTACCTGTTTCAGGATATTTTGAATGCTGCCTTTGCGTTGGGTGCTATCCCGGTCGACACGAACGATGGGCGTGTCCGGGAAGTTCGCAGCGAGAATGTCTTCTGTTTGTTCAGTGCCCTGGCCAACCGGTTTGAAGGCTTCGCTTTTGCACTTCGGGCAGGTTTCAGTTGCGGCGGTCTGGTAATCGCAGTGGTGGCAGCGCATGGCTCGGTCACGGCGGTGGTAGGTAAGGCGAGTGTCGCAGCGCGGGCATTCAACCATGTGGCCGCAATCAAAACACATCATCACTGGCGCAAAGCCACGGCGATTTACGAACACCAGGGCTTGGTTACCGCTATCCAGGGTTTGCTGGAGCGCCTGCATAACCGGGCGAGAGAGCCCCCCTTCAAGCGGCCGGCTGCGTATGTCCAGTAAGCTGATAGATGGGGGGAGGGCATTGCCGGCCCGTTCTTCCAGTCGGATGAGCCGGTATTTGCCGGTAAGGGCGTTGTGGTAGGACTCAAGAGACGGCGTGGCCGAGCCCAGAATAACTGGGCAACGGTTCAGGTGAGCGCGATAAACGGCTACGTCACGGCCTGAGTAGCGAAAACCCTCGCCCTGTTTGAATGAACTGTCGTGCTCTTCGTCGACGATCAGTGCTTTCAAGCCGGTAAATGGGAGCAGCACCGCAGAGCGAGTGCCAATGAGGATAACTGGCTCGCCGTTGCGGATTTTCAGCCACGCATTCAAGCGTTCGCTGTCGTTCAGTGCCGAGTGCCAAACCAGGATGCGCTCGCCAAAGTAGCGCTGAAATCTGGCAACTGTTTGCGGTGTGAGGTTTATTTCCGGAACCAGCACTAATGCTTGATCTTTCGCGGAGAGGTTCTTTTTTAAATAGTGCAGGTAAATTTCTGTTTTGCCACTGCCGGTGATGCCATATAGAAGGGAGGCGCTGAAACCGTCCTCGGGGGTTGGGAGTTGGGAGGCGGCTTCTTGTTGCGCAGCCGACAGTTCGGGGGCTGCGACGGTTTCTTTGTGCTTTTGATCTTGAGAGTTCTGCTCTGGAGGTGTTGCGGCCTGGATCAATTCTTTGTTGCTTAACGTTTTCAGCTGCGCGCGAGTGAACCCGGCCTTAGTGATGTCGCCACTTTTGACGCCTGACTTGTGGCGCGCTATCCAGTCCAGTAAGTGCTTTTGTTTGTGGGCGTTTGCTGGCAGTGCCGCACTGCTGCCGCAGGCCTGCCACCAGTCTTCGCTTTTCTCGATAGCTGGCCGGCCCCGCCTTAGTGCTGGGGGCAGGGCGGTGAATAGGCACTCGCCCAGCGGGTGTTGATAGTAATCGCTGGCCCAGCTCAGGAGGCGAAAGGTTTCTTTGGGTAGGGCAGGCCATTCTTCTAGCGCGCTGTGGATGGGCTTGAGTGTAATACCTTCGGGTGGAGTGATGTCAGTTTCCACCACCAGGCCAATGGCTTGCTGACGCCCAAATGGGATCTTTACACGCTGACCCGGCCTTAGGGCAAGGCCGGCCGGCACAATATAGTCAAACAGCCTTCTGAGCGGCCGGTTCAGTGCAATGCGGGCAGTGGATGGCACTGGGTGCTTCCTTGTGGTTTGGGGCGTTGCGGTATCTGCTTATCTCTGTGCCGCCACGGCCCAGCTTCGCTGCAGAGCCAAGGCCGGGTTCGTGCACTTGTAAGGCTTGCCTGCCAGCATAATTGCAAGTAAGATTCGCGGTCTGTTTACGGCAGGGCATGATTGTGCCCCGTCTACTCCATTGATTCAAACATGCGGTGCCTGGCACCAGGCTTTAATCAACGCCCCGTGATCAGGTAGCGGCATTACCCACAGAGGTTCCCCATGAAAGAAGGTATTCACCCAAAGTACAACGAGATCACTGCAACTTGCTCTTGCGGTAGCGTGATGAAGACCCGTTCCACTTATGGTAACGATCTGCAGCTTGATGTGTGCTCACAGTGCCACCCATTCTACACGGGTAAGCAGAAAGTTATGGACACAGGTGGTCGTATCGATCGCTTCCAGAAGCGTTTTGGTGGTCGTATCGCTGGTGCCAAGAAAGACTGATTCTTGTCGCAGAGTCAAAAAAAGCGCCCTCGGGCGCTTTTTTTGTGCGTGGCCAAAACTAGTCGCTTAATTCTTGATTGTACGCAATTCGCCGTATTGACTGATCATAATTTGTTCGGGTGGCCCTTGTCGTTTTGGGGCGGGCGCGCCATAATGTCGCGCTCCTTTAGGTAGGCCCTCGCCTTCTGAAGGCTTATTACCTTTTAACGTGACAAACGGAACAGTGGCAATGTCTCAAGATCTGAAAGAAGCAGCCCTTGAATATCACGCCAAGCCGCGGCCTGGGAAGATCAGTGTAGAAATCACCAAGCCGACAGCGACCGCCCGCGACCTTGCTTTGGCATACAGCCCCGGCGTTGCCGAACCGGTCCGCGAGATCGCGAAGGACCCGGAGAACGCATATAAGTACACTGCCAAAGGCAATCTTGTAGCGGTTATCTCCGACGGCACTGCGATTCTAGGCCTGGGTAATCTTGGCCCGCTTGCAAGCAAGCCGGTAATGGAAGGCAAAGGCGTACTGTTCAAGCGCTTTGCTGGAATTGACGTGTTCGATATCGAAGTCAATTCCGAAAGCCCACAGGCGTTCATTGAAACCGTTGAGCGTATCGCTGACACCTTCGGTGGTATCAACCTTGAAGACATCAAGGCGCCGGAGTGTTTCGAAATTGAACGCGCGCTTATCGAAAAGTGCAACGTGCCCGTCTTCCATGATGACCAGCACGGTACGGCGATTGTTACTGCGGCGGGCATGATTAACGCCCTTGAGCTGCAGGGCAAGAAAATTGAAGAAGCGAGGGTGGTTTGCCTGGGTGCCGGTGCTGCTGCAATCGCTTGCATGAAGTTGTTGATCAGCTGCGGTATCAGCCCTGAGAACATCTATATGCTCGACCGCAAGGGTGTGATCCACTCAGGTCGCGACGACCTCAATCAGTACAAGGCGATGTTCGCCAACGAGACTGATAAGCGTACCCTGGATGAAGCAATGGAGGGGGCGGATGTTTTCCTCGGGCTTTCTGGGCCGGATCTGTTGAGCGCTGACCAGCTCAAAAAGATGGCGCCAAACCCGGTTGTGTTTGCGTGCTCGAACCCGGATCCGGAGATCGATCCAGCGGTGGCTCACTCGGTTCGCGACGACCTGATTATGGCTACCGGCCGTTCAGATTACCCGAACCAGGTAAACAACGTTCTTGGTTTCCCGTTTATCTTTCGTGGTGCGCTCGACGTTCGTGCGACCTGCATCAACGAAGAGATGAAAGTGGCGGCGGTAAATGCCATTCGCGAATTGGCGAAAGAGCCGGTTCCGCAGGAAATCTGTGAAGCCTACGGTGCTGACAGCTTTGAGTTTGGTAAGGAGTACATCATTCCCAAGCCCATGGATGTTCGCCTGCTGGAGGTTGTTCCGGCTGCCGTGGCCCGTGCTGCTGTGGATTCGGGTGTGGCCAGTAAAGGTTACCCGGCACATTATCCGTTGAAGAGCATGGATGACATCATCTGATCGATGGCGTTCTGAAGTTATAAAAAAACCGGCGGTGATCCCGCCGGTTTTTTTATGGGTGTTTGTCTGGAAGTATCAGAAGATCTGACGTGATAGGTCGTCCCCATTTCCGCCTGTGCCGCCAGACCCTTCATCATCTGCTGCCAGAGGTGCTGGTGCGTCTTCTTCTTTGAATATTTCGAACGTACCGTCTTCGCCAGGTCTTGCGCGCTTGCCCGTCTCTGGGTTGATGCGAATGTTGACGATGCCGTTCGGTCTGGGCATGAAAGCGGAGGATTCTCCTTCCAATGCTACCTTCATGTAATCGAGCCAGATAGGCAAAGCCGTGCTTGCGCCAAACTCCCTGCGGCCCAGTGGCGCAGGCTGATCAAAGCCCACCCATACGGTGGTAGCAAGGTTGTGGTTGAACCCTGCAAACCAGGTGTCCCGCTGCTCGTTGGTGGTGCCTGTTTTTCCGGCAATGTCGTCACGCCCAAGGCTAGTGCTCGTCGCCCGGTTCCGCGTTTAACCACGTCTCTGAGCATTGAGTGCAGGATGTAAACTGAGCGCTCATCTGCAAGCCGCCGCATAACTCGTGTTTTAGGGGCGGACTCTTTGGTCAATGCTGGCGCGTTGTCGCTCTCTTCATCTGGGTGTGAGGAGGGTGCTTCATTAGTGTCGCAGTTCGTGTCGCACAGAACGACTTTGGGCGCCTCATACACTGTCTCACCGTTAACGTCTGTGATGTTCTGAATCAGGAAAGGCTCTACATCGTAGCCTCCGTTTGCAATAACGGCGAGCCCTCGAGCCAGCTCCATGGGTGAGAGCTGGCCGCTGCCCAAGGAGAGAGATAGGTCTTTGGGCATGTTCTCAGCGGGAACCTTGAGTTGTCTCAGGTAGTCCAGCGTCCGGGGAATTCCGAGATCTCGCAAAAGTCGAATCGACACCAGGTTCCGTGAGCGGTAAAGCGCTTTGCGAAGCGTGGTAGGGCCGTAAAACTGCCCGGAGGAGTTCTGGGGGCGCCAAGCGGTTTCGAGTTCCGAGTCGTCAAATACAATCGGTGCGTCATTGAAGATGGTTGCGGGCGTCATGCCGCTCTCAAGAGCGGTCAAATACAGGAACGGCTTGAAGGTAGAGCCCGGTTGCCGCTTGGCCTGCATGGCGCGATTGTACTTGCTTTGGCCGAAGCTATAGCCGCCGGCGAGAGCTTCAATGGCCCCGGTTTTTGCCTTAAGAGAGATCAGTGCGCCTCAGCTTTCGGGGTCTGCATGAGGGACACCCGGACTGGCTCGGCAATGCCGGAGGCGGCAACATTCGAGCGCTCCTCGTCTGCCGGCAATGTCGGTGCTTTCGCTAAATCATCTACTCGAACGTAAACAACGTCACCCACACTCACCACGTCAGAGGGTTTTTTTGGCTTGGGGCCGGTCAGGTTTTCTGTTTTATAGCGTTGGGCCCATTGCATGGTTTCAAACGGCATTACCGCCGGACCAAAGCGGCGTACGTGGGCGCGAGCCTCGCCCTTGTCATCATCAACTGCCGTTATAACAGCGGGCATTAAAGACTCAATTCTTGGGTAGTTCAGCATGGTGCTGGATAGGTCGTCACCGGAGAGGGTTTCAGTGTCAATCTGGCCAATAGGCCCGCGGAATCCGTGCCTTCGGTCGTAGGCTTCAAGTCCGCTTCTGAGTGAGTCTGTTGCCGACTGTTGTTCTTTGCTATCTACCGTCAGGGTAACGGTGTAGCCGTCGGTGTAAGCTTCATCGCCAAAGCGCCTGACCATTTCGGCGCGCGCCATCTCTGCCACGTAGTCGGCATCTACTTCCGCTTCAGTGGCGTTATAAGTTGCTGTGATCGGGGCTTGGATGGCGAGCTCGTAGGCGTCGACGCTGATAAAGCCAAGCTCCTTCATCCGGCCAAGAATCCAGTCTCTGCGAACCAGTGCGCGTTGGGGGTCGGCAAGTGGGTTGTAAGCAGACGGAGCTTTGGGCAGGCCTGCCAGCATGGCCATTTGCGCAAGGGAGAGTTCGTTTACTGGTTTGTTGTAATAAACGCGGGCTGCCGCAGCAATGCCATAGGCTCGGTTGCCAAGGTAGATCTTGTTCAAATACAGTTCGAAAATCCGGTTTTTATCAAGTTCACGCTCTATCTGAATAGCCAGAAGTATCTCGTTGAACTTGCGAATAAAGGTGCGATCACGTGACAAAAAGTAATTTTTTGCAACCTGCATTGTGATGGTACTGCCACCAGATTGGATCGAGCCAGTAGAGATCAGTTCGATTGCAGCCCGCACCAGTCCTTTAATGTCGACCCCGTGATGCTCGTAAAATCGCGAGTCTTCGGCCGCCATAAAGGCTTGTAACTGAATTGTTGGGATCTGTTCGATTGTGATCGGTGCCCTTCTCTTTTCACCGAATTTTGCTATTAATCTGTTGTCTTTGCTATATACCCGCAATGGCGTCTGGAGTTTTATCTCCAGAAGCTGTTCGACAGGTGGAAGGCCGGGACGAAGGTAAAGATAGAAGCCTGAGCCTACGATAACGGCGACACTCAGACCAGTGAGAAATAACCATGCAAAAAGGCGAGATGTACGCAACAAATGGGACATTTTTTTCTGACAACTGTTGGATATAGGTCTATCATTTGAGAAATTGCTTTAGGAAGGATGAGTCGCTTCACCGCAGCAATTGTTCTCAATTGAATGAGAGCAAACATTGTAGACGGAATAATGAAGAAATTCTCTTAAATAAAAAACACATAAGTCATATAGCCGGGTGCATCTAACCAGGTATAGGGTGAGCGCGTGTTCGGATTGTTCGGAAAGAAATCCAGTGCAGTATTGGGCTTAGATATAAGCTCAAGCTCCGTCAAGCTCCTCGAGCTGTCGAAGCAGGGCGACCGCTATAAGGTCGAGAGCTACGCCGTTGAGCCGTTACCGGCTAACGCTGTTGTCGAGAAAAACATCACGGATGTAGAAGCCGTTGGAGAGGTCCTCAAGCGGGTGGCTTCCAAGTCCCGCACCAGCATAAAACATGTGGCGGTGGCGGTATCCGGTTCTGCAGTCATTACCAAGCTTATCCAAATGGATGGCGGCCTCAACGAATTTGAAATGGAAGACCAGATCGCCTTGGAGGCAGATCAGTATATTCCATATCCCCTTGATGAAGTGGCAATCGATTTTGAGGTGCAAGGGCCTTCGGAAACAAATCCGGATCAGGTTGACGTGCTCTTGGCCGCGTGTCGCAAAGAAAACGTGGACATCCGTGAGGACGCACTCGAGATTGCCTCTCTCAACACTAAAATTGTGGACGTAGAAGCCTACGCGCTTGAGCGTGCTTACGCGTTGATTGAGTCTCAGCTTGACTCTCAGGGCGAAGATCTTGTGGTGGCAGTCGTTGATGTCGGCGCAACGATGACCACGTTGAGTGTTTTGGCTGAAGGCAAAACGGTCTACACCCGAGAGCAAATCTTTGGCGGCAAGCAGCTCACCGAAGAGATCCAGCGTCGCTACGGTTTGTCTGTTGAAGAAGCAGGTCTTGCCAAGAAACAAGGTGGGCTGCCTGACGATTACGATTCCGAAGTACTTACACCGTTCCGGGAGGCTGTGGTTCAGCAAGTTGCGCGTGCGCTCCAGTTCTTTTTCGGAGCCAGTCAGTACAATGCGGTGGACTACGTAGTGCTCGCAGGTGGTACTGCTTCGATTCAGGGGCTGACAGAAATGGTGGAAGAGAAAACAGGAACGCCGACACTGGTCGCGAACCCCTTTGCGGAAATGTCGGTCGGTTCTAGGGTTAACGCATCGGCGCTGAGCAACGACGCTCCCTCGCTGATGATTGCCTGTGGCCTGGCAATGAGGAGCTTCGACTAATGGCAACAATTAACCTCAGGCCTTGGCGCGAAGAGCTTAGAGCAGAGAAGCAGAAGCAGTTTGTTGTGATGATTTTAGGGGCCGCCATCATTGCCGGTGGCCTCACATTTCTGTGGAGTTCGGATCTGGACAGCGGTGTTGCGTATCAGCAGTCCCGAAATGCCTACATTGAATCGGCCACCAAAAAACTGGATGAGCAGATTCGTGAGATTGAAAGCCTCAAGCGCAAGCGTGATGAACTGCTGGCTCGCATGAAGGTTATCCAGGATTTGCAGGGTAAGCGCCCTGTGATTGTTCGTGTGTTTGACGAACTGGTGCGCACGTTGCCCGACGGCCTTTTCTACACAGACCTGAAGAGAACGGGTGACCGAGTGAGCATTGTTGGCATGGCAGAATCGAATAGCCGAGTATCAACACTCATGCGGCAGTTTGATGAATCCGACTGGTTCACCAGCCGAATCTCTCAAATGTATCATCGGCGGATAGCCGGCGAGCGGGGTACAGTCAATTCACCATGACCGTTAATCAAAAAACACCAGAGCCCGAAGGGGAGGATAAGTAATGAGCCTCGCGGACTCACTAAAAAGCCTCAATGAATTTGATATCAATGACCTTGATGTAAACAACGCTGGCATTTGGCCGGCACCTATCAAGGCTATTGTCGTGCTGATCATTTTTGGTCTGATCATGGGTGGCGGTTACTGGTTCTTTATCAAGGATCAGTACGTACAGCTCGACCGGGTTGAAAAGACCGAGCAGGATTTGCGCAAAAAATATGAGGAAAAGGCCTACCGGGTAGCGAATATCGAGGTTTTCAAGGCGCAGATGGTAGAGATGGAAGAAACGTTCGGTGCGCTTGTGCGACAGTTGCCAAGTGAAACCGAAGTCCCAGGCCTACTGGAAGATATTACCAATACGGCTCTGGGTAACGGTTTGGCTCTTCAAGAAGTAAAGCTTCAGTCTGAGCAAAAGCGTGACTTCTATTCCGAACTGCCGATCAATATCCGTGTTTCAGGCTCTTATCACGAGCTGGCATCGTTTGTAAGCAGTGTCGCAAGCCTTCCACGAATCGTGACTCTGCACGATTTAACCATTAAACCAACTGGCGGAGACGGCGAGCAACTTGATATGCAGGTTGTTGCCCGAACATACCGCTACCGGGCTGGAGAATGAGCATGGCAGCAAAGCATGCGGGAAAGGCCTGGCTGGGTGTTTGTCTGGTGTCACTCCTGACAGCCTGTTCCCAGGGCAGTGGTTTTTCTGACCTTGACAAGTTCATGGCAGACACTCGAGCAAAGCCTCGAGGGCATGTCGAACCGTTACCTGAGTTCAGCGCTTACGAGGCCTTCAGTTATTCGGCTGCAGACCGAAGGGCACCGTTCGAGGCGCCAATCGATGTTCAGCTGACGATGATCGATGAAAAGCCAATAAGTGATGTTGAACCTAATCTGGATCGGCCAAAGGAGGTGCTTGAGAACTTTGATCTTAAGGGGCTCGATATGGTGGGCACGCTCCAGGGTCTTTCAGGAAATTTGTTTGCGCTGATCCGGGATAACACCGGCGGCATACACCGGGTTCGTTCCGGGAATTTCATGGGGCAGAGCTATGGCCGTATTATTGGTGTGAGTGAAACCCGTATTGAGCTTATCGAAATCGTTCCCAATGGCCGGGGTGGTTGGGTAGAGCGTCCTCGCTCTCTGACCCTAGACGAAGACGCAGGCTAAGGAGCGGCTAGATGAAGAATGAAAGAAAAATGCATATACAAAAAAGTTCGGGGTCGAGGCTAGCGATGTTCAGAAAACTCAATGTATACGTCAGCGTAATTGCTTTTGGGTTGTTATCCGGCCTGGCCAATGCGGTCACGTTGGAAGACGTGTCGTTTTCGTCGCTACCAGGAGAGCGCTTGGAAGTGACACTTAAATTTGATGGTCAGCCACCCGAGCCATCGGGTTATACCATCGAGCGTCCAGCACGCATTGCGGTGGATTTGAACGACACCGTCAGCGGCCTCAACAGCCGAAGTATCCCTTTGGGATCCGGTAATGCCCAGAGCATGACCGTGGTAGAGACAAAGGATCGCACTCGCCTGATTTTTAATCTGATTGAGCTTGTGCCTTACGAGACCGTTCGAAATAACGACTCTCTTGTGATGACCATTGGCAGTGATTCCGGTGCCGCTCCGGTTGAGGCCAGTTCAACGGGGGCAGCCGCGGCCACGCAGTCGACCTCTGCGCCTGACACACTGGCTGGCGTTGATTTTCGCCGGGGTAAAAACGGCGAAGGCCGGGTTATCGTAGATCTGGGCAGCCCTAGAACACCTGTTGACCTATCTGAGCTGGGTGGCAAAATTCGACTTACCATGGATGGCATTTCCGTGCCGGCTGATCTGCGCCGCCGCTTGGATGTCACTGACTTTGCAACACCTGTAAGCCGCATTGACACCTTTGTTGAAGGCGGTAATGCAGTGGTTGAGATTCGTCCGGAAGGCAACTACGACTACATTGCTTATCAGTCGGGAAACCAGTTCACAGTGAGTGTTGAAAAGCTTACTGAAGAAGAAGCAGAGTCACGCCGTGAGGAGAAATTCCCGTACTCTGGCGAAAAGCTTTCCTTGAACTTTCAGGATATTGAAGTGCGCTCTGTGCTGCAGCTTATCGCTGACTTTACCGGGCTGAATCTGGTGGCCAGTGACACAGTAGGCGGCAGCATTACTCTGCGCTTGCAGAATGTACCCTGGGATCAGGCGCTTGATCTTATTCTAAAAACCAAGGGGCTGGACAAACGCCAAATCGGTAACGTGTTGCTGGTTGCGCCGGCCGATGAGATAGCCGCTCGTGAGAAGCTTGAGCTTGAAACCACCAAGCAAATTGCAGAACTTGCACCGGTTCGGCTGGACATTGTTCAGGTTAACTACGCCAAAGCGGCTGATATTGTTGCGCTGATTAAGGAAGACAAAGAGCTGATCTCCGATCGTGGCTTTGTGTCCTCCGACGTTCGCACGAATACCATCAGCGTTCGTGAAAGCACCGGGAAACTAGAGGAGATTCGTCGCCTTGTGGCTACTTGGGACGTTCCGGTTCGTCAGGTATCTATTGAGGCCCGCATTGTGCGCGCGCAAACTAACGTGGCGGAAAACCTTGGTGTGCGCTGGGGTGGTGCAGGCTACGATGTGAGCGGGGATAACGTGTTTTCGGTGGGCGGTTCTCAAAGTGCTTCGGGAGAAGCGCGTGATGCCGCAGGTGGCGGTACGGGTGGCATTACGTTCCCGGGCGCGCTGGCTGTTGACCTTGGTGTAACCGGCGAAGGCGCTTCTTCATTCGCAGTAGGCTGGGGCAGCGACAACTTCCTGGTAGATCTGGAGTTGTCAGCGCTTGAAACTGACGGCCAGGCAGAGGTCGTATCTCAGCCGCGAGTGGTAACCGCGGATCGCCAGACAGCCTCCATCAAGTCGGGCGAAGAAATTCCATACCAGGAAGCCTCGTCCAGTGGCGCTACCTCTGTGTCATTTAAAGAAGCCGTGTTGTCTTTGGAAGTGACGCCGCAGATCACACCGGACGACAAGATCATTATGGATTTGATGGTTAATCAGGATTCCCGTGGCGAAGTAACGGGGGGTATTCCTTCCATCAACACCAATGAGGTGACGACGCAGGTATTGGTTGGTAACGGTGAAACGGTGGTTCTGGGCGGTATTTTCCAGTCAGAAGTCGCCACCCAAACCACAAAGACACCGTTCCTTGGAGATATTCCTTACCTTGGGCGTTTGTTTAAGCGCACTGAGAAAATTAACGAGCGAAGTGAGCTGCTGATCTTCATTACACCGAAGATCATCAAGAACGACCTGATTCAGTAATAGGGTTTCAGGAAGAAAAGCCGCCGCGATAAACCGGCGGCTTTTTTGTGTCTGCATGTCCCGTGATACTCACGCTGAAGCTTATGCAATCTGTAGCCCTGTGATATTCTCACCCGCCTGAACATTATTGAGCGGAAGTTATGTCTTTGCCCAAACGCGTTGTCTTGGTTGGCCCTATGGGCGCCGGTAAAAGTACCATTGGCCGGATGCTTGCCCGTGAGCTGGCGTACCGCTTCCTTGATTCTGATCGGATCATTGAAGAGCGTTGTGGAGCAAATATTCCCTGGATATTCGATGTTGAGGGCGAGGCTGGGTTTCGGCAGCGTGAGACAGCGATGCTGGACGAGCTGTCTGCGGAGCCCGAGACCGTTCTGGCCACCGGCGGCGGCGCGGTCATGCGAACCGAAAACCACCCGCTTCTGAAAAAAGATTCGGTCGTTATTTACCTACGCACGTCGATAGAACAGCAAGTAGAGCGCACGCGTAAAGATCGCAATCGCCCCTTGCTGCAGAACGACGACCCCGAAGGCGTTTTGCGCCGGCTGTTTGCGCTCAGGGATCCGCTATACACGGAGCTTGCCGATATTATTATGTTTACAGATCGCAAGAGCCCCCGGCTTGTTGTTCGCCAGCTTGTTAATCGAATGAATCCGAAAACGCCGCGACAACAAAGACAAGTGCGAAAGGAGGGCCGTAACCATGTATAAACTGCTTCATGAACTGCCGGTTGATCTGGGAGAACGCAGTTACCCCATCATGATCGGCGAAGGCATGCTAGGGGCGTACGACCTTTCCGGTTACGTGTACGGCTCCCAGGTAATGATTGTAACTAATGATCTGGTTGGCCCCTTGTATCTGGAGAAAGCCAAAGCCAGTTTTCCCGGCAAAACGGTGGATGCCGTGTTGCTGCCTGATGGCGAAAAACATAAAGACTGGCAGACGCTGAACCTGATTTTTGATGCCTTGCTAGAGAAGCAACACACTCGAAAAACCACACTGGTGGCTCTGGGCGGCGGTGTTGTGGGTGACATGACGGGGTTTGCGGCAGCGTCTTACCAGCGCGGTGTTCCATTCATACAGATCCCAACCACGTTGTTATCTCAGGTTGATTCGTCTGTGGGTGGTAAAACTGGCATTAACCACCCGCTTGGGAAAAACATGGTTGGGGCTTTCCATCAGCCAGAAGCGGTATTGATTGATACGGATACGCTTAAGACCCTGCCACCGAGAGAGGTATCTGCAGGGCTTGCTGAGGTAATAAAGTACGGCCTGATTAGGGATACAGCCTTTCTTGGCTGGTTGGAAGAGACCATCGAGCTTTTGGTGGCCGGCGACAGCAAGGCTCTGGCAGAAGCCATATTGCGCTCATGCGCCTGCAAGGCGGACGTTGTGGCCTTGGATGAGCGTGAGAACGGGCTCCGGGCTACTCTGAATCTTGGTCATACCTTTGGTCACGCCATTGAGACCTTCGCCGGCTACGGCAACTGGTTGCATGGAGAAGCAGTGGGTATGGGTATGATCATGGCTGCCGACTTGTCGGCCCGGGAAGGCTTGATAAGCTCGGCTGATTACCGTCGCATCGTAGACATTGTGGATAGGGCAGGCCTGCCTGCGCGGCCCCCGTCTCAAATGACGCCTGCGGATTTCATGAGCTTGATGGCCGTTGACAAGAAAAACATCGACGGCCGGTTGAGGCTTGTATTGCTCCGTTCCGTAGGCGACGCGGTGGTTACATCGGAGGCTACTTCGGAAAACCTAGCCGCAACGTTAAAGGCATTCTGCCAGCAGGAAAAGTGAGGTTGTAACATTGAACGGCAGAGGTTTTTAGTGACTGACGACAGCTTCAACAGCCTGGATGGTGGAGGGTTGTTTCCCAGGCTACAGCAGCGATACGGTCTAAGAGAGAATCCATTGGAAATGGAGACACCTTTCTTTCCGGATGGCATGCGCCATCACGCCTTGGAGGCTCTTCGCCATCTTTGTGGGTTTGGTGATATGGCTTTGCTGCTCACAGGCGCTCCGGGCTCTGGTAAGAGCCGGTTGCTGGCTGAGTTGGTGCGCAGCGAATCATCACGGTTAGGCTTTCATCGCCTGCCTGCCGCGGCTATGACAAGTTCGAGTGCATTAGCACGAGATCTTAAACAGGTTGCGCGCTCCGGGGCCAACGCGGATGATAATTCGCGCGAAGCTGTCTATCGCTTTTTTCGTTGGTCTGAAGGGCGAGTTGTTAAGGGGCAGCGCATGGTGTTGCTCATTGATGATGCCGATCGCGCGCCCCCTGAGCTTCTCCGGCTGATCCTGGGTGGCTTTCTGGCTGCGGATCGCGCCAAAGCAGCGGTTCCGGTGTTTGCCGGGGAGGATCGTCTTGTCACGCTGCTAGGCCTTGAGGATTCGTCGGTATCTATACACCAAATTCATCTGCGACCGCTTACCAAGGGCGAGGTGTTCTTGTACCTGGAACCGCGAGTACATAAAGCGGGCGGAAAAGTGAATGAGCTCCTGAGCTCTGCCAGACTTGCGAGAATATACGACCTTAGTCAAGGCAGCTTTTCGCGGTTGCAAAGAGTTACACCCGGCATCTGGTTAGATATTGTCTCCAATTCTTTAAAGCAAAAACCTGCTCGTCGTATCGACTTCAGGGCGCTTCGCTTGCCTGCGCTGGCACTCTTGCTTTTGGCTGGCTCTTGGTGGTTCGTATCCCAGCAGTATGATGAAACAGTGGCTGTGGAGATCGAAGCGGTTCCAGAACCTGAGCAGGTGCGAAAGAGTATTACCATTGGCCCCGAAACGCTCGAAGGTGACGTGCCAGTCGAATCGCCTTCGCCATTGACAGAGGAAACCGTGCCGTTGGATTCTGTTTCTGAGCCTGAGCCTGAGCCTGAGCCTGAGCCTGAGCCTGAGCCTGAGCCTGAGCCTGAGCCTGAGCCTGAGCCTGAGCCTGGATTCGTGCCTGAAAACGCAAACAAATACGTGGACATTGAGCAGTTGCGCAGCCGCAGCGAGGGCTGGACGATTCAGCTGGTAGCGGGAAACCTGGAGCAAACGGCTCTCAACGTTATTTCCCGCTACCCCTCGCTTGATGAAATGGTCTATACGTTGGGCGAGCGTAAGAGCGAAGCCTGGTTCATGGTGCTCTATGGAAACTATTCATCTAAGGAAGATGCCCAAAAGGCGGCGTCTCGACTCCCTGATGCACTAATTTCGCGCACGCCTTGGGTGCGTACAACTGAAGGTCTGTGAACTACAGTAAATAGGCAGTAACTCCCTGTTTCGTCTCGGGAAAGGCCTGAGGCGACGAAACCTCTCCAAATAAATATTGTCAAAGCTATTTGAGTAAGTAATTCTACGTGTGTAGAATCATCTGCCCATTTTTTTAACGTCGGTCGATTTTTGTGCGCCGTTTTGGTGCAGAAGTCTCTGATTGAACAGCATTTATATGCAAAAGGGCACTTATGGTCTCAGGCTTGTATCACCCAGATGAATTCAAGGATAACTGCGGGTTTGGTTTGATTGCCCATATGAAAGGCAACGCCAGTCACGCATTATTGCAGACTGCCATCGAGTCGCTGACATGCATGACTCACCGGGGCGGGATTGCGGCTGACGGAAAAACCGGTGATGGCTGCGGCCTGCTTATTCAAAGCCCCGTGGCGTTTCTTAGAAAAGCGGCCAAATCAGCGTTTGATGAAGAGCTCGACGGGTTGTTTGCCGTGGGCCAGGTTTTTCTGAGCCCAGAGCCGGGCAAAGCTGCCAGTGGGCGCGCTGCGCTTGAAAAGCGACTGGTTGAGCAGGGCCTTGACGTTATGGGCTGGCGTGAAGTGCCGGTTGATGACAGCTGCTTGGGCCCGATGGCTTTGGAGTGCATGCCTCGGATAGAGCAGGTATTCGTTACGCCGGCTACCAAATCGGAACAGGAGTTTGCCATCAGCCTGTTTGTCGGGCGCCGCCATGCCGAGCGTGATATGGCTGACGATCCTGAGTTCTATATATGCAGTCTTTCCCATCGCACGCTCGCCTACAAAGGCTTGATGATGCCGGCGGATCTGGCGAATTTCTATAAAGATCTGGGCGATCCTGATTTCGCCACCGCCATTTGCGTGTTCCACCAGCGTTTCTCCACTAACACCATGCCACGCTGGCCTTTGGCGCAGCCGTTTCGCTATCTGGCCCATAACGGCGAAATCAACACCATCGACGGCAACCGTAATTGGGCCATTGCGCGGGCTGCCAAATTCAGCTCCCCAAGCCTGCCCGATTTGCAAACTCTGCAGCCTCTCGTCAACTTGGCTGGCTCCGACTCTTCCAGCATGGATAACATGCTGGAAATCCTACTGGCGGGCGGTGTGGATCTGTTCCGTGCTGCGCGGATGATGATTCCACCGGCTTGGCAGAATGTCGACACGATGGATTCTGACTTACGAGCCTTCTACGAATACAACTCCATGCATATGGAGCCCTGGGATGGCCCCGCAGGGCTGGTTATGTCGGATGGCCGTTACGCCGTGTGTATGCTGGATCGCAACGGCCTGAGACCGGCGCGGTGGGTAGTTACCGACGATGATTTCATTACCTTGGCGTCGGAAATTGGCACATACAGCTATCAGCCAGAGAACGTGGTGGCAAAAGGCCGCGTAGGGCCTGGCCAAATGCTTGCTATCGATACCGAAACCGGTGAGGTCTTGCATACCTCGGATATCGATCAGCGACTAAAGACAGCACAGCCTTACAAACGTTGGTTGCGTGAAAACGCACTGCGAGTAGAAACAACCCTGAACCAGGATACGCCAGAATTCCGGTTGATGGATGCGGATGAGTTGCTGGTGCACCAGAAGATGTTTCTGGTGTCTTACGAAGAGCGTGATCAGATTTTGCGTCCACTGGCAGAAAATGCCCAAGAGGCTGTTGGCTCCATGGGAGACGACACGCCCATGGCGGTGTTGTCCAGCAAGGTTCGCCACGTTGCGGATTATTTCCGCCAGAAGTTTGCCCAAGTGACTAACCCGGCGATTGATCCTTTGCGGGAAGCGGTCGTGATGTCCCTGGAAACCTGTCTTGGCGCCGAACGTAACGTATTCGAGGAAACTGCCGAGCACGCTGACAGGATCATCCTTACTACCCCCGTATTGTCACCGGCCAAATTTCTTCGGATTGCTAACAACGACCGGCCGGGCTTTTCGGTTGCTCAGATTTCTATGAGTTACCTTCCTGAATTGGGGTTGGAGCAGGCAATTGACCGCATTTGTGATGAGGCTGAGCAAGCGGTACTTAGTGGAAAAGTACTCCTGATTCTCTCGGATAAAGACCTTAAGCAAGGCGAGTTGCCGGTGAGCTCTCTGATGGCAACCGGAGCCGTTCATCACCGGTTGTCGGAAAAGCGTTTACGGTGTGATTCCAATATCATCGTGGAAACAGGCTGGGCCCGGGATCCTCACCATTTTGCGGTGTTGTTCGGTTTCGGTGCCACCGCCGTCTACCCGTATTTGGCCTACCAGGTGCTGAATGATCTGATTCGTACCGGCGAAGTGCTGATGGATCCCATCCAAGCGAAGAACAACTACCGCAAAGGCATCAATAAGGGACTGCTGAAAATTTTGTCCAAGATGGGCATTTCCACCATCGCTTCGTACCGTGGCGCGCAGCTTTTTGAAGCGATTGGCCTTGCGGATGATGTTGCTAACCTGTGCTTCAAAGGTGTGCCTTGTCGTATTCAGGGTGCAGGGTTTATTGATTTTCAGCAGGATCAGGAGCAGCTGGCATTTAATGCCTGGAAGCCGCGCAAGCCGGTTTCACCGGGTGGCTTGCTGAAATATATTCATGGCCAGGAGTACCATGCGTTTAATCCTGATGTCGTTGGCAAGTTGCAGGATGCAGTTACCTCAGGCGATTATGGTCACTACAAGGAATACGCAGCACTGGTCAATGAGCGCCCGGTTGCCACGCTGCGGGATCTGTTCGGTTTCCGCGAGGGTATAAAAGCCATCGGAGTTTCTGAGGTTGAGCCGGTGGAGCAAATCTTTACACGATTTGATTCCGCAGCCATGTCCCTTGGTGCTCTGTCACCCGAAGCGCATGAAGCGCTGGCGGTGGCGATGAACACCCTGGGTGGCCGCTCCAATTCAGGTGAGGGCGGTGAAGACCCGGCTCGCCATGGCACCGTAAAGCGATCCAAGATCAAACAGGTAGCCTCCGGCCGCTTTGGCGTAACCGCAGAGTACCTGCGCAGTGCCGATGTCATGCAAATCAAGGTTGCCCAGGGCGCCAAGCCGGGCGAGGGTGGACAGCTTCCCGGTGGCAAGGTTAATGAGCTGATCGCGCGCCTGCGTTACTCGGTGCCTGGCGTAACCTTGATTTCTCCGCCGCCGCATCACGATATCTACTCGATCGAAGATCTTGCGCAGCTGATCTTTGATCTGAAGCAAGTCAACCCGCAGGCGCTGGTCTCGGTAAAGCTTGTCTCGGAGCCGGGTGTTGGCACGATTGCAGCGGGTGTCGCAAAGGCTTATGCCGATCTGATTACAATCTCTGGCTACGATGGCGGCACCGCAGCAAGCCCGCTGGCGTCTATTCGCTACGCAGGCTCGCCTTGGGAGCTCGGGCTAGCCGAAACCCAGCAGGCGCTGCGCGCTAATGATTTGCGTGGAAAAATTCGTCTGCAAACGGATGGGGGTATCAAAACTGGCCTGGATGTAGTGAAAGCGGCCATTCTTGGAGCCGAGAGTTTTGGCTTTGGCACCACACCTATGGTGGCGATTGGGTGTAAATATCTGCGCATTTGCCACCTGAATAACTGTGCAACCGGCGTCGCAACGCAGAACGAGCACCTACGCAAAGAACACTTCAAAGGCACCGTGGAAATGGCCATGAACTTCTTCCGTTTTGTAGCGGAAGAAACCCGCGAGTGGATGGCTAAGCTGGGGGTTCGTACCCTGGAAGAGCTTGTCGGGCGTGTTGATCTTCTTGTGCGATTGCCCGGTGATACCGAGCGCCAGAAAAAATTGGATCTAACGCGGCTGATTTCCAACGATCACATTCCGGCTGACAAGCCTCAAACCTGCCAAATTGAACGCAACCTGCCGTTCGATCAGGGCTTGCTGGCGGAGCGCATGCTCACGGCAACCACACCTGCGATCGAGGGCAAAACCGGAGGGGCCTGGAATTACCGGGTGACCAACTGTGATCGCTCAATTGGTGCCCGCCTTTCCGGTGAGATTGCCGCGAGGCACGGCAATCAGGGTATGGTCGATGCGCCGATCACGCTGGATCTTGTGGGCACTGCCGGCCAGAGTTTTGGGGTGTGGAACGTCGGTGGCTTAACCTGATTCTTGAGGGTGACGCCAATGATTATGTTGGCAAGGGCATGACTGGCGGCAAGCTGGTGGTCAAGCCACCCCGAGGTAGCGCTTTCGAGTCCCAGAATACAGCGATTATCGGCAACACCTGTTTGTACGGGGCCACTGGCGGCAAACTGTTTGCAGCAGGTACAGCTGGCGAGCGCTTCGCGGTTCGCAACTCTGGCGCCCACTCGGTTGTTGAAGGCGCAGGCGATCACTGCTGTGAGTACATGACCGGCGGTTTGGTGACCGTGCTGGGCTCTACTGGCGCCAACTTTGGTGCGGGCATGACCGGCGGGTTTGCCTATGTGCTGGATATGGACAATACCTTTGTTGATAAATACAACCATGAGCTGGTGGAAATTCAACGTGTTTCCCGGGAAGAAATGGAGGCGTACCGTAACCATCTGCGCAGTGTGATTCGAGAGCATATCTCGGAAACCGGCAGTGCCTGGGCTGCGCATATCCTTGAAGATTTCGACGACTACATTGGCCGCTTCTGGCTGGTGAAACCCAAAGCTGCAAGTTTGGGCAGCCTATTGGCAAGTACCCGTGCGCGCCCCGAATAACTCGGTGCGTTAACTCTGATTACTTGCGAGGGTGCAGGGTTGCCGGTACGAGCAGCCCTTGTCGATATTGAGCTGATGAGAACGTCAACATGAAAGAACGACTTGGTAACGATTTTCAATTTGTGGAAGTGGGGCGGGTAGACCCAAAGAAAGTCCCCGCGAAGAAGCGCAAAAAAGAGTTTGGCGAGATCTATCGCCCGTATACCGCCGATAACGCATCGTCTCAGTCCCATCGGTGCCTGGAGTGCGGTAACCCTTATTGTGAATGGAAGTGCCCGGTGCACAACTACATTCCTAACTGGCTGAAGTTGGTTGCCGAGGGCAATATCATGAAGGCCGTTGATTTGTGTCACCAAACCAACTCGCTACCTGAGGTGTGCGGCCGCGTTTGTCCGCAAGATCGCTTGTGCGAGGGCGCCTGCACTCTTAATGACGGATTTGGTGCCGTTACTATTGGCTCGGTGGAGAAGTACATCACCGATACCGCCTTCGCCTTGGGCTGGAAGCCAGACATGTCTGCGGTTAAATGGACCGACAAGAAAGTGGCGGTGATCGGCGCCGGGCCTGCGGGTCTGGGCTGCGCGGATGTGCTGGTTCGCAATGGCGTAAAGCCGGTGGTATTTGATATCTACCCGGAGATCGGCGGTTTGCTGACCTTTGGTATTCCCGAGTTCAAGCTGGAAAAGTCCGTGATGACCCGGCGGCGCCAGGTGTTTGAAGAAATGGGTATGGAGTTCCGCCTGTCCACCGAAGTGGGTAAAGACGTTCAGTTGCAGGACATCCTCGATGAGTACGACGCGGTGTTTATGGGCATGGGTACTTATACGTACATGAAGGGTGGCTTTCCGGGTGAAGACTTGCCTGGGGTGCACGATGCATTGCCGTTCCTGGTGTCCAATGTAAACCGGCGCCTGGGTTTTGAAAAAGACGCAGCGGATTTCATTGATATGAAAGGCAAGCGCGTTGTAGTGCTAGGCGGTGGTGACACTGCCATGGACTGCAACCGCACCTCCATTCGTCAGCAGGCCGAGAGTGTGGCATGCGCTTATCGTCGCGATGAAGCCAACATGCCTGGTTCACGCCGTGAGGTGTCGAATGCAAAGGAAGAGGGTGTGACCTTCCTGTTTAATCGTCAGCCTATTGCTATCGTTGGTGAAGATCAGGTTGAAGGCGTAAAAGTAGTGTCGACGCAACTGGGTGAGCCGGATGAAAATGGCCGTCGCCGCCCGGAAGTAGTTCCCGGTAGTGAAGAGGTCATCCCTGCAGATGCTGTCTTGGTCGCCTTTGGCTTCCGCCCGAGCCCGGCGGACTGGTTTGACGAGCTTGCAATCAATACTGACGATTCTGGCCGGGTAACCGCCCCGGAAAATGCAGAATACGGTTTCCAAACGAGCAATCCGAAGATCTTTGCTGGCGGCGATATGGTGCGCGGCTCGGATCTTGTTGTTACGGCGATCTGGGAAGGCCGTCAGGCGGCTGAGGGCATCATGGATTATCTGGATATCTGATAGTTGCGTTGCTCTGGTTCATCAGGCCGGCTTGCTAAGGGTAAGCCGGCCTTTTTTATTATGGCAAACGGGGTATCATTGCTCCCGTTCCATTAAGACCATCTGAAAGAGACAATGCTGGGATCCTTATGACCGAGTTGAAGAATGACCGCTTACTGCGCGCTCTTATGCGCCAGCCTGTTGATCGTACCCCGGTATGGATGATGCGCCAGGCAGGCCGTTATCTACCCGAGTATCGCGCTACCCGGGAGAAGGCGGGTGACTTTCTCAGCTTGTGCAAGAACACTCCGCTGGCGTGTGAGGTAACTCTTCAGCCGCTTGAGCGTTTTCCGCTGGATGCCGCGATTCTGTTCTCGGATATTCTGACCATTCCGGATGCTCTGGGTCTTGGGCTGTATTTTGAAACCGGTGAAGGCCCCAAGTTTAAGCACACCATTCGCTCCAAGGCGGATGTGGATGCACTGCCGACCATTAAGGCAGAAGTCGATCTTGATTATGTGATGAACGCCGTTTCTACCATCCGTGGCGCGCTCAACGGTAGCGTTCCCCTGATTGGCTTCTCCGGTAGCCCGTGGACGCTGGCAACCTATATGGTTGAAGGCAGCGGTTCCAAGGACTTCCGTGAAGCCAAAAAGCTTATGTACAGCGAGCCGGAAGTTATGCACCGCCTGCTGGATCATCTTGCGGACACGATCATTGATTATCTTAACGGCCAAATTAAAGCAGGAGCCCAGGCGGTTCAGATTTTTGATACCTGGGGCGGTGTACTCAGCAGCTGGGCGTACGAAGAGTTTTCACTGCGTTACATGCAAAAAATCGTGGATAACCTGATTCGTGAGAACGACGGGCGCCGTGTTCCGGTGATTCTGTTCACTAAAAATGGCGGTCAATGGCTTGAATCTATCGCTGATACGGGCGCAGATGCCGTTGGCTTGGACTGGACCACAGACATTGGCGATGCGCGCGCTCGAGTAGGTGATCGTGTGGCTTTGCAGGGCAACATGGACCCCACCATGCTCTACGCGCCACCGGCCCGGATTCGCGAAGAAGTGGGCGATATTCTGCGCCGCTATGGCTCAGGCCCGGGTCACATCTTTAACCTCGGCCACGGCATTACGCCCGAAGTGAACCCTGATAACGCCAAAGCGTTCATTGAGGCGGTTGTTGAATTGAGCCCGGAGTACCACCGTTAGTAATTGCTGTCCTCGTTTCCTGGCCTATTAGCGCCGGGAAGCGGGGGTTGAGCCTTCGGTTCCAAAAACCGCTACGAGCACATCCATGTGCGCTTGTCTCCGGCCGTCCATGGCCTCCGACATTTTTGGAATCGAAGGCTCAACCCCCGCGCTTATCTTTTCAGCGCGCCTTCTCGTAATCCCTCCCCTTTGGCAGAACTACTCTGGAACGGCACCTCCTCACGGTCTATAGTCATGTTAGATGATGCCGACGATAAAAGGAGCCGCCCCTTGACCGCCAAAACCTCAGAAAAGCGACAGTTCCATCGCATAAGCTTTGATGCCCCATGCGAACTACATGCCTTTGAAAACGTCTGGGCAACGGAGGTGTTGGATATTTCGCTAAAAGGTATCTTGGTCAAACGGCCTGAGGGATGGGATGTGCCGCTGAGCCAGCCTTGTGAAGTGATTATTCATCTTGATGACGGACAGGCGGGTATTGTTATGGCTGTTGAGTTAAAACATATCGAGGCGCACAGGTTGGGTTTTAAATGCCAGTACATCGATCTGGACAGCGCTACGCATCTCAAGCGTTTGGTGGAGTTGAATCTGGGAGATCAGGTTCTTCTGGAGCGGGAGTTCGCGCACCTGATTGGCTAATCGGTTTGAGAGTGTCTTAGATGAGGGCAAACTGTGAGCTCGCGGACAGCACTGAAAGGCGCATTCCAAAAATGTCGTAGGCCATGGACGGCCGGAGACAAGCGCACAAGGATGTGCTCGTAGCGGTTTTTGGAATGCGCCTTTCAGTGCTGTCCATGCACCGAGGCTCAAAGTGTGGGGGCAGGCTCTAAAGCTCCTCCAGAGCCGTAATAGCCTCACTAAGCTTGGTCACAGGAATAACCTTCATCCCCGCAGTAGCTTTGCGTGGCGCGTTGGCTTTGGGCACTAAAGCGCGAGTAAACCCATGCTTCGCGGCCTCGTTAATTCGCTCCTGACCACTGGGTACCGGGCGAATTTCCCCCGACAACCCCACTTCCCCAAAAATCACCAGATCCTGGGGCAGGGCACGATCGCGGAACGAAGACACAATGGCCGCCAACAACGCCAAGTCAGCGCTGGTCTCGTTAACCTTCACGCCACCCACCACATTCACAAACACATCCTGATCCGACACATGCAAACCGCCGTGCCGGTGCAACACCGCCAGAAGCATGGCTAAGCGGTTCTGATCCAGACCAACCGCCACGCGCCGAGGGTATCCGCCCTGGGCCATGTCCACCAGCGCCTGAATTTCCACCAGCATAGGCCGGGTGCCTTCCCAAACCACCATAACCACACTGCCCGGCGCCGCTTCTTCGCCACGGTTCAGGAAGATGGCACTGGGGTTTTTTACTTCTTTCAGGCCCTGTTCCAGCATGGCGAATACGCCCAGCTCATTCACTGCGCCGAAGCGGTTCTTGATGCCCCGCAGGGTGCGGTAACGGCTGTCGCTGGAGCCTTCGAGTAGAATAGAGCAGTCAATCATGTGCTCCAGCACCTTGGGGCCGGCGAGGCTGCCGTCCTTGGTGACATGGCCCACCAGAAACAAAATAGTGCCCGTTTGCTTGGCAAAGCGGGTCAGATACGCCGCGCTTTCGCGAACCTGGGAAACCGAGCCGGGAGCGGATTCTGTATCCGCCACGTGCATCACCTGAATACTGTCCACCACCAAAATTCGTGGCTTTTCCGCTTCTGCGACCTGTATGAGCCGCTCAACACTGGTCTCGGAGAGCATTTTCAGGTCTTTGGTAGGTAATCCCAAGCGTTTGGCGCGCATGGCAACCTGCTGCAGGGATTCCTCACCGGTTACATACAGCGCGGGAACGCTGGCGGCCAAGTGGCAAACGGCTTGAAGTAGCAGAGTGCTCTTGCCAGCACCTGGGTGGCCACCCATCAGTACGGCGGAACCTTCCACAAGACCGCCACCAAGAACCCGGTCGAACTCCTGCATGCCGGTGCTAATGCGTTCTTGCTCAGCAAGGCTTACGTCGTCCAGACTTTGCACCGCGGACAAACTGCCAGCAAAGCCTTCAAAACGCACGCCTCGGGCGCCTTTCGCATTACCGCTAACGCCTCTTACTTCGCTGACGGTATTCCACGTCTGGCAGGCCGTGCACTGGCCCTGCCATTTGGAATAGTCTGCGCCGCACTCAGTGCAGACGTAAGCGGTTTTGGCTTTTGCCATCAGGCCAGCTTCTTGTATTTCATGCGCTGGGGTACCATGGCGGAATCCCCTTTGCGCTTCTTGTGGTCTTCGTCGTAGTCGCTGAAGTTGCCTTCGTAGTAGATAACCTCACCATCATCCTCAAATGCCAGAATGTGCGTGGCTACACGGTCCAGAAACCACCGGTCGTGCGAAATAACCATGGCCGAACCGGGGAAGTTCAGTAGAGCTTCTTCCAGGGCGCGTAGGGTTTCCACGTCCAGGTCGTTGGTAGGTTCGTCCAACAGTAGTACGTTGCCGCCTTCTTTTAGCAGTGCTGCCAAGTGCAGGCGATTACGCTCACCGCCAGACAGGTCGCCTACCCGTTTTTGCTGGTCCGAACCTTTGAAGTTATAGCGGCCTGCATAGGCTCTTGATGGGGTTTCATAGTTGCCCACCTTAATAATGTCTTGGCCATCGCTGAGCAGTTCCCAAACGGTTTTGGATCCGTCCAGGTCGCGGCTCTGATCCACATAAGCCAGTTTCACGGTTTCGCCCACGGTGATGGTGCCGGAGTTTGGCTGGTCTTGGCCCGCGATCATGCGGAACAGGGTGGATTTACCTGCGCCGTTACCACCAATGATGCCAACGATCGCGCCTGGCGGTATGCTGAAGGAAACATTTTCGTAAAGCAGGTGATCGCCGAAAGCTTTGCTGATGCCTTCCACTTCGATAACTTTATCGCCTAAGCGCGGACCAGGCGGGATATACAGTTCGTTGGTCTCGTTGCGCTTCTGAAACTCCTGGGAACTCATTTCTTCAAAGCGAGCCAGGCGGGCCTTGCTCTTGGACTGGCGGCCTTTGGCGTTGGTGCGCACCCACTCCAACTCTTGCTTGATCGTCTTCTGGCGTGAGGCTTCTTGCTTGGCTTCGGTGGCCAGGCGCTGCTCTTTGTTTTCCAGCCACTGGCTGTAGTTGCCTTCAAACGGAATGCCCTGGCCGCGATCCAGTTCCAGAATCCAGCCCGCTACATTATCGAGGAAGTAGCGGTCGTGAGTGATGGCAACTACGGTACCTTCGAAGTCATGCAGAAAGCGCTCCAGCCAAGCCACAGATTCCGCATCCAGGTGGTTGGTTGGCTCGTCCAGCAGCAGCATGTCGGGACCGGAGAGCAGCAGGCGGCACAGGGCTACCCGGCGACGCTCACCACCAGAAAGGTTTTTCACCGGTTGATCCCAGGCGGGCAGGCGCAGGGCGTCTGCGGCCACTTCCATTTTGCGTTCTATATCGTGGCCATCGGTGGCCTGAATCAGTGCTTCAAGCTTGCCCTGCTTTTTGGCCAAGGCATCGAAATCCGCATCTGGCTCTGCGTAATCTGCGTAAACCTGATCCAGCTCGGCCAGGGCGTTGTGAACGTCGGCAACGGCCTCATCAACAACTTCCTTCACGGTTTTGCTGTCGTCCAGTTCCGGCTCCTGAGGTAGGTAACCTACATTGATGCCAGGCTGGGGGCGGGCTTCGCCAATGTAATCCTGGTCCACGCCAGCCATAATGCGTAGAAGCGTGGATTTACCCGAACCGTTGAGGCCGAGTACGCCGATTTTGGCACCGGGGAAGAAACTCAGGGAAATATCCTTGAGGATTTCACGCTTGGGCGGAACTACCTTGCCCACGCGGTTCATGCTGTATACGTAAGAACCTGTTTTACCTGTCTTGTCACCTTTGGACATAATCTAGTTTGCCTTTAAGTCATTTGTCGTGCGGCTTTGAGGGTAATGATAAGCGCTCGAATCGGAAAAATAAAAGTTAAGTTTTTCTTTTCAAAATTCCCGTTCGTTATTATAGTTAAAAAAGTTAAGTTTCGGGGGGTTGATGTGGGTTATAAAGTTATCGAGCAAGTGGTGAATGCTGCGCGAAGAAAGCTGCTTGTGCAAGACCTCATCCCCGTCTATTACCCAAATCTGTACGTAACCCTCGAGCTCTCAGGCAGGGCCTTGGAAACCACTAAAAAGTATCTTGAGCACTTAGCGGTATTTGAGGGCTTTCTCGCGTTCTCATCCATCGATCTGATTTCCCGCCTAGAACAGCGCCCCAAATCACAGTATCTGACGGATAACGAAATCTCTCGGTTTGTGTCAGATGCAGGGTTCAGCAGGGAAACCTTAGCCAAAAAGTATGCGGGTATGCGCCTGCATCCAACTGCATGCAAAATGGTTGGCAGAACTCATGCAAAACAGCGTATCGAAGCAGTACGAGATTACCTGGATTTCCTGTACGACAAGCTAGGTGATCACTCAACGCGACGTGAAGCGGTTGACGATGTTCGGCGGCGGTTCAATCGCAAGATTAAAACCGCCAGTCCAGGGTGGAAAAAGACGCGAATTGACGGATTGAAAGGGCTGACAGATGGAGAGCGAGATCGATTGTTGGAAGTCATGCATCCTGAGGGTGCCGGAAACCCATTCGCAAATAAAGCAATTAAACTGCGAAACTACATCATTTTGCAGTTAGGTCTCGATATGGGATTGCGCCGCTCTGAAATGCTTCTGATCAAGACCAGCGATATTCATTGGCACAGTCATGAGCTAGCGGTGGTCAATCTTGAAGATGAAAGCATAGACCCGCGCACGGTGGCCCCACAATTTAAAACCCACGAGCGCATGCTGGTAATGAGCGATGACATCTATGAAGCGATAAGTGAGTATGAGTCGAAATATCGCTACAAAAAGCACGTTGAAGGCTCATCGC
>NZ_MBPP01000079.1 GCF_001858325.1 Marinobacter sp. AC-23
GCCTCGGATGTGTAGCTCCCCTCACCCCTTGCGGGAGAGGGGCCGGGGCGGTCCGACGTATCGGAGAGGGGCAAAAAACGGCGGCCTGCAACGGCCAACACCCTTTTTAAATATAAGGAATCAAAGACTCCCCATACAAATGCAAATCCTCCAAAACCTGCTGCTTCTGCGGCGTCAGTTCAGGGTCGCTGGCGAGCCGTTGTAGTTCCAGGCCAAACGCTTCAAGCGACAACCAGCCTTTCTTTGGGGCCATCAAACGCTGGGTGCGAAACTCTTCCCAACGCTCTGCTTCCTCACTGGTTAGCGAGTCCGGGTAATTCCGCGCGCGGTAGCGGAAAAGCAGTTCCTGCAAGCGCTCATCTTTAAAGTTGAAGGTTTCTTCCACCAGCGATTCTGGCGGTGTTTGTAGCACGCGGTTGAGTTCACTGCGATCAGCCGGGGAGATAAAGCCGCCTGCATAAAGTTGCTCGTCGGGGTCTGTTAAATCGCCTTCGTGTGGCTGCCCGAACGCTTCTGCTACTCTTTCCGCCAATCCCGGGGCTTTTCTTAGCAATGCGAGGTTGGCGCGAAGGGTGGCGCCATCCAGTGCCAGCTCTTCCAGGCGTTCAGCCGAAAGCGTGGAGAGCATGTTCGCAGGCGCCAACACCGGGCACTTGTTCAGCTGCACGCCCTTCAGTGGGAATCGGGTTTTCTCGCCTAGCTGCGCCTGGGAGGTAAATACCCGTTCGCGAATCTGCTCGGGTGTGGCGTTAATCAGTTCGCTTGGGTCTTCCCGCAAATCGTAAACAATCACCAGGTTTTTGTTACTGGGGTGGTCTGCAACCGGCGCAACCATGGCGCAGCACCCGCGGGTGGCCGGGTATTTGGCGGAGATGTGGAATACCGGCTTCATAGCCCCTGTATCCAGCATGGCGCGGGCGGAATGCTTGTCCTTATTGTTCAGAACAAAATCAAACAGCTTCGGCTGCTTTTCCCGGATCAGTTTGGCAACGGCCAAGGTGGCCTCAACATCCGACATGGCATCGTGGGCAGCTTCGTGTGCAATTCCGTTGGCGGTGGTGAGCGCTTCCAGTTTGAAGCTGGGGCTGCCGTCTTCCTTGCGCGGCCAGTTGATGCCTTCTGGCCGAAGTGCGTAGGTCAGCCGCACCATATCGATAATGTCCCAGCGGGAATTACCGTTCTGCCACTCCCGGGCGTAAGGGTCTTGCAGGTTGCGGTAGAGGGTATGGCGAGTTACTTCATCGTCAAAGCGCAGGCTGTTATACCCTACCACGCAGGTACCCGGCTGGCTGAAGGCCTCGTTAATCTGGGCGATAAACTCCGTTTCCCGGTAGCTTCTTCCATGGCTTTTTGAGGTGTAATGCCGGTAATCAGGCAGGCCTGCGGTGATGGCAGGTAATCATCGGTGGGTTTGCAGAAAATAACCAACGGATCTTCAATAATATTAAGATCCGCATCGGTTCGAACACCGGCAAACTGAGAGGGCCGGTCGTGAACCGGATCAACACCAAATGTTTCGTAGTCATGCCAGTAAAAAGAGCGGATCAAAAGAAGACTCCTACAGTTCCAGTCAAATAGGGAGCCCAGAGTTTAGCAAATTCAAGCAGCACTTTGCCGAGCATCGCTCCTCAGCATGGCTTCAATGCTGAGGTGATAATCTAAAAAATCCCACTCGATACCAGTGCCGTCACAAATGAAGCGATACTGTCGGATTTCAGAGATTGAGGCTTTCTCAAGCTCTGCATACCAATGAATAGGCGTGGAGATCACCCTCCCATCTTGCAGCTCTACATGCAGGTGACGGTCATCAACATGAACGGACTTACCTTTGAAACCAGGCATTCCACCTCTCCAAAAATTCGGACTGATTGCTTTTAATGATCCCAAGACACTGTCTCAATTCCTGATTTTTGAAAGTGCTATAGTTCACTGAAAGCGTTACTAGCTCAATCTTAGCCCATCGCTCACCTTTAAGTACATGCACATGGGCCGGTGGGTGATCATTCGCATAAAAGAAGAATTTGAATCCATTCAAATACAGAAGCGTTGGCACGCACGGCTCCTTGTGCTTTGCGCCTGAAAGGTGAAATTTCGGAAGGCATCACCGAAAAATCAAAAGAGATTGGTGCCCATATCGACTTGGTGTGTGCGTAACCGATCCACACCACCGCTTACAAAGTTTTCAAGGTCAACGGTCATATCGGTAGGCAGATTAATGAATACGCCTTTACCAACGCTAATGGCGCTGGTGCCGTCCAGACTTTGCCAATCCATACCCTCGCGCTGGAAGCCAATGAAAAAACCATCGGTGAATCCGTTATTCTCGCCACCAACGTTGATAGAACGCAGGTCTGTTAACGGCGCGCAGTTTGTCCCCTGAATACAACTGCCAGGCGATATGCCAATGTGCGAGGCGCGTTTGTTGGTTTCCACTCCGCTGCCATCCATTAGCACAGCGTCATACTGTGCTCCGGTATTGTCCTCAAATTTAAGGCCAATATCGCCACTAAAACTCGTGGTATGGGATGAAACCGACCCACGGGCCTGCTCAAAGCCCATGCGAAAACCAGCCAGCCCGGCGCCATCTTCAGCCAGTTCTATGTATGGTTTCCGCGCCTCGAAGGGAATAACCTCACCCTCGTTATAAGTAACGCCGTTAAACTGCTCACCGTCAACACGGGCAATATGGCCCAAGGCCACATGCTGGGCAGAAAAATCCGTACCGCCATCAATCTGGCCAGCTTGCACATCATCAATATTTACCCGCGTTTCCACATCCATGCCCAGTGTCATGCGGGTATATTCGTAAGTTAAATTTGCGCCGGTAATGTTCTCAACCTGCATAAACGCCTGCCCTGTCACATCTCCCATAACCGATTCAGAAATGGGTTCCAATTCAGCTTGGGCAACAGGCACCATACCCAGGCAGAACGTAATGAGCGTGGCGTATCCATACGCGTGATGTCTCATAACAAAGTCTCACTTAATTTTATGTTCGATGACCCCACTATAGTGGAGGCAGCCTAGGTTATAGAGTGAACTTAGTCACAAACGCGAATAACAAACTGTTACAATCAGTTCGTTTTTAAGCCATTCCATCAGGTGTCGTTTTAGTGTACATATATTGGCGTACTGCTATAATTGATAGAACTTTTGCCACCCCCCTCTGGCCGCAATCATGATCACCCGCATACTCATTTGCGACGATTCCGCACTTGCCAGAAAGCAGATGGCCCGCGCCCTGCCCACCGGGCTGGCCGATACCATTTTGTTTGCCAACAACGGTGTGGAAGCACTTGAGAAGCTGCGCGCAGGCGAAGCCGACCTGATGTTCTTGGACCTGAACATGCCCGAAATGGACGGCTACGAGGTTCTGGAACACGTACGCGCCGAAGACCTTTCCATCATGACCATTGTGGTTTCCGGCGACATACAGCCAGAAGCCCGGGAACGGGTGCGCAAGCTTGGTGCCATCGATTTCATTAAAAAGCCCACAGACCTGGGAGTGGTGCTCAGCCTCCTTGCCGATTACGGTTTTTATCGCCCAGGCGAACTGGAAAACGCAGCTCTGAACGATGGCGCCCTCAACCCTGGCGACGAATCCCAAGCGCTGGAAATCTCCGTTTCACTGAACGACTACCTCCAGGAAATCTCCAACGTTGCAATGGGGCGCTCGTCAGACCTGCTTGCACGGCTGTTACGGGTATTTGTTAAGCAACCCATCCCGAAAGTCGCCTTCATTGCCAATTCCGAACTTCACATGGCCATTTCCGCCGTCCACGACAGTGATACCTACTCCGCTGTGTGCCAAGGCTTCACCGGCGCGGGCATTGCCGGCGAGGCATTACTGCTGTTTGCAGACGCCAGCTTTCGGGAAATGGCCGAATTGCTCCACTACGAAACCCTCGAGGGCGAATCCGTAAACGTGGAGGTGCTGATGGACATGTCCAGCATTCTATTCGGGGCTTTCCTTAAGGGCATTGGCGATCAGTTGGATCTCAAACTCAGCTTGGTCATCCAACCGTTCTAGGCCAACATCGGCAGATCACAGATTTGCTAGAGCACCAGAACTCCCGAAAAGAGCAACTCCTGTGCATCGAAATCAGTTACGCCCTGGAGGAGCGGAATATACAGTGCGACATGCTGGTGCTGCTCACGGAAGATTCCGTGCCCTTCCTTGAACAACGTCTTCAATACCTGGTGGAATAAACCATGGCCATAAACGAACTTGAAGCCCAGTCCTTCCACTGGCTGGTGGATATGCTTGAATCCGTTGAGGTAGGCCTGGTGGTGCTGGATCTGGACTTTCGGGTGCAGGCCTGGAATGGGTTTATGGAAAACCACAGCGGCATTACGGCTAGCAAAATCCGCAATCGGGTAATTTTTGAGCTGTTCCCTGACATTCCAAAAGCCTGGCTGTCCCGCAAGGTAGATGCCGTGGCCCTGCTGAACACTCGGGCCTTCACCTCCTGGGAGCAACGGCCCTACCTGTTTCAGTTTCGCAATACGCGCCCTATTACCGGAACAGAAGATTACATGTACCAAAACCTCACCATTAGCCCGCTTTCCGGTAGCACCGGGCAAGTGGAGAAGGTGTGCCTTATGGTGTACGACGTAACCGATATCGCCACCGGCAAGCGGGCCCTGGAGCGGGCGAACGAACAGCTCGCCAAACTCAGCATGACAGATCGGCTAACCGGCCTTCTGAATCGCGGCACATGGGAAAACCTGGTGGATGCGGAGTTTGAACGTTTCCGCCGCTATGGTCAGGCAACCAGCCTAGTGTGTCGTTCGGTTAATTCGCTCATTTATTGTTGATTAAACTCAGCTTTGCTTTCGCCACCGATGTCATAATGGACTCGGCACTTTTATGCCATCGGAACGGCTTTGCCAGTTTTTCGTTGTGAACCTTGATGAACTTTTTAATCGCAGACTTTAATTCGCCGACACTGGTGAAAATGCCTCGATAAAGAGCCCGTCGCTCCAGTTGGCTAA
>NZ_MBPP01000080.1 GCF_001858325.1 Marinobacter sp. AC-23
CCCTCGCATTGTTTGATATTCCTGAGGATGCGTTGGTCGTGCTGCCGAAAGGGCGCTTTGTAGTGACGGAAGGCATTGTTGTCAACAGTGCGCGCGGGCTTACGATTACCGGTCACGGTATTAATGAAACCATCCTGGATTTTGGTACGTCCAATGGCGACGACGCGTTCCGTTTCCAGGGCGGTAATGGCATCACTATCCGCGATTTGGGAGTTTACGAGGCGCCCAAAAACGGGATCAAGACAACCAACGTTAACGGTATCCACATCACCTACACCGCTACGGTATGGGAGGGCGATCTGGAAGCAGATAACGGTGCTTATGGCCTGTACCCGCTTAAGAGCCAGAACGTGCTGATGGAGAACAACTACTCCTACGGCTCGGCTGACGCAGGAATATACGTGGGCCAGTCAGAAAACATTGTGGTGCGTAACAATACCGCCAAGAACAACGTGGCTGGCATTGAAATTGAAAACTCCAGCATGGCCGATGTTTACAACAACATTGCGGTTGGGAATTCCGGCGGTATCTTGTCGTTCGATCTGCCAGGGCTGGAAAAGGCTTTTGGCGGTAATGTACGGATTTTCAGTAACCAGATATACGCCAACAACGCGGACAACGTGGGTGCCGGAGTGGTTGGTGCTGTGCCGCCGGGCACAGGTGTGATTGTGCTGGCTGCCAGCGATGTGGAAATTTACAACAACCAGATTACGGACAACGACACCACCGCTGTTGCGATCACCAGCTACTTTCTCATCGATGACGAGGTAGCAGATTATCCTGCCAGTTATGGTGCAACCATGGCGGATGGCTGGAGCCCGACTCTGAAAAATGTCTACCTGCATAACAATACCATTGCCCGTAACGGGGCGGGCCCTCGTGGCGCTTTGCTTCAGCCGATCATCGATGGTTACACGTCTACCGGGAATAGCACAGGAATGGCACAAACCTTCCCGGCCATTCTGTACGACGGTATTGGTGAGCTGTTATCGAATCTCGGCAGCCAGGGAATAGGGGGGTTCAACGCGATTGTCGGGCCAGACGCCGCAGCTGCTGGGGTGAACTATGACCCATACGGCCCCGGTGATCTGATTTGCGCCAACAACAATGTCAATGGGAACCCAGCGCCCGAGTATGACCAGGTCAATACCGGGCTCGTCTACCCGGTTGATCCGGCAGCCGCGACTTTCGACGGTGATAGTCAGCCTGAGGCACAACTGCTGATCGAGCCGATGGTCGGCACCAATTATCTTTCCTGTACCCAACCACGCCTTGCGCCAGCGAAGGTGAACTTCAGAAACAACATATACGGCTGTACCGGGGATGATTTGGCGGAAGCGGCCTGCGCGCTGTAATCATGCCTCTTGAGCTGGCATCTACCCTGCAACAATCAATACCGGTGTGGCGTCGGAGCGGGTTTGCTCCAGCGACACACCGCTGTACGAGAGCATTACCTATGAGAAATAACAACAAAACGATCGCAGTGATTCTGGCAACGTCTTTTTTTCTGGCAGCGTGTGGCGGCGGAGATGGTGGAAACGACACTGGTGATACATCCCCACCAGTGGGCAATGCCTTGAATGCCGGAGCCGGTTCGCCGACGGGCGCAGAGGGCAGTTGCAGCGCGACGACCTCCGGGGTCAATTGGGATGCGTTGATGACAGAAACATGTCCTAAACTCTCGGACTACAACCTGTTTGCTGACGCCACTGACCCGACGGTTGGGCCAACCCGGGGTGGCGTTCCCTATGATCTGTCTACCGCCTTGTTCTCAGACTACACCAGTAAGTACCGTTTCATCTTCGTGCCTGAAGGTAAGGCCGTCAGTTACAACCCTTCAGAAGTGCTGGACTTCCCGGTAGGGACTGTCATCACCAAAACCTTTGCGCTGCCTGCCAACACTGCCATGCGTGATGGGGAGGAGCTGGTTATTGAAACCCGGCTCTTGATCCACCGCACTGATGGGTGGTTTGCGCTTCCTTATTACTGGTCATCAGATTCCGACGCGACTCTGGCCATCGCGGGCAAACGCCTGACGGATCTCACCACCATTAACAATCAAGGCCAGCAGATTACGTTTGACTACTCTGTTCCCAAAGCTGCGGACTGTTCCTCCTGTCACTCTATTGTGCCCGATCTGGAAGGCCCGGATGACGAGCGTGAGCAGATCTTCCTGCCTATTGGTCCAAAGGCGCGTTATCTCAATAGTGACCACGTCTATGCGGATGGCACGGTATACAATCAGCTGCAATACTGGGCTGAAGGCGAGTTGTTGACGGGTTTGCCGCTCAACCCGCAGAGTGTCGAGCAAGCCCCGGTGTTCAATGATCAGGTGCCTGTCGCGTCACTTAATTCCAGCGAGTTGAATGACGCAGCGCGGGCCTATCTCGACATCAACTGTGCCCATTGCCATCGTGCACAGCTTACGTTGCCGGCAGATTACGCAGGGCCTGCTGGTAGCAGTGGTGTGCAGTTGGAGTACAACCGGAATTTTGCGGATTCTCCCAGCAAGTTTGGCGTGTGTAAGGAGCCGATTGCCGGAGGCAAAGATGGCTATCCGTACGACGTGATTCCGGGCAATGCCGATGACTCCTACTTGTTGTTCCGTATGACAACCCTTGAGAGCCGCCATAAGATGCCCGAGCTTGCTCGTAATATTGCGCACATGGAAGGGACAACGCTTATCCGCAGCTGGATTGATCAACTGCCATCGGCAAGTTGTTCATCTGCGCCATAATGAACTAAGCCGGGCCTGGGTGGTGCCGGGCCCGGCACTAGGCAAATTGTGGCATTGCAAAAAATGGTTAGGCCAAAGTTTCAGGAAACCGTACTTTTCTGGCGAAACCCGGTGGGCGTGCACTGTTTAATTTCCCGGAATGCGCGGTTGAATGAGCTGAGGGATCGGTATCCAACATCCAGTGCAATGTTAAGGATTGGGGACGCTGGCTCGGAGGCAAGGCGTTCCGCTGCCTCGGCAATACGCAGTTGGTTGATGTAGTCGTTGAAGTTGCGGTAGCCCAACTCTTTGTTGATTAGCGCCCGGGTGCGGTATTCCGGGAGCTTGAGTTTTTCGGCCAGCATTTTCAGAGTTAGATGTTCCGTACGGTAATAGCCTCCAGCCATCAGGCTGGCAAGGTGCTCCAGGTTTGCGTGTTGAAGATTAGGCTGGATGGAAGGCGCGGTGGCCTGCGGCTCAACCTCGGCAGGTGGAGCCAGCTCACTGCTGAACGATAACTCGTTGAATCGACCCTGCAAAAGGAATGTGGCCAGTGCAATACCGGCAATAGACACCACCAGCGCCCGATTAACCGCGTAGGCGATGCCCAGGTTGAATGCCAGCGCCACCAACAACACGGCAGTGCCTGCCACACACAACACCAGTGCCCGCAGCTTTCGGCGCGGTTCTACTAGGTCGGCAGGCCAGTCTGCCACCACAACCCAAAAGCCCTGAGCGATAATAAGAAACTCAAACAGTTCGCCCAGCTCCCAGCCAAAAAACAAGCCCAGCCCGCTGGCGCTCTGGTGGTCGGAAAAAATACGAGCAATCCAGGGCGCAAGCACGCTGTATAGCGCCATCATGCTCCAGACCGATGCCAAGTTCAGGCGATGACGAAAGGTTGTCTGGCAGAGTAGCCAGAATAAGGCCGGAAGCATGACCTCCAGGTTCAACGTAAGCCATTGCCAGGACACGGGCGTGAGCGGATGAAGCAAAAACCCTGAACTGGCGATAAGAAGTACCGCAAATACCTGCGCAGCAGATGAATGGCGCAGCTCTCGGGTTGTTGCTATCAGAAGAATCACCAGGCAAGCCAGGCCAAAACCGGTCAGGACTAACATCAGCTGAATACTCGACACTATTATTGTTGTTTGCGTTAAACGGGCTCAAACATGTCACTCGAAGGTGCCCGTGTCAATTGTGGCCCTGGGCGCGCGTGCCCTAGGTCAAACCACAGGTTTGAAGGGCCTTTCACCGGCATACTTTGGCATGGTGATGGCAACGGGGATTATCTCCTTAACGGCCCACAACTGGTTTACACCATATTTACTGCTCTCACTGCTGAGCATCGTTTAATCCAGCGGCGAGTAGCCGAGTGAACTCCCTGGTCTTAAAGGGCAGGTACGACCTCGCCAGATATACCGCACTAACAGGGAAGCTTTGCAGCGGTCTCTCGGGTAACAGCGGCACAACTTTCCCCTGCTCAATATCGTCCTTGAACGCCCACAATGGGCCTAAATGAATACCGGCACCGTCATGCACCAGCTGGCGTATGGCCGACACGCTGTTTATCGTGATATTGCTCTTTATTTTTGAGTGAGAACAGCGGCAGCCATCGGCGAACACAATGTCGCTTCTTGCTTGAGACGGTGAATAGAAAATGAAGTTGTGCTCTGCCAACTGCTCAATCGTTTCGGGGGTGTTATGTACATTCAGGTAGTCTGGGCTGGCGACGAGTACCCGGTGGTTCTGCCCGACGTTTTTTGCGATTAAGTCAGAATCACGAAGGGCGCCGATACGCACAGCCACGTCGAGATTTTTTTCCTGAAGGTTTTCTAGCTGGCTGCCCAGCAAAAGCTCAACGGTGAGTTCAGGTGCCTGTTCTTGCATCTGGCGAACCACTGGCACGACAAATTGCGCCCCAAAATCTACAGGCGCAGCAATTCGAAAATTGCCTTTGAGTTGGTTTACCCCGCTGCTAATTTCCTCATTCAGAGCAATCTTTGCATCAATAATTTGGCGCATTCGCTCGTAATAAAATTGCCCGAGTTCCGTTGTCGTTGAGTGTCTGGTTGAGCGACGCAGTAATTTCACCTGCAAACTTGCCTCCAGCGCCGCAATGCGTCTGCTGACGGAAGAGGGTTCACAGTTAAGATTTTCTGCGGCTTTTTTAAAACTGCCCGATTCCACTACCTGAATAAAGAGTTCGTCGTTCGTCAACACACTTATTGCCTTTAATGCAATTAATGGATGCAAGATAGCACTCTTCCCGCCTGCAAAACAGCTGGATATGATTTCTCTAGAACGCC
>NZ_MBPP01000081.1 GCF_001858325.1 Marinobacter sp. AC-23
AGATGCTGGCTCAGGGTATTGGTTCGGCACCAACTTTCGAGTTCCAACTGATCGTTTACAGTTAGATTAAACGGCGCTGCGGGTTTGGCCACAATGGGAGCCTTTTATTGCTGATGGATAGCTCTTATTATACCCGATATGGATCAGCGAATTAAACAGACGAAACACTAGTGATGTTTGATATCGATTTCTTTAAAAAGGTAAATGATAACCACGGCCACTTGGCGGGCGACGAAGTTATTAAACACACCGCAGCAACGGCCAAAAGCAATTTACGACAATCCGACAGCATTGGCCGCTATGGTGGCGAAGAATTCGGAATTATATTACCGGAGACCGATGCGGAAGGGGCTCGCATCATATGTGAGCGTATACGGGAGAGCATCGAACAAAGCATAGTTCAGACCAGCGTGGCGCCTATTCAATACACAGTAAGCGTGGGAATCTCGCAATTAACTGGTAGCCCGGAAAACCATATGACATGGATGCAGCAAGCAGATGAAGCTCTATATACAGCAAAAAAAGGCGGAAGAAACCTGGTTGTTGTTTCTGAGTAACGTTTGATCTGCCTAGCACTAACAAAAAAGGGCCGGATGAACAAATCACCCGGCCCTTTTTATATTCTTTAACTGATCAGTCTTGCTGCCAGCTCTGCACTGCTTCTTTGCCGTGCTTTTGACGCCACTCGTTCAGAATCTTGTGATTGCCACCGCGAGTTTGAACTTCCTCACCGGTGTGCGGATTCTTATAAGTTTTCATGGGGCGCTTGGCACGAGTGCCCGTGCTGCCTTCCGCCTTGGCTCCGGCGATAGAAGGATCGATCGCGCCCAGAATCTGAAGCACATGCTTGGGCGTCTTATCGTACTCTGCCATCAACTCACGAATGCTGTTCTCAAACGCCAGCTCACTCTTCAGAGCCTGATCTTGCTCCAGTTGATTAATCTCGGTTGCCAGCTTTTCCATAAGCTGCTTCTTCTGGTAATAATCATTAATCTTTGCCATGGAATTAAAACCTTAAATTCTATGTGGGTTCTAAAACTCAAACTTCGCTAATGTACGCATCAGTTCAAGAGCTCGCCAAAATCCAAAGAGATAGTAATTCATAATATTACATATGGCAAAGAATATTCGTTTAACACTCTTTAATCGATCTAAATAACCGCTTATACATTTTATTCGTCGGGTATCAATACGCGCAGATAATTCAGTTCAACAAGGCACTGTTTAAACGCCTGCTTTGCCGCCTCATCTCCATGCACAATACGAATTTCAGCAGGCTTCTTTGGAATACCTTCAATAAAGCGAATTAAATCCGATTGCCCGGCGTGGGCAGAATAACCACCCACCTGATGCACCCTGGCCCGTATATCAAAACGCTCATCATCCAGTGTTACCCAACCGCCCCGGGCACCATAAGTAAGAATATCCCGCCCAGGTGTACCGGCCGCCTGGTAGCCTACAAACAACACATCGTTTCTGGCTTCACCAAGCATCGCCTTAAGATAATTAACCACCCTACCCCCGGCACACATCCCCGAACCGGCCAGTACCACACAGGGCGATGGGAGCGCGCAAGATACTCAACAGCGTTCAAATGATCCGCGTGGGAATCAATGACCGTTAACTGCTCAAACGAAAGCGGGTGCCTGCCTTGGCGAACCAGATCCGCCGCCTCCCCATCCCAGAACGGCTTCAGCTTGCGATAGATGCTGGTGAACTTTGCTGCGAGAGGCGAATCCACCACAATGTCCAAATCGCCCCAGGCCACACCATCCGCTACAGAGTCGTTTCGAAATTCGTGTATCAGGCCTTCTATTTCATACAACAGCTCCTGAGTGCGGCCAATACTGAACGCCGGAATCAACACCGTGCCGCCATCCTCCAGCGCTCGCTCCAGAATCGCTTTTAAACGATAGCGCCGCGCCTCCCGGCTCTCGTGATCCTTATCACCGTAGGTGCTTTCAATCACCAAACGATCGGCCCGCTCCGGCGAGGCAGGCTCCTGCAGCAAAGGCGCATGAGGCGCGCCCAAATCGCCACTGAACACCACACGCTCTCGCTCACCTCCGGAAGCTGCATCACACTCAACATACGCCGACCCCAGAATATGCCCCGCGCGCTGTAAACGAACCGAGAGCGAACAACCCGGCTCCGCAAACACCTCATGCCACTGCCCATAAGGCACAGGCACAAGCCGGGAACGAATCAACCCCAGCACCCGCTCAATCAGCGCTTTGTTCCGGGTAAAACCGATTTTTAAGGCATCTTCCAGAATGGAAGGCAACATAATGGCGGAAGGTTCCGAACAGATAATCGGCCCCTCAAACCCCGCTGCCAATAAATACGGAATACGGCCCACATGGTCAATGTGCACATGAGTGACAACCAGGGCACGGATATGCTCAATAGGAAAATCAACGGAGAGATCGGAGGCGCTGGCACCATCCCCCTTTTCCTGCCCCTGGAACAGGCCGCAGTCAATAAGGATACCGGCAGAAGAAGGTTTGGAAGTGGGAGTTGGCTCTGCATTAAGAGTCAGCTCGTGGCAGGAGCCAGTAACGCCTGTGGTGGCGCCGTGGTGGGTTATGTTTATCATATTCAACAATCCTTGTTGTAGTCCCCTCTCCCCAACCCCTCTCCCGCAAGGAGAGGGGCTAACTGCACCGCTCTCAAGCCTCGGGGGTTTAACTCCCCTCACCCTGGGAGACGGGCCGGGGGAGAGGGGCTAACTGCACGGCTCTCAGGCCCCGGGGGTTTGGCTCCCCTCACC
>NZ_MBPP01000082.1 GCF_001858325.1 Marinobacter sp. AC-23
CTGTCGTGAGTTGCGCTAACAATGCCTGCAGGTTTGTTGAGCATTAGGTAGCGTTCACCCTGCACAGTTAGCTGCTGTCCTTCCAGAAGAACCTGAGCGCCGGTTGGGAGGTGTTTGCCGGTATCTTTCCAAACCTCACCGTTTACCTCGACGTTGCTCGCATGTATAGCGCGCCTGGCCTCTTTGCGTGAAAGTGGTGAGTTGGTGGAAATAAACTGATCAAGACGCATAGTTTTAGCACTCCTCGCCGGGGGCCGGCGTTGCAAGATTGGCAAGGCACAGTACAGGAATAGCGCCGGTGGTGCGGGCCCAAAGTAAAGGCAGGGCGCCGGTATTCATGATGGGCCGTGGGGCACGTTCACCGTTACCTGGAGTGAGCGCGCCGTCTCGTTCATCGGCCAGGACGAAGGTGAACGGGTGCGCCCCGGGAATGCCCAGTCGAACATCGGTTGCAGTGATTTTGCCGTTGTTTGCTTTGTAGTCGAGAAAACCTTTCGTAAACCATTCCAGGCGACGGGTTTCGGGTAATTGCGCGACAGTTTTCGCCAATTCTGGCTGACGGGGGAAATACTCAAGCGTTAAAGGGGCGCCGCCATCCAGAAAGCCTGTAACGATTTCGATGCGTTGCTGATCCGTGATGGCAGTGGCCCGCCAAAGAACTGTATTGAACGGCATGGGCTGTACCAGCAGTTCGGCGTCAGCGAAGCCTGCTTCGGCCAGAGCCGGTTGTACGCGCTCAGTGATGACCTGTTGCGCGACAAACGACCAACCGAGATACACAGTAGATAGAGCCAGCCCCGCCGCTATGGCACGCAGCGCCGGAGGGCGGATTAAAAAGGCGATGCAGCCTGCCAATAGCGGGAGTGTATACAAGGGGTCGATGATGAAGATGCTGCTTATGGCAAGTGGCCTGCCCATCGGCCAAAAAAGCTGTGTGCCGTAAGTGGTAAAGGTGTCCAGAAGCGGGTGCGTCATCAACGCCAAAGCCGTCAGTAATAGCCAGCGGGGAAACCCCAGTTCCGGCTTCCAGCGCCAGAGTAGAGCGGCAAGTAGCAGCGACAAGGGGGCAAGTACGAACAGGGAGTGGCTGAACCCCCGGTGCTGGGTAAAGTTTGCCACCGCCGTTCCGTAATCAATTAGCACATCAAGATCGGGAAGCGTGGCCAGCAGCGCACCGGTGAGAAGAGCCGGTCGCCCGAGGGTTTTTCCTGCTACAAGGCCTGCGATTGAGGCGCCAAGGGCGGCCTGAGTGATCGAATCCATGAAGTCCGTATACGTGTGGAAATTGGTGGAGTGTATTATGCGCGGATTGGGAGTTCAGATCACGGGAAGAAGGATATGTTGAAAAAATGAGTGTTAAAAAAACTGACACCCCGGGCTTGATGAAAGCGCGGGGTGTCGGTTTTGTACTATGTGCACAACAGGACTATGGAGTTCCTGTTAATACGTCAGCCAATTAAGCGGCTTTGCGGCGACGTGCCATAGCGAGACCGGCTAGGCCGAGCCGAGCAGGGCAATAGTGCCGGGCTCAGGGACGGGC
>NZ_MBPP01000083.1 GCF_001858325.1 Marinobacter sp. AC-23
TGCTCATGCCGTGCTCGCGGCATAACTCCGGAACGGGCACGCCGCTCTCGCTTGCTTCAAGATCGCCATGATCTGGCTGTCAGAAAAACGTGACTTCTTCATGCGGAATCTCCCTGCGTATAGCTTACGGAAAATTCTACTTCTGATCACCTTGGTTTATTGGGGTGATTACCCCGCTACTTCCGCCAGCCGCCAATATAGTTGTACTCGAAACCTACTATCAGGGTACCAGGAGGTCAGCGCAGTTAATCGCTAGCGGAACACTAGTCTCTCTGTGCTTGCTGTCAGTGTATGCAGCAACAGTCCTATTGCTTCACTGATTTATACGCTCCCTGTCTTCCGAATTTAATGCTGGAATAGTCGAAGGGATATTCCACTTTGACTCTCGCTTTGAGCTTTTCGACCCAGAGAGTAATTGGACATAGTTATCTCTACAACAGTTATCCGTATAGCCAAGGTTGATAAGTACCGATGGTGTTCATGACTACTGTCACTCACCGGCCAACTACTGGCTTCCGACACGCAGCCCCAAGAAAAATGTGAGAACTCCATCGGGCAGCCACATGGTCCTGCTTTAAAAAACGACGTGGCTTTTTCATTTTTTAATTAGCTCTTCGCCACCAAGTCGTTTGAAATCGAACCTTCTAGGTAGAGTGGAGAGGAAACATCTAATGGAGCACGCCCAAGCATCTAGGACGTCCTCAGTTCTGGTCATAGCCAGTATAGTTTTGGTCGCATTGAACCTGCGACCATCAATGGCGGCCATTGGGCCCCTGCTATCGAAGATTCAGGAAGATGTTCCGCTATCCTTCACAACAGCATCGCTACTGACGATGCTTCCTGTTCTCGCAATGGGTGCCGCTATGTTTGCCGGTATTCGCGTAGCGCGAGTTGTCGGTGAGCATCGAGCAATCTCCCTATCATTAGTAACCATTGCGATCGCCACCGCGGCGCGACTGTTCGCAGACAACTCCTATGAACTGATAGCTACTGCAGTGGTTGCAGGTGTCGGCATTGCGTTGGCTCAGGCGGTCATGCCTGCACTAATCAAAGACAGGTTTCCAGACAACGTACCGCTCTTAATGGGGCTCTACGTGACGTCTATCATGGGGGGGGCGGCACTGGCAGCTTCGTTTTCACCCTTCGTCATGGAGAAGATGGGCGGGTGGCGAATTGGCCTTAGCATTTGGGCAGTTCTCGCCATGGTTTCGCTTCTATTATGGTCCTCACAAAAAACCGCAATTGGTGTGCTCAGCCTGTCACGTGACAAAGTTGCGCGTGATCGCCATTTTGAAAATCCAAGATCTTGGCTACTCGCAGTATTTTTCGGAATCGGAACTGCCTCATACACCTGCGTGCTTGCCTGGCTCGCCCCATACTACGTTGAGAAGGGCTGGAGTGAGCAAAGCGCCGGCTAATTCTCGGTTTTCTCACCGCCATGGAGGTTATCTCAGGCCTGATAACACCAGCAATCGCCAACCGTAGTCAGGATCGCCGGGTCGTATTGATCGCTCTCTTGATGTTCATAATCGTAGGCTTCGTCGGCCTAGCTCTGATACCGGAAACTCTTAGTTTGATCTGGCCATGTTTGCTGGGCATCGGTATTGGCGGGCTATTTCCTATGAGTCTCATCGTTGCAATGGATCACATCGACAACCCTATGAGAGCAGGAGGGTTGACGGCATTCGTTCAGGGGATCGGCTATCTCATCGCAGGCTTCTCTCCATTGTTTGCCGGCCTTGCCCGAGACCAACTTGATAGTTTCGGATGGGCATGGATTACGCTTGCTGGTGCTATGGTCTTGCTGATCGGCCTTGCAATCCGGTTCAACCCGAAACGTTACAGGTGCTACTACTATTGACTAGCTTAGCCATCATCCCCCAACCGTCTATTGGCAAGCTCTACAGGTCTCACCGCTCTTGGACGAAAAAGTTTGGTTTTAACAATATCAACGCTCTTCTGAACGGCCCGCCGGACTTGAGCCCTACTGAGGTCGTTCATGCACTCACAAGGTATAGCGGGGGGTACTGCCACGAACTTAACAGCGCCTTCTTGAACGCGATAAATAGTCTTGGGCTAAGTGCGAAACCAGTCCTTGCGACGGTTAGATATGGCATGCCTGCTGGAACCTCTGTGAGATCGCATTTGGTTCTGGTGACTGAGCTGCAGGACAGATTCTATCTCAGCGATACAGGATTTG
>NZ_MBPP01000084.1 GCF_001858325.1 Marinobacter sp. AC-23
AWTTTTCGCGGGGGCAATCGCCAGGCGCTGAAGCGCGATACCCAGCAAACCCGCCAGAACCACAGCAAGTACAATCGCGAGCAGCATGGGCACACCCATAGCTGTCAAAGACACAGTCGCCATACCGCCAATCATCAGGAACTCGCCCTGGGCGAAGTTGATCACGTGGCTGGCGTTATAAATCAGGGTAAAGCCCAGTGCAATCAGGGCGTAAGTGGCACCAATAGTGATACCGGTAAACAGGTACTGTAGGAATTCAGAGAACATAATCAGGTCCGCTCGCGCAGCGGCTGACAGCCCTCCCGGAAGGAAGACTGTCAACCTGTTGTACGGATGGGAATAAGCCTAGTTGATTAGCTTCCAGCCGCCATCCTGAACTTCCAGAATGCGGAAGGAATCAGCTTTCAGACCGTTGTGATCGTCGGCTGACATATTAAAGGTACCGGTAACGCCTACATGGCCCTGAATGCTTTCAAGGGCATCGCGCACGGCTGCCTTGTCTGTGCTTCCAGCTTTCTCAATGGCTTCAACGGCCAGCATCAGACCATCATAGGCATAGGCACCAAAGGTGGATACCTTGGCGTCCCAGTGGGCTTCGTACTCGCTCTTGTAGGCTTCAACGACCGGCTTTTGCGGGTCGGACGCTGGTAGCGATTCGGGTACCAGCAGCGGTGAAGCCGGCAAACGCAGGCCTTCCGCACTGCTGCCTGCAAGATCGAGGAACCCGTCAGATGCCACACCGTGAGACTGGTAGAACGGAAGTTCAATACCCAACTGGGCGTAGTTACGGGTAACAATGGCCGGGCCCTGGCCAAAGCCGAAGTTAAGAATGGTCTGCACACCTTCGGCGCCGCGAATATTGGTGAGCTGCGCGGTCATATCGGTGTCTGAGCCACCATAGGTTTCATCAGCAACGATCTCGATTCCACCAAGCTCCTTGGCTACCTGAAGCGTTTGCTCACGGCCAGAGCTGCCAAAGCCACCGGTGCCGGAAATCAAACCGACCTTGGTAAACCCACGCGATTTCATATCGTTAAGAATACGCTCTGCCGCCATACGGTCGGACTGAGGCGTTTTGAACACCCACTTCTTGACTGGCGTGGTAATAACCACGGCACCCGCCAAAGAAATGAAAGGGATTTGCGCCTGTTCAACCATTGGTGCTGCCGCCATGGTCGCACCAGTGGTGCTGCCACCAACAATGATATCCACTCGATCTGAACGAATCAGCCGGCTTGCAAAGTTACGCGCTTTAGAGGCATTGCCTGCGTCATCGTAATGAACAAGCTCAAGCTGGCGACCCAGCACACCGCCCTCGTTGTTGATTTTCTCAACATACATTTCCAGGGTTTTCAGCTCCGGGTCTCCAAGGAAAGACGCAGGGCCAGTCACCGATAGAAAAGAACCAATACGTATAGGATCAGCCGCTTGAACGCTCATTGCCAACAGGCCAGCTGCTGCAACGGCCGCGAACTTGCTGGCACGACGCGTGATTTTATTGAACATTGTTGTTGTTCTCCCAAAATGTGGTCAGGGCGTTTTGATTTTATGTACCCGTAAGTTTCTGAATAACAGAACGGCTTGGCCGCAAAGGCTGAGACCTTTCGTCTCACGTATCCTTATATAGCGCTCTGCATTCAGCACTGCACGACAAAAATTTCTTTGTCGCTGCCATTACTGGCTATCCGTCAATCCAATAATACGATACCGTTGACGGATATCAATGGAAAATATTGTATCACAACATCAGTGTCAACTGAGGAGTGCGCCACAGCACAAAACTTTCATTGC
>NZ_MBPP01000085.1 GCF_001858325.1 Marinobacter sp. AC-23
TCACCATTCGGTTTCTTGGGCTATTTGATACTGTTGCCGGCATTATTAACATCCAGAACGGCGACTTTACGCCAAGCAACAATCGTAATTCTCCCGTCAACCTGTATTTAGATCCGTCAACTATCACCAGCGCGGTGCAGTTTACCGCGATCGACGAATGCCGGGAAAATTTCGCCCTCAATAGCATTTGCCACCCAGATGGCACACTTCCCAATAACTTCCGTGAGATCGCGCTGCCAGGGGTTCATTCAGACATCGGCGGCGGCTATCACGACAGCCAAACGGAGCGGCTTTTGCTCCATCCTACGCTCAACATTAACGGCAGTGCTACGACATGGCCTGAACAAACTCCCCAATGGGACAACCTCTCAGAACTTAAAGCGAAAGCAGACGTAGAGGGTTGGATTGGGCCTCAGAGCATCCCGTTACCAGGGGGAGAACCTGCGTCCCTTAAGATTCACAAAAACGTACGAGAGCATCCCGTTCCAGACGGCCAGGTGGAGCTGAATCTGATCCTGCACAGACAAGTGGACGGAGAGCTTTCACAAGTCTACCTCCACTGTATGTATGGGCTGGCAAAACAAGCGGGCGTGCCGCTGGATGACATTCATGTAATTAGAGATGCAGCTGCGATTCCGAAAGAGTTGGAACTGACGTACAGAATAATTCAGGAACAGATCTGGCACGGAAGCAATCACCCCAGGTTACCAATCAACCAAAATGCCTTACTGAAGCAACGGTATATACATCACTCCGATCACTACAATCTAGATGAGTTTCTGATGCTTGATACTATCGTGCGCTCTCAAATCCCATTCTCAACCGCGACGTTCCTTTCACCGTTTAGACCAACGCCAAACCGGGAACGGATCGTTTATGGAAATAAACTGGATGTATAAAATAAGACTAGGAACGCTGTTAACATTGTTACTGATCACCCCGTTTGTAACCGGGTGCGTCTCAACTCCAAAAAGCAGCAACTTTATTGGACGCGTTAGTGTCGCGGCTCCCGAACATTATAAAGTATGGGTAGAGCACGTTGAGCTCGAAGCGTCCGGGATACGGCATTGGCGCATGCCTATGGGAGGAGTCAGCTGTTGTTGGAAGGGGCCTTATGGTCCCACTGGCTCTGGCGGTTCCATGGAACCATTTCCAGATTATATCGCCATTCAATGGTTCTCCTTCGCCGAGCAAAAGTTCTACCAACGGCTGTTTTCCTTGCCCAAAGGACTGAAGGAAAGAATGCGCAAGCACGTGACTTACACAACCGTCATGGGCACCTTCAGTCGACCACGAAAGATTCTCACCATCGGTTTGGCCCCAGGCGGCCAGATCGTTCTGTGGATTTCTAATCGCCCCGACAATGCCATTGAGGTCGGCCGTTTACAGGCCAACGAAATTGAAGGTGATGTTTCTAATTATGAAGTTGGAATTTATAACTATCTTGAAAAAAATGGTGACTACATAAAGAAGCATGGGGTACCCACTGAGGGTTGGTAGGGCAATCGATAGTTCCCCACTCGAGAGTGTCCCTATGTGCCAGCGCAGTTGTCGCCTGATTATTTCGGAGCCTGACTATGGTAGGTACAGTGTAATTATCATGGACAGGCACAGCTTAGCCTTCTTTCCTGAAGCAACAGTATGTGCACCACTCAGATCACTACAATCTGCATGAGTTCCTGATGTTCGGTACTATTGCTCGCTCTGAAATTCCATTTTCAACCGCTACTTTCCTTTCGCCTTTTCGGCCAACATCAAACCGGAAACGGACCATTTACGCGAATAAATCAGAGTCCTGATAATGACGGTTAAAACGACAACGATTGCTACGCTTATGGTGCTCTTTCTTTCTGGATGTGCCTCCCAACCCAACAATAATATTAAGGAATATATCGGTGTTGGTGCTCCTCAACATTACGATGTTTGGGTAGAGCGTTTTGAACTCGAAACCTCCAGCATCAGGCACTCGCGCATGCCAATGGGGAGTATCAGCTGTTGCTGGATGGGTCCAAATGGACCATCAGGAAAAGGAGCATCTACTGCACCCTTTCCAAATTATATTGCCATCCAGTGGTTCTCTTTTGCGGAACAGAAGTTCTATCAGAAAATCTTTTCTCTGCCGAAGGAGTTAGAAAGGAAAATGAGTGAGCATGTGACTTACACAACCGTTATGGGCGCGTTTAGTCAGCCAAGAAAGATTCTCACGGTCGGTGTGGCACCTGGCGGTCAGGTTGTTCTTTGGATTTCTAACCGACCAGACAACGCCATTGAGGTTGGTCGTTTCCAGGCTAATGAAATTGAGGGCGATACGTCGACGTATCAGGTGCGCACTGAGGAATATCTGGAACGCAGTGGCGACTATATTAGGCAGCATGGTATTCCTACAGATGGCTGGTAGTTAGTTTTAAAAACGACGAGTCTCCCGGCCAAGCCTGACACCTGTAGTGGTCAACTAATTCCAAACTGGCTTAGTGTCAGCAGTGGCCGTGATGGACAGGCACGGCTTAGTGGCCTGGTTGCACAAGTTAAGAGGGCATTTTCAGCTAATGGTATTCCCTGGCCGGAAAAAGTCACCATTCGATTTCTTGGGCTATTTGATACTGTTGCCGGCATTATTAACATCCAGAACGGCGACTTTACGCCAAGCAACAATCGTAATTCTCCCGTCAACCTGTATTTAGATCCGTCAACTATCACCAGCGTAGTGCAGTTTACCGCGATCGACGAATGCCGGGAAAATTTCGCCCTCAATAGCATTTGCCACCCAGATGGCTCACTTCCCAATAATTTCCGTGAGATCGCGCTGCCAGGGGTTCATTCAGACATTGGCGGCGGCTATCACGACAGCCAAACGGAGCGGCTTTTGCTCCATCCTACGCTCAACATTAACGGCAGTGCTACGACATGGCCTGAACAAACTCCCCAATGGGACAACCTCTCAGAACTTAAAGCGAAAGCAGACGTAGAGGGTTGGGTTGGGCGTTCTGATGC
>NZ_MBPP01000086.1 GCF_001858325.1 Marinobacter sp. AC-23
GTTTCTCAATGTTGTGCACCAGGCAATACAATTGCCACTGACCCTGCACCTTCTTTTTGCCTCGCAAGCTGAAGCGATTCAGTCTTTTGTTCGTGCCGATGTTGCCGAACACGGGCTCCACTACCGACATGCGGTGGCTATAAATCGCTTTGCCTTGTTTGCTATCCACCGGTGTTTCATCCAGTCGGTATACGTCGGACCTCGCTTGAGTTCCAGGGCATAAGAGACCTGCCGCCCTTTGCCTTTGCGGTGATCCGCTGAGCTGGGGTTTTGCATGCATTGGTGCTTTTTTGGGCAATGGCGGCACTGTAATAACCGGCCCTGGAAGTGGGCTCTTGGCACGCCATTTTGGTCGTTCCGCGTGCCTTCGTAATGTAAGGATTCTCCAGCGGGGCAAATGCAGGTCATCGCAACGGGGTCGAACTGGAATTCGCTGGCCGGGATCACTTGCTTCCAGCCGGTCTTCGGTTGGTTCTGGTGACGCTTGCCGTACTTGGTTTTCTGACCGGAGAACTTGGGGTCACGGCTGCGGAAGCGGTTGTCTGGGATGTAACCGTTGATCTGTTTGTCGTGCAGGTATTGCATATTGCTTCGTTGGCGAAGCCCGTATCGGCCGTAACAACTGCGCCGGTTTGGTAGATATCGTCGACGATGCCCAATTTTTTATAGCGCTGCTGAACCGTCTCCAGTACAGGCTTTAAGGTGTGATGTTCCTGACCTTCACCGAAGGTCTGGGCATCGATGATGATCTGGTGTTTCTTGTCCACCGTGGCGACACCGTTATAGCCTGGATCGTGCCTTTGCTGGTGGTCATTTTGCCGCTTTCGTTATCGGTGAGGTTGCTCTTCACTTCCTTGCGTCGTTTCCCTTGGCCCATCCTTGGGCTGCTCGTCTTTAGGAAACGGTCTACTTTTTCCAGGGACTCATCCAGAGAGAGGACGGTTTTGGCTCGCCGAATGTCGCGATCTAACTCGGCTTCGGTTTCCGCCTCATCTCGTTCTTGATGTTCTCGCAGATGATGACGAATCAGACGTTTTAGTTTGTCGCGCTTTTCGCCCAGTTCTTTAAAGGTGCCCGACCATTCTTTGGCGGCGTTTGAGGACATTTTGCAGCCATCGATGGCGAACAACTCGTTGCCCAGAAGGCCTTGTTCGTGGCACACCAACAACACCTGTTCGAACAGTTCTTCAATCTCATCGGCGTGAAGACTGACAAACTTGGCCAGGGTGGTGAAGTGCGGGACGGTATCGCAGGACAGCGCTTTAAAGATGATGTTGGTCTCGCAGCACCACTGGATCTCGCGGCTGGAGGTGATGCCTTTGGAGTAAGCGAACAGGATAATCTTTAACAGAATGGCCGGATCGTAGGCCGTGCGGCCAGTATCGTCGTTGCGGTATTTCGGGTGAAACACTGACAGATCCAGCTTGTGCTCGATCAGATAATGCACCGCGTGTTCAAAGGTGCCCGGCTGGAGCTGTTCCTGGTAGTTGATAACGACCATGGCATCCTGGTCGTAGTTGTAGTGCTTGAAGCGGGGCATTCCGACGGCTCCTTGTCTGTTTTCTCAATCCTAGCAAACCCAAGAAGCAATTTTTGGGTCTTTCTACAGCCTCAACGCTGAGCACAGCGGCGACCTTGGAATGGAGCCGAAGGCGCAATGTAGAGGGCGTCTGGCGGCCATCGGCCGCGTACTGCTGCGGTTTGTTATGGTATTTAGCGGCTACTGGCAAGGTCAGCATGTTCCTGCAACTCGGCAGAAATGAATGCTGAAATCATGGCCCGATAGACCGACTCTGTGACTTCGGGATTGCCACCAACCTCTGCCGCAAGCGTTCTGACTTTAGTAATAACTTGCTCAACTCGCTGAGGCGCTTTCACATCATCAGTGGTCTTTTTAAAGCGCGCAGCCTGCTTAACGAAACCACCACGCTTGGCAAGTAGCCCAACAATTTCCCTATCGATCGAATCAACATTTGCGCGTACTTCATCTATAGATGTACAAACCACTTCCGTGTTCAAAATATTCTCCTTATTATGTGTTGCTAGTTTGGCTCTTCCCATCTCTGAACCGAACCTTCGTAGAAGTTAATTCGGCCGTCATTTTTATAATACCAATTGGCAATTATGCCTCCGTCAATTTTGTGAGCCGGTCCAAGTATTCTCTCCACCGATTCATAATCCATTCCCGTTTTCAGTTTTCTCCAATTTTTTAGCCTCTTCCACCCGTCATTGACTATGACGGGCTCATCACCTGTTCCCTTAATTGAAGATAATCTTGATTCTAGCTTCAGGATTCGATTCTTTAGCTCCTGGACCTCGTTTTCCACACTTGCGAGTTCTCCAGCTTCGAGTTCAGTCTGGACCGATTTGGATTGCAAGCCTTGGTTGGTCCCAGTTGCAGAGCAGCCAGAAAAAATTAGTGTTGATACAAGGAGGGATCTTATTAGTTTGTTCTTCATCGTATACTCCTGAGCCTTCCTACACATAACGAGGCTGTAGAAAAACCCGATTTCGAGCCGTTTCCGCCGCCTGATTTCCAATGTTGTTGTTCCGGCCATTAGTTGGCCGATTCTCCGGATTCCGGTGTTCAACCCGCCATTTCAGTCCGATGACGCCGTCAGTATTCGTATGACTGTCTTCCAGGCGCTGCCTTTCGGGCACTCCAATCTCATCATGCCGCCATTCGTCCGTAATTCGCCAGCTTCTCAATGTTGTGCACCAGGCAGTAAAGCTGCCACTGGCCCTGCACTTTTTTCTTGCCTCGCAGACTGAACCGGTTCAGTTTTTTATTGCTGCCGATGTTGCCGAACACCGGTTCCACCACCGACATCCGGTGACTGTAGATCTGTTTGCCTTGCTGGCTGTCGACGCGGTACTTCATCCAATCCGTGTAGTTGGGTAGGCGCTTGTTTTCGATGATGAATGAGACCTGTCGTCCTTTGCCTTTCCGGTGATTGGCAGCGTCCGGGTTCTGCATGCACTGGTGTTTCTTCGGACAGTGTCGACACTGCAACAGACGGCCCTGAAAGTAGGCCCGGCTTTGGCCATTCTGATCGGCTCGGGTGGCGTGGTATTTCAGGCTTTCGCCTGTCGGACAGATGCATCTCAGGTTCACCGGATCAAACTGGAACTCACTGGCCGGGATGACCTCTTTCCAGCCCGTGTCGGGCGGGTTCTGGTGCCGCTTGCCGTATTTGTCTTTCTGGTGGCTGAACTTCGGGTCCCGGCTGCGGAATTTGTTGTCCGGCACATAGCCGTTGATCTGCCGTTCGTGCAGGTATTTCATGTTGGCTTCATTGGCGAAGCCAGTGTCAGCAGTGATCACAGTCCCTTGCTGATAGATGTCTTCGACAATGCCCAACTTTTTATAGCGGGCTTCGACGGTTTCCAGTACCGGTTGCAGGGTGTGGTGTTCCTGACCTTCACCGAAGGCCTGGGCGTCGATGATGATCTGGTGTTTCTTATCCACCGTGGCGACCCCGTTGTAGCCTGGATCGTGCCTTCGCTGGTGGTCATCTTGGCGCTTTCGTTATCGGTGATGTTGCTCTTCACTTCCTTGCTCCGTTTCCCCCGGCCCATCCTTGGGCGGTTCGTCTTTAGGAACCGGTTCACTTTGTTCAGGGATTCGTCCAGGGAAAGCACGGTCTTTGCTCGGCGGATGTCCCGGTCCAGTTCGGCCTCGGTTTCCGCCTCGTCCCGTTCATGGTGCTCCTTCAGGTGATGGCGGATCAGTCGTCGCAGTTTCTTCCGTTTCTCTTCCAGCTCTTTAAAAGTGCCTGACCATTCCTTGGCGGCATTCGACGGCATCTTGCAGCCGTCGATGGCGAAGAGTTCGTTACCCAGTAACCCCTGTTCGTGGCACACCAGCAAGACTTGCTCGAACAGCTCTTCGATTTCATCAGCATGATTACTGACGAACTTGGCCAGCGTCGTAAAATGAGGAACGGTATCGCAGGACAACGCCTTGAAGATGATGTTGGTCTCGCAGCACCACTGCATCTCGCGGCTGGTCTTGATGCCCTTGGAATAGGCGAACAGGATGATCTTCAGCAAGATGGCTGGATCGTAGGCCAGACGGCCGGTGTCTTCGTTGCGGTACTTGGGATGGAAGATCGACAGGTCCAGCTTGTGCTCGATCAGGTAGTGCACCGCGTGTTCAAAGGTGCCGGGCTGAAGCTGGTCCTGATAGTTGATGACGACCATCGCGTTCTGGTCGATGTTGTAGGGTATGAAACGGGGTTTGGCTTTGGGCATCTGACGATTCCTTGTCCGTTTGCCTGATCCTAGCAAAACCGGGGCGCGATTCGGAGTTTTTCTACAGCCTCAACGCCGTTGTTCAGCGACAGCTTGGCAGAGCGAAGCGGCGACAAGGCTGTCCGGTGGAGGGCCTTCAGGCCCGGAACGTACTGGAACTATTGGTTAGGAAGTCGCAGCGTTCCATCACCAACCAAATAGACTTTGCCCCTTATGGTTACGTTTAGCTCAGAGCCTGCCTGAACAGTCGCATAAAGCTCGCTTGGCCTATCAAGAAATCGTCCCTGTGCCAAAACAAGGGTATCACTTACGGGGGCGCGCCCATGTGTAACCAAATACACCGCTGCCGGCCCTGCTGCACTACCAGTTGCGATATCTTCGACACTTCCATCATTTTCCCAGGTGCGTCCTTCGAGTTCATTTACTTCCAAAACGTAGACAAATTTGGCACCCACTGTCGCTAGCAAAGCCTCAAAGTCAGAAACAACGATCCGAGCGCGCTCAAGGTTGGAAGCTATAGGCACGATTAGGTAAGGAAGTCCCGTTGAAACGACCTGTAACGGAAGCCCTGAGGCCAGATCAGTGTTTGAAAGATTCAGCGCCTCCAAAAAGATTTCATTTCTCTCTGCTGAAATCGGGGGGTCAATGGTTGCAATTCCTTGATCCATTTCTGCGACATAAGACTCACCTTGGCGACGGCTAGTCAAGTTGATGCTTCGGTCATGAATTACAAACTCAAGGAGAACCTCATCTTGAGTCCCGAAGAACTCAGAATGAAGCACAGCTGCTGCCCCGATGACTGGGTGCCCTGCGAAGGAAAGCTCCTCTTCCATTGTGAAAATCCGAGCATTGAATTTTGATGGTTGATCGGTCCGCTGCAGGAAAATGGTTTCGAACTGGCGCATTTCCTGAGTAATGCTCTGCATGGCATGTTTGGGCAAGTCGTCATCAAGCAAGAACACACTCAACCCATTGCCTGACAATGGCTGGCTAGCGAATACGTCGACGAGCCAAAAGGGGAGTGTTCGTAGAGTCATTTTGATTTCCTAACGCGGAGCACAGCGGCGGCCCGCCAGGGACGTCCGGCGGCCATCGGCCGCGTACTGGTGCGGATTGTTATAAATTGAATTCGAATACATGCTGCTGCTTCAGAGGCTGAAAACCAAGAGCTTGGTAAAAACGGTGCGCAGGCTCTTTCTTAGAATTACATCGCACACGAAGCGCCAGCGCCTCAGATTTGGCCCATTCTGCCGCCTTTTGTACTAACCCGCTGCCAACATTTGCTCTTCGATTGTCTTCCTGAACCACCAAGCCCCCGATTTCTAAAAATGGTTCCACTCCAACCCGCAGAGCTAGGAACGCATGAAGCCAGCCAACAATGGCACCATCAACCTCAGCAACCCAAACACGGTGACCGCCAGTTTCGAGAAGCACATAAAAGTGACTCTCAACTTCGGACAAAGTGCTCGTTTCGGGCGACAAACCGCTTGCCAGGCGCACAACGTCAACCTCATCCCTTCGGACTGCTGGTCTAATGATCACGTATGCCTCGATACCTTGATTTATAACGCCCTTGTTTAGCGGCGCCCATGTAGCGCAGCGAAATGGGCGTCCGGTGTAGGGCCGCCAGGCCCGGAACGTACTACAACTATTTGTTAAGCATTTTTTTGACTCTGAGATGGGCCATCCACAGGCACAATGTCAAATTCGATGAGGTCATTCCAGTGTTGAGTCCAGACGCTAAACAATTGAGAGTCACCGGTTTCCATAAGCTGGTAGCAAATGCCGAGTTCCTTGTTTACCCATGAGTTCACAAAGTGAAGCCCCAGCGGCAGCATGCGACCTTTGCAACTAAGCCTCTCGTAAACTGCCTCTATGCAACCGGGCTTGAAGCGCTCGATTACCATGTATTGCTTCATAGGCAAGAGTCCACTTCTGTGCTTAACAGCGTATTAGATAGAACGCCTCATTATTGCAAAAACGTGACTTCCACATTTTACGCAACCTCCATCCCGGAGCTGAAAGCTTTTACTCCAAAATACCAACAACTTACCCCCCCCCCGACTTTCCATAGACTGTAATCGCGTGACGTCCTCATTATTGCACCGAGTTACCCATGAATAGTAGACACCTTCTATAGTTAGGGTAGCCCCTAGCGCGGAGGTGTTTCATGAGTCGCAAAAAGACCCAAGCCTACACTGAGGAATTCCGTCGGGAAGCCGTCAGAAGAGCCGATCAACCGGGTAGCACGGCAGCGTCCGTTGCTCGGGAACTGGGCATACATCCTGGCCAGATCTACAA
>NZ_MBPP01000087.1 GCF_001858325.1 Marinobacter sp. AC-23
TGCCGGCGATGGCAACTTGCACCCGTTGATTCTATTTGATGCCAATGTGCCGGGGGAGTTTGAGCGCACAGAAGCCTTTGGTGCCAGCATACTGAAAATGTGTGTGGACGTTGGCGGCTGCATTACCGGCGAGCACGGCGTAGGCGTGGAAAAGATTCGGCAAATGGCGATCCAATTCAACGACCACGAGCTTGAGCAGTTTCACGACGTGAAAGCCGCCTTTGACCCCATGGGTATCCTCAATCCGGGTAAAGGCGTACCCGCGCTGAAATTCTGCCAGGAATATCGTTCCCTCGAATACAAACAACACAAGCACCAACACACGGAAGCCGCCCATGGCTGATATCTCTCAACAACTGCAGGAGCAAGTGCTACAGGCCCGCTCCAGCGGAGAAAAACTCAACATAGTGGGTGGCGGCACCAAAGCCTTTGTTGGCCGCGAACGAAGCCCGGATGCCAGCAATCTTAACCTGGGCGAGCATACCGGTATCGTAGCGTATCACCCGGTTGAACTGGTGATGACCGTACGCGCTGGAACGCCACTGAGCGATATAGAAGCAGCGCTTGCCGAGCAGGGCCAAGCGCTGCACTTTGAGCCCCCACATTTTGGCCCCGGCTCTACCATAGGCGGCACACTGGCTTGCAACCTCTCTGGCCCCGCAAGACCCTGGGCTGGCTCCGTGCGAGATCAGGTTCTGGGCATTCGCTTGCTTAACGGCAAAGGCGAGCACCTGCGTTTTGGCGGTGAAGTAATGAAAAACGTCGCAGGCTACGATGTATCCCGCTTCAAGCGGGAGCTTTGGGCACCCTCGGCGCCATCACCGAAATAAGCCTGAAAGTCATGCCAAGCCTGGCTGCCAGCGTGACCTTGGTGCAGGACATGGCTCTGGAAGAAGTGCTGCATTACATGAACAGCCGTGCCAAAGAGCCCAAACCCATCACCGGCGCCTGCTGGGTCGACGGCAAAGTTTACCTCCGGCTCGCGGGTGCCAAATCGGCGGTAGAAGCAACGGCGGAAAAATGGGGCGGGAAGGTTATGGAAAGCGGCGAAGCTTTCTGGCGTTCAGTACAAGACATGCAACACGAGTTCTTCACTGGAAACGATGCACCACTGTGGCGCTTCTCCGTTAATTCCACGGCTGCGAATCCCGCTATTGAGGGCAAGTGGTTCCTCGACTGGGCTGGCTCCCAGCGCTGGTTTCGGGGTGCAGCAGAGCTCGCCGACATGGAGCCCTTGGCACGCACCGCTGGCGGACAGGTAAGCCTGTTCCGGGGTGGCGATCGCAGTGGGGAAGTGATGCACAGCCAACCCCGCGCGCTTAAAACGATCCAGAGCCGGGTAAAGCACTCGTTTGATCCCGATGGAATATTTAATCCCGGCCGACTTTATAGTTGGCTGTAAGCTCAAAGCAGGAAAAAAATGCAAACAAATTTGGTTCAACAATTTGCTAACACAACAGAAGGCAGGAGGCAGAAGCCATTTTGCGGGCCTGCGTCCATTGCGGCTTCTGCACCGCAACCTGCCCGACGTATCAGGAATTAAACGACGAGCGAGACGGCCCCCGCGGGCGCATCTACCTCATGAAAATGTTCCTCGAAGGCGCCGAAGTTACCGAGAAAACCCGAGAGCACCTCGACCGCTGTCTTACTTGCCGCAGCTGCGAAACCACTTGCCCTTCAGGCGTTCAATACGGACGCCTGGTGGATATTAGCCGGGGCCTTATTGATAAAGAGCTGCCTCGCGCCCCAAAAGACAAATGGCTGCGCTGGGCACTCGCGCGGGTGCTTCCCAATCGAGTCCTGTTTGGTTTCATGTTGCGCCTGGGGCAAACGTTTGCACCGGTGTTGCCTGCCAAGCTGCGCGCTAAAGTGCCGCCCAAAAAACAAGCCAGCCCCTGGCCAGCTGCAAGCCACAGCCGCATTGCTCTGGCTTTGGCCGGCTGTGTGCAACCATCCGCTACGCCGAATACCAACGCAGCGGCGGCTCGAGTTCTGGATAGGCTTGGCATTACACTGGTCGAAGCGCCAGAAGCCGGGTGCTGTGGTGCCGTAAACTACCACCTTTCTGAGCACGAAAAGGGCTTGGAGCGCATGCGCCAGAACATTGATGCCTGGTGGCCAGCCATGGAAGCCGGTGCTGAGGCTATCATCATGACTGCCTCTGGCTGCGGCGCCATGGTTCAGGACTACGGGCACCTCCTGCGAGAGGATCCGGTGTACGCGGCGAAAGCTAGAAAAGTCAGCGAGTTGTGTACAGATCTTGGTGCGTTCCTGCTGCAACAGGATCTTGAAACTCTCAAGGTTGCGCAGAGCCCTGGCAAAGTGGCGTTCCATTGCCCCTGCACGCTGCAGCACGCCATGAAACAAAACGGCGTGGTAGAGCAGGTGCTTACCAAGGCGGGCATCAACCTGGCCGTTACCAAAGACAATCACCTTTGTTGTGGTTCTGCGGGTACTTACTCTGTGCTGCAGCCGGAACTCAGCCAGAAGCTTCTGGCTAACAAGCTCAAGGCTCTGACCGGGGATAATCCTGATCGCATCGTAACGGCCAATATTGGTTGCCAGATGCATCTTGAGACCAAATCCCAGGTGCCGGTACAACATTGGATAGAACTGCTCGACCAATAAAACATAGGGCCATGGCCGCCTTACACTCCCTCTGGTAACCGTTATACTGTTCCGGCAATTAACGCGACCACAGGGAGTGGACTCTTATGCCAGGGATGATGGCTGCTGCGATTCTGATAGTTGTTTTCTCATCATCGGCCATTGCCGAGATCTATACTTGGACAGACGCCAGTGGCGTGGTTCATTTTACCGATGCCCCACCGCCCAACACAAAACACCAACCCGTCGACGTTTCGGCACCGGTGACAGTGCCCATGTCGGAGAACCTTGAGCAACACAGGCGTGTTTCAGGTATCCGCCAACAGGTGCGGGGAATGCTCTCATCTGATCGCAAAAGCGATTCAGCGCGCACTAAATCGAAAGCAAAAGCCTTGGCGAAGCAGGAAAAAGCCTGTGCCAGCTATCGACGCAAACTGGCTAATGTTCAATCGCAGCTTCGGGCCGGCTATGGTAATAGCAAAGGCAATAACCTGCGCCGCAAGCGCCGTAATTTGACCCAGTCCCTTAGCCGGCAGTGTATTTTGCGCTAATACTGTAGACTGTTGTGTAGTAAGCACCCTAACAAACTAAGGTTATTCATGTTCTGTATGGTCATTTTGGTTTGAACACAACACCGTTATCTCATCTTCAGTTAGCCATTCTATTAGGCATGACCGTTGCCTTGGGGCCGTTGGCACTTGACGCCTACCTGCCTGCCTTTCCGGAAATCGCTGATGAGCTTGGCATTGGGCACGGCGGTGTGGGGCTTACATTGAGTGCCTATGTGGGTGCTCTGGGCCTTGCGCAATTGTTGGGTGGCCCGCTGTCTGATCGCTATGGCAGGCAGCAGGTTTTGTTCGCTGGGCTGATCGTTTTTGCCCTTGCTGCGTTTATGGTTGCACAGGCAGATACGCTGCCAGGCATGCTGGGCTGGCGAATTGTGCAGGGTATTGGTGGCGCCTTCTGTGCGGTGTCTGTTCCGGCCATTGTTCGCGATCAGACCAGCGGGCAGGATGCCGCGCGCCTGTTTGGTTTGATAGGCCTGGTTATGTTTATTGCGCCGGCGGCGGCACCGTCCATTGGCTCAGCGTTGCTGTATTTCAGTGAATGGCATGCGATCTTCCTGATGCTTGCCGGCTACGCCGCTCTGCTGGCCGTTGTTTTGCACTATGTGTTGTTTAGGCGCTTGCCGCCCCGGCAAACAGAGCACACTCCTATTTCCACATTGGTTACCAACTATGGGTTGGTGCTTCGCCATCGCGTAACTATGCGCTTTGTTGGGCTGCAAGCCTTGTGCTTCAGTGCCATGCTGGTGTTTATCACCCACGCATCGTTTATTTATCAGGAGTGGTTCGGGCTTTCAAACGCTATGTTTTCTGCGTTGTTTGCCGCCAATATCGTGGCTATGGCAAGCCTGAACCTGCTCAACCGGCGCTTGCTCAACAAGTATGAGTCGGTGCGGATTCTCAGGATATGCGTGTTCCTGCAAGCCATCGCGGTTAGCGCGTTGGTAATCAGCGCCTGGGCCGGCGCACCCTATTGGGTGATAGCCGCCTGCATTATTGCTGCTGTTGGATTTATGGGAGCTATCGTTCCCAATAACATGGCCAATGCACTGGAATTCTTTCCCCACCTCGGCGGGACTGCTGCAGCTATGTTAGGGGCTGCGCAATTCACTGTTGCGGGCGCCATAAGCGCGCTCTCGGCGACCTTGGCAGGCGGAACCTTGTTGCCCGTTGTGCTGGTTATGGCGGTGTGTGTATATGGTGCGGCCATACTTGCTGCTGGTGGGCCGGCTGCGATTGAACGGCAGAGCCGAGCTTAGTTTTAATTATAGAGCCTAGCGCCGCCGCGCCTTTGCCGCATTGCTCTGCTTGGCGATTGAAACGCGCGAGCTTATGCCCTGATCAATATATAACACCGCATCCGTTACCTGCGGGAACATGTGCTCATCCAACACGTATTCACGCAGCGCAGCAGAGTGTGTGAGAGTGTCGCGAACGGGGCCTATAAGGCTGACCAGATAAAACTGAACGCCTTGTTCCCGCAGGTTTTCGATTACGCTTTCCAGCATGATCAGTGAGGTGCTATCGATGCTACTTACGGATTGAGCATCCAGTATCACCGCTTTAAGCGCACCCTCAGGGCGTTGCTTTATGAGGCTGTATAACCGCGTTTTGAAATAGTCTTTGTTAGCGAAATACAACGGCGCATCGAAGCGGAAAATCAGCACGTCCTTGCGTACGCTGATGGTTTCGAATCGGTGTATATTTCGGTAAAGATCCTCTCCGTCGAGCTTGCCCAGCTCGGTCATGTGTGGCGTCGTGCTGTTGTAT
>NZ_MBPP01000088.1 GCF_001858325.1 Marinobacter sp. AC-23
GTTCTGACAGATTATTTTGAAACTCCTCCAGCAATGCGTCATAAGCGGCATAAATAACAGAGCCAACGGTTGCCAAACTGCCAAGTAGGATGATTACCGCCAGCCGGGTACCTAGAGATAAATGGTTCAAAACGTGCTCCTGTCTGGCTATTTGCCGGAAAACTTGCTTTGATTGAACAGTAAATGAGTCTGAATTCACAGCGTTTGCACGCGTTAATTAACAAGAGCCTTTATGCCTCAAAGCCCTTCTTCCGAGGTGCGGAAAAAACTGGAGATTCTTCGTAATCGTTTTCGGGATAAAACGATACGTGAAATTGAAGGGTTGGTCGCCAGTATCTTCAATGCATCCCAGAGCCCTGAAGCCATCAGTGAAGTGGTCGCTGCCTATCAGCTGTTACACAGGCTTGCGGGATCGGCTGGTACTTTAGGCTTTGCACAGCTTGGCGAGCAGGCTCGTAAACTTGAGATTGCCATAAAGCCTTTGGCAGACCAGGTAGCGGAAGGGGCTGACAGCGAGCGCATTCGACTTCAGTTAACTCAGCTGTTGGCAGGCGGCTGTGAAAACGACGTTGTTGGGCTTGGCAGCCTTTTGGGTGTGGCTGCACCTATATCAACCGAGTGGCACAAGCCCAGGCCAGCAGAGTCTGGCAACCAGTCTGTGCTGTTGATCCTTGAGCCCGACCAAGAGCTGACAGAACTTATATCTCAAGGCCTTGCGCTATACGGGTACCAGTTACGCAGCCTGAACCACGGCCAGCAATGGCCGGATAGCATGAACGATGTTGACCTGGTTTTGGTAAGGGACACGCTCTTACAGGATGAGCGCGCGCTCTGGCTGCCAAGACTGCGTAGTCTTCCGGTGATCTGCTTCAGCGAGGCTCACGACTTTACCACCCGTTACCGGCTGGCTTGTTTTGGCGTTGATGCGTGTGTGGATGAGCCCCAGGATATTCCGGCGCTTGCGGACCGGGTAGAGCAGCTTCTGGCTGAAGGGCTGGCTACGCTCACCGGCCGGGTTATGATTGTAGACGACGACAGTGAGTTGCTGGAACACTACCGGTTGGTTCTCGCAAGCGGCGGTTTGCAGGTGCGGACGCTTGATGATCCTTCACGCCTGCTGTCTGAGCTGTCGGAATTCCGGCCAGATATCCTGCTTATGGATGTCCAGATGGGGCAGTATGATGGGCCGATCCTGGCCCGGATGCTGCGATTTCAGGCCGAGTGGCTCAGCCTGCCCATTATTTTCTTTTCGTCTGAAGAAGATCGTGATCTGCAGTTAGATGTACTTGCCCGCGGTGGTGATGATTTTGTTACCAAGCCCGTATCTGATGAGTTCCTTGTGCGCACAGCAAGGATACGCTGTTACCGAGCCCGGCAGCTGAGTAAGTTGGTTTCGCTCGATAGCCTCACCGGCCTGCTGAAGCACGCTCTCGCCAAAATAGAACTTAACCGTGAATACGCGCGTTGTGCTCGCAGTGGGCATAGCTCCGTTGTAGTCATGCTGGATCT
>NZ_MBPP01000089.1 GCF_001858325.1 Marinobacter sp. AC-23
TGAATTCAGACTCATTTACTGTTCAATCAAAGCAAGTTTTCCGGCAAATAGCCAGACAGGAGCACGTTTTGAACCATTTATCTCTAGGTACCCGGCTGGCGGTAATCATCCTACTTGGCAGTTTGGCAACCGTTGGCTCTGTTATTTATGCCGCTTATGACGCATTGCTGGAGGAGTTTCAAAATAATCTGTCAGAACAGCAAGCAAATGAAACAGCCAGCATTTCAAGCCTGGTAAGCCAGGACTTGGAGCTCCGTGTCAATGTAATGGATCAGCTTGCCACTCTGCTGACTAACGATGGCCAGTTATTACCCAAAGACCAACTTACAAAACTTCTAAAAAAACAGCAAAAGCTAACCGAGCTTTTCCCACACAGCCTGATGGTCTTGTCGCCTAACGCCACCGCTCTCGCAGAGAACGTTTTCGTACCAGGCAGGATAGGCACCTACTATGGTGACCGCCCGCACTGGAAAGAAGCCATTAAAACTCGCCGCCCGGTAATCAGTCGCCCCATTATTGGCCGAACAACGGGTATACCTTTGATCGTTTTTATTACGCCAATCGAGGGCGACCAGGGAGAAATCCTGGGGCTTCTCAGCGGCACCCTGGAAATGACTCATTCGCTTCTGATACCCCAAAGCGTGCGAAATGACGCAAGTGAAGACGCTATTTTTCTGGTGATAGATTCAAGTAATTTCCTGTTTGTTGAAGGTTCGGCCAGCGACAAAGCTATCGAGAGTCTTCCAGATCCTGGAGAAAACTTACTGATTGATGCCGCTCTGTCAGGTATTCGCTACGGCGAAGTTGAATCTGCATCCGGTGAGACGTTAATTTACGCAACCAACCACCTGCAACGCTTGGGCTGGCTTTTCATCCGCGCAGTTCCCAAGTCCCTTGCAACCGCGCCCGCGCAGCAGGCTTTCAGCCGGTTTTTCCTGATCAGCATAGGCGTAACGTTTGGCATATTACTGATGACATATGTGGCGCTCCGATCAACCACCGCATCTCTCACCCAGATGACCCGTCGTATACGCTCCATGATCCAGAAGCCTGAATCTTCCCGCCGCCTCACAGAAAAGGGCGCGCCAGAGGTGCGTGATCTGGCACAGGCGTTTAACCAGTTATTGGATGGGCGGGATGCCAACAACCGGCTCAAAGACAACTTTGTTTCCAATGTCAGCCATGAGCTGCGAACACCGCTGACTTCAATGAATGGCGCCCTGCGACTGCTTCAATCTGGCACCATGGGCGAACTTCCTGGGCGCGCCAAAGAGATGACTGCGCTGGCCCTGCGCAACGGCGAGCGGCTGCAACTGCTCATCAGCGACATGCTTGATTTCAACAAGCTATCCAGTGGCAAGATGCGCGTGAGCTTTCAGCCGGAGAATCTTCAGAAGTTACTCACCGAAACCATCACCAGCAACGAAACCATCGCAAGAGAATCCGGCATTCGGCTGGTCGCAAGCGATGCACCAGACGTATGGCTGAACACCGACGGCCATCGGTTGCGGCAAATACTGGATAACTTCGTCAGCAATGCCATTAAATTCTCACCAGAGAACGGCTTGGTCACCATTCATGCTGAAAAAACAGACCCTGGCCGGCTGCGCATCACCACCAGCGACCAAGGCGCAGGCGTACCAGAGGACTTCAAAAACCAGATTTTTAATCGCTTTTCGCAGGCTGAAGTGGGTACCACCCGGGCGGCCAAAGGCACCGGTCTTGGGTTAGCTATCAGTCGTCAGCTCGCAGGCCTGCTGAAAGGCGATGTTGGATTCTACAATAGCGACGGCGCACATTTCTGGGTCGAACTACCCCTTGGAGACACACAGATCTCAGAGGATTAGACATTATGATAACACCCGAATTACCAGCCAATGAAAGCGAAAGGCAGGCAGCACTGGACCAATTACGAATTCTCGACACGCCTCCGGAAAAGCGTTTTGACAGGCTCACGCGCATGGCTGCAAGGCTGTTGAACGCCCCCATCGCGCTGATTTCGCTGGTCGACCGCGACCGGCAGTGGTTCAAATCGTGTGTTGGGCTGGATGTCAGCGAGACCCCAAGAAGTATCTCGTTTTGCGGTCACGCCCTTTTCGACAGGCTGCCGTTGGTGGTCGAAGATGCACGCGAGGATGAGCGCTTTCGTGACAACCCGCTGGTAACCGGCGAACCAAACATTCGGTTTTATGCGGGCACACCTATTCACAGTGCCGACGGCCAAGCCCTAGGCACCTTGTGCGTTATCGATCGCGAACCACGTACCCTCAGTGAAGAAGATCGGCAATGTTTGCGCGACCTGGCTGACTGTGCGGAAGAGCAAATCAGTGCCCGCGAGCTGGCCATTCATTACCGGGAACAGGAGCTGAGGCAGAAGAATGAATCCTTGGTCATGCTCAAACAGCTGGCTGACCTGGTTCCTGGGGGGCTGTATCAGTTCCGCCGCTACCCGGATGGGCGCATCAGCTTTCCATTCAGCAGCAAAGGTATTGAGCGTACGTTTGGCGTCACCCAAACGCAGATCCGCACCGATGCGGCAGTGCTTTTCGCGATGATCGATCCCGAGGACTACACAACCGTGTTAGCCACTATCGAGGAGTCGGCCCAACAACTGAGTACATGGTCGATTGAGTTTCGGATACGTAGAGAGGATGGCAAATCGCGATGGATTGAAGGCCACTCCACGCCACAGAAACTCCCGGATGGCAGCATCATCTGGCATGGATACCTGGAAGATATTGACGACAAAAAACGGGCGTTGCTGGCGCTCCAGGAAAGCGAACAGCAGCTTCGACGACTGTTCGAACTCGCACCCACTGGCATTATTCTTGCTGATTATCGCACCGGCGCAATGATTGATGTAAACGCATCCATGCTTAAGTCGACCGGCTATCACAAAGACGAGTTCCTGAAACTTAGCTACCGCCAGCTGCTTTCCGCAAGCCATACATCGTTGCGAACTGAGGTTCTGGAACAGTTAAGGGAAAAGGGCTATTTCGGCCCCATTGAACAGGAAATAGTCGACTGCAAGGGCACCATTTACCCGGCGATTGTTCACAGCATGCTGATACGCGATGCCTCGGACCGAAAGCTCCTTTGGGTTTTACTGGAGGACATTTCGGAGCGTAAGAAAGTCGAACGCATGAAGAACCAGTTTGTCTCTACCGTCAGTCACGAGCTGCGCACACCGCTCACCTCCATTACCGGAGCTATCGGGCTGTTAGCCGCAGGAGCAGCAGGGACGCTTCCTCAAAAAGCGCAAGAGATGATGGCCATTGCAGAGCGCAACGCCCGGCAACTTGCAACGCTCATCAACGACCTGCTGGATATTGAGAAGCTGGTAGCTGGCAAGCTAAGCATCAGCATGCAACGTCTGCTGCTCCCGCTATTGCTTGAGAAAGCGGTCAATACAAATCAGGCGTATGGCGCGCATCGGGAAGTCACCATCCACCTGGCGCCAGACACCCCAAAAATCGATATATTTGTAGACGGCCAGCGCCTGCTGCAGGTGCTGAACAACCTGATATCCAATGCGATAAAATTCTCGCCCGACAATAGTCGCGTCGTTGTATCTGCACACCAACAAGTATCCGAAGGCAAGCCAACGGTCACCATTGTCGTGCAAGACAGCGGGCAGGGTATCCCTGAAGCCTTCCGGAACCAGATTTTTCAGCGTTTTGCGCAGGCAGACAGTTCCGATACCCGCAGCCAGGGCGGAACCGGCCTTGGGCTCGCCATAACGCGCGAACTGATTACCGTAATGGGGGGCGACGTTGGCTTTGAGTCTCTGCCGGGCCAGGGGGCGAGCTTCTGGGTGCGTTTACCGGTAGCAGGCAAAGACAACCCATAAAAAACCGGCAGCCTAAACGGGCTGCCGGTTTTCAGTGTGAACCAGAAAAACAGTTGGTTCAGGCAGACTTCAGCATCTCACGCACCACATAGTGCAGGATGCCACCGTGAACGAAATACACAGCCTCGTTTGCAGTATCGATCCGCGACTTCAGATCACAGGTTGCAGTGGAGCGGTCCTTGTAGGTTACCGTCATGGTCAATGTCTGACCCGCCGTTATCTCACCAGACAATCCGCTGATGCTAATGGTTTCCTCACCGGTCAGTTTAAGGCTCTTACGATCCGTGCCTTCCGGGAACTGCAGCGGCATCACGCCCATACCAATCAGGTTGGAGCGGTGAATCCTCTCGTAGGATTCAGCCACCACCGCACGAACACCCAGCAGGCGCGTACCCTTGGCAGCCAGTCGCGACTGGAGCCGGTGCCGTATTCCTTACCGGCAATCACAACCAGCGGTATACCTTGTTCCTGGTACTTCATGGCGGCATCGTAAACCGGCATTTGCTCCCCGTTGGGTACAAACTTCGTGAACCCACCTTCAACGCCATCCAGCATTTCATTACGGATGCGCACGTTGGCAAAGGTGCCGCGCATCATCACCTCATGGTTACCCCGGCGGGAGCCGTAAGAGTTGAAGTTTTTCGGCTCAACCCCGTGCTTCTGCAGGTACTTGCCAGCAGGGCTGTCAGCGCTGAACGAACCGGCGGGGGAAATGTGATCGGTGGTTACCGAATCTCCGAGCAGCGCAAGAATATTCGCGTCACGGATATCCTCTACCGGCTCAGGTTCCGGACCCATGCCCTCGAAGAACGGCGGATGCTGGATATAGGTGGAATCTTCTGACCACTTGTACACTTTGGTTTCTGGCACTTCTATGGCCTGCCAGGTGGCGTCGCCGTCAAACACAGCGGCGTATTCGGTGCGGAACATGTCGGTTTTGACTTTTTCCACTGCCTCAGCCACTTCCTGCTGACTCGGCCACAAGTCTTTCAAATACACCGGGTTGCCATCCTGGTCTTTTCCCAGCGGATCTTTCTGCAGATTCAACCGCACGTTTCCGGCCAATGCATAGGCTACAACCAGGGGCGGTGATGCCAGCCAGTTGGTTTTCACCAACGGGTGGATACGCCCCTCAAAGTTACGGTTGCCAGACAGCACTGAAGCCACCGTTATATCGCCATTAGCAATGGCTTTTTCAACCGCATCTGGCAGCGGGCCTGAGTTGCCGATACAGGTTGTGCAGCCGTAGCCTACCAGGTCGAAACCCAGCTTGTTCAGGTCGTCCTGGAAATCACCTGCGTTGAGATACTCCGTTACCACCTTTGAGCCAGGCGCCAGTGAGGTTTTTACCCAGGGCTTGGTTTGCAAACCTTTGGCCACCGCCTTCCGGGCCACCAGGCCGGCAGCCATCATCACGCTGGGGTTAGACGTGTTGGTGCACGACGTGATAGCGGCAATCACGACCGCGCCCGGGTCAAGGCGTGTCTGCTCCCCATTCATTTCCAGCGGTTGACTCGACGGGTGATGGTAGCTGTCATCCACACCCACCGCTGTCTGGCCACCTTCTGATTCCAGATTGCTTTCGCGGCTGTCAGCCGCCTCCGGCACGCCTTCGGCCGTCGACATCAACAGCTCAAACGTTGATTTCATGTTCTTCAGCGCCACCCGATCCTGCGGCCGTTTCGGCCCGGCCATGCTGGCTTCCACTTCGCCCATGTCGAGTTCGAGGGTGGCCGTGTATACCGGCTCATGACCGGGCTCCCGCCATAACCCCTGGGCTTTGGCATAGGCTTCAACAAGCTCAACCTGGTTGTCGTCGCGGCCTGTCAAACGCAGGTACTTAAGGGTTTGCTCGTCTACCGGGAAGAAGCCACACGTTGCGCCGTATTCCGGAGACATGTTGGCAATGGTGGCACGGTCTGCCACGGGCATGTCTTTAAGACCGTCGCCATAGAACTCAACAAACTTGCCAACCACGCCTTTGTTACGCAGCATTTCGGTAACGGTCAGCACCAGATCGGTGGCAGTGATGCCTTCACGCAATTTACCGCTAACCTTGAAGCCCACGACTTCCGGTATCAGCATGGATACTGGCTGCCCAAGCATGGCAGCTTCTGCTTCGATACCACCAACACCCCAGCCAAGAATGCCCAGGCCGTTAATCATGGTGGTGTGGGAATCTGTGCCTACCAGAGTATCCGGATAGGCGATGGTTTTATCGCCCTGCTCCTTTTGCCACACGGTTTTGCCAAGATACTCCAGGTTTACCTGGTGGCAGATGCCGGTTCCTGGCGGAACCACACGGAAGTTATCAAAGGCTTGCTGGCCCCAGCGCAGGAACTCGTAGCGCTCCTGGTTGCGCTCCATCTCAATGGTTACGTTTTTTCCAAAAGCAGAGGCAGTGCCGAACTCGTCGACCATTACCGAGTGATCGATTACCAAATCCACAGGAGACAGAGGATTGATCAGCGCAGGATCCCCACCCGCCTTTTTTACGGCCTCTCGCATAGCGGCCAAATCAACCACACCGGGCACGCCGGTAAAGTCTTGCATAAGCACCCGCGCCGGGCGGAATTGAATCTCGGTGTCCGAGCGCTGATCTTTCAGCCACTGCACCATGGCATCAATGTGGCTTTCATCCACCGTTACGCCATCTTCATTGCGCAACTGGTTTTCCAGTAGCACTTTCAGCGAAAAGGGTAGACGGTTGATATCACCGAGAGATTCTGCCGCTTTGGGCAAGCTGTAATAATGGAATGTTTTACCGCCCGCGTTCAGGCTGGTCAGTGTATTCAGGCTGTCTTTGCCTAAGCTATCATTCGACATGTTGTGCCTCCATTATTCGTCGTGATCCGAGCACTTTTACAAGTTGCGCTGCGACTGCAAACAATCAGGCTGGCGCAAAAGTCAGGGAATGTGAAGTCTTATATAACTATTGCACCGTTTGGCCAGAGTTCAACCACGATCCCGTGAATGTTCGGAATTCATGGCCGGAATGCCCGGCCGCAAGCACAAGTAAGGCAATCAGCGGCAAGGGTTTGCTGCGATCCATCCGGACATCTGGCATTATTATCACTCAGCTTTCTGATGGATCAGGACAAACACCTACCGTGAAACACGATTGCCACTATCACCCCGGCGACCCTGCCAAATGGCACTGCGGTGAATGCCAGGTTCATTACTGCACTCGCTGCATGCCCGATGCCGATGCGCGCCAGCGCCGTGCGCTTTGCCCCACGTGCAGTAAAGCCATGCGATATCTGGGCGCCGCCACCGAGGTCGTGCCCTTCTGGAACCGGATCGGAGCTTTTTTCCGTTACCCCTTCCACACAGATCCGCTAATCGTTATCGCAATCTGCACGTTGGTGCCTCTGGTAGCTCCCGCTAACCTGATCGGAATCCTGGTCTGGCTGTTGCTGGCACTGGCGCTGTTCAAGTACACCTATGCGGTGATCAATCACACAGCTGAAGGCCACTTGACGCCGCCCACTGTGTCAGTTGCCTTCACCGGCAGCGGGTTTAACATTGTTATTCTCCAACTGCTGGTGTTCATTGTGATGGGCGGCCTGGTTGGTACCGCCGCTATGCTGGGCGGGCCTTTGTTGATGCTGCTGGCACTGGCTTTTGTAGTGCTGGCGCTGCCCGCCAGTATTATGGTGCTGGCCATGGAGCGTTCCGTGGGTGCTGCGGTAAATCCGATGAATCTGGCGGTGCTCATTTCTCGTATTGGCACCCCCTACTTCCTGCTCTACGGCTATCTCATTTTACTTACCCTTGCCTCAGGTATAGCCCAGGACTTTGCTTACAATCACTTCCCGTTCTGGCTTTCACAACCTTTGTCCGGTTTTCTGAACAGTACCTTCACTCTGATTCTGTTCAACATGCTTGGCTACCTGTTATTTCAATATCAGGAAGAGCTGGGGTTCGCCTCTGATATTCAGGATGAGTTTGCAGGCGAGGATATGCATCAACGGGATCGCGGTGCGCGTTTTGATGCAGACGTTGATATGAACCTGAAGGACGGCAACTACGACCGGGTTCAAGGCATGCTGAAGGAAGCACTCAAGCGTAACCGGAATGACCCAGTACGCATCGGTCAGTTATACCAACTGCTGACGGCTCAGAATGATGCAACGGAGCTTTATCAGTACCATCCACGAATTCTGGCCTGGCTGGCGGATCGCAACGATGGTGAAGGCATAGTCTCTTTGCTCGGCACGCTTGAGTATGCGGAGCCAGGCTTCAAATTGGATGACCCGGAACTGGCCGTGCGCTGCGCCCGCTGCCTGTACCAACGTGAACAATACAAGCTGGCCATTCGGCTGTTACAGGATTTTCATAAGCGTTTTCCGGACAGCGATGAGCTGGCTCCGGCGTACTTGTTGTTGGCACAAAGTTTGGCCAACGGTTTGAACCAATGGGAAAAAGCGACGGCTTTTCTGACATTTATCCAGAAGCGCTGTGTAAATCACCCATTGCATGAACAGATTCCGGCGTTCCTGGCGCAGGCTGAGAAGCGGGAGCTGCTCAAAGGCCCGAGAGCCTCATTCGCAATGCCAGACTAGGGAAGCTGGGGGCGGGGCACTCCAAAACCGTGCGGAGCCATGGATGGCGGAGCCGAGCGTACAGGGAGGTATTCACAGCGTGTTTTGGAGTGCCCCGCCCCCAGCTTTCCGTACACCATTATCAGCTCGCCTGTAGCAGCTGACGGTAGTGCCGGGCCTTGGGCTCCATTTGTAATTTCTCAAACTCCTCTGCAAGCAACCGACAGGCCTCTGACGTCAGCAGCGGATCATCCGCACCACGCAGTCGCTCAAAGGCCTTCTCGGCCGCCTTCAGATCGTGCTGCTTAAGGCTGGCGAACAGCACGCGATTGTGATCCGCAGCCGCAAGCGGGTGGTGGCTCTCGCCCTTTCTCAGGTATTCCTGCCATACGGCAATCACCTGCTCCGGCAACCGGCGACTCAGAGCCTCATTCGTCAGCTCGCGGGTAAGGGCCAGATATTCGGGCAAGTCCGGGCGCAGTTTGGCGAGGTTGTACAGGTGCTCTAGCAGAATGGGCCTTTCCGGATACTGCTCGCGTAACGCTTCGAATTGACGCTTGGCCACGCCGAAATCCATGCGCCCCAAACTTGCCATGGCGTGGGCATAACCGGTGGTGAAAAGCTCGTCCTGCTCATCTTCTTCCGGCTCAAAAAACTCCTCCCGCACCTGCAGCCAGCTTTTACCCAGCAACCATACAAGCCCTGCACCCGCCAGCAAGCCGCCGGCATGGGCCATATAAGCGACGCCGGTTGCGCCGGCGAACCAGTAGTCGTAGATCTCTTTGCCCAGCCACACGGGCAATATGGCCAGCGCAGGGGCTCGGAAATAGTTGAAGTACACGCCTAAAAAATAGAAAAACCGGATTTTCTGTAAGCCATAAATAGCCACGTACATGCCCATCAGCCCGGAAATCGAGCCGGATGCTCCCACCAGAGGAATATAGCTGCCCTTGGAAAAGGCTGTGAAAACAACGCCCGATAGTGCGCCGCACACCAGGTAGGCCAATAAAAAACGGCCGGGGCCTAGAGCTTTTTCAACCGTAAAGCCAAGCAGGAACAGGAAGACCAGATTACCGATAATGTGTCCCCAGCCTCCGTGCAGGAACTGGTAGGTAATCAGCGTGTATAAAGACAGTTTTGCGGGGATCAAGCCCAACTGCTGGGCGCTCAGGCGCTGGATGTACGTCTCTTCAATGAGTGTACGCTGCTCCAGCCAGCGCACGCGCTCTGCCGGGGCCCAGAGCACATCCTGGTTCTGCAACAGGTACTGGTAGAACTCGCGGTCCATAAGCAAGCTGGCCGAGAGCCAGAAATCTTCGCCCTCCTCCCTCAGCTTCTGAAACTGCTGCAACTCAAGAGCGCGCTCATCCTCGCCTTCAAAGCGTATTTTTCGTTGCAGATACTCTTCATAAGCCGGCCCCTCCAACTGAGGCAGCCCAGAATCCACATAAACACCCACCGCCTGCTCAAGTTTGCGGTTGTCTGCCCCCTGGTAAAACAGGAAAACCAGCATGCAAGCCAGCATCAAACCGAGGGTGATCCAAGGCGGGCGCTTCCAGTTAACGGCGTTTTCGGCAGGAATAATCAGCATGGGTGGTCACAATTCATCATAATCTGTCCCTGAAAAACTGCTTTTTATCACAGTAGTGTCTTATTTTCGCGCTTAAATGGTTTCTAGCGTGAATGTCATGTCGACCATTCGCCAATTGCCGTTATTTCTGCTCCGGCTAATAGTGAGCGGGAATAACAAGAAAAACCAGAGACCTGGAACAAGGATACTGCAGATGACCATACTCGTATTGGACAACCCGGAGTTGATTGCAAAAGCTGCCGTGGCTTCCGGCTTTAATGCAGCTACCCTTCTGGCTGAAGGCAAGCGCCCACACCGCATAAGATTTCACTACGGCTTTAACAAGCACGCATTGGACAGCTCAGACCGAGCGATTATACGGCAACATGCTGTTTATCTGTGCCAGTGCCCGTCCGCCAGCGTGCGGATTCATGGCCACTCTGATAATTTTGGCGCCGAAGATTACAACCGCTTTCTGTCCCGGCAGCGGACCAGTGCTGTCGCTCGACTTTTGATTGAGGAAGGGGTTGCGGAATCGCGCGTTCTGGTAGCAAGCTGGGGGTCAGCTCGCCCTTTCACAACACCGGACGATCGGGCCGCCAACCGCCGGGTCGAGATAGAATATCTAACCCACGATATGGCGAAAGCTCTTTAGGAACAGTAACAGCCCGGGGCCAGCATGGGTGGCCCCAGACGTTATGGCTGGCGCAATCAGCCGTATACGCTCCAAACATTCCATAGCAGCATAATCGCGGCGGCCAGAATGGCCAGCCAAGTCAACACCACACCAAGCACACGCGCTTTATGAGTATTGCCTCTGCCGTTAATCATGCCCCAGGCATGCAGAAGACGACCAACCACCAAGGCCATGCCGGCCCAGTATACAAAGCCGCTAGCGACACCATTGAGCTCCGCAATACCCAGCATGATCAGCCCGATCGGTGCGTACTCCACAAGGTTTCCGTGGGCGCGAACGGCGGCTTCAAAGTCAGGGTTGTCGGTAACACCCATGCCTTTGTTGTACTTCAGGCGAAATTTCACCACATGGGCTGAAAGCACCAACAGCAAAATACCGAGTACGGCAGCAAACACTCCGGTAACAGGTACAATCATGCTCAGCTCTTCCTGATTTGGCTTACAATAGCCAGCAGTAATACGGCACCTACGGTTGCGGTTACCAACTCACCAATGGCGCCCTGAGCCGCTAGTCCCAGCAGGCGAAACACAAAACCGCCAAGAAACGAGCCAACGATACCAATACCAATGTTGGCCAGCACACCAAAGCCACGGCCTTTCATAATCAGGCCAGCCAACCAGCCGGCCACACCACCAATAATCAGAAACAAAATCAGGTTCATTGTTTGCGTCTCCTTGAGGGACTTCGTTTGTGGATTTCCTTAAACAGAGCGATCAGGCCCGGCCTATTTCAGAGATAGCCTCTGCCATCTCTTTATGACAGCGCGCGATCAAAGCAGGAACATCCTCAATGGTAAGGCCTGTGGTTTCCACCGGGGGCAGAATCCGGATAGTTACCGGCTCGCGTCTGCCCAACCAACCCAGCGTTTTATTCCGATACTCGGCCGTGCACACCATAACAATTGGCGCCCCGGCCGTCACCGCTGCGTAGAAAGCACCTTTTTTGAACTTCTGTAGGCCCCGCCCCTTGCTTCGCGTGCCCTCCACAAAAACCCACAGGCTTTTATCGTCACGGGTGATCGCGTCGCTGGTGGCCTGCATTGCTGCAATGGCCTTGCGGGAACGAGCCCGGTTCAGCATCACATTGCCGCCCAGCCAGAACACCTGACCAAAGAACGGAAGCCAGATTAGTGATGACTTGCCTACGGTTACGGTGCGAGGCGCCACCAGATCACCCACCACGAAAAGATCGTCGTTGTACTGGTGGTTGGCGATAGCAACCACAGGCCGATCCTGGGGCATGTGCTCTGGTCCTTCCAAAGGACGCTTCATACCGAGTATTGCGCGGCCGGTCCGCGCCATTGCTATGGCCAGCAGCCGGTTATTATCGGGGTTGAACGGCCTGAGAATATAAAGCGGCAAGGCGAGCATACAAAGCAGAGGAACACTCAGCCAAGCCAAAAAATTTCTGATAAAGCCCATACGGCAAACTCTGCAACAGGATTTTGGCGCACAAGTGTACGCCAAGTTTATAGGCCTGCAACAGTGTCAATTTCTCCTAAGGAACCCTGGCTGAGTTGCCCCTGGCTGCGATCGTCCTCAATGTGTGCCTCCACCACGTACCGCAGCGGGCCGCCGGCATCCATGCTATCGAACGGATAGCAGGTGATTAGCAGAAGGGTTCCCGCCGACAGCTTATGAGTATCGATGAATTCCGACCGGCTATCCACAATTCTTGTTTCACGCACCCGGTATCCTTGCCAGCGCCCATCCCGGTTTTGCAGCCGCAGTTCATTGCCAGGCTCCAGGTATTTAAGAGGCCGAAAATGAGTGTCCCGGTGGCCGGCAATAATCACCGCACCTTGCTGGCCGCTTGCACCCATCATTTGTCCCGGCCCAAAAGCCAGGCTCTCTCCATGGACACCCGCCAGCACAATCATCGAGTCACCAAGCTCAGGCATGGACAATTTCGCCACCGGCCAGGTATCGGCCCATGGCCAAGGCCGGGATTCGGTTTGCCGGGCCTGACTTTCGGACCAAGCCATTTCCAGCAGCTCTTGAGCCACAACCGCCTTTATGGGAACCCACAAACCGAACACCAGCAACATGGCAGAGCTTGTCATGAGTAACAACAGTGAGCGACTCATGGGTACACCCGCCTTTGAAGCAGTGCAACAGCGGCACAGAGCAATAAACCAAGCAGACCCAACGCAATCAGAAGCGGCGCAAACGTTGCCGTTTGTGGATAGCGAGCCATACCGGGCTGGCTACCCGCGGGCAGCAAGGTTGGCAGATCTTCTTTCACAAGAACGCTCTCGGAAGCTCGGGCGGGCGTTTTATCTACCGCCACAAAACTTGTGTATGGCGACATGAGGCTGTGTTCAACTGCCAGCTTGGTGATTTTTGCTTTATCTGGCTCCTGCCCCTCTACCCGCGCCTCATCCAGAAGGCTGTCTATCTTCTCCCGCGCCCAGTAGCGATTCAGCCCTGTGCCGGAAGCGGCTTGCTGCAAATCCAGACTTTGCTGCCACTTCCCGCCACCGGGCAATCGGCCTGACACACTCAGCTCGCCGGCAGGCGGCACACCGCGCACAATCTGCAACAAAGGCTCACCCTGAAACAAATCACCGGGCCGGCGCGGAAAGCTGTCCGCCATTGTGCGTGCTGCCTGGCCCGGCCAGCTCACGTTAATATCCGTTAGCACCGGTGCCTCCATAGCCGAAAACAACCGGGCCAAAGGGCCACTGATGTCTGCTGGATCCTGCACAGAAGTATAGCTACCACGCCCCCAACGCGCCGCCTCGCGCATAAAGTGCATGTTAGGTGCCGAACCGATAGCCACAGTGAAAAGCCTCTGATCGCCCAACTGGCGACGGATTTGGCTGAACAGCGCCGACTCATTGCCCACCGCACCGTCAGTCATGAACACCACTTGGCGAACGCTGGTTGATTCTTCCGGTGTTTCATCTCCCGGCAGCTCAGCCGTGCCCCTGCGCTGGCTCTGCAGAGCCAGGGTCAAAGCTGGCGCCATCTCCGTGCCGCCGTCGGCCTTCAGCCCACTCACATACTGGCGCGCCCGTGCAAGATTATTGGCGGTCGCCATTTCCGGTTGCATAAACAGGGCGTGAGGCTGGGAGTTAAACTGAATCACATTAAACCGATCACCAGGTACCAGTGTCTCCAACCCCTGCTGCAACGCCTCCCGCGCCTGTCGAATGGATTCCCCTGCCATGGAACCGGAGGTATCAATCACAAACGTCAGTTCCCTTGGCAAACGAATTTTACCGGCCCGCCCCGGTAGCACCATAGCCAGCAAAAAATCTTCCCCTTCCCATTGCTGATGAAAAACGGCGGCTCCCGGCTCTTGGCCTGCAAGAGGCTGCCAGCGCAATACAAAATCCCGGTTCATCACAACATCCCCCACCTGAGGTAGAACCGTCACCACCTGCCCATCTTGCTGAGTAGCCACCTCATGGCTGGGGCTGAACACCCGGGCCAGCGGAAGTCCGGCATCAATGGTGAACTGAACCGAAGCCCGGTGGCTGTCAGCCGCCACGTCGGCCACATCCACCGTAAACGGACTGATGGCGTCGGCATCCGGCACCTCTGCGGTGGGCACCGCCCAACCACCCTGCCACTGCTGCGGCGTGACAGCCAAAGGTGCACCCGGCATATACCTCGGCGTGAGAGTCGTTGGCACGCTCAGCTCAAAAAACCCATCCTGGTAACGCACCAGCTGCTGATATTTGAGCTCCACACTCACCGTTGCCCCGGGCGGAATATTCGCCACCCGAGTGGTAAACAGATTCGGCCGCTGCTGCTCAACAGTTGCCGCATGACGCCCCGAATCCCGCGCCTTCTCATAGGTTTTCCTGGCCTCCTCACGGGGCTGAACCTCACCTACAATCGTGCGCCCTCCCACCTTCATGGTCAGCCCGTATACACTGGCCTTCTCCGGCAGCGGAAACACAAACACCCCTTCACGCCACTGGTCACTTGTGTTCCGAAACGTTCGCACCAGCTTGCTGTCGGCAATCAGCCACTAACCCGAACATCAAAATCACTCCCCAGCACCAACGCCGGTTCCTGCCACTGGCCTTTGCCGTCGACAAAATGCAGCGCACCTGCGGAGTCCTCGCTACCCGTGCTGGCTTCTGCGTATAGCGGTTGAACAAACAAAACCAGCAGCATAGCCATCCACAAACTCACACCTTCCATAAAGCGCCGAACACGAAGCGAGCGCCCTGCACTGAGCCCGCGCGAGCGGCTGGAGCCCCTCCCGAAACCGTGCGGAGCCATGGATGGCGGAGCCGAGCGTACACGGACGTATTCACAGCGTGTTTCGGGAGGGGCTCCAGCCGCTCGGGTGGGCGGACTCGAGCAAAACGGGAAAGCACTGTGCTGAGAAGATAGGGCAGAAAACATCATGGCAAGATCCTTTGGCGACACGATTCATTAAGACCTGGCCATTTCAACAACCCGAAAAGGAACTCCCGTGGCAGAATCAGACATTCCGCTCACAAAAAATGATGAATTATGACAACACCGCACGCTAACCTTGTTCTTACCGCCTGCCGTGTTTAAATAGATCCTCATCGCCCACGGATAACAGCCAAAAATATGAAAAAACACCTTGTCCTGATAGAGGACGAACCCGCCATCCGCGACAACTACCGCGCCGCCTTTGAACGCCGCGGCTATCGCGTATCCACCTACGGTGACCGCTCATCCGCCTGGCAGGTGCTGCGCCAAAGCCTGCCCGACCTCGCCATTATTGACGTCGGCCTGGGCGATGAGCCCGAAGGCGGGTTCACTCTGTGCCAGGATTTGCGTTCACTGTCCGGAACCTTGCCCATCATCTTTCTCACGGCTCGAGACAGCGATATTGATTCCGTACATGGCCTACGCCTGGGCGCTGACGACTACGTCACCAAAGACATGAGCATGGAACACCTGCTGGCACGGGTAACCGCCTTGCTACGCCGAGCCGATGCCTGGTCAGAAGCCCTGCAAAAGCCGGATGAAGTGGTGAGCCGTGGTCGCCTCAATCTCAACGTTGACCGCATGACCGTGGCCTGGGATCAAACCGCAATAGACCTCACAGTTACTGAGTTCTGGATGCTGCACGCACTGGTTCAACACCCTGGGCATGTGCGCAGCCGCGACCAACTGATGGAAGCCGCCAGCACGGTTCTGGATGACAACACCGTCACCTCCCACATCAAACGCATCCGGAGCAAATTCCTGCAGCTCGACAGAGCCTTTGACGGCATCCAGACCGCCTACGGCATGGGCTACCGCTGGAACGCTCGTGAGCTCTGATTCGTGACGCTAAAACGCCAGCTTTTTATTGCCAGCCTTTTGATGCTGCTGATCCCGTGGGCGGGCCTGCAGTTTGTGCTGGAGCTGGATCAGGCTTTGCGACAACAAGCGCTGCAGCAGTTACAAGATCAGGCGGATCGACTGGCACAAACGGCGGGAGATCTAAGCCTGGGGCTTCCCATCGTTGCAGCTCACACCTCCGCTATTTACGTAGAAAACCTCAGTAACCCCCTCAACCTGGACGGCTACAGCGATGACTGGCCCGGCTACGACGAGGCAGAACAGTTCCAACCTTGGCAGCCTGCCGAACAGCCAGGTGAGCTGTTGGACAAAACGCAAAAACCCGTCATGCACTGGCAGGCAGCCACCGACCAACGCCACCTGTACCTGCTGATACGTATTCGTAACCGCCAGCCCATTTTCTTTGACCCGGGCGCGCCAGAACAACTTCATGATCAGCTGATACTTTGGCTGGAGCCCACGGGAAGAAAGCTTAATCCGAATGCCCAGCCTGCCTCCTGGCTTGTACGCACCCCTGCTCCTGGCAAGGTTTACGCAACAATTTACCGAGCTGGCGATACCACCACAGAAAATGGGCAAACACCCGACTACCGGGTGAATGGTTACTGGCATAGTGTGGGCAACGGCTGGCAGCTTGAACTAGAGCTGCCCAAACCACCGCAAGGTAGTCGTCTGGGGTTTTCCGCCCAGCGCCGGGGCAACGCTGATTCGGCAAACATATCAACGTCCACCGACCCGCTACCGGTTCTGGTCGAACGCAAACCCGAACTTGAGCGGCAACTGCTTCCGGGAATGAGCAAAGGACAAACTGCCCGGCTAATCGAGCCGGCAGGCTGGGTGGTCGCGCAACAATCAACGCCGGCCCGACAGGCACCGCCAGAGTTTGACGCACTCAGCCCTTTGCAGGTTGTTGAACACATAAGCCTTAATGTCTTACGGGCTCTGGTACAGTTTTATCAACCCAAGCCGGCCACCCTGGCTACCCGTACCAACCGGCTAGACATGAATGCCCTGCCAAGCGAAGGCCTTGTCCGTCATGAAGACGACAGCGTCTGGCTGATGACCAAACAGCCCGTATTTGGGGGCAGGACTCTGGTGCTTGAGCAGTCCCTGGATCAGCTGCTAACGCTGTCCGGATCCACCCTGGGGTCCGTTATTGCCCGCAGTACTCTGATTATTATCGGCCTGACGTTGGTTCTGCTGGGTTATGCCAGCTGGCTGTCCTGGCGTATTGCCCGCTTACAACGCGCGGTCAGCGCTACCATCGATCAAGATGGCCGAATCATCGGCACTCTGTCGGGCTCCGGAGCCGGGATGAGCTGGGGCAGCTGCAGAACCATTTCGCTCAGATGGCCGACCGGCTGCACGGCTACAACCGTTATCTCGAGAGTTTTTCACGGCGTCTGTCTCATGAACTCAAAACCCCAGTGGCCGTGGTTCGTTCATCCCTGGAAAACCTCTCCCACAGCGAAACAGAAGAAGAACGCTCGCAATATATAGGACGTGCGGCTGCAGCCACAGAGCGGCTGCGCCAGATCCTTAATGGCATGAGCGAGGCGGCACGGCTGGAACAGAGTTTTGATCATGCCGACAAAGAAGCCTTCGATTTGGCCGACGTCATCGGCCAGGCTACGGAGGCCTACCAGTCCCTGGACGCACATCACCAATTTGATTACGTAGGGCCCACGTCCGGTGTGAGCCTGACAGGCTCTCCCGAGCTGATGGTACAACTGCTTGATAAGCTGGTAGACAACGCCAGAGATTTCACACCACAGGACGGCCGGATCCAGATCGAGCTCAAGCAAGCGGAAAACCAGGCCTGCCTGTTGGTATTTAACGAAGGCTCAGCCCTGCCAGACAACCCGGATACCAGTATTTTCAGTCCTTTCGTGTCGGTACGCAAAGGCCAGGAAGAGGGTCATCTTGGTCAGGGCCTTCTCATTGTGCAGCTGATTGCAGATTTTCACGGTGGTCGTGTTGAGGCGAGAAATGAAGCTCGCAACGATATTGAAGGTGTTTGTTTTCAGGTCACCATTCCGGTCGATCATGTTTGATACAAAATATGCACCAGCCACTTGCGCGGCTCAATCAAAGCAATTATCTCCGGCAAACTGCCGGAAAAACTGCTGAGCAGTACGGCCGTTGCGCACGCCTTTCTGGGTTGCAAATCGAATAGCTTCGCGGTGCAGGCTTTCCCGATCTGCAGTGCCTGGAAACAACGCATCCACCGCCTGTAGATAGATCTCTTGCGGAAACGCATAGAACGACAACTGCAGGCCAAAACGATCGGCCAGGGAAACCTGCTCTTCTATTGCCTCGGCAGGGTGAATTTCTCCATCCTGAGTGTGGCCTTTCAGGTTATCGGACATGAATTCCGGCATCAGATGCCGCCGGTTAGACGTGGCATAAACACGAACGTTCTCGGGCGGCAGTTCCAGGGAGCCTTCCAGCACGCTTTTCAAAGCTTTGTAACCGGACTCACCCACATCAAAGGACAGGTCATCACAGAAGATAATGAAGCGAAACGGCAGATTGCAGATATCGTCCACAATCTCCGGCAGGTTCACCAAATCATCCTTATCTACCTCTATGATTCTCAGGCTCTGCTCTTTGTAGCGATTCAGCAACGCCTTGATGAGGGACGACTTGCCCGTTCCTCTGGCACCCCAAAGCAGTACATTGTTTGAGGGCTCTCCGGCAAGAAAGCGTTCAGTGTTACGTGCAAGCGCCTGTTGCTGTCGATCAATACCTGTCAGGGAACCCCATTGAACAGGGTCCAGCCTTCGAACGGCGCGCAGCTCTGCGCGATGGCGGCGCCACACCGCTGCCGGAGTTGATGACCAATCAAAGGGTTGGTTTTCAGACATAAGCGCTCTTCCTGTTCAGCTGTTTATCTATATGCACACCGGCTCATTGCCGGAAGGCAAAACGTTAGTATATCTGTACCAGCTGCAGAGTGGCTATCAAGGGGCTGTAAGCAAAAAAACGGCGCAGAGACTAAGCCTCTGCGCCGTTTTGGGGGGGGGTCAGACTAGGGCTGATCAGAACTGGAACTTGAGACCAACCTGAGCAGTATCAAAGTCCGGGCCATCGTTGTTCAATTGACCATTGAAATCATCTTCATCAATGTCGACGTTATAACGGTTATATTCCAAGAATGTGGTCAAGTGCTCTGTAATACGGAAGTCGACGCCAGCACCAATGACCGGGCTTACATCGTCGTATGTCTCGTCTTCATCAAACGCATCCACATCAAGTGCGGCCGCAAAAGCACCTGCTTTAGCGTACACACCAAAGCTATCTGTTACCGGTAAGCGACCAATCGCTACAAGCGCACCACCTTTGAGCTTAGCCTTGGTATCGTCTTCACCGAAGTTGCCGAAATCGACATAGTTTGCTTCCAGGGCAAAGAACTCGTTGAACTGATAGCCCAGGCCCGCGCCGTACAGATCGTTGGAGTCATCAAACTCCCCACCATGCGCCTTATATCCGCCGTAACTACCTTTGACGTATGGACCGGCTTGATCACGGTCGGGGGAACCCTGAGCGAACGCCACAGGAGCTGCGAACACACTGGCGGACAATACGGATGCACAAGCAATGCGAGCTTTATAGTTCATAGCGTTTGATCCTCACTGGTTAAAATTTCCATTCAATTCTGCATTCATGGGGAAGACAAACTGAACGGTCTGCCGCCCTGAATTGCATGAATCTACCTTAGAGTCTAAACGCATGATTTTGGGTTAAAGCTGCACTACATTTTGTTCATTACCTCTTAACTTTATTCGCAGAAAAACCCAATATAGCCCTTTAAAATCAGACAATTAAACATTTAATAAATGCATGATAATAACGGCCAAAGATATCAGGCTTGTATGGGTTTTCCACGACAGCTACAGGCGCTTAAAGGATCAGTCTGCGGGTGTTTTGTGGCCCGAAGTTGCACTCGCCGCCTTCAGGTCATCCGATTCCGAGCCTGTGGAGTCTGTAGACGGACGCATCATCGCCATACCGCCTTGCAGTAACAGCTCTTTCAACCGTGGATCGCTCTGTTCTGCCACACCCGCAGCGAAGGCCAACGCAGCGGCTTCCAGCGGATTGCGGGCAATCAGCGAACGCAGCACAGCAATGGGTGACTCAGAACCCTTGCCTGATTCGCTTTTTTGAGCATCTTGGCGAGCCTTGGCCGGACGGGTCATGCGGTAGAAAAACAGGGCCAGCAAGCACAGACATGCCAAACCCGTGATCGCCATGGCCCCTGGCTCACCAACAAGGGGAGCCAGGGCAAGAGTTGCTGCGCCTACCAGCAAATAAAAACCGGTAATCAGCAACGCCGTGAGTAACACCACAGCAAGCACCACTCCGATCATAGCTGCAACAGCCTTACGAACGGCGCCCTTAATAGCAGCAGAGTCTGGCAACATCAGCGATCGAGCATCTTGCCTACGATAACACCGGCCAGAAACATGAGGATAATACTGAGAAACGGCCTCTCTTCAATTTTATGCTCCACGCTGTCTACGGTTTTTGAGCCTGCCTCTGTAGCGCGTGAAAGAGCCGCATCGCCCCGTTTACGAAGCTGATCCAGAACCGCATGGGTTTCTCGGCTGATTTCATCTTTCAGGCTATTGGCGTTGGATTTTTGACCCTCTGTAACGGCTTTCGCCAGCGAAGCCAGGTCTTCACGCAGCAGTTTAAGATCCTCTTTCACACGGCCGTAATCATCTGTTGCTGTTTGCTTTTCCATGGGCTGTCTCCTGATTGATTCCTAACTTCATCCGACAGCGGTATGGGACAGGCCCGTTTATCCCTCAGCCTGCAACACCGCTTACAAATTACTCTAGCACAGAGTCAGGGTTTCGTAATTGAAACAGGTTTAGCACACCCGTACGCCTACTCCAACTGCTCCGGCCATGGTTGTTCCGGTTCATCCTTACGCACACGCAAAAAGCTTGCAAAACGAGGCAAACCGGTTGCAGTGCGGCCAGTGTATTTGAAGGTTATTCGGGTTCCCGGTGCGGGTGGCCGGGCACGCAGTTCATCGCTGAACCCGGTACCAATGCGGAAGCGCCGACCACTCGGTAGCTCCACCTGCAAGGCACCCATCATGCCCCGAAGGCGACCTTTCCCAGGCAAGTGTTGAACGACTACCGCCTCTGCGTCCTCAAAGGTTTTTACCTTCAGCAAGTCATCGGAGCGGCCCGCTTTATACCGGCTGCCCCGCCGCTTCAGCATCAAGCCTTCACCGCCCTCCGCAACCACTTTATCCAATCTAGTCATTAGCGCAGCATGAGACGTAGCCGGTGCCTGCTCCACAAGCTCAAGGAAACGCGAATCCGTGTTTGCCAGCAAGGCATTCAGCTGCTCGTATCGTTCATGAAATGGCCCCGTGGCCGGCAAATCGAAGACATGAAACCGGATTTCACGCCACTCACGACCTACCGGAACCTGTTTGCGCACCGCCCCGGAAAGCTCTGCAAAACGCTGCCGCCCCATCCACAGCTCCCCATCCAGGGGGTATCGGGGAAATCTGCAACAAACCAGCCTGGCGCCTGATACTCGTTGCCATTACGGGATAAAAGCCTCTGGCCATCCCAGTAGGCCCTTACACCGTCCAGCTTCTCGCTGACCCAGTATTCCCCCAGCGCAACGCCTTGCTGATAACTGTTGGCCAGCGGCACTGGCGGCGAACTGGCCTCGCCAGCCCGCACCACAAGCATTAAAACCAACCATAAAACAGGCAACAAACACCTGAAACCAAACCATTTTTGGCAAGTCAGCATTCCCTGGGCCTCGCCCTCTTCTGCGTATTCTTCACAGGCTTCTCCTTGCCACTTTATATAGTGCTGGTTACTCAATACAGGCTGCGCGGGATCTTGTATCCCGATAGCAGCTTCTGCGTGAACGGATTGGTGTTGCTTGCTGCATGCAGGCGATAGCGCATCTCACCGTCGTCTACCTGGAACCGCACATCCACTGCGCTACTGCTGACACCGGTTATATCGGCCTTACCCAGCAACCTGAACAGTGCCCAAGGGCCGCTCTCGGAAATACTGCGCGGCGAGCGATTTACTTGCACCGGTACCAAGGTAATGCGGCTTTCTACCGCATCCCGTAGGGTGTTTGGCCAAACCAGTGGAATGCTCTGCCGCGGGCCGTGGCTGAATTCCACCAGCTGTCCATCCAGGTTTACAACACTGCGACGCTTGTTGGACGACAGGTTCAAGGGCTCCAGTGCAAACTCCACATCCAGCGTGCCGCTGCGCGTGAAGTAAGCACGGCGGATTTTATCGGCACTACCCAGTGACGCCAACACATCTCGGCGCACTAGCCCTGCCCGGCGGGCATCCCCAACCTGCTCCGGGTGATCTTCCAGGAACAGCTTCAGGTTCTCCTTGTAGAAGGTATCCAATACGCCACCCGGCGCAAAAAACCGCTCGAAATCCTGCAAAGCCACATCACGGCCAGCGCTGGCGTTAAACGGGTAGTGCCTGGCCAGATTTTGCTGGAACGGTTGATAAACCTCCCGATACCATTCCCGCTCAAGCTGCGCGACAGCCTGGTCCAGCAGCACGCGCCAGCTCTCTGTGGCCAGCCGGTTCAGCAGCCGGTTAATGGGTTCAGGCTGGTGCCCCGCCATCCGTTGCAGGGTGAAAATCGGATCTGCACCCAGCAATCCCATTCTCGCACGAGCTGCATTGAGTGCGGCTTTACCCTTGTCTGGCGACTCCTGAACGTTGCGCATGTATTCGTGTAGCTCGGCCACTACCAGCATGATTTGGTCTAGCCCGCTAGGCTGATCTTCGTGCTTTTGAGTAAGCTGGTTCAGATCCGTAAACTGACGCTCGATGTTCTGCAACATACGAAAATGGGCGGACTGCTCTAGCAGCTCCCGGCCGCTACGCTATCCCCCCCAGCAGCAGGTATGAGCTGGGTATTCCGTCGAACCTGGCCAAGCAATTGCGCCAGTGGCTCATGGCCACCCGTAAGGCTTTCCAATACACGAACCCCGTGATTCAGATCTTCAAATTGCTGAATATCGACCCGGCTCAAGGCTGTGCGCCAGGCGTTGGCATAGTGCTCGGCATAGAGATTTTGCAGGCTGGCCTGCAACTCTGTCTCATCGGCTTTGCTGAAGTTCACATTATCCCGGCGACCGAGCACCCAGCATCTACCAGAGCCAGCTCAGTAACGGTGGCAGATTTGCGCAGGAACCACTTCTCCAGGCCGTCACGGGTCAACAACGCGGGAATCGTTAAGGGATCAGATGCCAATGACTGCCCCAACGGATCTTCCCGATGCTCCCCTGCCGGCTCGCCATACTGATCCACTCGCACAAAGACGTTGCTGAATGCGGGGCCAGAGGTGCGGGCCAGGTCGGTTGGCTGGCTGAATGCCCTGCCTGCTTCAATCTCCAAGTCCCGGTACACACGATCTGGCGTCGACATCCGCCCAAGCTCGTGTTGCGACCACTGCACGCTGCTTTTGAAAGGCGCAAGCGCCATATCGGCGGCCACATCCCCGTTTTGGGCCTGATCCGCCAAATCGGTGTAGGTCATGGCGTAGTCAAGGTGTGACATCAGTCTGTTCTGAACATCACGCCGGCCCGGGAAGGCACGCTGCCAGTATTCGCTCATGTAGTTGGTGACAATATCGTTGCGACGGCCACTGGCATCGTAGAGCATGCGCAACACACGCAGATGCTCAAGACGCTCCGGGCTATTGTCCGGTGCCCGGCTCATTTCACCCATCACCCCGAACATCAGCGCGGGCAGATACTGGTAGGCCAACATATCCAAGTACGAGGATTCCACTTCCGGCCCTACCTTATGGCCCTGGTACAGCCCCATGTCACTGATAAATGTCCACTGCTTGCGATGATTTCCGAACGCCAGGGTTGCCTGGCGCAACTGATCCAGTGGCTCCAGCAAATTGCGGCCGGTAGTATCCGGCTCGAAGCCCACTGGCTGCCAGTTATCAACGAAGCGTTGCACCCGTGTCTCAACCGAGGCGGCCGCTTCGGCGTTTTTGATGAAATAATGCTGCCAGCCCGCCGTTATACCGGCACCGGCAAACACTGCGACAGCGGCGGCGATAGCCACCCTGCGTTGACGGCTACGTACAACCCGTCGGTTATCCCCGGCAAGCCCAGCTTCCGGATAAATAATTTCGGAAAACAGCGACTGGGTAAACAGGTTTGCTGACTGGCCCGTACGCTGAGCCGCCTGAATTGGGCCAGATATCTGGTAATGCCTGGCAGCGGCAGAGACAAAGGCATCTTCAGGCACCCCTTCTTGCACAACTGAGGTGAAATAGGTGCCCCGAACCAGTGCCGGCGTGGAGAAGGCATCCGCTGAAAGAAGGCTGGTCAGAAACGTTTCAAGTACCGGCTTCATGCCAGCCAGCTGGCGAGTGAACGAATAGGCGGCGGCTCTGTCTTCAGAGTCCCGGGTACTGGCCAACACGTCTGGCAAGCGCACATTCAACCGTGCGACCATTTCACTGAAGCGCTCCGTGAACTCATTTAACCATTCGTCGTTATCCAGCTGACCTTCCAGTTGGAAGGTAAACCCAAGAGCCTGCTCTTTCTCTTGTTTGCTGAGGGTGCGAACAAACGGCCCAAAGCCATAAAGCAGATCCATTTTAGTAAAGGAGACATACACCGGCAGGCGCGAGCCTATCTGCTCCATCAACTCCCGCAGGCGCGTGCGCAGCAGAATGGCATGGGCTTCGCGTTGCTCCTCGGTCGCTGTGCTCAGCCTTGCCAGATCAATCGCTAATATCACCCCGTTGAGCGGGCGTTGTGGACGGTTGCGCTCAAGCCACTGGATAAAGTGTCCCCAGAGCCGTTGCTGTATTTCCCCGGCGGCGCTCTGGTTTTGATTCTGGCTCAGCAGTTCGCCATCGGGATCAATCAATACGCCGTTATCGCCGATCCACCAATCGAATCCGAACGGGTTGCGATCCGCACGATTATTGCGGGTTACGTTGGTTAGGGTATAAGTCTGCCCGGAACGCTGGATAAGGCTGGACTTACCCGCACCCTCCAGGCCCATTAGTAAGTACCAAGGCAAGCGATAGACCCCCCTGCGACCTGGCAGGTTGTTCTTCAGGGCAGCAAGCTGACGATCCAGTAACCGCTGCTGGCGACGCTCCATAGGCAGAATCGGGTCTTCCTGCTCCTGCTGCTCCTCTGCTTTGGATGCATTAACCTTGCCCAAGCGCCGAGCCAACACCGTGCCCCAAATCATGGCAACCAGTAACACAACACCCAACGTTACCAGCGCCCGAGCCTGCCAGGCCGCCAACGGGAACTCTCCGCGCACCTCCCATTCAGGACCGAGCCACCAGGTGGCTATCAACAGCGCAATCAGGCCAAGCGCCAAAGTAACCGGTACTGCGTTTCGAATGTATGGCAGAAGCCAGCGACCGATGAGTAAAGCTTTTCTCCACATGGTGTCCATTCCTGCTGTTTATCCGTAATAAAGGTAGCTGTTGTCCCGACTTGGCTCTCAGGCCAGTCGTTCAAGTTGTTTCAGTAAAGCCGGTTCCCAGTCCTCAATCGCCAGACCATCCATCTGCTGCTGCAAGTCCTGAATCTGCCGGGAAGCCAGGCTTACCAAGCCGCTTTCTTTCATCAGCCGGGCCGATGCCAAACGCCAGTAGAACTGCTCCCTCGGCTCCCGGGCTCCCGCCAGACCGTCTTCAAGCAACTGCATCGCCGGTGCCAGACCTTTCTGGGCGATAAGCTCCCGCGCCGTGTCATAGGCCTGTTCCCAGGGGCTGGCATTGCCGCCGGACTGCCCGGATGTGGGCGCAGACCAAAGCCATTGCTGTGCTTCTGCGGATAGAAATGGGGTGCCGTCGTTAAACGTTAGTTCCGCAAGCTGCGGTAGCCTTTCCACAAACTCATCAACGCCTGCACGAATGGCGTCAGAACAAGCATCACAACCTAAAGAAGAGGCCACACTGGCACTGAGTCGGTGCCCCTCAAGCCAGAACGGGCTTACCGACAGGCTCTGTTCAATGCGCTGCCAAAGGGCATGATCTGGCGACTTTTCCAGGGCTTCGCGGTATTCCGCAACACGATCTGCACTCACCGCCGCCAAGTCAGAGCGTTTGCCATCCCTGGTTGGCGGTACCGAGGTAATACTCTGCCAGATGGCGTACCGGCGAACCTGGTAGCCAGGGGGCGCTCGGGCTCAGTTCCGGTCAGCATATCCGCCACTTTTAACAAACTCTGGCGAGTAGCGCGCTCGTTACTCGGGTCCAATGTCAGCGCACCAAGCGATGGGCTGGCAGACGTTGCCGACGGCGCTGCGACCACTTTGGAATGATCACTTGCGGCGAAAGAGGAGCTGCCAGAAGATGCCTCTGCACTTTTTTCCGAACGATCTCCAACTTCCTGAACCTGCGGCAACTTTTCAACAGCTCGCTTTAGATCCACCAAGGCGTCGTCGGGCAGTTCTCTTTCTTGCACTTGCGCCTGGAGCTTGGCCAGTACCTCGAGGCAAAAACTGCGGCCATCTCCCACACTTGCATCAAAGGAGTTTTCTGCCACCCCTTTGCAAGCGCGCTGGAGCATCTGCGTGAACATCATTTTCCGGGCACGCTTGCCTTTGTCCCCCGGGTAAGGCCAGCCTTGCTCCCACCAGGTTTCCAGCACGCGTTGGAGCAGATAAAGCGAAAGCGCAAAACGCTCTCCGTCGCCGCCGCGCTGCAGCGCAATCAGGAGAAAGCCGAGGACTTTCAAATCCTTGCTGCGAGCAGACAGTATTTTCAGGGATTCGCTCTCAACCTTGCCCCAGTCAATGTCGGTATGGGCAAGAGAGCCGATTTTCATGATTTCGTCTTCCAGGAGCACGAGAGCTGCATCTTCGCCCAGCCCGTGACCTGCAGGCGACTCGCCTTCCAGCGGCGTGACGACCTGTTCAATGTAGGGATGCTGTTCTATAACCTGCATATCCGTTTATCCTCGCGTCCTTACGTTTGCGCTTTCGCGGCCCAGCTACCAGCCGCAGCTCTCGCGCAGAGGGCGAATGGCCTCCTCAAAGTCCGTCAAATCGAACAACAGGCCATCGATACGGCTGTTTTCCGAGTACACACGAACATCTGTTTTCGACCCTATTTGCTTAACCGTTCGAATAGCGGGCAGGCCGCGCCCGACACTGAGCACGTAGCCGTTATCACGCACTCTCCAAGCGCTCTGGCCCATCTGTTCTGTGGCTCCAAGCCCAAGGTTTACCCGTTCTGCATCCAGTGGTTTTGGCAACATAAGGGTAAGCTCGGTGATGTTGTTGTGGCACTGCAGGGCAAGTAAAGGCCGCGGCGGCTGTGCCCCCAACGCAGGCACTGTGACCAGAAGGCCAGCGACCTGCCCAGTGTTGCGATAACCAACACCACCGGCGCCGGGATCCGCCTCCGCCTGCGCATAGGCCTCACGCCAGCGCCTGGAGCGCTTTATATTGCGCAAGCTATCGCCTGGCTCGATACCGACCTCTGGCTCTGCCAGAGGGGTGCCAAAAATCTCATCAAAACACGCCAACCGTTCCAGTCGCTGGGTTTCGCCGGTGCACTGGCGGGCCTCTTCCAGTAATCCTGCCTGTGCCGGCATACACAAAGCCGCAAGGGTCAACGCTCCCAGTGTTTGAACAAAAAAATTGGCGTGCAGATATCTCATGCTTCAGCTACCTGATACTTCAGACACTTGTGGGCGAGGGTGCGTTTTGGCAAACCGAGGCTCTCGGCGGCTTGAGCACGGTTGCCGCCATATTGACGCAGGCGGTCTCGGATAATGGCGGCTTCAAACGCCTGGGCCGCCGCTTTAAGATCGCGGATATCATCCGTGCCCGGCACGGCGGTCACCTCTGAGCCATATGACTCGCCATCACAATTTTGGGTGCTGCACGGATCTGCGAACAGGTCTGTAAGCCTGAGCACTTCCGGCTGGATATCGTCTCCACCGGGGGTCTGCAAGCAGGCCAGCTCTATGATGTTGCGCAACTCCCGGGCATTGCCCGGAAAATCATAGGTTGCGAGCGCGCGCAGGGCGTGGCTGCTGATGCCCAAAGGGCCGCTGCCTTCACGTTCGGTGTACAGGCGAATAAAATGACGGCTGAGGGATTCAAGATCGTCCAGGCGTTCGCGCAGTGGTGTAACCTGCAGCGGAAACTGGCTCAGGCGGTAGAACAGATCCCGGCGAAAGCTGCCGTTTTCGATGCTCTGACGCAGTGCTGATGGGTGGCAGCTACCAGGCGAAAGTCGGAATGCTGCTCCTTTTGCGCGCCAAGGGGCCGGAACTGGCGACTTTCCAGCACTCGAAGCAGCTTGGACTGCAACGCCATGGGCATGTCGCCGATTTCATCCAGAAAAAGTGTGCCTCCATTTGCCTGAGCCAAAAGCCCTTCTTTGGCTTGGTCGGCGCCGGAAAACGCGCCTTTGGTGTGGCCGAAGAGTTCGCTCTCCAGCAGACTGTCTGGGATGGCGGCGCAGTTGACCACTACCATGGGGCCATTAGCGCGATCTGATAATTCGTGAATGCCTCTGGCAACCACGTCTTTGCCGCAACCAGTTTCGCCCTGAACCAGCACCGACAATTGGCTACCAGCGGCCCGAACGATTTGGGCGCGCAGCTTGGTCATGGCTTCTGAGGGGCCAACGAGTGTTCGAGCCAGGGTTTCGCAGCGCTTACGGACAGTTTCGGCATCGTGCAGGTTGTCTAAAGAGCGTTTGAGTAGGCGGCGCTGCCACACTTGATCACGGCTTTGTAGTTGTGCGATCCATTGATGCGTAAGCAGTTGCAGAAGTCCGCAATACAGGGGTTGGGCGGTTATGCCACTCCAGTCGGATTCGTCGCTACAGAGTACGAGTATGCCGAGGGTTCTGCCGTCGTCGCCGCGCAGGGGTTCGAGCCACAAGGATTTAGGACGGTTGCTGGCTTCTATCAGGCTCTGAAAACCTGGGTGGTCGAGGCGGTAGCTGGCGGCGCGGGTGAGTTCGCGGGCTTTGCCGGTTTGCAGCAGGTGGGCGAAGGGGTGGCTGAAGTCGCCGCAGTCGAATTCGCCGGGTTCGGGCAGGTCGCTGCAGTGCAGTGTGCGGCCACTGAGGTCAAGTTCGAGTGCCCAACAGCGGGTTAAGCCGAAGGTGCTTCCCAGCTGTGTTGTGGCGGTTTTCAGCAAATCCGGCAAGGTGGTTTGGCGCGTCAGTGCGACTGCCAGCTCAATGCCGGTGTGCAGTTCCATCTGCATCCGTCCCATTTCTCTTTCCCTTATGTTCCTGTTATCCGGTTCTGTACTGACCCGGTCGCACAGCGTGGGGTTGAGCTTTCCAAAACACGCCGTGAATACGTCCCTGCAGGCTCCGCTTCGCCATCCATGGCTACGCAGGGTTTTGGAAAGCTCAACCCCACGCTGCGCTAGATCACAGTTACTCTATGCTACGGTGCCTGAAAACCTGTTTTCGGAAACGCCCAGAGTTACTTGCTTAACCGGCTCTTTCGCCGCCAGTTTCTCCAGCAGCGCCAGCGAGATCGGCGGCAGTAATTCGCCCTCAATGATCGATTCCAGCAAGCGCGCACCGTTTTCGCTTCTTGTTGCGCGGCTGCGGATCGCTTCTACCAGGCCGTCTTCCATCACCACTTCGGTGTGGTAACGGTCGCGGATTTGCTGGGCCAGGCGTTCGAGTTTGTCGCCGACGATGCGGTTGAGGGTGTCTTCGCCCAGTGCAGGTAAGGCACCACTTCCATCCGGGCCAGCAGGGCTGGTTTGAAGAAGTCGGCCAGTTCAGGGTACAGGGCTTCTTCGATGTTCTCCGGCTGTTCGGCATGGTGGACGATGGTCTGGTAGCCGAGGTTGGAGGTCAGGAAGAAGACGATGTTTTTGCAGTCGATCAACCGGCCTTCGCCGTCTGCCAGTTCGCCTTTATCGAAGGCTTGGTAGAACAGGTTGAGGACTTCCGGGTGGGCTTTTTCTACTTCGTCCAGGAGTACCACGGAATAGGGTTTCTGGCGGATGGCTTCGGTGAGGATGCCGCCTTCACCATAACCGACATAGCCGGGTGGTGAACCGATCAAGCGGGAAACGGTGTGCTTTTCCTGATACTCGGACATGTTGATGGTAGTGAGGAACTGGCGGCCGCCGTAGAGCAGTTCGGCCAGTTGTACCACGGTTTCGGTTTTGCCCACGCCGCTAGGGCCCACCAGTAGGAAGGCGCCCATGGGGCGGCCGGGGCGGCGGAGGTCTGCCCGGGCGGTGAGCAGGTGTTGGTGCAGGCAGTCGATGGCGGTGTCCTGGCCTTTGATGTGGGCTTGCAGGTACGCCGGCAAGTGGGTGATTTTTTTCAGTTCGTCGGTGGTCATGCTGTTCACGGGGATGCCCGTCCAATCGGCGATGACTTCGGCAACCTGGCGGGCATCTACCCGGGCGTGCACCAGAGGTTCGTCGGCTTGCAATTCAGCGAGCTCCTGCTCGATGGCCGCCGCTTCGTTTTGCAGGCTGGGGCGCACTTCAAGGTCAGCCTGTTCGGGCATTGTTTCGGTATCGGCTTCGTCTTTTGCAATGGCCTCCTGAACGTCCGCCGGGTTGAGCAGTTGTTCGCGGATTTCCACCAGACGGGCGACCATGTCGCGCTGGGTGTTCCAGCTTTCTTCCAGCTCTGCTGCTTCTTCGTTCAGTTCGGCAATGCGTTGTTCCAGCTCGATTTCCCGGGCGGCGTCAACGGTCTGACCGAGGGTATGTTCACGATTCAGCAGCTCCTGCTCCATGGCGAGCTGGTGCCGTTCGCTGCGCGCGTGGCTGAGCTTGCGCGGTGGCGTGCTCAGGTTGAGGCTGACTCGGGCGCAGGCAGTGTCCAATACGTCGATGGCTTTATCCGGTAGCTGCCGGCCCGCCAGGTAGCGCGCAGACATTTCGGAGGCAGCTTTCAGGGCGCTGTCGGCGATGAGTACCTGATGGGCTTTTTCATACACGGTGCGCAGGCCACGAAGAATGTGCACAGCCTGTGCCGGGCTGGGCTCGTCCAGGGCGACTGGCTGGAAGCGACGGCTGAGGGCCGGGTCTTTTTCGAAGTACTTTTTGTATTCGCGCCAGGTTGTGGCGGCGATGGTGCGCAACTCGCCACGGGCCAAAGCGGGCTTGAGCAGGTTGGCGGCGTCGGACCCGCCTTCATTGTTGCCGGCGCCGATCAGTGTGTGGGCTTCGTCGATGAACAGAATGATGGGTGTGGCTGAGCCTTTCACCGCTTCTATCACGCCTTTCAGGCGTTTTTCGAACTCACCTTTTACCGAGGCACCGGCCTGCAATGCACCCATGTCGAGGGTCCAGAGCTCTACCTTTTGCAGGCGCTCCGGCACTTCGGCGTTAACGATGCGCAGGGCGAGACCCTCCACAATCGCACTTTTGCCCACACCCGCATCACCTACCACGATGGGATTGTTCTTGCGCCGGCGGCAGAGGATATCAATCATCTGATCGATTTCAGCATCACGGCACACCACCGGGTCCAGCTTTCCGGCACGGGCCAGCGCGGTAAAATCGGTAGCGTAGCGTTTGAGCGGATCCATATCCGCCTCGGCCTGGGGTGCACCTGTTTCGCCCTGCGCCATTTTCGGGCGTTCGGCGGAACCGGCGGTCATGGTGTCAAACTGACGGCGCAGGTGCTCCCGGTTAATATCCCGGAGTTGCTGGCTAACCTGTGGCATGAGGTAGCGGTCGGCGTTCATCAACAAGGCCAGGAATACAGCGCCGGAGCGCAAATCCTGATGCCCCAGCTCGGTGGAAGCCAGCAGCCAGGCGTCCTGCAGCAGGTCGATCAGCAGCGGTGAAAAAGATGGATACGGCTCTGCGGTCTGCAGTTCTCCGTTCAGGCTTTCACCAACAACCGGCTGAAACTCTTGATGGTTAATTCCGGCCTGCTCCAGAATCTGGCGCACGTCAGAAAATGGCGTTTCCAGTAATTTGAACAACAGGTGGGCCGGGGTGATTTCTGCTCCCTGGCGGCTGATACACAGGGCCGCAGAGGCTTCCAGCCCATTGCGGCAAATATCGTTGAGGCGCCCGATAAGCGCCGGCAGTTCTACCCGAATCACAGTGATATCCTTATTTCGGTAGTTGTTCCAATACGCTGAGCACATCCATGATGCGTTCTTCCAGCGCTATGTTGTAAAGGCTGTATATGCCCACCATGGCCGCTGCAAACAACCCGGCAATGCCCCACAGCGGCAAACCGCTTCGTAACCGGTTGCGGGCTGGTGTTACGTTGATCTGGGCGTCTGTCAGAGGCTCGGGGCCCTGGTCTTCCCTGAGCGACTGAAGTTGCTCATGAAGCCCACGCAGAATCTGCTCGTACTCATCGCGGCCGTTTTCCATCACTTTGTAACGGCCTTCAAAGCCCAGGCACAGACACAGGTAGATAAACGCCAGCATGTCCTTGTAGCGCGCCGGCTCCTGCTCCATGCGCGCGAGGATGGCGAATACTTTCTCGCCGCCCCAGGTTTCGTTGTGAAAGCGCGACAACAATGAGTGCTGGGACCAAACGCTGTGGGCGCCCCAATCCGTGCCCAGCACCGCTTCATCAATGAAGGCGCAAAGCACGTAACGATAAGCCACTACCGTAGGGCGTTCGTAGCCTTGCTCGACCAGCTCCCGATCAATGGCGGCCACCTCGTCCACAACCTGCTGGTAAAGGCTTTCAACCGCTCCAAAATCCGCCAGCCGGCGAATCCGGATCACCAGCCCAAGCAAAGGCGTGGCTGCATCGGTCAGGCGATTGTCTTCCAGCCCTCTGAGGTGGAACTGATCATTGCCAAAGTCGCGGCCCGAGGTGCCGTCTTGGGGCTGTTCTTCGGCAAACAACAGATCACTGAATGCACTGCCGCCGGAATGCCTGCTGCCTTCGGGTAAATCCATTACCGGTGCATCTGTCATAATTTAGCTCCTGATCGCCCAGAACTGCATTTCCAGACCTGGGAAGCTGCCCGCCACGTGGAAGGCAAAGCCGCTGGCGTTGTCCAGCATTTGCCAGGCCTGGCTTTGATCGTCCAGCCGGAAATACACAAACCCGGCGTGATATGGCAACTGGCGCGGCGCCACTGGCAGAGCAGACAACGGAATGCCTGGAAGCTGCAGGCTGATGAGGTCGCGAATTTTCTCCACGGAGGCCACCTTGCACTGCTGGGTGAACTGCTTGCGCAGATCGTCCAGAGGCATGTCGGCTTTGACCGCCAGAATGAACTCGGCACCTTGAATCAGCTGGCCGTCCTGAACCGGCGCTACCGTCAAACCGTACTGGCGCTGTTGCAGCTGAATAGCCAGAGCTCGCGGCTCCAGTACCGTGCTGAGAGATTGCCGCAAGACCTGCATCAATGGCGTAAAGCAATCTTCAGGCAGGTCGTGATCGTAGGCTGGATATTCCCGCGGTAGACGGCCTTCGTCGGTAAAAGTCACCAGCTCGCCGCAAAGCTCCAAAAGGGCCTCGAACAAACGCTCCGGGTGCAGTTGGCGCAATCGGGCCAGGTGCATAAACCTCGGGTGTGCCCGATTGAGCATCTGCAGCAACATGAAATCTGCCACATCCGCAACGCCGCCCTGCCCTGGCGCGCCCACGCGTTCCGCAATATTACGTGCACGTTCACGCATTAAGCCTGCCATTTCACCGACAAAACGCTGTAACCTGGGCGCCGACCGAACGCTAAGCATGGTGGGCATAAAGTTCGGATCCATCACCAAACTGCCATCAGGGCGTTTTTCCAGAATCCGGCCAATGGCCAGTGCCGCATAGGCGCTACGATCATCCCGCTCCAACATCAGGCGCGGCGCAACACGGGCCACGTCGATGGTGTGAGCATCTCCATCAATGGAATGCAGATCCCGAATTTCTGTGCTTTGAGCCCGGAACCTTCCGGCCACCGGCGCATCCGGCCACTCCACTTCCGTCAAGCTGTCGCTGCCCAGAGGCAGGGCCAAATAGACAACCTGGTTGGCCACCGATGCATCCGCGATTTCCAGGGGCTCTGGCATCACATCGTCTTGGGGCAGATTAAAACGGGTGCCATCGGGAAACAGGCCGCTGGCTCGCACCAACCCAACTCGCCCAAAGCTCAGGTATTCCGCGTTTAGCTCCAGATCGCTGAAACCGTACAAGTAATCGGAAACCGCAAGGGACCGTTCATTTATCTGGTGCTCCAGATACCGCTGCTGCTGCTGGAAGTGCTGGGGTTTGATAAACAGGCCATCACTCCAGACAACTCGATTTGTAACGGCCATCAGGTTTCTTCCGACCGTTTGAGTTGCACTTCTCTATCTCTCAAATTAACCAGAAGATGGTACCGGCCACCGATAGGATCCACCCGAACCACCTTTTTCCACTGGGACATATTGGGGTAAGCGTAGAACGCAATCACACCAATAAACCGGGTGTCTTTGCTAATCTCAAACGGTTCAACAAACTTAAACTGGTTAGGTACCAATGTGTAATCACTGTGATCAATGTAATTACGGCCCAATGAATCCTCTAGATTGTTCAACAGCTGATCGAAATCTCCTGCCATCAGTAACGAGCTGTCGCGCATTTCAATAATCTGAAAGGCAATCGGCGTAGGGGCCAAGGACTCGTTCGGATTCACACCTGGCTCGGCAACCATGGTCAGATCCACCCGGCTGGGAAGATCTTCGGCATACCCCACAGGAATATCCGGATCCCAAAGCACTTTTGCGGTTTTAGTCACGGCATTATAGGGCGTGCTGCATCCCGCAAGCACAAACACCATCGCCAGTCCCGTCGTCAGCAAATTCCATTTGCAGGTTTTCACAGCAGATTCTCCCTTTGTAGTTGACGCAAATGCTGGTCGTAAGCCTGGTCGAACACTTCCTGAAACAGGCGTTCAAATCCCTGCTGACGACTCGATTTTAATTCTCGGTAATAGTGCTGGTACATATCCCAGGCCCAGAGACCTTCATCTTCATTCTGCTGCAGGCCACGACGGTAGCCATGAAAGCGGCGCAGCAGAGCTTCTGGGGAAAACGCATGAAGAATGGCTTCCAACGCTTCGCTAATGGCTTCGCGAGTTGCCCGCTGGTGGTGATTCAGACTTTGCAGGCTTTCCTGCACGGCGGCAGGCGCCGACAAATGCACCGGGCTGCGCTGGCTGGCAAACAAGGTTTGCACGGTTTCTTCGTAATCCCCGCCAAGACGCAAGGGATTGTCTTCAATAGGCTGCAACCGTGTGCGCAGCGCCTGATGCCGGCTATCTTCGCTCTGGTGCAGAGTCAGCAACCCTTCTATCGCCGCTTTTAGCGTCTGCCCGGCCTCCTCCAAAAACAACTGCATGCCATCGCTGTCAGCAAAGTTGAGCCCTGCCTCCATACCCTGCATCAAAGGGGTAGCACTGACATGTTTGCGACTTTGATCGCCCTGGTGGCGGCTCTTCTCACCTGGGCCCTGATCCGGTGCGCCCGTATTAGTGTGTGACATCCAGCCCCTCTCTCCTTTTCTTACCGGAAGGCCCATCGCCACGTCGCGATTTTCCCGGTATTCATCCGTTACATCGGTTTCAGCCGCAAACCAGGCTCGCTCGCTTGCCATGAGCGTGCGCTCATCATGGCCGGCACTGGCAGGCTCATCCTGCCAGTGCAACATGGGATCCGTGCTTACGGTTTTTGCAGTCGCCGGCGCCAGTCCTTCCAGGGGTTCGGATACGTGCATGTCGCTCTCTCGCCGGGCCCCTCGGGTCAGCTCGCCCTCTGCTACATCCACCAACCTTCTATCCTCAGCAGCCTCCCGGTGCTCCAGCTCCTGATCGGCAGGCACGTCTGACAGTTCCGCCCGAATGCGGAAGCGACCGATACTAACCGTATCGCCCTGGTTCAGCCGTGCCCGACGGCCACGGCCCACAGGCTGGGTCGCGCTGTTAATGTAGGTTCGGCCGCTGCGATCAATCAGGCAAAAGCCACCATCAAGGAGCCGGATTTCCGCGTGCCCCGGAACAGCGCCCGTGCGATGCGCCGATAGCTGCCAGGTATCACTCTCGGCTGTGCCTATGGAACCACCTTGAGGGCCAAAACTGTGCTCAATGCCAGCCCCACTGCGGGTGGCGCCGGGGTTGGTTACCGTCAGCTTCAGTTTGGTTACCTGCCGCTCGTCCATGATTACGTTCCTTTTTCTGTTAACGGCGTATCTGAATCCGCACGGCTGGTCGGCGCTTGGATTTTTCGGGTGTCACAAAAGAATTCCAGCCCAACCGCACATCCTCCCCCAGTTGCATCGGGCGGATATCCTGTGCTCGCATCTGCAACTCCAGGTCGTAGGCCAGTTGTTCTCGGGTGGCGAATTCCACCAGCTTCACCAAGCGTTGGTGATCCTGCCCATTGGGCAGAAAATCCGCAAAGCGCTGGCGGCTCAGGTTTCGAATTCGCAAAATGAACTTGCCGCTGCGGTCGCGAACCTGGGAACCAACCAGTGTGTCGTTTCCCAGCGTGGCATTACTCTGGCCAAGGCGTGTTTGTTGATCTTCACCGATGGCCACCTTGCGTAAAACCCACTGTTCAATGCTGACATCGTCCAGATCGAAGCAGTGGCCCACAATGCCACTGACCACTTCAGGAGAACGGCTGCGGCCCGCCATCAGCCCGGAATACGCTAGCATTTTTGACCAGTTAACCGGTGTGGCTTCCCGTAACCGGCTGTCACCCAGACCGATAAGGGCGTAGATCAGATTGGAAAACCCATCCGACGCGCCAGGGCGAAAACGCACGTAGTAGCGGTATTTGCGCCACGAGCGATGAAACAGGGTGACCAGTCGGTGATTGAAGAAGTCCAGAAAGTGCCGGCGTATCCCAAGATCCTGACCGGCTTCCCAGGCCAGATCCTCAAGGTAGTACCCTGGCAACGGCGACTGAGAACCGTGCAAGCCCAGAAAGCTCACTTCCATCTGGTAGGGCCCGTGTTCGTGCTCCGGCGACAAGGCTGAGATCACATCACTGCCAGGAAACCCCAGCCCCGCCGACGATGAAAAACGGATGCGCGCCTGGTTTGGCTGGTCGCCCCGACCGCCCTCCAGATCATCGCCATGGTGTCGGTGAATCAAGTCCACCAGCTGAAAAAAACTGTATCGCCGCGCATTGCCCAGAACGGGTTGCAGGCCGGCTACATCAGCGGCTGCTGACCTTGCTGTAACGTCCATGTATACCGTTCCTGGTTGTCTGTGTTCACCACTTCCAGTTGGTGAAATGCGTTGATACTGGCATAAAGTGCGAAGAACTGGCTGAGTACGGTACCGAACAGGTACAAATCGCCTTCCGACGCAAAAGCCTGCTGGTCCAGTTTCATCACCGAACGAATCCCCCGTACCGGCAGCCCGCGAACCATCTTGTCTACCGGGTTGGTTTCGATCGCACTGATACCGGCAAGCCGCTTCTGGGATACTCGCTCCGCTTGGCGGTCCACCAGTGCCCGAAAGTCATACACCCGCAACACGGTGCGCAGTGCATCCACATCCAGCATTGAGAGATAATTCAACGATAGATTGGAAATCAGTGTCCACAAAAGGCTGCCATCAAGGGTCGGCCTCAGCGTAGCGGTGGGTCGGGTGATGTTGCTAAACGAGGCAAATGCCGGCGTAGTTTCCGTGGCCATACACACTTCCCCGACCGCCAGCTGCTGGGGCAATTGCCGATTGGTACAGGTCAGCGTCAGCGAAATCGCTTCCTGGCGATCCATGCACTCAGACTCATCACCACGAACAAACGACATATAGTGATCAAAACCGTCGCCCCGCACGCTGTCCCTGGCCCGAACCCGGTAATACAACGCGGTGCGACCGCGATCCCGCTCAACCTCGTGTTGGAAACTCTCGAACGCCGTATAAATCCGACGCTCGCCTCGCCCCGAACGGCCTTCAAGCCAGCCTTCAACCTGTTCAATGCTGAACACTTCAAAATGATCTGGCGACCGGCTGGAGGCCAGAATCCGATACTCGGTCTGGCGCCCGTTTAGATCAACCGGCTCGCCCTCGTGGATAAACAAATTCACTGCCGGCGTGCAGTAAAGCTGCATATTCTCTGGCCGAACCCGTGCATCTGGCGGCAGAATCCGGCTGAAATGAAAACGCAGACTGATTTCATCTGCCTGTACTGCAGGCAGGCGATTGCCAAGGCCGGTGATATCCACAAACCGGAACGCCTCTGGAAAACTCAGGTATTCCTGCAGAATCCGATACCCTGGGTAAGCGTTCTTGGGATAAGGCAAAAGGGCCTCATCAGTGGCAAACCCGACTGGCTTCAGAAGCGACGTTGGTAAGTTATAAACCGATTCCCCAACAACCAGCTCCATGCGGCTGAGGTAGTGGTTTAGCCATAAATAAAGTGTTTCAGCTGTGTGATTATCCCCGCCCAGATAAAAGCGCAGATTATCCAGCCCAAGAGCGCTCAACGGTTGGTCTGTGTGCAGCGCCAGATCCACGGTCATCGACGAAACTTCACGTGAATGCTCCGCATGAGCATTTGCCACACTGATTGGAAAAACATCCACCGCTCGGCAGGTTCGAAACCGACATTGAGTTTGCTTGGTGGCATCCCCAAGTGGACGGCTCTTGATCTCGGTATACCGATCAACCCGCTGCCGTTCACTAATCGCATGCAATTGCGGATCAAAGCGCATAATGGTGCAGCTCGGAACCGGGCGAAGATAGTTCGGCCACAACATATTCAGCAGAGAATGCGTCAACTCCGGGAACTCGTCTTCCACCTTTTCCCGAAGCTTTCCTGTCAAAAAAGCAAAGCCTTCCAGCAACCGTTCCACGTCTGGATCTGTGCTTTGTTCTGACAAGAACCGGGTTAGCTGCGGATGGGCATCCGCGAACTCTCGCCCCTGCAATCGTAGGAAGCTTAGCTCGTCCCTGTAAAATCGGTTTAACTTCATACAACTACTGCATCCTTGGGAGTATGAGACGGTCGGTATACTTTTCTTCCGGGAAAAAACAACTCGCTGCGCTCAGACATTTTTTTCCCTGCAGAAAAGCATCCTTACCGGCTCCTGCCATCCTTGGTGTTCGCTGATCGTTTCGTTACGTCACTCGGTAGTAACGTTTGTCATCCAGTAATAGATCTATCGTTGTTTTGTCGTCTTTTGCGCCTGCGTTCAGGTATACCGTTACCTGGAAACGCAGTTGCAAAGGATCTGGGCCTTGCGGCAAGGCGACTACATCAACCCGCTTTACTCTCGGTTCGTACCTCTCAATACACTGCCGGATCGCACTTCGGATCTGGATACTCAGATCGTGGGTGCCAAGGGTCGCGTCGTTGAAATCCAGCAACCCCAATTCCGGTACGCAAGCACTGTTGCCGGGATGGGCATTGAGCAGACGCACGAGGTGGCGTTTGATGGAATCCACCACATGGGTCACTTCACCCATGCTTTGCCCGGCAGGAGCGGCAGCCTGCTCCAATCGTTCGAACAGGCTGCCTCCCATCTTTTGTGGGTTACCACTGAGCACGGGTTAATCCTTGTCCAGGCGGCCCACAAGCGACAGCTCGAAGTTTGCGCCCATGTATTTGAAGTGCGGGCGCACGGCCAGGGATACCTGGTACCAGCCGGATCGCCTTCTACATCAGAAACCGTTACCTGAGCTGCGCGCAGAGGTCGACGGCTACGTACTTCAGCTGGTGGGTTTTCCTGGTCAGCTACGTACTGGCGAATCCAGGTGTTTAGCTCGCGCTCAAGATCCTGACGCTCTTTCCAGGAACCAATCTGCTCGCGCTGCAGCACCTTGATGTAGTGGGCCAAGCGGTTAACGATCATCATATAGGGCAGCTGGGTGCCCAACTTGTAGTTTGTCTCCGCTTCTTTGCCTTCCTTGGTGTTCGGGAACTGCTTGGGCTTTTGCACGGAGTTGGCGGAGAAGAAGGCGGCGTTGTCACTGCCCTTACGCATGGTTAGCGAGATAAAGCCTTCGTCGGCCATTTCGTATTCGCGACGGTCGGTGATCAACACTTCGGTGGGAATTTTGGCTTCCAGCTGGCCGAACGAGTCGAACAGGTGAACCGGCAGGTCTTCCACCGCACCACCGCTTTGCGGACCGATGATATTCGGGCACCAACGGTACTTGGCAAAGCTTTCAGTCAATCGTGTGGCTAAAAGGTAGGCGGTGTTGCCCCATAAGTAATGTTCGTGGTCGCCGGAGACCTCTTCTTTGTAGTTGAAGCTACTGACCGGGTTTTCAGTCGGGTCGTAGGGAACTCGCAGCAAGAAGCGTGGCGAGGCCAGGCCCAGATAACGGGCGTCTTCAGACTCCCGCAGTGAACGCCACTTGGCGTACTTGGGGCCTTCGAAAACAGCTTTCAGTTCTTTGATAGCTGGCAGTTCCTGGTAGCTGTCTACGCCAAAAAAAGATGGCGCAACAGAGGACAGAAAGGGGGCGTGTGCCATGGCACCAACAGAGGATACATACTGCAGCAGCTTCATATCCGGAGTGGATGGTGTGAACGCGTAATTGCCCACAACAGCACCTACTGGTTCACCACCAAACTGGCCATACTCCGTAGAATAAATATGCTTGTAAAAACCGGTCTGGGTAACGTCGGGAGCAAACTCGAAGTCTTCCAGCAGTTCGGTTTTAGTGGCGTGCAGGATATCCACTTTGATGTTCTCGCGGAAATCGGTGCGATCGACCATCAATTTCAGTCCGCGCCAGGATGATTCCAGCTCCTGCAACTTTGGCGCGTGCAGGATTTCATCCATTTGGGCACTGATCTTGCGATCCAGTTCGACCACCATCTGGTCAACCAGTGCCTTGTTGACCGGCTGGCCTTTTTCTTCGCTTTTCAGCAGGTTGGCGATAAACGTTGCCACGCCTTTGCGGGCAACATCGTAGCCTCGTCGGCCGGTGCCATACGGCTGTTGGCCATAACCTGATCGAGCAACGAGCCTTCCGTTACGGATTCAGAGGCAACAGTTTGCTGCGCAGTAGTATCAGACATACCACATCCCTTCAGTACGTGATTGATATTGGGTGTTGTGCTCCGCGCTCAGGCGGCAGCGTCTATTACTCGCCGTCTGTAGCCAATTCCAGCTCAGACAACAGGGTTTCCCGGGCTTCGTCATTATCCAGCAGTTCCTGCAGCTTGGATCGAAACGAAGGTACATTACCCAGAGGGCCTTTTAAGGCAACAAGAGCTTCCCGCAATTCGATAAGCTTCTTCATCTCGGGAACCTGACGGGCAATACTGTCAGGTGAGAAATCATCCAGAGTATGGAATTCGAGGTTGACCGGCAATTCTTCGGCCTGCTCTTCCAACTGGTTGGATACGGTGGTGGAAAGCGTAAGGCCTGATTCCTTCATGACAGAACGAAAGTTGTTCTTGTCGATGGAAATAGCCTTGCGGTCTTCGATGGGGGTTTCTTCGGCGTGTCCCTTGAAATCACCAACCACGAACATTTTCAGCGGCAGCTCAGTTTCAGCTTGCTGATCTCCGGTGGCGGGGACATATTTGATATTGATGCGCTCTTTCGGCGCGACAGAACCGTCTTTAGACGACATGGCTTGCTCCCTATGCAAATCATTTGCAGTTGTTCAATCCCTGGTACATACCTTCCTGGTACGCAGCAGAAAAACTGTACACAGATAGACCAGACTTCTCAAGCAAAAATTGGCCAGAAAAGTATCAAAATGTGCGCGCGGGCAAGCTTTTGCCAAAGTATCTGTACCCTCGTGTGCGCTTGTGACCTACTGGCCACAGCAGCCGGAAATTTGGTCAATGACGGCAGGCCGCACCGTGGATATACTCCTGAAACCCATAGTTAAAGCGTAAAAGTACTCTCACAACAACCAAGGAGGAAATTGATATGAGCGATTTGAAAGCCAGTTTCGATGAGGCGGTAAGCTATATTCAAAATGCGGAAGGGGACTTCAAGCCCTCCAACGAGATGAAGCTGGAGTTTTACGCCCTATACAAGCAGGGGACCGAAGGCGATGTGTCGGGCAAGCGACCGGGCATGATGGACTTTGTTGGCCGCGCCAAGTATGACGCCTGGGAAAAGTGCAAAGGCATGTCAAAAGACGACGCCATGCAGAAGTACATCGACAAACTCGAAGCACTAAAGTAAGCAGCCCTGCTTTTCGATCCCGGCAGGAATTATGCCGGGATCGCATCCCTGACTCAGAGCAACTGTCAACGACCCGTCATATTCACATTGAGTGTATCGTAGGTACGGTTTTCCGGCGGGCGGATCACATAATTGTTGCTGTGTGTCTGCCCGGGAATGGATTTTGGCGTACTAAAACGAAACTGTACGGGTATTTCTGAGCGCCCCAGATCGGTACGACTGTCGCGAGGCTGCAGTGCAAGAGGATCCAGATAGAAGTCATCGTTCCCCGCCGGCTGAACCGGAACTCCCTGTGCCGGCGCAGCTAAACCACCTTCAATCACCGTATCTGACAGGGCATCTTCCGCAATAGAGCGGAACGAGATGGTTTCCAGCGTTGACCGCTGTTCCAGTGCAAACGCCGGGCTTTCGCCAGGATTAGTCTGAGCGCTCGCAGAGCCTGCTACTATAAGCAGGACAGCCACAGGGGTAAGCCCAAGACGTATCAATTCAGACGATCTGGCAATACGATGCAAGACACTCATGGCTTCCTTCCTAGTCTGAGACACGCCTTCTCTTAAAGGTGTCAATTTTTGATCAGTCTATCGCCAAACTGGCCGCGTTTCTCGGTTGATTGACTGTTTTGTGACAACTTTCACTGGTGCGCATAATCAAATTGTTACATGCGGGCTCTGATCTTTGAACTCGCGCAGGTTTTGACAGCTCACCCGCTTTGAAAAAACAGGAGCAGCCTTGAAAACTCCACTTATTACCAGGCAGGGCTACGATGACCTGCAGAAAGAACACGATGAGCTCTGGAGATTTGAACGCCCGGAGGTCACAAAAAAAGTTACATGGGCCGCCAGTCTTGGTGATCGCAGTGAGAACGCTGATTATCAGTACAACAAAAAGCGGCTTCGGGAGATCGATCGCCGGGTGCGCTATTTAAGGCGCTGCCTTGACAGTCTCAAAGTGGTTGAGCATCACCCTGAGCAGGAAGGGAAGGTATTTTTCGGCGCCTGGGTAGAAGTCGAGAACGACGAAGAGACGACTCTAAAATTCAGAGTTGTGGGCTACGATGAGATATTCAATCGCAACGATTACATTTCCATCGATTCTCCAATGGCTCGGGCATTGCTGAGAAAAGAAGTGGGCGACGAAGCCAGGTGAGAACCGCGGCAGGGACAACCACTTGGTATATCAATGCCATTGAGTACAACAAGTAGAGCGTTGCCCCAAAACACTCCACTCTGGCACTTTTTTTGAGCATAAAAAAACCCCGCAAAACGGGGTAAGGCTAGCGCTGTGCTGGAGGAAGAAGCAAGCGGCTATTAATGCCTGCCTCTAACTACAATGCCTATTCTCCACACCCGGCATTACCAAGCCCTTTCTGACGAATTACCTTTTGGTCAGGGTAGGCTCCAAAGCCCTCCGGAAATTAGGTTGTACACTCTAAGGAAGGCCGTTAGCGTTCACGTATTGAACCTTATATCCGCTTCCAGCTATGGAGATAACATAATGAACACACAGAAGCTTCTGAACATGGCTCTTGAAGGCGTAGACGCCTTGGGTTATCGCCTCGATCAGATGGGCATTACCGGAAAGGTTAACCGTCACAATATCGCAGCGTTCCTGATGGCAGAGCAGAAGCACCTTGAGGGTGAGTGGGACAGTATTCAGGTTCGCTTGAACCTTCGCCGCTCGCAGTTTGAGCGCATTACCCAGCAGGTTGAAACCCGAACAGACGCCCTGATCGGGCCGGTTATGTCACAGGTAAACCGGTTCCGCCCGAGCCACTAAGGCTCAGGTACGGCCGGCTTTCGTGGCGCAGATGCGTCATCGCTGGCCGATTCTTGGGCCTGTTCTGCCTGGGCAGCTCTGATACGTTTACGTACTCGGGTGAGAGCCGGCATGCACACAGCCACGGTTAAGCCTGGCGGCTGCTCCCCTTCGTAGGTATCGCTAAGTATAATCCGCCCCTTATGAATCTCCGCTACGGCACTCACCAGGCTGAGCCCTAACCCGTTACCGGGGAGGGAGCGGCTTTTTCCAACCCGGTAGAAACGCTGGAACACCTGATCTTTCTCATCGTCGGGGATCCCGATACCGCTGTCTTTTACTTCAAACACAGCGTCGTCGCCCTCTTTCCGGACGGCTACACCAATCGTGCCATGCTCGGGCGTATATTTAATGGCGTTATCAATCAGGTTGCTGATCATCTGAAAGAGTAAATCCCGATCCCCTTCAATAACCACTCCAGCCTCAAGAGACTGTTCAAACGTCTGATCTTTATCCTCCGACAGTGCCTCATAAAGCTCACACGCGTCGGACACCAGTTCATCCAGAGCTACCCGCTTCATGTCAGAGGAGTTGCCCTTGGTCTCGAGGCGCGCAATGCGCAAGAGAGCATTAAAAGTCGCGAGCAGCTGGTCCGCTTCTGCCACGGCCCGGCCCGCCTGCTCACGGGCTTCGTCGTTGTCGACGGACATCAATGTGTTTTCCAGCTGGTTCCGTAATCGCGTCAGGGGTGTTCGCAGGTCATGGGCGATGCTGTCAGACACATGTCGAATGCCTTCCATCAGATACACAATTCGATCAAGCATTTGATTCAGATTTTCTGCGAGCTGATCAAAGTCATCTTCTGTCCCGCGAGTGGGTATACGAAGGGAGAGGTGCCCGTTCATGATTCGTCGGGAGGTGTTATTGATAATTTCTATACGGCGGGTTGTACTTCGGCTCATCAAAAAACCGCCAAGCAGTGCCAGCGCAAGGGTGATCCCCATGCCCCAGTTGATTGCCGTTTCAATAACCCGCTTTAGGCTCGTGAGTTCGTCCACATCCCGGCCAACAAGCAATCTCAAACCGCCCTGAACTTCGAAAATGCGGGCACGAGCTAAACGCTCTGGCCCTGCCCAGCCCACTGCCGAGCTAAGCGTGAAGTTGACCCAACCGCTCTCTGATCGGCCACCTTCGGGCCAGGTTTCTATATTGCCTGCCAGCTTAAGGAAATCTTCAGTGGTGAGCAGGTAAATCGTTTTGGCATTAGGATCGCGGGCGACCCGCTCACGAATAATCGTGATCAGGCCATTTACTCCACGCCCCCGGTATTGCTCCGCGAGCCCAGCAATTTCCGCTTCAATGGTTTCGTCGGTCTGAGCGGTCATGAAGCCCGCTGTACGCCAGTAAATAAAGGCCAGTAAGAGAAATACCGAGGTGGCAAACACCACCATGTACAGCAGGGCAAGCTGGAAGGACGAGGTCCTGAGCTGGCTAAGCAGTTTCACGCAACATGTACCCTGCACCCCGTATGGTTTGCAGTAGGGGTGTCTCGAATTCCTTATCTATTTTTGCCCGTAGGCGGCTGATGTGCACGTCAATTACGTTGGTCTGCGGATCAAAATGATAGTCCCAGACTTTTTCCAGCAACATGGTTCGGGTAACCACTTGGCCCGCGTTACGCATCAGATATTCCAACAACCGGAACTCTCTGGGCTGAACATCAATATTCTGACCGGAACGCTTCACCGTTCGGGCTAGCAGATCCATTTCCAGATCCGCGACCCGCAACACGGTTTCGGTTTCTGCAGACTGACGATTCCGCCGCACCAACGATTCAATCCGGGCGAGAAGCTCAGTGAAGGAGAAGGGTTTGGTGAGGTAATCGTCGCCGCCGCCTCGCAGGCCTTCAACGCGATCATCAACATCACCCAGCGCACTCAAAATCAGAACCGGTACTTGATTGCCTGTAGCGCGAACCGTTTTGATGATAGACAGCCCGTCCATGCCCGGAAGCATGCGATCGACAATCATGATGTCGTAATCTTCACTGGCAGCCATCATCATGCCATCCTTGCCGTCTGCAGCATGGTCGACCACGAAGTCCGATTCTTTCAGACCTTTTACAAGATAGTTTGCTACGTCCTGATCATCTTCGATTACCAGTGCTTTCACCAGATCCCCTCCCAATAGCAGATTACATTCACAACAGAGTACGAATAACTCGGTGCACCGGCCAGTTACGATCCTGTAAGAGGGTGTCGCAAACGGCGACGGTCAGCCACAAACAAAAACGCCACCTACCTAATCGGTGGTGGCGTTTTCAAGGCTTTCCAGTGCAGGGCCGGATTAAGCAGCTTCAACCATCTGCAACCGAATCTTCTTCATCGCATTTTTTTCCAGCTGGCGAATACGCTCAGCAGAAATACCATACTTGTCGGCTAGCTGGTGAAGGGTTGCCTTGCTTTCAGACAGCCAGCGCTCACGCAGAATATCCTGGCTGCGCTCATCAAGCATGCCCATAGCCTGCATCAGACGGCCATTGGAGTCTTCCGTCCAGTTGGCGTTTTCAAGCTGAACAGCTGGATCGTTGCGATGATCTTCCAGATAATACGCCGGTGCCTTGTAGGCGTTGTCGTCATCATCGTCCATCGGGCCATCAAAGGCCGTGTCATGAGAGGAAAGGCGGCCTTCCATTTCTCGTACAGCCCGAGGTTCTACGCCCAAATCCTCTGCCACCGCATGCAGCTCTTCATGGCTCAGCCACGCCAGCTTTTTCTTCTGGCTGCGCAAATTAAAGAACAGTTTGCGCTGAGACTTGGTCGTTGCCACTTTCACAATGCGCCAGTTGCGCAAAATAAACTCGTGAATCTCAGCCTTGATCCAGTGCACAGCAAAGGAAACCAGCCGAACACCGTATTCTGGGTTAAAGCGCTTCACAGCCTTCATCAGGCCGACGTTGCCTTCCTGAATCAAATCAGCCTGCGCCAGGCCATAGCCTGAATAGCTGCGGGCAATATGAATAACAAATCGCAGGTGAGACAACACCAACTGACGGGCTGCGTCTACGTTTTCTTCGTAGTGAAGGCGCTCGGCTAGTTCTCGCTCCTCATCCACGGTCAACACCGGAATGCGGCTCGCGGCCTGAATATAAGCCTCAAGATTTGCGCCCGGAACCAGTTTTTCAATGAGCTGTAAACTCGTACTCATGCTTTAACCTCCGAACTTGGCAGTCGCATAATATAACGGATAAACGTTAGACTGCCAAGAACCTGTAAAGTTCCCAAAACTCCCCAATAAAACGTTTTAAATCAACAAAATGGGGAGTTCGCCCTGACTTTTCCTTATACGTAAGAAGCTAACCCGGAACAAGCTTTAGTTCAATACGGTATTACCGTGATCCGGTTCATCCGCCGCCAGCAATTTCTCCCGGCTCGATATCGTCCAGGTGGCGCTTTACCGCAACCCAAGCGCCCAGCCAGCCTAGCAGCATCGCAACAATAATCAATGCAAAGGCACCATCAATGCTGAGGCCATCAAGCGAAAAATCGCTGTGGTACAGCCTGGCAAGGCGCTCAACCGGCCCACTCAGCCACCATAGGGAAAGCTGTAGCAGTATCCAGGCAACAACCCCGCCCCCAAAGCCAAACCAGGCCCCCGTGTACAGAAACGGCCGGCGCACAAAGCCGTCGGTACCACCGACCAGTTTGGCAACCAAAATCTCATCACGACGACTCTCAATCGACAACCTTACGGTATTGCCAATAACCAGCACCACGGCCACGGCCAGCAATATCGCAAGCGCCCACACAGCTCGCGCAAGCAAGTCTGTCATGGCATTGAGGCGCTGCAGCCAGCCCAGATCTATCTGAACCCGCTCTACGCTCTCCATGCCTTCAATATACGTAACCAGCCCCGCCACACCCTCTGCTGAGCGGGCATTTTCCTCTGGAGTGATCAATAGCGTGTGGGGCAAAGGATTTTCTTCTAGATAATCCAGCGCATCGGCCAACCCTGAAGAAGCCCGGAACTCTCTCAATGCCTGATCACGGTCCACCAACTCCAGCTCTGTGACTCGGCTATCCGCCTGATTTCGCGGGCCAACTCCTGAGTTTGATCGAGACTTGCGCTCAATTTCATATAGGCCGTCACGCGGGCGCTGCTCTCCCAGCCGGCACTCACACCCTGAAGGCTGGTTAACAGCAACAGTAACGCAACGGGCAACGCCAGGGCGACGCCCATCACGGCCCAGGTCATCAGGCTTGCAATGGGCGTTCGCCACATGCGACCGACGCTATCGCGGGCGATCTTCCGGTGGTTTTTAACATAGGATTCGGCCTGCTCGCGCCAGGGCGACCGGGCAACTTTTGCCCCACGAGATGGGTCTGGCTTACGGGGCTTGGATGAAGGGTCAGCGGCCACTCACACCTCCCTGAAACGGCTTGCCACCGGTAATCAAATTGCCGTGATCCAAAGTTAGCGTGCGCCGATCCATTTCATTGATCAGGGCAAGGTCGTGGCTGGCAATCAACACGGTGACGCCCACCTGGCTGAACTGGCCAAACAGATTCATGATGTCTGCCGACAGCTTAGGGTCCAGGTTGCCGGTAGGCTCATCCGCTAGCAGCAGGGGCGGCTTATTCACCACAGCCCGGGCAATGCCTACGCGCTGTTGCTCACCGCCGGAAAGCTGCATGGGGTTCATTTTTTCTTTGCTGAGCAGGCCAACCTTGTCCAGAGCGGCACGTACTCGTCGGCCCACATCCCGGGGAGAGGACCCGATCACTTCCAGCGGCATGGCAACGTTATCAAATACAGTGCGATCAAAAAGCAATTGGTGATTCTGGAACACCACGCCGATATGCCGGCGAATATATGGAATCTGCCGCCTCGCCAGGCTATTGAGCACTTGGCCGCCAACAACAACCTCGCCGGCACTGGGCCGTTCCATAACCATGATCAGCTTCAACAGGGTACTTTTACCCGCACCTGAATGCCCGGTGAGAAACGCCAACTCGCCGCGATCCAGATGGAAGTTCACCTGGCGCAGCGCGGTATGGTCACTGTCATACCGCTTGGTAACCTGACGGAATTCGATCATGGTGGGCTACTGCTCCACAGGGCTGGGTTATTCAGCAAACAAGGCATCCACAAAGGTTTCGGCATCAAAGCTACGCAGGTCATCAACCTGCTCACCAACACCGATAAAGCGGATGGGAAGCTGCAACTGGCGCGCAATGGCGAACACGATACCGCCTTTGGCTGTGCCGTCCAGTTTCGTTAACGTAATACCACTTACGCCTACCGCTTTCTGAAACACCTGAGCCTGGCTCAGGGCGTTCTGGCCTGTGCCGGCATCCAACACAAGCATCACTTCGTGGGGAGCCGTATCGTCCAGCTTCTTCATGACCCGAACCACTTTTTCCAGCTCGCCCATCAAGTTATCTTTGTTCTGTAGCCGGCCTGCCGTATCAGCAATCACCACATCCACACCGCGGGATTTACCCGACTGGATCGCGTCAAAAATTACCGAAGCACTGTCTGCACCTGTGTGCTGGGCCACCACCGGAACATTATTGCGATCGCCCCAGACCTGCAACTGCTCCACCGCTGCAGCACGGAATGTGTCGCCTGCCGCCAGCATTACAGACTTGCCTTCGCTCTGGAATTTCTTGGTGAGCTTGCCGATGGTGGTTGTTTTGCCCACGCCATTTACGCCCACCATCAAGATCACGTAGGGCTTTGCTCCTGAATCAACGACCAGAGGCTTGGTGACATCTTTTAGCAGGCCATGCAGCTCGTTACGCAGCGCCTTGCGCAGAGCTTCGCCATCTTTAAGCTGATTACGCTGGAGCTTGTCGGTAAGGGATTCAATAATTTCCGACGTAGCCGTTACGCCCACATCTGCCATGAGCAATGTAGTTTCGATTTCCTCCAGCAAGTCCTCGTCAATTTTCTTACCGACCGAGAATAAATCCGCCATGCCGCCCGTCAAGCTTGCGCGGGTCTTACCCAGGCCCTGCTTGATACGCTCAAAAACACTGACTTCAGTTTCCGGCTCGGGCTCGGGCTCGGGCCCAGGAACTTTTTCTGGCACCGGCGTAGCTGCTGGCTCAGGAGCTGCGGGAGCCTTCACTTCCTCAGCTACGGGCTCAGGAGCTGCTTCCTTCTGAACCGGAACTTCGGGCTCGGGGCCTTGTACAGCCTCCGGTTTGCGCTGAGGCACAGGTTTCGGTCGCGGCACACGGCGGCGGTTGCTGGCAATATCCAGAACAAACACAAGAACAAGAAGGGCCAAGAGGCCGACTGAAATCCACTCTGCCATCATAAAGTCATACCGTCAGTCTGATTGGGCGGGACAAATTAAAGCGCGTATTCTAGCAGACTGTCCCCGGGAAGTGAGGATCACGTGGATTATCATGCAAGCCAGGTTTCCGCTAAGATACGCCACGCACAGCGAACCCTATCCGCTTCTGGAGCCAGTCACATGACGCACAGAAAACTCTCAGGCCCGCGCCTTTCCAACAAGCTGCTCAAGGGAGCTGCCAGGAGCCCTGGCAAAAGCCTGCGAACGTCAGGCGAGCTGCGGATTATTGGTGGCAACTGGCGTAGCCGAAAGCTCCGCTTCCCAGATGCCGGCGGCGTGCGCCCAACTCCCGCCCGTACACGGGAGACTCTGTTTAACTGGCTTTCATTTCACTTGGCGGGGAACGATTGTCTTGATCTGTTTTCCGGCTCTGGCGCCTTGGGCCTGGAAGCCCTTTCCAGGGGTGCAGCCCATGCCACGCTTGTCGATAACAACGCAGCTTTGGCAACCGCCTTGCGAGACAATTTGCGCCTGCTTGGCTGCGAATCCGGCACCGTGGTGTGCACAGGTGTAGACGCCTATCTCAGCCAGCGAACACGGCAACCATTCGATATTGTTTTTATGGACCCGCCGTTTCGGCAAGGGTGGCTAGCCACCCTTTTCCCGCTGCTGGACGCTCAAGGCTGGGTAAAACCCGGCGGCTGGGTCTATGTGGAGCATGAGAACGAAACGGCACCACCTGCGGCGCCAGTCAACTGGCAGCTACACCGCCAGAAAACCGCCGGACAGGTTACCTACAGCCTATACCGAGTGGCTCACGCAGCAGGGCGCAGTGAGTAAGCTCGCAAATGAGCCGAAAACTCTTCCAGATACCTGATGCCACTGGCTTCCGCCTCTTTGCACCACTCCATTAAAGCTTGCAGTTTTTCTTGGGGCTTAAGGCCACGCTGACGCCAAAGAGCCTGCAGCTCATGGCTTTTATCATAAATCTGGCGCAAAACAGCGTTGCTCTCCAACACCGACTCCAACGTCTCTTTTTCACGCGGCTTTATCAGCGTCACTTCCTGCGACAAAAGCTGCTTGAGCTTGCGATACCGGGGCCGGATCTCATCATTCATCAGGCTCTTTTGCTGGCGCAAAACCGGCTCAGTCACCCGCTTGCGGTATTGGCGCATAATATCAAAACGGTTGTTGGCAATGGCCTGCACAGTTTCCACATCCATATCCAGCTTACCCGGAACATAGTGGGCAATTGGCCGATAGCCTTTAGGCTTGGCAAGACCAAACAACTGGAACAGGCGAATATAACCCCAACCAACATCCACTTCGTACCAACGGCGCGAGAGTTTGGATGAGTTTGGGTAGGTGTGATGGTTGTTGTGCAGCTCCTCACCACCAATCAAAAGCCCTAGAGGAGAAATATTGCGGGCATTGTCAGCGCACTCAAAGTTGCGGTAGCCCATCCAGTGGCCAACGCCGTTCACCACGCCAGCCGCCCAGAAAGGTATCCAGGCCATCTGCACAGCCCAAATCCAGATGCCATGGACACCAAAGAGTGCGAGGTTGATGACCGCCATCAGCATAATGCCTAACATCCTGTAGCGGCTGTAAACCTTGCGCTCCACCCAGTCTTCAGGAGTGCGCTGGCCGTAGCGCTCAAGATTCTCAGGCGTAGCCGCTGAGGCGTATAGTTCCGCGCCCTCAAACAGCACTTTCTTTATGCCCAGCACCACAGGGCTGTGAGGATCCTCTGCGGTTTCACACTTGGCGTGATGCTTACGATGGATCGCGGTCCATTCTTTGGTATTCTGCGCGGTAGTCAGCCACAACCAGAAGCGAAAAAAGTGCTTCAGCACAGGGTGCAGATCCAGTGAGTTGTGAGCCGAATGGCGATGCAGATAGAGCGTTACACTGATAATGGTGATGTGGGTCATACCCAATGTAACCAGAATGAGCTGCATCACCGACAGGTCAAGAAGACCGTTAAACCACATAGTTATTCCTCAAATCAAAATCCAGGGCGACCGCAAAATCGCCAGCAACCATACTTTAGCGTACAGGTGTTAGCCAAAACAACAGACTTTGGAAGCAAATTTGTTACGGTTCACACTTACCGAACAGCCCGCCCCATAAACCGACCCGGAGACCGCTTGCGTGCCCGAACTACCTGAGGTTGAAACAACACGACGCGGTATAGCGCCCTACTGCGAAGGGCAGACCGTCTCCCAAGTAACGGTGCGCAATGGCAGCTTGCGCTGGCCAGTGCCTGAGGATTTGGCTGAGCAAATGGAAGGCCAGGTTATTCGATCCGTGGATCGCCGCGCGAAATACCTGTTCCTGAACCTCGATCACGGCACAGCCATTGTTCACTTGGGCATGTCAGGTAGCCTTCGCGTAATCACTGACAGCACGCCGGAACAAAAACACGACCACATAGATCTTGTACTGCATTCCGGCGTTATTCTGCGCTTTAACGACCCTCGCAGATTTGGCTGCTGGCTCTGGTCTGGCTCTGCAGCGACTCACCCGCTGATTGCCAATCTGGGCCCAGAGCCGCTGTCGCCGGAGTTTAACGGCCGAATGCTGTTTCAGCTATCCCGGGGTAAAAACACCCCGGTGAAATCCTTCATCATGGACAGCCATGTGGTTGTCGGCGTGGGCAACATATACGCCAACGAAGCCCTGTTCAAAGCCGGCATTCATCCCCGGCGCAAGGCCGGGCGCACCAGCTTCGACCGCTACCAACGCCTTGTAGAGGCTATTCGTGAAACCCTGAGCGCCGCCATATTAATGGGTGGCACTACCCTGCGAGATTTTGTGAACAGCGATGGTAAACCCGGCTATTTCGCTCAATCTCTCCTGGTGTACGGCCGATCCGGCAAGCCTTGCCCGGAGTGCGAGGCTCCGCTGAAAGAAATTCGCATGAGCGGCCGGTCTACGGTGTACTGCAGCCGATGCCAGCGATAGCCGCACGCTGCGTACCACAGAAAAAAGCACTGAGAAGCCGGGATATACACAACTTGCAACGAAAATTCGTTTGAAAATACGTAAATATGATTCATAGTTAACAGAGGATTAATACCCGTGAGTTACAATAAGGTTCGATCTTCCCGACACGAACCCGGCACTGTTGCGTATAACCCGGTGCCAACGGGCCCCAAAAGTTCAGGAGACAGATAATGACCCGCAAGATCTCACACACTCTGATGGCCACTGTGGCGGCCTGCCTACTGGCATTTTCATCCGTAGGCCACGCACGCGCCATTGATGAAAGCCCGTCTGCACTGGCTATGGCGGGTGATGCGGTGTTCGTTCGCCCGGTTCTGCTGGCGACCACCATTGTGGGAAGCGCCGTGTATTTGGTGTCTCTGCCGTTTTCTCTCCTCGGCGGCAACGCTGCAGAAGCGGGGGAAACCCTAGTTGTCGGCCCAGCAAAAGCAACCTTTGTGCGCTGTTTGGGCTGCACCAAGTCAGGCCGAAAGCCCGAGACTGTTGAGCAATCCGGCAAGTAACATGGAAAGCAATCCCGGATTGCAGCCCCCTCCGGTGCAACACATCCGTAATATCCCGGCTTGCCTCGGGCCGGCAACTGCGGCAGCCTGACGAAAATTCTTCAGGCTGTTTTTATTTATGATCAACTGGACGTCCCTCGAAACCGTGTTCCTGGACATGGACGGAACACTGCTTGATCTGCACTTCGACAACCACTTCTGGCTGGAACACCTGCCCCGGCGCTATGCCGAGCAATACGGCCTGGCCCTGATGAAGCCAGGGATAAACTGATCAGTATGATCATGGCCGAACGAGGCACTCTCAACTGGTATTGCACCGACTACTGGAGTGACCGGCTGGCCATGGACATCACCAGCCTGAAATCAGAGGTCGGCGACCGCATCGCCTACCGACCTCACGTGGCCGACTTTCTTCAAGCGCTCAAACAAACTGGCCTACGGTCCGTCATTGTTACCAACTGCCACCCAGACCCCTTGGAACTAAAGCTGAAAAAAACGGGGCTAGACAGCTTTGTGGACAGCATTGTTTCCAGCCATCAGCTGGGCAAGCCCAAGGAAGACACCGCTTTCTGGAAGGATCTGCACCAACTGGCCCCGTACAAGGCGGCTTCTACGTTAATGGTAGATGACAGCTTTCCGGTACTGGAAAGCGCTAGATCTGCTGGTATTGCGCAGTGCTTGGGTATACTCAGCCCTGACAGTAAGCAGACCGCCCGGCAAACACACTCCGAGATACCGTGCATCCATCATTTTGACGAAATTCTGACCGCCATTCACCAACAAAGGCCCCTGCCATCTGCTGGCTGAGGGCGTTATAATCTGGGCACACGCCCACCAGGTGAGGAGACATGGCGGCATCCACGTCGGACAATCAACGGGTAAGGCTCGACAAGTGGCTCTGGGCTGCGCGCTTTTATAAAACACGCTCTCTGGCCAAAGAAGCGGTTGAAGGTGGCAAAGTCCATTACAACAGCCAGCGCTGTAAACCTGGCCGGCTGGTTGAGCCAGGCGCCATACTTACCCTGCGCTTTGGTTGGCAGGAACAAATTGTGGTTGTAGACGAGATAAGCGAGCGCCGGCGCGGTGCGCCGGAAGCTCAAAAGCTTTACCACGAAACCGAAGACAGCGTAAAAAAGCGTGAAGATCTCTCCTGGCAGCGTAAAACCATGCAGGCCGCGCAGTTGCCGCCAGCCAGGCGACCTTCCAAAAAAGATCGCCGCGATATCCAACGATTCCGTGATCACAACGGCATCTGAGCCAAACCGCTAGGCCATTTGCCGTCGTCACCCACCGACTTAAGCACCCAGTTTTCAGGAGAACCGACATGGCATCCCGCGACCAGTTCCAACGTTTTATATTTGAGCATAGCCAGGTGCGCGGAGCCTGGGTACAGCTCAACGAGAGCTTTCAGGAAATCGGCAGCCAGGCCCCCTACCCTGAATCCATTCGCGGCCTACTTGGTGAAGCACTTGTGGCCAGCATAGTAATGAGCAGCAGCCTGAAATTTGAGGGCACCTTGTCAATTCAGGCACAGGGGGACGGCCCTTTACGAACGCTAATGGCGGAATGCAGCCATGATCGAAAAATTCGTGGCCTGGCAAGATTCGATGAACACGCTGTAAGCGAAGAGAGCTTCAATAATCTGCTGGGCGATGGCCGCATGGCCATTACTATCACGCCCAACCAAGGCAACCGCTATCAGGCGTTGTTCCCAGAGAACGCGACAGCCTCGCCGGGTGCATTGAAGAGTATTTCGAGCGTTCAGAACAGATTCCCACCAGCCTGTTTCTGTTTTCTGATGAAAACGGAGCCGCAGGCCTGATGCTTCAGCGCATGCCCGGAGCAACAGAGCAGGACGACGAACTTTGGGAGCGGGTAAATCACTTGGCCCAGACGGTGAAGCCCAGCGAATTGCTAGAACTAGAGAGTGAAACCCTGCTCCACCGCCTGTTTCACGAAGAAACTGTGCGCCTGTTTGACGCCGAAGAAGTGGCATTTCAATGCAGTTGCTCTGCGGAAAGAACCTTGGGCGCGCTGGAAAGCATTGGCAAGGACGAGTGCTACAGCATATTGGAGGAACAGGGCGCCATTGAGATGGACTGCCAGTTCTGCCACGCGCACTATCGCTTCGATAGGAATGATATTGATCACCTTTTCGCTGGCCATACGCTACACTAGAAAAACTAATGGATTCGCCCGGAGGCCAGCAATCACGCGGCTCCGGGCGCAGTCGTTTTTTATCGGCGCCTCTGGCATAATAGCGCGCCTGAACTGACCCGATTGTTCAGTTTTCCGTCAATTTTCGGGGGACGGCCTGAGCAATCACGAAGACATCCCGAGGGCGAGGTCGAAGTGAGCAACACTTATACTGATCTGAGTACAGCACAGCTGGTCGAGCAGGCACTGGCGCGTAACGAAGGCCAATTGGCTTCCAACGGTTCCCTGGTCGTAAAAACCGGTGAGCGTACCGGCCGATCCCCCATGGATCGCTATATCGTCGAAGAGCCAAGCACCTCTGACGACATCCACTGGGCCCCATCAACCGACCAATCGATGGCGATAAATTTGACGCCCTTTGGGATCGTGTAGAAGCCTACATTGCGGAAAAGGACAGCTTTGTTTCGCTGGTTCACGTCGGTTCCGACCCCGAACATTATTTGCCGGTAAAAATGACCACCGAGACCGCCTGGCAAAACCTGTTTGGTCGCAACCTGTTTATTCGCCCGGAAAACTACAACCAGGCTGACAAACAAGAATGGCAAATCCTGAACGCCGCCAATTTTGAGTGTGTACCAGAGCGCGATGGCACCCACAGTGATGGCTGCGTCATTATCAACTTTGCCCGCCGCAAAGTGCTTCTGGCCGGCATGCGTTACGCCGGCGAGATGAAAAAAGCCATGTTCTCCGTGCAAAACTTCCTGCTGCCGGAAAAAGACGTGCTGCCGATGCACTGCTCAGCCAACGTTGGTGAAGATGGCGAAACCTGCCTGTTCTTCGGCCTCTCGGGCACCGGCAAAACCACCCTCTCAGCCGACCCCCACCGATTCCTGATTGGTGACGACGAGCACGGCTGGGGCCCAGGCACTGTTTTCAACATCGAAGGCGGCTGCTACGCCAAATGCATCGACTTGAGCAAGAAAAACGAGCCGATCATTTGGGACGCTATTCGTTTTGGCGCTATTGTTGAAAACGTAACCATAGATCCGGAAACCCGCGAGCCAGATTACAACGACGTTTCCCTTACCGAGAACTCCCGTTGTGCCTACCCGCTTGAGCACGTGGAAAAACGTGTGCTCGAAAACCGTGCTGGCGAGCCTTCCCACGTTGTATTTCTGACCTGCGACATGACCGGCGTACTGCCCCCCGTATCCATCCTAAGCCGTGAAGGCGCTGCCTATCACTTCTTGAGCGGCTACACCGCGCTGGTTGGCTCCACGGAGATGGGTTCGTCGTCCAAGCTCAAGTCCACCTTCTCTACCTGCTTTGGTGCTCCGTTCTTCCCGCGCCCAGCAGGCGTTTACGCCGAATTGCTGATGAAGCGTATTGACGAATACGGCAGCAAGGTATTCCTGGTTAATACAGGTTGGACCGGCGGCGCCTATGGTGAAGGCACCCGTTTCAGCATCCCGACGACCCGCGCCATTATTAGCGGGATTCAGAACGGCGATCTGGATGATGTTGAAATCGAGCACCTGCCTACCCTCAACGTAAGCGTTCCCAAGCAGGTACCGGGTGTTGATACCCGCCTGCTAAACCCGCGCAATACCTGGTCCAGCGCGGACGCCTACGACAAAAAAGCAGAAGAGCTGATTACGCAGTTCGTGGACAACTTCAAGAAATTTGATGTTTCCGATGCCATTGTAGCGGCCGGCCCAAAACTCTGAGCCTCTCCCTACTGTGAAAAAAGCGCCCTGCGACAAGCACGGCGCTTTTTTTGTGTCACATACAAAATTACCAAACACCCACCTGGAGCACTACCCAGGGCTTTTCAGAGCGTTGCCATGGTTCAGCAAATCGCTCGCAGCGGCTTTTAGGTCTATGCTTATCCAACAGCCGCGCACGCATCGCACCATGTAACACATGGTGCCGCAAGCCGGCGTTTGAGGGAGATAGCGTGGCTGATAATAGAGATGTGACCGTTTTTTACGATGAGCGGGTACTTGCTCATTACCCGGACACTAACGCCCAGTTCTTGCCAGGAAGGCTAGACAAGCGAGTTCGAGCCATCCTGTCAGGCCTGAATGTACAGTGGAAGTATCCGGAACATCCCGGAAGGTTGATAGCGATCATGGAGTTGCTGGCCCGGGAGCCTATTCCCGGCGTTCGGATAGCGCCCGGGAAAAAAGCAACCCGAGACCAGCTAGCGCGTGTTCACACCACGTCTTTTCTGGATCATATTTTTGCTTTGCGCAGCCAAAGCGCTTGGCTGGACGTGGATACAACAGCCGTTTCGCCAGGTAGCGTTGAGGCAGCTGAAGTTGCCGCCGGCACGGCCATCGCTGCAGTTGAGGCGGTTATAAAAGGCGACAGCCAGAGCGCATTTGCTGTTGTCCGCCCACCGGGGCACCACGCTGAGCCGACTCGCGCGCGGGGTTTTTGCCTGTTCAATAATGTGGCTGTAGCGGCCGCCCATGCTCAGGCTGAGTTGGGGTGTGAGCGGGTACTAATTATTGACTGGGATGCTCATCACGGCAACGGCACTCAAGATATCTTTTGGGCAGATCCGGATGTGCTGTTTTTCGATATGCACAGGGCATCACCCTTTTATCCCGGCAGTGGCGCGTTAGCAGACGTAGGGGCCGGGCTGGGAGAAGGCACAGTTGTTAACGTACCTATGGCAGGTGGTGCAGGCGATGCGGCGTATCTAAAAGCTATGCGAGAAATATTGATGCCTGCCGCTGACTTCTTCAAACCCGACTTGATTCTGGTTTCTGCAGGCTTTGACGCGCACTCGTTTGATTTGGCTCTCAATGTGACTTACGAGGGCTTTGCTTCGATGACGGGCATTCTCCAGCAGATGGCTGATAAACACTGCAATGGCCGCCTGGCCATGGTTCTCGAGGGTGGCTACAACACAGAATCCTTGTCCAAGAGCGTACACGCTGTGCTGAGCGTGTTAGCGGGCGCTGAGCCGCCAGAACCAAAAGTGTGTGGAATAGAGGAAGTCGATGCTGCCATCGACTTCCATAAGGATGCGTTCAAGCTAGAGTGATGCCAATCAGGCATAGAACAGCAGTGGTACAAACGCCACCAGCACCAGGGAAATGCCCATGGCAATCAGTGGCATGATGATTCGCTCGTGGCGCTCATAGAAGGTGCCCGTTTCCTGTTGGGCGGCCAGGACCTCGGCTTCACCCACCACTTGTCGTGTTAGCAGGTGGTTCAAAGCAACCGGTGGGCTCAGGTAGCCCAATTCAAAAGCCACCAGGGTCACCATCCAAAAATGAATAGGATGAATGCCGCTGGAATAGGCAATCGTCGCAACGGTCGCGGTAACAAGGATGACGGCACCGAAGGCATCCATAATCATCCCGAGAATGACCAGAATCACAACCATCAACGCCATAGCAGACCAGGCACTGTCGAACGCCTGAGGAAAAGCCTGCATGATCTGAGAGCGCTCGATCACGCCCCCAATGCTCACCGACAGGCCCAACAACAATAGCAGCGCGCCAATTTCGGCGGTGGTATCGTTGGTAGCCCCACGCACACTGCGCTCCAGACCTTGGTGGTTGGCCTCACCAGAGGCACGCCCCTTCTTGTTCTTAAAACTTAAGTGCTCGTACAGCAGAATAGCCATCATTATGACCGGCAACAGGCGCGGCGCCGAAAACTCATCCATCCGCACATCCAACGCAAAGCGGTAGAGCAGAACAACACTCACAATCACCAATACATATGGAACCAGCGACCGGAAAGCTTTAAGCGTCGCCGGCAAGGCTTCGGCAACCGGCGCCAGATTAAACTTGCTCTGACGGTTTACCGTGAGCGCAACCGTGGTGAACATGGCGGCCGTCAACACAAACACCCAAATGCCCCAGCCGAACAAATCGTCTGTTGTCACTTCCCGGTTAAGATAGGCGATAATGACAACCAGCAGGCAGGGCCGCAACACCACACCCAGAGATCCCGACATCGCGGTAGCTGCAAGCGCCAATTGCCGGCGCGCACCGGCTGCACGCAATTCACTGTAAATAACCGCACCGGCTGCAATAACAAAAATACCTGAGGCACCGGTATAGGCAGTAGGAACTGCGGCTACAAGCACGGCAACCACCGCCAGCAATTCCGGGGGCATATGCCAGGGCCGGAACAGGTCGAACACCAGTGTGGCAAGGCGGGTTTGTTTCAGCATCATGCCCACCCAAACGTACAGCCCCACATTCAAAAACATGTCCGCCAGTTCCATCATCTTGCCCAGATAGATGCCAATGCCCGAGGCATGTCCAATCAGCGCGAAGTAGGTTCCGGAAATCAAACACATCACGGTATACAACGGCACCGCAAGAAACGCTTTGTTCAGCTGTCCACCTTGGGCTAAGCCCGGTGGCACACGAACCAGACGGTAAAGGCTCGCCAGCGTGAGACACGCAAACCCTGTAACCCAGAAATTGTGGAGCAACAGGTCTTCGGAAGAAATTGTGGTTTCTGCGCCCATGCTGGACTGTCGGAAAATCAGGCTGGAACCCAACAGCATAGCGTTGGCAATGGTCTGAAGCGTGAGAGAAACCGTGTAATCCAGGCGGGTTTCCATGGCTCGCATGGCGATATGATGGCGGGTAAGGGTTGCTGTGATCGCACACAGCATAACCAACAACACCAGAATGTACCGCTGAGACTCGAGGCCAAGGGCAATCAGATCGGCAATAAACAGCTCTATTGCACGGTAGGCTTTAACGCCCGGGGTAAGCTTATCCCGCAGGCTGTCATAACTTTGGTACGCGGCTTTGCAATCGGCTACAGAGCGCTCGATTGCAAGCCGGACATCGGCAGGGTCTTTGGCTTGAGCGCCCAGCAGCGCGGCTATAGGATCGTCGTCAGCTGGCCCCTGAGCCAGCTCTTTTGCCACTGCGGCTTCAATATCCCGCTCGGCATTACAAGTTGGCGCAGCCGGATCCATACGGAGTTTGTAATAACCACTCCAAAGCTGCTCACCGCCTCGCAACATCTGGTTGTGAATGTCGCTGCTTGTGGAAAACAGAACCACTGACAGCAACAACAGACAGGCAGGCAGGGATGAAAACCACTCCAGGCCGCTACGACGAAAACCACCCTTGGACATAACTCTACACTCTGGAACGTAAAAGAATTACAGCAGACCATCCAGGTCCATGGTCTCAACTTCTTTCTGCTGGTCATCCCAGAAGGTACCAAGCTGGCCCAGTGGCGTGCGGTGGCCGGTATTCTCTACCCACAGGCGGTCGGAGATCGCGACGATCATATTGGTCGCCATGGCGTCCACAAAGGCCCAGTCTTCATTGGAAGGCTGCTCCTTGAGCGACTCTGCGTGCTGACGAACCACCGCCTTCACCATTGCCTTATCACCCTTGTTGGTGGCGGCAATTGCATGAAAAACATGGCTCAGGCGTACACCTGCCTCCTCCCCTTGGCGGTCCGTCATGGACAGCCGCTCAAAGGCATCCTCACCTTCGGGCAGCGCGCCGGGCATCATCGCCCATACCGTCGCTTTCAATGCCGTAGGAGCGCCCCACCACTTGTCATTTTCAAGGCAGCTTGAGGCGCGAGCGACAACAGCCCCTACGTTCTTGGGAACCCCAATGGACGAGGTTGACTGGATCTCTGCGTTAAGCGCCTGCAACCCTGAGAGCAGGCCAGCAAGGTAGATAAACTCGTCCATATCGTCATCAAAATCCGGGCACTCACCGGTACCGGGCTCACCGTAAAAAGTGTTGTGATGCTCCCAGGATTTCAAGTAACGCCGGGAAGCCAGAGCGTATGCTCGCTTCTGGCGGATCATGGCATCTTCAGCCGCGTTACCTTTTCTTTCGTACAGGGCGGCCAGGGCGGCCAGCTCGTGCTCACGGCCCTGTTCTTCGGCACAGCCGCCGGCTGAAAGATAGAGCATTACGGCCAGCTGATCCGGTTCGCTAGTCACTCTGCCGAAAGACATAAGCAGCGGGGCGGTGGCTTCACTCATGGCGCAACCCATGGCCAGATCCCCACTTTGCATCAAGTAGGGAATGGTGTGCTCGCGGGAAAACCCTTGCATGACATCACCGGTGGTCTTGTAGACCATGTGGTTGACCACACCACAACCAGACAGCAACGTACCAAGGGCCAGCGCAGTAAAAAAGCCCCTGAACCGAGCGACCGAATGCTTCAATCTTTGCCCGGCAGATGGCCAGCGAGAATGGCTCCTGACGAAAGTCTCTGTAAATGAAGTCCCGGTATGCATCATGATTTCTGAACCTTTTAAACGTTGTGCATTGTTATTATAAACGCGCCGTTAGCCGCGCATTATGGCCTACAGCGCTCGCGCTTTTTGAGACCGGCACCGCAAATGACGCCTGTGTACACAGTTTTCACCCGCTCAGGTTTGCACAAAGTACTGCAAACCGCTATAGATTCAGGTAACCGTAAGCCTGCTGGGTTGCGGTTACCCGATAAACAAAAACAACAAGGAGTACTCGATGCGCAAACCTGAACTCACGGCGGCTATCGCCGAACGCACTGGCCTCACCCAAGAAAAAGCCAGCGAAGTGATTACCGCTTTTACAGATCAGATCTCCGCTGCCGCTACTCGAGGAGAAGACACCACCCTTATCGGCTTCGGTACGTTCAATATTCGCGCCCGTGAAGCACGGGATGGCAGAAATCCTCAAACCGGAGCGTCTATCCGCATTCCCGCCAGCAAAACTGTTGGCTTCAAGGCCGGCAAAGCATTTAAAGACGCGTTCCGCTCAAGCTGATAACCATACCTACTGAACAAGGCTGAAAGACCCTCCCACTCCCAAAGGAGGGTCTCTTTCAATGCCAGCGGCTTATCAGGAAGCACACTCGGAGCGGGCAGCATCCACACGGCAGCGAATAGCCTTCATAAGTTTGATCGCCCGCTCGTCGTACACGCCGTCGTCGAGCAAAGACAGGCGCACTTTACGCAACATCTTGTCGTACTCAGCGGTAACTTCCTGCGGCAGAGTCATCCATATGCTTTCCGGCATCTCAGCTTCCGCATTGGCAATGATGTCGTAGGCTTCATCAAGGCGCTTGATGGCTTCATTGCGCACCATCGGGCCTGCCGACTCAGGGAAACGGTCGCTGTGAATGATGACCTGGAAGTTCATGTAAGCCAGTGCGTATTTCAGCACTCCGCCGTTTGGCTCAACCCCCTTGTACAACTCCAACGGCGTGTAAGCCACGGCCGGAGCATAGGCAAGATCCACACTGCCGTTATTGAACTTGCCGGCAAAGTTGGCGGAATTAGAGCCGACAACTGACGCGCCCACGTGGCGAACCATGCGGACAGACGCCTGGTCGAAATCCAGTGTTGCGATGCGCTTGCCCTGAAGCTTCTCAACAGAATTGATGGTGCGATCCCGGGTATGAAGATAAATAGCGCCAGCCGGAAACACACCGGCCACCTCATAAGGTCCATCTATCATCAGCGGCCGGGCATTAGGCTGGCTGAGAGTGTTGTAGAGCAGGCGCATTTCCTCTTCGCCAGGCACAGCGCCCATGGCTTCCAGGCTACCGGTGAACTTGTTGAACTCACGAGCGCGAGTGCCGGTAAGCAACACGGCATCGCACTGGCCAGCTTTAAAATCTTCAGCGGCAACTTTTTCGTCAGTGTAAGCACTCAAGTTAAGTTTGATGCCGTTTTTAAGCGCAACCGGCTGAAATGTTTTGGTGATTGCAAATAACGGTCCGTTAGCCCCTACTGGATCAAACACACAAAAGCTTCGCTCAATAACATCGTCGGCGGCTGCAGCGTTGTCGTTGGCCTGAGCAACACCCAGCGAAGGGAGAAAAAGACTGGCACACAAAGTGACCGCCAAGGCCACCCGCTGCGGGAAAATTGCTGATGTCACGGGATGACTCCTGAATCGTTATTATCTGGCGGCAGTCGTTGTCGCTTGGTCTGCCGGGCCACGTATTATTATTGTCGCCAACACTATGCTGGCAGGGGCAAGGATACGTTGGCACAGGTGCCCTGTTTCAAGGGTTTTTAAGCAACATGTGGGATTATGTGATGGTGTCGACAGAGGTTGGCCAACCCCTGCCGCATTTTCTTACTGAATTTCAGGCTTCAGGCGACGGACCAGACCTCTCGTCCTTCCACCAGAGTAAGTCGCACCACTCCGGCCAAAGACTGGCCGAGTACCGGTGCATGGTGACCTGCGGAAATAAGCGACTCACTACTTGGCGTCCAACAGGCGTCGGGATCAAACACGCAAAGGTCGGCTATATCATCCTGTTCAGTCGAGGCGGCCAACCCGACCACCGATGCCGGCCCAGAAGTAAGCCCGCGAATCAGTTCAGTAAGGGTTAACTCACCCTTCTTCACCAGGCCAAGGCCTAGAGACAGCACGCTTTCTATGCTGGAAAGGCCAGGCTCGGTGTCTGGCAGAGGCGCCTGTTTGGCGGCGCTCTCGTGAGGCAGGTGCTGGCTTACAATTGCATCAATCACCCCGTCACGAACCCCGGCAACCAGCGCCTTACGATCCGCCTCCGAGCGCAATGGCGGGCGCAAGTGGAAGCGGCTGTCAAAACCCGCCAGCGCGTCCTCTGTAAAGGCAAGCTGGTGCATGGCTACATCGGCGGTCACCGCAATACCGCGACGGCGAGCGTCGGCGATCATCTCTACACTACGCCCGCATGAAAGCTGACTCAGATGCAGCCTTACGCCAGTTTCTTCCGCAAGCAGCAGCATTTCCATCACGGCTGCAGTTTCGGCCACTTCCGGGATACCCAGCAGGCCAAGACGCGCTGTTACCAAGCCATCATGGGCGTAACCATCCGCCGCCAAAGATTGGTTTTCTGGGCGTAGCATCACGGTCAGTCCAAACGTCTGGGCATAGGCCATACAGCGACGAAGCACTCGCGCACTACGCACCCCCTGGGAGCCATTGCCCAAGGCGATACATCCAGCCGCGGTGAGGCCCGCCATGTCACTGAGCATTTCCCCTTCAAGACCGCGGGTCAATGCGCCCACGGGCAGCACCCGGATAGCGGAGCTGGCATAGGCCCCATCTAGAATCAGGTGAGTCACGGCCCGGGAGTCATTCACCGGCGACGTTTCCGGGGACACGCACACGGTAGTGAAGCCGCCCCGGGCCGCAGCTCGGGTCTCCGAAGCCATATTGCCTTTCTGGCCATTGCCCGGTTCGCGCAGGTTGCAATACAGGTCTACAAACCCCGGGGTAATCACGCAGCCTTTGGCATCAAATGTCTGGTCGGCATCGGCTTTTTCAGCCGCCTCTCCAGCGGCCGCAATGCGCCCGTTTCGGATCAACAGCGCACGGTTAGAGGTATCACCTCCATGACCGTCCAATAGCCGACCACCGGTAATTTTCAAGCTGGCGCCGGAGAATTGTTCATTACCGCTCATGCCAGACCTCTTTCGTTCAGTTCAGTCAGTGTTTGCTGGCGCTCTGCCACCTGCCCACCCATGGCCATAGACATCACAGCCATACGAATAGCAATGCCATTTGTTACCTGATTCAGAATGACCGATTGCGGACCATCCGCCACTGCAGATTCAATTTCCACACCCCGGTTAATCGGGCCTGGATGCATGACAATGCACTTCGGATGCGCCAGCGCCAACTTCTCCTGGCTCAACCCGTAAAGCCGGTAAAACTCGCGCTCGCTCGGCAGTAAAGCGCCTTCCATGCGTTCTTTTTGCAGGCGCAGCATGATCACTACATCCACATCCTTCATGCCTTTGGCCATGTCATATTCCACGGTGCAGCCAAGGCTTTCGACGTCTCTTGGCAACAGGGTTCCGGGTGCGATAACTCGTATCTGTTCGGCGCCCAGCTCATTCAACGCACGGATCTGGGAACGCGCCACCCGCGAATGCAAAATATCTCCCACGATGGCGACTTTGAGGCCTTCAAACCCGCCTTTGTGCTGGCGAATGGTCAACATGTCCAGCATGGCTTGAGTGGGGTGGGCATGGCGGCCGTCGCCAGCGTTGATAATGGCCACCCCGGGGGTCACGCTTTCAGCGATAAAGTGCGGCGCGCCACTTTGAGCATGGCGCACCACAAACATATCGCTGGCCATAGCCTCGAGGTTTAGAAGTGTATCCGAGAGCGACTCGCCCTTGGAGGTGGCTGAGGTGTTGATGTCGAGATTAAGCACGTCGGCAGAGAGCCGCTTGGCAGCAAGCTCAAAAGTGCTACGGGTGCGGGTGCTGGCCTCAAAGAACAGATTGACCACCGTTCGGCCCCGCAGCAGAGGCACCTTCTTGATGCTGCGCTCGCCCACTTCGATAAACGAATCTGCCGTATCAAGAATATCGGTCAGCAGCGGCCTGCTCAAACCGTCCAAGGTCAGGAAATGCCGCAACTGGCCGTCCCGGGTTAGCTGTAAATGGTTGGGAGAAGCTGCGTTTGCGGTCATGGTTTGCCTGCTATCGGGTTCGGGGGGTTACTGTCCGGTTTCCTGGAGCTCAATACGAAGCGGATCCGGGCCACGAAGCTTCACGCGTTGCTGCGCACCCAGTGTCAGAGACTGCCCTGCCACATCGGGCTGAATAGGCAGTTCGCGCGCACCTAAATCGATTAGAGTGGCGAGTATAATACTGGCTGGACGGCCATAATCGAACAGTTCATTCATCGCAGCGCGTATGGTGCGGCCACTCATGATGACATCATCAACCAGAATGATATCCCGGCCTTCGGTATCAAAAGGCAAGCTTGAAGGCGTCACTTTGGGGTTCAGACCAATGCGGCTGAAATCATCCCGATAAAAAGAGATATCCAGCTCACCGAACGGCTCTTCAATACCAAGGCGCTTGCCAATAATATCCGCTACCCAGACGCCACCCGTGCGGATGCCAATGAGTACAGGCGACTCGATGCCGCGCTCTTTAAGCAGGTCACGAAGCCCCATTTCCAGCGTATCCATCAGCTGATCTACATTAAGCAGTGCGCTCATTCCATCCTCGCTTTTTATTCTGTTTGCAGCCGACACCAGGTTTCCAGTATCAGCACAGCTGCACGATCGTCCACACCGTGACGACCATAGTCCCGGCTACCACCGACCGCCATCACTTGGCCCTTTGCCTCATAACTGGTCAGGCGCTCATCCACCATTTCTACCGGAACATGAAAGCGGCCATGCAAGCGCTTGCCAAATTTGCGGGCACGGCCACACATGTCATTTTCACTGTCGTCCATATTCAGGGGCAAACCTACCAAAACCAGATCCGGCTGCCATTCCAGCAACAGTTTTTCCAACTGGCTCCAGTCCGGGGTTCCGTTATCGGCAAGAATCATGGCCAAGGGCTGGCCTGTGCCAAGCATCTCCTGCCCGGTAGCCACGCCAATCCGGCGGAGGCCGAAATCGAATGCCATAACGCTGCGCTGACCGACCTCAGGCATGCCCCACCGTTTCACTAAGCTGGTTAAGATCTATTCCGATCAGCGTAAGGACGGCTTTGTAGCGATCAGCCCAGGGCGTCCTGAACAGAATATCGGTGGTTGCAGGGCAAGTCAGCCAGGCGTTGCTGCCCAGCTCCTCTTCGAGCTGCCCTTCGCCCCAGCCTGAGTACCCCAACGTCATCAAAAACTCTTCCGGGCCTTTGCTGAGGCCAATGCCGGCAAGTATGTCGCGGGAGGTAGTCAGCATAACGTCGTCAGCGACCTTGGCGGTATTTTGCCAGTCCGCACCCGGGGAATGCAGAACAAACCCGCGCTCTTGTTCTACTGGGCCACCACTGAACACGGGTAAATCGAGTTCGCCGCCCTGGAGATCGAGCTGCTCCAGAATTTCACCCAAATGAATATCCAGAGGCTGGTTAATCATCAGCCCAAGGGCGCCCTCATCAGAGTGTTCGCACAGGTAAATAACAGCACCATGGAACCGGGGATCCGCAAGATAAGGTGAGGCCACCAGAAAATGATGTCTCAGGCTGTGAGGAGAATGTTTAGATGCCGTCATCCGGATGTCAGCCCCCGTTGCTGGAAGGACCAGGTACGTATGATTTCTAGCTCGTCGACGTCTTTCCGCATCTCGTTCGGAAAGGGTGCAAATGGCGCGGCCATCCTAACGATTCGAATCGCCGCATCATCCAGCAGAGTGCTCCCGGACGACTGCAGAATAGCCACTTCCTTGATTGTGCCATCTTTCTGCATGGATACCAGCATTCGCAGGGTGCCATAAACTCCGGCACGGCGGGCTTCGGTGGGGTAGTTGATGTTGCCAACCCGGGTGACCTTGCTGACCCAATTCTGGACGTACCAGGCATTGGTGGACTTCAGGGTGGAGGCAGCGGTTACCCGCATCACTCGGGGCTTACGCGCGTAGGCCTGCTGCTGGGCATCGAAGCGAGCTTCAAGGCTGGCGATCTCCAGGCTTCGATCCATCAGACTTTTCTTTTCCCTGACCGGCAGAGGGTCTTCTTCCGGCTTGGCGGACTGCTCAGGTTGCTGAACCTGCCGGCTTGACCGGCTTTCCGTTTGCACAACTGCCTGCTCCTGGCGGCGAACCGGCTCAACTTGCGCCCTTGGTTCCGGCTGTACCTGTGCCACGTCTGGCTGGCTGATTTCGGAGGGTTGCGGTGTGGTCATCTCCCGGGGCTCGTCTTCGGTGCCACTGCCCTGCTGACTGGTCTGGGCCAGGAAGTCAGCTTTCTCCGGCGCCTTTTCGTCGTCAAACTGCGACAGGGTGATTTCCATAGTCTGAGCAGAAGAGCGCGGCGACTCGGGCGCAAACGTTATGCCCAGCACCACAACGGCGTGCACCACCAGCGCCATGAACAGCGTGAAGGAAAATCGGTCTAAATCGCTTACCTGCGCCGCCATTACTGCGTTTGTCCCTGTGCTTGAGCCTGACCCATGATGCCTCCGTCAGCCCCGGCCCAATCGCTTCGCGACAGCATCCATCAGAAGGCTGGAAATATCTGTCCCGAAGGCTGTGTCCAGCTCCCTAATGCAGGTTGGGCTGGTCACGTTAATTTCGGTCAGATAGTCACCAATAACATCCAGGCCTACAAACATCAGGCCTTTTTCCTTTATTACCGGCGCCACCCGGGCACAGATTTCTCGGTCACGGGCGGTAAGCTCGCGACCCTCGCCTCGACCCCCAGCCGCCAGATTTCCGCGGTTTTCGCCGTGCGAGGGAATGCGCGCAAGCGAGTAAGGCACCGCCTCACCCTCAATCATCAGAATGCGTTTGTCGCCATCACTGATTTCGGGAATGTACTTCTGGGCCATGGCCTGATGCTCACCATAGTTGGTCAGGGTTTCAATAATCACACCCAGGTTGAAGTCGTTTTCCTTGATACGGAAGATGGAGTGGCCACCCATGCCATCTACCGGCTTCATGATCACATCGCCGTGTTTTGCATAGAACTCCCGAAAACGATCCGCCGAGCGACTAACCAGTAACGGCGGCGTCAGATCCTCAAACTGGGTCGCAAACAACTTTTCGTTGCAGTCACGCAGGGTGGCTGCCGGGTTAACTACCAAGGCACCTTGCTGTTCCGCCGATTCAAGAATATAGGTAGCAATCAGGAATTCGCGATCCACCGGAGGATCCTTGCGCATCAGAATTACGTCGAGATCGCCCAAGGCACGATCCTGGGCCGCGCCGAAGCTATACCAGTTCTCGGGATCCATCTGTACCGTTAAATTGCGGGTGCGGGCCATGGCTTTGCCGCCGTCCATGTAGAGGTCGGGCAACTCCATGTACTCGATTTCCCAGCCACGGTTTTGAGCCGCCAGCAGCATCACCAATGAACTGTCTTTTTTGAAATGGATATCCTCAATTGGATCCATCACGATTCCGAGTCGAACTGTCATAGTGCCTCTTGAGCTTCTGATGCGTTAAAACACGAACCGGTCTGCAGAGTGGACCGGACAATAAGTGCTATGCTGAGAAAACAGATGGTATTGTACCCGAGCCTTGATTGCATCCGGAGAAATCCTGGCAAATTACGTGATGTTTCAGGCAATAGTACATTTGGTCACAAAGTAATACTTTTTATCGGACCGACGATAATCTATAAATGAGCGGGGTTTATAGAAGAACCTTAAGGTTTATGCTAAAACCCTCGCTTGAAAAACAATGACAGTCGCTGAGCGCAAGGCACCTGGACAATGGATGACAACTTCGAGAACTTGAAGATCATGGTGATCGACGACAGTAAAACCATTCGTCGCACCGCAGAAACCCTCCTGAAGAAGGTTGGCTGTGAGGTTATCACCGCAACGGACGGTTTTGACGCTCTGGCCAAAATTGCTGACTCACAGCCGGACATCATTTTTGTAGATATAATGATGCCTCGCCTGGACGGCTATCAGACCTGTGCGCTCATAAAGAACAACTCCTCTTTCAAAAAGACGCCGGTGATCATGCTGTCAAGCAAGGACGGGCTTTTTGATAAGGCCAAGGGCCGCATCGTAGGCTCTGACCAATACTTGACCAAACCGTTCAGCAAAGATGAGCTGCTTAATACGATTCGTCACTATATACCCGTGACGCCACAGTAAACCCTGCTGACACATAGAACCATCGAGGAACTAATGGCTCGCATTCTGATTGTTGACGACTCCCCGACTGAGGTTAAAAAAATCTCCACCATTCTGGAAAAGCACAAACACGAAGTGCTTACCGCCGACAATGGCGCCGATGGTGTTGCCAAAGCACGCGCCGAGACCCCGGATTTGGTGCTCATGGATGTGGTTATGCCTGGCCTAAACGGCTTTCAGGCAACCCGCCAGCTGACCCGGGCCCCGGAAACGGCTTCCATACCTGTGATTATTGTCACAACCAAGGACCAGGAAACCGACCGAGTTTGGGGAACCCGCCAGGCGCCAAGGGATACCTGGTGAAGCCGGTTAAAGAAGACGACCTGATCAACACAATCAACAGTCTGATTGCCTGATCCCCAACCGTGGAGTAAGCATGTCCGCCCAGGCAGCCCCTTTTGCCGTTTTGACGGATATCGCCCAGCGCAGCCGCTCCATGGCTGCGGGCTTGCCAGAACAACAAGAGGCCGTGGAACTATGGAACGGCATCGGGTTTGTTCTTGCAGGCGAGCGCTATGTAGCTCCCATGGGCGAGGTCACTGAAATACTGCACGTTCCCCGGTTTACACATATTCCGGGCGTACGGCCATTTTTGATGGGTGCTGCCAACGTTCGCGGTCGCCTCCTCCCCTTGGTAGACCTTGCCGGCTTCTTTGACATTCCTCGCTCTTCCCGTAACCAGCGGGAACGGCGGGTTCTTGTTATTGAGCAGGGCGATGTCTTCAGTGGCCTGGTTGTCGATACCGTGCTGGGCATGCAGTACTTTGCAACCGACAGTTTCAAGGCAGCACCGGCTGGTGTGCCTGAAAACGTTCAACCGTTTGTCGCAGGCGGTTACGAACGAAACGAAGAAGTCTGGAAAGTGTTCTCCGCCGTCGACTTGCTCGAAGACGAACGCTTTCTCGACGTCGCACAGTGGTAGGAGTGATGACAGTGGCAGGATAAACACCCTGACTGCCTGAAACCTGATTAAAACAACTTGCCCAATTCCAGAAGAGGCCGGGAGCCAGAAAAATGAAAAACAGAGCCGGAAGAATCGGTATGGGTCAGGGGGGCAACAAGCTTGTTGCCGGCCTGATTACCTCACTGATCGCACTCACCGTCCTGCTCGTTGTGGTCCTGTTTATCATTAACAGGGACAGCCAGAACGACCAGGAATATATCGCCAACGCCGCAGAGCTCAGGGTGCTGTCACAGGAAATTGCGAAAAACGCGACTGAAGCCGCCGGCGGTACCGCCGAGGCATTCAATCAGCTGCGCCGCTCCCGCGATGAATTCCAGCAACTCTGGTCCAATGTGACCGAAGGCAACCCGGAAACCGGCCTGCCACCCAGTGAAATGGCCAGCGCAAGCGGTGTTCAACAACACTGGAATTCGGTACGCGAGAACGCAGACAGCATTTTGTCCACCCGAGACGCAGTGCTGGGTCTGCACGAAGTGGCGCGCACCCTGAACGAGACCATCCCTCAGCTCCAGGTGGAGTATGACGATATCGTACAGATCCTGCTGGATAACGGTGCGCCGGCGGAGCAGATTGCTCTGGCTCAGCGCCAGTCACTGCTGGCAGAACGTATTGTGCGCTCGGTAAACAACGTCCTCTCTGGTGATGAAGACGCCGTTATTGCCGCCGACCGGTTTGGCCGCGACGCCAGCCTGTTCGGTCGGGTACTTGACGGCCAGCTTAACGGCAAGCCCGCCATGGGCATTTCCAAAGTTGACGACGAAGACGCCATTTACGGCCTGGAAGCGGTAGATGAGCTGTTTGAGTTTGTTTCCCAGAACGTAGACGCTATTCTTGAAGCCTCTCCCGACCTCTTCAAGGTACGTACAGCGGCCAGCGACATTTTCCAGAATTCCGAGATCCTGTTGTCTGAACTGTCCGTTCTGGCGGAAAGCTTTCGGGCGCAAAGCGGCTCGCGGTTAGTCAGCCCGACACTGGCCTTTATCATTCTGGCCGCCATGGTTGCCATGGTTGTATTTATCGGCCTTGCTCTATACCGGGAAGCTCAGGCGCGCCTGACAACTACCCAGGAACAGAACGAACAAAACCAGAACGCGATCCTGCGACTACTGGACGAACTGGCCGACCTGGCCGACGGCGACCTTACCACCGAGGCCACGGTAACCGAGGACTTCACCGGCGCCATCGCCGACTCCATCAACTACGCGATCGACCAGATGCGTGGCCTGGTACAAGCGATTCGTGGCACCGCAGTACGTGTGGCCTCAGCCGCCCAGGAAACTCAGTCTACGGCCATGCACCTGGCTGATGCTTCCGAGCACCAGGCACAAGAAATTGCTGGTGCCTCTGCCGCGGTTAACGAGATGGCTGTGTCTATCGACCAGGTATCGTCCAACGCTGCGGAATCCTCAGCGGTTGCGGAACGCTCGGTTGCCATCGCCAAGAAAGGCGCGGAAGTGGTACAGAACACCATTCGCGGCATGGACAACATCCGTGAGCAGATCCAGGAAACTTCCAAGCGGATCAAGCGTCTGGGTGAGTCTTCCCAGGAGATCGGTGACATCGTATCCCTGATCAACGACATTGCCGACCAAACCAACATTCTGTCGTTGAACGCTGCAATCCAGGCCTCTATGGCCGGTGATGCAGGCCGAGGCTTTGCGGTAGTAGCGGACGAAGTTCAGCGCCTGGCGGAACGTTCCTCTGCGGCAACCAAGCAGATTGAAGCACTGGTTAAGACGATCCAGTCTGATACCAACGAAGCCGTTATCTCCATGGAACACACCACCGCCGAGGTGGTACGTGGAGCTCGCCTGGCACAAGACGCGGGTATTGCCCTCGAGGAAATCGAGAACGTATCCATGAGCCTTGCGGAGTTGATCCAGAACATCTCCAACGCGGCGCGCCAGCAGTCGTCTTCTGCAGCACACATTTCCAATACGATGAACGTTATCCAGGAAATTACCTCCCAGACATCGTCCGGTACCAACGCGACCGCGAAGTCCATCGGGAATCTGGCAGAAATGGCCTCCGAGCTGCGGTCCTCCGTTGCCGGCTTTACACTGCCGGAAGAAGACGTGGCGGACCACGAGGAAGAGGAAGACAGCAACGTTCCGGTGGTGGGCTGATTTACAGCCCGAGGCTAGTGGCGGTTTATGTCTGAACTTCATAACAACCCGCCATCTGCCGAAAGCGCCTGGTTTCTGCGCCGTCTTCCTGACATGGATGAGGCGCAGTTCAAGCAGTGGCAGGCACTACTGGAACATCGCACAGGCATGGCACTGCCCGCAGAGCGCCGCTCGTTCCTGGAGACCAATCTGGGCATCCGGATGCGAGAAATAGGCTGCGGCAGTTATCAGGCTTACTACGAAACAATTGTCTCGGGGCCGGATGCCATACGGGAATGGTCAACACTGGTAGACCGGCTAACGGTGCAGGAAACTCGTTTTTTCCGGGATCCTGACGCTTTCCGCCTGGTCGCTGACTATGTTGTCACGCGGCCAAGGGAGCAGTTCCGGAAACGGCCTATTGAGGCATGGAGCGTCGGATGCTCCACCGGGGAGGAACCTTACACGTTGGCCATGGTACTGAACGAGTGCATGGGCCAACTGGATCTGCAACCGTTATATGGCGTAACCGGCTCGGACATCAGCACGCCAGTGATCGAAAAGGCCCGGATTGGCCAGTTCAGTGCTCGCAAGTTGCTGGGCATGGAAGAGAATATGAAAACCCGGTATTTCCGCCCGGCCGAGCGGAACACCGTAGAAATTATCGACAGCATCCGGGAACGGGTCTGCTTTACCAGACTGAATGTGCTGGATCTGGATAAAGCCCCCATGCACGGATGAATATTATCTTCTGCCAGAATTTGCTGATCTATTTCCGTCGCTGGCGCAGACGGGACATTGTCAGGCGACTTGCAGAGCGGCTGGCGCCCGGGGGACTACTGGTTCTGGGCCAGGGAGAGCTGACCGACTGGCAGCCCCCAGGTCTTCAAAAGGTACCCTCGGAACATGTACTGGCGTGGATAAAGCGCCAGGCTGACGAAGAATAACCGGAGAGGTTATGGGCAACCACCATGACAGCATCGCCCTCGACTGGGTTCGGGGCGAGATACAGGACACGCTGACCCAAGGTCAGCATGCGCTCGAGGCATACGTCGAAAATCGTGACGACACTGCTCGCCTGCGCTTCTGCCTGAATTATCTCCATCAGGTGCATGGCACCCTTAAGATGGTTGAGCTTTACGGTGCAGCGCTGCTGACCGAAGAAATGGAGAAGCTCACCCAGGCGGTGTTGAACAATAGCGTTGTCAGCGTGGACGAAGCCGTTAATGTCCTGATGCAGGCGATTTTACAGCTTCCCCAGTACCTGGAACACCTGGCCAGCAGCCAGGACGATTTTCCTATGGTACTGCTGCCTTTGCTGAACGATCTCCGGGCCGCGCGGGGCGACTCCCTGCTTTCTGATACCTCCCTGTTCAAGCCCGATCTGGCCCCGTCGCGCATGCAAGTTGCAGGCAACGTTTCCGAGCGCCTGCAGGATCCCAAAGTACTTGGCCATATTCGAAAGCTTCGCCAGATGTACCAGTTTGCCCTTGCTGGCATCATTCGCGAAGAAGATCTAGACGCCCAATTCGTGTACTTGCAAAAAGTTATTCACCGGCTGACCCGCCTTTGCCAGAAAACACCCCGTGGTGAGCTCTGGAAAGCCGCAGCTGGCTTCGTGGAAACACTTCAGGCCAAGGCCAATCCAGTCAACGCAGCGGTAAAGTCCCTGCTCCGGGAGCTGGACAGCGAAATTCGTCGCCTTACCGACGAGCACACGGACATTCTCGCGCAGCCCGTGCCCGATGCGCTTTTGAAGCATCTGCTCTACTACGTTGCCCGGGCAAGGGATTTGGATTCCGAAGGCGTTACGGAGCTACGCAGCCGTTATCAGCTTGATCAAGCATTACCTTCAGAAGACGATGTGGACGCTGCCAGAAACCGGGTTTCCGGCCCTGGCCGTGAGGCTATCCACTCTGTTGTCAGTGCGCTCAACGAAGAACTCGCCAAGCTGAAAGATCAGCTGGATCTGTTTGTACGCTCAGAAATGCGCCAAAACAGTGAACTGGAAGACCTTCTCCCTGGCATGGTGCAAGTGGGTAACACACTGGCCGTATTGGGTTTAGGTATTCCGCGGAAAATCGTTACAGAACAGATTGAGCTGGTTGAAAACCTCAGTACCCAAAGCGAACTGGTCGACGACGGCATCCTGATGGACATAGCCGGGGCTCTGCTTTACGTGGAAGCCAGCCTAGCTGGCCTGGACAACGAGCGGCCGCCGGAGCGTTCTGGAAATAGCGGCGACAGCTTGCCGCCCAATCAGGGCTCTCGCGAGCTCGGAGAAGCAAGCAATGCCCTCCTCCGGGAATCCCGCAATACGTTAGAGCAGGTCAAATCTGCGGTCATTAACTTCATTGCTTCCCAGTGGGACACCCGCGAAATTGAGCACGTTCCGGGTTTACTCCACAGCATTCGTGGCGGCCTGAGTTTGGTACCTCTGGACCGAGTAGCCAGCATGCTGGCCTCAGCGGAGCGCTACATCTCCGATGTTCTGCTCAGTGACAAGCACGTTCCAGACTGGATGCAGCTAGATACCCTCGCGGACGCGATCACCAGTATCGAATATTATCTGGAGCGCTTGGCTGAAGGCATAAGCGATAACGAGGACATTCTTCGGATAGCCGAAGAGAGTCTCTCCAGGCTTGGCTTCCCTGTGGGTGAAGAGCCTACTTGGGGCACCGAGCCCAAACAGGATGACGTGCCGGTTGTAGGGCCAATGAACACTGAGGAGCCTGCCGCCAGCGCCTCTGTGCCGCAGCCCGAAACCAAAGCCTCAGATGAAGAGCTTCTAGACGATGAAATCCTTGGCATTTTCGTTGAAGAAGCCGAAGAAGTTCTGCACACCATCCACGAATTCTACCCGCGCCTGCGCCAGAACCACGACGACCGCCCAGCGCTGACCGAAGTTCGCCGCGCGTTTCACACTCTCAAAGGTAGCGGCCGCCTGGTTGGCGCCACCAGCCTTAGCGAGCTGGCCTGGTCGGTTGAAAGCCTACTCAACGGCGTGATTGATCAGAGTATCAAGCCAAACGACGACTTGTTCTCCCTGATTGATGACGTGAACGCACGCATTCCGTCGCTGATTCATGAGTTCCGTGATGGCCAAACCACTGGCGACGTTGCCGAGCTGATAGAGCGCGCGGACGCATTAGCGACTACTCGCCGCAGCGACAGTGAGCAAGAGGTTGTTCCAGAAGCTCCGGCATACTCTGCCGACGAGCCGGTTGTTGACAATATTTCAGAACCAGAGCTGGCCACAGACAGTCTCCCGCAGGATGACCTGATTGACGATGAAATCCTCGAGATCTTTGTCGAGGAAGCCGGCGAGGTTCTGGAGACTATCCGGGAATACTTACCCATGCTGCTGCGTCAGCACGATGACCGCAGCGCTCTTTCCGAAATACGTCGTGCCTTTCACACTCTCAAAGGCAGCGGCCGCATGGTCAATGCATTGATTGTGGGTGAGCTGGCCTGGTCCGTCGAAAACATGCTGAATCGTGTCATTGACGGCAGCATTTTCATGAATGACGACATAGCCGGCCTGCTGGGTGAGGCAACCGATATTCTGCCGGCTCTGGTATACGATTTTGAAAACCACCAACCGCCTTCCGTCGATCCTTCCAGCCTCGAAGCCCGAGCCAAAGCTCTGGCCAACGGCGAAATCCCTGACGCCAGTACGATGCCAGCCAGCGGAACCGATTATGTTTCCGGCGTCAGCACAACGGAACTGCCGGAGACCGATGGCGATGCGAGCGAGGGCAGTGTTGACCCGGTCCTGCTGGACATCTTCGAAAGCGAAACAGAAACCCATCTGCAAACGCTTAAAGAGTTTCTAGCGTCTGCCGGCGACAAAGTCAGCGTCTCTTACACCGACAACCTGTCCCGCGCTCTGCACACACTCAAGGGCAGCGCTCACACAGCGGGAATTGCGCCGATAGCCGACGTTATCGCCCCACTAGAGCGTTTCATCAAGGAATCTCGTGCCCAGAATCTGCGCGCTGACCCTGACGTGCTGTCTTTGATTGAAACTGCTTGTGACTTCCTGACACAGGGACTGGCACAGATACGCCAAGAGCCTCAGACTTCGCTGCCTGGCACAGAAGCGTTTCTGGGAAAGCTGGAGCATATCTCCCACGACAGGCTGCTACGTACTTACAGCGAAGACTCCAGCTCCAACGGCGAACAGCCAGCACCGTCCCTCCTCGTTCAGCTATTCCTGAATGAGGGCCTCGACATTGTTCTGGATGCCGATCTCATCCTTGCGCAATGGGCACAGAACCCACAGGACCAGGGTTCGCTCTACGGCCTCACCACGGAACTGATACAGCTTACCGATGCTGCATCCGACGCCGGGTTGCCTGATTTGGCTGCCTTGTCAGAAGCATTGCAGGAAGTCTACGCTGCAGCCATTATCCACAACGAAACGCCGGATGAGCCGTTCTTCTCAACCGTGCGCAACGCCCATGAACACCTGATCAACATGATGGATCAGGTGGCTGCAGGGCTGGCGATCGAATCCAGCGATGAACTGGTTGCCGAGCTAGAAGCCCTCACACTGTCTATTTCTGTAGCAGAAGCCGATACCACGAGCGCCTTCGATCAGGAGTTTACTGAAGATCTTGAGGAGATTGACCTCAGCTTCGACCTGAATGAACTGGAGACGCCTGAACGGGAAGAGGCTCCGGCGCACTCTGAAACTGAAACCGCCGACAGTGAGATGGACGAAGAGCTTGCAGAAATTTTCCTCGAAGAAGCTCGAGATCTCATCGACAGCACTGGCGAAGCTCTGCAAAGCTGGAGCGAAGACACCGGAAATCTCGACATTCTGCGCTTGCTCCAACGGGATCTGCACACGCTAAAAGGCGGAGCACGCCTTGCCGATATCCCGGCAGTAGGTGATTTGGCCCATGAACTCGAAAACCTGTTTGAGGGGCTGACTGAAAAGCGCCTGTCCGTTAACGAAGAACTGTCAGACCTTCTATTCCGCTGCCATGACCGGCTTGCCGGCATGGTAGACAATATGGAAGCAAAGGAGCCTCCTCGCCCGGCACCCGATCTGATCAGTGAAATCCACGCGTACATGGATAATACAGGCAGCTCGCGCCCGGTTACGGATGTGACGGCACCGGACGAGCCGGACAGCTCCGAATTCGAAGATGGCACGCCAGCCATACCGGAGCTTGGGGATGCTGAAGAGCCGGATGTGGGCGAGTTCGGAAACGATCTCTCGCACATGGACCCAGAGCTCACCGGCATTTTTCTTGAGGAAGCCTACGACCTGATCAACTCAACCGGTAGTGCTTTGCACACCTGGAGTGAGGATCCGTCTAACCGTTCAGTAGCCGCAGAACTGCAGCGCGATGTTCATACCTTGAAGGGTGGCGCGCGCATGGCCGGAGTTGACGCAATTGGCGACCTGACCCACGTACTTGAGGATCTGTTCGAGAAGGTAGCGGAAGGCCAGCTTGAAGCCAGCGGTGCAATGAACGACGTACTGTTTGCCTGCCACGACCGGCTGGCGCAAATGGTAGAACAGGTTGCTACACAAAAGCCTTGCCCCCCCGCACACGACTTGGTAAATCAGGTTGAAGCCATTCTCCATGGAGAATCTGCGCCGGCGGACAGCGAGCGTCCTGTGCCAATACTGGGCGTCACACCTGCAGACGCTCACGACCACGAGCTCACCGGCATATTCCTTGATGAAGGTCACGAGATCCACGATGCCATTAGCGAGTGTCTGGATCAGTGGCGCGACGACCCACAGGCGATGGACGGTGTTGCCCAATTGCAGCAAGAGCTGCACACCCTTAAAGGTGGCGCCAGGCTGTCTGATGTAGACCCTGTAGCGGAACTTGCTGAGGCTTGGTCCGGTGCGCTGGATACCCTGTTGTTTAACCCGGGCAACCAGAAACTCTTGCTAGCACTCAGTGATCGCGGTCTCCGCGACCTGAAGTCCATGCTCGGCGAGCTGGCCCAGGGTAATGAGTTGGTTGCAGACCCGGAACTTATTTCGGCCTTCAACGGCGCGCAACATCCTGACGCAGCAAGCAGGGAGCAGTCGGAGGACGCGACAGCAAGCGCAGATCAGGATGCGATCGACCCGGAGATTCTGGAAATATTCCTGGAAGAAGCCGGTGAAATCATGGATCAGCTGGAACAGCTCCTTGATGACTGGCGCAAAGAGCCTGCCAACAACCACTTCAATCAAGAAGCCCAGCGCGCATTGCACACGCTGAAAGGCGGTGCCCGCTTATCCCAGCTCACTTTGCTGGGTGACAAAGCGCATGATTTTGAAACCCGCCTAATCGATTTGGGCGGCAGCGCGCCTGATGACAGCCAGTGGCAGGCTATTACCGAAGATCACGACGGCATCATTGCTCTGGTTGCAGGTATACGCGACCTTTCCAGCTCCGGCATAACACCCGTTGAGCCTGCGAGCGAGTCGACACCAGCGGCAGCAGACCCGGTGCAACCCGATGCGCCAGCTGAGCGAACACCCAAGCCTGCACGAGCTAAAGCCCGCAACAGGACCGCAGAAATACAGCGAGCCGCCCAGGAAACCATTCGGGTATCGGCACCACTGCTGGATGACCTGGTTAACCTGGCGGGCGAAACCAGTATCACCCGTGGTCGGCTGGAGCAGCAAAGCAGCGATTTTGGCCATACTCTGGATGAAATGGCCGCAACCATTGAGCGCTTGCGGGAACAGCTGCGCCGAATGGAAATCGAAACCGAGACACAGATCCTGTTCAGTGCTGAAAAAGAGCATGGTCCGGATTACGGTGACGACTTCGATCCACTGGAAATGGACCGGTATTCGTCCATCCAGCAATTGTCTCGCGCTCTGACGGAATCCTCTTCAGACCTTGCAGATCTGCGTGAAACCCTCTCTGACCGGGTGCGTGACACGGAAACCCTGCTGGTTCAGCAGTCCCGTATCAACACGGAACTCCAGGAAGGTCTGATGAAGACCCGAATGATTCCGTTTTCCTCCATGGTGCCGCGTTTACGCCGGATTGTTCGCCAGATCAGCGGCGAGCTAGGCAAAAAAATCGAGTTTGATGTACGTAATGCTGAAGGGGAGATGGATCGCACCATCCTGGAGCGTATGATTGCGCCGCTAGAGCACATGCTACGGAACGCCATCGACCACGGCATCGAAAGCCCGTCTGAGCGCCAGAAAAACGGTAAGGCAGAAACCGGTGAAATCACCTTGTCTCTGGCCCGCGAAGGTGGGGATGTGGTTCTGCGCATGATCGACGACGGCGCCGGCATTCCTTCTGCGGTTATACGGGAAAAAGCCATTCGCCAAGGCCTACTGAAAGAGGATGAGGAGCTTTCCGAGCGGGAAGTTCTTCAGTTTATCCTGCAGCCAGGGTTCTCGACGGCACAGCAGGTAACTCAGATTTCTGGCCGTGGCGTGGGTATGGATGTGGTCGCCAGTGAAATCAAACAACTTGGCGGCAGCCTGGATATCGAATCACAGCTGGGCCGCGGCACTGCATTTACCGTGCGACTGCCATTTACCGTTTCGGTAAACCGTGCCTGATGGTATCCACGGGTGAAGATTTCTACGCTATTCCGCTTAACACCATTGAAGGTATTGTCCGGGTCAGCACCTACGAGCTTGAGGAATACTACAAGCCGGATGCTCCCATGTACGAATACGCTGGCCAAGAGTATCGCTTGCAGTATCTTGGTAGCCTGCTGAACAGCGACCACCACCCCAAGCTTCAGGGCCAGGCCTTGCCGCTGCCGGTGATTCTGGTCCGCGGTGCCGAACAGCCCATGGCGTTGCAGGTAGACAACCTGATGGGCAGCCGTGAAATCGTTGTTAAATCTCTGGGCCCACAATTCAGCACCGTTCGCGGCGTATCCGGCGCCACCATTCTTGGTGACGGCAACGTGGTAGTGATTCTCGATCTGCCGGCCATGATCCGTTCCGACATATTGTCTGAGCGCCAGCGCCTGGCCGACCTGGAAAAGGCACGAGAGTCTGCGCGCTACGAAGAACGCGCTACCGTTGTCATGGTAGTGGACGATTCGGTTACAGTGCGCAAGGTTACGTCTCGCCTGCTGGAGCGAAACGGCATGGAGGTTATCACCGCAAAGGATGGCCTGGATGCGGTGGCGCAGTTGCAGGATCACAAACCCGACATCATGCTTCTGGATATTGAGATGCCACGCATGGACGGTTTCGAGGTCGCCAGCTTCGTAAGGCACGACGACAACCTACGGGATATGCCGATCTGCATGATCACATCCCGAACCGGTGAAAAACACCGTGAGCGAGCCTTGGCTATTGGCGTAAACGAATACCTCGGCAAACCCTTCCAGGAAACCGAACTGTTGAAAACCATCGAACGGCTTATCGGTAAGCAGTGATGACCGGCCAAAATGGCCGGGCTCAGGTCGGAATTGTGTCGGATATTGTCCTGCAGAGGCATCGCCTGCAGGCAGCAGCCGCCAAATTTGGCCTCGACGTCTGCTTCTCCGGGGATCCCGAGCGATTACAGGGCTACCCGGAGTTTCCGGAGGCCAGGCTCTGGCTTGTGACTCTGGAAGACGAAGCAGATCATCCGGCCTTGTTCGATTATCTTCTGGAACACACCGAGGTTCCGGTCTTATTCGGGCTGGATCAGGCGCCCGTATCCGGCAGCGCGGATTACTTCCGCTGGGAGCGCAGGCTTCTGGGTAAGCTGGAGCAACAACTGGGTGAACTTGCCCAGCTGGACTCCATAGCCAGTATCAAAGAGCTAGAGGTGCAAGCTCCTGAAAGCCAGGCATCACCTGAACTGCCCCAGTGGCTGACACCCGCAGCGCCAGGTTCTGTTGCAGAAGATGTCTGGGTGTTATGTGCTTCTTTGGGCGGCCCAGCCGCCGTGAAGGCGTTTCTGGACAGCCTGCCGCCGGGCCTGCCGGTGGGTTTCATATACGCCCAGCACATTGATGGTAATTTTGCCGAGGTGCTCACCCGGGTGCTTGGCCGCCATGCGCATTACAAACTGCAGCACGCTGAAGAAAACTACAGGGTAAAGAACGGCGATGTGGTACTGATGCCGGTTGAGCACGAATGGAAATTTGACAGTACCGGTGTGCTTACTGAACAAAATACTCCCTGGCCCGGGCCCTATGGGCCATCTATCGACCAGGTGTTACTCAATACAGCGGATCATTACGGCGCCCATTGCCATGTGATCCTGTTTTCCGGTATGGGCAACGACGGCGTAATTGCCGCACCTTTACTCAAAGCCTACGGTAGCCGGGTCTGGGTTCAGGAGAGCGCTAGCTGTGGTAACAGCTCAATGCCAGATTCCGTAGCGGCCACCGGCAGTGCCAGTTTTTGCGGTACGCCGGAGCAGCTGGCCGAGGAACTGGTTAACACCATCGAAAAATCTTGCCTGCTTAAAGGTCGGCAAAAACGGGGCACCGCCTGAGGACACAAATAATGAATGACAACAGCCAGACCCTCTCCTGCGTAATGATCCCCGTAGGCGGGCGACAACTTTTACTTCCCAACGTATCCATTGCAGAGGTGGTGGACTACGCCAGCAACGACCCGAGCGCCGGAGCGCCGGACTGGTTAGCGGGGCGCTTGGACTGGCGTGGACTGGACCTACCGGTTATTTCCTACGACGCAGCCAATGGCGGAACTCTCGCAATACCCGGTGAGAATCGGGGCCGGATTGTGGTGCTAAACACCATCAGCAGCAACAGAAAAAAGCTTCGGTTCATGGCTCTGATTACTCAAGGCATCCCCAGCCAGGTTCGTATTACCGAAGAACAGATCAAGCAATTAGAGGGCGAAAACGGCCCTGCCGATCTTATGCGGGTCGATGTTGATGGCGAAGCGGCCTGGATTCCCAACCTGGATTACCTGGAATCTCTGGCCAGCGAATTACCAGTGTAAACAAAGAACACAGCACCATAGCGCCGACACAACGCCCGGATTGTTCCTTGCACTTGGCGTAGGGCGCCCTGCGAATGTTATAATGTTACAAATTTTGCAGGATCCCAACCATGTCTGCCCGCGCGCTCCCGTACCGACCTCACAATCACGATGCCTGTGTTAACCAGGCCTTGGCAGAGGCAAAGGCAATCTGCCAACAGCAGAATGCCAGGCTTACACCCACTCGTGAGCGGGTGCTGGAGCTGGTTTGGCAATCCCACAAGCCCCTAGGGGCTTACGATGTACTCGCCAAGCTTACCTCCGAGGGCCACAACGCTGCGCCGCCAACGGTATACCGTGCTCTGGATTTTCTACAGCAATACGGGCTGGTGCATCGAATAGCTTCGCTCAACGCCTTTACTGGTTGCACCCACGCCGGCAAGCACCATACGGGTATGTTTCTTATCTGCCGGGCCTGCGGCAATGCTCTGGAACTAACCGATACATCGGTGTCCACGGCTATATACAATGCCGCCGGCGCCGAAGCCTTCTGCACCGAAACCGTCACTCTGGAAGTAACCGGCCTGTGCCCCAGCTGCCAAACGGAACAACATCATGAGTGAAGCGTTGGCTGCCATCGAAAACCTTACCGTCCGGTTTGACGATCGCCCGGTTGTTGATCGGGTAAACCTGTCACTGCACCGGGGCGATATCATTACCATCATCGGGCCCAACGGCGCGGGCAAAACCACGTTGATCAAAGCCATTCTGGGCATACAGGCTGTAACCGACGGCCGTATTGTTCGCGCAAAGAACCTGGTTATCGGGTACGTGCCCCAGGATCTGCGCCTGGAATCAACCTTGCCCCTAAGCGTCAAACGCTTCATGTTACTCAGTGGTCAACCTCTGGCAGAGTGCCACTCTGCGCTGGCGCGAACCGGTGTTAGCCATCTGATCGAGGCATCCGTGCACCATCTGTCCGGGGGCGAGCAGCAACGTCTGTTGTTGGCCAGAGCACTGGCGCGAAAGCCGGATCTTCTGGTACTCGACGAGCCAGCCCAAGGCGTTGACATCAATGGCCAGGCCGCACTTTATGACCTGATCCGCCAATTACGCGACGAGCTCAACTGTGGCGTGATCATGATTTCCCACGATCTGCATCTGGTTATGGCCGCCACTGACAAGGTTATCTGCCTGAACCAGCATATATGCTGCAGCGGTTCGCCCGCAGACATCTCACACGACCCGGCTTTTATTGAAACCTTCGGCCGCCCGGTGGCCGAGTCCCTAGCGGTGTATCATCATAACCACAACCACAGCCACGACTTACATGGCAACGTGGTAGGCGCCGATCACTCAGGCTCAACCTCTGACCATGGGGAGTGCCACCATGAGCATCATTGATACTGTGCTTAACGACTTTTTCTGGCGCGCCCTCATTGGTGGTTTGGGTGTGGCACTGATCGCCGGCCCATTGGGTTGCTTTGTTGTGTGGCGCAGAATGGCGTATTTCGGCGACACCCTGGCTCACTCGGCGCTTCTGGGCATTGCGCTCAGTTTTTTGATCAGCGTTCCACTGAACCTGGGAGTTATCATCACCAGCGTTATTTTGGCCATAGCCTTAATGCTGTTTTCCCGCAACAAAACCCTGGCCACCGACACCCTGTTGGGCATTCTTGCCCACAGCGCCCTGGCCATTGGCTTGGTAGCGCTGAGCTTCATGCCGGATGTCCGCATCGACCTGACCGGCTTGCTGTTCGGTGACCTGTTGGCCATGAACCGCAACGACCTACTGTGGATTTATGGCGGTGCTGTTCTGATTCTGACGCTACTAACCGTACTTTGGCGTGGCCTGCTGATGAGCACCATCCACGAAGAACTGGCGCGGGTGGAAGGGGTGCCGGTTGAGCGTTTGCGCCTGTTGCTGATGCTGATGTTTGCGCTGGTGATTGCGGTTGCCATGAAGATGGTGGGCGTTCTACTGATTACCGCATTGCTGATTATCCCGGCCGCCACGGCGCGACGGCTAGCCAGCACTCCCGAGCAGATGGCGGCACTCGCTGTGGTGTTCGGGTTTATTGCGGTAGTCGGTGGCCTGAGCATGTCTTGGCATCTGGACACGCCGGCAGGCCCATCTGTGGTAGTGACGGCATTTGCCACATTTCTGGCTGTTTATGGCAGCGCCGGCCGGTTCTCAACAAGACGTTCTGCCTGATCGACCGTCACAAAGGCTGAATAACATCCATCAGGCGGCCGGTTTCCAACAGCTCGAGAAACTCATCCCCCAAGCGCTCGCTCTCGGCAATGGCTTTTCGCATGAGCGTTCCCGGCTACCGTCATTTCCTGCGTAAGTTTCGAAATCCTTACGATCCGGCAGCTTGCCATCTGGCAGGCGCTCCAGATAATCCGGGGAAGGCGCCACCAACAACACATCTTGCAAGCGAGTCGCATCGCCGCGACGCCAAGGCAGGGCTTTATCAAACCAACCGGGCACGATGCGATCGGTAAAGTGCGGGTACAAAACCACGCCCGGTTGCTTATAAGGCAAATCAAGATGGTAATCCAGAAGTCCACCATCTCGGTATATACCGTCCGGAGCACCCGGAATATTCCGAACACCAGACATCACCATGGGAATGGACGCGGATGCCAACAATGCAGGCAGCAGGTTCTCGCGGCTCAGCGGCACTTCGTGGCTGGCGAAGTCAGCCAACGGCGATAACGGAGCCTTCCGTCTGGCATCGTGAAGAATGCCCCGTTCCATAAAGCGCCCCAAGTGCCGCCGGCCAACAACATTGGCACTTATGGCGCTCATCAAGCCAAAGCCCAGGCGAGCTCTGGTGTCTGGCTCAAGCATGCCAAGACTCCGCACAACTACCACATTCAAGCGGTACCATGGGTGCTCAAGAATATAATCCTCACGGCCCCCTATCAGCTCTTCGAGGAACAAAGTGCTTTGGCGAGTAACCTCAGCCGCACTGACACCCTTCGAAAAACGCTGGGAAGTATAAAGCTCTGCCAATAGGGTAAGCTGGGCCTGGGGATTATCGGAAGAGGCGATGGCGGCAAACCGCCAGCTGCCAACAGACGAGCCAATCAAGGCGCGCTCCTGTTCAACCCGGGGCAGCCAGTCACCAAAAATGGCTTTGTCCAAGCCACTGAGACCCAGAGCCTTGGGGCCGCCGGCCGCACCGGGTATAACGTGCACATCGCCTGGAGTAAGAGGCTTTTCCTGCAACCGCTTCATGGTTCGGCGGCCTGCCCGGATCGTAAGCGCGGGCGCGCGAGTATGGATGGCGGTCATATCAGGCTTCCCATCAGTGTTCTGTATGAATGATCATCAGGTCAGATAGCGTAACGATTTTAACGAAGCGGTCACCAGCGGCCAACTGAACAAAACTAATAGCGCCGATAAACAGATACTTCCGCTTCATCGGCGAATACCCATGCTAGACTTAAGACAGGCCCAAAAGCGGAAGCGGGGCGACCTAACAAATACAGCCGGAGTATGCTGTGAATACGTTCCCGTCTAACGATTCCAGGTCTACCAACCCAACGCTTGCGGTGCTTGGCTTCAAGCGCCAGCTGGTGTACCACCTGCATTTTTGGGCCTTCATTGCTGTGGCTCCGCTGGTAGTTGTGCAATGGCAGCATCATCATTTTCTGCTCTCCGCCCTGCTGATTCTCTTCTGCGCGAACGCTCTTGCGGTCATCGCCCTGTTGCGGTTTCGCGGCACCTACTTCCTGAAAGGCCGGCTATTTCCGCTGCTTGCCGTAGTCTGTGCTGCCTACTCGACTGCCATCAACGGGCATGTAGGCCTTTACTGGGCTTACCCGGCCGCATCGGCCCTGTTTTTTCTGTTACCTCTTCGGGAAGCTGTTGCCAGCAATATTATTTTTGTCAGCACCATGGCAGTGGTCTCGTTCATGAACTTTCCCGAGGCAGATTTCTGGCGTATTACCTTCTCCTTGGGCCTCAATTGCCTGTTCTCCATGATTTTCGCCTGGCTGGTGGGAAAACTTCAGAATGAGCTGACCCGGCTGGCAACCACAGACCCACTTACCGGCTGCCTCAACCGGTCACAACTGGCCGACATCCTGAACAGCCAAATCCAGATGCGTGAACGCTATGAGCGAGTATCCAGCCTGATTCTGCTGGACCTGGATTATTTCAAGCTCATCAATGATCAGTGGGGCAC
>NZ_MBPP01000090.1 GCF_001858325.1 Marinobacter sp. AC-23
GTGAACAGTCCTCAGAGGGCTAGATGAGCAGCGTTGGGGGTTAAATGTAACTAGCGCTCCAGTGTTGCTGAGAAAATAACGAACTTGCTCCAGTTGATCGCAAGTGATGTAAAAACAACAAAGCGGCTCTGGATCAGGCTCTGTGAAGGGTTTTTCTACAGCCTCGTTATGCGCTAAGGATTCGTTGAGAGTATGGCAACCGGAGTTGGGAATAAGCTCACAGGGCAAGTTGGGGAGCACTTAGTGTCAGCGGTTTTGGGTACGCTGGGTTACTACGCGTCTCCATACTCTGGGAATGTGCCCGGTTTCGACGTTACCGCTGTGCATTCAGAATCCCTCAATTCATTTCCTGTCCAGGTGAAAACCAGCACGAAAGGTGCGTTAGTCCAATCCACAATCGGTAAATGGTGCAATCACAGTATTGGTGAAAATAATCATCAATCTATTGGTGCTCTGAAAGTGCTAAAACATCCGAACTTGATTTGGATCTTGGTTCGGGTGGGCAGCGCGGGTATAAATGAAGCTAGGTTTTTCATTTGTACGGAGTCAGACATACAGAGAAAAATTGTTGCGCGTTACTCCGCTTTTATGTTGAAACATAGTTATCGTCGGCCCGGAGGCGGCGCTTCACCGCAAGCGATCCTCACCGTTAACGACATGGCAGAATTCGAGGATAATTGGAAAATTCTGCCGGATTATCAGTCAACTGGGGATCTCGCATAACCAATGCAGGCACGGCGACGCCCTTTACATTGCGCCGTCGGCTCCATTTCATAGGCGCGCATGCTGCAAGCGTTATGCACTAAGGGATAAACTATGAGTATCAAGGATGATTGGGGAAAAGTTAAGGCGGTACTGGAGCAGGGGCAAGCCTCGACTCTCTATTGTTCAATCGCAACCGTGAATCCGGACGGAACACCTCACATAACGCCTGTTGGCACAGTATTTTTGGGTGATGATCAGCGAGGGTATTTCTTTGATCACTATGCTCAAACTTTGGGTAGCAATATTGATCAAAACCCTCACGTATGCATTATGGCGGTAAACGCTGGCCGCTTTTTTTGGCTGCGATCTCTATTAAAAGGTCGCTTTGTTGCCCCACCTGGTGTGAGGTTGTACGGCAAAGTTGGGCCGATTCGTGAAGCTACTCCCGAAGAAGTCGAAAGAATAGAAAGACGGGTTAAGCCGTCGAGCTGGATGAAAGGCGCTCGGCAGCTCTGGACAGATTTTACCCATGTTAGAGACATTGAATTTACCCACTACAAGCCAGTCACTTACCCTGTGATGATGGATGGCATGTGGCCGAAACATGCATAACCAGACGGTCAACCGGACACCAAAAGCTTTCTGCTTTTGGTTCCCTCCGCTGGCGCTCCGGTGCCGGTTACCTCAGCGTTAAAACTCCGAGTTACCCATGAATAGTAGACACCTTCTATAGTTAGGGTAGCCCCTAGCGCGGAGGTGTTTCATGAGTCGCAAAAAGACCCAAGCCTACACTGAGGAATTCCGTCGGGAAGCCGTCAGAAGAGCCGATCAACCGGGTAGCACGGCAGCGTCCGTTGCTCGGG
>NZ_MBPP01000091.1 GCF_001858325.1 Marinobacter sp. AC-23
CCTTAGACGCATGCAGTGTTAATAGCTGCACCTTGTCGCTGTCGTCGTCTTCTTCCTTTTGTTCCATCATGTCGCGCAGAATTAGCTTGGTAATGGCGTCTTCTATGCCCAGCTCATCCGCAGTGCCCTTGCCGTCCTCCAGCATGCGCTGGATGGAGTCCACCAAGAACCAGATGTTTTGCATGCGCCTCTCGGCCTGCTTGGGTGTGCCAGAGTGCTGATGCAGCCACTCCTCGTACTCAATGTCGGTAAACAGTTGTTTGATAACTGGTACAGGGTTCTCGCTGTGCAGGCGCTCGCAAGTAGCATCCACCCAATGGGCAAAGCGCCTCAGGCGATCCAGGCCCTTTTCGGTTACGTGGGTTTCCGCCCCCATATCGCCCAGCGATTTAAACAAGCTGACATTGCGTGCGCGCGCGTAATGGCTCAACTGTTCAAGGGTGCGCGGCCCAATTTCACGACGTGGTACATTCACCACCCGCAGGAACGCAGCGTTGTCGTCCGGGTTGATTAGCAGGCGCAGATAGGACATGGCGTCCTTTATTTCGTTTTTTGAGAAAAACGATTGGCCGCCGGAAATATGATAGGGAATCTGGTACGCCTGCAGCTTCATCTCCAGCAAGCGAGCCTGATGGTTGCCCCGATAAAGTACGGCGAAATCCCGGAATGCCAGCCCCTGCTTTAGCTTCTGATCAAGAATCTCTGTGGCTACTCGCTCGGTTTCCGCATCTTCGTTGCGGCATCGAACAATACGGATTTCATCACCAATGGTGTGGTCGCTCCACAGAGCCTTTTCGAACACGTGGGGGTTATTGGCGATAACCGTATTGGCGCTACGAAGAATGCGCGAGGTAGAGCGATAATTTTGTTCGAGCTTTACGATTTTAAGGCTTGGGAAGTCCTCTTTTAACTGCGCGAGGTTTTCTGGTCGCGCGCCCCGCCATGCGTATATCGATTGGTCGTCATCACCAACCACTGTAAAGGCCGCGCGCTCGGCAACCAGCATTCTTACCAGCTCGTATTGGCAAATGTTGGTATCCTGATACTCGTCCACCAACATGTAGCGTATTTTTCGCCGCCACTTTGCCAGCACCTCAGGGTTGGTGTGGAACAGCTGCACTGGGAGCAGGATCAGGTCGTCAAAATCGACAGCGTTGTAAGCCTTCAGGTACTCGCTATAATGCTTGTAGACGATGGCAATTCGCTGCTCCCGCTCGTCCGCCGCTTTGCTGTATGCTTCCGCCGGCCCGCGCATGGCATTTTTCCACGACGAGATAGTCATCTGAACATCGTTGAGCTCATCGCCGGCGTCGGCGCTGGCTTCCCGAAGCATCAGGTCTCGTAACAGGGCTTTGGCATCTTCCGCGTCGAAAATTGAAAAGCCCGGATGGTAGCCCAGGTGAGTGTGTTCCTCGCGGATTATATTCAGCCCAAGGTTGTGGAAAGTGGAGACGATCAGCCCCCGGGTCAATTTGCGGTCAACAATCCGGCTTACCCGTTCTTTCATCTCGCGGGCAGCTTTGTTGGTAAACGTAACGGCGGCAATGTGTCGGCCCGGAATGCCAATGTGCTCAATTAGATAGGCGATTTTCCGGGTAATTACACTGGTTTTGCCACTGCCTGCACCTGCCAGCACAAGTAGCGGGCCATCGGTGTAGCGGACGGCTTCATTTTGTCTCGGGTTGAGCTTGTTCACAAATTCACTGCCAGAGTGGGGTGAAACGGGGGTTTATCGGTAAGACAATAGTCTACACCAGCCTGACTATTCTGTACCTTGCCGTTCTATAAGCTATTCTTCTAACAGATCGGATTTGCTGCATACGCACTCATGGACTCTACTTAATGACCTTGCCACTGGAAACTGTGGGACACGATCAGCTTCGTCTTCTGGTTCTGACGCCAGATTACGCTGATTTTCTCTGGCTTAACGCACTGCTGGCGGGTGACCCAGAGGCCAATCCAGATTCAACATGGTGTCCGGACCTGGTGGTTTGCGATGACCTGATACGTAACGCGACCTTTGACGTTATTGTTTGGAATTGCGTATTCCACGGCGGGTCAGAAACCGCGTTTCTGCAGTATCTGGCTGTTGCCAGTGAGGGGCGGCCTGTTTTGGCGCTGAGCGCTGAGGCTCCCCGTGAGCGAGCGCCGGTGCTGCTTGCTAGTGGTGCGGCCGACTACCTGAGTCGCCAGGAGCTTGATCATTGGAGCTTCTGTCGAGCGGTGAAGGGCCTTTGGTATCGGGAGCAGCTGGCTAACTCTGCCCACACCCAACTGGGCAGAGGGCTGGCAAGTGGCTTTATTAACAGGGATTTGTTCTTCGACCGGTTGCAGCAGGCCCTGCTCAGGGCTCAACGAGGCAGCTACCGGCTAGCCTTGTTGCACCTGAATATTGATGATTTCCGCAGCATTAACGAGTCATTTGGCTATCAGAAAAGTGACCAGCTGATGATCAAGGTTGCGGCTCAGGTTCGGCAGGGGCTGCGGCGCGTGGATTCCTTGATGCGCATTGGCGGTGATGAGCTAGCCATTATCGTTGAAAAAATTGAAGACTCGC
>NZ_MBPP01000092.1 GCF_001858325.1 Marinobacter sp. AC-23
CGATCGCGGTAAACTGCACCGCGCTGGTGATAGTTGACGGATCTAAATACAGGTTGACGGGAGAATTACGATTGTTGCTTGGCGTAAAGTCGCCGTTCTGGATGTTAATAATGCCGGCAACAGTATCAAATAGCCCAAGAAACCGAATGGTGACTTTTTCCGGCCAGGGAATACCATTAGCTGAAAATGCCTGCGCTAACATACCCTTGGAGCCACGATTTATATCATTCGCAGCGTGGCGGGCAGCCGCAGCCCCCCGGCTAAAGCCGAACAGATCGATAACCAAGTCGTCAATAATACCATTACTTGCTACTTCACTTGCATGAAGCGCGACTTCTGAAAATGCCCTCTTAACTTGTGCAACCACACCCGTTTCACCGAGGCCGGTCATCATGCCTTCTAATGAATCCTGTTCTCCAGTTTTTGAGCCAGCGCCCGGCACATATACGCGGCGCCGCCAGGTAATTGCAGTTTTGATTTCTTTACGGGTTTCGGTGTACAGGTTCTGTAACTTAGCTATATTACTCGTCCCATTAGCATAGCTATCCCCAAGCAATAAACTCAATCGGTGCTCGCATTCGATATCATCAATCTCTCCATTTTGGTGGGGCGTCAGACACTCGCTCTCAACACGATCACGAAATAAGTCAATGTTTCCCGCGTTATTCAGCGTTCCGTCGGTGAAGATCCCCACCTCTAGATGGACGGGTTTTCTTTTCTCTTTGCCCTGTGTTACCTCATCCGTCACAAATGCCGAGGCGGTAAGTGGAGCTACCAGGCTGATGCACCAAGGGGCAGGGATAATGGGCGTTGGGCATTCTTCGAGGCAAGGTGACGTTCCCCTGCGCGGCGTTCATTCATGGTGTCATTGAGGCCGAAGGCTCCAAGTTGACCGAGGCAACCCGGGCCTGAAAGACTAATGGTATCTGGTGTTATCTCCCACTGGTTGAGCGCCTCGACGTTCCGGCTAAGCCCGCCGTCAATGTTGCCGATTAAGTGCCAGGTGCCACCGTTTGGGTGATCGGCATCCGGTTTCCAGACGACAATAGGAAAAGAGGGTGGGCTGCTGGTAACAAGAAACAGTTGACCGTGCTCGAGTGCTTTTTGCAGTTGCTCAACACTCATTTCCCGACCGCTGGGGTCTTTAGGTACATTGTTGGATGGACCGTTAGCCAGCTTGGTGGCGCAAGTCCTGGCAAAAAATGGCCCTTCAATAAAGGGGAGGTCCCGGAGTTGCAGGTCCCAATGAGATTTGATGTTCATGGCTGCTGTCCTTGCGGCCTGAGAGTATTGAGGCCCACAAGGGTGATGCTGTTTAAGGCAGGCGCTCTCCATGACGATTAACGGCGATCTTCCAGAGCACCGTCAGCAGACTGTAATCAAAATTGTTTTAGCGCGCAACGGTGCGCGTGGTGCAACAGCCGATCCAACAGCGCAGCCTGATTAAAGGTGTCGACCAAAGGCTGTAATCTTACTCCGGTGGCGGGAAATGGTCATGAAATCGACCTGCATCTTTTTGCTAGGCGGGGTCTCAAAACAAACCATCGGGTCAGATTGTGGTTCACAGCCAAACAGAACAGCAGTGGCTAAATGAGTTTACGGTACCGCTGAAATCTTTGCTGGGATTTGAGGGGGTGATTCGCAAGGGCTTTCAGCGAGGCATACTCTTTGGCTTCGAAGATTACCTAGAATTGGTCGATTGCACTGGCCGAATTAGCCGGGATGACAAACGTGGCGCGATTGATGAAAAAGCCTTGCCGATTCTGGAAAGGCTGAATATTGGCCCGGGCCAGTGGTGCGAGCGAGCGACTCGATTTGAGGCAACCTATCAGGATTATCGACAGAGCCCGCGACGACGGGCGGCCTGAGGGTCGAAACCGCCGGGCCTTCCGGCAAATCACTACCAGTCAGATGGTGCTGCCTCATCAAAGTACGAAGCAGTGCAATATCGACGGGTATTGACTCTGCTTCATCGACGAATGCCATCAGCGGATCACTCCGCGATTCATAGCGCTCA
>NZ_MBPP01000093.1 GCF_001858325.1 Marinobacter sp. AC-23
GTACAGACTGCGAGCGTGCAGGTCGATTCCACAATAATGACGGTGAGTGCTATGGTAAAAGTTCATGAGTCTTCTCCCTTGTAGTGCTTGGTCGCCTTCCAGCTTAGCGGGTAACCGCCGGGCTGGGGAGAAGGCTCAATCAGTATCAATCGCAGGCACGGCGACGTCTTTTTCGTTACGGCTTCGCCTTCACTACAAAGCCGCGCGTGCTGCGTGCGTTATGCAGGGAAGTAGATGACTATCGTTGTAGCTATGAAATTTGATGAAAGAATTTGCGTGATGTCTGACACAATGATTTCGGATCGCGATCAGGTTCGCGATAACATCATTCCTGGCAGGCTAAAGAGTATCGTAATTAATGAGTGGTTAACGGTTTCGTATGCAGGACTGTCTACGCAAGCAATTGATGCCATAAGAGAAATATTCCATGCAAACAAGGTCACAACAAAATCGGTTGTAGAGTACCTATTGGAAGTTTCAGCTAGATATCCTGATGAGTTGGATTTTATAGTTTGCTCTCATGAAGTTAAGGCAAAAATCATAAAGATATCGAACGGGACTCTCATGGAGGGCGCCAAAGCGTATTGGATTGGAAGTGCCCAAGCTGCTGCTGAACTATCCAAAGTTCCGGTGCTGGATGCCGAAGTTGAAAGCCTTCCAGAATATATGTCTGCAGACGAGGTTGTCTTCAGGAATTCGTTCATTACCTATATGCGAGAAAATAGATGCGAAGGCATCGGTGGAGCTGTTGTCGATTGTTTGTGCTCGCCATATGGACACTGCTACAACACTCATGCAGGAGCATTTTCATGGGATACAGTTATTCTTGGTATCGATAATAACGAAGAGAGGCAGAAAAATAATAGGACTGGCATGTATAATTACGAATATCACATATCAAGCACCTCTGCTCGCGGCCAAGGAATAGTTGGTTTCTATCTCGATCAAGCGAAAACTGGTTTCATTTATGACCCCATCCATTATGATGAAGCAATGAAAATTGAAGCTACAAACTTGTCAGATTTTTCGAAGTTAGTTGAAGATGCCGGGCAGGTTTTGTCGCGCAATTTGCATAACAATTAGCTCCAGTTCGTTCCGGCCCCAAGGGCCTCCACCGGACGTCCTTTTCATTGCGGCTTCGCCTCCATTACAAGGCCGCCGCTGAGCACAGCGTTAAACGTAAGGGAGAGAAATGGATCTAGCTACGATCACAGCCTCTGGATTGTTGGCGATACTGATAAACGTGATCGGGGCATTCTGGATCAAAGAGCGGCTTCGGCAGTCTATTAAGTATGAATATGATCAAGATCTGGCCAAGCTGAAAAGCCATCTAGATTTCGAGCTGGATAAGAAGAAACGTCTCTATGAAGGAAAGCTGGCTCAGTATAAGAAATACTTTGCCCTTATGGATTCTTATTCGCTGGAGCAGCGGCGCGCGCTGATGGAGGGATTTCAGGAGGGAATCTTCAAGATTTTGGAGAACCCCTCGACCGAGAACACGATCGAATACATCAAAAAGACTCTCAGCCTGCAGAATGATATTTCAGATAAGTTTTTGATGTTCAAAAACGAAATGAATGGCCTACGGCTAGAAGCCGGAGAGCCTCTGCTTGAGTTGATTGAGTCCTACGTCTCCGCTCTCGAAAAAGTACAGGAGAGAACGGTATCGTTTCTGAGCTGGATGAACGAGAACGCGACCACTTTTTTTTTAGCCCAGCCAGAGGCTGCGCAACAAAAGATTCAAGAATTCATGCAAGAAGAAGCTTCAGGGGAAGCTCAAGAATTGATTGGTCTTCAGGAGCAAATCTTCAGGGAAATGCGGCGTGAGTTGGGCATCGTTTAACCAGTCAATTAAGTTCGTTCTGCACTTCCCCCACTTCAGTAGACACGCATCGATAACTCCGCCAAAGGAGAAAACCGATGCCTGCTATCAAAACTGGCAAGAAAACCGAGAAGTACACCACCGAGTTCAAAGTCAAAGCCGTTGAGTGGAGTCACTCCGCATAAAGATGCAGATTAGTAATTTTCTAATTATTAGGGTGTTTAATAAATGAGTGTTGTTGGGATTAATAGAGAACCAGTTGAGCTTTATAAAATCTTGAAATTAGAAGGTTTAGTTTCTAGTGGTGGGGTTGCTAAGGCCGTAGTAGCTGAAGGCCAAGTTAAAGTTAATGGCATAATTGAAACTCAAAAACGTAAAAAGATTGTCTCAGGTGACATCGTTGAGTTTGAGGGGCAAAATCTAGAAATAAAATTAATATGACGCCTATTTATGTTTAGATGTTTTAAATAATATTTTAGCGGTAAGTGGTATAACAAGTTGCTGCAGCCGGATTTGTGTAAACTGTCACCTTGTTGCAAAAAGGCCACAAACAAGCCGCCATTTCACACCGTCCGCTGAGCAAGGCGTTGAGGCTGTAGAAAAAGGTCGGAGGCTTTTTCTGACCTGAAGTTGATCAATAATTAATCTAAAAATAGCGCCTATTCTTAAAATCTGGAGCATTTGTCACCGAAAACATACTCAGATTTTACGTAGGAACATCACCGAAAAAAGGCTCTAGGGTTTTTCTACAGCCTCGTTAGGGCTGGTCGTAGTGCCCTCCAATGGCGAAAATATAAATGGATCTGTCG
>NZ_MBPP01000094.1 GCF_001858325.1 Marinobacter sp. AC-23
TCAGGCTGTGGCCTAAAGCCACGTAAGAGAGCCCTATATGTGTTTGCTGTAAGTGCCTGACAGCTCTACGAGACTGACGAAGCAGGCGTTCTCGCTCATGGGTTTAGATTGGCCGCTGGCGCGGCCAAAAAAACGACTATTGCCTATTGATTCCGAGAAGGCTCATATGTGTTAGAAATGTCACTAGAATTCCTGAAGTTCGTCCCACAAAAGCTCTCCCCTAAGCGGAGGCTCGGTGTTCGAATAAAAGGTCCACAGGACTTTCATTTCTGTTGCACTGGCTGAAAAATAAATGTCATGGTCAATGTTGTATTCGAGTTTGGTCCAAGTAGGATCTGTTAATTCTCGAGACTCCCCCAGATAGACGACTTCGGTACCCTCAACTTGGAATTTCTTGAAACGCCGCCCATTGATATTCACGTCGCCGTATTGCTCTACATCTTGGATAGAGACATCAAGCCTAGAGGGAAAAAAGACATCCAACTTCCACCCAGATACCGTGTTTTTGCTACCGTTGTGAAAGTTGAAAATCAGAACATATTTGTGAAGCTCACTTGAGGTATAAGTGCGTTTAACCTTAGCCTCAATGGTGCTTGCATATATAGCTGCGCCGCTTTCGCACGCTGAAAACCATGCATCTCGATGCCGGATTAGCTCGCTTGGTGCATATTTTGTTCCGAGTGGGTGCTTTGGATTGTAGTGTCCGGCCTCTGCGTGACACCGAAGGCATAGAACAATTGCGTTTTCTAGAGTATTTTCCCCGCCGTCAGCCTCTTGGATGATGTGGTGAACATTTACAGAGCGACCGGCAAACTCGTGGCAGACACAACAATGTCGCCGAGCTTTCACCAGTGCGTTTTCTCTAACTGCCCGAGGGAATGCCATTCTTTTCCTTTTAGTTCTAACGCTTTTGTTTAGCGGCGACTACGGAGCGGAGCGTAGTAGGCGTCCGGTGTAGGGCCGCCAGGCCCGGAACGCACTACAACAATTTGTTATGCAATGCCCAGTCCTCGCACGTCATTCGATATAGCCGCACCAGCCGGTTATGAAATTCATGAACTGTGTAGTCTCCGAATCCCGACTTCTCGGTCACTCT
>NZ_MBPP01000095.1 GCF_001858325.1 Marinobacter sp. AC-23
CTGACCTAGCCTTGATTGTTATACGGCAATGCCGTATGTTTTGACAATGCTATTCATCGAAACCTCAACATTTACCAAGTTGTTGCCGAGCTACCTCACGGACGAAGAATATCGTGGGCTCCAAACATACCTTTTGCAGAAGCCTGATGCAGGCGATCTCATCAAAGGGTCTGGTGGTGTTCGCAAGGTTCGCTGGGCGCCAGCCGGATCGGGCAAGAGTGGCGGCATTCGAGCAATTTATTATTGGAAGAAGTCTGACCACGAAGTATGGATGCTGACGTTGTACAGTAAATCTGAGCGTGCCTCGATTCCTGGGCACATGCTCAAGCAGATAGCGGAGGCCATCAAAAATGAGTGATAGAAATCTTGGTGCGGAAATCCTTGCTGGGCTTGATGAAATCAAACAGTTCAAAAAGGGCAATCTGGCGCTGCGAACTCAAGAGTTGTCTGAGCCTCAGCGCCGCAGGTTATTCGGCTGAAACTAAAAATGTCTCAGTCTGCCTTTGCGGGTCTCATGGGAGTCAGCGTGCGCACCTTACAAGACTGGGAACAAGGACGTAGAGAACCACAAGGCCCAGCAGTCGCGCTGTTGCGTATCGCAGAACAACATCCGGAAGTTTTTAGCCAACTGCACTGAGTAAGTCGCTAGGTGTAACCAGACGGTCAACCGGACACCAAAAGCTTTCTGCTTTTGGTTCCCTTCGCTGGCCTCCGGTGCCGGTTACCTAAGCGTTAGG
>NZ_MBPP01000096.1 GCF_001858325.1 Marinobacter sp. AC-23
CAGACAGGGCCTTGGGTTTGTTCATGCGCTTCTGAAGTTTTTCGACGTAGCGCTTGGCTTTATCGCTGTTACGGATAAACAGTACCGCTGCCTCGGAGAAGGCCCACTTCAGATGGGCATTACCGATTTTGTTGCCCTGGGTGCCGTAGACCTTGCCGGCGGACTCCGCTTTGCACTTCACCAAGCGAGCGTAGGAGGCGAACTTTTGAACGGACTCGAAACGTTGAATATCGCCGACTTCGTAGAGAATGGTCAGCGCCAGGATGCGGCCCACGCCCGGAATGGTTTTCAGCACAGTGAGTGAGGCGGGATCATGTTGTTTGGCTTGCTGCTCCAAGTGCCATTCGAGCTTTTTGAGCTCGTGCTGATAACTGTCGACAATGGTGAGATCCAAATCGACGTTGCGCTGAACGTCGGGATCGCTAAAGGCCGAGGCAAGTTGTGACCGGCCGCCCGGGTTGTTGAGGTTGGCCTTGCTGGGTGGCAAGTTGTACTGGCTTACGGTATTCACGACGTGGGCTTTGAGCATGGCACCATGCTGAACAATGCGGGTCCGACGGCGCAACAAGTCGCGTGTGGCCCGCATCTTCTTGGGGTAGACGTAGGCCAGAGGGAAATTACCACCACGCATGAGCATCGCAATCTTGAAAGAGTCGATGCGGTCGTTCTTGGATTTGCCGCCGTGGATGGCCTTCATGTAAAGCGCATGGCCCAGGATAAAGTGGATGCCGTGTTCTTCACACAGATCCGAGATCCAGTACCAGCAGTGCATGCATTCGACGCCGATCACAAGGTCATCGCGAAAGGGTTCGAGCAGTGCTAGAAGCGGTTCCGGTCGGGCCTTGATTTCTTTGTGCAACAACACCTCGCCTTGCTGGTC
>NZ_MBPP01000097.1 GCF_001858325.1 Marinobacter sp. AC-23
TGGTGGTCTGCAAACTCAGAACCGTTGTCCAATGTCAGCGTCTGTACAGCCCCTCTGATCGGCCTTAACTCACGGATGATGACCTCTGACACTAAGCCGGCTTTTAGCTTTGGTACACAGCCGGCGAGCAGGTAGCCGGACCGTCTTTCAACCAGAGTGACCGCGCCTGAATTCTTATGCCCGTGAAGGACTGTATCTCCTTCCCAGTGGCCGAGATGCAGACGACTATCGACGGCTTTAGGGCGGCACTCAATGCCCACGCGATCCGGAATCTTGCCTAGCCCCGCCCGCTTGGCAAGATGACGCTGATAACGCCTCTGGTAAGGCAAACGGCAATACTTCCAGAGATCGCCACCGGCGATTTTGTCCCGGTAAATTAGATTATAAATCCATTGATGGCTGACCTGGATACTGCCAACTCGCCTCATAAAACCGGCTACCTGATCAGGCTCCATTCGCTTTGAATCTGCTTGGTCACCCAATCTATCAATGAGGACGCTCTTTTATGAGATTTGCGAGCTCCTTTGCGCCGGTGCCAAGACAAACGACTGGCTTCCATCGGCTCATACTCCTTCAGGGTTCGATTGCGACGCAGCTCCCGACTGATGGTCGAGCTGTGGCAATTGATCTCTTGGGCTATTCTTCGCTGACTCCAACCTACTCGCAAGAAGGCCGAAATCTGGTATCGTTGTGCTTGGGTCAGTTGTCGGTATCCCATGG
>NZ_MBPP01000098.1 GCF_001858325.1 Marinobacter sp. AC-23
ACGTAAAAGCCGCACCTGAACGTGGGCACTATTGGTCACGTAGACCATGGTAAGACGACTCTGACCGCTGCTCTGACCCGTGTATGTCACGAAGTTTGGGGTACGGGTTCTGCGAGTGCATTCGATCAGATCGATAACGCACCGGAAGAGCGTGCGCGTGGTATTACCATCGCGACCTCCCACGTTGAGTATGATTCACCGGCACGCCACTACGCACACGTAGACTGCCCGGGCCACGCTGACTATGTTAAAAACATGATCACGGGTGCGGCACAGATGGACGGTGCGATTCTGGTTTGTTCTGCAGCTGACGGCCCTATGCCGCAGACGCGTGAGCACATCCTGCTGTCTCGTCAGGTTGGTGTTCCTTACATCGTTGTGTTCCTGAACAAAGCGGACATGGTTGATGATGAGGAGCTGCTGGAGCTGGTAGAAATGGAAGTTCGCGAGCTGTTGGCCGCGTATGACTTCCCGGGTGACGACACGCCGATCATCACCGGTTCTGCCTTGATGGCACTGCAGGGTAAAGATGATAACGAAATGGGTACTACCGCTGTTAAGAAGCTGGTAGAAGCCCTGGATTCGTATATTCCTGAGCCAGATCGTGCGATCGATCTTCCGTTCCTGCTGCCGATTGAGGACGTGTTCTCGATCTCTGGCCGTGGTACGGTTGTGACCGGTCGTGTAGAGCGCGGTATCGTTAAGGTTGGTGAGGAAGTTGAGATTGTTGGTATCAAGGATACCGTCAAGACAGTCTGCACCGGCGTTGAGATGTTCCGTAAGCTGCTCGACGAAGGTCGTGCTGGTGAGAACGTAGGCGTACTGCTGCGTGGCACCAAGCGTGATGACGTTGAGCGTGGTCAGGTACTGTGTAAGCCGGGCAGCATCAAGCCGCACACCAAGTTTGAGTGTGAAGTGTATGTGCTGAGCAAGGACGAAGGTGGTCGCCATACTCCGTTCTTCAAAGGCTATCGTCCACAGTTCTACTTCCGTACCACTGACGTAACTGGTTCCTGTGAACTGCCGGAAGGCGTGGAAATGGTTATGCCAGGCGATAACGTGAAGATGGAAGTGACGTTGATTGCTCCGATTGCCATGGAAGATGGCCTGCGCTTCGCGATTCGCGAAGGCGGCCGTACCGTTGGTGCCGGCGTAGTCGCAAAGATCCTCGAGTAATTTGCTCGTTGAATCAGGGAGAGGGG
>NZ_MBPP01000099.1 GCF_001858325.1 Marinobacter sp. AC-23
CCAAAATTGGTCCTACCCACGAAAAATAGACACTCGGTTATGCGCATCTGCGCTCGTATTCCACCGGGCTGAGATAGCCCAAAGTGGAGTGCCTTCTCTTTCGGTTATAAAAGATTTCGATGTACTCGAAGATAGCGGATTTGGCCGCTGCGATCGACTCGAAACACTCAGCGTAGATCAACTCCACCTTAAGCCGACTAAAGAACGATTCCATCGGAGCATTATCCCAACAATTTCCTTTACGGCTCATGCTCGGTACACAACCCCTTGAACGCAGGTAATCCTGGTAACCTGTCGACCGATACTGAACACCACGATCCGAATGCACAATCAGCCCTGGGTTCACCTCTCGGCGTCCATAGGCCATGCTCAGGCATCGGTAATCAGTTGCTCTGTCATGCTCATATCCAGCGACCAGCCAACAATATGGCGCGAGTACAAGTCCATCACCGTCGCCAAATAAAGCCAGCGGCCATTCACCCAGATGTAGGTAATGTCGGTCGTCCACTTCAGGTTTGGAGCTGACGCTGCAAACTGACGCCACAGCAGGTTGTCTGCCACGTTCGTCATCGCCTCAGACGTGCGACTGTATTTAAAGGCCTTGCCGTTGCGGGCTCGAATAGCCTTCTCCCGCATGATCCCGGCCACATAGTTCACGGAGCATGGAACACCGGTTGCGCTCAGTTCCTGGGCAATCCGGGGAGCACCATAACGAGCTTTAAAGCTGGCGTAAGTCTCCATGATGGCCGCTTCCGTGACCGCTCTGCGCTTCTCCCTGAGGCTGGCTGGGCGCTGTCTCCAGCGGTAGTAGCCGCTGGCGGAAACCTCCAGCACCCGACACATCAACCGAACGGTATACGACTGACGAAACTGATCCATCAGCGCGTACTTCACTCTTGGGACTTCGCGAAGTACGCAGACACCTTTTTTAGGAACTCGTTCTCCTTCTTCAAGATCTCCATTTCGCGTTTGAGCTTCCGCATGGCTTCGCTCTCAGCCTTGGAGTAATCGACACCATCAACGCTATTAAACTGTTTATCAGACAGACGGGTAAACTGACGACGCCAGTTGTAGATCTGGCCAGGATGTATGCCCAGTTCCCGAGCAACGGACGCTGCCGTGCTACCCGGTTGATCGGCTCTTCTGACGGCTTCCCGACGGAATTCCTCAGTGTAGGCTTGGGTCTTTTTGCGACTCATGAAACACCTCCGCGCTAGGGGCTACCCTAACTATAGAAGGTGTCTACTATTCATGGTAACTCGGAGTTTAACG
>NZ_MBPP01000100.1 GCF_001858325.1 Marinobacter sp. AC-23
CCTTACAAGACTGGGAACAAGGACGTAGAGAACCACAAGGCCCAGCAGTCGCGCTGTTGCGTATCGCAGAACAACATCCGGAAGTTTTTAGCCAACTGCACTGAGTAAGTCGCTAGGTGTAACCAGACGGTCAACCGGACACCAAAAGCTTTCTGCTTTTGGTTCCCTTCGCTGGCCTCCGGTGCCGGTTACCTAAGCGTTAGGAAATCACAATGACTCTACGAACACTCCCCTTTTGGCTAGTCGATGTATTCGCTAACCAGCCATTGTCAGGAAATGGATTGAGTGTGTTCTTGCTTGATGACGATCTGCCCAAACATGTCATGCAGAGCATTACTCAGGAAATGCGCCAGTTTGAAACCATTTTCCTGCAACGGACCGACCGATCATCAAAATTTAATGCTCGGATTTTCACAATGGAAGAGGAGCTTTCCTTCGCCGGACACCCAGTCATCGGAGCAGCAGCGATGCTCCATTCTGAGTTCTTCTGGGCGCAAGATGAGGTTCGCCTTGAGTTTGTAATTCATGACCGAAGCATCAATTTGACTAGCCGTCGTCACGGTGAGTCGTATGTCGCAGAAATGGATCAGGGAATTGCAACCATTGATCCCCCGATTCCAGCGGAAAAAAATGAAGTCTTTTTGGAGGCGCTGAATCTTTCAATCACTGATATGGCTCCAAAGCTTCCGCTTCAGGTGGTTTCAACGGGACTTCCTTACCTAATCGTGCCTATAAGTTCCAACCTTGAAAAGGCCCGGATCGTTGTTTCTGACTTTGAGGCTTTGCTAGCGACAGTGGGTGCCAAATTTGTCTACGTCCTGGAAGTAAATGAACTCGAAGGACGTACTTGGGATAATGATGGTAGTGTCGAGGATATCGCAACTGGCAGTGCAGCAGGGCCAGCAGCGGTTTATTTGGTTACACATGGGCGCGCACCCATAAGTGATACCTTGTTTTGGCACAGGGACGATTTCTTCATAGGCCAAGCGAGCTTTATGCGACTGTTCAGGGAGGCTCTGAACTAAACGTGACCATAAGGGGTAAAGTCTGTTTGGTTGGCAATGGAACGCTACGAATTCCTAACCAATAGTTCCAGTTCGTTCCGGGCCTGAAGGCCCTACACCGGACAGCCTTGTCGCCGCTTCGCTCTGCCAAGGCTGCCGCTGAACAACGGCGTTATGCACAGGGAGAATTCGGTGCAATTGTTTGAAACGGAAAGATTGATTGCAAGGCAGCTATGCCACCAAGACGTTCCGGTGCTCACTGAAATTCTGAGCGACCCGGAAGTCATGAAATATTCCGTTCGTGGAGTTTGCGACGAGGAAGCTACCCGGAAATTTATAGACTGGTGCCTTGAGTGCTACTCATCCCACGGGATCGGCCCGTGGGCATTGTCCGAGAAAGAATCAGGTGACCTTATTGGCTTCTGTGGTGTTGGGCCTGAGTTGGTTGGCGAGATTGAGGAAATCAATCTAGGTTATCGTTTGGCCCGCAGGTTCTGGAGTCAGGGGTTTGCAACTGAAGCTGTTAAGGGTGTGATGCAGTATGCCTTCGATCAAAAACACTGCGAGTCGGTAGTTGTTATCATAGAGCCGGAACATGCGGCATCCGTAAGAGTGACCGAGAAGTCGGGATTCGGAGACTACACAGTTCATGAATTTCATAACCGGCTGGTGCGGCTATATCGAATGACGTGCGAGGACTGGGCATTGCATAACAAATTGTTGTAGTGCGTTCCGGGCCTGGCGGCCCTACACCGGACGCCTACTACGCTCCGCTCCGTAGTCGCCGCTAAACAAAGCGT
>NZ_MBPP01000101.1 GCF_001858325.1 Marinobacter sp. AC-23
CATGGCCAATTTCTGTTGTGGGGTAATGCCCCCGAGGGCCATGTTGGGCCGTTCATTATTGTAGGTCCATAGCCACTGCGTTGCATATTCCTGAACCTCTTCAATGGAGTGGAACAGGTATTGGGCCAGCCAGTCATAGCGGACAGTCCGGTTATAGCGCTCGATATACGCGTTCTGCTGCGGGTTTCCAGGCTGGATAAAGACCAGTTTAATACCTTGTTTTTCAGCCCAGGCAGCCAGTGTCGCACTGATGTATTCCGGACCATTGTCACAGCGGATCTGGCTGGGCTTTCCCCGCCACTCGATGATCTGACCCAGGGCCCGTACAACACGCTCAGAGGGCAGTGACAGGTCTACCTCAATGCCAAGACCTTCCCGGTTGTAATCGTCAATCACATTGAACAGCCGGTAACTTCGGCCATCCTCTAACTGGTCGTGCATGAAGTCCATGGACCAGCTGGTATTGATGGTCGTGGGCACCGCCAATGGCTCGGGCTTCTCACGTACCAGCCGCTTACGAGGCTTGATACGCAGGTTCAGTTCCAGCTCCCGGTAAATTCGGTAAACTCGTTTGTGGTTCCAGGGGTAGCCCTTCACGTTGCGCAAATACAAAAAACACAGGCCAAAACCCCAGTTGCGCTGGTTATGGGTTAACCGCACCAGTAGATCCGCGATCTCTGCGTTTTCACTGCTGAGTTTAGCCCGGTAGCGATAGCAGGACTCACTGACACTAAAGGTCACACAGGCCTGACGAATACTACAGCGAGCAGCCGCAACGGCTTTTTGCGCCATCTCACGGCGGAGAGATGGCTTTACCACTTTCCCTCAAGGGCTTCCTTGCGTAACTCAGACTTGAGCCGTTCCTCGGCATACATCTTCTTCAGTCGCCGGTTCTCATCCTCTAGCTCTTTCATCCGCTTGATCATGGAGGTATCCATGCCGCCAAATTTAGCTCGCCACTTATAAAAACTGGCGCTGCTCATGCCGTGCTCGCGGCATAACTCCGGAACGGGCACGCCGCTCTCGGCTTGCTTCAAGATCGCCATGATCTGGCTGTCAGAAAAACGTGACTTCTTCATGCGGAATCTCCCTGCGTATAGCTTACGGAAAATTCTACTTCTGATCACCTTGGTTTATTGGGGTGATTACCCCGCTACTTCCGCCAGCCGCCAATAT
>NZ_MBPP01000102.1 GCF_001858325.1 Marinobacter sp. AC-23
TACCTGAGCCCCCAATATCAAAGGAAATGATAGCATTGAAAGACTCGGGGATATCTAACAGCAATACCTGATCACTACTTCGCACTAGTTTCTCGGTACGATATCTATGATCCAATATCAAAGGAAATGATAGCATTGAAGGACTCGGGGATATCTAACAGCAATACCTGATCACTACTTCGCACTAGTTTCTCGGTACGATATCTATGATCCAATATCAAAGGAAATGATAGCATTGAAGGACTCGGGGATATCTATGATCCAATATCAAAGGAAATGATAGCATTGAAGGAGTCGACAGATCTACAGCAACTACCTGATC
>NZ_MBPP01000103.1 GCF_001858325.1 Marinobacter sp. AC-23
TTAATCTAACTGTAAACGATCAGTTGGAACTCGAAAGTTGGTGCCGAACCAATACCCTGAGCCAGCATCTGGCGCAACGCGCCAAGATTCTTTTGTTACTGAACGAAGGTGAGACACCAAAAGGGATCTCAGACTCTCTTCAGGTTAGCACTCAAACCGTCTTCAAGTGGCGCAAACGCTACAGTGAGCGAGGTCTTGAGGGGCTTTATGACGCGCCGCGACCCGGTCAGCCGCGAAAGCTGGACGGTAAAACCGTCAAGAAGATTTTAGATGACACGGTCCATAAGGTTCCGAAAGAAGCCACACACTGGAGCATCAGCCTTATGGCCGAGCATGCCGGGGTGACGCGCTGGCAAGTGCATCAAATCTGGAAAGCAGCCGATTTGAAGCCGCACCGGATCAAAACGTTCAAGATCAGCAACGACCCTCACTTCGCCGAGAAGGTTTGTGATGTTGTCGGGCTCTATATGAATCCCCCGGACAATGCACTGGTTCTGTCTGTTGACGAAAAGACCCAAATTCAGGCTCTTGACCGAACTCAGCCAAAATTGCAGCTTCGTCCAGGACAAGTGGAGCGTCGCACACACGATTACAAACGTCATGGCACAACCAGCCTGTACGCTGCGTTTAATACACTGACGGGCCAGGTGATTGGTCGAGTCACTCAGCGCCACCGGGCCAAGGAGTTTTTGGATTTCTTGCGACAGATTGATCGAGAAACTCCGAAGGGTATGGATCTACATTTGATTCTGGATAACAGCTCGACTCACAAGACGCCAGAGGTCAAAGCTTGGCTGGCCAAGCACCCTCGATTCAAGCTGCACTTCACGCCCACGAGCGCGTCCTGGCTCAATGCGGTGGAGGGTTGGTTTAGCCAACTGGAGCGACGGGCTCTTTATCGAGCATTTCACCAGTGTCGGCGA
>NZ_MBPP01000104.1 GCF_001858325.1 Marinobacter sp. AC-23
GCAAAAAAGCCCGGTAGCATAGCTATCGGGCTTTCGTAATTAAGAGTCTGACGATGACCTACTCTCACATGGGCAAATGCCACACTACCATCGGCGCTGGCCTGTTTCACTTCTGAGTTCGAGATGGGATCAGGTGGTTCCAAGCCGCTATGGTCGTCAGACAAAACGGTTGATCACTGGGGGATGAGATAGAGCTGTGATTTGATTTTTTCGTTGCGATATCCGCAATTGTCTTGGGTGTTATATAGTCAAGCCGCACGAGCAATTAGTATCGGTTAGCTCAACGCCTCGCAGCGCTTACACACCCGACCTATCAACGTCCTAGTCTTGAACGGCTCTTCAGGGGCCTCAAGGGCCCAGGGAGATCTCATCTTGGAAGGGGCTTCCCGCTTAGATGCTTTCAGCGGTTATCCTGTCCGAACATAGCTACCGGGCAATGCCACTGGCGTGACAACCCGAACACCAGAGGTTCGTCCACTCCGGTCCTCTCGTACTAGGAGCAGCTTTCCTCAAATCTCCAACGTCCACGGCAGATAGGGACCGAACTGTCTCACGACGTTCTAAACCCAGCTCGCGTACCACTTTAAATGGCGAACAGCCATACCCTTGGGACCGGCTTCAGCCCCAGGATGTGATGAGCCGACATCGAGGTGCCAAACACCGCCGTCGATGTGAACTCTTGGGCGGTATCAGCCTGTTATCCCCGGAGTACCTTTTATCCGTTGAGCGATGGCCCTTCCATACAGAACCACCGGATCACTATGACCTACTTTCGTACCTGCTCGACGTGTCAGTCTCGCAGTTAAGCGGGCTTGTGCCATTACACTAACCGTACGATGTCCGACCGTACTTAGCCCACCTTTGTGCTCCTCCGTTACGCTTTAGGAGGAGACCGCCCCAGTCAAACTACCCACCACACAATGTCCTCATCCCCGATAAGGGACGGAGTTAGAACCTCAAACATGCCAGGCTGGTATTTCAAGGTTGGCTCCACGCAAACTAGCGTTCACGCTTCAAAGCCTCCCAGCTATCCTACACAAACATGTTCAAAGTTCACTGTGAAGCTATAGTAAAGGTTCACGGGGTCTTTCCGTCTAGCCGCGGATACACCGCATCTTCACGGCGATTTCAATTTCACTGAGTCTCGGGTAGAGACAGCGCCCCCATCGTTACGCCATTCGTGCAGGTCGGAACTTACCCGACAAGGAATTTCGCTACCTTAGGACCGTTATAGTTACGGCCGCCGTTTACCGGGGCTTCGATCAAGAGCTTCGCGCAAGCGCTAACCCCATCAATTAACCTTCCGGCACCGGGCAGGCGTCACACCGTATACGTCCTCTTACGAGTTTGCACAGTGCTGTGTTTTTAATAAACAGTCGCAGGGGCCTGGTATCTTCGACCGGCTTCTGCTCAACCCGCGAAGGGCGTCACATACCACCGGCGTGCCTTCTCCCGAAGTTACGGCACCATTTTGCCTAGTTCCTTTACCCGAGTTCTCTCAAGCGCCTTGGTATTCTCTACCTGACCACCTGTGTCGGTTTGGGGTACGGTCTCAAATAGCCTGAAGCTTAGAAGATTTTCCTGGAAGCATGGCATCAATGACTTCGCTCCCGTTAAGGGTGCTCGTCGTCGCGTCTCAGAATTGTGGATCCGGATTTGCCTAAACCCACTCCCTACACGCTTAAACCGGGACGACCGTCGCCCAGCTCACCTAGCCTTCTCCGTCTCTCCATCGCAGCTATCCAAGGTACGGAAATATTAATCCGTTTCCCATCGATTACACCTTTCGGTCTCACCTTAGGGGCCGACTCACCCTGCGCCGATTAGCGTTGCGCAGGAAACCTTGGTCTTCCGGCGTGGGAGTTTTTCACTCCCATTGTCGTTACTCATGTCAGCATTCGCACTTCTGATACCTCCAGCAAGCTTCTCAACTCACCTTCGCAGGCTTACAGAACGCTCCCCTACCCCGCATACAAAGTATGCAGCCGCAGCTTCGGTATCCAGTTTGAGCCCCGTTACATCTTCCGCGCAGGCCGACTCGACTAGTGAGCTATTACGCTTTCTTTAAAGGATGGCTGCTTCTAAGCCAACCTCCTAGCTGTCTGAGCCTTCCCACATCGTTTCCCACTTAACTGGAATTTGGGGACCTTAGCTGGCGGTCTGGGTTGTTTCCCTCTTCACGACGGACGTTAGCACCCGCCGTGTGTCTCCCGGATAGTACTCACAGGTATTCGGAGTTTGCATCGGGTTGGTAAGTCGGGATGACCCCCTAGCCGAAACAGTGCTCTACCCCCTGTGGTATTCGTCCGAGGCGCTACCTAAATAGCTTTCGGGGAGAACCAGCTATCTCCGGGCTTGATTAGCCTTTCACTCCGATCCACAAGTCATCCCCTGGCTTTTCAACGACAGTGGGTTCGGTCCTCCAGTTGATGTTACTCAACCTTCAACCTGCTCATGGATAGATCGCCCGGTTTCGGGTCTATGTCCAGCGACTAATTCGCCCTATTCAGACTCGGTTTCCCTACGGCTCCCCTAAACGGTTAACCTCGCCACTGAACATAAGTCGCTGACCCATTATACAAAAGGTACGCCGTCACAGAACAAGTCTGCTCCGACTGCTTGTACGCATACGGTTTCAGGATCTATTTCACTCCCCTCACAGGGGTTCTTTTCGCCTTTCCCTCACGGTACTGGTTCACTATCGGTCAGTCAGGAGTATTTAGCCTTGGAGGATGGTCCCCCCATGTTCAGACAGGATATCACGTGTCCCGTCCTACTCGATTTCACTAGACTCAGGTTTCGGATACGGGGCTATCACCCACTATGGCGGCACTTTCCAGAGCCTTCTCCTACCAGTTGTCTAGCTTAAGGGCTAGTCCCCGTTCGCTCGCCGCTACTTAGGGAATCTCGGTTGATTTCTTTTCCTCGGGGTACTTAGATGTTTCAGTTCCCCCGGTTCGCCTCTTACACCTATGTATTCAGTGCAAGATACCTAGCCGAAACTAGGTGGGTTTCCCCATTCAGAAATGCCCGGATCACAGCTTGTTTGCCAGCTCCCCGAACCTTATCGCAGGCTTCCACGTCTTTCATCGCCTCTGACTGCCAAGGCATCCACCGTATGCGCTTAGTTGCTTGACTATATAACCCCAAGACAACTGTGCCCCATTCACTAACACCCTGGTAAACCAGGAGGCCAATAAGTGGAGACAGTTCCTCGAAGCGATATAACAACCACTTCAACGACAACACCGGATAACGCTTGAAAAAATCGTTATCACATTGAACACGTTTTCTCGGAGATTATGAGAAAACGTCTTCGTGTTCTATCTCATCCAATTTGTTAAAGAGCAAATCTGACCCAGTGATCAGAAAAAAGAACTTCAGACTTAGCTGACGCTAAACTGAAACACTTGTTTCTGTACACTGACCGAAGTCAGGGTAATAATGGTGGAGCTAAGCAGGATCGAACTGCTGACCTCCTGCGTGCAAGGCAGGCGCTCTCCCAGCTGAGCTATAGCCCCAAAAGCTATGTCGAGAATTCGTCAGATCAAGGCATCGGATGCCGCCGCATAGCCTGCTATGCAAGTCATTCGATAACGCCGAGCTGATGAATTCTGGTGGGTCTGGGTGGATTTGAACCACCGACCTCACCCTTATCAGGGGTGCGCTCTAACCAACTGAGCTACAGACCCGGTTTTGCTTGTCTTTCAACAAGACCGTCGGGCCTACAGACCCTTGCTCTCTTTACAATTAACCAAGTAATTCGTGTGGACTCTGACCGAAGCTTCAACTTCGTTTAAGGAGGTGATCCAGCCCCAGGTTCCCCTAGGGCTACCTTGTTACGACTTCACCCCAGTCATGAACCACACCGTGGTGATCGTCCTCCCGAAGGTTAGACTAACCACTTCTGGTGCAATCCACTCCCATGGTGTGACGGGCGGTGTGTACAAGGCCCGGGAACGTATTCACCGTGACATTCTGATTCACGATTACTAGCGATTCCGACTTCACGGAGTCGAGTTGCAGACTCCGATCCGGACTACGATGCGTTTTGTGAGATTAGCTCCCCCTCGCGGGTTTGCAACCCTCTGTACGCACCATTGTAGCACGTGTGTAGCCCTGGCCGTAAGGGCCATGATGACCTGACGTCATCCCCACCTTCCTCCGGTTTGTCACCGGCAGTCTCCCTAGAGTTCTCAGCATTACCTGCTAGCAACTAGGGATAGGGGTTGCGCTCGTTACGGGACTTAACCCAACATCTCACGACACGAGCTGACGACGGCCATGCAGCACCTGTGTCTGAGCTCCCGAAGGCACCGATCCATCTCTGGAAAGTTCTCAGCATGTCAAGGCCAGGTAAGGTTCTTCGCGTTGCGTCGAATTAAACCACATGCTCCACCGCTTGTGCGGGCCCCCGTCAATTCATTTGAGTTTTAACCTTGCGGCCGTACTCCCCAGGCGGTCAACTTAGTGCGTTAGCTGCGCCACTAAGGATTCAAGATCCCCAACGGCTAGTTGACATCGTTTACGGCGTGGACTACCAGGGTATCTAATCCTGTTTGCTCCCCACGCTTTCGCACCTCAGTGTCAGTGTTGGTCCAGGTAGCCGCCTTCGCCACTGGTGTTCCTTCCTATATCTACGCATTTCACCGCTACACAGGAAATTCCACTACCCTCTACCACACTCTAGCCGAGCAGTTCGAAGTGCCGTTCCCAGGTTAAGCCCGGGGCTTTCACATCTCGCTTACTCAACCACCTACGCGCGCTTTACGCCCAGTAATTCCGATTAACGCTTGCACCCTCCGTATTACCGCGGCTGCTGGCACGGAGTTAGCCGGTGCTTCTTCTGTGAGTGACGTCAATCCTCAAGCGTATTAAACTTAAGGCCTTCCTCCTCACTGAAAGTGCTTTACAACCCGAAAGCCTTCTTCACACACGCGGTATGGCTGGATCAGGCTTGCGCCCATTGTCCAATATTCCCCACTGCTGCCTCCCGTAGGAGTTCGGGCCGTGTCTCAGTCCCGATGTGGCTGATCATCCTCTCAGACCAGCTACGGATCGTTGCCTTGGTGAGCCATTACCCCACCAACTAGCTAATCCGACTTAGGCTCATCCAATAGCGCAAGGTCCGAAGATCCCCTGCTTTCCCCAAAAGGGCGTATACGGTATTAATCCGAGTTTCCCCGGGCTATCCCCTACTACTGGGCAGATTCCTAAGCATTACTCACCCGTCCGCCGCTCGACGCCAGGGTGCAAGCACCCTTCGTTTCCGCTCGACTTGCATGTGTTAAGCCTACCGCCAGCGTTCAATCTGAGCCATGATCAAACTCTTCAGTTTAAATCATACAAGATCCGAAGATCTCAAATCTGCTCAAGACAAAACTCAATGTTCGACGAGTCGCTTGCCTTGGTATTTCTTGTCGAAATACTCCAGCCAGCGCCCACACGAATTACTTGGTTAATTTGTTAAAGAGCGTTTGAGCCGTGGCTCAATCAAGGAGGCGAATTATACATCGTATCGCCACCTTGTCAACCGTTTTTTTCGAGTTSTTTCAGAAGCTTCGCTTCTAAAACCACCGAA
>NZ_MBPP01000105.1 GCF_001858325.1 Marinobacter sp. AC-23
TGGGTGTAACAATTGGCCCCTTGTTTTCCATGGTGGAGCAAAGGGTGCCAGGCCAACACATAACCAACCGACAAGAGGAGCTGTTCATGCAGCACCGACAAAATGGCGCAAGCCAGGAAGTGGCTGCCGCCAAGGCGGGTATTTCCGTTCGATCCGGACGACGTATCGAGACCTCAACACAAAAGCCCCGCATTAACACCGAGCGGCAGTGGCGCACCCGGGAGGATCCGCTGGAAGCGGTGTGGGATACAGAGCTGCTCCCTTTGCTAGAAGCCAAGCCTGATTTGACCGGAACAACCCTGCTTGATTACTTGCAGGAGCAGTATCCTGAGCATTACGACCAGACCATCTTGCGCACACTGCAACGCCGGGTGAAGCAATGGCGAGCACTGCATGGGCCGGAACGCGAGGTCATTTTTCGCCAGCAGGCCGTTGTCGCACAGCAGGGGTTCTCTGATTTTACCCACCCCGATAACCCCGTTACGATTCAGTCCAAGGCCTTTCCACATCTGCTCTATCAGTTTCGACTGGCCTACAGCGGCTGGCGCTCGGTCACCGTGGTTCAGGGCGGTGAGAGTTATGCAGCTCTGGCGACGGGGTTGCAGCGAGCCCTTCAGCAGGCTGGTGGCAGCCCTGTTGAGCACCGCACGGATAGTTTAAGTGCGGCACGCAATAACCGTCAGAACGTTTGGACAGAGGCTTACAGTGAGCTGTGCCAGCATTACCGCATGACCCCCACCCGGAATAATCTGGGACAGTCCCATGAGAACGGCGTGGTGGAGTGTGCCAATGGCTCGCTCAAGAAACGCCTGGCCCAACAGCTGTTACTGCGCGGCCACAGTGACTTCGAGAGTATCGAGCAGTACCAGGCGTTTATCGATTGTGCGGCTGACAAACTCAATCGGCGCAACCGGACCCGTGTCCTTGAAGAGCAGGCTGCCTTGCAGCCTCTGCCGGAGTTTACGGCGGCGGAGTATCAGACCCTCCATCTCAAGGTGACGCGCAGCTCAACGATCGAAGTCCGCCGCGTTGTCTACACCGTGCCATCGCGACTGATTGGTGAGTCGGTGCAAATCCGCCTGCACCACGACAAGCTGGTACTGTTCGTTGGGCAGCAGCCGGCACTGACCTTGCCACGTGTTTATCCCAAGGCGGGTGAAAACCGTGCCCGCAGCGTCAATTACCGGCACGTGATCTGCTCGCTATCCTCCAAGCCACAGGCCTTCCGTTACTCTCAGCTGCGTGATGACCTGCTCCCGGACGACAACTACCGCGAACTCTGGCAACTCGCGGATGAGCATCTTGAACCCCGTGAAGCCTGCAAGTGGATCGTGACCGCCCTTCGACTGGCCTTCGAATACGATGATGAACAGTCGCTGGGGGAAGACCTGTTGATAGAAGCCCGGGCCGGCCGGTTCGCGTCAATTACCGAGATCCAGTCACGCTACCTTCGCGGCAATCCCGATCTCGAATTCTCAGCTTCAAGTCAACACACCCTGGTCAGTTATGACGACTTGCTGTCTTCGATCCGCAGCCAAGAGGCGTCGATATGACCGACTCCGTCGCCTTGCTGCTTAAAGAACTGCGTCTGCCGGCCTTCCACCGTCACTATCAATCGCTCTGGGAAACGGCCATTGAAAAGAACTGGTCACACACGGATTACCTAGCAGCCTTATGTGAATACGAACTCTCGGACCGCTACCAGCGTCGAACTCAGAAGTGGCTGCGAGAGGCCAGGCTTGCGGCCAACAAAACCTTCTCGGCGCTGGATCAAAGTGGCTTTAGCCGCCCCTGCAACGCCGCACTGGCCAAGCTGCAACAAGACAGTGACTGGGCACACCATGCCGACAATGTGCTGTTGATCGGCCCCAGCGGCACCGGCAAAACCCACATCGCCAATGCCCTGGGCCATCAACTCACCGAACAGGGCGTGCGCTGCAAACTGTTCCCAGCGATAGCGCTGGTTCAGCACTTACAACAGGCCAAGCGCGATCTCGACTTGATGACCGCCATGACACGCCTGGATAAATACCGGGTCATCATCATCGATGACATCGGCTACGTAAAAAAGACGGATGCGGAAACCCAGGTGCTGTTCGAGTTCATCGCCCACCGCTATGAGAGTGGCAGCTTGATTGTCACCGCCAACCAGCCATTCAGCGAGTGGGATCAGATCTTCCCGGACAGCATGATGACCGTAGCGGCCGTAGACCGACTCATACACCACGCGACGATTATCGAATTAGAGGGGGAAAGCTACCGACGACAGCAACAGCTTAAGCAGGCTGGAAAGAGTAAAAAGTAAGACCACCCAACCGGCCATCATAGTTGTCGCGGACCGGACAAGATAGTTGACGCCAGACAAGGAAACTTGCTCCATAAAGGGCGTAATGGTCTCAGTGAAATTCAGAGATGCCAGATAGGGATACCCCAGCTCAAGAACCTTGGCCGTCAAACGGAATTTTTGRTCATCCTGCGACACATAGCCCAGCTTCTGTAAGGTAAGCAAAAAACGACGCGCTGAAGCTCTGGATAGATTGTTTTTTGCGC